>NZ_JABFCN010000028.1 GCF_013087515.1 Rhizobium sophorae | reverse complement strand
CCATGCTCGCTTTGGCCGCAACAATCCTATGGCTCAGATAAGTGTCCACAGCTCCTAGGGGCGTTATACGTGATTTTGCGGATCAGCCCCGCTGCGTGGCCACAGGGAAAATTCCAATGTCAGACCTCCGCATCGACCCCTTCGCCGAACTCCACACCCTCCGGTTCGCGCCTGCGGATTTACCCCACCGTGGCAGGCCTTATCAAGCTGGCATAAGGCCGCCGCCCACTCCCGGCCGATGCGCCTCATCCGTCATTGATCGGCAACAGCTTTGTCCTAGCTTCTGCTGACGGCCGGCCGTTGCGGCGGCTTCGGGGGACGATATGCATGAACAAACGCCTGAAACGCGCCGCATAAATCCGGTTGGCCGCAACGCGTTTCGGCCGGCGGCCGGACGGCTGCCGCCTCTTTCGCCGGTGCCGGGGGCCAGGATGCGGATCATCAATCTTTCAGCCGGCATCGCCTTGATCCTGACGCCGGCGGCAGCTTACGAGGACACGACACATCAGGGAAACGCCGACATGTTCAAGACCCTTCTCTCGAAAATTGGCCTCCGCTCCGAAGCGCAGCCCATTTCCGCCAAACCGCCCGAAACGCTGGCGCAGCTGCGCGACGCCGTTGCCGCGCGCCTGCGCAGCGAGCCCGAGGTCCAGGAGGTTGCGATCGACCCCGGCAATCCCGCCGTTCTCCGCGTGCGGCTTGCCAATAGCGGAAGCGAAGCCGTGACGGGAACGATCGATGTCACCAACGTCTACGGCAGGCTTTATACGCTCCGCAACGATCTGGACCGCGAGGCCGCCATCGAAAACCTCGTGCAGAGCGTTCTCGTCACGGTCCGCAGGCCGGAACTCGACCTGCAGCATGTTTTCGCCAATATCCGCTTCCGGCAGCCTGGGAATGAGCAGGATGCGGCAACGTCCCTGGCGAAGGAACTTGCCGGCGACGTGGCGATTGTCTTGCAGCTGGACACGCCGCAGAGCCTGGTCGGGCTCTCGCGCGCCGATCTCGGCGAGCGCTCTGTCGCCGAGATCCGCCAGGCCGCGCAGGGGAATATTCTACGGGAAATGTCGAAACTCCAGGAAGAACGGGTCAACGATCACATGATCGCCTACCGGATCGACGATAACCCGCCGCTGACGCCGGCCATCGTGATGACGGATGAATTCTGGGCGATGGTGGACAAGAATTTCCCGGATGGCGCGTTTCTGATCCTGCGCCAGCGCGACGAAGTCGCCGTGATCGACCGAAAAGCGCCCTCCGCGCTGACCACGGCCCGGCAGCTGATCGACATGGCAAAGCACCGCGGCGTCGATTTTCTCTCCGACAGGATTTTCGAGCGACGCGACGGCCGGCTCGTCGCCGTTACGGAATGAGCCTGCAACGTCGTCGGCCCCTGATCCGGAAGACCTCCATACCCGCCGAATGAAGGGAACCGCCCATGCCGGAACTGCGCATCGACCCCTTCCCCTCCGCTGCTGAATTGAGCGCGCTTTTTTCCGCCGCCTGGGGCACCCCGCACAACCGCGATTTCACCCCCATCCTCTCCCGCAGCCTCGCCCATATCGGCGCCTATCAGGACGACCGGCTCGTGGGCTTCGTCAATGTCGCCTGGGATGGCGGCATCCATGCCTTCATCCTCGATACATCGGTCCATCCCGAGATGCGAAGACAGGGAATCGCGACGCGGCTGGTCAGGGAAGCGACGCGGGTTGCGCGGGAGCGTGGCGCAGAGTGGCTGCATGTCGATTTCGAACCGCACCTGACCGGCTTCTACCGCGCCTGCGGCTTCAGGCCGACGAAGGCAGGACTCATCAAGCTCGTGTAGTTCTTCCGCGCGGGAAGTCTGAACAAGTCGAAGCCAAACACCAACCTGCGGTAGTGACGCGAATGGTCGCGCGGCGCAGCACTACCGACAAACCCGCTGAAACAAAATTTTCGCGAGAGCATCCCGCCCGAAAATGAAAGATAATACTGTTTACGAAACCAAATTATGACTTTGAGTTCTCAAATTAAAATTCGTTTCTCCAGTATTTCATCCTTAGTTTTTCATTAAAAAAGCAATGAAAAGACACAATTTTGCATTGAAAACTTAATCGGGGATTGGCATAGATCCCCGAGGGGTTGTCATCCGCCGAGCAATAAAACAGTTGTTTCGGGGATCTCTCATATTGCCGAGTACAAAGCATCTTTTGGGGAAAGATATATATGGCCTTGAATATTCTGGACACGAACGGCGCCACGCTTACCAGGACCGGCGCTGAGTTCGAAGCTTACGACGTTATCCGCTACTCCGCCGCTAATCCTCTCTCCGCCGTCGCCCTCACCGTCTCAGATTCCAGCGTGGCAGACCTCGCCGACGAGTTGGGCTCGGTTTCCGCGAGCGTCAGGGGCTCGAGCGGCCCCAATACGATCACGACGGGCGCCGGCAACGACACCATAGTGAGTGGTGGTGGCGCAGACACGCTGAGCGGCGGCGCCGGTAACGACTTGCTCAATGGTGAAGCAGGCAATGACACGCTGAATGGCGGCGATGGCAATGACGAGATTTACGGCGGCGTCGGCAATGACGTCCTCAAGGGCGGCGCGGGTAATGACACGATTAGCGACGGAGATTATTTTTCCGATGTCGCTGAAACCTTCAATATCGATGCCGGCGATGGCAACGACAAAGTGATTTTGTTCACCGGCTCTTTCGCCAAGATATCGGGAACGATAGACGGCGGGGCCGGCACCGACACGCTGCAAGCCAATGATCTGACAGGCCTGACGATCAAGAACGTCGAGATTCTCCAGCCTGCGACATCCAGTGTGACCGCATCGACGGCACAATTCGAATCCTTCGATAAAATCATCGGTACCGGCTCCGATTCTTCCGTGCAGCTGGTCTTGACAGACGGCGCCCATGTCGATCTTTCCGACGAGTTGGCAGGCAAGCTAAACTACATCTTTGGCGGCCCTAACGTTTCCGGCATCGACGTCACGACCGGGAGCGCTCGCGACCTTCTCACCGGAACTGCCGGCAACGACATCTTCGACGCCGGCGACGGTAACGACTACATCAACGGCAATGGTGGAAATGACCGGTTGATCGGTGGCAAGGGCGACGACGTAATCGTCGATGGTGATGTTTCGAGTCTTTCATCAGAAGTCTTCAACATCGCTGCCGGCGACGGAAACGATATCGTAACCCTCCAGACACAGTCTCAGGGGCTTTCCGGCACGATCGATGGCGGAACCGGCATTGATACACTGCGCGTATCCAGGATAGCCGGGCTGACGATCAAGAATTTCGAAATTCTTGAAACGAATGAGTATGGCTTTACCGGTTCATCCGCGCAGTTAGAAAGCTTTGACAAAATCTCGGGAACGAAGGACGCTTTCGGCTCCTCTATCGCCATCTTGAGATTGACGGACAAGGCCCATGTCGATCTTTCCGACGAGCTTGGAAACAGTCGGGCTAGTATATTTGGCACGGTCTCCGGTATTGACGTCAAGACTGGCGCCGGCGACGACATATTTACGGGAACCGACGGCAACGATATTTTCGATGGTAGCGGCGGCAACGACACGATCAACGGCAATGCCGGCAACGACAAATTGACCGGCGGCGATGGCAACGATCAGATCTTCGGCGGCGTCGGAAATGACGTCATCAAAGGCGGAGCGGGCGACGATAAAATCACCGATGGCGATAATATGTCCACCGCCCCTGAGGCCTTCGATATTGATGCCGGCGATGGCAATGATGCCATCAACTTGCAGTCACACTCTTCCGCTCTTTCCGGAGTAATCGATGGCGGCGCCGGCACGGACACGCTGCAGGTCATCAAACCTACTTTAGGCCTTGGGCAGGAATCCATCGGGCTTGCCGGTTTCACGATCAAGAACGTCGAAATCCTCGAAACGGCAGGAGCCGAGGTTCTCGCTTCGGCCGCCCAGTTCGAAAGCTTCGACAAGATCGTCAAATACGACAAGCCGGGCTACGAGAATGATGTCCTGGCGTTGACTTTAACGGACAGCGCCCATGCCGACCTCTCCGACGAACTGGCAAACCGCCACGTCGACATCTTCGGCACCGCCTTCGGCATCGACGTCAAGACCGGCGGCGGCGACGACTATTTCTTCGGAACCGGCGGCAATGACAGGTTCGAAGGCGGCGCCGGCAACGACGTGCTTTTGGGCGGTGCGGGCATCGATACGGCGGTCTTCTCAGGCAATTTCGCCAAATACTCCTTCGCGTTGAACAATGGCAGCCACATCCTGACGAGCGCCCTGGAGGGCAAGGATACGCTGACCGATGTTGAATTCGCCCGTTTTGCCGACGGCGTCTACGATTTCGCCAAGGGACAGTTCACGCCCGACGGCACCAACAGCGCGCCCACCAATATACAACTTTCGAAAACCTCCCTGTTGGAAAGTACCCCGATCTGGACCACGGTCGGCCTGCTCAGTGCAAGGGACGCCGAGGGCGATGCCCTCACCTATAAGCTGCTCGATGGCGCCAACGATCACTTCCGGATCAACGGCAACCGCATCGTCACCTCGAAGGCGCTGGACTACGAGACGGCGAAGTCGCACACGATCAAGGTGGCTGTCTCCGACGGTAAGGTCACGGTCGAAAAGGACATCACGATCAACGTCCTCGACGTCAACGAGACGCCGGTCAACAAGGCTCCGACCAACCTCGCCTTCTCGCGCAGCTCGGTCTCCGAGAATATCGCGATCGGCACCTCGGTCGGCCTGCTGACGGCCGTCGATCCGGAAGGCGGCGCCGTGAAATGGCGGCTGACGGACGATGCCGACGGCATCTTCAAACTCGTCGGCAACAAGATCCAGACCAAGGCCGCGATCGACTACGAAAGCACACATAGCCTGACCTTCACCGCGGAAGCCTATGACTCCGCCGGAAACGTCACCAGCCACGATTTCACGCTTGCCGTGAAGGACGTCTTCGAGCCGTCGTTTGCGCTGTCGCATGAGGCATTGATCTAGGCCATGGCTGGATTGCCTGCGACGCAGAGTTGCGTCGCCAATGGCTTTCAAAACGGGGGGCTCGCGGCCAGCAAGCCCCTGCGTCGATCAGGCGGAACAAGGTACCCCACCGAATCTCTTCTCCCCACTGGGTAGAAGAGGGAGTTCGGGCTGACCGCCCGGTCCAAATTGCCGCTCCACCTCAGCGCCCGATTCCGCTATGATTCACCGCTCATCGAGGAGAGCCCGCATGCGCCTGCCCACATTCATCCTCGCCCTCGCCGTGTCGGCAGTCGCAGCCTTGCCGGCATTGGCGCAGACCTACAAGACGCCGCAGGCGCTGCTCAAGGCGCTCTATAGCTACGACACCGACAACAGCGACGCCGAGGCGCCCTCGCCCTATTCGACTTTCTTCTCCGACCACCTGAATGAGCTCCTTCAGACCGATCTCGACAACACACCGGAGGGCGATGTCGGCGCGATCGACTTCGATCCCGTCATCGCGGGTCAGGACGGCGCGGCCAGCGACGTCAGGATCGGCCAACCGATCCTGCTGGATGACAAAGCCGAGGTGGAAGTGGAATTCGAAAACGGCGAAGAGGTGACACTCTTCTACACCCTGGTGCGCGAACACGGCGGCTGGAAGGTCGACGACATCGCGAACCAGAAGGGGGATAATCCGTGGAGTCTCGGCGCGTTGCTGGGTGATGCGCGGTAGGTAGGCGGCCCAGCCACCCGCCGTCGCGGTTCCCTGTGTTTGCCACCGATTTCACTGGATCAATTGCTCCGTTCCTCCCCCACCATGAAGACTGATCGGTGTGCCCTGCCGCCCGACCGGCCCCGAACAAATCCCTGCCCGACTATCGAATCCGCCTGTCATCCCGTTTCGGCACGGAATCCCGATATGGCACAGCCGTGCAAGAATCCGTTAACCCACCGTCAAGTATCTGAATCTTCGGCATTTCCCGGTATCGATGCGGGCGTGCCACAATAATCCCGCTTGCTTTTTGCCCGAAATGCTGGCACGAATTGACTTACTCGGGCATTTGCATGCCGGTGACTGGACTGATGTGGTAATCCCTTCCGTTTGGAAGGCGGCGCGGGACTACCCGCCTACGTAGACGTTCTTTCCCCGTACGTGACTTCTCCGACTGACCCTTCGTCCCAATCGATCGGGGCGAAAGCTAAAGCCGTCCGCTTCCTCTCGGGGGCGCGGATACTACACAGACTAAGGGAAAAGGACGATCCCAATGGCCACCAAGGGCACCGTAAAATTCTTCAACCAGGACAAGGGTTTTGGTTTCATCACGCCGGACGGCGGCGCAAAGGACGTTTTCGTCCATATCTCTGCGCTGCAGGCTTCTGGCATCCAGTCGCTGCGCGAAGGCCAGCAGGTTACCTTCGACACCGAGCCGGACCGCATGGGCAAGGGCCCGAAGGCCGTCAACATCTCGGCTTCGTAAGTCAGACGTCGCTTCGGCGGCATGAACGGCGCTCCGCAAGGGGCGCCGTTTCTGTTTGTGGTGATCGGCGGTCATTTGTCGATCGCATTGGCAAGTGTTATATGCGCGCTTTATGGATGCCCGCCCGATGCGGCGGTGACGGCGCCCGCGCTGCGGCCCCGGTAACAAGGAACAATGGAACGTCGATGACGCAGAAGAGGCCGATTTTTGCGGTCGCCCCTATGATCGACTGGACGGATCGGCATTGCCGCTATTTCCACCGGCAGATCAGCCGCGGGGCACTGCTCTATACCGAGATGGTGGTGGCCGATGCGATCATCCACGGCCCGCGCGACCGGCTGCTCGGTCATGACGCCGCCGAGCATCCCTTGGCGCTGCAGCTCGGCGGATCGGACCCGGCAAAACTTGTCGAGGCGGTAAAGATCGCCGAACCCTACCTCTATGACGAGTTCAACCTCAATGTCGGCTGCCCTTCCGACCGCGTGCAGTCAGGCACCTTCGGCGCTTGCCTGATGCTGACGCCGGAGACGGTGGCCGCATGCGTCGCGGCGATGAAGGCAGTCGCGACCGCGCCAGTGACGGTGAAATGCCGGATCGGCGTCGACGAGCAGGACCCGGAACAGGCACTGCCCGAGCTGATCACCCGCGTTCTCGATGCCGGCGCCGACGCGATCTGGATCCATGCCCGCAAGGCCTGGCTGAAGGGTCTGAGCCCCAAGGAGAACCGCGAGATCCCGCCGCTCGACTACGAGATCGTCTACCGGATGAAGCAGCGCTGGCCCGATGTCTTCATCGGGATCAATGGCGGCATCCGCACGCTCGACGAGGCAGCAACCCACCTCACCCATGTCGATGGCGTCATGCTTGGCCGGGCCGCCTATCAGAATGCCGCGATCCTTACTGACGTCGACCAGCGTTTCTTCGGCGCGCCTGCGAGCGAGCCGGACTGGGAGGCGCTGCGTGACCGGATGATGGCCTATGCCGAAAGCCACATCATGAGCGGCGGCCGGCTGCAGCACGTGGCCCGCCACATGGTCGGTCTCTTCACAGGCTTGCCCGGCGCAAGGCGCTACCGCCAGATCCTCTCCACCGATGCCGCGAAAAACGGCGCCGGGCCGGAGGTGCTGGCGGCAGCCTTTGCGGCGGTGGATTTTTCGGGGACCGAGCAGGAGGCCGTCAGCGCCTGACGTAAATGACGGCTTGTCATGACGCCGACGTGCGGCGTCAGGACCGGGCCATCGGCAGCAACATCTTCTTCTCGATCCGCCCCGCCACCGAGAACACCAGGATTTCCGTATCCCTGCCGATCCTGCTGCCATCCATCAATCGGACGATATCGTCGACGCCGCCGACCGGGCTGCCGTCGATGGCGAGGATATAATCGCCCTCCTGCAGCCCTCCCTTCGCCGCCGGCCCTTCCGGCTCGACGCGCCGGATGCGGACGGAGGTCGTCTGCACCGTGCCCGCCGCAAGCGCCACCCGGCGCGGCAGCACGATCGTATCGCCGGCGATACCGATGAAGGCGCGCCTGACCTGGCCATAGCGAAGAATCTCCGAAACCACGAAATTGGCCGTGTTCGACGCCACGGCAAAGGCGATGCTCTGCGCACCCTGAATGACGGCGGTATTGACGCCGATAACCTCGCCGCTGGAAGACACCAGCGGCCCGCCTGAATTGCCGGGATTGAGCGCCGCATCGGTCTGGATGACGTCCTCCATCAGCCGGCCGCTGGCAGCCCGCATCGACCGGCCGAGCGCCGAGACGATACCGGCGGTAACAGTCCATTCGAAGCCGAGCGGGTTTCCGATCGCGATGGCGATATGGCCCCTGCGCAAGCACTGGGAATCTCCGAGCTTCGCCCAGGCGCCAGTGCTGGTATTGGCGCGAATGAGGGCGATATCGGTATCCACATCCCGGCCGAGCACCCGACCCTCGGTGACGAAGCCATCAGGCGTGGTGATGCGAACGGCCTTGGCGTCGTCGACGACGTGGCTGTTGGTGATGATCAGGCCGTCAGGCGATATAGCGAAGCCCGAACCATGCCCCTGCCGGCCACCCACCCTCTCGATCCGGCTGACCGCCGGCCCGACGATATCGACTGCTGCTGCGATCGATTGCGAATAGGCATCGATCAGCGCCCCATCATTCTGAGGCGCTATGTCCTTATCCATGTAACCCATTATTTGATCCTCAGGCGGCAATAACGGCCGTCCCGCCGCCGGCGAAGCGGTCGCGATTGCGACGGTTCGCCATTGTGCTGTTGTGTGAGGATTAGATGGTTGGGCGTCGGCCCGCGTTCAAGTGAGCGCCAGCAGCAGTCTGCAATGCGCGCAACGCAGAGAATGCCAACACACCTAGCCGGACAGATATATTGAACTACCCGGACAGATATCTTGAACGAACGGCAGAAAATTGGCTCATTGCAGACATTCGCCCGTCAAATCAGCTGCCTTCGTTATGCCATGACGAACATGCCTGAGGTGTTCAACAGGCAGACATACCGGGGATCAAAAGATGTTCGCAGTACGAAGCAGCCAGATGAGGATCGCCAAATCCCCCGTCCCCATCATGCGAGATGGACCGGTGCTGCGGGCCCAACTCGCGAAACCATACAACCTTCTGTCATATCAATAGAATAGAAAGAGCCATTCAATAAGCGTATCAGCATAATTCGAGCCGGTTGATCCCATCAGGCGTGATCTTCTTGCCCCAAGCCTCCGGCGCAACCACGCTCGTGGCCCTTGCCAATTCTGCCGGCAACGGCGCAAACTTCTGATCGCATTGATCAACCAACCCCAACCAACGGAGCCAAAAGATGAGCACGGTTACCACCAAGGACGGCGTCGAGATCTTCTACAAGGATTGGGGGCCGAAGAACGCCCAGCCGATCATGTTCCATCACGGCTGGCCGCTATGCTCCGACGACTGGGACGCCCAGATGCTGTTCTTCCTTGAGAAGGGCTACCGCGTCGTCGCCCATGACCGGCGCGGTCACGGCCGCTCCACCCAGGTCGGCGACGGTCACGATATGGATCATTACGCCGCCGATGCCGCAGCCGTCGTCGAGCATCTCGATCTCAGGAACACCGTCCATATCGGCCACTCCACCGGCGGCGGCGAAGCGACCCATTATGTCGCCCGCCACGGCCAGCCGCAGGGCCGCGTCGCCAAGCTCGTCATCATCGGCGCCGTGCCGCCCATCATGGTCAAAACCGATGCCAATCCCGGCGGCCTGCCGATCGAAGTCTTCGACGATCTGCGCAAGCAGCTCGCCGCCAACCGCTCGCAATTCTATCGTGACCTGCCGGCCGGTCCGTTTTACAGCTTCAACCGGCCGGGCGCGAAAGTTTCGGAGCCGATCATCAACAATTGGTGGCGCCAGGGTATGATCGGCGGCGCCAAGGCGCATTACGACGGCATCAAGGCCTTTTCGGAAACCGACTTCACCGAAGACCTGAAGATCATCACCGTGCCGACCTTCGTCATGCACGGCGACGACGACCAGATCGTGCCGATCGCCGACTCCGCCCTGCTCTCGTCCAAGCTCCTGCAGAACGCTACGTTGAAGGTCTACGAGAAATTCCCCCACGGCATGTGCACCACCCATGCCGACATCATAAACCCCGATATCCTCGCCTTTATCAAAGGCTGATCCGTGATGTTGCCGGGCGCCGATCAGGCGCCCGGTTGCCACGATGGCTTGCCATCCTGCACGCCGGCGTTCTGGCCACGTCGATCGATTGACAGCCAGAGACTCATTTTCCCATGAAACCGTTTTCGCCGATTTGCGTTTAGCGGCCATGACAAGAGAACGTGAACCCTCATCAAAGGCTTACCGGCAGGATCGTTTCGAAAATACCGAGCGAGCCGCCAAGGAAACCATCGAGGCGGAGCAGCGGGCCCGCCGCGAAAAAACCAAGCGGCTGAAAGAGCTGCGCCTGGCGCAACAAAGCGCCAAGAACCCAGCACTCAAGTAGCACGCGCAAGCTATCCATCAGTCCGACAGGCCGATCGGTCTCATATCCACGCCCTGAAGCCTTGCCCGTCTTACCGTGCGAGGGCCGAATTGTTTTTGAATTTCGGACCTTCGCCCATCTTGCAGAGCAAAGATCGTGAAATTATCTTTTTTTCACGAAAGCGATTCACGGCATCCAAAAAGGGCAGATTGCGATGTCAGACAAGCTGTTCAGCACGCGTGACGAACCGCTCGCCTCCGAGGACCTCGATGTGTGCAGGCGTGTGCACGAGGCTCTGTGTAGCGGGCTAAAGATCGACCGATCCGGCAAAGAGGCCGACCGTCTGGGCGCCCTCATCATCGAGCTTTACCGCCAGGGTGTGCATGACGAAGGACAGCTCCGATTGCTGGCCGGCGGAAGGTGAGCCTGATAGCACGCCTTCAAGTTCAAAAGACCTTTCACCAAATCCCATTCGCTCGCCAATGCCTTAGCCATGGACGTGTCGCCGGCATACACGCAACGGCCGGCAACGACGCCGGGCCTGGAGCCGCGGGCAGTTGCACGGCGGCAGTGGGTCGACACAGCGCCATGTCGCCAACGACAAGCGGCATTGCCCCGTCGTCGGAGGGGCAATGAATTCGGCAAATCCCGAAGGTTCGTCAAGGAGGGTTACGGGTTCGTCGTCGTCTCGGTGCTTGTGGCAGAGGTCTCGGTTTCGTCAACACCTTGGGTGGCTTCAGTGGTGTCCGCTGTGCCTTCCATTCCGGTCCCAGAGGTTTCCTCAGCCGCGACCGGATCAGTTGTCGCGCTCCCCTCGGCCGTCTCGCCTGTCGCTGTCTCGGTCTCTGCTGCCGGGGTTTCCGGTGTCGGGGCGGCTGCCGCCAAGGCGTCTCTCATCTGGTCGATCGTCCCGATAGCTGTTCCAACACCGAGCGTCTCCTGTGCCCAGCCCAAAGCCTCCGGCGTGACCATGCCTGTCTTGGTTGCGGCGGCCAGCGCCGCAGTCAGGGCGGCATCGCCCAATACTGGATCGTCGGCCGGTGGCGCCACTCCGTTGGTGAGCTCATATTGAGCGTACGCCGTGCTGAACGCGGCAATTGCGGCCATCCGAGGATCGGACGTTTTCATGAGAGCATGGAAGTTGCGCTTCAGCGAATTGAGACCGGCAAGCTCTGCTGCTGGCTTTTTTGCAAGTTTT
Organism: Rhizobium sophorae; assembly: GCF_013087515.1. Taxonomy (GTDB): domain Bacteria; phylum Pseudomonadota; class Alphaproteobacteria; order Rhizobiales; family Rhizobiaceae; genus Rhizobium; species Rhizobium sophorae. The sequence goes on along the minus strand of NZ_JABFCN010000028.1, from coordinate 214,320 downwards.
GTCGCAGGCGCTTTGGCGATGGTCGTCTTTTTGGACGTGCCCTTCGTACTGACAGTCTGCTTGGCCGATTTCGTCTTGGCCGCCTTGCCCGTGCTTCCGGTCCGGCCATTTTCTGTCTTCTCCCTCGAGCTGGCGCTGCCCTTTCCGCCGCCGCTGTTGCTGCTGCCGCCTCCATGACCTCCGCCGCTGTTTCCGCCGCCGTGGCCACCGCCACCGCCACCGCCGCCGTTGCCGCTGCCGTTGCCTCCACCATTGCCGCCGCCGTTGCCACCCTTGGCGAAAGCAGGCGATAAATCGGTGATGGTGATGTTGAGAGGTGCAATCGCCAAGCTCGTCGAGAGACAGAGAACGCCGAGAATTCTGGAGAGTCGCATGGTGATCCTTCCGACATGCATAAAAGTGCTGTTACATCTCGGTCATTGAAGCAGCCCATCCATAAAGATCTAATTGACTATCTACTTTCAATTCGAACTTGTTGTTGAATTTTCCAAAATGAAACCAATCCCCTTCCCCAGCGTTATGCCGTCGGTAGATCCGTTTACCCAAGGTGAGTGAAATGAACAGAGACACCGTAGGCTGTCACGCCGTCCAGCAAATCGCCTTGCCCCCTCTCGACCAGCTCTAATATTTTAGCAGATACGCACATACATCACTCCGCCCCATCCCAAAATGAAACTCAATCCCTTCCGCTGCGTTATCCCTTCGATACATCCGTTTACCCAAGGTGAGTGAAATGAACAGATTTGCCGTCATTGCGCTGTCGATAGCGACGGCCTTCTCCGGAATGCCGGCTTCGGCAGGCCCGATCTTCGTGCCGAGCCAGGCGCAATCGGCACAGCCGGCGCCTCAAAGCACCGATGCCCGGATCATGACTGTTGGCTGCAATAACTTCACCAACTGCCCGGGTCAGTTCCGCAATAATCGCAGGTGGTATCGCAACCGCCATCACTATCGCAACCGGGACTACTACCGCGACCGAGACTACTACCGAGACGACCGCTATGGCTGGGATCGTCGCTACGATCGCCGGTATCGCCGCCACGACAATACCGGTGCCATAATAGGCGGTCTGGCCGCCGGCGCCATCATCGGGGGCATCCTCGCTTCGCAGCCGCGCGCACGTGCCTATGGTTCGCATGCGGACTATTGCTACAGCCGATATCGGTCCTATCGCGCCTCCGACAATACCTACCAGCCCAACTACGGCCCACGCCGCCAGTGCCGTTAGCCGGTCCACCATTTAGCAGCAAGCCTCGCAACAAGATGCGGGGCTTTTTGATGCCTATGCCGAACCAACTCGCCCGCTTCCCACCGGCCATCAACCGTGCCTAACTTTCGGCTTCAGCCTCGCGAATCGACCCCTGAATTTCCTGCGGCCTGATACAGCATGGCTGATCGATGACATTTGCAGATACCGCAAAGCCCCCCGGGCCCGTCACGTTGCTGCCGCCGGATCTGGAAAACCTATCGGGCTTTGAAGCGGCACTCGCCGCTGGCTGGTCTCCCGATCCGCGCCGCGCAGGCGACGAAACCTATGTTCGCGGTGAGCTTCAGCGGCTGCGCCAGGACCGGGCGAACTTCCTCGACGATCTCATTCCTGATGGCAGACGGCACGCCGGGTCCGGATCGCCACTCACCACCCGTCTGTTCTGGATCTGGGACGGCGAATTCTGCGGCAGCATCAGCCTGCGCTTTCAGGCCGGCACCGAGGAGTTGCCGCCCGAGGTATCGGGCCATGTCGGATATTCCGTCGTGCCGTGGAAACAGCGCAACGGCCACGCGACCAATGCGTTGAGGCTGCTGTTGGCACTGGCGGCGAAGGAAGGCCTCGACCGCCTCGTCATCCTCTGTGACGAGGATAACGAGGCCTCGCGGCGGGTGATCGAGCGCAATGACGGCGAATTATTCATGCGCGGCCCGCATCCCTCCGACAGACCCGATCAGATCAAGCTGTACTTCTGGCTGCGGCCTGGCGTCGTCGTCTGACGTGAAGCGCGACGGATTTCCAGACGGACGGAGCACAAGCCTTGCCCGCCTTTGCTCCGTCCGTCCCGTCAGCCTGGGGCGGGCTGAGTGTTGATCGCGGCGGCTTGTCGGGCGCCGGCGCCGGTTTCTCTCAATAGGTCGCGGCCGGTTTTGGCTTCTTCTCGGTCCACTGCGGCGGCGCGCCGTATTTGGCGGCCACGGCGCCCATCAGTCCGGGCGGTCGGCCGAAGGCGTCGCAGGCGGCGTATTTCGGTTTGCCGCCGAGCCAGGATTTCATCCGCTGCCCGGACGGCAGCGAGATATCCAATCCCTTCGGCTCCTTGCCTTTGATCAGCATTCGGGAAAACTCGCTGCTGAATTTCGAAGCCAGGCTATAGGCATCGCCGACTTCGGAAACGCGGGGATTGTTCTGCAGCGAGTTTGCGCCGCGCGACCAGACGATCGCCGCCCGCTGCACGCCACCGCTGTCGACGGCTTCCGCCTCGACCGCCAGTCCGCCGAGGCCGGCCGGCAACCGCGGCACGCCGACGGGGAGCACGAAACCGGTGCCGACGGTCACGACGGTCGAAACACCAGCCATTGCCTTGTTGGTCGGCACGATGTCGGTGACGACGGAGCGGATCGTCAGGTCCGCCGGCTGACCGGCAGAGACCAGCTGGTATTTGTCGCTAAGCGAAATGCAGAGCGCCCGGTCCAGAGCATTCGCCACCATCACGCGGTCGGCGTCCGATTTGACGCGGGTCGCGGCGTTGAAGGCGAAGGTCGTCGGCACGATGCTGACCGTCTTAGCTGGGCTAAGGCGCGTCCCATCAACATAGACGCGCGATTTCGACAGCTTGCCCTTCGGCACGCCGAGATTGCCGTAGGAAGAAAGCGTGCCGGCCTCCTTCAGCGGTACCGAACTGCACCCGGCCACTGCCATGGCGAGCGCCACCCGCAGAGCGAGGGACAAACCTCTCGACGCCCATGGGAAGGAAAATGGGAATGGATTGCTGCGCACGCTGTCTGGCCTCCGTCGCCGATAGCGCATAACCCCAAAATCGAAATCGATTTTCAGAAAGGATTATGCGCAGGTTTAAAATGCTAGAGCGTCCTTGGCGCGTCCTGTCGGACGCGCGGCGCTCTAGTGTCGAGCGAAAGTGGCGGTCGAGAATTGCCGCAGCATTACATCGTTTTCGTGAACGGATGCCGCCGGAGCAGGCCGGCTTATCCGAGCTCAATCGTCACCCGCGTCCCGGTCGCACCGCTTTCGATGCCGACCTCGCCGCCGTGGTTTGCGGCGATCTGCTTGACGAGGCTGAGGCCGAGACCGGCGCCCTTGCTCTTCGGGGTGACGCGGTAGAACGGCTCGAAAACCAGCTCGCGATGCTCGGCCGGAATGCCCGGGCCTTCGTCGGCGACACTGATCCGGCCGCCGCCGAAAGGCGAACCCGACACCGAAACCGTGATCATGCCTCTGTTGCCGCCATGGTCGATGGCGTTGCGCACGAGGTTGCTCATAGCCCGCGGCAGGGCGGAAGGGCTGCCCTTGCGCTCCAGCCTCTCGATCTCGCTTTGAAACGAAATTTGGTAGCCGGCGCCGATTGCGAGTGGCGCGAGATCGGCCACTACGCCGCGGGCGATCTCGACGAGATCGACAGGTTCGTCGAGGTCAGCCGCCTGATCGTTGCGCTCGAAATCGAGCAACTGCTCGGCCGCCTGCCCAAGCCGCGCCACGTCGTCGAGCAGCCGCTGCCGCTCGCGCCCGTCGGGCATGCCGTCGATCCGCGTCTGCATGATGGCGATCGGCGTCCGCAGCTCATGCGCCGCATCGAGCAGGAAGCGCTGGCGTTTCTTAAACTCGTTCTCAAGCCGCTCAAGCGTTCCGTTAAAAGCAATCACCAACGGTGCGATTTCCGTGGGGATACCATCCACCGGCAATCGGGCTCCTTGCCGGCGGGGTTCGATTTCCGATGCCTTGCTCGCTATATCCTTCACGCCAGCCAAAGCGCGCGCTACGACGCGGGGGATCGTTAGAAAAACTCCGGGCAAAGCGATGGCCAAAAGTGGTGTGTAAATGAGGTAGGTTTTGCCGAGTATTGCCAGAAATGCGGAGCTTCTGCTGGCGTTTCCGCCGTACATCACTCTGTACTCGCCTTCTGCCGTGTCGACACGGTCGATAGAGGCGACCTCGGTCGTACCGGACGCCCCTCGTATGTCGGCGTCTTTGATGAGGTAGACGTACCGGGCTAGGTCCGCATAGGGCGCCGGTATTACGCCGTAGGAGGCCGTTTCTCCACTGGGTGTTGCGACGAAAAACCAGAGCCTGTTGTTCTCAGCCTTGAACGACTTGAGACGCGGGCTATCCGCTATGGCGATCCTGCCCTGCGAGTCACGCGTAAGAGCTTCCTCGAGGGCTGCAGTCAGCTGAACCTGCATTCCTTCATTGGGCGAGAGGATGCTAGTGGCGTAAATGCAAAGCCCGATGATCACCGTCGCAACAACCGCCACGAAAACGATGCTGAGCTGCCAGCTGAGCGTCCACCAGAGTGAAAGGTTCGACTTGGTCGCCCCGCGCATCATTCTTCCTTCATGAGATAGCCGACGCCGCGGATATTATGGATCGCGACGCCGGCGCCGGCATCGATCAGCCGCTTGCGCAACCGTGAAATATGCGCGTCGAGCGCATTCGACTGGATTTCCTCTTCGTAGTTATAAACCGCCGCCTCCAGTGTCGAGCGCAGCACGGTCTTCTCTCTGCGCCTTGCGAGTGCCGCCAACACCAGAAGTTCGCGCCGCGGCAGATCGAGCGGCACGGCATCGACGGTGACGCTGAGATGCAGCGGGTCGATCACCATTCGCCCGGCGGTGATTTTGAGTTCGGTCAGTTCAGGCGATCGCCGCAGCACGGCCCTGAGCCGCGCCATCAACTCCTCGATCAGGAACGGCTTGCCGAGGTAGTCGTCGGCGCCGAGATCGAGGCCTTCGATCCGCTCCTTCGGTTCGTTGTGGGCGGTCAGCACGATGATCGGCGTATCTTTCCCCGTCCGCCTGAGCTCCGGAATGAAGCTCAGGCCCTCTCCGTCAGGCAGGCGCCGGTCGAGCAGGATCGCATCGTAGATGTTCTGCCGCGTCAGTTCGACCGCATCGGCCAGATGCATCGTATGGTCCGCGACGATCCCATGTTTGCCGAGTGCGGCCGACAGCGCCTCAGCCAGCTCCCTCTCATCCTCTATCAACAGTATCCGCATCGCCCGTCCATTGTCTCGCTCTCCCCCTCTGTCCGCCACAAGGGTTGCGGCAGCATTGCGGAGCTTGCAAGGCAGCCGGTCATGCTGCTGCAATTGTTGAAGTCCAGCACAAAGAATATCTGCAGCCGCTGGAGATCAAGATGATCCGACCAATCCTTCGTCTCCTGACGAGACACTTCCTCTCCGCCTTCATCCTCGCCGCGCTGCTCGCAGCCCCGCTCGTCATTCTGCACACGCTTCACGAAAAGACGGCATTCGAGAACGGCCTGCTGATGGAGGTCCGATGATGCAGCCAGCGAACCTCAGGCGGTCTGACTGCCTCACATGCAATAGGCGGAGAATGCCTGAAGATAGGCCTGCACCCTGGAACGGTTCTCCGCTGCCTCGACGGCCTTGAACACCTCGGCCGGCTCCAGCTTCATCAGAGGAAGCCTGAGGAAAATATCGCCCGCGAACCGGTCGGTGATGGTCGCAAGAACGGTGCGAAGACCCGCCAGCATATCATCGCCTCGATGCGATGCATGCAGCAGGGCGATCGGCTTATGGACGATCTCATCTCCTGACACGAGCCAATCGATCGCATTCTTGAGGCCGCCGGGAATGGATCGGACATATTCCGGGCTCGCAATGATCAGGCCATCGCTCTCTGCGATGACAGCGATCAACTCCCGCACCGCCTCCGGTAGATTCTCCCCCTCGAGATCAGGCGAGAATACCGGCAATCGCCCCACGCCGTCGAAGATCGAAATCTCGATCTCACTTGGCGCAATGGCACAGACAGCCTGCAGCATGGCCATATTGGTGGAATTGTGCCGGACGCTGCCGGATATTGCGAGAATCTTCATGACCCCAACAGGAAATGTTTGATCATGGCTGTCAACGCAAAAGGCTCGGCTAGGCTCGATTGAGTAGCGCCCAAAAAGCGACTTTTGCTTGAACTGGCCGAGCCCCGCGTTAGCCTGGATGCTGCTGCCGAATCGGCTGGAACCACCCTCGAGGAAATACATATGACGGCTTTGATCGAGGCGCGGGACGTCAGCAAACGCTTCCGACAGCACAAGAGATTTCCGGGTCTGCTGGGTGCGCTGAAGACGTTGGTGACCAACGAATATACGGAAGTTCTGGCCGTTTCCGACATCGGTTTCGACATTGCGGCAGGCGAAGCCGTTGGCTATCTCGGCCCGAATGGCGCCGGCAAATCGACGATGATCAAGATGATGACCGGCATTTTGGTGCCGAGCGCCGGCGCGCTTTCGGTACTCGGCCGAACTCCCCATCTGAAGCGAATGGACAATGCCCGCGAGATCGGCGTCGTTTTCGGCCAGCGCAGCCAGCTGTGGTGGGACCTGCCACTGGTCGACAGTTTTACCTTGCACCAGCGCATCTACGACATCCCAGCCGCCCGTTATGCGGATAATCTCCGACGTTTCAGCGAGTTGCTGGACTTGACGCCCTTTCTCGACCGCCCGGTGCGCCAGCTCAGCCTCGGTCAGCGCATGCGCGCCGAGATCGTGATGTCGATGCTGCACGATCCCAAGATCCTCTTTCTGGACGAGCCGACCATCGGGCTTGATGTGGTCGCCAAGGATGCCGTGCGGCGTTTTCTCGCCGAGATCAACCGTGAGCGCGGCGTCACCATCATCCTCACCACCCATGATCTGCAGGACATCGAGACCATCTGCCCGCGGCTGATCATGGTCGATCACAGCAGGCTCATCTTCGACGGTGAGTTGAAGAGCCTGCGCGCGGCATTGGGCTCGGCTCGGCGGCTGACACTCGAATTTGCCAGCGACCCCGGACCGTTGTCGTTGCGCACCGCGACCCTCGTCAGCGACGAAGGCTTGCGCAAGAACTATCTCATCGAGCGTGAAGACGTATCGCTGGTCGCAATCCTGTCGGAGGTGGGCAGCGGGCGCGGCCTCAAGGATGTGGCGCTGCACGAGCCCGACATCGAAGAGGTCATCCGCACCTTCTACCAGCGCCGCAACGCCGACCATCGTAGCAATGCCAAGGCCCGGGCATCATGAGCGCCTATTTCGCCTTTGCGCGCAGTTCCTTTCATTCGCAACTCGCCTACCGCAATGAAGTATGGGCCAATTTTTTCGGCAAACTCGTACAGGTCTTCGCGCGTGTCGCCATCTGGCAGGCGGCCTATGCCGGCGTCGGCGCAATCGTGGTCGACGGGGTCTCCCTGCAGCAGATGGTGACCTATGCCCTGCTCGGCGGCGCTGTGATGGGCGCAACCCGCCCCGAAAGGATCATCGGCGAGATCGGCCGGTCGCTCAAAACAGGCGATGTCGCAGTCTGGCTGCTCAAGCCCTTGTCCTATCCGCTCTATCTCTTCGCCAACGAATGCGGCAGCTTTGCTTATCGCCTGATGACCCAGGTCATTCCGACCGTCGCCTTCACCGCGTTGTTCTACGGCATGCTGCCGCCGGCAAGCCTGTTCGATGGCCTGATGTTCATCGCCTTCTGGACGCTGTCCTTTACGCTGCTGTTCCTGATGTCGGCGCTCTTCGGCCTCGTCGCCTTCTGGCTGATGACGAGCTTCTCGCTGGACTGGATCCTGGGCGCCCTGCTGCAATTGTTCTCGGGCCTGCTGATACCGTTCTGGTTCTTCCCCGAGCCGCTGGCCACGATTGCCCGACACCTGCCCTTCGCCTGGGTGGTCTATTATCCCAATGCCGTCTATCTCGGCAGGCTTTCCACGGCCGATGTCTGGCTCCATCTCGGCCTCGGTCTCGGCTGGGCCGCGTTGTTCCTTGCCGGCGTCCTCTGGCTTTGGCGCTGCGCCTCCGGCCGCATCACCGTGCAGGGAGGTTGATCATGCTCATGCATCACCTGCGCGTCCTGCCGCTGCTGGTGCGGATGCATGTCCGCTCCCAGATGGAATATCGCGGCGCCTTCTGGCTCGACCGTCTTGCGCAGATCCTTTCCTATGGCAGCGTCTTCGCCACCATCGGCATCCTGCTCGCCCGCTTCGATACGCTCGGCGGCTGGACCTGGCCGGAGCTTGCCCTGCTGTTCAGCTTCCAGCTGCTGGCTTATTCGCTCGGCGCCGCGATGAGCTTCGTGCAATTGCGCGACCTCGAAGAACTGGTGCGGCTCGGCACTTTCGACACCCTGTTGGTCAAGCCCTTCAGCCCCTGGGCCTATCTGGTCTTTTCCGGCCTCAATATCGGCTATGCCGGTCACGTCATCCTGGCGGTGGTGCTGATGGGTTGGGCCGTTCTGTCCGTCGACTTCACCTGGTCGGTCTGGTCCGCGTCATTCTTCATTGCTGCGCTTACCAGCGCGACGCTGCTGACGGGTGCGCTTATCACCATGATCGGCGCCACGGCGCTGATCTGGGTGCGGTCCAACCACCTGTTCTCGATCTTCTTCGGCTTTTGGGAATTGACCCGCTACCCGCTCAATATTTTTCCGGGCGGCATCCAGACCATTCTCATCACCGCGGTCCCGTTGGCTCTCACCAGTTCGGTCCCCGTCGGCGCCCTGCTCGGTAAGCCCATCCCGATCCTCGGGGACTGGGCGGGGCCGGTGTCTCTTGTCGGTGGGCCGATCTGGGTCTTGCTGGCAATCGCTCACTGGCGGTATGCCACCGGCAAATATCAGGGCGCCGGCGGCTGATCGGGCCAGCCGGCTTCAGGACGCCTGCGATCTCGCGCGGACCTCGAGGAACGCAGCTGTTAGCTTCGCCAGCACCGGTGAGGTGCAGGTGCCGTTGGCGCCACGGATCGGGTCGGCGATGTGGATCTGCCGGAGATCCTCCATGAACTCGTCCCACAGCGGCGGCCCGCCTTCTTCGAGAAGCTGCGCTCGAATGCTCAACTCCTCGCTTACAGGCAAATGGCGTCGTCCCCAGGCACCGATCATGGCAAAGACGGGCACGAGCTGGATCGCTGGCTCCGCAAGGCTGTAGATCGCTTTCTGGCTGTGGCTCGGGTCGTCCCGCTTGCTGATGAATCCGAGCGAGAGCAGACGCTTCAGCCTGGCGGCCAGAATATTGGAGGCAATTCCCTCCTCCGAATGGGTCAGGAGATCGCGGAAATGGCGGCGGTTGCCGAACATGATGTCCCTGATGATGATGAGGCTCCACCGATCGCCCAGCACTTCCATCGTCAGGTTGATCGGGCAGCCCGACCTCAGTTCAATATCCACGAATTCTCTCCTTAAAACTGGTTGCAATATAGGATCGCTTATGCGACAACGCAACTAGTTTCGGTCCGCAATCAGATGGAGGAGAGCAGCATGTCCAAGGTGCGTGTCGCAGCATTTTCCCTTTCCGTGGATGGTTTCGGCGCCGGGCCGGAGCAAAGCATGAACGATCCGCTGGGCAAGCGGGGAACGGAGATGTTCGAATGGTTTTTCCGTACCCGCACCTTCCGTGCGATGATCGGAAAGGACGGCGGTTCTGAAGGCGTCGACGAGGGTTATGCGGCCCGCGGCATGGCGAATTTCGGCGCCTTCATTCTCGGACGCAACATGTTCGGCCCTATCCGCGGCGATTGGCCGGATGATGCCTGGAAGGGCTGGTGGGGACCGAATCCACCCTATCACGCACCGACCTATATTCTGACGCATTATCCCCGCGAACCTATCGTCATGGAGGGCGGCACGACGTTTTACTTCATCACCGGCGGCGTCGAGGAAGCGCTTGACAAGGCGAAGGCCGCGGCCGGCGGCAAGGATGTGAAAATCGGCGGCGGCGTCAGCACCGTCCGCCAATATCTGCAGGCCGGCCTGATCGACGAACTGCATTTCGCCATCTCCCCCGTCGTCCTCGGCAAGGGCGAAGCAATGTTCACAGGCATCGACCTCCCGGCCCTCGGCTTCCGCGTCGCCGAGCATGTCGCAACCGAACACGCAACGCATATCGTGCTGGCGAAATAAACGAGTTCAGTCGGTATCCTAGGCGCTTCCCGATGGAATACCTCGGCCGCATCGCAGGCGTCCGCATCATCAAGACGGAAAATCCCGATGCAGAAGATCCAGCAATCCTGGCAGGCACCGCTCTGACGGCCGCCTGTCGGGATCGTTCGGCTGTCACCAAACCGTGTCAAGATGGCCGTGGTATTGCTGTGGAATGAGCGTAGAGTAAACGCCATCGGATCATCGACACGACCGCTTGAGAGACCATAGGTGCTCTTGCCGCTTCATGGAGGGTACGAAGATGCTCCTGTCGCTCATCTCACTCAATGATGATGAAATAACCATCGTCACCGATGCCGTTCGGCAATGGTGCTGCGACAGGAAGTTCGACATCGACAGCGTCCAAGGACGCCACGCCATCACCGTCGCCGTCGATCTCGTCCAGATGAACACCGACCGCGACAGGCTTTTTGCCGAGTTGTCGAAGCAGATGGATCACCAGTAGGACCCCACTCCATCCATCGAAGCGCCACGGCATCCTGCGATGATAGACGTTGGGATGCCGCGCTTTCGCTTGCCACTTCCGTTGCGCCAGCGCCCCGCCGCCCCTGCTCGATGACTATTCGAGCAGGCTGATGCGGCGACGACCCCTGGAATGTCGGGCCAATGCCGACCTCTGCTCGGAATATCTCGCCCGCGGCCCGCTACCTCTCGACGCCATTTGAAGAGGATACCGAGCTGTCGATACGGACCTGATGATGCCAGACCGTCGCCCGCCCCAACTCATAGCGACGGGCGACAGCCCGTTTCATCGGCGCATCTTCATCTCGGAACCGCGCCGTAGCGCAGCCCGTCGACCAGCAGGGAAACCATGCGCCGGGCATGTTCGGACCCTTGGGCGTAGGCGTGCATGCTGAGGCTTGCGGCCGCATTCAGAAGATCCTCGGCAGCGATATCGGTGCGGACCTCGCCGGCGGCAGCGGCGGCGTCGAGAAGCGAGCGAAGGGCCGGCTGCAGCCGCTGCTGGAAGTAGGCGGGCAAGGGATCGAAGGCCGGGTTGCCGGAGTGCAGGGCCGCCGCAAGCCCGCGCTTTGCCGCGATGAAATCCACGAAACGCTGCATCCATCTGGCCAGCGCCTCGCCCGGCGCATGTTCGGCGGCAAGGATCGGCGCGGCGTCGGCGCAGGCGTCGATTTCGCGGCGGAAGACGGCGACGACGAGGTCGGAACGCTCGGGAAAATGCCGGTAGACGGTGCCGATGCCGACGCCGGCCTTCTCCGCGATCTCACGCACCGGGGCATCGACGCCGGAGGTCGCAAACACGGTCAATGCTGCCTGAAGCAGCCCGTCGAGATTGCGCTTGGCGTCGGCGCGCACGCGCCTGTCCGCCCTTTCCCCGGGTTTCAGGCCGTCCTCATGCTCTTTTCTCTCGTCGCCCATCATCCACTCGCTTGCAAAACGGAACATTGTTCCGTATATAAGCGGAATACGGTTCCGTTTATGCAAATTAGCACAGCGAGACGGTGTTGGCCACATCGATGCGCACGAAGTTCACCTCCCAATAAAAGGAACAGACCATGCAATACCGCACGCTTGGAAGAACCGGCATCAAGGTCAGCCCCTATTGCCTCGGCGCGATGATGTTTGGCGCCGCTGGCAATCCTGACCACGAGGATTCGATCCGGATCATCCACAAGGCTCTCGATGCCGGTATCAACTTCATCGATACCGCCGATATCTACAGCCGCGGCGAATCCGAGGAGATCGTCGGCAAGGCACTCAAGGGCCGGCGCGACGACGTCGTGCTCGCCACCAAGGCGCATCTGCCGATGGGCGACGACCCAAACCGACAGGGCAATTCGCGCCGCTGGCTGATCCGCGCAGTCGAGGATTCGCTCCGTCGCCTGCAGACAGACCATATCGATCTCTACCTGATCCACCGGCCGGCGCCCGATACCGATATCGAGGAGACGCTATCGACCCTCACCGACCTGATACGGACGGGCAAGGTGCGCGCCGTGGGATCGTCGACCTTCCCCGTCTCGGAGATTATCGAAGCGCAATGGGTTTCCGAGCGCCGTGGGCTGGCACGTTTCCGCGCCGAGCAGCCGCCCTATTCGATCCTCAACCGCGGCATCGAGCGCGAGGTTCTGCCCGCCTGCGAGCGTCACGGAATGGGCGCGATGGTGTGGAGCCCGCTGGCGATGGGCATGCTCACAGGCAAATATCGCAAGGGCGCACCGCAACCCGACAGCGCTCGCGCCAAACGCTTCCCCAGGCAGATGAACGACGAGCGCCGGCTGGACGCGGTCGAACGGCTCATCCCGCTCGCGCAGCAGGCAGGTCTTTCGCTGGCGCACATGGCGATGGCTTTCACCATCGCCCATCCCGCCGTCACCTCGGCGATCATCGGCCCGCGCACGATGGAGCACTTCGACGATCTGCTTGCCGGCGCCGGGGTGAGCCTGACGGACGAAATCCTCGACCGGATCGACGCGATCGTCCCGCCCGGCACCGACACCGGCCCGCTGGAGGCTGCCTATAACCCGCCTGCAATGACACAGCCGAACCTGCGCCGCCGCCCGATAGCGGAGCGCTTCGCCGCCTGACCGGCAGGGGTGAGGCCCGGTTCTGCAAAGCAGGAGCGATCGATCCAGTGAATCGATCGCAGGGCCGAACGCCCTGAGCCCTGCGAAGGGCGGGACAGCGGCGCCGCCTCCCCCGCCTTCATTTCTGTGCTTGTCACAGGAATCCAGCCACGGCGCGTCCGCGCCCTGAATAACTAAGCAACAAACTCTCCCGCGCCCAAGGACTTGGGCGCACTGGATTCCTGTGACGAGCACAGGAATAACGAAGGAGAAGTGTGTAGCGGCCCAAAGCGAGCTTCGCTTAAAGGCGCTTCTCAAAGAACGTGTCCGGGTATGGGTCGTCATTGAAACGGTCGATCTCGCTCCAGCCGGTTCCGCGATAAAGTTGTGTTGCCTCGGGCAGCGCGCTATTCGTATCCAGACGCAGGAGCTTGATGGATAGTTCGCGGGCGATGTTCTCGGCAGCTGACATAAGGCGCCTTGCGAGGCCAAGGCCACGCGCGGATGGGGCGACCCAGAGCCTTTTGATCTCCGCGACCTCGCCGCCATTGCCCTTCAGCCCGACACAGCCGATCGGCAGCCCATCCGACATGGCCACCAGGAACGCACCGCGCGGACGGATCATATCCTTGGCGTCTGGATCGCGAGAAAGCGATACATCGAAACCCTTCTCGAAGCGGCGTGCGAGTTCGCCGTAGTATTCGCGCAGACAATAGCTGGCGTCCTCGTGTCGCGGGTCTTTCTCCTCGAGCACGATCTGCTCACGTCTCAGCGAAGAAGCGACGATATCCATGGCGCGCAGCAATTCGTCCGGGCGACGATGGCGCGCCAGAAACGATTTCGCTTGCGCATTGGAAAGCGCTTCATAAGCCTGAAACTCGCAACGGCCGGTTTCGGTCAGCCTGGCAACGCGGCGACGCGCGTCCTGAGGGTTCGGCACCGTCTCGATGAGACCCTCCTCTTCCAGACTGCGCAGCAGGCGACTCATCAAGCCAGAGTCGAGACCGAGATAATCGCGGATCACCGCAACATCCGATTGCCCGCGGCCGATCGAATTGAGGACGCGGGCGGCACCCAGCGGACGGCCGCGTCCGAGGAAAGACGTATCGAGAGCACCGACTTCGGAGGTGACGGCACGGTTAAAGCGACGGACGCGAGAGACAGGATCGTAGGTCATATTATCTGACTTTAGTCAGATAATTGATCCTGTCAATTCAAGGCACTTCAGGGGACGCGCAAATGAGCCGCGCACTCCACCATCCGCCTTGCGCGCCACCATCCCCTCGCTTATGGGAATGGCAACGTCCCCAAGGCCTTCCCGTGTTCCGTTTTGCTCTCCACGCCCTGATCGTTCTCGTTCTGACGTTGCTGACGCAGATCGGCGGCATCGCCTATCTCGTGGCGCTGGCCGCCTCACGCGCCTGGGGCTTACGGCGATTTCTGCCCAAGCTTGCGATCTTCCTGCTTTGCTATGCTAGCGCCACCTTTACCGCGACCTTCGCCGCGCCGATCTTCGGGCGGGTTCCCCTCTCCTGCCTCGCCGACGCCGCGGACCGGCTCGTGGTCCGCTCCCCGATCTATTGCCTGCTGAACCGCAACTACGTCACACCCGAGGTGCACGATCTGGCAAAGGCGCTTGCCGCCCACATGGACAGGGAATTTCCTGGAACCGTCACCGTCGCGCTGGATGCGAATTTTCCCTTCGTGAGAGGCTTTCCGCTGCTGCCGCATCTGTCGCATGCCGACGGAAAAAAGCTGGACTTCGCCTATTATTACAGGGATGTGGACGGCGCCTTCCTGAATGGCGCCACCCGCTCCCCGATCGGCTATTTCGCCTTCGAGCAACCCGCCCCCGGCGACGAACTGCCATGCGAAGGGCGCAACGACTGGCTCACAACCCGCTGGGATTTCAATGTGCTGCAGCCTCTGTTTCCGGCCTATCGCATCGAGGAGCAGCGCACATCGGCCGCGATCGGCTGGTTGACGAGCGAAGGCGTTGCGCGCTTCGGCCTGCAGAAGATCTTCATCGAGCCGCATCTGAAGAACGCGCTCGGCATCACCGACGGCCATATCCGCTTTCAAGGCTGTCGCGCCGCCCGCCACGACGACCATATTCATATCCAGGTCGAGTAACCCTCTCGCCGGCCCTCTGGCCCAGACCCTCAGGATCGGAGGTTTGTCCGCCAAACGCGGATGCAACCATTACCGCCATTACAAAAAGTTTGGGGAGGGCGCTTCCCACTCTCAGCGGATCGCACCTTGGGATGAGGCTCATTTCAACGCTGGTGCGGCATCACCAACGTATCTATTGGAAGTGCGGCATCCTACAACGTCCCTTATCCTTGTACGCGCAGCCCGAAGGGCGAAGCCTCGAAGGACACGCCGCAGCACTGCATCCTGAATCCATCAAACGCCGGAACACCTGCCACGCAGGGTGGCAGGGAGGGCAAGTGGCGCTGCATGCTGATATCGCCGGATGAGACGCCGGTGGCCGGCCCCGTCCTTCGAGGCCCCTCTGGGGCACCTCAGGACGAGGCCGGAGGGATGGTCGTACGACCCCACAAACCACGCTCGATTACATCACCCATGCCGCGATGATCCTGCTCCTGGTCACCGGCCTCGTCTGGCTGGCAAGGAACCGGAACACCTCTCCCTTGGGATAGGGATCGAGCACGACGCCTATCGCAACGGCAGTTCGTAACTCCGCTTCAGCGTTTCCATCGGCACGTCGGTCTTGACGCTGAGGACGCTCGGGATGCGCGTCAGGTGATCGGCCTGGAAACGCCAGTAGCTATGCAGATCGGCGGTGACGATCCGAAGCACGGCGTCGCATTCCCCTGTCGTCAGGTAGCATTCCATCACCTCGGGGAACCGCCTGACGGCTTCTCCGAAGCGGAGCGTGACCTCGGCGTCCTGCGTCTTGAACCACACGCGGGCAAAGACCGTCAGCCCCGCCCCGACTTTTGCAGGGTCCAGCACGGCGACGTAGCGATCGATGATCCCGGCCTCTTCCAGCAGCCGCACGCGACGCAGGCACGGCGATGGCGACAGGCCTACCTCTCTCGCCAGATCGACGTTTGAAACACGCCCGTCACGCTGAAGCACGCGCAGGATATGGCGATCGATCGCATCCAAGGTGACTGGCATTTTATAGCTCCAACCCGTGCTGCAATGGCATGATATGCCCAACTTTCGCAATTTTACGGATGCTTCGCAAGCTCATTGCGTAGGACTTGGCCTACCGTTCCAGCATCGAGATGGAGATGGGTTGATGACGAAGATAGAGAAGATTGTGCTTTCCTATTCGGGCGGGCTGGAATACCTCGATCATGCTCAAATGGTTGCAGGAGACCTACGGATGCGAGGTCGTGACGTTCACCGCCGATCTCGGCCAGGGCGAGGAGCTCGAGCCGGCGCGCGCCAAGGCGGAGATGTCAGGGGTCAAGGACATCCGTATCGTCGATCTGCGCGGGGAGTTCGTCAGCGATTTCGTCTTTCCGATGCTACGGGCGAACGCGCTCTATGAGGGGCAATATCTGCTGGGCAGTTCCATCGCACGGCCGCTGATCGCCAAGCATCTGGTCGGCATAGCCCGGGAGGTTGGCGCGGATGCCATTGCCCACGGCGCGACAGGCAAGGGCAATGACCAGATCCGGTTCGAGCTGGCCATCAATGCGCTCGATCCGTCGCTTAAGGTCATCGCTCCCTGGCGCCAATGGAACATCCGCTCCCGTACGCAGCTTCTGGAATATGCCGAGAAGCATCATATCCCAGTGCCAAGCGACAAGCGCGGCGAGGCGCCGTTCTCGATCGACGCCAACCTGCTGCACACCTCGACCGAAGGCAAGATCCTCGAAAATCCGGCGGAGGTCGCGCCCGATTATGTCTATCAGCGCACGGTTGATCCGCTCGATGCTCCTGAGGCCCCCGAGATCATCACCATCGGTTTCGAGGCAGGTGACCCGGTTTCCCTGAACGGCAAGGCAATGACACCGGCCGCATTGCTGAGCGAACTCAATGGACTGGGCGGCCGGCATGGTGTCGGACGCCTCGATCTGGTCGAAAACCGCTTCATCGGCATGAAGTCGAGGGGAATATATGAGACGCCCGGAGGCACGATCCTCCTCGCCGCGCATCGCGGCATTGAATCGATCACGCTCGATCGCGCCGCAGCGCATCTGAAGGATGAGATCATGCCCCGTTACGCCGAGCTCATCTACAACGGCTTCTGGTTCGCGCCCGAGCGGGAAATGCTGCAAGCCCTGATCGACCACAGCCAGGCTTTCGTCAGCGGCGAAGTGACGCTCAGGCTCTACAAGGGAAGCGCCTCGGTCATCTCCCGCGCCTCCCCCTGCTCACTCTACTCCGCCGACCTCGTCACCTTCGAAGAAAGCACCATCGCCTTCGATCATCACGACGCGGAAGGTTTCATCAGGCTTAACGGACTACGGTTCAGGAGCTGGGCCGCCCGCAACGGCAGATGACCGCCCTATCTTACGTCAGCCAGCGCACCTAACGCTCACGACGCTCCAAACGCCTTCCCCTCCACACTTCGACCTGGGGGAACCGGACGAAACGGGCAGGTTCGGATCCCATAAGCTGCGAGGGTCAATGGCTGGATGGGTCAATGCCACATTGACGGCATCGTCCTGGCGGCTGGCCGAAGCAGTCAGGTTCCATGGAGAAGCCCCGAATCCAGTTTCAAACGATTTTTAAAATGGCCACTCCGAAAGCTAATCGATTTTAATTTTATGGTTAAAATTTTCTTGTTGCAGCGCAAAAGGATTTAGACATTAATTTGTGCGGATGCTCAGTTTATTCGTTGGAGAACTCGCATGACTGTGACATTTCCGCTAACCGAAAAGCGCGACGCCGAGACATTGCTGAAACACTTGACGTTGCACAATCTCAGCGTTCCGGGAAACTGCGTCGTGTCGCTCAAGGCGCACGTCGCCCAGGTCTCATCCTCTCATACGACCGCGCTCGGCACCGCCCGTACCGCCTGGTAGTCCCCGAGACGTCGAATTGCGGCAATCAAACTCGCCTCAGCCGTCGTAGACGACAGCAATCTTGTTTCCGGCGGGGTCGCGCACGTAAGCGGAATACCAGTTCGGCCCGTAGTGCGGGCGTAGACCGGGTGCGCCCTCGTCCGTTCCGCCATTGGTCATCGCAGCGTCGTAAAAAGCGTCTACCTCGGAGCGGGACTTGGCCATGAAAGCAACCATCGAGCCATTTCCGGCGCTCGCCGGTTCGCCGTTGAACGGCTTGCAAACCCATAGAACGAAACCTTCACCCTTCCCACCTTCGGAATAGGCGCTCCATCCGGGAAATTCCCGATGTTTGCTCCATCCGATCGTTGCCAAGCTCGCATCATAAAACCCATTCGATTTGACGGAATCGATTGCGCCGACGGTTGCATAGACACTCATGATCTTCCCCTCCCTGCTCCAAGATCGGAAGAATCCATATCGCAAGCACGTGAACACAACAAGAACATATAGCGGCATTTTCCGCGGAAGGTCGGCGACCAATCGCAGCGAATGATTATTGCCGTGTCTGCAAAAGTTCCTATTCTGGGCGGCGCCTATGGCGACAGCACCTGAGGCTTCACGGCTATTTGTGACAGGAAATTTGGATCATCATGACGACTCTGAGCCGCCCCGATCTCAGCGATATCCAGCGTGGCGACTGGGTGGATCGCCGGCTGCCGGCTGCATGGCGGCCATATACGCGGTTGGCGCGGCTGGATCGCCCGGTCGGAATATGGTTGACGCTATTCCCGTGCTGGGCCGCGCTTATCCAGGCATCTCACGGCCTCCCGGACCTCAGGCAAATGGCGATCTTCTCTCTCGGCGCTCTTCTGATGAGAAGCGCCGGTTCCACGGTCAACGACATCGCCGATCGGAAGTTTGACGGCCATGTCGAGCGGACCCGCTTTCGGCCCTTGGCAAGCGGAGAGATCGCCACACTGCCGGCCTTTCTCTTCCTCGCCGTTCAGCTTGCGCTTGCGGCTTCGCTTCTGTTTTTCCTGACGCCTTACACCCGCCTCATCGCGATATGTGTGCTGCCACTCGTTTTTGTCTATCCGCTCTGCAAGCGCTTCACCCACTGGCCGCAGGCCGTCCTGGGCGCGGCGTTCAATTGGGGGATGCTGATGGCATGGGCCGAGGCTGCCGGACATATCCCGGTCGGCGCCGTGCTGATGTGGGCCGGGGCCATCGCCTGGCAGATCGGCTATGATACGATCTATGCCTATGTCGATCTGAAGGACGACACCCGTCTCGGCCTGAAATCGACGGCAATCCTGTTCGGCCGGCACGGCAAGACCTTGATCGGCCTGTTCTATGCTCTGGCGGTCGGCGCGTGGTCGCTCGGGGGCTGGCTGTTGGAG
This sequence comes from Rhizobium sophorae, assembly GCF_013087515.1. GTDB lineage: Bacteria > Pseudomonadota > Alphaproteobacteria > Rhizobiales > Rhizobiaceae > Rhizobium > Rhizobium sophorae. The sequence goes on along the minus strand of NZ_JABFCN010000028.1, from coordinate 195,253 downwards.
ATGTCGCCGCCTTATGCGATCGGAATGCTGATGATCGCCGGCCATCTTGCCTGGCAAACCCGGCGGATCGATCTTGCCCGCCCGGACATCAATTATCGCCTGTTCCTCGCGATATCCTGACGGGGGTGCTGCTTGCCTGCGCGGCTTTGTCAGGCACATGGTAAGCAGCTCAAGGATGTGGCACCGATGACCTATCTCAAACACGGCATACTCGCCGTCGCCATCATGCTGGCAGCAACGATGACATCCTTGCATCAAGAGCATGCTGAACAATGCGAACAGCAAAGCTTCGAAGAGGCGAAATACGTCGTCTGCACGCTGGAGCCGGGCAAAGCCGACCTGCGATTATTCTGGAAGAATGCCGACGGCGCGCCATACCGCGCTTTTTCAAGCCTTGCCGAAGCCGTTCGCGCCGAGGGGCGAACACTGACATTAGCTGTTAACGCCGGGATGTATCGTGCCGATTTTTCGCCGATGGGACTCTATGTCGAGAACGGCAGGGAATTAAAACCCGCCAATACGACAGAGGCCGAAAGCTCCGCCGGTCAGGTACCGAATTTCTATAAGAAACCGAACGGCGTGTTCTTTCTGGGTGAAGCAAGCGCCGGCATACTCCCGACGGATGAATTTCTTAAGCATCGGCCCAAAGTGCGGTTCGCCACGCAATCCGGTCCGATCCTTGTCATCGCCAACAAGCTGAACCCGATCTTCATCGTCGGCTCGACCGACCGAACCCGCCGCAGCGGTGTCGGCGTCTGCGAGCGCGGCGCGGTTCGTTTCGCGATGAGCGAAGACGGGGTGAATTTCCACGATTTCGCACGGCTCTTCCGCGACCATCTGAAATGCCCGGATGCCTTGTTTCTCGATGGCGGACGGGGTGTCGGACTTTACAACCCCGAAATGGGCCGCAACGACCGGTCTTGGCACGGCGGTTACGGCCCTATCTTCGGGCTCGTCGAATAGCGCACTCGCATCAGGTCGCAGGCGAGGCCGAGAAGAGTTCGTCGATATCTTCGGGAATGAAGCCGCCGGTCTGGCGTTTCCATAGGCGCGCGAACAAGCCGTCTTGTTCGACCAGTTCGTCCGGCCTGCCCTCCTCCACGATGCGCCCGTGGTCGAGCACGACGATCCGGTCCATCCTGGCGATGGTCGACAGGCGGTGGGCGATGGCGATCACCGTCTTTCCCTCCATGACGAAGTTCAGCCTTTCCTGGATGGCGGCTTCGGATTCGCTGTCGAGGGCGGAGGTCGCTTCGTCCAGCACCAGGATCGGCGCGTCTTTCAGGAGAACGCGGGCGATGGCCACGCGCTGGCGCTGGCCGCCGGAGAGCTTGATGCCGCGGTCGCCGACGAAGGCGTCGTAGCCCCTGCGGCCCTCGCCGTCCGCGAGATCGGCAATGAAGCCATCGGCGCTTGCCATCTTTGCCACCGCTTCGATCTCGTCCTTCGTCGCCTCCGGCCGGCCGTAACGGATATTGTCGCCGACTGAACGGTGCAGCAGCGCGACGTCCTGCGCGATGACCCCGATGGCACGGCGAAGACTTGCCTGCGTCACCTCGCGAATGTCCTGACCGTCGATCAGGATCGCGCCGTCGCGAATGTCGTAGAAACGTAAAAGCAGGTTTGCGAGCGTCGTCTTGCCAGCCCCGGAGAGACCGACCAGCCCGACCTTTTCGCCGGGCCGGACCGTCAGCGATAGTCTGTCGATGACAGGTTTGCCTGACTTGTAGGCGAAGTCGACGTTTTCGAAACGGATCTCTCCGCGGCTGACCATCAGGCTTTTCGCATCAGGCCGGTCGGTAATGGTGGGCGGCGTCGTTAGGACGGGCATGGCGTCCTTGATCGTGCCGATCGCCTGAAAGATCTGCTGGCCCATCTGCAGAAAAGTGAAGGTGTGCGAAGACAACCGCTGGAGGATATAGACCGCGCCCACGAACTCGCCGACCGTCAGAAAGCCCTTGACGAGGCCCGAAAAGCCGATCGAAAGCATGGCGAGCCACAGCACCATGTTGAGCGCCACGACGATCAATTCCGACGTGCGGTAGATACGTTGCTCACTATGTTGCGTCTGCACGGATTTCTGAATGACGCGGCGTATTGCGCCCGCCTCGCTGTCTTCGGCCGCAAACTGTTTGATCATCTGCATGTTGGTGTAGAGATCAGTGATGGCGCCTGCGACAAGACTGCGCTGCTTGGCGGTACGGCGCGAGCGTTCGGCAAAGGTCGGCGCCATCCTGATGGCGAGCGCCACATTAAGCGCGATCCAGACGATAACAGGCAAGGCAAGCTGCCAGGACAGGCTCATGAGCAGGATCACCGAGCCGATCATCTGCAGCAGGAAACGCGGACCGGTCTGGAAGGCAATAATGATCTGCTGCTGGACGGAGGACACCACCTGTGACAGGCGTGAGGCGACCTGCCCGGCAAAAAGGTCGTGAAAGAAGGCGAGATCCTGCCGCTCCACCGCCTTGTGGCCCTGCCACTGGATGGCGGCTGGCATGCCGACGCCGAGCGTATGCGAGTTGAACGTGTTGAGTAGGAACGAGGCGATCGGCATACCCGGAAAGATCAGCAGCCCGAGGAAGGCAAGCAGTGGCCATTCGCTGTGTAGGAAAGCTGGCGCGCCCTTTTGCGTCACCCCGTCGACGATGACCGAAAGCCCCCAGATGATCGTCAGATTGATGGCCTCGATCGCCATGGAGGCAAGCGCGAGCGCAATCAGAACGCCTCGAAACATCGAGATGAAATGCAAAAGGACGGCCACCGGCCCCTTGGCCGGCAGCGGTCGGTAAGGGAGGTCGAGCGGCCGGATCAAGGTTTCGAAGGGACGATAGATCGCATCTGAAATCGACATGGGCCACTCGGATCAAAAATCGGGAGGAGGCGTGGACTCAGCTACGCTAGGTCGCAGAAAATCATCTTCCGGCCACCATCTCAATCAGAAATTTCAGAGAATCTCCCAACAGGCGTTTATCGTGAAAGGCTGACCCGCAGCATTCCCATTAAGGGCGATCACCTCAATCCGGACTGACATCATTCGCCTCGGGCCAGGGCTGCGGCCTGTTCCAGCGAGATCTTCCCAACCAGGGGGTCGGCATGACGATGGGCGAGCCGCCAGTCCGATCCATGCCGGCGATAGACCTGCGTGACGCGCAGCGACCAGTTCTGGTCCGGCAGGCCGCCAACCTCGCCATGCTGGCGCTCGATCATCACCAGTACGATCAGATCCCTGCAGACGTAGGACTTTTCCACCTCCAGGGTTCCACCGCCGTTGCGGAAGTATCGAGCGAGTTCGGCCAGATGCTCGGGACCGTCGTCGAAGCCATGGCTGGCCGGGCCACCGAATGGCTGCATCAGGGTGAAATCGTCATCGAGCTGGATCAGGCTCGCCCACCTTGTCATGTCGCCGGCCATGAAAGCCGCTGCCTGTTGTTCTGTGCGGCGGATGATGCCTGGCAACGTCTCATCGGATGCCGGGGCGGCAAGCGCGACGCGCCCTGTTGCAGCGATCGCCATCGTCAGGGCGGCTCGCCGGGACACGGTTGTGGCCTCGTGCACGGGTTGGTCGCCGCGCGCCGTTTTGTTTTTGAAAGAGGACATTGGATCTTCCTATTGGTGGCCGGCAATATCGGAATGATGGTTATTTCCCACTTTCACAATGATGAATCCAATGATACGATTTCAGCAATATGCTGAACCAAATTGATCTCTCCAGAATCGATCTCAACCTGCTCGTGCTGTTCGAGACTGTCATTGAGGAACGCCATGTCGGGCGTTCGGCGCAGCGGTTAAACCTCTCGCCTTCGGCCATCAGTCACGGTCTTGGTCGGCTGCGCATACTGCTGGGTGACCCGCTGTTTCTCAAAACACCGAAAGGTGTCGTTCCGACCGATCGGGCCGAGGAACTTGCCGCACCCATCGCCGATATATTGGCCCGTGTTCGCAGCGTGGTAGCGACAGCGGAACCATTCGATCCAGCCCGCTCCCAGCGACGATTTACGATCGGCGCGCCCGATGGCGTTTCGTCTGTGTTTTTGCCGCCATTGCTCGATCTATTGGCCAAGTCTGCTCCCGGCATCGCAATCAGCGTCCGGCAATTGCTGCCCAGGCAGGGCGAGCCATCGCCTGATCTGGCTTGGCGCGATGCGTTGGCCGCGTTGGAAGCCCGCGACATGGACATCGCCATCATTCCTCAGGCCGAGTTTCCGGTCCGCTTTGCAAGCCTACTGCTCTACGAGGAGGATTTTGTCATCGCTGCGCGTCAGGGCCACCCTTTGCTGACAGATCAGACGCTGGCCACCTACTGCGCCATGCAGCACCTCGTGGTCTCGCATATGGGCGATACACATGGCTTTGTCGACAATGTGCTGGCCAGCCATGGATGCTCCAGGCAAGTGGCCCTGACGGTCCCGAACTTCATGTTCGCACTCGCCGTGCTTGCGGAAACCGACTTTATCTCGGCCTTGCCGCGCCGCTTCGTCGAGATGCATGCCGCGCGGTTCGGCGTCGTCAGCGTCAACCCTCCCCTGCCCCTCGGACGCTTCGCCATCAACGCGGCTGCACCGAAGGCGGCAATGGGTGACGAGGGCGTGGCCTGGCTCGTAAGGCTCCTGCAGGCATCCATGGATAACACGATAGATAAAACCGCCGCTCACAGCGGAAATCGTCCGGCTCCCATAAAGGCGGACACCTGAGCCGCCGATAGCCAAGACCTGGCACTGGATCGCCCAATTGCGGTCATCGCGCGATTGAGGCAGGATGCCGTCCTTGAATAGAAAGCAGGATCGAACCGACGCTCATGCTGACGGGCTCATGTCATTGCGGCAAGGCAAGCTGGAAACTCGAAGGTGATCCGGGCTCGATTACCGCCTGCAACTGCACGCTCTGCCGACGCTACGGCACGCTGTGGGCCTATGACTACGAAGGGGAGCGCATCGCTCTCACCGGTGAGACCTCCTCCTACACCCGCGCCGACAGGGACGAGCCGTCTCTCGAAATATTGTTCTGCCCCTCCTGCGCCTGTGTCTTGAGTTGGCGCGGCTTGCGGCTTCGAAAGGATGGCCGCCGGCGCATGGCTGTCAACATCCGGCTTGCGCCGCCAGATCTCATTCAGGATCTGGCTGTCGATCATTTCGATGGCCTGGATACGTTTGAAGACCTTCCGTCCAAGGGGCGTTGCGTACGCGATCTCTGGTTCTGAGCTGACCGCGAAGACGCCACCGGGCCGGATCGCACCAGATGCGAGCCCTAGTAAAAGATCGTTCTGCGCGAAGCTACCTCAGCCGCGCCGTGCGGCCTCGATCACCGCGACGTCGATCTTCCTCATGGTCATCATCGCGTCAAATGCACGCTTTGCCTGACCGCCACCCGCCGCCAGCGCTTCGGAGAGGATGCGCGGCGTAATCTGCCAGGACACACCCCACTTGTCCTTGCACCAGCCGCACTCACTTTCCTGGCCGCCATTGCCAACGATGGCGTTCCAGTAACGATCGGTTTCTTCCTGATCGTCGGTTGCGATCTGAAAGGAGAAGGCTTCGTTGTGTTTGAACACAGGACCGCCGTTCAGGCCGATGCAGGGAATACCCGCAACGGTGAATTCCACGACCAGGACGTCTCCCTGTTTCCCATCGGGATAATCCCCCGGCGCACGAATGACGGCGCCGACGGCGCTGTCGGGAAACGTCGCGGCATAAAAGTGGGCAGCAGCCTCGGCGTCCTTGTCGTACCATACGCAGATCGTGTTTTTTGCCATTGCATGATCCTCTCGCTCTTCGCTTGGCATTTCCGTTCTGAAATAAGAGGCAAACCCTCTTTCTCCAGCCCGGCCCGAGCGATTTCACGCATGTACTTGCCGGGCGCTGAATTGGTGGAGGCGCCGCTACATCTCTCCTCCCTCACCCCTGCGCTCGTCACAGGGATCCAGTGCGCCGAAGTCCTTGGGCGCAGAGATACCAAGTGGGTATGCAGGCGGCGGCGGAACCGCGGGTTACAATTTCGCAAATGCGGTCAGCATCGTTGCTACCCGCTTTGCCGGCGCGACGCGGCTCTAAAACATATCCCGCGCGTCGCTGCGCGGGTCGCCGTCAACGCGATGCGGCTCATAGAGGCCGCCCAGAGCTTTGCGCCGCCACGGCCGGGCAATATCCGCGGGATTGTCGTCGATATCGGCAAGCGATATCGCGGCCGTTCCATCTGTAGCGCATTGCGCCGCCCACCGGCCACCGGGAGCGACGATCCCGGAAGGCACGGGATCAGCTAGGCCGGGATGTGCGAGTATCGAGAAACTCACCCAGTACCTGTTGCTCGCCGCGTACCCCTGCACCTCGGCGGCGAAGGAGGTATCATTGGCCGGCGTCCCTCCAGTGGACGAAAACAGCACGCAGTGAACGTCGAGCCGCTCGTATTCAGTGAAAATTTGCGGAAAGTTGCACTCCATACCGAGCGAGCAGCCGAAGCGGATGCCGTCCACCTCGAAGGTGACAGGGATCGAACCCGGCGTATACATGAAGGAGATCTTGGTGTTGGACAACATTCGCTCGTCATAGCGCGTCACCAGGTCTCCGCGGTCGGAGACGACATAAAGGCTGTTGTGCGGCCGGTGCGGCGGCGTCAGCGGATGCACCGAGCCGATGACCGTCCAGAGCCCGAGTTCGCGCGCCAGCCTGCGCGTTGAATCCAACTCCTCGCGAAGCACGGCCCATTCGAACCGTCGCCAATCGGAGGGCCCGATCTCCCTCGGCCCGATTTCCGACATGATGCGCTTGTTCGGCGATGATGTCGTCCCTTCGGGAAAGTGGACGAGCCGCGCGCGCGCCTCTCGCGCCTGCCTCATCAGCAGCCGCATCTCCTCGCCACTCCGGCGAAGCTTGTCGATATCGCGGGGATCGTCCGCATGGGTGGTCTGCGCCACGGCGAGACGCAGGCGTTTCACCTCGGGCGCTGCGTCATTCGTCGATTCGGGGAGAATATGCATGCGGGCGGTCGTGTAGGATTCGCCCGTCTTGGCGGCGCGCGCACGCACCCGCCGTTTGAAATTTCCGTTCTCAGTCATATCATGGCCTCTCACGTTCCGGACGGTGTTCCCCAGCAACAGGCCCGAAACATCAGGACCAAGGACCACGACCCGAGACGAAAGTCCCTTTGCCTCCGTTTGAAGACCCTGCTGGGGAGGGTCTAGAGAGGTTCGGCGTTAGGCTACGCCGACCCAAAGATGCCGAGGCGGCCGCGATTCGTCAATTCGGAGAATGGTCGGGATCGGCCGGCGCCAAGGACCTACTTCGGGCGGTCCACCTTATCCACTCGCCATGGCGGATCGGTGCGGTTCGATCCGGCGAAATAAAGGATGATGCGGTTGCCGCCGGGATCGAACAGCTCGGCTTCACGCCAGAGCCAACTCTTGTCTTCGGGTCCGCTCACGAAATGAAGACCAGCCTCGCTGAGGCTGCCGACCGTCTCGTCCAGGTTCTCGCACTCGAAATACACGGTGGTTCCGCCACCGCCACTTTCGCCCTGATGCAGGGAGAAGGTGCTGTCCCCGTCCGGGCAGACGAAGCGTGCATACCTGGGACGAGCGTCGACGATGGGCCTGAGACCGAGAGCGCAGTAGAAGTTCCAGCCCGCATCGAGGTCAGGCATCGTAACGGTTACCTGGTTCAGGCGCATGATCTACCCCCTCGGCTGAACTCGACCAAATATGCAGCGTTTTGGCACCACGACACTCATAAAAACAAAGAGCTAAAGCCGTCGCATGAATCAAATTCTAAACGATGCGCTTTTTGTGTCCTCGACACAAAACTCGTGTCAGACTGAGCTAGCTGCACATACGCCTGCACGATGATCGAAAGGCCCGAAGCCATGCACAAGTTCACCGTCACCATTACCCGGGAGATCGAGGCCGACACCGCCGAGGAAGCCGCCCTGCTTCTGTATCAGGAACTATCAAGGGGACCGGTCCCTGACCGCTACGCGGTCACCGACGAGACGAAGGCGACCACGGAGGTGAAGCTGGACCGGGAGAAGGCCGATGAATTCGCCAGCATCGACCACACCGCCGACCCTGGCAACTGGTAAGCTTCAGGCCACCCGGTGGAGGAGCACATCCCATCGATAGCCGTCTTTGAGAAAACCTGATGGAATATAATCCGCATTACCCGACAATCTTGCCGGAGTTCATCGCGCTTTCGCTCGTCTTCGTTTTGAACATCCTGATACCTGTTTCAGCTATTTTCGCTGCGCGAAGGCTCAAGCGGCGCAGATGGCTGCCACACACAACGGCATTTCTATGGGTGTTCTTCTCGCCGTTGACGCTCGCCATATTGACGACGCCAACGATGGCGCCAGACGAAGTTGGCGGACCTGGCGATGGCTTCATCGTACTTCCGATCTTGTGGGAAACGCCATTGGTACTCGTTGTTTATGCTATCGTTTTGCTTGGTCTGCATGCAAAACGCCAAAACGTCTCCGCACCACACCTGTCCTCCTGAATTAGGAAAGACCGTGATCTCACCAATCAAAATAGCCGTCGCCGGCGCGAACGGGCGCATGGGTCGCGCCATCCTGCCACTGCTGGCGGCCGATCCGGATCTTGTGCTCGTCGGTGGCATCGGTCGTGACGGCTCCGGGGGCACCGGGCTGATCGACCGTTCGGCCGCGATCGCTGCGGCCGACGTAATCCTGGATTTCACGACGGGACGCGCTGCCGCCGAACTTGCCGGCTTGTGCGCTTCGGCCGGCGGACCGGCCGTGGTGATCGGGGCAACCGGTTTCGAGCCGGATGAACTCGAACGGATCGCAGAGGCCGCCCGCGGGATTCCGATCCTACGCTCCGGCAATTTCTCCATTGGCGTCAACATGCTGGTCGGCCTCGTCGCCCAGGCCGCGCGCACCCTTCCCGCGCATGGCTGGGATATCGAAATCCTCGAAGCCCATCACAACAAAAAGATCGACGCGCCGTCCGGCACGGCGCTGATGCTCGGCGAGGCAGCCGCCGAGGGCCGCGGCGTTTCCCTCGCATCCGTCGAGCGGCGCGGGCGCGACGGCATTACCAGCGAGCGCCCGCCCGGCGAAATCGGGTTTGCCGTGTTGCGGGCCGGCGGGATCGTTGGAGAACACAGCGTCCTGTTTGCCGCCGCCGAGGAAGTCGTGACGCTCTCTCACTCGGCTCTCGACCGCCGCATGTTCGCCCGCGGCGCGCTTGCCGCCGCCCGCTGGATCGCGGGGCGCGCACCCGGCGAATACGCCATGAGAGATGTGCTGGGTCTGCCGTGAGTAAGCGAAACAGACTCACAGCATATCAAGGATTGCCGAGGCGACGACGACCTCGGTTCCAGCCAACCCGACGGAGCAAAACAGCGTCGTATCGCCAGGCGATCCTCTCCCGGCCGCCTTCCCGGCAATGATATCGGCAAGGTCTGCCATGCGATGCTCATTGCCGGAGCCGGCCAGGAAAAACGGCGAAGCATAGGCGCGCGTCTGTTCGGAAGAGTCCGTCGCAATCACGGCTGCGACATTGGCGATATCCAGGCCGAGTTCGTATCCCTCACACGTTTTCGGGCCGACGGTGTTGACGTGCACGCCGGGCTTCAAATCCCTGGCACGAATGACGGGCGTTCGGCTCGTCGTCGCGCAGATGACGATGTCGGCGTCATCGACGGCTTCTGAGGCGCTGCCGGCAGGCTCCACTTCAATACCCAAGGCCTGCTGCATCTCAGCTGCAAAGGCGGCGCGATTTTTCTCGTCGCGGCTATAGACGCGGGCGCGATCCAGATTCCGAACGGCGGCAGCCGCGGCGAGTTGGGTTCGCGCTTGGGCTCCGCTGCCGAGTATCCCCACGGTCCTGGCATCTGGCGCGCTGAGATGGCGGATGGCGAGACCTCCGATCGCACCGGTCCTGAGGTTGCCGAGGCGCTCTCCAAGAACAATGCCCTTGAGCTTGGCGTCATCGTTCGACCATACCGCGACGATCTGCGAATGCTCCGCCCCATCGAATGTTTCATAGACCCGGAAGCCCGCGAGCGGTTTCTCGCCGAGGATGCCGCCGACGGTGAAGACGAGATCGCCGCGATCGGGAAACGAGACATGGTGCCGGGGCGGAGAGATCAGTCGATTGTCGGCTCTCGCGAGAAAAGCGGTCTCGAGAGCATCGATCGCGATCATCATCAGCGCGCTGCCGACCAGATCCTCGTCTTTCAGAATTTTCGTCACCGCCAAACCTCCAGCCCATGCCGGCATGCTGCAACCCCAACCCCGCTTGAGGTCAATAGGTCGCGCAAGCCGATATGCGTTGAGCCATCCGCGTGAGACCTAACCGACCAAACGGCGAGCCATCATGACGTCGTCGATCTCCCTGCCCTCCTCCAGAACCCCGCCGGGAATCCTGCCGATCTCGGAGAAAGCCTTCCCGCTGATAGAAGCGTATTGCCGCCGGGTTCTCCGCGCTGACGAAGAGTTCCAACTGCAGGATGCCGATATCGCGCGCGTGATCGGTCACCGCGCTGAGCAGCTTGCCGGCAAGGCCCGTTCCGCGCATGCTCCTTCTCACGTAAACCATGATGATCGTCGCGCGATGGGCCATCTTGCTCGACCGCTGCCGAACCAGGCCGGTTATGCCAACGGGTTCGTCACCCTGAAAAGCGATGAAAACCGGCTCATTCAGGCGATTGCGCCACTCCTCGAGAGAAAGAGCCTCCCAGTCCTCGTAGCGGCTTGCAAAGAGGGACGGTTCGGTACGAAGCGCTTCCAGACGGATGCGCCGGAAAGCCTCCACTTCGTCTGCCTGGATATGCCTGATCGTCGTGCCGCTTCCATCCATCGGGACCTCCTGCAAGATGAGAAGTACTCTCAATACAGATGGTCCCAGCCGTCAACCAGGGAAGCTTCATAGTTCAGCATATGCTCGAAGTTACGAAATCGAACGGAAATCCGTCATCTCAGGCGCCGGTCACTGCGCCGGACTCCCCAGACGGCCACCCTTCCGGACGACCGGTTCGCCGGTCGGACTAACCACCGATTGATCGGGCGGCCCCGTAGCCGGTTCGCCGGTTGGCCCGACCACCGGTTCACGGGCTGGCCCGTCGACCGGCTGGCCGGTGGATCGGACAACCAAGGGATCGGCTGGCTGGACGGCGGATTGATCTGTTGTTCGCCTGGGCACCGGCTCGCCGGTTGGTCGGACCGACTGCTCGGTTGGCCCGCCAGCTGGCTCATCAGTTGAGCCGACCACCGATTGATCGGTTGGCTTGTCGATCGTGAACGGTACAACTTCATGGATAATGAAGAGAAGAACTATCCCGACCAACGTGCATGTCAGCGCGTAGAGAAGGAAATATTTCAGTGCATATCCCTCGCTGATTGGCAGCACCAACTTGACAATGGCGCAAATGATATTTCCGCAACATTGAACGATACTTGCAGCGAAGGCAATCATTTTCAACAAGAGCCACGAAATTTCAAAAATGCACAGAAGGGGATAAGGTAGTTATTGTAGATATTTAGGAAGCGCCTCCCCGAGGCTCAATTTATCTTGAGGTCTCGGCAAGCCCAAGGAAGGCCCTGGAACCCAGATCCGAGATCTGCCAAGCGAAGACAGCCTCGGCGATATGGGCTAGATTGTGGGTGCCGGCAGCCTGCTTTCGAGGGTGTGCCCCTCGAGGATCGGTGGCGGCAGGGGGATCCGCATGACGGCAATCGCATCTCTGTTTCAGGAAGCCGCCCGGCTTGCGGCCGAGTTCCGGCAGGCAGCGCCCGCCCGCCATGTGCCCACCCACGACTATGCAGCCTCGCTTGCCTGTTTCGAAGAGCCGCTGCCGGCGGCCGGTTCCGATATGCTTGATGTCATCAGGCGTCTCTCGCACGGCGCCGAACCCGGGCTGCATGCAACCACCGGACCGCGCTTCTTCGGCTGGGTCATCGGCGGCTCCCATCCGGTCGGCGTCGCGGCCGATTTCCTCACCAGCGCCTGGGGCCAGAATGCCGGAAACCATGCCGCCGCCCCGGCCGCGGCCGCAGTCGAGACCGTCGCGGCGAGATGGCTTCTCGATCTTCTAAAGCTGCCGGCCGAAAGCTCGGTCGGCTTCGTCACCGGCGCGACGGTGGCGAACTTCACCTGCCTTGCCGCCGCCCGCGGCGAGGTGCTGCGCCAGGTGGGCTGGGATGCCGATGCAAAGGGCCTGTTCGGGGCGCCTGAGATTACCGTTCTGATCGGCGACGATGCCCACACGACGGTCTTCTCCGCGCTGCAATTCCTCGGTCTCGGCCATGATCGCGTGTTGCGCGTGCGCACCGATCCGGTAGGCCGGATAGACCGCGCCGCGCTGGCGGGCACGCTCGATGCGGTCTCTGGACCGGTCATCGCCATTCTCCAGGCGGGGCAGATCAATACTGGCGCCTTCGACGATTTCGCCGCCATCATCCCGCTGTTGAAGGCGAAGCGCGCCTGGGTGCATGTCGACGGAGCCTTTGGTCTCTGGGCGCAGGCTTCAGCGAAGATCAGCAACCTCAGCCGCGGCATCGAAGCGGCCGACAGCTGGGCGACAGACGGCCACAAGTGGCTGCAGACGCCCTATGATTGCGGCTATGCGATCGTCCGCAACGAGCTCGCCCATCGCCGCGCCATGACGATCGCCGCGAGTTACCTGCCGCTCGCCGGCAAAGGCGAACGCGATCCTTCCCACTACGTGCCCGAGCTTTCGAGAAGGGCGCGGGGCTTTGCGACCTGGGCGATGCTGAAACATCTCGGCCGCGACGGCATCGCCGCCTTGATCGACCAGTGCTGCGCCTCAGCGCGGCTGGTGGCCGATCTTCTGTCGCAACAACCGGGCATCGCCATTCTGAACGAGGTGACGCTGAACCAGCTTATCATCCGCTTCGGAGCGGACCTGCCCTCCGAAGAAGGCGACGCGCTGACCCGAAAGACGATCGCAAAGATTCAGGCGGACGGCCTGATCTTCGCCGGCGGCGCCAAATGGCGCGGCTGCGACGTCCTGCGCCTCTCCGTCACCAATTTCCAGACGACATCGGATGAGGCCCAGCTCGCCGCCCAAAGCATCATCGCCGCGTTCAAGAATGTGAGCGGCGGCTGACGCAACAACTCCTTTGGTTCGCTGGGACACGGAATTGTGCTATCGCCGGCCCGGTTCACTTGACGAGAGATCGAAACGTGAAAAACGTCCTGTTCGTCTGCAGTCAGAATAAGCTTCGCAGCCCGACGGCCGAACAGGTCTTCGCAAACTGGCCGGAGATCGAGGTCTCCTCGGCCGGCACCAACAACGATGCCGAAAATCCAGTATCGAACGAACTGATCGAATGGGCCGATATCGTCTTCGTCATGGAGAAGGCTCACCGTGCGAAAGTCCAGGGCAAATACCGGTCAGCTCTCAAAGGCAAGCGGCTGATATGCCTGGATATTCCTGACGAGTACGAATTCATGGACCCCGTCCTCGTGCAACTACTGAAGGGAAAGGTCCCCCGGCATCTCTAAGCCCGGTCATGCGACCGCAAAATCGCTGCCGCGCGAGGCGGGTCCGCCTCCGCCTCGATCCACGCCATCATCTTGCCGCCGATGCCTTGACCGCGGAGAGCGCTGTCTACCACGACGTTGCCCGCCTCGACATACTTGCCGCACCACAACTGAGTGCCGGTCCAGAAACCCGACGCACCCACCATCCGTTCGTCGATATATGCTGCTATGCAGCGGTGGTTGCTCTGTGCAAACATGGCTGAAAGTCTTTGGCAAACCACGGCCTCACTCAGGCGACTAACCTGGCTGTACAGCGGGAAAATTGTCATCATCTGATCGAGGCCGACCAGTTCGCGGATGATCACTTCGTCGGACAAAGCAGCCCCTATCCTCTCGATCGCATGATAGTGCACGCTGGTCATGATCCATAGGCGTGAAGCGCTTACAGTGGACTGCCTGTCTTCCCATTGTCACCCGCACCGCCTATAGCTCCCCGCCCATCCCGATCGAGCAAGGAGCAGAGCCATGAACGCCAATGATGTCGCCGCCCATTGGGAGAGCAATGCCGAGACCTGGACGATCTATAGCCGCGCGGGTTACGACAAGTATCGCGACGCGCTGAACACGCCGGCCTTTCTGAAGATGCTGCCGCCGGTCGCGGGCCTTGCCGGGCTTGATCTCGGCTGCGGGGAAGGTTCCAACACCCGCGCCGTCGCCCGCCTCGGCGCCCGCATGATCGGCCTCGACATCGCCCCGACCTTCATTCGTTATGCCCGCGAGACCGAGACGCAAGCGCCACTCGGCATCGATTACGTGCTCGGCGACGGCCAGAGCATCGATTTCCCGGAGGCGAGCTTCGATTTCGTCACCGCCTTCATGTCGATGATGGACATGGCCGACCAGCGCGAGGTGCTGAAGGGCATCCACCGGGTCCTGAAGCCGGGCGGCTTCCTGCAGTTTTCGATCCTGCACCCCTGTTTTGTGCCGCCGACGCGCCGCAATATCCGCAATCAGGCCGGCGAGCCTGTCGCGGTTGAGATCGCAGATTACTTCGACGAAAGCGACGGCCGGATCGATCGCTGGATCTTCTCCTCCATCCCCGAGGCCGAACGGGCGACGCTGACGCCGTTTGCCGTCCCGCGCTTTCACCGGACGCTGGCGACCTGGGTGTCGATGATCGTCGAAGCGGGGCTGACGATCGAAGCTTTCGGCGAGCCCATGGCGTCAATCGAGGTGGCGCTTGCCGAGCCAATAGTCGCCGATACCCGCATCGCGCCGATCTTCCTCCACATCAGGGCGCGCAAGGCGTAAGGCCTGTTTCCCGCCAAGCCTCGCTCTCCATTCGGCGTCATCCTCGGCCTTGTGCCGAGGATCTGCTGCACCGGTTGCAGATGCTCGGGACAAGCCCGAGCATGACGACAGAGGTGTTGGCCGACTTTGTCAGGAGAGGTTCTCACCCGACATCATCGTCGCACCGCGACGACCGAACTGGCGCGATATCTGGACAGTTGGACCCGGTTGGATTGGTTGCCGCCGAACAGGTAGACGTACTGCCGGCGCTGGTCGATGTGATCGAACAGACTGACATGAAAGCGCCGGCCGGTGCGGATCACCACGACATCCCCTCGCCTGGCGGAGCGGACGCCGACCGGCTTGCCGAACTTCCTCCAGGACGCCGCCATGTTGGGGTTGGGCGGCGGTTGCCGCGAAGATCGCTTGGCGACAAAGGCCAGAAACGCCCCGCACCAGGATACCCTGCGCGGATTGATGCTGAGGAAGGAGATGGAGCGTTCGTGCATGCTTTTGTATCGGGACGCCGTCGCGAGCATGTCTGCCTCACAGGGCACGGCAAGCGCCGTGAGGACGATGACGAGAATAACCTTCATAGTTACCCACCATTGTTTGTATAATGTTGAAATTCCGAAATGTGGCGAAGAATAAAACAGGCGCGGCAACGTAGATGCGAATTATGGCGTGATTTAGAAACAACTAATACTGGCATTTTGGCGGCAGAAATTTGTCCGAAGCGAGGCGCGGGAGCTCCGTAGGCGAGCCTGCCTTTTGGCCGGACACGACCATCGCAAACCCCGCAAAACATATGTTTTGTTGGGCCGAAGGCTGGAAGTTTCGCCATCCAACCAGGTCTATTCAGACGAGATGGACTGCGTCCGCAATGCTTGAGCAGCAAAACCATTCGCCAAGAGTTGACGATAGTGCGCGGAATTAGCTCCTCACCTATACGAGCTATATTTCCGATGGTCGTTAATAATACTTAAACGCGATGGGAAATACATCGCTCTCGCCCAATTCACCAGCGAAAGCCGGAGGTTGCCCCTCCGGTTGAGGACGTGAAAGAGCTTACGACAAAGGTGGCCGGCGTGGCGTGTCAACCGTGTGGTTGCGCCGGTTCGGGTTGGCCTGTGACCGGGGCAGGGTCAGCGGCAAGTGCCCTGGTGACCAGCAGTGCTGCGGCGAGAACAGGCATGACCGCCCAGTACGAAAAGCGGATGCCGAAGTGTTCGGCAACGAAACCGAGCAGTGGCGGCCCGGCGAAAAACACAAGGAACGTCGTCTGCCCGAGCGCTGCAACGTTGACGGGTGCGGGTCGATCTGTGCGTCGGGCCGCAGCCGAGATGGCAAGCGGATAGACCGAAGAACAGCCGATACCCGTCAGGCCAAAGCCTGCGAGCGCGACAACAGGATGTGTCGCGGTCGCAACCAAGACAAGACCGACGGCCGCGATCCCGAGGAGGGTTATTGCGACGGGGCGTGGATTGAAGCGGTCGATCACAGAGTCCATGCCGAGCCGTCCGATGGCGATGAACGAGGAGAAAATGGCCACGCTGAGCCCGCCGACAAATGGTTCGACCGCGAACACGTCGCGCATATAGATCGCCGACCAATCGACGCTCGCGCCTTCGGCGAGAAGCGGAGCTGCGCCGATGAGGCAAAGGGGAAGCAGCCCGATCGTGGGAAAAGCGACGAGCGGAGCATCGCCGGGGTGAGCGTCATGCCGCCGGGGCGCATTCTCGATCCCGGAGAAAACGATCGATCCGGCAATCAAGACCGTCACGAGGACGATGAAAGTATGCAGTTCGATGGAGACGGCGGCCTGCCGCATGGCGGCGGCAACAAGGGCGGTGATGCAGAAGCCGAGGCTCCACATGCCGTGAGCCCGGCTCATGATGCGATAGCCGAGTAGCGCCTCATGGCGATCGGTTTCGATATTGGCGTTGATCTCGAATGCGCCGGCGAAAATCCCGGCAATAAAGAACAATGGCATCGCCAGGGGAACTGAAGGCATCCAGGGGATCAGTGCGTAAAACAACGCCGCACCGAAGACGGTGATGAAGGCCGTTGTGCGCGCACCAAGCCTCTCGATGAACCTCGCCGAGAACGTCAACCCGCAGAGAACCCCGAGCGACATGATAGCGAGCAAAAGTCCCAGCTCTCCTTCGGTCAGGCCATATTTGATCTGAATGTCAGGCAGCCGCGAAAGAAACGCACCCACGGAAAGGGCCACAGCAAACTGAATGAAGAAAATGCGATGGTGCGGCTTCATCTCGGGGACTCTGCTCCGATTGGCGGGATTGAAGTCCAACTATCCCCAGTGGGATAGCTGGACATTCCGACGAAATGGCGACTGGCTTGGAAACCCACGGTTCCCGCATTGTCGACCACCATGCTGACAGCCCCTGTCAGCATGGTGGCGCCACTGCCGATTGAAGGAGGACGTGTCGCTTCTTGCCGACGGTCAGCCGGATGACACCATCCTGAACGTCGGAGTGACCAAGCTGCGTTGCTTCGTTATTTACACTGTCGCCGTTCACCCGCACACCGCCGCCGACGATCAATCGACGTGCTTCGCTTTTCGACTTGGCAAGCCCGGCAACGACCATGGCGTCAACGAGCGGAAAGGCACCGCGAAGGATATCCGGGAGCCTGATCGTCGGGAGACCGGCCGACACCTCGCCTTCTTCGAAGGTGCGCCGGGCGGTTTCGGAGGCTTGCGCTGCCGCATCTGTTCCGTGGCACAGGCTGGTGATCTGGTCGGCAAGTATCTTTTTTGCTTCGTTGATCTCGGAATCCCGAAGCACCTCAAGGCGGGCAATTTCACTTAAGGGCAACTCGGTGAACAGCCTGAGAAAACGCCCCACATCGGCATCCCCGGTATTTCTCCAGAATTGCCAGAACTCATACGGCGACAACCGGTCGGCGTTCAGCCAAACCGCCCCCGAAACGCTCTTGCCCATCTTCGCGCCCGACGATGTCGTCAGCAGCGGAGCAGTCAATCCAAGCAGAGCGCGTCCACCGATCCGGCGCCCAAATTCAACGCCACTGACGATGTTGCCCCATTGGTCTGCCCCACCAAGCTGAAGCAGGCAGCCGCGGTTTTCTGCGAGCATATGAAAGTCGTAGGCTTGCATGACCATGTAGTTGAATTCCAGCAATGACAGCGATTGCTCTCGTGCCAACCGGTGGCGCACACTCTCCGATGTGAGCATCCGGTTGACTGAAAAATGCGGTCCGACATCGCGCAGGAAGTCGAGGTAGTTGAGCCCACCCAACCAATCGGCATTGTTGACGATCACCGCATCGGCCGGGCCATCCCCGAAAGCGAGGAACCGCTCGAAGACGCGCCGGATGCTGATCAGGTTTTTCATGATCTGCTCTTGGCTGAGAAAAGGGCGTGACGTGTCGCGCAAGCTCGGATCGCCCAGGCGGCTTGTCGCACCGCCCAGTAAGGCGATGGGTTTGTTACCGGTCTTCTGGAACCACCGCAGCATCATGATCGGAATAAGGTGCCCGACATGCAGGCTGTCGGCGGTGAGATCGAACCCGTTATAGGCTGTGGCGGCTCCCGAACAAAGCCAGCTGTCGAGTGCTCCCAAGTCGGTGCATTGGTGCAGGAATCCGCGCTCGGTCAGAGTGCGGAGAAAGTCGGACCTGGGTCCGGTGGGCTGAGAGGATCGTGTCACGAGGGTCTCCATTGGGGCCGATGAGGCCGGAGACCTTCTGTTGACACACGTGCCGCCGACCATGCGGCGTCTCGAGTGTCAGGAATATGACCTTGCGCCGCTCTCTATGGGAGCAGCGTATAGTAGAAGCTCGAAAGGTTCATGGCGCAGGTCATGGATCCTTATTACCATGCGACAGCGCGATCGCAAGTGGATGCGAACGAGGTTTGAACGGATCGCAACGCCACCCTTCCCGCGCCCGCCGCCTCCACCCCTCACAAAAAATTAGCACCCGCATCAATTTGCTTGCCGTTCTGCAATGCGGCATATCTTTGTGCTCATAGGCAAATGGCATGAGCGGGGAACCATGACGTCGACGCATATGGATAAGACGGGGGATGGCGCCGGCCGGAAGGGTTTTGTCGGATTGGTCATCGGCGCGGTCGGCGTCGTCTATGGCGATATCGGCACCAGCCCGCTCTATGCCCTTCGCGAGGCGCTGAGGCCCTTTGCCGCCGATGGCGTACACGAAGCCGAGGTCATCGGCCTGATTTCGCTGATGGTCTGGACGCTGACGATCATCGTGACCTTCAAATATGTGCTCTTCCTTCTCAGGGCGGACAATGACGGCGAAGGCGGCACGCTTTCGCTTCTCGCCCTCCTGATGAAGAAGATGGGACGAAACGTGCCGGTGCTCTTCTTCGCCGGTCTGATCGGCGCCGCCCTCTTCATCGGCGATGCGATGATCACGCCGGCCCTGTCCGTCATGTCGGCGCTCGAAGGCCTGAAGCTGGTCACGCCGGCCTTTGCCGATTACGTCCCGTTGGCGTCAGCTGCGCTCATGATCGTTCTCTTTGCCGTCCAGTCCAAGGGAACCGCCGCCGTCTCGATCTTTTTCGGGCCGATAACGGTGTTGTGGTTTCTGGCCATGGCCGCGGGCGGGCTGATCCATATCGGCGACGACTGGAGGATTCTGGAGGCGCTCAATCCGATCAATGCATTCCTGTTCCTCACCCATGCCGGCAGCGTCGGCCTCATCGTGCTCGGCGCCGTCTTTCTGACGGTCACGGGCGCCGAGGCGCTCTATGCCGATCTCGGGCATTTCGGGCGCCGGCCGATCCAGATGGCATGGTTCGTGCTCGTTTTTCCCGCACTGCTCCTGAACTATCTCGGCCAAGGCGCGCTCGTTCTCGCCCATCCGGAAGCCGCCACCAATCCGTTCTTTCTGATGTATCCCGACTGGGCCTTGCTGCCGGTGGTTATTCTGGCGACGATGGCAACGATCATCGCTAGCCAGGCGGTGATCACAGGCGCATTTTCGCTGGCCCGCTCGGCGGTTCACCTTGGCTTCCTGCCGAGGCTCAGGATCAAGTTCACGTCGGAAACCAACACCGGCCAGATCTACGTGCCGAGCGTCAACCTTCTCCTGCTGGTCGGCGTCTTGATGCTGATCTTTTCCTTCGGCGACTCCGAGTCTCTGGCGACGGCCTATGGCATCTCGGTGACCGGAACCATGGTCATCTCGACCCTGCTGGTCTTCCAGTTTCTTCGAGCCGTCTGGGGCTACTCCCTCGTGCTCGCCGCCGTCCTGCTGCTGCCGCTCTTCTTCATCGAAGTCCTGTTCCTGGCGGCGAACCTCTTGAAGATCCACGATGGCGGCTGGGTTCCGGTCGCCCTTGCGCTGGCGATCATGATCCTGATGTGGACATGGACGCGAGGACAGGCCTATCTGAAGAGACTGCGCGCCAACAACGAGATCCCGCTCGATTCCTTCATCAGATCGATCGAGCGAAAGTCGGAGCATTCGCCGGTCACTGTTCCGGGAACGGCAGTCTTCCTGACCAGCGTCCCGGATCGCACGCCGAATGTTCTGCTCCACAATCTCAAGCACAACCACGTGCTCCACGAACAGAACGTCATCCTGACCGTCTGGACCGAGGACGAACCTTATGTTCCCGACAGCCGCCGCATCAAGATCAGCCAGCTCTCGCCGCGTTTCGTGCGCCTCGACATCACCTTCGGATTCATGGACGACCCCGATGTCACCCGGGCGCTGGCTCTCTGCCGGGAGGGCGGCTTCAAGTTCGAGATCATGAGGACCTCCTTCTATCTCGGCCGCCGAAACCTCGTCAGGACGCCGAACACCGGGCTGCCCGCCTGGCAGGAGCGCATATTCATGGCGCTGGAAGGCTTGGCCATCGATCCCTCCGATTACTTCAACCTGCCGTCCAACCGCGTCGTCGAACTCGGCGAGCAGATTGCCATTTAGAACATGATGACGCAGCCCTCACGCCTTGGCCGAGATCGCGCTTAGCTCCTCGAGATCGAGATCCCGTTCCAACTCGTCCAACGTTTCGTCGTCGATGTCGCCGGCGCGATGGAGGCGAATGAGTTCCCGGCGTCCCGTTGCAACCGCTTCGAGAATGACGTCGAAATGGGCATGCAGCACCGGTATGTAGTGCTCGGTTCTCTCGGCATAGTCGACGATCACTGTCGCCCGGCGCTGGTAGCGCTCCAGCAATTGCGGATGGATGAGTTTCCCCTCCGCGTCATATGCCAGGCTCTGAACGGTCCCGAACTGCGCCTGTGCCATGGCGGCTTCGGCCTGGCTCATCGTCAGGCGCGCTCTTTCCGTCTCCGTCTCCACCAGCCGCGCCCAGGCAATCATCCGCCCCAATGTCGTGCCCTGCACGAGCACGGTTCCGAGAATGACGGCGAAGGATGTGGCGAGGATGAAATCACGGCCCGGGAACCCCTCCGGCAGGCTGAGCGCCAGGGCGAGCGTGATCACCCCGCGTACGCCTGCCCAACTGAGAACCGTCGCGCCGCCGACGCCGAGCGGCTGAGCTCGCGTCACCCCCAGGGCTGCACAGAACCTGATGACGAGATCGGAGGCGAAAACCCATGCAAAGCGCGCGACCACGAGTGTGACGAGGATCGCCAGCATCGGCAGTCCCATCGTCGCGATCACGGTGGTCAAGCCGCCGCCGCGTTCGACGACATCCCGCAGCGAGAGGCCGATCAAGGTGAAAACCGAAGCTTCCATCAGGAAGATCATCACGGTCCAGAACGACGTGCCGCGCATGCGCGTTGCTGCCGAAAATACGGTGTGCTGGTGCCAGGACGCGATCAGGCCGGTGGTGACGGTGGCGATGACGCCGGAAACATGCAGCAGCTCTCCGAGCAGATAGGAAATCCAGCCGAGCAGCACCGTGGCTGCGATGATCAGATATTCGTCACCGAGACGCCGAACGAGCTTGACCCATGCCGTTCCCACAACGACGCCGACGACGGCGCCGCCGAGCGCCAGCACGAGGAAGCTGCCGATCGCCTCCCCCGCGCTGAAGGCTCCTGTTGCGGCGGCGGCAACGGCAAAACGGAAAAGAACCAGGCCGCTCGCATCGTTAAGCAGGCTCTCGCCTTCCAAGAGGATCTGCAGCCGCCGCGGCAGCCTGACTCGCTCGAGCACGGCGCGCGCCGAGACCGCGTCCGGGGGTGCAACGATCGCGCCAAGGGCCGCGCAGGCTGCCCAGGGAAGCGATGGAAAGATAAGATGGGCCACGACGGCCACCACGGCGCAGGTGAACAACACAGCGCCGACGGCCAGCGAGGCGATACCGATCATATGGCGCCGCAACCGCGCCAGCGCGATGGCCCAGGCGCCGTCCATCAGGAGCGGCGGCAGGAAGATGACGAGCACCAGCTCCGGATCGACTGATATCGCCGGCAACCCCGGCACAAACGCCAGCAAGGCGCCACCCGTCAGCAGCGCGACGGACGGCGGCAGTCCGAGCCCGTGGGCGGCATAGTGCAGCGCGATGATCGCAAGAAACATTGCGATGACGAGCTCGAATAAGTGGGTTGGTTCCATATGACTCTGCCCTGGCTCGGAAATGAATCTTGATGCCTACTGCATAGCTAAAAGCGGAATCGATGCAAGATAGAACTATCAGGCAATTCAATGCTTTACAGCATCTTTTACACGACAGGAACCCAATGGGCGCCTCGGAGCAACCGTCCATTTGCAAACATCGGCAGAATACGCTTTCCCGTCAATCCGGCTGCAAACAGGAGTGGCCGTTCGGGACCCACCTGCCGTCTCTACGGCATTAGATGCAGATGATCTCGTTGCCGTCGATCATTGCGTGGATTTAATTGGAATTTTCTGCGCATCCTCCTTAAATCCTGCGTCTTGAGGCAAAGGAAGACAGATGAAGAGGCGCACACTGGTGATTGGAGGTGCGGCCATTGTCGCATCATCCGTGGCTGCGGTGGCGGTCTGGCCACGGCGGCATGTCGTTGTTGCGGCCAAAACTTTCGACTGGAAGGGAACGGATTTCCTGAGCGGCGGCACAAAGTCGATCGCATTGGAAAAGCTGCCCGAGCCGCTCTTCCGCAGCAGTCCGAATTGCGTCGTGACCGTCGCCCAGACTATCGGCCCGTGCCATGTCAACAATGTCCCGGCTCGTCAGGACGTCTCAGAAGGAAAGGCCGGGCTGCCTTTGCGGTTGGCCGTCCGGATCGTCCACGCAGCCGATTGCCGGCCGATCGAAAATGCCGATATCGAAATCTGGCATACCGATCATCGCGGCATCTATTCCGGCCGGGAGGCTGCTGAGATGTGCACCTTCGGCGATGCCGAGGCGATCAGCGGGCTCGCCTTCCGCGGCCGCCAGCCGACGAATACCAAGGGGCAGGCAAGCTTTTTGACGGCCTATCCCGGATGGTACAAGGGCCGCACGCCGCATGTTCATTGCCGCATCCTCGTCGAGGGCAAGGAGCTTCTCGTCAGCCAGATCTATTTCGACGATGTGCTGAGCGACATCATCTACGGCGAGCATCCCGACTATCTCGGGCGCCCTGCCCGCGATACGCGCAACGACGAGGACGGCCTCATCCCGGAGGATGCGGCCGACCACATGTTCGATTTCGAAAAGCTCGATAGCGGTGTGCTGTCCGCCACCATTACGATCGGCCTCGCGGCCTGAGCGAAGGAGCGGCGGGGCTTCCCGCACCCTCGTCGGTGGGGCACCCCGCCTATATGCCCGCATACCACTCATAACCGCGATCCTCCCAGAAGCCGCCATTGCCGCCGTAGAGCTGGCCGAGATCGGCGACGGCTTCGATGCCGGTCAGGTATTTTGCCTGCTTGTAGCCGAGCTGCCGCTCGACCCGGAGCCGGAGCGGCGCGCCATGGGCAACTTCGAGATCGCGACCATTCATGGTATGGGCAAGGATCGTCTGGGGGTGGAACGCATCGACGAGATCGATGCTTTCGTAGTACCAACCGCTGCCGTCGAGCGTCTTTTCATATTCGTCGGCGCAGTGGAAAACAATGTAGCGGGCTTCGGGTTTCAGGCCCGCCGCCTGCAGCAGCGCGCCGAGCGGCACGCCAGTCCATTTGCCGATCGCGCTCCAGCCCTCGACGCAGTCATGCCTTGTGATCTGGGTGCGGGCCGGCAGGGCTTTCAGCTCCGCCAGGGACAACTGCATCGGCTTGTCGACCAGCCCGCCGACCTCGAGTTTCCAGCCCGAAAACCGCTGGTTCATCCAGTCGATATAGCGGGCATTGTCGGGCATGCTCGTGCCATTGGCGCGGAAGGTCGGCGAGATATCGGCTTCGGTGAATTCGCGGGCGAGCGCGTCGTCACCGAGCAGGAAGCGCTGCGTCTTCATGCTGAGGCCTTCGGCGATCTTCAACACCGATTTCGTCCGATCATTTTCGACGAGGGCATCGCAGCCGGCGAGCCCCAGCGCCGATGCCGTCATGGTCGCGCCGATCAGGAAGCGACGCCTGGTGATGATGCGGCTCATGACTTTCCTCCCTGCCCGATGTCGTAATAGCCGGTGACCATCGAACGCAAATTGTTGAACACGCCCGAGACCACCACCATCGCCACATGCACGGCGACGAAGGCGACGAGCGAGAAGGCGGTCAGGAAATGCAGCGTGCGGGCCGATTGCCGGCCGCCAAACAGATCGAGCAGCCAGGGCGCGACCGCGTTGAAGCCCGGCGACATGGTAAGCCCTGTCCCGATCATCAGCGGCAACAGCACGAAGATCACGGCGACATAGGCGAGTTTCTGCAGCGTATTGTAGTGGCGGGCCTCGGCCCCCTTGGGAAAGCGCAACCGGGCGTGGCTGACGATCTCATGGCCGAGATGCGAAGGCTTCAGCTCTTCGGCCGCCGGCAGCAGATCACGGCGGAAATGCCGGCTGACGAAACCGTAGGCGAGATAGATGAAGCCATTGATGACGAACAGCCAGGCAAAGAAGAAATGCCAGCGCCGGCCCGATGCCAGATCCTGGTAGCTCGGCAAGGTCAGCCAGTTCGGAAAACCGCGCACCGCAGCCTCGCCGTCGACATTCGAAACCCCGAGAATGCCCGTCGTATCGAAGCTCAATCCGCCCAAGTGCGTCACGCCCTTCAGCGCATCGCCTTCCTGTTCCGCCTCCATGGAAATGAAGGACGGATCGTTGTCGGCGCCGTACTGGCCCCAATAGAGCGCCGGATGGGCGTTGAATATCTGCAGGCCACTGTACAGCAGCACTGTCATGCACAGCACGTTTACCCAGTGCGACAGGCGCACCAGCAGGCCATGGCGGTAGAAGAGCGTGCGTCCGCTCGCCATGCCGGCATCGGTCGGGGCCATTGTAGTTCCTCCGGATCGAAAGGTCTTCGTGAGAAAGGACGCGGCCGCTGGCCAAATAGTTTCAGCGGCCGCGGCTAAAGCTTATTTCATCGCGTCGCAGGCCTTCATCATCGTGTCCTTCTTCATCGTGTCCTTCTCCATGCCGGCATTGTGCATGCAGTCGGCCTTCGTGCTGCCGGTCGCCATTGCGTCCTTCGACATCGCATCCTTGGACATCGCATCCTTCGACATCGTGTCGGTCTTCATGCTGTCTTTCTTCATGGCATCGCTGCTTTGGGCGCTGGCGGCGCCGGCAAGCGACAGGCCGATGACGAAGGTGCAGGCGGCGAGGCTGGAAAGGATCTTGCTCATGAGGGTCTCCTCGGAACGATTGACATGTCCGCCGGCACCCGCCGACGGCTCACAGTCCTGAATTCGATCCCTTTGCGAAGGCGGTTACAGCCTCACGCTTATGTGATAGCGCTACAGCGCCGCGCGGCTTTTGGAGACGCGCAAGTGACGCTGTACACTTTGAATTGCCGCCGGAAGATTTTTGAACCCGCCTGTAACCAAAGCGTCATCCACCCGAATAATATTGCAGACGACATGACGAGCGCCCATTCGGAACAAGCACTGAAGATGCTGATGCTTCTTTCCCTCGACGGGGACGAGGCAGCCTATCGGCGTCTGCTCGTGACGTTGCGAACCCTGCTCGTCGGTTATTATGGCGGGCGGATCGGCGCCACGGCGAAATCCGACACGGAAGATCTCGTGCAGGAGACCTTGCTGGCGCTGCATGCGCGCCGAGCGACCTATGACAGGGAGCGGCCGTTCACCGCGTGGTTCTTCTCGATTGCCCGCTACAAGCTGATCGACCACCACCGAAAGCATGGCGGCCGGTATAAGGCGGAAATGGAACTGGACGAGGAGATCGAAGACGACTTCAGGGAGGATGCGATTGCAGCGCGCATGGATGTCGAACGGCTGTTGAACGGTCTGCCGCAGCACCAGCAGGAGCTTATCCGTCAGGTCAAGCTCGAGGGGCAGTCGGTGGCCGACACGGCAAGCCGCACCGGACAGTCGGAATCGGCGGTCAAGGTCGGCGTTCACAGGGGCATCAAGGCGCTGGCGGCAAGATTGCGAGGTGGGATGTGAGAGAGACTGAGGACGTGATCGACAGCCTTGTTCGGGATCTGAAACCGGTGCCGAGGCATGCGCTCGAACGCCGCTTCGCGCTCGCCATCCTGCCAGCTCTGGCAGTCTCGCTGCTGCTGATGCTTATCGTCCTCGGCCTTCGCACCGACATGGCGCAGGCGCTGATGCTGCCGGTCTTCTGGATCAAGTCCGCCTACAATGGCTTGCTTGCAATCGCCGCCTTCGCAGCCGTTTACCGCCTGTCCCGGCCGGATGGCTCGGAGGAGCGCTTTTTTGGGATTGCCGCGGCCATCATGCTCGCCCTCGCCGTCATGGCGGTCATTCAGCTCGCTTTGTCGCCGGCCGCAAGCTACCCCGCGCTTGTGCTCGGCTCCTCCGCCCTGCATTGCCCGCTGCTGATCTTTGCCTTTGCCATGCCGATCCTGATCGCAAATACCTGGGTGCTGCGCGGCGGCGCGCCAAGCAACCTCGGGGTGACCGGCTTCATCGCCGGCATTGCCGCCGGCGCGTCCGGCGCCTGGGTCTATTCCTGGTTCTGCACGGAAAACGGCCTGCCCTTCGTCACCCTCTGGTATTCGCTCGGCATCCTCCTGACCGGCGCCATCGGCGCGCTGCTCGGGCCCCGCCTGCTGCGCTGGTAGCACCGGCTGTTTGCAGCGTAGCGCCGACAATCCTTCATCCGGCATGAAACCAGATGCGGCATTCCTGCGTACTACTCCGGGGATGAGTCCTGCGTACCCCCTGGATAGGAAAACACAGGCAGCGAGGAATGATGGCATGGTCAGGAAAGAAGGCGTAGCCCATATCACCCGGCAAGTCGCGGAACAAGGCCTGGCCAGGCTGATGATGAGGCTGCCTGCGACGCGGGCAACGATCAGAGCGGCCGCGGCGAGCCAGCCCCATTTTTACGAATTGTGCGGCACCTATGGCGAAGCCTGCGCCGTCCTCGATCGCATGCGCCGGGATAGATCGGCCGATCCCGCAATCATCACCGAATACGAGATAATCTGCGCGGAAATCGAAGTCGACGTCATCAAGATCCTGCTCGGCGATCAATGACTTCGCAAGTGCTGGGCGGAAGGCCCGCGATGATGCAACGCCATTTGCTGCCGGCATCCCTGTCAGCTCAGCAGGTCATCCATATGGATGGAGATGCTCAGCGTATCCGTGTCGAAATGCAGTGAAGTCCCATCGGAAATCTTGTAGTGGAAGGTGTCGCTCACGTCTCCGCTGAGTCCGGCGAGCTTTGCCGCGTCGGCCGTGTAGGTGTAATCGCCGTCACTGTCGACATGGATGGAGCCGTATTGGCCGGTTAGCGTCACGCCGTCCTTGTCGACGAATTCGCCCTCGAAGCGGCGAAGCAGCAGGGTTCCATTGGCCGAGCTGTCGTTTTCGAGGAGATTGCCGTAATGGGCGCCATCCAGATCGGAGGAAATTTTCAGGCTGTCATGGGTTGCGACAAGCGCAGGCGCCGTGTCCGTGTGCGTCGTATCGCCGACGGCGAGACTATCGCTGTTCGCAAGCATCGTCGCCTGGGCCTCGTCGAGCGTCGTGTTGTTGCTGACGGGAAAGGTGTTCGCGGCGATGATGGCGGGAGATATGCTGTAGGGCTTGACATCGCTGGCGATGACATTGTCGTGGAAGGAGCCGGATGCCGGCCTGTCGACCTTCAGCGCTGCCTGAGTCAGGTCGTCGAAGACGTTGTTGTGGATCTCGATACCCTCGCGAACGTAGCTGGTCGTGCCGGCGGCGCTGACCACCACGCCCCATACGCCATCGTGGATATAGTTGCCCGATATATCGTAGTCCCGCGTATTGCCTTGGTCGCCGAGACCGATGGCGTAGGACCAGCTGTAGCCGCCATAGCCTGAAATATCGTTGTCGTGGATAGCGACGTTGGTGCCGGCTTGAGCGCCGATCCCGAAGCCACCGCCGATGATCGCGTTGTCCTCGACCAAGGCATTTACGGTCCGAACGAGCGCGATGACGCCCTTCGGCGTAGCGGCGCCCGTCTGGTCGAGATAATTGCCGCTGATCACGATATTGCTGCTGTCGTTTATCTGGACGGCATCGGCCGCGGTGCCGTGGGCGTTCGTGACGGTGTTGTTGAGAAAGTTGACGCCGTTGACTTTTTCGATCCAGACGCCGTCGCCGTTGACGTCGTTGATCGTACTGTTTTCGATGGTGATGTTCGAGCCGGTCCGGAAGGTGATCGAACCTGACTTGCCAGCCAGTCCGGTGTGATCGACCTCGACGTTGCGGACCGTCCAGTTCGAAACACTGCCGCCATAGATGGCCGCACCGCCAGTGTCGGAGATCTTGATGTTCTCGATGACGATGTTCGAGGCATAGAGGCTGTGGATGCCGTCGTTGGGGCTATGGATGACCGGCGCATCGCCGACACCATAACTGCCGATCGTAATCGGAGCCGTAACGCTGCCGGAGTATTTAAGGTCAAGCTGATCGTTGAACACGCTTCCGGCGGCGAGCAGCACGCTGTCGCCCGGCTGCAGCTTCAAGTTTTCCACCGCCCAGAACGATGCAAACGGCGTGTCTTCGCTCGTTCCATTGTTACTGTTGGAGCCTGTCGCTGGATTCACATAATAGATTGCCATATCGCCTTGTTCTCGAATTGCCCGCGCAGCCGTCTGAATCGGCTGCGACGCGTGGATCGGATGCGGTCGGGGCTAAAGGCCATGTCAAAAGGCCTTCGATATTGCCCTCACGACGGTCAGCAGACCCTGTGGGTCTGCCTTGGTCCCGAGAACGCCTGGCGGAGGCGTATCCTGGAAATGACAACTTATACGAAAACAATCTACTAAATAACGACCGAAAGGTTAATGAATGACAACCGTACACCTCGGCGACGTATGGTCGCGGAGGTGAGACGTCCTGTTTCAGGTCAGTCGCAAGCCGGAAAGGTTGAGGCCGTATTGCAGCCCCTTACCCTCACCCGGCGGCAGCCGGATGAGGGACACTGCGGAGCCATTTGATGGCGAGAGCAACGCTTCCCCGGAAGGAACGCCTCCCGGCGTCGCGCCGGCTCCCGGCACATTCACCTCAGCTCAGCAAGCCATCCAGATGGATGAAGACGGTCAGCGTATCCCCGTCGCTATGGTGCGAGCTTCCATCGTTGATCCCGTAGCTGAACGACTCGCTCACATGTCCGCTATGGTCAGGGAGCTTCGTTTCATCGAGCGTGTAGGCATAGTTGCCTTCCCGGTCCACGTGGATCTCACCATATTCCCCGGTCAGCGTCAGCCCGTGCTTGCCGACGGTTTCCTCCCCGAAGCGCCGAAGCACCAGGGTGTCATTGTCCGAGCTGTCGTTTTCGAGGAGATTGCCGCGATGGGCGTCGCCCGTATCGGTGAAGATCTTCAAATTGTCATGGACGGCGATTACCGCCGGATCCGCGGAGGCCTCCATCACTGCCGCAGTCTTCGCAACCGGGCTTGCCAGCGCGGTCTCGACATTGGCGACCGTATGGTTGCCTTTGACCGTGAAGGTATGCGCGTCGGCAATGGCCGGCGATATGCTGGTGGCCTTGGTGCCGGTCTCGATCGTATTGTTGGTGAAGGAGCCGGATGCCGGCCTGTCGACCTTCAGCGCCGCCTGCGAGAGGTCGTCGAAGACGTTGTCGTGAACCTTGATATTCGTGCGGCTATAGCTGGCACCGATGGGGCCGCTGACGGCAACGCCCCACGCGCCGTCATGAATATGGTTGCCTGAAATATCATAGTCCCGCGCATTGCCCTGGTCGCCGAGACCGACGGCGAAGGACCAGCTGTAACCGTGATATCCGGATATGTCATTGTCGCGGATGGCAACGTTCTTGCCCGCCTGCGCGCTGATGCCGAAGCCGCCGCCGGTGATCACATTGTCCTCGACAACCGCATTGGTGGGCCTGACGAGCGCGATGACGCCCTTGGGGCTGCTGGCATGCGTCTGGTCGAGATGATTGCCCTTGATCAGAATATTGCTGCTGTCGTTCATCTGCACGGCATCGGCCGTCGAGCCGCTCGCGCTGGTCACGGTATTGTTGAGAAGCTTGACGCCGGCGACCTTTTCGATCCAGAAGCCGTCGCCTTTGACGCCCGATATCTTGCTGTCTTCGACCGTCACGTTCTTGCTGCTCCGGAAGGTGACGGCGCCTGCGTTTTCCGACAATCCCGTCTTGGCGATCTCGACGTCGCGGACCGTCCAGTTCGTGACACTGCCGCCATAGATGCCCGCACCGCCGGTATTCGATATCTTCAGGTTCTCGATGACGATGTTCGAGGCATAGAGACTGTGGATGCCGTCGCCGCTGCTGTGGATGACGGGTGCCGCACCCGTCCCGTAACTGCCGATCTTGATCGGCGCACTCTCGCTGCCGGAATATTTGATATCGAACTGCTCGTTGAACACGCTCCCCTTGGCAAGGAGCACGCTGTCGCCGGGTTTCAGCTTCAAGGATTCCACTTTGGACAAAGTCTCAAAAGCCGATTTCTGGGCCGTTCCGCTGTTGCGGTCGGAGCCAGTCGCTGAGTTCACATAGTAGACTGTCATATCGCCATGTTGCCCTGTTCGTCGGATCGCTAAGTCGCCGCCGGAATCGCCCAGGATCGGCCGATCGGATGCGGCGGAGGGCAACCGGCCACGGCAAGAAGGCGATAAGATGTTGTCAATGGGGCAGCGGGCGAGTTCGCGCGCCTCATTCCACAGGCAATTGCCTGGTGTGACCAAAGTTACAACTTGGCCCGAGAAATCGGCGACTTCGAGGTGAATAAATCGCGGCGTGTTTGCGCGAGGCATACGTCGCCTTCGGTCTGTGCGCCATGTGATTCTTGCCTTCGCTTGCGCTCAGGGGGTGACGAGCGCCAGCGACGAACGCCTTGAGCGTAAGCGAAAGGCGCACTCCAAGGTGAAACACTACCCCCTCGCCCTCAAAGCCGAGGTCAGCGGCAACCATGTCGCAGCGATGGGGAGACCTCAGGCCCTACAGCGCCGCGCGTCTTTTCAGACGCGCAAAGGACGCTGTAGCACTTTGAATTGCTGCATAATTTTATCCTTAAATCGATCCTGATTTAAGGAATTATGCAGTAGCCGCTTCGGCCTTGATCTTCGGCTTCAGCAGGATGATGAGAAGCAAGCCGGCGATGATGAGTGCCGCGCCTTCGAGGTGATAGCGTTGCAACTGCTCGCCGAGGATCAGATAGGCGAGCACGGCGATGAAGATGGTCTGAATGTAGAGGAGGACGCCCGCCCGAGCCGCGCCCAGTGCCTCGATGCTGCGATTGAAGAGGTAGTACATGACCGCCCCGCCGGGGATCGCGACATAGGCGAGCGCGATGAGCCCGCTGCCGTTGAGCGTCGAGCGCTCGTCTGAGAATAGCTCGAACAGGTAGAAGGGCAGCGCCGTCAGCACCGCCGCACCGAGCAGCAGCACCAGGAGCGCAAGGCGATTCATGTCGAATTTCGCGCGGCGGAGCAGGACGGTATAAAGACTGAAACAGAACGCGCCGGCGACGATCCACAGTTCACCCGGGTTGAAGTCGAGCCGCATCAGCGCGGCCGGACTGCCCTTGATGATGATGACCACGATCCCGAGAAAGGCCAGGATCGATCCGATCACCTGCCAGCGTCCCATCGGCTCGGCCAGCATCAAACGGGCAAGGATCATGGTGATGATCGGGATCAGGGCGATGATGATGCCGGCAGTGGTGGCATCGGCATGTTCGAGGCCGACAAAAATCATGCCCTGGCAGATCGCCAGTCCCACACCGCCGATGAGAAGCAGTTCGAGGGCGCGAGCCCGCGCGAGCGCGACCATCTCGGCGAAATGCCGGCGCACGATCGGCATCAGGATCGCGAAGGCGATCAGCACGCGCCAGAAGCAGAGCGCCCAGGGCGGCATTTCTGAAGAGACCCATTTCGCAGCGATATAGACGCCGGCCGACAGCAGCCAGCAGAAAATGCCGACGGAATAGGCGGCGGCAAGCGAACTGCCCCCCGCCTGTTCCGTCCCGACCGTGTCGCGATGGACCGCCAAGACATTCATTGCCATGGCTTAGTTATGCCATAGTTTCCGTGGGCTGCACAGATGAGGCTGCGGCGCTTTACCTTCGGAGTGCCGTCTGGCTGGGAGGCTCGTGAGGTCAAACGTGTGCTGCCCAGCAAACTCGACTTCTCTCCATCCTCATCCTGAGGTGCCCTAAAGGGGCCCCGAAGGACGAGGCAGGCCACCGGCGTCTCGTCCGGCAATGCGGATGCCGCCGTAGGGCGTCCAGCCACCCGCCCCCGTCCTTCGAGGCTCCGGCCTGCGGCCTCCGCACCTCAGGATGAGGGCTAGTCGTGTGCCGCGAGTTTTTACGCAGCAACCCTCTACCCCCTCGCCCGCAAAGCCGAGGTCAGCGGCAGCCGTGTCGCCGCAAGTGCCGGCAACGCGCCGCCGATGATGCCGATGGCAAGTCCCAGCAGGCCGGCGGTGAGCGCGACGTCGGCGGTGACGTCGAGCTGGAAGGCCATCTTGGTATTGTCGGCGCCCATCGTGCTTGCCTGCCAGCCGTGGAAGGCGAGCCAGGAGGCGAGGATGCCGAGGGCGGCACCCGCGATCGAGAGAAGCACGGCCTCGATCCAGGTCGCTGCAAAGGCCGGTCATGCGGGGACCCCAGGCCGGCGGTCAGCGCGACACCCCAACATCAAGGCTCTGCAACTGACTACATCATCTTAATCACCCGCTTATATATCGGCGTCAGGGGTGGCAACGAGAGGCGTAATGCCATCACTGCCGTAAATTCGGCTGCCATCTCCTTTGGGCAAACCGACAATAGCAGGCGTAAGAGCCTGGCGAAGCGCGTTTAATCTATTGATGATGTATAGCGCCTGCTCTTTGTTATTCAGGGTCTCGCCATGAACGACGGCATCCAGAAGCTGAAACCCAATGTGATTTTCCCTGTTCAGATAGCTCTGAAGGGGATAGGCCGCTTCAACTCTCCTAATAAGATTATCGGAGAAGTGTGGGATGATAGGGTTCTCGCCTTGGTGATTGTTCGTGGCGAAAGAAACCACGGCGTGAACCTCACCGGTGAGCCTAAAGATTGAGTAGGCAGCAAGGAGTTTCTGGCGCCTATCAGCTTCAATCGCTGCCGATTTGACTTCCGCAAGCTCCCGACGTTGAACCTCAATCTGATCACGCAGCAATGCTGCATTCTCGCTTGCTGCTTCTCTAGTGGCTTTGATAGTCCGATTTGCCGCCACGAGAGCCATATACCCTGCCGCAGCTGTCGCTATCGCTGCGGCTGCACTCGCGATTGCACCCCATTCCGCTGCGCCCCAGCCCATCAAACTATCCTCATTGTTTTCGGGATGAAGATATAGGTGGGCAGGTATTCACAATGCAACAGCCCTCTCAAAAGCAGCCTTGGGATAACGCCAAACTAGGCTTTAGCCATCTCTTCCTAACCCTGGCGCACGGCAGTGATCATTTGACCTACCCGGCGAGTTCTCATGTAGTAAGCCTCTACCCCCTCGCCTGCAAAGCCGCATGCAACGGCAGCCTTGTGGCGGCCAGCGCCGGCAACGCCCCGCCGATGATGCCGATGGCAAGGCCCAGCAGCCCGGCGGTGAGTGCCACGTCGGCGGTGACGTCGAGCTGGAAGGCCATCTTCGTGTTGTTGGCGCCCATCGTGCTTGCCTGCCAGTCGTTAAAGGCGAGCCACGAGGCGAGGATGCCGAGCGCCGACCCAGCGACAGACAGCAGCACGGCCTCGACCCAGGTGGCAGTGAAGGCCGGCAAGCGGCCGAAGCCGAGCAGGCGCAGCGTGGCGATCTCGACGGTGCGGTCGGAAACCGAGCTCATCATCGTGTTCAGCGCGCCGGCCGTTGCGCCCACCGCCATCAGCAGCGCGAGGGGCCAGCCGAACAGGCGAATGAGGCGGCTGGTGCGCTCGGATTGCGCGGCATAGAGTTCGGCCTCGGAGACCGCAGTGAGCGGAGCGCCGGGAATTGCCGAAAGATGCTGTCTCAGCGCGCCCAGACCACCCGGCCCATCAAGGTGCATACGCAGGCTCTGCACCTGACCCTGCCGGTCGAAAGCCGATTGCACCGCCTCCAGATCCGCCCAGATCTCGGATTCGAAAGCGCTGCCGCCTGACGTGAAATGCCCGACGACCTTCCACTCGACAGCGCCAAGCCGCACCCTGTCGCCGATGGCGAATCCGGAGAACTCCTGGGCGATGCGGGCGCCGACGACGATTTCGCGCGCGCCCTGCGAAAACAGCCGCCCTTGGGAGAGCGACGCGCGGTCGCGCAGGCCGGGCCCCGCCGGATCCATGCCGCGCAACGACAGTGTCTGCTCGGCGCCGTCGCTTGCCCTGATGACATCAACGGGAACGACGACCTCGCGCGACAGCGCCAATCCACCCACCGCGTCGCGCGCCACACCGATATCGCCGGTCATGGCACTTAGGCTGTGGATCGCCTCGGCCGGCACGTCCGAGCCGGTCTCCTGGTTGGTGCCGCCGCCAAGGACGACCGCGATCTCCGGCGAGCCGGCGTCGGCAAGCGCCCTCTCGAAGCCGCGCGCCATGGCGAGAAAACCCGCAAGAACCGCCACCACGAGCGCCACCGACAGCACCATCGACAGCGAGATCCATAGCCGCCGCGGCAGGCTGCCGAGATTGACTCTGATCATGAGAAAGATCTGCTTAAGCGCTGATGACATTGGATTATCTCGATCTGAAGGCGTTGACGATGGGCAGGCGCATGGCATTGGCGGCGGGCAGCAGCCCCGTCGCAAGTCCGAGGGCGGCGATGATGGCGACGGATTTCAGCAGCACCGACGAGGTGAAGGCGAGGCCGAATTCCGGCCCGGCAAACAGCGTCGCGAGCTTGGCAAGCGCAAGCCCACCCGCGCCGCCGGCGGCGAAGACGAACAGCGTCTCACCGAGGATCAGCGCCATGATCCGCCCGCTGGAAAAACCGAGCACCTTCATGACGCCGATTTCGAAGCTGCGCTCCCTCACGGCAAAGAGCATGGTGTTGACCACGATCATCAGGATCGTCACGAAGGCGGCGCCGACGACGAGGCTGACGATCAGGCCGATATCGGCGAACTGCCGCAAGAAAGCCTCGAGGAACTGCTTTTCCGATTGAGTGCGCGTCGGTGCCGCCGAATTGGCAAACAGCGCGTCGATCCTTGCCGCCAGCACGGCGGATGAAACGCCCGGTCGCGGTCGCACTACGAAGCCATCGACTGTATCCTTGCCGCGGGCGCGCGCCGCATTGACGGCATCATAGCGGGCGATCATGAAATAGGTGTCGGTGCTGGCGTCGGCCCCCTCGAAGATGCCGGCGATCCCAAAACTCCAGTTGCGGCTGCCGTCTTCCCTAGCCAGCTGGCTGGTGACCCCGATGCGCTGGCCGACCGACCAGCCCTGCGCCTCCGCCAGCGCCCGGCCGACCAGCACCCGGTCACGGCCCTCTTCCAGCGCTGATATCAGCTGCGGCGTCAGCCCGAGCTCGTCGCCATTAGCCGCGGCGATCAATCGTGGATCGACCGCGCTCGTCATCACCACATTCTTCTCGACATCGACGAAGCCCCGCATGCGCGTCATGTAGGCGACCGCGGCAACATCGCTATCGGCCGCGATCCTGTTGAGATAGGCAAGCGGCAGCGGCTGCGCCCGCCCCGATCTGTTGAAGACCCCGAGCAGCGTATCGCTCGCCCCGGCCGCCCCTTGCGAGCCGCTGAGGAAGCTCGCCGTCAGCCCATAGATCAGGAAGGCGACGCCGACCGAGAACATCAGAAGCGTGGCCCTGAGCGGCTTGCGCCAGGCATTGCGGCGCATCAGCTGGAAGAAGGTCATTGGGCCAACCTTTCCTGCTCGACGAATTCGCCCTTGTTGAGATGCAGCGTGCGCCGGGCAAAGGAAGCCGCCTCGGGATCATGCGTCACCATAATGATGGTCTTCCGCAGTTCTTGATTAAGAAAGCCCAGCATCTCGAGGATATCAGTGGCGGATTTCCGGTCGAGATCGCCAGTCGGTTCGTCGCAGAGCAAGAGGTCGGGATCGCCGACGATGGCGCGGGCGATGCCGACGCGCTGCTGCTGCCCGCCGGACATGCTGGATGGAAACTGCCGCTGCCGCCCGGAGAGCCCGACCAGATCCATGACGGTCTCGACGCGCGCCCGCCGCTCCTTGCGCTTGAGCGGTTTCAACAGCAGCGGCAGCTCGATATTCTCGCCCGCATTCAGCATCGGCAGCAGGTTGTAGAACTGGAAGACGATGCCCATGCTGTGTGCCCGCCAGGCGGCTCTGGCGCCTTCGCCCATCTGCTCAAGATGGCTGCGGCCGATCCTGATCTCCCCTCCGTCGGGGCTGTCGATGCCGCCGAGCATGTTGAGCAGCGTCGATTTCCCCGAGCCCGACGGCCCCATCACGGCGACGAAATCGCCGCGTGCTATGGAAAGGTCGAGCCCGGAAAAGATCGGGATCGTCTCCGCGCCGATCCTGAATGCCTTCCTGACGCCGCGAAGCGCGATATAGGGTTCTTGAGTGTCGGTCATCGCTCTGCTCCTTGCTGATGGTCTGTGCTATCCCCGGCCTCACCCACCAGAAGGCGGATGCGCGCGGCCATGGCGGGGCGCATGTCTGGCGGCGGCGAGGAGAGTGCCAGGCGGAGCGTCACCGTCCCCTTCTCCCGCGAAATCATTGGCGCGATCTTCGATACTTCGACCGCAAACGGCCGGTCGGGAAAGCCGTCGAGCACCGCCTCCCCACGCAAGCCCGACCGCATCAAGGCGATATTCGTCTCGGCCACGTCCGCATCGATGACCATGTTTGCCATGTCGGCAATCGCAAGCAGGCTTTCATTCTCCCGGACGCTGTCCTCTCGCGACAGCACGGTGTCGCCGACATGTGCGGTAAGCCGCGTGACGGTACCTGATATCGGCGCCCGGACGGTCAGCGCTTCTACCCGCTCGCGCGCCCTGTCGATATCGAGATCCGTCTTGGCCACGTCCTGCCGTGCCTGCAGGGCAGCATTTTCGGCAGTGTCGTACGCCGTCTTCGCCTCCTCCAGCGTCTGCGCCGACATCGCATCGCGCCCGGCAAGCCGCTCGGTGCGCGTGAGGGAAGACCGCGCCTGCGCCAATTCAATAGTCGTCGCCGCCAGCGCCAACTCCGCCGATTGCCGGGCGATCTCGGCTCCCTGAAGCGCGAAGCGGGCGCCGGCATCATCGAGCCGCACCAGCACCTGGCCTGTTACGACCCTGTCGCCCGCCTCGACCTCGACGGCAACGATCCGACCTTCATATTTGGAAAAGACGGTAGCGATATCGGGCGCCACGACGTAGCCGGAGCCGGTGACTTCCCGGGTTGGCAATCCCCTCTCCTCTGAGGTATCTGAGGGCAACGCCCGGATAGGACCGGCGGCGGGCACGTCGGTTCCATCGACGGATATTGCGACCTCGTCCCTGCCTAAGAGACCCGCAAGCACAGTCTCGATGCGCTCCAGCGTCTCGGGCCGATAGAGAAGCGCGACCGCAAGCGATGCCGTCGCGACAAGGGCCAGTATTGCTCCGGGAATCACCCGCCGCCGGCTCTGACGATCCGGTGGTTCCGTTTTGAAGGCCGCGGGCTCGATCGAAAGCGATCTCAGCTTGGCGGCAAGGTCTCGGTCATGTTCTGATGTCGTGTTCATGCCGCCAGAATGATCAACGGCAGCAAAACCGCGACCTCGAACGCGTTTCCGACAGTCCTCGATCGCGATTGTGTACTTGGCGCGGCAAGGCACCCGGGTCAGCCCTCATGGTGAGGGTGAGAAGCGATCCGCGAAGCGGAGCAATCGATCCAGTGAATCGATTGCAGTGACGAACGAAGGGCCGTCTCGAACCACGAGGGGCGGGTGATTGCGTGGGTGCAGGCTCATGCTGGCTGTGTGAAGCCCCGGTGGCCAGCCCCGTCCTTGGAGGCCCCTACCGGGCGCCTCAGTATGAGGCTGGAGAGAGGACAGGCATCACTTCAGGACGAAGCCGAAGAGACGCCGGATTCGCCCTTCCTCTCACGCCAGGCAATCGGCGTCATATCCGTGACGCGGCGGAATTCGCGGTTGAAGTTGGACTTGGTCTGGAAGCCGACCTCGAACATCACCTCCGTCACCGATTTCTGCGTCGCGGCAAGTAGCCGGCAGGCCTCGCCGATCCTGTAGTCATTGACATATTGCGAGACGTTCTTGTCCATCGCCCGGTTGATCGCCGCCGAGATCTGGCGAGCGGGAATGCCGGCCTTGCGGGCCAGCCGGTCGAGATTGAGATTGGCGTCGCGATAGAGTTTGCGGGCCTCCATCAGAGCATCGACCGTGGCGATCGTCTGCTTGTCCTCGCTCGTTTCCGGCCGCGGGCCTGCCTCCACCATCTCGGCCGGCGCCCGGCTTCGGCTGGCGGCGGCCGCCGCGATACCGAGGATAACGAGTGCGGCAAGGTTGCTGACGCTGATCAGCGTCAGCGCATGCTCGCCATGCGCCCAGGTGAAATCGAGAAAGACGAAGATATCGACTGCGGCCGAGAGAGACAGGGCGGCGGCCGTAAAAATGATCGCCCGGTAGGTCGGCACCGCCCCTTCGAAGGGCGCCAGCCGCAGCGCATCGGCGCCTGGGCGCATCAGAAGCAGGATCGCCAAGGCATAACCGACAAAGATCAGCACCAGCGCGATATCGATCGCATCCCGTCGGACGACCATCAACGCCAGGATAAGGGCGGTGGGAATGACATGCAGCGCGATCCGTGCCGGCAGCGGCCTTCGGTTCGTCCTCACCAGCCTGGAGACCCCGGCATAAGCAAGCGGTGGCACCATCGCCGCGATCCCGGGCATGATCACGCCTATTGCCTGCACCTCATAGCCCCAGCGCAGGCCGGAGAGGACGGATTGAAGCGCCGCGAGCAGGATGAGCACCAGAAACGGCCGATTGGGCTCATCCTCTTCGTCGCGTCTGATGACGACGACGAAGAGGATGAGCAGCAGAAGGGCAACGACAAAGGGAAGCGGAATGAAGATCATGAGGCTCATGGGTTCGGAATGGCGAATGGAGGGCCATCATTGCCGAGATCCTCATCTGGCGCGACCTTCATCATGTTTTAGGACGCGTTTTAGGCTGGGATTTTTGTGAGCGGCATGCCGTGCCATCCCTCATCCGCCGGTCCGGGGCCGCCGTGCAGATTCTGCGTCGAGGACAAGTGGCGGCGATCATTGTGGCGAACCGTGCGCCGGTTGGCTTCGGCAAGGGTGCGCGCCGATAGGGCGAGCGCGGATCACAAAATACCCTGCATGCGCTCTACGAGGGCCTGCCTAACCGAGAGCGCTTTGCGCTGCGCAAATCCGATCGACCAAAGCATCGAGATCGCCCCTTGGCGGGCGGTTCTTGGCCAGGCGCTGCTTGAGATGCACGATCGGCTCCGCCAGAATTTCATCAAGGCTCTCGGCGCAGGTGAAGTCGCCCGCCACGCTTTTGACCTTTGAATTGTCAAAGATCGCCGACCATGCCTTGTCGCCCCGCAGCGGGCCAACCCACTCCGGATTGTACCGGACCAGGGTGTCCGTCGGCACGTGTACGATCTTGGCCTCGACGCCCAACAATCTGGCGATCGCCGTCTGAATATCGTTCCAGATGTGGGCGCGGTCGGAGGTGATATGGAAAATCTCGTTCAACGCCGCCGGCTTGCCGAAAAGCCCGACAAAGGGTACCGCGAAATCAACCGAGCGGGTCAGTGTCCAGGGCGTGTGGCCATCGCCCGCCACGATGGTGGGCTCGCCGTCCAGCATGCGTCTCGCCATGACGTCGCTGTCACCCATCATGATGGGCAGGCCGGTGCGAACAGTGTGACTGGGACGGACGATGGTCCAGGCGGGATTCTCGGAGTTCTTGAGCAGAGTCTCGCAGGCAATCTTGTCCTGGCTATAGCGCCAATAGGGGTTGATCGCCGGTGTCTGCTCGGTAATCACATAGTGACGCGGCGGCTTTTCATAGACCGAAGCCGAAGAGATGAAGATGTACTGGCCGCAGTGCCCGGCAAACACATCGATGTCACGCGCAACTTGATCGGGTGTAAAGGCAATGAACTGGCACACGACGTCATAATTGGCCTTGGCCAAGTCCGCATAGGCGGGCGCCGCGAGATCGCCGACGATCGAGGTAACCCCTGCAGGCAGTGGGTCGCCTCTCAAGCTGCGGTTATAGACGCTGACATCGTGGCCCTGAACCACGGCGCGCTCGACGCATGGATATGAAATCTGGCCGGTACCGCCAACGAAAAGGATTTTCAAAGCCATCGGAAGGACCTCGGTGTCGGATGTGGCGGGATATGCGGTCAGTCTTCATAGCGCGAAAGAAATCAGTCGTCTCCTGCAAAACACGTGCACCGGCTCACGTCGTTTGGGTCGACCTGTCCCGTAAACCAACGTAGTGGCATTCCGCATAAGCCGATCGGACGACGTGAGGTTCGGCCGCAACCAGCCATTGCCGATACCGCAAAGATCTCTATCTCAAGCCAATAATGCCCCTTCTGTTTGAGATCAGCACAAGACGGAGGCTTTCTTGAAGGATTATCTGCCCTATGCAGCCGGGGTGCTGGCAGGATTATTGGTCGCCTTTCTCATATCTCGCCTGTTGATGCTGTCGGAGACACCGCAGCTCATGCTTTTTGCATTGCTGCCGGCCCTCGGCGGCGCGCTCGTCGAACGCGTTTGCCGTCGCCGGCCCAACAATTCTTGAAGGGTTCCATGGCAAGGCTGAAAGAAATCGTCATCGATTGCGACATTCCCTCGCGTGTCGCCCGGTTCTGGGCGGAGGCGCTCGATGGCTACGACGTGATGCCATATGACGACGAAGAACTGGCCCGCCTTGCCGCTCTCGGATTGACACCCGAGACTGACCCGACCGTGATGGTCGAAGGTCCCGGAACCCGCCTTTGCTTCCAACTTCGCCAGGGGGAACGTC
The DNA here is from genome assembly GCF_013087515.1 of Rhizobium sophorae. Lineage (GTDB taxonomy): Bacteria > Pseudomonadota > Alphaproteobacteria > Rhizobiales > Rhizobiaceae > Rhizobium > Rhizobium sophorae. The sequence continues at coordinate 154,076 of NZ_JABFCN010000028.1, read as the reverse complement.
CCGCCCGCAACCGGCTTCATCTCGATATTGCCACCCCCGATCGGGCCAGGGAGGTAGAGCGGCTTCTATCGCTCGGTGCGACCTTCGTCCGCGAAGCGGATGGCTATACGGTCTTGAATGATCCCGAAGGCAACAATTTCTGCGTGGTGTCGGAATAGTCCGCTCCGGGCCGAAAGCCCGCCATTCAGCATGAACGGCACCCATCTCAGGTCGGCTATACCAGAACCAACCGGATCTCCCGCGGAATGTCCGGATCAGACGCGATTCAGGAACTCGATCACGCGGAGGGTGAGCAGCGCGGTCGCTTCCGCGTCATAGGAAGGCAGCGAGCTGTCGGCGAAGTAGTGCTGGTCGCCTGGGTACAGGAAAAGCTCCGCGTCCTCGACCTTCTCCACGATCTCACGGGCGGCGTCGATGTCACCTTCGCCGACGAAAATCGGATCGTTGTCCATGCCGTGGATCTGCACCGCGACGCCGTCCGGCCAAGGTCCGAAGGCCCACTCGCCGCTGATCGGCAGGCAGGAATAGAAGAGCAGAGCCCCGCGGGCGCCGGGCCGCGTCTGCGCCAGCTTCTGCGCCGGCAGCACCCCGAACGAGAACCCGGCATAGACGAGCCCGGCAGGCAGTTCGTCGGCGATGCGCACGCCCCGCTCCCGCATGGCGTCGAATCCGATCTCCCCGATATAGGCGATCCCCGCTTCGATGCTTGGGAATGTGCGCCCGTCAAACAGATCAGGCGTGTGCACGATGTGACCCGCTGTCCTGATATCGTCGGCAAACGAGCGCACACCTGGGGTCAGCCCCTGTGCGTGATGAAACAACAAGACCTCAGCCATACGGAGCCTCCGGGTGCGATGGTCGGGCACATTCTGCAACTCTACAGCGTCATCCCCTCGCCGGGAAGACGTCAGGTGCGGGCCAGGCCGTCGATCGCCCTCGCCAGCTTGACGAGATCTGCGGCGTAGAACCCGGCGGCGTTGAGACAGTTCGTCTCGAGCAGCTTCAGCCCCTCCTCGGTGCGACAGATATCGATGACATAAGCTTGGGAGTAGCCGGGATTGATGTCGACCATGCGCTGCCCGAAGTCCAGCGCATCCTCATCGATCTCGTGGCGGTGGACGACACGCGATCCGTCTTTGTAGAGCGAATAGGTGACGATCCGACCGTCGACGACCCAGAGACGCCATTCGCGCAGGATGCGAACGGGCTTGGTGAGCATCAGCAGCGTGTCGTGACGAAGTGAACCCTTGGGGATTTCATCTTCGTCGAGCGCCAGCACCCTCTCTGCCATACGGATGATCTCGCCGGTCGATTTGACATTTCCGGGCTCCTCCTTGCTGTCGTCGACCGGGCGCAGGAACCAGTCCCTGCCGTCATCCGCCAGACCCTGGGGGACATCCCGGAGTGTTAGGAACAGCGCATCAGCGCCGTTGAGGAGGTAAGGATGCCACACCTGTTCGTGAACGAAAGGATGCAGCTTGAAAACACCCGGCCGGTAACTGTTCGCCTCGGCGTTCTTCCACAGCGTGTAGGAGCCAAACATGACCACTGAACCCGGATCAGCAACGACCGGCTCGGGGATGAGCTCGCCGACGAACGGTACGACCTTGTGCCATGTGTAGGAGATTCCGAGCTGGTCGAGCGCCTCGGCCAGCTTGCTGGTATCTTCGAACTGCTGGAGAAGCCACTGCATTCTGTTCCCTGCCTTTCTTACAATCCGCCGGACTACCAAAAAGCTATTTAAAAAGGAACAGCCGTAGCATTGCAGCTATGTGTGGCAGCAGGAACCGCTTCCGGTGTCATCGGGCGAAAGTTGCAGGCGATTGTCGACACTATGGCCGTTTCCTTCCGGCGGCAGGTCCATGGCGATGTTAGATGCGAAGAAGCCGTTCGGTTTCAGCGTGAAGCCTGCATACTCCACCGGCATGATCGGAAAATCCTCGGGCTTGCAGACATGGGTGTGGCCGAAGGAATGCCAGAGCACGACATCGGCATTCTCGATTTTACGGTTCTGCTTGATATAACCCGGCAGGCCGTCGCCGCCGGCGTGCACGTTTGGATAATCGCCGCTCGCATATTTTTCCCTGGCATCGAAGGCGGTAACCCAGATGTGGTTCTTGGCAAAGCCACCGCGTTGGGCAACGGTCGAATCCTGTTGGGCAAGCATAACAGGCGACGGCATGACGACAATCTTGTAGCCCGGCGCCTTGCCGACGCTGTTCTGGATGTTGGGGTTGGAGACTTTCCAGTAACGGCCGGTCTCACCATTGGCGAGTGCCGGGGAATCGAGTTCGCGCTTCAACACACGAGTCTTGGTATCGAAGACATTGCCATAGGGGTTGTCCTCACCCCAGGGACGCGGCACGAACTCATGCTCGGTCACGGTATTGTCTCCGCCGTCGACATCCATGTGCAGGCGCGCATTGAAGAAATGCTGGTGGGTCGGACCGCCGAGATTGTCATCGACCATGCCGCCCCATGGATAGGTTTCGCCGGTCGCGACCGCCGCCGTCTGGATGATGCCGGTGAGCTTGGCTTCGAGCTGGATCGTGCCGTCCTGATAAAGATACCAGTAGAACCCGTAATCGTAGTTGCCGACAGTTGCGAAGAAGGAGATGACGAGGCGGCGCGAACGGCGCACTTCGAAAATACCGTTGCGGAATTCGTAATGCTTCCAGAGGATGCCGTAATCCTCTTCATGCATGCAGATGGCATTCTTCATGATGAAAGGCTGGCCGAAATCATCCGCCGCCGGCACGTCGAAGTAGTGAATATGGCCGAGGCAGTCGCAGCCGAGTTCGAGGCAATTGGCCAGGCGTCCGAGGCCATATTCGCCAGCATCGAAGGCGCTCTTCCAATAGTGGTTCGCCGTCGGATCGGCATAGGGAACGACCATTTCGGTGACACTGGCCCGAAAGACGACGGGCCGCAGCCTGCCCTGATCCTTGATGCCGAGTTCATGCAGAACGAGGCCTTCGCGCGGGGTGAAACCGACACGGAAACTCCAGTTCTGCCATTCAACTTTCCAGCCGTCGACCGTAAAGCTCGGCCCTTGCGGCTGAACGATATGCAGCGGCGTGAGATCGGCTCGCGGTTCCGGGAAGGTTTCGCGGCCATAATTGCGCTTCTTCCTCGGGACCGGAATGATCTTCTCATCGTCGACGAGATCGACCACTCGGTTGGTGATCAGATCGACCACCGCCACCACGCCCTCGATCGGATGCGCGTAGCCGTTGTCACGGATATCCTCGCGCCAATAGGACACGGCGCGGACGATGCGCTGTCCCTTCTCGAATTCGCGGCCAAAATAGCCCGAGGAAAAAGGATCGATCTGGATGAGCGGAATATCCTCGTCGGTAATGCCGCGCTTCTTGACGGCAGCGATCCAGCGCGGATCGGATTTGACGGTGCCTTCAACGGTTTCGAATTCGCACAGCATGATCGGCGGCTGACCGTAGGGCAGTTCATCGAGAGGCAGCCGGATATAGGAGGACACCGTGCCGGCAGTCAGGTCTACGACGCCCTCGAAGGTTTCGCCATTGCTGATGTCGATTGCCAGGATGAAGGCGAGCCGCGGCAGCCTGTCGCCCAGGCGATAGGCTGCAAGATCCGCCTTTGTCGGCTCCTCCAGCCGGGTGATCGGAAAGCGGAAGGTGGCTGCGAGTGTCTGCCTATCCTTGAGTATGGCAACGGCAGAAGCGATCTCGTCGAGGCTCAGAGGGTCGAGCGGATGGGTAACTGCGACAACGGCGTCCATTGGTATACCTCTTGTTTTTGGAAGAGACGACGCAGCATGGCGCGTCGCAAGCTGCGGCGATCAGGATCAACCGGAGCAGATCTGCGTCTCGATCATCATCTGGTCTGCATGAATGCAGAACAGAGAGCAGAAGGCGTGTGCCTCGACGGCAACCAGCAATGTTGCGCCGGCAAGTATCGCGACCGCGAGAACCATAAGGCGATCGACGGGTGCAAATTCAGCAACGGCACTCATTCGAAGACCTTTCCAAGCGAGGCGTAGAGAGCGGGTTTGGATCTCTTGACCCGGATCGCAAACAGCGCGCCGAAAATGCCCACCAGCACCATGGCATAGGGGAAAGCCTTGACGATCGGGCTTTCGCTGCCGGAAAGGAGTGAAAGATTGGAACTGACCAGCACCAGCGAACCCATGAGACCGAGCAGCGCCAGCGTCGGAGCGGTCATCGTGGTCCAGGCGCTGTAGCTGTTCGGCGTCTTGCGAAAGAACATGATGATCGCGACAGAGACCAGCACCTGCACCAGCAGGATACCGATACCTGCGAGCGCCGCCATCCACGAGAACACGACAGTGTAGGGATCGGCACCGAAGATCACGAACAGGGCAAGGACGACGGCCGCGACCAGACTTTGCAGAAGACCTGCAGCATAGGGGGAGCCATGTTTGGCGTGAACATTGCCAAGCACCTTGGCTGCCAGACCTTCACGGCCAAGAGCGAAGAAATAGCGATTGAGCGTATTGTGGAAGGACAGGATGCAGGCAAACAGGCTGGTGATCAGCAGCACGTTCATCACCTGGCTCGACCATGGACCAAGCACGGAATTGGCGGCAGTGAAGTAGAAGCTGTCGAGGCTGGCAGCAGCAGAGGCCTGCACCTTGCCCGGACCATAGAATTGCACGATTGCCCAGGTGGAGAAGGCATAGAAGAGGGTGATGAGCAGCACGGCAACATAGGTGGCGCGGGGAATGGTCTTTTCCGGATCTTCGGCTTCCTCGCCGAAAATGGCCGTCGCTTCGAAGCCGATGAAGGAACCGATGACGAAGACCAGCGCCACGCCGAGACCGGGCGCAAACACCGACGATGGCGCAAAGGAGGAGAAGCTGATACCTTCCGGTCCGCCGCCAGAAAAGACGATGGCAAGATCCAGAACCAGCAATATGGCAATTTCGGCAATCATGCAGACGCCGAGGATCGCGCCTGAGAAGGCGATGTTGCGTTGACCGCAGACCAGCACGACGACCAGCGCCGCGAAGGCCCAGATCCACCAGGGCAGGACCAGCCCGAGCGGCGCTATGGCATTGGCCATGAAGAAACCGAACAGACCATAGATGGCGATCTGAACCGCGCTATACGTGACCAGCGCCATGAAGGCGCCACCCACGCCAGCCGGCTTGCCGATGCCATGGGTGATATAGGTGTAGAAGGCTCCTGCCCCGCCCACATGCCGGCTCATGGCGGTGAAGCCGACCGAGAAGAGAAGGTAGAGCAGGCCGGCGAGCACGAAAGCGCCGGGGACGCCGGCGCCATTGCCAAAGGCGAAGGCGGCCGGCGAAGCGCCGACGACAGCCGTGAGTGGCGCGGCCGCGGCAACGACGAAGAACACGATGTGGACGAGGCCCACCGAGTCCCTGGCCAGACGACGCTCCGGCGATGATGGTGCGGCCATGCTTGCTTCCAGTGTCATGGAGAACCCCTCTTTGCTTGTTTGTTGCCAGGAAGGTAAGCGCGGCGATCTGGCCCCGAAATTGCAGTTTATGCCAATGAATCGATAATTCGCGCCACGAAGGTCGCCGGAGACGCTGAAAATGGCAGTTGCATCGCATTTGATCAGCCGCATGCCCGCAGTTGCTTCAATTCGAGCCTCCGTCTTGATCCCGCTGGTACAACAAATCGATAAAAGATCCGGGAAAACCGACCTTCTTCTGGCTTCGCACGGCATTCTGCGCTCGCAATTGGAAGATCCCTACGCTGTCCTGCCGATGGCGCGTTATGTCGCGCTGTTCGAGGACGCCGCGACGATAACCGGCGAACCGGCACTGGGAGCTCGCATGGGCACCGGCTTCAAGCCCGCCGACATCGGCCCCATCGGCATGCTCTTCGCACTCTCGCCGACCATTCGCAGCGCTTTCGAGCGGCTGTCGAAATATGTCAACGCGGTGCAAGGCGCGACCAGTTCCGGCGTGTTCGAGGAGAATGGCGATTTTGTCTGGAGCTACCGGATCGTCGATCCCAGCATGTGGCCGCGCCGGCAGGACAGCGAATTCACGATTGCGGCCTCCTGTCAGCTCGTCCGTTCGTGCTTCCGCCGTGGCTGGCGGCCGATCGAAATACAGCTCGAGCATCACGCCCCGCGCGACGCCGGCGTGCTGGAACGCATCTGTGGCGCGCCCATCCTGTTCGGCCAATCCGGCAACCGGATCGTCATGAACAAGGCGGAGGCTGACCGTGTGCACCGTGCGGAAGACAAAAGCCTGGTCGAAATCCTGGAGCGGCATATCGGCGATCTGGTCAACGAGCCAGCAGCCGGCGATATCGTCACGGAAAAGGTCCAGGCTCTGATCAGCATCTATCTCGGCCGCAAACCGGTCACGGTCGCAACGCTTGCCGCCGAACTGAAGATGTCGCCGCGAAGCCTGCAGCGCCGGCTGTCGGAGGAAGGCGTGTCGCTTCGCGATCTCGTTCGCCAGCACCGCCAGACACTCGCCGCCCACTATCTCGGCGACCGACATGCCGCACCGATGTCCGAGATTGCGCGTGTGCTGGGTTATGCAGACAACACCGTGCTATGGCGTGCGCTGCGATCCTGGGAAAAGAAGGGGGAACTACCCACCTTCGACAGATTGAATGGAGATGTAAAAATCAGGTAAATGGACGATCGGACCGGCAGCGGAGACCGTTCGATTGCTGCTCTACGGCGCCGCACCAAAGAATGCCAGCCGGGTGAAGATCGTGTAGTCTGCTTCCGATACCATCAGCGCCACGAAAACCAGCACCAGCAGCGGCGGCAACAGGATGGCGTAGACGAGCGCCAGCCGTTCCCAGGCCATGTGCATGAAGACGGCGACGATCAGCCCGGCCTTCAGCATCATGAACACGAGGATCAGCGTCCACCTGAGATAACCTTGGATGCCGAGATAATCGACCATGTAGGATAAGGCGCTGAGCACGAAGAGCAGGCCCCAGACGAAGAGATAGAGCCGGATCGGGTGCTGCTGTCCGGTGTGTGTTTGTGCATGCACCGTTTGGCTTTGCGCATGCGCCGTTGTCTCGCTCATGACGACCTCACCACAGATAAAAAAACGCAAAGATGAAGACCCAGACCAGGTCGACGAAGTGCCAATAGAGGCCCATGATTTCGACGGCCTCGTAGCGGCCTTTCCGACTGGTGAAGAAGCCGCGTCGTTCCACGTCGAAATCGCCGCGCCAGACCTTGCGGGCAACGATGAGCAGGAAGATGACGCCGATCGTGACGTGGGTGCCGTGGAAACCGGTGATCATGAAGAAGGTCGATCCGAACTGTGCCGCCCCCCATGGGTTCTCCCAGGGGCGCACGCCTTCGGTGATCAGCTTCGTCCATTCGAAGGCCTGCATGCCGACGAAGCCTGCGCCGAGGAGGGCCGTGAGCAGCATCAGCATCGCCGTCATGCGGCGGTCGCGGCGATAACCGAAATTGACCGCCATCGCCATGGTGCCGCTGCTCGAGATCAGCACGAAAGTCATGATCGCGATCAGGATCAGCGGAACGTCCTGGCCGCCGATATGCAGCGCGAAGACCTCGCTCGGATTGGGCCATGGAACGGGCGTCGACATGCGGGCGGTCATATAAGCGATCAGGAAACAGCCGAAGACGAAGGTGTCGCTCAACAGAAAGATCCACATCATCGCCTTGCCCCAGGAGGCGGTCTTGAAGGCGCGCTGATCCGAGCTGAAATCGGCGGCGACACCACGCAGGCCGGCCGGGCTGAGGCCTGGCTCGCTGTGTGTCTGGACAGGATGTGCCATCTGCAAATCTCCTAATTCAGAAGTGTGCGGCAGAGATCGACGAAATCATTCGCCCATCCGGCAAAGAGCGCGAAGAGCAACAGCCAGACGGCGAGCATGAAATGCGAGTAGATGGCGGAAAGATCGACGCTGAGGCGCAGCCTGTCCGGCGCCACATCCGTTGAAAATGCCCTGACCGTCGTGTGCGCGAGCACCGCAAGCCCGCCGAGGATATGCAGGCCGTGCAGACCGGTGAGCATATAGAAGAAGCTGTTGGAAGGGTTATCGGCCAGCACGTACCCGGCCGCCGTCAGCTCCCGCCATGCCTGGATCTGTCCGACGAGGAAGAAGATGGCAAGTGCAAGCCCTGCAGCAAGCGCCGGTCGCAGCACCTCCATGCGACCATGCCCTGCTTCTCTTTTCGCCCATTGCAGCGCCGCGCTGCTTAAGGCCAGTGCCGCAGTGTTCACCCAGAGCAGCCGGGGAACAGGCGTCGCCCACCAGTCGGTCGACGCCATGCGCATGAAATAGGCGCTGACGGCAAGGCTGAAGACGGCGCCGACGACGCCGAGAAACACGAAGAGCCCGATTTTGACCGCCGGCGCCGGCAGCCTTTGCCGCTCGGCACCGTCATGACCCGGCAACTGCACCGACCCGGTTTCGAGCCAGGGCTTCGAGGTCAACCGCTGCCCGGAAAGCCACCAGAAGATAATAGCGGCGACTGCGGCAAGGAAAATCAGCATGACGTTCATGCGTGGACCTCTCTTGTAACGCCGCCTGACGGCACCGTCTGCGGAATGAAGTCTTCTGCCGCCCCGGGCACGCTGTAGTCATAGGCCCAGCGGTAGACGACAGGCAGATCCTTGCCCCAGTTGCCGTGGGCGGGCGGCGTCTGTGGCGTCTGCCATTCGAGCGTCGTCGCCCGCCACGGATTGCCGCCGGACTCCCTGCCCCGGAAAAGGCTCCAGACCAGATTGAACAGGAAGACCATCTGTCCGGCCCCGACGATCAGCGCCATGACGGTGATGAAGATATTCAGCGTATCGGCCGAAGGCGGAACGAAGGCCGTCTCTCCCATCTCGAAATAGCGGCGTGGCACGCCGAGCAGGCCGAGATAGTGCATCGGAAAGAAGATCGCATAGGTGCCGAGGAAGGTGATCCAGAAGTGGATATGGCCGAGCACGTCGTTCAGCATGCGTCCCGTCACCTTCGGATACCAGTGATAGATCGCCCCGAAGATGACGAGGATTGGCGCCACGCCCATGACCATGTGGAAATGCGCGACGACGAACATCGTGTCCGACAGCGGCACGTCGACGACGACGTTGCCGAGGAACAGGCCCGTCAGCCCGCCATTGACGAAGGTGACGATGAAGGCGAGCGCAAAGAGCATCGGCAGGGTCAGGTGGATGTCGCCGCGCCACAGCGTCAGCACCCAGTTGTAGACCTTGATCGCTGTCGGCACGGCGATAATCAGCGTCGTCGTGGCGAAGAAGAAGCCGAAGGCCGGGTTCATGCCGCTGACATACATGTGGTGCGCCCAGACGACGAAGCTGAGCGCGCCGATGATGACGATCGCCCAGACCATCATGCGGTAGCCGAAGATGTTCTTGCGCGCATGCGTGCTGATAAGGTCCGAAACGATGCCGAAGGCCGGCAGCGCGACAATATAGACCTCCGGATGACCGAAGAACCAGAAGAGGTGCTGGAAGAGGATCGGGCTGCCGCCGCCGTGCTGCAGCTGCGTGCCCATTTCGATGATGGCAGGCATGAAGAAGCTCGTGCCCAGCAGGCGATCGAACATCATCATGACGCAGGCGACGAAGAGGGCGGGAAAGGCCAAGAGCGCCATCACGGTCGCGGTGAAAATGCCCCAGACGGTGAGCGGCATGCGCATCAGTGTCATGCCGCGCGCGCGCCCCTGCAGCACTGTCACCACATAGTTCAGTCCGCCCATGGTGAAGCCGATGATGAAGACGATCAGCGAGGTGAGCATGAGCAGGATGCCCCAGTCCTTGCCGCCCGGCGTGCCGGAGAGAACGGCCTGTGGCGGATAGAGCGTCCAACCGGCCCCCGTCGGGCCGCCGGGGGCGAAGAAGCCCGCGGCGAGGATCAACACTGCGAGCAGATAAATCCAATAGCTCAGCATGTTGGCGTAAGGAAACACCATATCGCGCGCGCCGACCATCAGCGGAATGAGGTAATTACCGAAGCCGCCGAGGAAGAGCGCGGTCAGGAGATAGATCACCATGATCATGCCGTGCATGGTGATGAACTGGTAATAGTGATCGGCATCGATGAAGGAGAAATATCCGGGAAAGGCGAGCTGAATCCGCATCAGCCAGGAGAGCACCAGCGCCACCAGGCCGATTGCGATGGCCGTTAGCGAATATTGCACGGCTATGATCTTGGCGTCCTGGCTGAACACATATTTCGTCCACCAGCTGTGCGGATGATAAAGCTCGACATCCTCGACTTCGGCTGAGGGGATGGCGTCTGCGCTGTCGGATGGAATCTCGACCATGATCTCTCTCCCCTTCGTCTCCCAGCGGTCTGCGACCGCTGCGGGGTTCAGTTTGCCGGCGGCATCTCTCCCGATGACGCCGTAAGCTGGGTGAATGTCTGCTGCTGCCCGAGCCAGGTCTGGTAGTCCGCATCCTCGTCGACGACGACGGTGCCGCGCATTTGCCCATGGCCAACGCCACAGAGTTCGGCGCAGAGGATGTCGAAGGTCCCTGTCCGCGTCGGCGTGAACCAGAAATAGGTGATCATGCCGGGTATCATGTCCATCTTGGCGCGGAATTCCGGCACGTAGAAATCATGGAGCACATCGACCGAGCGCAGCAATATGTGCACCGGCTTGCCGATCGGCAGATGTAGCTCGCCGCCCTCGATGATGACGTCGTCAAGGCCGCTTGCGTCGTTTTTATCAAGGCCGAGCGGGTTTTCGGGGGTGACGTCGCGCGTCTCGGCGCGGCCGAGCTTTCCGTCGGCTCCCGGCAGCCGGAAACTCCACAGCCACTGCTGGCTGACGACCTCGACCGATGCGGCATCGGCAGGCACCGTGATGAACTGGTTCCACACGATGAGGCCGGGCGCCAGCATCGCCGCAACGCCGACCGCCGTTCCCCCTCCCAGCAGCAATTCCAGCCTACGGTTTTCGGGCTCGTAATGTGCTCGGTTGCCCGGCTTGTGCCGGAAACGGAAGACGCAATAGGCCATGAACGAAACCACCGCCACGAAGACGATGCCCGTGATCCAGAAGGTGATGACGAGGGTGGTGTCGATATAGGTCCAGTTGGACGCGATCGGCGTCCACCACCACGGGCTCAGCACATGGAACAGCACGGAGCCGACGACAATCAGGACGAGGATCAGCACGACAGCCATGTCCGCTCCTCCTCGAGCAGGTTGACCCGTGAAACCGCATTCCGCAAAAAGTCCGTGTTTATTATCGCACAGATAGAAAATATCGGCAATTACGGCAATTTAGGCATGCACCACCAGCCGTAACCCGTCATTTGGAGTATTGCCCGTCACTGAGAATATGCCCATCACTGAGAATATTGTTTGAGATAAGCGATGAGATTGGTGATCTCCTGCTCGTCCTTCACACCGACGAAGGCCATCTTCGTGCCCTTAACCTTCGCTTTCGGATTGTGCAGATAGTCGCGCAACGTCGCCTCGTCCCAGACGAGACCGCCGTCGCCGGCCGCCTTCATGCCTGTCGAATAGGCGAAACCAGGATGTGTTCCGGCCTTTCGGCCGAACAACTTGTTCAGCGACGGGCCAACCTTGTTCGTATCGGAATCAGCGACATGACAGGTCACGCATTTCTTGAAAACGGCAGCACCGGCCGTCGCATCACCCTCCTGCGCCCCGGCGTCAGCAGGGGAAAGAGCAATGACGGATGTGGCGATCAGCAGAACAACACGGTAATCCACGGCAAACCCCATCCTCCTCAAGGTCGCCAGCCACTTGCACCCTCCGCAATCTCTCGCGTGTGGGTGGTGGTTGCTATGGCATAAAGCTTAGTCCTTCGCGGGTGCAAGTCAATCGGTTCCGCAATTTGGACGCGGGCCGGGCCTGTTCCAGTCCTCTCAGGAGGGTCCGCCACCCTCGAAGATTGGATATTGACGCCGGTATCGGCGACGACATACTTGACCGTCGGCTTCAACGCCACCCTCGAAACCAGGCCCAGGAAAGGCGCGCAATGTCGATTGCTGAAATTCTGTCTTTTGCTTTCGTCACCGCGTTGCTCATCATTTCCCCCGGCCCCAACGGCGTCCTCATCGCCAAGACGGTGCCGACCTCGGGGCGTGGCGCCGGTTTCGCCAATATTGCCGGCTTCGCCGCCGCCTTCTATGTGCACGGCACCCTGTCGATCTGCGGCATCTCCCTGCTGCTGGCGCAGTCGGCGCAGGCCTTCCTCGTCGTCAAGATGATGGGCGCCGCCTATCTCTGCTGGATCGGTATCAAGGCGCTGGTCGGCGCCTGGCGCGGTTATGCTGTCGTAACGTCAGTGGCCCCTTCCCGTAAGGTAAGGCATCTCCCCCGCGCCTTCCTCGAGGGGTTCCTCACCAACGCCCTGAATCCGAAGGTGTCGATCTTCTACCTCGCGGTCTTCCCGCAGTTCATCCACCACGACGCCAATAGCCGGGCCGCGATCGGCGAGGCTTTCCTTCTGGTCACCGTCCATGCCAGCCTCAACGTCATCTGGTTCGGCTCGATGGTCATGATCTTTGCGAGGCTCGCCAGAGCTGCGCGCAACCAGCGCTTCCAGCGCTGGCTGAAAGCCGCGACAGGCGTGGTCTTCATCGGCTTCGGCGCCAAGATGGCAACATTGCAGGCTGGATAGCGAGGACGGGCAAACCGCCTTCATCACGGAAAGGCAGGCCGAACGTCCGCTGGGCGGCAACAGGATCAGCAACCTGCCGCCAGGACCGGATATGGCCTCGCCCAGCCTCAGCTGCCGCCATTTGACTACGCGCCGATCGAAAGCGCCTCTTTTACCGCCAACTCGGCCATGGCGAGCGCCGCGTCGCGGGTCCTGGCAGCGGCGATGAAGCGGCCGTTGTGGCAGAAGCTCGCACCCTCGATGCCACAAACCGCCTCCAGTGCGCCATTGGTGAGCCCGGCCCAGGCCGCCGGCAGGTCGGCCCGGAGATCGAACCCCTCCTCGGCGCGGCGAATGCCGGTCACGCACCAGTCCTTTTCGCGCGGATGAACGACGAACAGCAGGTGATCGGCGCCGGCCTTGACGATGGCGGGACGGAAGGGCATGCCCCTCGGCAATTCCAGAACACGCCCCTGCCCCGAAGCCTCGATTGCCCGATGCACGATTGCCTCGGCCCGCAATTTCGCGGCACTCTGGGCGATCCTGGCCTCGACGAAACTGCGGGCAATGGCAAGGGCCGCATGAAAGGCGCGGTTATCGGCCTCAGGGTCCGCTTCGTCGAAAACCGGTTTCAGGGTCTCCAGCAGCGCTGGCAGCATCAACCCGGCCAACGGCCCCGAGGGGCTGAGCGCGCCATTGTCGGTCAGATCGACCGGCAGCACGAAGCTGGTGTCGAAAGAGCCATGCATCGCTTCCACATGCGCTTCGGGAAGGCCGAAGGCTGTGAGATAATCGCGGCCGTAATGCTTCCAGATCAGGCCGAACGAGCTGTAGGGCTGACTGTCGTCGCGCAGCGGAGCGCCGCGCTGGTGGTGATCGAATATCCCGGCAGCGGGATCATAGGCTCCGCCGACATCATAGATGATCCGGTCTTCGCCCGGCGTGATCCACTCCGGCGCCCGGCTGCGAACGATACGCGCCTGCGGGAAAAGCCGGGTCAGGATGACGCTCGACAGCAATTCGTCGGCATGAAAGCCACCGGAATGGGTGACGAGGAAATCGGGGATCATCGGAGCTATGCGCCTTGTCGTTCGCGGAGAGTCCGCTTGCAGGTCGGCACCAAATAACCGTTGCCGGCTGCTATCTCAACCCATACCTTAAATCGGAGTCGATTTAAGAATAAAATGATGCAGCAATCCAACGTGTTACAGCGTCCTTTCTGACGTCACCGGGATACCGACCTCTTGCGGGATTCATCAAAGCCCCTAAAGGGTGCATCAGGAGTAAGTCCGTGGAGATTCCCCAGCACTTGCATGTCGCCGAGACTGCAGGATGGCTGGTGAACCACCGCATCAATTCCGCCCTTCCCGGTTATCTCATAATCAGCTCCAAGACCGACACCAACGATCTATCGGATTTGTCCGAAGATGCTTTGGCTGAATTCGGCCCATTGCTGGCAAGAGCTCAGAGTGCCCTGAAACAGGAGTTGAATGCTCAGCGCGTCTATATCGGCCGATACGGGCACACGCCTGGTTACCCGATCCATTTTCATGTGATCCCGATATATGACTGGGTGGAGGAGTTATTTTGGAAGGACGCTCGCTATCGTCTGCTCGAGAATCTCGCAGCAGGACCGGGGGAAACCGCAACGGATGGCGCGGAACTGACGCTGTTTGTCTGGCGTGAGTTCTGCGAACGCGCAGAGCCGCCGCCGATCAAAGGGCCATCTGTCTCAGAGGCCATCGAGCTGCTGCGGGAGACAATGCGGTTTCCGCCGCTTTAGATCTTTGTACTCGTGAATGTCGCCGGAAAATGGCCAGCGGTCTTTGCAAGACGGCATACTTGAAGAGAGCGGGGCCGCCCAAGACAGCGCCGGCCTCGTGACCCCTGGCTATCCTATGGCCGAAAGCGAGGTCGAAGGTCTCCGACCGTCTCGACCAGTAGAATCTCGTCCTTGAGGTCGGAATCCCCAGCCATCCGTCAATCCATGACGTACTGGATATGATGCCGGCCGTGCACGGCCGATTTCTGGACATGGGCACGAACGCCGAAGACTCGGCCGATCATATCCTCCGTCAGCACCTCCTCCGGCGCGCCGGAGGCAACGACCTCGCCCTTCTGAAGCACCGCCAGCCTGTCGCAGAACATCGCCGCCAGGTTGAGATCGTGCAGCGCGACGATACAGGTGATGCCGAGCTTAGAGATCAGCGAGAGAATGTCGAGCTGATGCTGGATATCGAGATGGTTGGTCGGCTCGTCGAGCAGCAGTTCGCTCGGCGCCTGCGCCAAGGATCTCGCAATATGGACGCGCTGGCGCTCGCCGCCCGACAGCGTCTGCCAGAGCTGGCCCGCCCTCTCCTGCATGCCCACCCGCGAAAGGGCCTCGTCGACGGCGGCGTCGTCTCCGGCACTCCAGGACGACAACAGCCCGCGATGCGGCGTGCGGCCGAGCCGCACCACGTCGCGTACGGTCAATTGCGCATCGGTCGTCGACTGCTGCTCGACGAAGGCGACGCGACGCGCAAGGACGGCGCGCGGCAGCGAGGAAATGTCGTCGTCACCCAGCCGGATGATGCCGCTGCGAACCCTGCGCAGCCGGCAGATCAATCTGAGAAGGCTCGATTTGCCGGAACCGTTCGGCCCGAGCAGGCCGAGCACCTTGCCCTTTTCCACCGTCAGGCTGACGCCATTGACGATGACGATATTGCCGGTGGCAAAGCTCACCTCGTCGATGCTGATGCTGATGCTCATGAACGATAGAGGATGACGGCGAAAGCCGGTGCGCCGAAGAGCGCGGTGACGACCCCGATCGGCAGGATCTGCTGCGGGATGATGATGCGCGAAATGATATCGGCGCCGATCATGTAGATCGCGCCGCCGAGCGCCGTTGCCGGCAGCAGCCGCCTATGCGCTGGCCCGACGACGAAGCGGGCGGCATGGGGGATGACGAGGCCGACGAAGCCGATCGAGCCAACCATACTGACGACGCTTGCCGTCATCGCCGCGGTCGTACCGAAGAGAGCGATCTGGACGCGGCGCACGGAAATGCCGAGCGAGGCGGCCGCATCCGTGCCGAAGGCGAAGGCGTCGAGCGCCCGCACATGGGCCATGCAGATGATGAAGCCGGTAAGCGCGACCGGCACCGAAGAATAGACATCGGGCCAACGCACGCCGCTGAGCGAACCCAGCAGCCAGAACAGGATGCCGCGCGCCTGCTCGGCATTCGCCGATGTCGTCACGATATAGGAGGTCAGTGCATTGAAGAGTTGCGAACCGGCGATGCCGCACAGGATGATGCGCTCGCCGGTTCCCCCCGTACCCGTCGCCAGGATGCCGACCAGCAGAAAGGCAATGACCGCACCGATGAAGGCGCCGCTCGACAGGCCGAGAACACCGTAGCCGAAACCGAGGATCATCACGCAGACGGCCCCCGTCGAGGCGCCGGCGGAGATGCCGAGCACATAGGGTTCGGCCAGCGGATTGCGCAGTAGCGCCTGCAGGATCGCGCCGGACAGCGAGAGCGACGCGCCGACGCTGGCCGCGACGAGCGCCCGGCTCAGACGATAATCCCAGACGATGCCCTGATGGATGCGGCTGAGCTCGAAATCCGTTCCGAACAGCCGGTTCGAAACCGCCTCCGCGGTGGTCGCAAGCGGGATTGCGATCTCGCCGATGGAAACGGCAAGGCTGACCATCAGCCCGAGAAGCAGAAACGCTGAAATGGTGAGCGCTGCAAGCGCCCACCATCCCTGTTGCCGAACCGACACTGCCTTCATTGCGCCAGGCCGAAGGACTTGATGCCGTTCGCCAATGTCTCGATGCCGTCGATCGTGCGGATCGTCGGGTTCATCGACTGCGCGTCCATCATCACGAAGTGCTTGTTTTTGACCGCGGTGAGCTCCTTGGTCACAGGATCGTTCTCGAGGAAATCGACCTTGACCTTCGGATCGTCGGCCGCGTAACGGCGGCGGTCCATCGTCGCCAGCACGATGACTGCCGGGTTCGCCTGGACGATGGTTTCCCAGCCGACCAGCGGCCACTCCTCTTCCGTCGTGACGACATTCTTCGCGCCGATCGTCTTCAGGATATAGGCGGGCGCGCTGTTTTTACCGGCGATGAAGGCGTCGCCATTGACCTCCTTACTGGAGAACCAGAAGACGACGCGCAGCTTCTTGCCCGAGGCGCCCGATATCGAAGCGACGGCATCCGCCTCGCGCTTCTTCAGCTCGGAAATCAGCGCATCGCCGCGCTCCTTTACGTCGAAAATCTCCGACAGCTCGGCGATCTCTCGGTAGATCAGCTCCATCGTGAACAGTTCCCCACGCACGCCGTCGCCGCCATCGGTGTTGACCTTGGCGACGCAATCGGCCGGCGCGAGATAGGTATTGATCCCAAGATCCTTGAACTGCTCCCGCTTGCCGACCGAGCCCTGAGCGCCGACATGCCATTCGAACTCGGCCGTCACCAGGTCCGGCTCCTGCCCGACGACGGATTCGAAGCTCGGATCATTGTCGGCGAGACGTTTGATCTTGCTGTTGGCCTCGGCATATTGCGGCAGGATAGGACCGACCCAGACGGCCGTACCAGTGATCTTGTCGGCAAGGCCGAGTGAGAAGAGTACTTCGGTCATGCCCTGGCCGATTGAAACGATCCTGGCGGGGCGCCTTCTGGAATGTCACCTGCTGGCCGCAATTGGTGATGGTCAACGGATATCGGGTCGCGGCAAGGCTTGGTGCCGCAAGGCCGGCGAGCCCGAAGGCGAATGTCATGGTGGCGAGAATCTGGCGCATGGAAAACCTCGATGAGGGGAAAAATCACGGCTGTTCCGCGCATGTGCGCGGACCGAAAGCACGCTTAGGCGTGCACTAGCCGCAGGAGGCCCAATCGAGACGGGATCCATGCCCGAATTCGGCGAAGGTTCAGCAGGTCAATCATATCTGTTCCTTGTCCGGGCATCCCCGCCCGGTTGATTGGATCGTGATTGACGGCAGGTCTCCTGGCTTGCGGATATCCGTCGTTTCATCCTCCTTCCCGCGATATTTCGCAGTGGGCAGGGCCATGAGCCCTTCAGAGATGGCCAGTCGCTGGCCACTTGAGATGATCGACAATCCGCTTACAGTTGCGGGGGCAGCCACGGTCTCGGTCCCTGCTGGGTCGTCCTCACCGTGTTCCCTATTAATCCCCTTGGAGGCATCTTCAGGGAACCGTCGCACCCAGTTACGTCGCCTGCCCGCCCGACGTCAATGATTATTGCGGAGGCGCCACGCCACCAGCGGATAAATATATCCCGCGCATGGCCCCACGCCGCCGTTCGGTGCGCGAACTGCCGTGGCGGTCGGTCTTGTCCATGAGCTCCGAAAAATATCCGTTGATGCGGTCCAGTGAATGGTCTAATTTTCCAGAAGAAACCGAGTTGCACCGGTTCTGGGGAGGTGAACGATGCGAGTGTCTGTGACGGATGCCAAGGGGCAATTGACCGAGTTGGTCCGGCGTGCCGAAGCCGGGGACGAGGTCATTCTCACCCGGCACGGTCATGCCGCCGTGAAACTGGTTCCGGTGAGGGCAGCGCCCGATCGGAAATCCCGTCGGACGCTCATGGAAGCTGTGCGCGCCTCCGCCATTGCCAAAGCCGCCGACGGGCCGCCGGCCGCACGTAGCCAGGATTTCCTCTATGGCGATGACGGCCTGCCTGAATGATCGCCGTCGACACCTCCGCCCTGATGGCGATCGTGCTTGGCGAACCACAAGCCGATGCCGTGATTGCAGTCCTCGAAGCCGAAGAAAATCTCCTGATCTCCGCCGGCACGGTCGCCGAAGCCTTGATCGTCTCGGCCCGCCGCAACGTCGGCGATGAGATGGAACAACTGATCGACGGCCTCGGCTTCGAAATCGTCGCCGTCACCCCCGCCTCCGCCCGCCGCATCGCCGAAGCCTACCGCACCTGGGGCAAAGGCGCCCACCCTGCAAGCCTGAACTTCGGCGACTGCTTTGCCTATGAAGTCGCTAGGGACCATGGGTGCCGACTGCTATTCGTGGGGGATGACTTCGCTAGGACCGATATGGAAAACGCGCTTTGAACGATGCGGCGGTTGCCGGCGCCGGCCGCCCCTACAACGCATCCAACGGGATCTTCAAATACCGCCGGCCATTCCCCTCCGGCTCGGGCAGCCTCCCGCCGCGGATATTGACCTGCAGCGCGTGCAGCATCAGCTTCGGCTTCGGCAGCGTGCGGTCGCGCGCCTGGCGCAGCGCCACGAAGCCCGCCTCGTCGATGCCTGCGATGTGGGGGGTGGCGCGCTTCTGCGCCGCCACCGTGCTTTCCCAGCGCGGGTGCCGGGCGCCGGGCTGATAGTCGTGGCCGGAAAAGAGCCGGGTCTCCTCGGGTAGCGACAGGATGGCCTGGATCGAGTGCCAGAGGGCGCTCGCACTGCCGCCCGGGAAATCCGTGCGAGCGGTGCCCGAATCCGGCGTGAACACCGTGTCGTGCACGAAGGCGGCGTCGCCGACCACATAGGTGATCGAGGCGAGTGTGTGCCCGGGCGAAAACATCACGCGGGTTTTAAGCGCACCGATCTCGAAGGTGTCGCCATCGGCAAACAGCCGGTCCCATTGCGAACCGTCGGTTTTAAGCGCCGGCCAGTTGTAGATCTCCTTCCAGAGCGTCTGTACGTCGGTGACATGGGCGCCGATCGCCGTCGGTGCCCCGGTCTTCTCATGCAGATAATGCGCGGCGGAGAAGTGATCGGCATGCGGATGCGTATCGAGGATCCACTCGACCGTCAGCCCCTCGCTTTCGATGTGAGCGAGGATGGCGTCGGCATTGGCCGTTCCCGTCGCCCCCGACATCTCGTCGAAATCGAGCACCGGATCGATGATGGCGCAGCGTTTCGTCGCCGGGTCGGAAACGACATATTGCACACTGCAGGTGCGGGGCTCGAAGAAGGCCTTCACATGAGGCGTCTGCCCTGCACGCTTCTCCAGCCAGCGGCGCGCGCCGGCAAGATCGAAGCCGAGGTTTTGACCGAAGGCTTCGACATCCCCGGGCTTCATCCGCCCGTCCAGCACCTCGCCCAGCGCATGGAGCGTCAGCGCGCGCGTGCCGCTCTTGCAATGCGCGACGACCGGTCCCTTGGCCTCGGCCATCGCCGCCTGGAAGGCGAAGATATCGGCCTCGGTAATCTCGGAGCCTTTCACCGGCACGAACTCGTAGGAAAGCCCGGCGGCAGCGGCCGCCGCCTTTTCCGTAGCATTGCCCGGCTGATCCGGCTCCTCGCCATCAGGCCGGGCATTGATGACGGCGGCAAAGCCGTCTGCGGCGAAAGCGGCGAAGGCTGCGGCGTCGGGCTGCCCCGCCACCGATAGCAGTTCATTGACCTTCACGCATGTCATTAAAGCCCCCGAAAGCCTCGCGCCGCCCTCGTCATGCAGTATCGCATGTATATCGACCCAATCACACAAGTATATTTCTGAGCGCAAGAATGCCGCAGATCAAGAAAACTTGAGCATGCTGGCGTAAGACGCTCCTCAACGCCCACCGGACCCGGCTCTCCTCGTCAAAACGACAGCGTCGCAGCACCCTCCTTGATCTCGGCATGCATGGCGCTGGCGCCGACGATGACGATCCCGTCGAGCAAGTCTTCCTGCGTATAACCGCGAGAGGTCACGCAGGGCGGGCAAGCCCAGATCGTCCCGCCGCGCTGCTGGAAATTCTCGATCAGGCTCGCGAGCGGATCGAGCGGCGGCACATGCGTCATGCGCTGGCCGCCCTTGCGCACCAGGTCGATCCCAGTGCTGGTGAGAAATACCGAGACCTTCAGCCCGGCAGTGATGCCGCCATTGGCAATGGTGAAGGCGACGGAGGACAGTTCGGATTCGATGCCCTTGGTCACGAGCACGACCAGTTTGTCGCTTTGAGTTTGCATAGTATTCTCCTCCAGTGGGTTTGAACGAGCTCATGATAGGAGGGCGCGCGGCGCGCGTATTTGGCCGGAATGCGTGAAGCCTTGTCTGAAAATCCAGATGCTGCGGGTGTTGCGCGCGACGACGTGCTGTCGGCGCTGCTGTCGACGATCCGCCTTTCGGGGTCGCTGCAATTCTGCTTCATGCCGACGGGCGACTGGCAGACCGATGCCGCGCCGTCGCTGGCGGGCCTTTCGGCCAAGGCCTCGGGCACGATGCCGTTTCACATCGTTGTGGAGGGCCGCTGCTGGCTGAAGACGGAAGGCGAAGAGAGCGAGCTGGAGGCCGGCGACGTACTGGTCTTCCCCTTCGGCACCGGCCATCAGCTCGGCGCAGGCAGAGACGGCATGCTGGTACTGCCGACACGCGACCTGCCGCAGAAGCCATGGCGGGAGATTCCCGTGCTGCGCTATGGCGAGGCGGCGCAAGGAGTGCGGCTGCTCTGTGGCTATCTGCAATGGGACGGGTTGAGCTTTGCGCCGCTGCGTCAAGCGCTGCCCAGGCTGATCCATGTGAGGACCCGGGCCGCCAATGACGGCGACTGGCTGCGCGCCACCATCCGTCAGATGGTCGAGGAGGTCGACAGGCCTCGCGCCGGCGGCGTCTCGATGCTGCCGCGGCTGACCGAAATCATCTTCATCGAGATCCTGCGCCATCGGATCATGATGGCCGAGCCGCGCTCGGTCGGCTGGCTGGCAGCGCTCGCCGACCCGGCGCTGTCGCGCTGCCTCTCCCTCATTCACGACGATCCCAAACGTGACTGGTCGCTGGAACAACTGGCCGCCGCCGCCGGCCTGTCGCGCAGCGCGCTGGCCGACCGCTTCCAGACGATGCTCTCGACCTCGCCGATCCGCTATATCAGGGACTGGCGGCTCTACCTCGCAAGCGTGGCGCTCGCCACCTCAGGCCAGCCGATCGCGTCGATCGCCTATGACGCCGGCTACGCCACCGAAGCCGCCTTCAACCGCGCTTTCTCCCGCAGTTTCGGCACCCCACCGGCGGCCTGGCGCGCGACGGCGCGGGATTAGCCTACGGTGCGCACGCCTTGACTGAAAACCGGCCCTGAGACGGCCGCTGTTACCCACTGTAGCCGTAACGTACTTCCGCTCGGCCGACGTTTCTGGCCCAGTCTTCGCATATGGTCAGAGGTACGACAGATGCGCGACGTAGAATTCGGCCCCGAAACGTCGAAGGAGAAGGGAAACTGGATCAGGATAGTGCCCGGCAAGGGCTGGTTCCCGATCTTCCGCTTCTACAGCCCGACGGAGGCCTATTTCGACAAAAGCTGGAAGCTCGAAGAGGTAAAGGCGGTGAAGCAACAGGCGGGCTTCCGGCGCCAGATTGCCATTCGCACGCAAGTTACGCCGCAGTTTACTGTAACATACTTGCGCTTTCCTGCCTCGACTGCGCACCATTCGCCGTCGACATTGGTACCATCAACCTTGATGAATGGGAGAACCTCCATGGATATCACGAAGCGGGACTTCACCAAGGGTCTGGTTGTCACGGCAGGTTTGGCGGGGCTGAGCCCGCTCAAGGTCAGGGCGGCCGATGTTGTCGAGGACGAGGCGCGCGTGATCGCCAAGGAGGCCTATATCTACGGCTTTCCAATGGTCGACAACTATCGCATCCAGCACGCCTATTTCGTCGATACCGCGAACCCGGAATACAAGGGCCCGTGGAACCAGCTCGTCAACATTCCGCGCGTCTATACGCCTGCCGACACGGCAGTGCAGACGCCGAACTCGGACACCCCCTATTCGATGCTCGGCCTCGACCTTCGCGCCGAGCCGATGGTGCTGACGGTGCCGCCGATCGAGAAGGACCGTTATTTCAGTATCCAGCTGATCGATGCCTATACCTTCAACTTCGATTATATCGGCAGCCGCGCCACCGGCAATGATGGCGGCAGCTTCCTGATCGCCGGGCCGAACTGGAAGGGCGAGACGCCGAAGGGCATCACCAAGGTTATGCGGTCGGAGACAGAGCTGGCGCTTGCCGCCTACAGGACGCAGCTCTTCAACCTCGGCGACCTTGATAATGTGAAGAAGATCCAGGCCGGGTACAAAGCGGAGCCGCTGTCGAAATTCCTGGGCCAGCCGGCACCTCAGGCCGCGCCTGCGATCGATTTCATCAAGCCACTGACACCGGCCGAACAGAAGACCTCGCCCGAATTTTTCAACATTCTCAATTTCATCCTGCAATTCTGCCCGACCGATCCCTCCGAGACCGAACTAATCCAGCGTTTCGCCACGATCGGCATCGATGCGGGCAAGACATTCGACGCCGGCACGCTTCCCCCCACAACCGAAACCGCTATCGAACAGGGAATGGCCGACGCATGGGCCGATCTCGCGGCATTGCACAAACGCATCGAGGCGGGCGAAGTGACCTCGGGCGACATGTTCGGTACGCGCGCCTATCTGAAAAACAATTACCTCTACCGGATGGCCGCCGCCGTGCTCGGCATCTACGGCAATTCCAAAGAGGAGGCGATGTATCCCGTCTATGCCCTCGATTCCGAAGGCAAGAAGCTCGACGGCGCAGCCAAATACACGGTCCATTTCGCCCCCGACAAGCTGCCGCCGGTCGATGCCTTCTGGTCGCTCACCATGTACGAGCTGCCCCAGAGCCTGCTCGTCGCCAACCCGATCGACCGCTACCTCTTGAATTCACCGATGCTGCCGCAATTCGTGAAAGATGCCGACGGCGGGCTGACTTTCTACATCCAGAACGAATCCCCCGGCAAGGACAAGGAGCCGAACTGGCTACCGGCGCCGAAAGGCCCTTTCTTCATCGCGATGCGCCTCTATTGGCCGAAGCCGGAAGCGCTTGACGGCACATGGAAGCAACCGCCGATGACGAAGGCAGGATGAGGATGCTGAGGGGGAACTCAGGAGCGGCCGGCTACTGAAGCTCGCCGCTGCCTCCGGCCCGTCGCGCAGCGCCCTCGCTGAACGCCCCCAGGCGATGCTTTCGACATCGCCGATCGGCTATATCAGGGACTGGCGGCTCGACCTCGCAAGCGCCGCGCTCGCCACATCAGCTTAGCCGATCGCGGCGATACGATGCCGGCTACCTCCAAGCATCCTTCAACCGCGCCCTCGCCACTCCGCCGGCTGTATGGCGGGCGATGAAGCGGGAGTAGGACGTGAGATCCGTCAGACATCGAGTCGACAGCATTCACCTGGTCGGCAAAGGTTCCGCTTCTTGCCAGTTGCCGCCGCCGCCACGCCAGCGCCCAAGAGAGCCTCATCCTGAGGTGCCCCGCAGGGGCCTCGAAGGACGAGGCGGGTGCGCAGTGTGGCGGCAACATCGATGCAAGGAGCAGCGCTGCAGCGTGTCCTTCGAGGCTCCGGCCTTTGGCCTGCGCACCTCAGGATGAGGGGCGTTGGAGGTCGCGCCCGATAAGCTCTCGCAGAGGTTTGTAATTCAAGGCAGCGCACCAGAATTCGATGGCGCGCGCAACATCCCATACACCCCAGACAATCGACCCAATCGTAAGCATCAAATGTGCCTCCTCAAGACCATATGCGCGCGTCGGTGACATGGACGCCGTGCGGCTAGGACATGCGGATACTTCCAAGCGACAGGACTCTTGAGAGAGTGCCGTGCCGCGAAAGCGACCGCGCCGACAATAGACAGACCCGATCAACACCCTGATGATCAATCAGCGCGGTTGCAGGCCTGTCGATCCGAGGGCCAGGGTGATGTCGTTGATGATCCCCAGTCGCGCTTCGATCACCGCGATTTTCTCAGGCGTATCGGCACCACAAGCCTCGATATCGATGAACATTTGCTCGCAGCCGCCTGGCGTGACCGTGCCGAACATCTGGCCGGGTTCGTCGCCTATGTTTCGCCAGCTGTGCGGTACATGTGGCGGCAGAACGACGACGGTTCCCACAGGCGCGTCGAACGCCTCGTCGCCGCATTGGAATCGATAGAGCCCGCGGATGACCCGAAAGACTTCCGTCTCCCGCGTATGCGTGTGCGGGGCCGGACCATGGCCGGGCGGCGTGAAAGTTTCCCACATCCCGAACGCGCCGCCGGTCTCGGCGGCCGTGGCATGGATGACGATCCTCGCGCCAAACGGCGTCCTCGCCACGCGCTCCTTGCCGGGTAAAGAGACGACGGCGTTCCTGAAACTCGACATATCTACCTCCCCTCGATTGCGATCTTGGGCGGAGCCTGCGCCTCACCCCTGCGGCGCCGGCTCATTGAGCATCGCTTCGATATTGTATCCGTCGGGATCGAGAACGAAGCAGGCATAATAGTTCTCTTCATATTACGGCCGCGGGCCGGGCGCGCCATTGTCCCGGGCGCCGGCTTCGAGCGCTGCGCGATAAAACGCCTCGACCTCCGCCCTGCTTTGGACCCGGAAGGCAACGTGCAGACGCGTCACAGGCGGCTTGTCGTCGGTGTGCTGGATCTCGAACAGGCTGCCGCCGACATCGAAGGTCCAGAACACGGCCTCCTTGCCGAAGGAGAGGCGATAACCCAGAGGTTCGAGAGCGCGTTCATAGAACCGCTTGCTCTTCTCAAGGTCACTCACTGCAATGGTAATATGATCGATCATGCCGTGCCCTCCCTAGCGTTTCAGCGTCCGATCATAGTCGAAATCGCCGCGGCGGAAAAACAGACGGCCGATGGCGAAGGGTGAATGCTAGATCGCCAGCTCCTGCCCAGACAGAGCGGACTCGCCACACCCGCAGCCCCACCTGCCCGCCAGACAGCAAAAGCCCCGCCAATCATTGACGGGGCTGTGCATGCTGAAAATCGATCGGCATTACATCCTGGGATGGGGAATCAATGATTGCCTTCCGCCAATCCAATCTGGTGCCAAGCTTGCGCCTTGGATCCTCTCCTTGTCGACCGACAGCCGACGCGTCCGCGGAGTCGAACATTCCGACTATCGCATCGACATCAACTTCGTCATCAGCCCTGCCTTGATTTCGAGCACGGGTCGATTGACTCCGGGATGGCCGATATCATCCCGGGGATAACCGATGTCCCTCAGCTGGTCGGGCGTCAGGTCTGCCAATGCTTTCCGTCTTGCGACGCTCCGCTGCCACTTCCTCAGAACAGCGACGATGATTGTTACGCCGTTCGGCCTGGGCCTGAACAACTCTCCTTTCGGCGCGCTGATGCCGGCATGCGTTTCCGTGTGAGCCATTTTCAGTCTCCCATGTGTGAGATTTGCAAGTGGGAGCCTGACACGCGGGCGTATTCCGGCTGTTCGGTTCAGCGTGAACGGCCAGGAAAACTTCGACAAGCCGCCGCTAAATCGGTGTTAAATCTATCTGCCGAAATGCTATTCTGCGGCGGCGGTCGAAATCTGGGAGACGATCTTTGCGCATCAGGTTGCTGGGTGGCCTTGAAGTGATGTCCCGGGAGCGCCGGCAAATCCGCTTCACCACGCGCAAGACGTCGCTTCTCTTTGCTGCCCTGGTGATTGCAGGTCGCCGTGGCCATCGGAGGGAACGGCTTTCCGAGACCTTTTGGCCGGGACGAAGCAGTGAGCAGGCCCGCAATAGCCTGCGGCAGGCGCTGGTGGATATTCGGCGATCGTTCCCGAGTGGCGGAGATGCCACCGTCTACATTGACGCGGATCAGGAGACCGTCGCGCTGATAACAGGTCCTGAAGAAACCGACATTTCGATCTTCGACGGTAAACTGGAGGCCGGCCGGACGGCCGATCTCGCCTTCGCCGCCGATCTCTACCGCGGCGAGGTGCTGGCAGGCGAGGCCATTCCGGACGAATTGGACGAGTGGTTCAGCCCCTATCGGAGCACATATCAACGCAAGGCGCTGCAACTGGTGGAGCGGTTGAGCCTCGCGTTCTCCGAGCCGGGCTCCGCGGATGAATCGGCCTGCGAAGGGCTGGCCGAAAGGCTGCTCGCTGCGGACCCGACCGTGGAGGCCGCCCATCGGGCGCTGATGCGGATCCATGCTCTCAGAGGTCACGAGAACGCGGCCTTGCGCCAATACGAAGCCTGCCGGGCGCTCTTGAAGAAGCATCTTCAGGTAGAACCGGAGGCAGAGACCTCCTCCCTGGCCGCTTCACTGCAATCGCGGCAGGGATCGGAGCATCGGCGGACGGCGCCCGACCTCAACGTCGCCTCGCAGCCGCAGGTCTTCCCGGCCCCGACGAAACAACACGATCGGCCATCGGTTGCGGTGTTGCCGTTTCAGAATTTGAGCGGCGACGCGGAGCAGGAATATTTCGCCGACGGCATCGTCGAGGACATTACCATCGCACTTGCTCAATTCCGCCATCTCTACGTCATCGCCCGGAATTCGAGCTTCACCTACAAAGGTCAGGCGGTCGACATAAAGCAGGTCGGGCGCGAGCTGGACGTGCGCTATGTGGTCGAAGGAAGTGTGCGCCGGACGGGTGACCGCCTGCGCATCGCAGGCCAACTCATTGACACCTCGACGGGTGCGCACCTCTGGGCCGATCGTTTTGACGGAACTCTGGCAAATGTCTTCGATCTTCAAGATCAGATCGCCTCGAGCATCGTCGGCGCCATAACGCCGAAAGTGGAGGAGGCTGAGATCGAGCGTGCCAAACGCAAGCCGACCGAGAGCCTCGACGCTTACGACTACTATCTCCGCGGCCTGGCGGCCTTCGACCGGACGATCACCAACAGATCGGTCATCGACGAGGCCCTGCGGCTGTTCATGGAGGCGATCGAGCGTGACCCGGAATTTGCCGTAGCCCATGCGCGGGCGGCACGCTGCTATGCTACGCGAAAGAGCAATGGCTGGATGTTCAATCCCGCAGACGAGACGGCCGAAGCGACCCGGCTGGCCCGGAGAGCGGTCGAACTCGGCTGGGACGATGCGGTTGCGCTCACCTACGGCGGATATGTCATCGGTTATGTCGGCGGTGACCTCGACGACAGTGCGGCCTGCATCGATCGCGCAGTCTTTCTCAACCCGAACCTGGCGGCGGCGCTCGGCGTCAGCAGCTGGGTGAAGGCTTGCCTCGGCGAGCCCGATAAGGCCGTAGAACACGCAGCCCTTGCCATGCGCCTCAGCCCTTTGGATCCGCGCCTGTTTGCCTGGCAATTCAACACCGGGCTCGCGCATTTTTGCGCCGGCCATTACGACGACGCTGCCGCTTGGGCGGCAAAATCGCTACGGCACCAGCCGAACTACCCGAGCGCCATGCGCGTGATGGCGGCGGCCCAGGCCATGGCCGGGCGGATTGCAGCAGCCCAGGGTACGATCGCTCGCCTGTGCCTGATGGATCCCGCCCTCCGGCTTTCCAATCTCGCCGACGTGCTGCCACCATTCCGGCGACCGGACGATCGCAGTCGATATATCGAGGCTCTCAGGATAGCGGGACTGCCGGAGTAGCTACCGCTTCATCGGCTTCTTCGGAACGAAGGGGTCATGCCGGGTTATTGCCGACCCCCTATCGGCTAATTGCGAGACGATGCTGCTTCGTGCGAAATTGCCATGCTATGAATCACACGGGCGAAGTTCTCATTCTCACCGGGCCGCCGGGCTCGGGAAAAACCACGACTGCCGAGGCGCTCGCCCGCGAGCCCGGCTCGCCGAAGGTCCATCTTCATTGCGACGACTTCTGGCACTTCATCAAGAACGGCGTGATCCCGCCCTATCTGCCGGAAGCGCATGAACAGAATATCGTTGTCGTCGACGTTTTGACGAAGGCGGCGTCAGGCTATGCCGCCGGCGGCTACTTCGTCGTCGTCGACGGCATCGTCGGGCCGTGGTTCCTGGAACCGTTCCGGAAAATCGCGGCACCCCTCCACTACGTGGTTCTGCGCCCGCCGCTCGATGTCGCCATCCGGCGCTGCCGCGAGCGTGGCGGCGACACGCTGACCAATCCCGGCCCTATTGCGGAGCTCCATCAGCAATTCTCGTCACTTGGCCCGTTCGAGCAAAATGTCGTCTCCACGGAGGGGCACGACAGGGAAGACACGTTGCGCACGGTGATCGAGGCTATGCGCAGGGGGACGTTTCGCCTGGCGTCATAACGCCGCTGAGCCGAAGCCCTCAGTCGCTGACGTCTTCGAGAAACCCACAAAACCGCCCGCGAGAAATCGCGGACGGTTGCATCATCGTGTGGCACCCGCCTCAGGCGACGATGATCAGTCCTGCCCCTGCAGGCGGTCCATCACCTGCAGCAGCAGATCGGCGCAGGCCTTCATCGGTTCGTCCTCGGCGCATTTGAGATCAATCCGGGTATTCCCATCCTCAATCCGGAAATGGGCTGCCTTGGACGGCGGTGGTGGCGGCGGGCGATGACCGCGGAAACCACGGAAGCCCATGTCGCCTCTCCGACCATGCCAGCGGTAATCGGGGCGATCTCCCGGCCTCGCATCCGGCCGGTCCATCATCTGCTCATCGTCATCAGGAGCAGACGGGGACGGAGGCGGCGAGCCGGGTTCGACTGCGGCGGGTGGGCTCCCGGCGGATGGCGGAGCGGGCGGCTGTTGGGCAAAAGCGGTGCCGGCCAGTGCGGCAAGGGCAAGGCCTGATAGGAGAAGTCGTTGCATGGGAAGCGTTCCTTTCGGAGTTATAGGGAGTGTCTGTAAACACCGCAGCGCGGCTTTGGTTCACGCCGTCAGGGCCTGTGATCGAAATCTCCAAACCGTCTGTGCGGCGGACCTTTCGGCGGACGCAGCGCTTCGGTTCGTCCATCCTGGCGAACGAGGTAGCTCGCACGCACGAAGCCATCATCGAAACGCCCCTGCACGGTGACCGCTTCATCCCTGCTGACGAGAGCCCCGCCCTCACCGGCCCGGCCGGTTTCAACAAGCGCCTTGCCGCTCTCGTCCTGCAGGATGAACTTGTTGCCGTAGATCTCGGCGACCTTGCCCTTGATGGTGATGAGGCTTGAGGCGGGCATGGCCGAAATCGCCACCGGCGTCAGCGGCGCCATCTCCGGCGCGGGATGCATCATCTTCACGGCGCCCGCGCCCCCGGCAATACCGATGACGAGCGCTCCGACGGCGGCGATGACGGGAAGCGCCAGCCGGCGCCGGCGGTGTCCCGGCGGCACGGGCGCAGCACCCTCGGGATGCGCGTTGTCCTGGTCTTCATCAGGCATATATCTGCTCCTTGCTTCAGTAATGGCCACACTCTAGCCGCCCCACGCCCTCGCCTGCCTGAACCTCGCCGTTCAGATTGAGTTAAGCTCGGCCCGATAGTTTCGGCGTACTCCCGAAAGGAAAGCCCTGCCCCATGCGCGTACTGCTCGTCGAAGATGACGAAGACCTGAGCGGACGGATCGCCGCCGTGCTGCGATCGGAGAATTTCGTCGTCGATATATCACGCAACGGCGAGGACGCTCTCCATGCGGGCCTGACCGAACTCTTCGATGTCGCCATCCTCGACCTCGGCCTGCCGAAGATCGATGGCGTCAGCGTGCTGAAGGGCTGGCGCGAGGGCAGCCGCAACCTGCCGGTTCTGGTGCTGACGGCGCGCGACGGCTGGCCGGACAAGGTCGCGAGCTTCAAGGCCGGCGCCGACGATTTCCTCGCCAAGCCTTTCAAGGTGGAGGAACTGGTGCTGCGCCTGCGCGCCCTCGTGCGCCGGGCGGCCGGTCACGCCGCCGCGCGGCTTACCTGCGGCGCGCTTGTTTTCGATGCGCAGCTCGGCACCTTCGAGCTCGACGGCCTGCCGCTGAAGCTGACGGCGCTGGAATGGCGCGTGCTCTCCTGCCTGATGCTGCGCAAGGAGATGGTCGTCGACCGGCGGGAACTGACCGAGCGCGTCTATGAGGGCGATGCCGAGGTCGACTCCAATTCCATCGAGGTCATCATCGCCCGCCTGCGCAAGAAGCTCGGCGCAAACAGCATCGAGACGGTGCGCGGCCGCGGCTATATGCTGACGGCGGCAGCGGCGCCATGAGGGCCCCTTCCCTCAAGCCGAGATCGATCGCAGGGCGGCTGCTGATGTTTTCGGGCATCTTCGTGACGCTGGCGCTCGTCATCGCCGCCATCGTGCTCTTTCTGGCGCTGAGGACTGTCGTGCGCGACCAGATCGACCAGCGTCTCGACACCCAGATCGGCGCACTTGCCAGCGCCGTGACGCGTGACGCGCAAGGCAGGCTTGCCCTGTCCGCGCCGCTCGATGCGCCGCCCTTCGATCGCCCCTCCTTCGGCTGGTACTGGCAGATCGACGGCGCCGGCCAGCGCCTGACCTCGCGCTCCCTGATGAACGGCACGATCGACGCGCCGCCGCCCCGGCAGAATCTGCGCCATGTGCTGATGGGCATGCCGACATCGGGCTTGGGCGGTGAACGCGGGAAAGGGCCGCTCTACCTGCGCCAGACCGTTCGCAACATCGACGGCGTGACGCTGACGATCACCGCGACGGCGCCGATGATCGCCCTTGTCGGCCCGGCATTCCGCGCGTTTTTCTGGCTGGTGCCCTGCATGCTGCTGCTCGGCGTCGTGCTGATGGCCGGCACGCTCTGGCAGATCCGCTTCGGCCTCAGGCCGCTGAAATCCATGGCGGCCAATATCGACGCCATCAACCGGGGAGAGCGCGCTCGCCTGCCCGATGAGACGACAGCCGAGCTTGCACCGCTCTCGCTGAAAACCAATGCGCTGCTTGAAGCCAACGAGGAGCGGCTCGCGGCAACCCGCATGCAGTTCGCCAACCTCGCCCACGGACTGAAGACGCCGGTGGCAAGCCTGCTGCTCGCGCTCGACGAGCAAAACGATCCCAAGGGCGCGTTACGCGCCCTGGCCGCCCGGATCGACAACAGGATCAAGCACCACCTCGCCGCCGCCCGCCGGGTGATGGCCTCGACCGACAATGTCGCCAGCACCGACCTGGCGGCCTCCGTCGCCGATCTCCACCGCGCGATCGGCCAGATCCACGCCGAGCGCAACATCACCTTCGACACCGATATCGCCCCGGGCCTGCGCGTCGCCTGCGACGAAAGCGATGTCGAGGAAATGCTGGGAAACCTGATCGACAACGCCTTCAAATGGGCCGCCTCCCGCGTCACCCTCCGCGCCCACCGCGACGGCCCAACCGCCCGCATAGTGATCGAAGACGACGGCCCGGGAATACCGGCGGATCGGCTGGATGCTGTGCTGCGGCCGGGTGTGCGGGAGGATGAGCGGGTGCCGGGGAACGGGTTTGGGCTGAGTATCGTGAGCGAGCTGGCAGGGTTGTATGGTGGGTCGCTGGTGCTGGAGGCGAATGGGGCGGTGGGGTTGCGGTGTGTGTTGTGTTTGCCGGTAGCGATGGGGTCGGGGCGGTAGGCGTCGTGCCGGCGGCAATCTTCATGAACCGGACGACGCTTGGGACGGTGTTATTGTTGGCCGTCCTTCGGACCCTTTATGCAATCACAGATTGGCGTGAAATAGAGAGCTTGTCCGGCATGTTCGGCTTTTGATAAGCCGAATTCGACGACGAATTTCTCATCGTTGTACTTAATCGCCGAAGCGAGGAACTCTCCTAAACGACCGCAGTCTCCCATACCGGAACCCGTATACATCGATAGGTTTTTGCCCTTGAAGGTTCCCTTCAGCACTTTCTGGATCTCAAACTCGCCACGCGAATACGAACACCGGTCCTGCGATGACGAAGATGAATGCGAGCAGGCAATTGGCATCGGACGGCTGGACGGCTTATATCGCTGCGGCCGCAATCAGCAGGCCGTGTTTCAGATAGGTCATCAGTGCCGCGCCCTCTTCTTCAAATCGCCATCTATCCTGCGTGTTATTGTTGATCAGGGAATCAAAAAATGACCGGTAGCTAAACGTGGCACAGTCGGAAAAACGTGGCGACAAGTTTACGTGGACATATGCAATCTGGTTTTTACCGTACCTGGCGCAACATTGGCTATGGTGGCTGGCCCCCAAATGGGACTGGTGGACCATCAGCCTCATCACTTTCGCGCTGACCGTGATCGCCATCGCCGGTTCCATCTGCATCAACTTGGCGCGGCGGCGCTGGCGGCGTGTCGCGTCGCTCTTGCTCACGCCTCTTCCGTGGATAGTCATTATTTACATCGTTGCGGCCACCGGCATAACGCCCGACAGCGTTCGACTTGCTTTGAACAAACAAGCGTATCTGGCAGAGATCGAACGAACCGATGTGACGAGCGGTGAGCCGCGATTCAGGACATTTGCATGGGGCAGTATGTTCAAGGCGATAACATCCACGACGCTTGTGTACGATGAGAGTGATGAGATTGCCCTGCCCAGCGGCGAGCAATCCGCCACCTGGCAACAGCGAACCCAAAAACTGTGCTCGGAAAAGAAAGAATGCGTCAATCTCTATCCTGGTTCGGACTGGCCCTTCAGCGTCAGCAAGGTTGGCGAACACTTCTATATTGTGTATCAAAACTTCATTGACGCATTTCCCTAGCGATCTCGTAGGGACGGATGCACACTCCGCCTACCGCACCGGCGCGTACTGCACAGCCGGCGCGTTCGATAGTGCCTCCCGGGAAATCGCCGCGGTCACCGGTCGTTGATTCGCGATCACCTGTCGTTGATCGTGGGAAGGTGTGTTTCGACCTCTACGCGGCGCCGCTCGTCCAGCGGCTCAATGTTCTTCTGCCAGAAAGCCTCGGCCTCCGGCGTGTCATCCTCCCAGTGGCGGATCTTGACGATATTATCATCGATCTTGGCCAGCCGTTTGCCGCCAAGCCGCAGATATTCATCCGCCAGTTCTTTCGATCGGGTCGTTTGCATGTCGTGCTCCTCCATAGGTGAACTGAAAGACCGATCGTCATTGCCGAGATAGGCCGGCTCTCCCGCGATCGGCGTCCCTGTTATCGGCGCTTGCGCACGTCTTTCAGTTAAACAGCACGGGTGCGATCCTGGTTCCAATTCATGGGCCAAAGCCGGTCCACGCATCCAGCTGAAGGAGTGGCCGCCACGGCGCCCTCCCTCAAAGCAGCACCAAGCCCCCGTCCTGATCTTGATCGCTCCCGCTGAGACGTCTTTCGCCTCGCCTCTGCCTTGTTGCTCGGGTATCCTAGCGCACGATTCGCCGTCCGCAAACGAGGGTGGGCATGAACGAAGCATCAAAGGAGAGCGCGATGACGGACGCCAAGAGCGGCATTTCTGGACTACGGCCGCATATTACAGTCATCGGCGTCGGCGGCGGTGGTGGCAATGCGATCAACAATATGATCGCGGAAAAGCTGGCAGGCGTCGAATTCGTCGCTGCGAACACCGACGCCCAGGTGCTGGCCACCTCCAAGGCGACGCGCCGCATCCAGCTTGGCGCGAATGTGACGGAGGGTCTCGGCGCCGGTTCGTTGCCCGAGGTCGGCCATGCGGCTGCCGAAGAGTCGCTCGATGAGATCATGGATCACCTGGCCGGCTCGCACATGTGCTTCGTCACCGCCGGCATGGGCGGTGGAACGGGCACGGGTGCTGCACCTGTCATCGCCCGCGCTGCGCGTGCCGCCGGCATCCTTACGGTCGGTGTCGTCACCAAGCCCTTTACCTTCGAAGGTAACCGCCGCATGCGGATGGCAGAAATCGGCATCGAGGCGCTTCGCCAGGCGGCCGATACGGTGATCGTCATTCCCAATCAAAATCTCTTCCGCATTGCTGATGCAAAAACGACGTTCGCCGATGCCTTCATGACGGCCGACCGTGTGCTCTATGCGGGCGTCGGCTGCATTACCGATCTCATCGTCAAGGAAGGCCTGATCAACCTCGATTTTGCCGACGTGAAGTCGGTCATGCAAGGTATGGGCCGCGCCATGATGGGCACTGGCGAAGCCTCCGGTGAAAGCCGCGCGATGAAGGCGGCGGAAGCGGCGATTGCCAACCCGCTTCTCGACGATATCTCGATGCGGGGCGCCAGGGGCGTGCTGATCTCGATTTCCGGTGGTTCGGATATGACGCTGTTCGAAGTGGACGAGGCGGCAAGCCGCATTCGTGACGAAGTGCAGGAAGACGCCGATATCGTCGTCGGCGCGATCTTCGACCGCAGCCTCGATGGCAAGTTCCGCGTCTCAGTGGTAGCGACCGGCCTTGAAGGCAGCCCGCTGCCCGCATCCGCGTCTCACGCCGCCGAGCAGGTTCAGACGCGCACGTTGCAGTAGCGCGGCTGCAATTTTCTGCTGATTTGTGTTTCCGAGGGCTCCGGCCGGTCAAACGCCCCGCCGTAAAGAGCGGGGCGGTGTCACCATTCGAGCGGTTAAGCCCCATTAGAGCGCCGTGCGTCCTTTCGGACGCACAAAGGACGCCAACTCTTTCGATCCTCGCGTCGTGCTTTCCGAAACCGATTCCGATTTTCGGGCCGATGCACTAGACGCACAGACTGTCCGAGATGTTGTGCACCACGGCGATTTCGTCGGTCATGCTGTTGGTGATGTAGAGATTATCCGCCGCCGCGTCATAGACCACGTTGGTGATCAAGTCGTCTCCCGGTATGGCGATGTTGACGTCAACCGCTGTCTTGACCCCGGTTTCGAAGTCGAAGGCCGTGCCGATATGCTCGCTGCTGGAGGAATCGCCGAAGAAGAACGTGCCGTTGACGGCAAAGCCGTATCCGAGCCCGCCCGCCGCGAAGGTCTTGGATTCGATCGGGCTCAGCGTTTCGGGATCGATTTTGGAGACCTGCCAGGTGGAATCATTGATGCGGCCGACGACGTAAATGCCGGTCGAATCCTGCATCGTATTGACGGCCGTGTATCCACCCCAGTCGAACGTACCCGCCCCATTCTCGCCGATGAGCCCGGGGATCGGGTCGCCCTGCTGATCGAGCGATCCGTCTGCGGCATCCCACTTTGCGAGATAGGTCTGATCGGGGAAAGGGCCTTCGCCTCTCACCTCGTTGGTTCTTCCGATGATCTCGCCGCCGCGGACCGAAAAATAGGTTCCGCCGATGTCATATTCGCCCTTGTCATAGTCGCCGAGAGAGATGGCGCCGCTGGCATGGTCGGCTTCGAATGCCGCGGCGTTGTCGTAAATGCTCACCATGGAATCGTCTGGAAAACCATGGCCGGATGCAACGTAATACTTGCCGGTTTGCGGATCGATCGCGACCCCCTGGAGCTCGTAATGGTCCAGGAAGGGGCGCACCACATCCGCCTGGGCCTCGACATGATTGGTGTTCAACGACTTCCCGTCCGTCACGCCGTCGACGGTCAGGGTGATCACGCCGGCATCCGCGTGACCGGCGCCGTCGGAGACCTTGTAATATTGGAGTTTCTCCGTGACATGCTCGCCGTCGTTGAGGTCCGCCTTCACGGCAGGATCGAGATCGTAGGTGAAGCTTCCATCGCCTGCGAAATGGAAGGTGCCGAATTTACCCGCCACGTCGGTCGTCTGCCCTTGCCCCTGACCGGCAGGAATGCTGGTGCCCTCGACCGAGCGCAGGAAGAGCGTGCCCGCCTCTCCCGGGTGATCATTGGCGAGCACGTTACGGGCCATCTCGCTTCCTTCGCGGAAGGAGAAGGCGTCGTCGACCGCGACCGGCGGGCTCGTGACCCCGTGAATATCGAGCGTGAAATGGCCGACATCGGTGTTGCCCGCGCCGTCGGAAATCTTGTAGCCAATCGTCTCCGTCAGCGTCATTCCCTCAACGAAGCCCGCCTTTGCAGCCTCGTTCAGCGTATAGGTGTAGGAGCCGTCGGCCTTGACGTGGAACCTGCCGTACTCACCCTCGATATCGGTGATCGCACCATCCTTCTTGGCAAGCACCCTCTCGCCGTCGAAAAAGTTGAGAAACATGTTGCCGGAGCCTCCGGCCAGATCATTATCCAGCAGATTGCCTGAGATCAGCTCATTCTCGGAAGCGCTAGTGACATCATCGACCGCCACAGGTTTTGCAAACACTGTCATTGGATATCTCCTTCAAGATCCATTCGCCTTGGTCTATCGGAAGGAAAGCAGCCGAGACCCGGGCAGGTCAATGAATTTTCTAGTAGGAGTAGCATTTTAGCTTTTCACAGCTTTGTCATGCGTGGAGCTTTTGCCCTACGAACTACTACCCTCGGCATGAGGGACGCGGGATCATGCCGCGTAGAGTTCAAGAGAGCCTCATCCTTGAGGCGCGGAAGCCGAAGGCTGAAGCCCGAAGGACGAGGCGGGCGCCTTCGCATTCCTGTTGACTCTACGAAAGTTCCAACTATCCATTCCATCAGAAAATAAGGATCAGAAATTGAAAAACCTATTTATTTTCATAATATTATCGGCGGCAACGATTCCGCTTGCGAGCTGCACGACCACCTCCGATGGCTTCCGCCAGCAGTCTCTCTCAATCACCGCCCGCAGCGGCGTCAGAACGCTGGTGGCCAAGAACTGGCACATCGACGACAACTGCCGCCATATCGACTACCCCGCCATGGATGTCGTCGAACGGCCCAAGCACGGCCGCCTTGAAATCGTCCACGAACCGCTCTTCCCCAAGCTCGACGGAAAGGCATCGAAATGCGAAACCACCAAGGTCAACGGCGTCGTCGGCTATTATACGGCCAACTCCGGCTACACCGGCAGCGACCGGCTCGTCATCCGTTCGCCCTATGAAGAAGGGAAAACGGAAGAAGGGGTGTTGAGCGTGAAGGTGGTCAAGTGAAAGGCCCTACGCGGTGCTGGCGGTCACGGCTCAGCACGGGCAAGGCAATCTCGATGGGTGCTTCGCCGCCTATTCTTGACCGTCCTTTGGACCCTTCGCATAGTCGCAGATCGACGTAAAATAGAGTGTCTGCCCTGCAAATTCGGTTTTCGACAACCCGAATTCGTAAACGGCGAATTTGTCGCTATGGTAGTAAAACGCCGCGGAGAGGAACTCCCCCAGACGCCCGCAGTCCCCCATGCCGGCGCCTGTATAGATCGATAGAGTTTTGCCCTTGAAGGTCCCCTTCAGAACCTTGTCGACCTCAAAGTCGCCACGCGTCAGCCGTGGCACCTCGCCTTCGGATCGCGGATCTGGAATCTCGACGCCGAAGGTCACCAGCTTCATACGGCCTTTCACGATCAAATCAGCTTCCGCAAATTTGTCCTTCGTGGACGACCGCCCGCA
Organism: Rhizobium sophorae; assembly: GCF_013087515.1. Taxonomy (GTDB): domain Bacteria; phylum Pseudomonadota; class Alphaproteobacteria; order Rhizobiales; family Rhizobiaceae; genus Rhizobium; species Rhizobium sophorae. The sequence goes on along the minus strand of NZ_JABFCN010000028.1, from coordinate 116,558 downwards.
ACTGCAGGCGGATGCCGCCGAAGCCGACAACACCATCAGGACCGACGCGGCGACCAAAGCCGCGGCATGATATGAATTCATTGAAATCCCCCATCCGCGCGGGTCAAATCTTGCGCGCGTCGATGCACAGAATGACGGCAGATTTGTCGGGATTGAGGCGATGAAGACCACTATATCATCGATCGGCAATTGCCCTGGCCTCAGCCCACCACCCCCCTGATCTTCGCCGCATCCTCTGCCGTCGCCGGATTGTACACCACCATGCTGAGATCGGGCCGTCCGTCCACCTGGAAGGCGGAATATTCGAAGGAGAGCAGGCCGAGCACGGGATGTTTTATGTGTTTAGCGCCCTCGCCGTGGGTGCGCACGTCGTTGTCGCGCCACATGGCGAGAAATTCCGGGCTCTTGTGGCAGAGTTCGTCGATCAGCGGCTCGACCTCAGCTGCCGCGCCGGCGCGGGCCGCGTCCACGCGGAAGGCGGCGACGACGAAGCGGGCGACACTTTCCCAGTCGTATTGTGCGGCGCGCACGCGCGGATCGAGAAAGATGAAGCGCAGCACGTTGCGCTCTTCCGGCGGCAGGGCGCCGTAATCGGTGAGCAGCACGGTCGCCGCCCGGTTCCAGCCGACCACGTCCCAGATCGCGGTGCGGATCAGCGCTGGGCACGGATCCAGCGCGTCGAGCACGCCCTGCAATCGCGGCGTGATTCCCTCCTCCTTGCGATAGCGCACCTCCGGCGGCCGGCCGAGGCCGATCAGGAAGAGATGTTCGCGCTCGATATCGGTCAGCATCAGGGCGCGGGCGATCCGGTCGAGCACGTCGGCCGATGGCGCGCCGCCGCGGCCCTGCTCCAGCCAGGTGTACCAGGTCGGGCTGATATTGGCGCGGCTCGCCACCTCCTCGCGGCGAAGCCCGGGCGTGCGGCGACGCTCAGCCGCAAAACCGAGGGCGGCGGGATCGAGCCTGGTGCGGCGGTCCTTGAGATAGGCGCCCAGCCGATTGCCCGAGGTGGTGAATGCGCTCATCCTATTAGCTTTTATACCATGATAAGGTCACTACTTTACCATGATATCAGCCCGTCCGATATCTGTCGCCCCAAATCAGGAGACATCGACATGCGCGTATTCGTCACTGGAGCGACCGGATGGGTCGGCTCGGCCGTCGTCAATGAATTGATCGCCGGCGGCCACCAGGTGCTTGGTCTTGCCCGCTCGGACAAGGGAGCGGCCGAACTGGCGGCATCAGGCGCAGAAGTCCAGCGCGGCACGCTCGACGACCTGGAGGGCTTGCAACGCGGCGCGACCGGGGCGGACGGCGTCATCCACACGGCCTTCAACCATGATTTCTCGAAATTCGCCGAAAACTGCGCCGCCGACCGGCGCGCCATCGAAGCGCTCGGCGAAGCGCTGCGCGGTTCCAGCCGTCCGCTGCTGGTGACGGCAGGCCTCGGCCACGCGCCGGGCCGCATCGGCACCGAGAAGGACCCGCCGATGCCTTCGACCGACACCTATCCCCGTGCCTCCGAAATCACAGCAGTATCGCTTGTCGCCCGCGGCGTGCGCGCCTCCACCGTCCGGCTCCCGCCCTCGGTGCACGGCCATGGCGACCACGGCTTCGTGCCGATCCTGATCGATACTGCCCGGCGGAAGGGCGTCTCCGCCTATATCGGCGACGGGGCCAATCGCTGGCCGGCCGTGCACAGGCTTGATGCCGCCCGCGTCTATCGCCTGGCGCTGGAGCGCGGCGCTGTCGGCGGTCCGTTCCTGGCGGTGGCGGAAGAAAGTGTGGCATTCCGGGAGATCGCGGAGCTCATCGCCCGGCGGCTCAACGTGCCGGCCGTCTCGCTGTCGCGGGAAGAGGCGGCAGAGCATTTCGGCTGGTTCGGAATGTTTGCAGGTTTCGACGTGCCGACCTCGAGCGCCCACACCCGCGCCCTCCTCGGCTGGCAGCCGGCAGAGCCCGGCCTGCTCGCCGATATCGACCACTCGGCCTATTTTGGTAGGTAGCAAGAGAGCCGTCCTGGGGCGCCCCTCGAAAGACGAGGCGGGCGCGCCGACATCAGCATGCCGCAAGTCGGGAGCACTCAGCGCATGCGCCCCTCGTTCATATCGGCCGGATCGTAGTTGATGTCCCAGTCCTTCCCCGCCTTCTTGCCCGGCGGGTTCTTGTTCACCGTGGCATCCTCCGAGCCGGTGATCACGGTCGGCTTGGCGCTGGCGACACCAGTGCTCTTCCTGTCGGCCTGGGATTTGGCAAACTGGCCCGCGGCGTCCTTTTTCGGATTGCCCATGTCACTCGCCTTTCTGCTTCAGCGCGTCGGAGATGTCGTTCATCTCGGGGTCGCTGTTGTTCTCGCCGTTGGCATCGCGGTTTTTGTCCGGATCGTCCTTGGGTTTGAGATAGCCGCGCGGGGTGTTTTCCTTCGGCCCTTCCCAGCGGGGGGATTGATCGGTGGTGCCGGGTGCGCCGTCCTTGGGGGTCGTCATGCCCATCTTCGTTTCTCCTTGTTGAGAAGGGAAAACCGGAAAGATCGCCAAGTGTTCCCGCCATTACCGGATCGAGGCAAGCGTGGCACAGCGGCGGCAGCAATGACGGCCAGGAATCTCATGCAGGAGGAACCGGCGGCCGGACGAAGGGTTCCCGGAAAATATGGAACGGTGTCGCCCGTGATCGGTTGTCCAGAGGTCGTGAACCTCGAAAAGGAGCCGAAAATGAGCAAGACCAACGTCCGTGAACTTCAGAAACGTGCCGAACGGCAGGTCAAGAACACCAGCGCCGGCGGCCATCTCGGCGGCACATATTTCGGGCAACAACCGGACGGAAAAACCGCATCGTCGACCAACAACGACAGCGCCAAGGCGCGGCCGAACGACGGAAGCAAATAAGCGCCGCAGGCGCGCCTCATCTTCTCCAAGCAAGAAACTCCTTTGCGCCCAGAAACCTGGGCGCATGACGTCGCGAAAGGGAAATGCCCCCATGATCAAAGGCCCATAAGCGACGGGAGCACATGCTTGGAAGCGGCTTTGCGTCCCGTCGGACGAGAATATGCGCGCGCGAACCGCCGCCGCCATGAGCGCCTTCAGAAGGCTCTGCGGCGCATAGAGCAATCCCAGCAAAGTCCTGTCACCATGCCCGCGTCGATCGATGCAGCCGCTATTGATCGGCGGCGCATCCGCGCTAGCTTCTGCTCGCGGCCGATCGGCCGCTGGGGATACGTTCGTTGGATGAAGACGGAGGGGCGACGTGGCATCCTATTCGATTGACGAGGCGATCCGGGAACTTGCCCCGGCTCTCGGCAAGGCGCCGGCCGGCGCGGTCAGCGGAGATTGGACCGCCACCACGATGCAGGCGGGGCATTCCTCCCGGACGGGCGGCTACCTCGATGCCGAGGGAAAGCATGTCCCGGAGGATTCCAGGCATCCGCTCGACATCATCGCCGATGTCGTCGAAAAGCTCGAAGCCTCAGAGGTGCCGCGTTTCAACAAGGTGGTGATCCGCTGGAAGAAGCCGAGATTTCCGTTCATGCAGGCGAAGATCACGCTCGAAACCAGTTATGACCAGACGATCGTGCCGCGCGGCCCCGACGACCCGATCTACGAGACCGCTGCCGCTGCGCGGCGCGTCTTCTGGCAGAGCCGCGGCACACTGCAGGAAGGCTTTGCCGTCGAGCGCGGAACGGCCAACATTCACGCCCAGACGAAATGGTTCGGCCCGCATCGCCGCATCCTCGCCATCCATGCGCCGGAAAAGCTGACACTTGCCACCGACGGGCTGTCGACCCCTTGGGCCGGCATATCCGAGCCGGAGAATGGCGTCGAATGCGAGCTCTTCATGGAATTCGACGCCGCGACACTGGATCCAGCCGGGATCGAAAACTGGGCGAACCTGCTGATCAACATCGGAGACCTCGTGGCAGACGGTTATCGTGTCGCCCGCGATGTCGAGAAGCACGGCGCCATCCTGTTCTGCCGGCTGACCGAGGATTACCACCCGATGACCCGCATCATGCTGAGCCGCGACGCCGGGCGCATCGACGGCCTGCCTTTCGGCTCCGTACCGCTGATCCGGGCAACGCCGATCGCCGAAACCGAAATCGAAGGGCAGGACCTTTCCGACGACTGGGGCGCCGCGGCCGCCAGCAACGCCCTCGCCAAACGCGGCATGGGGATTGATTGATGGCGCCGATCCGGGCGCCAATGCCGGGCGATTATCGCCCGGCATTGGCGCGGTCCTCACGCTATTCCTGGATGTCGGGTTCGACGACCCTGGCGAGGTTTTGCAGTGACTCCTGCCAGCCGAGATAACAAGCCTCGGGCGGAATCACGTCAGGCACGCCTGCCTGGATGATGTCCACCTCGGTGCCGACCGAAACCTTCTTCAACGTCACAGTGACTTCCATTTCGCCCGGCAGGTTGGGGTCATCGAACCTGTCGGTGTAGCGCAGACGCTCGCCGGGGACGAGCTCGAGATATTCGCCGCCGAAGGCGTGGCTATTGCCCGTCGTAAAGTTGCGGAAGGACATTCTGAACGTGCCGCCGACGACCGGCTCCGAATGATGCACGGTGCAGAGGAAGCCGTTCGGCGGAAGCCACTTGGCAAGCGCGTCCGCCTCCAGGAATGCGCGGTAGACTTTCTCCGGGCTGGTCGCCAGAACGCGGTGCAGGCGTATGGTACTCGGCATGGTCGTGATCCTTTTTTGATTTACGGAATGGACGAACCTAGGACGGGCGTGGCTTGGCCGATCCGACACCGGATCGAATTTTTCTTCAAGAAAAATTGCTCGGGCTATGGCGGCTCAGCCGGGCATGCCATCGAACTGCGGAACATCGAGCGGCCTTGCCCAGGCGAGCCGCCGCTTGGTGAACATCTCGACCCCCGGCTTGATCAGGTCGGGCCGGTCCAGGCTGCCGACCGTCACGAAGACGAGGCCGGGGAAGCTCTCCAGGTTGCTGCTGAACAATCGGGCGCCGCAATCGGGGCAAAAGTTGCGGTCGAGGCCCTTGCCTGAATCGGCGATGTAATGAAACGCCTTCGGGCTGCCGCCGATCACGGTGAAGTCATCCTGAGGTACAGCGAAGAACGTCGCGGCCTCGCCGCCCGTCGCCCTCTTGCAGTCCAGGCAATGGCAGTTGGCGATGAAGTTCGGGTCCGTGTCGAAGGCAAATCTCACTGCGCCGCAAGCGCATTGTCCCGTATATTTCCCCGTCATGTCAGGCGCCTCTCGTGTTCGAACTTTTGCGATTGGCTCTCCACGGCCCTAGATCGCCGAGCGTCCTTTCGGGACGCACAAGGACGCTCTACTCTTTGAATCGACACGTGGGCACGAGCCGAATGAGGAAATCTCGCCTCCCCGTGGTGGCCATCGTGCCCAGGGCTGAAGCCCTTAAGCCGCGGCCTGCTTTCTCAAGGCGTCGAGCAGCGTCCGGGCACCCTGTTTTGACGAAGCGGGGTTTTGGCCGGTGATCAGCAGGCCATCCTGGACGACATGCACACCCCAATCGGCCGTCTTCGAAAACTTTGCACCCTGCTCCTTCAGCACGTCCTCAAGCAGATAGGGAACGACCTCGACGAGGTGCATGGCTTCTTCTTCGGAATCGGTGAATCCCGTGACGGCACGGCCCTTGGCGATGGGCTTTCCATCCGGTGCCTTCACATTCGTCAGGATTCCCGGTGCGTGGCAAACGAGCGCCACGGGTTTTCCCGCCGCAAGCATATCCTCGATGAGCGACAGCGCATTGCGGTCGTTCGTCAGATCCCAAAGCGGGCCGTGCCCGCCGGGGAAGAACACGCTGTCATAGTCCGCCTGCTTGATGTCGGACAGCCTCAGGGTGTTGGCGAGAGCAGCGGTTGCCGCCTGGTCTCGCTCGAACCGTCGCGTGTCTTCCGTCTGGAATGCCGGTTCGTTGCTTTTCGGATCGAGTGGAGGCTGGCCGCCCTTTGGCGAAGCGAGCGTGATGTCGACCCCGGCGCCACGGAAAACAAAGTAAGGGGCCGCGAGCTCCTCGAGCCAAAAGCCCGTCTTCCTGCCGGTGTTTCCCAGTTGATCATGCGATGTGAGAACCATGAGAATTTTCATTGCTCAGCTCCTTCAAAGCCGGCCGGCGGACAACGCCGTCGGCGCCCGGTTTTACGGTGATTACTGCCTGCAGATCTCATGCTGAACTGGGCAAATCATAGATCGCTCGCCCCCGCGACACAAGCTCTCCTTGCGCGGCAGCGACCGACCCGCCAGCTTCTAGCCCAGGGAAACGTCTCAAGGGCATTTGAAAAGCCTCACCGGCTTTCGCGGTCCGCGCTGGATGATGCCCTTGGCCTCCAGGTCCAGCTGAACGGCCTTCAACCACCATCCGGCCTTGGCGCCGCCGGGGAATTCGACCTCGGAGAGGTGCGGCAGGATGGCGATATTTGCCTCTGCCACGGTCAGTCCAGGTGCCTGCGCGGGCAATGCGGCCAGCAGAGCGTGGCGCATTGCCATGTATTTCGCCTTGTTGACCCGCTCCGTATGATGCGGCGAGGTTATGCTTTCAATGAGGATTTTTTCGTCATCAGGCATCGATAGCTCCTTTGATGGCGATGTCGGGGGCTTTGAAACCCATCGCAATCCACGCGGTGAGAAGCCTGCCATAGAAGCCGGCCGTCGCCAGTGCGCCGGAGGGAACATCATCAGGCACGCTCGCGCGATCGGGCGCATCCTGGGTCATCGTGCGCAATTGCAGACGTGGAAGCTCGTCCTGCTTCCAGAGATTGCCGTAAAGGCTAAGCCAGTGACCGCCCTTGAACTCCAGAAAAATGGGCGTGTTGCAGCAGGATGCCAGGACGCGCCGCGTTGACGCATTGGGTCCGAGGCGGAATTCCCGCAGGTTTTCGGTTCCGGCCAAAAGGCTAACCCGATCCTTGCGATAGAGCACGTAGCGCGTACCGCCATGGATCGTCCGGATCGCCTCCGGCATAGAAAGCGTCTCCAGCCTTCCGGCCGCGTCACTGCAGCTCCTGCAGTGGCATTCCGCGCAGATGATCGGGGCGCCGCGCACCTCGAGGTGAAAGGTTCCGCAGGCACACGTCAGATGGGTTGTCTTGTTGTTCATGACATCGCTCGCTGTTGAGGATCGCTAAATAGCCGCAAAATCAAACTAGACCGTTTAGTTCCGTTATAAGAACTAGACGGTTCAGTTTGATCATGTCAAGTAGGGTTGGAGCGGAGATCGAGAATGTTGATACCGGGTATGGAAGCCGACCTGGCCCAGGGGCGAGCCGGCACTCGTTCGGAGCGCAAACAGGCGGCGATCGTCGGTGCCGCGGCCGAAGTCTTTCTGAGCACCGGTTATGCCGGAGCCAGCATGGACGAAATCGCCAGCCGGTCCGGCGTGTCCAAGCAGACGGTCTACAAGCACTTCTCCAGTAAGGAGGCGCTGTTCGTCGCGGTGCTCACCCAGATGATGGGAGAGGCAGATACCGCCGTTCACACCGGCCTCCCCCAGGTGGAGAACCGCGCTCAGCTGGAAGCCTATCTCCTCGACTACGCCGTCCGCCAGCTCACCATCGTCCTGACGCCCGGACTGATGCAATTGCGCCGGCTCGTGATCGCGGAGGCGCAACGTTTCCCGGAACTCGCCAAGCTGCTTTACGCGCGAGGCCCTGCACGGGCGCTTGAGGTCATGGGCAGCGCTTTCGAACAGCTAGCCGGCATGAATCTGCTGCAGTTCTCCGATGCAGCGGTAGCCGCATCACAGTTCAACTGGCTGGTGATGGCCGACCCCGTCAATCGGGTCATGATGCTGGGCAATGCGGCCATTCCGACGAAGCAGGAGATTCACCGCCACGCCGAGGCGGCCGTCGCCACCTTCCTGGCGGCATTTCTGCATCCAGATCAGCGATGAACGCCGCCGAAGGCCCGGTCATCACAGCGGCAGTGACTGCAATTTTCCGCACGTGCCAACAGGTCGGAGGTCACAAAGCCGCCGCTCAATCGTCAGCAAATCGCCTCGTTACCGCCGCACCGTGCCCTCTTAAAGGTTCCATCGTCGCGACCTCGCCCGGCCTTTGAGTGGCTGAGCGATCGACCGAGGCGGTCTTGCTGCCAATCAATCATGCACTTGAAGAGGAATGAATATGATCACTCGTTACACATCTGTCGCAGCATTGAGCGCAGCAGTCTTCAGTCTGCTTGCTTTCAGCCCGGCATCCGCTGTCGACATGGCCCAGGCGCAACAGCAGCCGGCACAGGCGCAGCCGCCGGCGCAAGGCCAGACGCCGATGCAGGGACAGCCCGGCGGCAACGGTGCGACGGCCCCCGTCAGCGATCAGAAAATCGAAGCCTTCGCCGTTGCCTATCTGCAGGTCGACAAGGTGAGACAGGAATATTCGGCCAAGATCGGCGCGACCAAGGACGAGGCTGCCAAGCAACAACTGCAGGAGGAGGCCAAGAAGCAGATGGTCGATACCGTCCAAGCCTCTCCCGACATCTCCGTCGAAGAATACTCGTCGATACTGACGGCGGCGCAGAGCGACCCGGCTCTGGCCAAGAAGGTTCTGGAAAAGATCGGCGCGCCGCCGCCGGGCCAGCAACAACAGCAGCCGCAGCAATAGGCTGCGCGCAGCGCACCACCAATAGGCAGCGGACGTCCTTCCGTTCGCGCCGGCAGCAGTGCCCGCCATTTGCCGGGCTCTGCGTTCCACCCAAAAAGTCGACGAAATGATCGGCTAGAACAGGATGATTTTAGGCCGGGTCGGCCTAAAATCTGAATCCTGTTCTACATTATATAGTTAGAGCATGATGTCGTCCGAAAACCGCTCACACTTTTCGGCATCATGCTCTGGTTCAGTATTGCGACCCGCTCTTGTTGTTCAGGTCGTGCCGTTCGGTGCCCGTCAGCGGCGGGTTGAAGATGCTGACGAGAATGAGATCCTGATCCTTGCCGCCGCGCAGATAATGGCGGTCGTGCTTGTCCAGCACATAGATATCACCGGTGCGGATCGGAAAGACGTTGCCGTCCATATCCTCCACTTCGCCCTCGCCCTTAATGCAATAGCAGGCCTCCAGGTGATTGCGGTACTCAAGCAGGGCTTCGCTATTGGCGCGAACGACGGTATGGCACACCGTAAAACCCATGCCGTCGTCTTTGGTCAGCAGGCGGTGGCTCGTGCCATTGCCCCAGTCGACGAAACGCTCGGTGAGCTCCACCTCCTTCAGATTTCTGACGAACATAGCCTGTTTTCCTGATAAATTATTGAAGATGTAGCGATGATTCATTTTTATCGCTCATGGCAATTAGCTATTGAAATAGCTGGAATTTTCAAATGATGATTCTTGCGTCATCTGTGAGGAAATTTTACAAATGCGATTGCCGCCGTTGAACGCCCTGCGCGCCTTCGAAGCCACGGCCCGCCTGATGAGCCTTTCGAAAGCGGGCGACGAGTTGCACGTCACTCATGCGGCGATCAGCCATCAGATCAAGCATCTGGAGACTTGGCTCGGCCGCAAGCTGTTGCAGAAATCGGGCCGCGGCGTTGCGCTGACCGCAGCCGGCAGCGAATATTACCGGGCCGTCTCCGGCTCGCTGGCGGCGATTGCACATGCGACCGGCAATATGCGGCGCGATCACGACATGCGGGCCATCACTGTCGGCTGCATTCCTTCGATCGCATCGCGCTGGCTCGTCCCGGCCCTGCCCTCCTTCCACGAAATCGCCCCCGATCTCGACGTCAGGATCGTCTATGCCCGCGCCGAAGAGCGCTTCGACGACGAGAGCCTGGACGTGCTGATCACCATGGGCGAGGATCTGAGCGGCGGCAGGGAAAGCCGCCTGCTCTTCTCCCGCCGCAACCAGCCTGTCGCCAGCCGCCATTACCTTGCCAAACGCAACTGGACGATCGACGACGTCTCGCTCGGCGGCGCCGATCTGCTGCACGACGAATCCGTCGACGGCTGGAAGGAATGGTTCCGCAAGGCCGGCCAGAAAGCGCCGGAGCTGCTCCGCGGCCCGATATTCCAGGATTTCAATATGCTGGCGACGGCCGCGATCGCCGGCCACGGCGTGGCGCTCTGCCCCGTCGAAGTGTTCCGCCGCGAGATCGAACGCGGCGACCTGCTGGTGCTTTCCGATATCGCGACGGCAGAAAACCAGGGCTATTACGTCATATCGAACAGCTGGGCGAAAACGCCGGTGCACCGCTTTATCGACTGGTTCATGACCGAGTGCGGCCCCCCCGTGTGTGATCCCATGCCGCAACCCATCGCAGGGTCGCCGTTGAATCGATGGATGAAAATGGGTCGCGGTCATAAAGACATGGCATAAGCCCATCCGAGCGCCAGTTGGGCAGAGTTGGGGATTGTTAATCAGAAATACCTAATGTAAATCTTGGCGTGCACAAGTTGTGTGGGAGCTGATTTGCTACGATATCTGGTTATGACAAGCGACTAGGGAGGGCCTCGGACATGCGAAAAATTCGTGCGGCCCGCTCGGCCCTCGGACAAACAGAGGCAAAAGCTTCGAGCCCGATCGACCGGCTTTTGTTCTTTGACCGCGAATTCAATCCCGTCGAGAATTTGCTGGGCAATGAGCTGCCTGCTTCTGTCAAACCGGCAGCGTCGTTTTGGGAGCATTTTCCAGAATTGGACAAATCGGCGATTACGCTCGCCCTCCGTTCATTGGGTGACAGTGCCCAGCCTTTGCGAATATCGGGGAATCTTGGCACACCAGGGTCGCACGGGCTGACGATCTATCGGATCGGAGATCTGTTTGCCGTGGTTCGGTCCGAGGAATCTATTGACGATGAGCGCGCAACCCTTTTGCATCTGGCCACCCACGATCCACTCACTGGACTGCCGAACCGACGCCAGTTCAGTGAGGACCTCGCTGTGTCCTTACTGGAGACGGAAGGCTCGAATGAAGCTCTATCTCTCATGCAACTCGACCTTGATGATTTCAAGCCTGTGAACGACACGCTTGGGCATCCGGCTGGCGACAAGCTTCTTCAGCTCGCTGCAAGCCGCATTCAAGCGTGCCTCTCCAGCGATGACAGAGCCTATCGACTGGCCGGCGATGAATTCACGGTCATTTCCATGGGCCCGGGGCACCCCGCCAAAGGGCATCAACTAGCAGAAGTTTTGGTTGATGCATTCAAAAAGCCCTTCACGATAGATGGCATCGCACTGTTCGTCGGTGCCAGCATCGGCATATCTGCTTCTCCCCCGGACGGTACAAGCCCGGAGCAGCTTATGAAGGCGTCGGACGTCGCACTCTATGCCGCGAAGAAGGAAGGACGCGGCCGCGCGAAGCCGTTTGATCCCTCGATGCTTGAATTGCTGGAACAACGCGAACTGCTGCGCCGCAGCCTTCGCATGGCGTTGGTCCAACAGCAATTCTCCGTCGAGTACCAACCCATCGCCGAGGGCGGCTGCATTGTCGGCTTCGAAGCATTGCTGAGGTGGTACCATCCCTTACTTGGAAAAATTCCGCCTGCGGCATTTATTCCGATGGCCGAGGCCGATGGAATGATGCCAGAAATAGGCGCATGGGTCTTGGAGCAGGCATGTCGCGAGGCGATGAAGTGGCCGCCGAACTATATCGTCGCCGTCAATTTGTCCCCAGCTGAATTCCTGACAAGCGGCCTCACGGATCGGGTATCCCAAACGCTAGACCTGATCGGGTTGCCGCCAGACCGTCTGGAGCTTGAGATAACCGAAAGCGTGCTGCTTGAGCGCACCGTCAACAATATCGACACCCTGAATACTCTCAACGTGCTAGGGATAAGAATCTCGCTTGATGATTTCGGGACCGAATACTCTTCGCTCAGCTATCTGAAGACATTCCCTTTCGACACGATCAAAATCGACAAATACTTTATCACCGACCTCGAAAGCGATCTGAAAAGCCAGGCAATCGTCCGCTGCATCGTTAATCTCGCACATGACCTCGATATGCAGGTGACAGCCGAAGGAGTCGAGACGCCAGGTCAGGCGGAATGGTTGCGCAGCGTGGGCTGCGACAGGCTTCAAGGCTATCTGGTCAGCAGGCCGCTTCCGGTCAAGGCAATTGGCGAGTTCATCGCCCGGGCGGAAACATCCCTAAGCCACGCCCTGCCGCAGTGAACAACCGATTTCGCCGTGTTTTTCGTGATTGGCATGCATCGACCTGACGCCGCAGGCAAACGAATGGAGGGTCTATTGGAAGAGGAAGCACCTAGCTTCGATGACCATGCATTTGCGCCGATGGTATCGCTGGAAATGAACGTTGCGATGTTCAAATCTCGATGGCAGTTTTGCGACAGGATCACGGAATATCTCTCGGACATTCTCGGCCAGGGTCACAGCGATCCCGCTCGATATTCGAATTTTCTTTCCGTCGCAGCCAACGAGCTCATTGAACTCGCTTTCCGTTCAACGGGTGAACTGGGAAGGATACGTTTCAGTCTCTATCGGAGCGCGGCATTCAATCGGCTGAGAATTGCGTTTCCCGGCGAGGAAGCATCTGGCCGCAAACACACGAGTGCGAGATCAGGCGAATACCTGCCTGTCCCCGATACCGAGTGCGGATACTTGGTCATGAAATCCGATGGGACGGTTTTGCTCAGCGATTTGGCAACAATATTCCGCGCCGCTATCCGAATTGAGAAAGACGGCGGACAAGGGATTCAAATCATTGCGGATTTCCCCTCGGCCGAGGACTTCCGATGAACCTGCTGCTGCAACCCTTCACGGTTTATTTTGATCCGACAAATCAGGAGCTGGTGCTGTCTGGCAAGATGCGGCCCGAAAGTGCCGCCGAGATTGGCGATGCTCTCGAGCTGGTGCAGCAAAGTTTGGGAAAATACGGCGGAGTCGTTTACGTCAACGTCAAACGTCTGACGCACATCAACATGACCGCCTTCGCCGCCCTGTCCGATGTTCTCGCGGCAAACTGCCGGACCAGGCCGGAGCGGAAGATCGTCATCATTACGTCGAGCGTGGTGGCATGGTCGACCTCGTTATTCCAAACGCTTGCAGCATCACAACCAAACTTATCGGTCGAGGTCTACGATTCGGCATTCTATCCGGGCCAGAGCTTTGTCGAGGATGAGACTTTCATTCCGATTCTCCGTACCCAGACGAAAATGACATGGAGGCACGAACGCGAATTGCTGCCTCGCCACGGCCTGCGCAGCGGTCTTGTCATCGCCGATATCTGTTGCGGAATAGGTGATTTCGCGGCCTTGGTTCAGAGGGAATTTAAACCGGCACGCCTTGTCGCACTGGATCATTCGGTGCGCAGCCTCGAATATGCCCGCAGGGTCGCCGCCGACTTCGATCTGCAGGGAATCGAGTACACCTATGGCGACGCCTCGCAAATGTTGCTGCGAGACAATCAATTTGACTTTGTGACCTGCCGACATTCGCTGCAGATCTTCAACCGTCCCGAGATGCTGCTGCGGGAACTCTACCGCATCTGCAAGCCTGGCGGCCGTGTCTACATCACCAACGAAAAAAACTCGCATTGTCTGGGCGAGCCACATGCTGAATCCATAAAATGGACTTACGAAGAAGTCGCCAAACTGTTCAAGCACTTCGACATGGATGTCGAGATGGGGCCGAAAAGCCGCCACCTTCTCGCCGACGCGGGGTTCGATAACATCAAGGTCGATTCCTTTATGGTCACGAATCTTGACGGGGATCCCCAAGACTTCGCAGACGTGATCGAAGCTTGGGAAAATGTCTACGCGGGCGAGATGGCCGTCAGACGGGGCGACTCATCAGATTTCATTCGTAGGTTCCGGCAAGGATTCAAAGATCATGTCTTTGCTGCTCTTCATCCCAAGGGTTATGCAGGCTGGCCTATCTGGGCAGCTTCGGGCCGAAAGCCGCTGTGATGGACGAGAGATCATCGAAGAGGCCGGCAAGATTAGGCTCATTTCGGGCAAAGTTCATCTTGGTCGTCGGTGGAGCTGTCCTTTTTGATCTGCTGGTCAGCGGCGGACTAGCACTTTGGAATGTTCAGAGGCTGTCGCGCGACGCCACCCTCGAAGTCGGACAGGGTCTGGAAGCAGCAAGCCAGGAATACATCCGCACATATGCCGATTCCACCGCAGCCCAGGTGAGTTTGCTCCTGCGGCAGGTTCATAGCGACGTCAGCACCTTGGCAGGTGTGCTCCAGGCGCAAATCGACGATCCCGAGCGTAATTCCGATGTCGGCGCGGCGATCGCGCGCACATCGCCTGGCAGCGTCAGCCTTGTTTACGACGAGAAGGGAAAATGGTCTCAGAACCTGCCCGGCTCCGCTTCGGTTGTGAGCGTCTGGGGTTACTTGCTCGGACCTGACCATCGGCCGAAACCCGACATCCAGCGCGATCTAGAGACGAGCGCGGTTCTCGACATCGTTGCGCCGAGCCTGCTGCAGCACGGCGCTTCCAAGCTGCAGATGTACTACATCGGACCGAAAGAACGGCCAATCTTCAGGACGGCGCCCTACACCGACCAGGCTCAGACCTTCGATCGCCTTTATTCGGGGCACAACGAAGCCGATTTCTGGGACTTCTTTTTCCCCGGGCTTTACGAGTCCTGGCAGAGCTGGGCCAAGGACGCGAAAACGCGACCGGTCGCCGACGATATCACGCAGACCGCTCCATATACCGATGCCATTACCGGAAAGCTGATCGTCAGTTTCTTTCATCCATTGTGGACAGCCGACCGGCAGGATGTCGCCGGGACGGCTGGCGCGGACATCACACTCGACCAGCTCGCGCAGATTGTTGAGAATGTGAAAGTGGCCCAGTCCGGCTTTGGATTTCTCGCAATGTCCGACGGAAACGTTGTGGCGATCAACAGCACAGGAGAAAAAACCCTCGGTCTGCGTTCTGCGAGCGATGCGAGCGGAGCCGGCGCCTTGACCGGCCTGGAGCGCTCCCTGAAGGGAAGTTCCCAGCCTGCCATCGCCAAACTGGCTCTTGACCGAGAACAGGGCATTCAGCACCTGCTGTTGCAGCAGGACGGCAACGAGGTCCCCTATATCGCTATCGTCAAGAAACTGCCGGCGACCAATCTCTGGGTCAGTGGCCCGGTTCGGCAAGAGGCGATGTTGCTGGGGGTGGTTGTGCCTGAACGAGAAATCCAGGCCTCGCTCTATGCGGCCCAGGCCAAAATTTCGGAAGCTACCAACCGGATAGTGATCTACCAAATCCTGGCGATCCTAATGTCACTGCTTGTTGTGGCTATAGCAGTAATTGCGGCTTCGAAACGAATAACGAGCGGAATCAGCGCACTTGCCAATGCCGCCAAACGGATTCAGGCGAAGGATTATTCGGTCAGGGTGGCCATATCAAGCAAGGATGAGGTCGGTGAGGCTGGTGAAGCATTCAATCGGATGGCCGAACAGATAAGCTATCACACGGAAAATCTCGAACAGCTTGTCGAAGAGCGAACAGCTCAAATCGAAGATGCAAAGGAAGAGATTTCGACACTGAACGCACAGCTCCAGCGAGAAAATCGACGTCTCGGAACAGAGCTCGCCGTCGCCGAGAGAATCCAGCTCATGGTTCTTCCGCTGCACCAGGAGCTTGAGGAATTTCAGGCGCTCGAGATCGCCGCCTATATGAGACCGGCGGAAGAAGTCGGCGGCGATTATTATGACGTATTGAAGAGCGGAAATCGGTTGAAGATTGGCATCGGCGACGTCACCGGACACGGGCTCGAAAGCGGCGTGCTGATGTTGATGGTTCAGTCCGTCGCCCGCGCCCTGCAGGAAGCAGGAAACACCGACGCCGTCAAATTTCTCACAGACCTGAACAGCGCCCTGTTTAAAAACATAGTGCGAACTAAAATCGACAAGCATCTCACTCTGGCGTTTCTTGATTACGACGGCAAAGAGATGATCCTGTCGGGACAACACGAGGAAGTTGTCATCGTGCGGGCGAACGGCGAGGTCGAGCGCATAGACACTATGGATCTGGGTATACCGATCGGGCTGGAAGCCGATATTTCTGCCTTCATTAAGACCCGCGAAATAAGCTTCGAGACGGGCGACCTCATACTCCTGCATACCGATGGCGTAACAGAAGCCGAAAACGACGCTGGAGAACTCTTTGGCATCGAACGTCTGTGCCGCGAAGCACTGCGCTTGAAGGACCAGAGCGCTGAGAAAGTCGTTGCCGGAATTGTAGCGACATTGATGCTCTTCATCGGACCGCAGAAGATTTACGACGACATTACGCTTCTCGCAGTGCGACATAGGTGAGACATGACGCCAACGGTATATGGTATCGAATCTCTGGCGGGCATAAGCCTGGATTCAAGCACTCGCCTCACGTTAAACGACGGACCGCTTCAGCTTGGATGGAAGCACTCAGGAATGACTTCGGACTTTATAGCGGAGGTCATGGCTCTGCCCTATTCTCGTTCAAGAAAAGACTATGTGCAGGCGCATCATGACATCGGATATCTCAGCAATGAGTTGATCGAAAATGCCGTTAAGTTTCGACAGCCTGGGGAGATCCTTATTGAAGCCGGCATATTCGACTGTACTTTTTTAATCAGGGTGAAGAACACGATCGATGGCGTGACATCCTCTCGCTTTCAGCAGCTGCTGCATCGCCTTCAATCGAAGGACCCTGGGGAACTTCTTCTTGAGCAAATCGAAACCAATGCCATATCGGCAGAAAGCAGTTCGGGCTTGGGGTTGCTCACCCTTCTGAGCGACTACGACGCAAAAATGGCATGGGCATTCGAAGGGAATAATGACGAGCGTATCATACTGACGACGACTGCAGCTGTGGCGATGCCACCCTCCTCCAATCTGTGAGCGAAGAATGGAAATCAGCGACGAAAACTTCCGCGTATGGGCTGAGAAAAACGAGGTCTATTTCGATGGCGTATTCCGGCTGGCGGGACCGGACGCCTATGCGCCTATCTACTCATTGATATCGGGCCTGCTCCACGAGGGGCACAAACAGGTGACGTTCAACCTGACGGGTCTCGAGTTCCTCAATTCCTCCGGCATAAATCTCCTGGCCAAGCTGACGATCGAAGCCAGAAAGATGGGCGACCTCCTGCTCGTCGTCAAAGGCACCAGCCAATATCCTTGGCAAGCGAAATCGCTGCCGAATCTCAAGAAGTTACACCCGCTTGTCGATTTGCGCCTGGCGTGATTTCAGGCGAAGCGGATTTCGGCCGGACGCGACCTCGGCGCCGCACAGCACTACCTTTCCTCCCTTCCTGTGCCTGTCACAGGAATCCAGTGCGACCAATCCTTGGGCGAAAGACTTTTCCCGCTTGCGGGTATTGAGTCATTCACGGCGCAGACGCGCCGTGGCTGGATTCCTGTGGCAGGCACAGGAATGAGGGAGAGTGAGGTGGGCGTCTTTGCCTAATTTTCCGATTGTATGTGTGACCCTTTTCGCTTTTGTGGGTAACCGGCGCTCCGCTCTCACCTTATCCTCGCCGCCCCAATCTGTGATCGCCTTTCCATGGACGAGCAACGGGAATTTTCTCCATGGAACTGCATGTTGCATAGCAGGTACGATCTAACCCATCCGGATGATTGTAATCACTGGTCCGGTCTATAGTTTAGAGCAGGTTTCCGGCGACTCCACGCGAAATAGTCGTCGATTGGGGCTCGATCTTCGCGACGAATTCTTTCTTCAAAGATCATGCCCGAAGCAAGTAGATGTGGCTGGTGTAAAGGAACCTTCATGGCTGGAGCAGCCTTGATCGGTTAGGCTCCATGTCATCGGCTGATGTTTGAAAGGTAGCGACATGCACAAAACAATGGCAGTCGGCCTGGCAGCCTTGATCGCCATCTACCTTCTCGGCGGCATGAGCGCGAGACATGAGATCTTTCCTTGGCCGCAACTTTCCGCGCTGAGGAAAATGGTTGGCGGAGAGAAGGTGGCGGCTCCAAGCCGTTACACTTTCGACGACAAGGAACGACTGATCGGGGATGAATCAAAAACGCTTGTGACCTGCCCGACTCAGACTGACCGAACTGCTGTCTTACTCATTCTTGGCCAATCGAACGCAGCCAACTACGGTGGACAACGGCACAGGTCAAATTATGGCGCTCGCGTTGCAAACGCCTTTGACAAACGGTGCTTCATCGCGGCGTCGCCACTTCTTGGATCGACCAACACCAGGGGAGAGTATTGGACGCTTCTTGGGAACAATTTGATCGCATCGGGTCAAAATGACAGCGTCATCCTCGCACCTCTCGCATATTCCGGATCTGAGGTCGCACGATGGGCGGCAGGTGGTGACTTCAATCCCGTACTGGTCGATACAGTTAAACAGCTTCAGGATTCCGGTTACCGGATAACGAGCGTCCTCTGGGTGCAAGGAGAGGCGGACCTCGTTATGGGCACCACTGCGGAGGCCTACCAGGAACGTTTCATGTCGATGGTTGACACATTGCGTCAGCACGGCGTTGAAGCACCCGTTTACATTTCGATCGCATCGAAATGCCTCGAACCGAGCAACGGCGGCTTCAAGGAGCATATTCCAGACAATGCGATAGTACGGGCGCAACTGGCCCTGTCAAAAAGCGGCCACGGTATCCGAGAAGGTGTAAATTCTGATGCGTTACTCGATGGAGACGACCGCTACGACGATTGCCATTTTGGGGGCACAGGCGGGGAGAAAGCGTCGCAGGCCTGGCTGAACATTCTGCGCTCCGGTGGCCGCCTGGAAACCGCGCGATAGTCTTGCCTGAACCGGTTTTCGCGCCTTCGCGAGCGTCGGCCTCGGGCTCTGTGCGGTATTCGACACCTTGTCACTTGTCAGCGACTTCAACGAAAAGGGCAAGGTTTCAGCCGGCGCTCTTCTTGTGGCGAGTTCTCATAATGAGGAGAGGCGCGCCTCTTCGATCCTCCCGTTTCGAGCCGACGAGATTGGCTGCGACGATTACCGCCAGCACCGGCGGTCAGGAGCGGCTGGATGCGGACGAGAGCGGGCCCCACATGGCCAGCGTTCCTCTAGTGCCTTTCCGGGTTAGATTGAAGCATTCTGCCGGAGCAGGTTTTCGTCAGGGCAAAGGCGATTGGCGAAGGGCATACCTCTTGATACGTCCGAGCCGATCGCCTTTGATCCTGGCGGAAAGATGCCCGGCCCACCGGCCGCACCGCTTCGCCATGCGAAGCGACAAGTGCGTCCGGCGATTCTTAAGTCTTGCAGATTTGCCAGGCAAATCTGCGGGAGGGTTGGCTGAAACGGGCCGGCTGATCGACCGGCCGGCTTGGCCGTAGAGCCGGGCCACGACGCGCGCCGGCCGGTCGACCATCCGACTCCGTTTGAGCCAACAGAATGCTGCAATCTAACCCGGAAAGGCTCTAGGACTATAGGCGGGGGCCGGCGCCGGACCTCAGTCCGATGTGCAACGGGCGATCGCAATCTATCTTTCATATCTGCTCAAGCCGTGCATCTGCCCGGCGCTTGATGATCTGGTTCGGAGGAAAACGATGCGGACAGCAACCTTAGCGTCCTTGGCCTTGCTCTCGCTCGCGCTTGCAGCAAGCCCCCTAACGATTGCCGGGATCGACATGGCCGCACTGGCAAAGAGCGGTGGAAACGGTGGGGGTAATGGCGGCGGCAATGGCGGCGGCGGTGGAAACAGCGGCAACCATGGCAGCAGCAGCCAAGGTAGCGGTTCAACCCATGGCAGCTCCAAATCGCAAGGCGTGAAAGGCAAGTCCAGCGAGGCGGCAAGCAAGTCCAAGTCCGTCAAGGCGGACGGGACCAAAGTCAGCGCGAAAGAAAAGAACCTGTCGGCGCAACTCGCCGGCCTGAACTCCTTGAAGCGAAACTACAAGGCGTTGATGCATACGTCGGACCCGCGCATGACGGCTATCGCGGCCTACGCCGTGGCCTATGCCCAGTATGAACTCGACAATGGAATCGAGCCCGCGGCCGATGACCCTCTGTTGGGGGACGAGGCGCTGGAGGACGCATTGGCTTCCGCGACGAAAACCGGTGAAGTCAGTCCGGCGGTTCTGAGCCAGGCCAAGACCATTCTCGGGATTGGCGACGCAAACGGGAAGATCGATCAAATCCGCACCTCGTTGGAGAACGCCGCGCCGGCGACACCAGACGAATAGCCGCGAATTCAGGTGCGAGCGGTGTGGAGCTGACAAGCATAGCTCCACACTAAATTAAGAGAGCATTTCCGTTTTGTTTGAGTACGGAAATGCTCTTTTTTTGCAATTTCCCGACAGTCCCAATTGCCCCGGCGGCTCTAGAGCCTTTCCGGGTTAGATTGCAGCATTCTGTTGGCTCAAACGGAGTCGGATGGTCGACCGGCCGGCGCGCGTCAGCCCGGCTGCCGATGACTCTCACGATGGTGCGTTTATCCTTCGCTCCAGATATCTCTGCTAAGCCGGATCTTGGCTGTACGATCGCATAGTCCGCTTCGGCAGATCCACTCCGCCGCAAGGCGACGATAGCATTTTTGGGGCCATTCCAGCGATCAGGGACATTCGAATGCTCCCAGATGGCAGAGAGTTCCCCATGTCCGGCACTGCCTTTCAAAATCTCGCTTACCTCGAACGTCACCCGCGCCTTCGAATGCATCTTCAGGACTTCATAGTTGATGAAAGTCCCGCGGATGATGACATCAGCCTCGAACAGACCAGAGAAAACTGGCCGGGGCACCGCGCAAGCATGCGCACTCGCCAGAGCAGTGAAAATGAACAGCAAGGTTGCCGCAAGCAGCAGTTTCATTCCACAATCCTATCTCCAAAACACATTTGTGCAGAAGCCTCATGAAACACTACGCCGTGGCGATGCCGGGACGGCTTGACCAAGATGGAGCAATTTCATCCAAGCATGGTAGCGGATTTGGATGAGGGGGTACCTCGAATGTCAATCTTGCTAAGAAGTTTGTCGCTACTGGTCGGAATAACTTTAGCGGTGCCAGCCTTTGGCAATTGCTTAACCGCCAATGAGACCAAACAGGGCGTGCTGCTGACCAGAGAAGTGCCTTTCCTTTCCGTATTCTACAAGCCGGACGGTCCGCGTCTCACCGAACAAAAGCTGGTGGAGCGTAACCGTTCACTACAGCCGGTGTCGGCTGTATATTTGCACCCCTTGCTCGTCGAAAAGAGAGTTGGTCCCAACGGGAAGCATGAGCTGAAATACGCGAATGAGATTGCGTTGGACGATCTACCACAGAAGAAGAACTGGCAATCCGACACTACGCTTTTCATCAATGGCAAAAAATCCGTTTCGGGCACGACTTTTATTAGGTTCGACGGCTTGGGAGAGGAAACTATTTCATCTTGTTCCTACAAAGTTTGGGCCATCAACAGCCGCCTGGAACTGACGGAATTGCCTCCGATCATTTTCGAACAATACTATTCCCCCGAGCTTCGTCTCGTTCTTCGTTCGGTAAGGCTAGGCCCCTCCAACCAGCCATTGAGCGAGGTTCGATTTGATCGGCTCCAAATTGGCTGGGGCAACTGATTGATCGTCATATCCCGTTACCAACACGAAAGCTGGATCGCATCAATTTCCTGAAGTCGAGGCCGCAGAAGTCGACAAGGGAACGACGCAACGATCGCGGGTTTGACCGTCTCCGGCGGGTCGCCTTCGGCCTTTGCCTGTTCGAAACGGTGACGAAGCTGCGTTTCGCTCGCCGCGCGCGCCTCTATCAATGCCTGCCGCACGGGTTCAGACTCAATGAATGTAGACAAGAGCCGGTCATCCGGCAGATTGCGCAGCGCAACCTCACCCCTCCAACTCAACAATCGCACACCCATACCCCTCAAGCTCCAGCCTCCCCCTCACCGGCTTCTCCCCATCCAGCAAATCCCGTCCCGCCGGCACGCCACCAACCGTCACCGCCTGATCCGTATAATTCTGCACAAACAGCAGCCGCCGCTCCTCGTTCATTCGCATCGTCACCTCCACACCCTCCGGCAGCCCGCCGACCAGCGGTTCGATGCCGGCAGGTGCAAACAGCCGTTCGGTCAGCGCCTCGGTCAGATCAGGCGTGAGATAGGTGCCGAGATAGACCACCTGCCCCTTGCCGAGTTTGCGGGATGTCGCCATCGGCTGGCCTTCGGCGTAGCGGTTGGACCAGGCGGCGATCACCTCGACGTCGGGGTCGATGGTGAGGTTTTCGTAGAAATGGCCGGCCGTCATTTCGCGGTTGCCGATCTTGAAGCGGCGCTGGCGGCGGTGGGATTCGGCCGGTTTGTTCGGCGGAATGACAAGGCCGCCGGAGCGCTCCATCACGTCGAAGAGGCCGTTGGCGCCGGGGGCGGCGAGGCGGCCGAAATCTTCGACGCGCACGCCCGTCAGCTTCGAAAGCGCCGTACCAGGTGCCGTCTCTCGGATGACGTGGTTGTCCTCGTTGCGGGTGCCGGTGCGTGCGCCGATGACGACGGTGCCGCCTGCTTCAGCGAAGGCTTCGAGCCTCGCCGTCCATTCGTCCTTCCACATCACCCAATGGGGGACATAGAAGAGCTTCAGCTTGGAAAGATCGTCCTCGGGATGGATGAAGCCGCAGGCGATGCCGCGGTCGTAGCAATATTGATGCAGCAAGATCGCATCGTCCTGCGGGCTCGGCAGGCCGATCGGGTAGGTCTTGTGGGCTTCCTGATTGTCGAAATCGGAGCCGGCGATACCGACATCCATGCGCACATAAGTGCCGAGGATCTTGTCCTTGAGCGCCGTCATCTCGGTCGCGAAGCGCTTCGCCTCCTCATAGCGATGGCGGCCGATATCGTCATGGTCGATAATGCCCATCCAATAGATCTCCGCGCCGAAATGGGCGGGCCGCCAGCGGAAGAACATCAGCCCGTCGGCCCCATGGGCGACGGAAGAGAGCGCCATGCGGCGCAGTTCGCCCGGCTCCGGCGTCAGCGTGCAGAAACCCGGCTGGCTGCCGAAGCCCGATTGCTGCTCGGGAACGATGTAGTTGCCGGAAAAACCGCGGCAGATATCGAGATGCAATGCCTGGACCTTGGCGTGGTTTCCAAGCCGCTGGAACTCGTCATAGAGCATCGGATAGATATCGTAGCCGACGAAATCGAGATCGGTGGTGAACTGGCCGCGAAAGTCGATATCCCTCAAGCCGCCGAGATTGTGGAAGACGAACCAGGAAGGCTTCACATCCCGCAGGATCTCGACCTGATCGTGCTGGAAGCGCGCCGTCGAAAAGGCCAGGAAACGGTGATAATCCTGCAGATGGCCGGGGCTCGGGAAGGTCGGGCCGAATTCTATCGGCAGCACCACCTGGTCGAAGCTGTCATAGGCCGTCGCCCAGAAATCGCCGCCCCACGCCGTGTTGAGCTTGCTGATCTCGCCATATCTGCCGGCAAGGAAGGCCCGGAATTCGGTGAGCGTTGCCGTCGAAAAGCTCTCTGGCATGCTGGTATTCAGCTCGTTGTCGGTCTGCCAGCCGACGACAAAAGGATTGTCGCGATAATGCTCGGCCATCGCTTTGGTGATACGCCGGCTGTGTTCGCGAAAGACCGGGCTTGCCGTGTCGCAATGCTGGCGCGAGCCATGGCTCATCGGCCGGCCCTTGCCGTCGACCCTTAAAATCTCCGGATGCGCCACGGTCAGCCAGCGCGGCGGCGTCGCCGTCGGCGTGCACATGATCGTGTCGATGCCGTAGCGCCCGAGCATGGCGATGGCGCGGTCGAACAGGTCGAAATCGAAGGTGCCGAGTTTCGGCTCGAGAATATGCCAGGCGAATTCGGCCATTCTGACCACGTTGAAGCCGGCCTTCGCCATGCGCTCGGCGTCGCGCTCCCAGTAGCTTTCATCGACGTGCTCGGGATAGTGCGGGGCGCCGACGAGGAAGCGGTCGGTCTTGACGGGGTTCCATACGGAGAGGGTCTTGTCGGACACGGTGGGGTTTCCTGTGATTATCTGTCGAGGATGGTCTTGCGGGCGCTGATCGTGCGTCCGCCATCGGATGAAAAGAGATAGAGTTCCCGGGCGTCGAGCTTCAGCGCCACGTTCTGGTCGGCGGCAAAAGGCGCGACGTAGCCAAGCTGCACCGTGATGTTGCCGGTGCCGCTTTCCGAGGCGATGGTCTTGAGATTGCCGGCGTCGACATAGAGGATGGTTTCGCGGCCGAGATGCTCGACGAGCCTGATCTGGCCGTGGATCGCCCCGCCCTCGCCGCCATCGGCGACCATCGATATGTTCTCCGGCCTTACACCGAGCGTCAGGCTGGCGCCCTTCTGCAGCACCGTCGCCTCCGCCAGTTCCACCGTCACCGGCAAGAGGCCCGGCGCCGAAACCGTGACATTGCGGCCGGACACGTCGTCGACGGTAACGCCGAGGAAGTTCATCCGCGGGGCACCGAGAAAGCCCGCGACGAAGAGGTTGTTTGGGTTGCGGTAGAGCTCGAGCGGCGAGCCGACCTGCTCGATCACCCCCTGGTTCAAGACGACGATGCGGCTTGCCATGGTCATGGCCTCCACCTGGTCGTGAGTGACATAGACCATGGTGGCGCCTAATTCGGCATGCAGGCTGCTGAGCTCGACGCGCATCTGGGTTCGAAGTGCAGCATCGAGGTTCGACAGCGGCTCGTCGAAGAGGAAGACGTCGGGCGAACGGGTGATCGCCCGGCCGATCGCCACGCGCTGCCGCTGCCCGCCGGAGAGCTGCTTCGGCCGCTTATCCAACTGGTCGGTGATCCTGAGGATCTTGGCTGCGCGCGCCACCGCCGCCTCGATCTCGGCCTTCGGGCGCTTGGCCATGCGCAAACCGAAGCCCATGTTTTCCGCCACCGTCATATGCGGATAAAGCGCGTAGGACTGGAAGACCATGGCGATGCCACGATCCCCAGGCTCCTGTTTGCTGACGTCGCGGCCGTTGATCAGGATCTGGCCGGAGGAGATCTCCTCCAGGCCGGCGATCGTCTTCAAAAGCGTGGACTTGCCGCATCCGGAGGGGCCGACCATGACGATGAACTCGCCTTGCGCTACGGAAAGATCGATGCCGCGCAGCGCATGATAGGCGCCGTAATTCTTGTTGATCTGGCGGAGTTCGAGACTGGTCATGCGTCCTGGCTCTCTGCTGTTGAAATCGGAACTTCCAAGGGCCTGTTGTCGAGATCGCTCATCCCTTCACCGCCCCCATCGTCAGGCCGGCGATGAAGTGCCGCTGCATCAGGAAGAACATGACGACGGGCGGCACGGCGACGACGATGGTGCCGGCGGAAATCAGGTTCCAGGCCGAGACCCACTCGCCGCGAAGATTGGCAAGGCCGGCGGTCACAGGCTTGACGCTGTCGCTGACGGTCAGCACCACGGCCCAGAAGTAATCGTTCCAGATGAAGGTGAAGATCAGGATGGCGAGTGCGGCAAGCGCCGGCCGCACCAGCGGGATCGCCACATGCCATAGCGTCTGGAAGGGAGACGCCCCTTCCGCCCGGGCCGCCTGGAACAGTTCATCGGGCAATGCCGCGATAAAATTGCGCATGAACAGCGTCGCAAAGCCGGTCTGGAAGGCCACATGGAAGATGATCAGCGCTGCGGTCGTATCGATCAGATCGAGCCGGACCATCAGGTCGCGCACCGGGATCATCATGATCTGGTGCGGCAGGAAATTGCCGCCGACGAACAGCGCGAAAATCAGCATGTTGCCGGGAAAGCGGTAGCGCGACAGCACATAGCCGGCGAGCGTGGAAAGCACCAGGACGCCGATCACCGAGGGAACGGTGATCGTCAGGCTGTTGAGGAAGTAGCGGGCCATCGGTGTCTGCGTGAAGACCGCCGTATAATTGTCGATGACGCCGATGCCGGTCGGCCATCCCCACAGATTGCCGCCCATCACATCCTCGGACGAGCGGAACGAGGTGAGGATGATCGCAAACAGCGGGCAGAGCCAGAGCAGCAGGACAATGACGACAGCGAGAACATAGAGGCGGCGCTGCCAGATGGCGGCATCGGGAATGGGACGAGGATACATCAGCCTCCCCTTTCTTCGGTATGGATGATGCGGCTGAGGTACCAGACGATGAAGACGGCCATGATCACGAACAGCACGGAGGCGATCGCCGCGCCGTAACCGAAGCGGTAGGAGAAGATCGACTGTTCGAACATCTGGTAGGCGAGAACCGAGGACGAACCGAACGGGCTGCCATTCGTCATCACCGACACCATGTCGAAGGACCTGAGCGCTCCGACGACGGTGACGGCAATGGCGATGAAGGTGACCTGGGTCAGTTGCGGCAGCACGATGTGCCACAACATGTTCCAACCCCTTGCCCCGTCGACGCGCCCTGCCCCGATCAGCTCTTCGCTCAAATTGTTGAGGCCGGCGAGATAGAGCACCATGCAGAAGGTGACCTGCGGCCAGAGGGCTGCGATGACGATCGCGAAGGTGACGAAATGCTCGTCGGAGAGAACCGCCGGCGCCGTCGCGCCGAACGCCCTGAAGATCAGTGCGAGCAAGCCGAACTCCGGCGTATAGACCCAGGTGAAGACGACGCCGACCGTCACAGAGGCGAGCACCAGCGGAATGAAGAACAGCGACTTCAGGAAGCGCATGCCGCGGATTTTCTGGTTGACCAGCAGCGCGATGGCGAGCCCGAGAGGGGGTGCCGCCATGAACATCACCAGCCAGATCAGGTTGTTCTTCAGCGACACGTAGAATTGCGGATCGTTATAGAGCTCGACGTAATTGCCGAAGCCGATCCAGACCATCGGGCCGAAGCCATCCCAGTCGTGCAGGCTGATCCAGAGGCTCCTGACGGCCGACAGCAGGATGACCGTGAAGAACAGCACGATCGCGGGCGCGATGAGCAAAGTCGGGGTCAGCCACCAACGCTGGCGGCGCCATAATGTCTGCATTACAGGAGCCTCATTTTATTCGTCTGGGTTTTGCCGCCCCTCAAGCCGCTGTCAAAGCCCGCCACCCCCTCCTTCGTCATGCTCGGGTTTGTCCCGAGCATCTACCTCCCCATCGATAGGGCAGCAGATCCTCGGCACAAGGCCGAGGATGACGTCGAGTGAGGGAGCGGCTTACCAACAGACAGAGCGACCGACACCCGCCCCTTAAATCTTATAAATCCGCTTCCGCGTTCCCTCGAGGCGGGTCAGGATGGCCTTGCGCCGGTCGGGCTTGGCCATGAACTCCTGGAAGCCGACGAGACCTGCCTGCGCCATGTCGGGGTCGCTGTCGCGGTCGTAATATTGCGACGTGCCCTGCACTGTCTTCATCGTCTCGACGGCGATATTCACCAGCGGATCCTTGCTCGGCGGCAGATCGCTGCGCGGCGGCACGTTGCCGCCCGGCTCCAGATAAGCCGCCAGATTCTCCGGCTTGTAGAAATAGGCGAGGAATTCGCGTGCGCCCTGCTTGTTCTTGGCCTTGGCGGGAATGTGGATCGAATTGACCGAGAATTCCTCGAAGTGGCCGACCTTGGCGTCGAGCACCGGGAAGGTCGCATAGGAGAGCTGCGGCAGATCTTCGGCGGTGAAAGCCGAACGCAGGAAAGCGCCGAGGTTCATCATGCCGGCCTTCTTCTGCGCCAAGAGCGCCGCAGCCTCCTGCCAGCCGAAGGACGTATGGTTCTCCGTGAAGAACCCCTTCGAAATCATCGCCTCCCACTGATCGAAAACCGCCGTCAGCGCGGGATCGAGATAGCTCATCTCGCCGTTCATCAGCGCCATATGCTTGTCGAGGCCGTTGACGCGAAGGTTCATCTGGTCGAACCAGCCGGCCGCCGGCCACAATTCCTTGGTGCCGATCGCGACCGGCGTGATGCCCGCGGCCTTGCACTTGTCGCCATAGGCCATGAACTCTTCGGCCGTCTTCGGCACGGTCAGGCCATACTGCTCGAACACATCCTTGCGATAGAACATGCCCCAGAGCGTGCCGCCTGTGGGAAGGCCGTACTGCTTGCCGTCTTCGGTGACGGCCCCTGCCGTCGCGCCGAGCACGTCCTTATATTTCTCTTTCTCGAAAAGGTCGGAGATATCGTCGAACAGGCCGCGCTTGACGAAGGCGCGCATGCGGTTGCCCGAAAACCAGGAGCAAATGTCAGGCGCGCCGGCGACGAGATAGTTGCGAATGGCCGTCTTGTGGGCCTCGTGGTCCATATTGTTGATGACGACATTGACGCCGGCTTCCTTGCTGAAGCCCGCGGCAATCGCCTTCAGCGCGTCGAGTGCAGCGCCATTGTTTTCGGCCGAGATCATCGTGACCTCTTGGGCCTGCGCGATCGCAGGGATCGGAAAGCTGCCGGTGACCGCCGCCGCAGACACCATGCCCGCACCCTTCAGGAAGCTCCTGCGGGTGGTTGACGGAAATTGCTTCGAAAATGCCATTGAATTCCTCCCAGTTGACCGATCGACACCGCCTGGCCCAAGCGACCTCCTCCTTGAAGCGCTCGATCAGGCATTCAACGCGCCGATCCATCCGTCATCCCAAGGCGTATAATCCGCTTGGCTCAGTTGATCGGCGGCCAAACTTATGCATAGATCGAACCAGCCCGCAATAATTAATTTACAAAATTAAGGAATGTATCGTGAAGCTGAAAGGCGACCAGACCACGGCGAGAGCCATGAACCGACGCCTCATCCTCAACCTTCTCCGCCGCGAGGGGCCGAGGAGCCGCGCCGATATCGCGACAGTCATCGGCTTGAGCCCGGCCGCCGTCACCTTCGTCGTTGCCGACCTTTTGGAGGAAGGCATCGTCATCGAAGGGAAGACCGTGCCCGGCCTCACCGGCCGCCGCCCGATCCCCGTGGATATCAACTACGAACACGCGTTCGCCGTCGGCTTCAAGCTGATGGTGGATTCGGTGGAATGCGTGGCAACCGACCTTGCCACCAACCCCGTCGCCGCCATGCGGGTAAGCCTCGACGGCCACGAACCGGATAAGGTCGCCGACCTGCTGGCGGGTACCGTTCCCGAACTGGTGAAGCTCGCCGGCCGGCCGAACGCCAAGCTCGCCGGTATCGGCATCTCCATGCCCGGCGTCATCAATCACGAACAGACGGCCTGCGTGCGCAGCTACCGATTCAAGTGGGATAATGTCCCCCTCGCCTCGCTCGTCGCCAGCCGCGTCCATGTGCCGGTCTGGCTGGAAGACGACACCAATGCCTATGCCATCGCCCAGCAGCTCTTCGGGCTCGGCCGCCAGCATCGCAACATGGCCGTTCTCGCCGTCGGCGTCGGCATCAGCTGCGCGCTCGTCATCGAGGGCAAGCTCTATCGCGGCGCCAATGGTGCCGCCGGCAAATTCGGCCACACGCTTTACGAGGAGAACGGCCGGCTCTGCGAATGCGGCAAGCGCGGCTGTCTTATGGCCTATCACTCCGAAATCTCGATGCTCCGACGCTGGCGGGAAGCGACCGGCCGCGAGGAACTGGGACTGCCGGAATTGTCGGCTGCGCTCGCATCAGGCGATGCCGCCGCCCTCGCCCTCGTCGCCGATTCCGGCCGCGGCATCGGCACCGCTCTTGCCAATCTCGTCAACATTACCGATCCCGAAGTCATCGTCGCCGGCGGCGAAGCCGTCTCCCTCGGCGACCCTTTCCTCACGCCCCTGCGCGAAGCGCTTTCCGCCCGTACCTTCCGAACCGCCCCGCCGCTCTTGCCCGACTGGGAGGACAATTCCTGGGCTCGGGGGGCGGCCGCCCTCGTCACCCAAAAAATCTTCGACTTCGAATCCTCCGGCGGCATTACGGACATTGCCAGCTTGGCGAGTGTCATGACCGCGGGTTCGTCGTCGGCGGCGTAAAGCCGCGAGAGATCGGCGGGATTGCTTGCCGTGTAAAGCCCCCTCTGCCATCCCCCCACTGGTGGGGAGATCACAAGCGGCTCGCGCTTCCTGGTCATCTGCCGTTTCGCCGCGCTGAACCGCTAATTGATTGGGGAAGCCGTTGCGCCCAGCCAATCTCCCCACCTGTGGGGGAGATGGCCGGCAGGCCAGAGGGGGGCTCCAGGCACACCCTATCACAAGCAACGTTGGCCCGAACCGATGCCGGCCCAATCTTTGACAGTTATCTCACGCAGACCAACGCCGCGGCGCCGCAGATACACTGGCTTACAAAAATGCGGGTTTGCCGACACATCCCTGGTTCAATCATCGACTTAAATCCCGATGCGGCCGATGAGCCGACAAATGGTCAATTCAGGAAGGATGACACAATGAAAATGATCCAGGCTATGGCGCTCGCCCTTGTTCTCGGCGGCGCGGCAGCGGCACATGCGGAACAGCCGATCCAGCGCACCGATCTCATCAAGAACGATATCGACGTGCCCGGCCACGAGGTCGTTCAGGTCCGCGTCGATATCGCCCCGGGCGTTCTCGCGCCGAACCACTCGCATCCCGGCGAGGAAGTCGCCTTCGTCATCGAAGGGACGCTGGAATACCAGCTCGAAGGCAGAGAGCCGGTGACCCTGAAGGCCGGCCAATCCTTGTTCATTCCCTCCGGCGTCGTTCACTCGGCAAAGAACGTCGGTAGCGGCAAGGCGTCGGAATTGGCAACCTACATCGTTCGCAAAGGGGCGCCGCTCGTCGTGCCCGCCAAGTGAGCCGTTTGTAGAAATTTTCGTCCGGATCGGGAGCTGCCGTGGCAGGGATCCTCGGATCAAGGTTCCGCCCTCGCATGGCAACTCCCTTCGACCCGTTTACCGAGACAGGGTTAGCGCCAAGGGCGCCCCGGGCCGAATGCCGACGGACGGCCACGCCGCTTGCGTTGGAGCCGCCGTTTTGCCCTTGCGGTCGCCTTCCATTCACGGCAGCATGTCCGTGTCCTCAATCATCTGAACCTCTCACATCAGGAGGATTACCATGGCAACGTCGGAGCGCCCCTCCTTTGTCGTCCACTGGAGCGAGATCGAACGGCCTGACGACTCGCACTATGACGAAGACGACGAGTTGATGAGCATCGGTGCGCCCTTCGGACGCTATTTTGGCCTGGCAAAATTGGGCATTCATCATGAGCGCTTGCCGCCCGGCCGGCGTACATCCTTTCCGCATGCCGAGAGCGCCGAGGAAGAATTCGTCTATGTCATCGAAGGCGAGCCCGACGTCTGGCTCGATGGCCATCTGCATCGGCTGAAGCCCGGCGACGCCGTCGGATTTCCTGCCGGCACCGGGATCGCCCATAATTTCCTCAACAACACGCAAGCCGAAGTGCATCTCCTCGTCGTCGGCGAGCGCCACAAGGCCGAAAACCGGATCTTCTATCCACTCCACCCTCACCGTCGACCACTGCATAATGATTGGTGGGATGACCATCCCACCCATGCCCTTGGTCCGCACGATGGAATGCCGGACCTGGTGCGGGAAGCAAAGGGCCGAGGAAACAGCGAATAGATCAGCCAGGCCGATAGTCGGCCGCAATGGCGGCTTCGCGCAAAGCGGAGACCAACTTGTTTGGAGCTTCGACAGTTTTGGGCTCAGGCCAGCCAACCGCAACAGCTCGTCATTTTCGTTTGCAACGCCTTCCGTCAGCCGGGCGGCGGCAATCGGGGGAAGCCAGACCAGAATGCTGCCGACCTCCGATCCGGTGACCGAGGCGTAAGCTTCAACATAGCCCATCGCCCTGTCCGGCACCGCATGGTGCAACAGAAGGTATGTTCGGCAGACATCGGCCAGAGGATTGCCACAGCAAGCGTCGAGCCAGTCGACGATCATAAACCCCTGCCCCGATCCGTGAATATTCCAGGGGTGAAAATCGCTATGACACACCCTGTCGCCATCCGGAAGGGAATCGAGTTCCAACAGGAGCCGCTTTCTGGACGCAGGATCCAGCCCCTCGGCTCGCCGGATCCTGGCCGAAAGCCTGGCCATCAGAGACTGCAACCCGTCGCCGGGTTTTTCGTGAATGCTTCGATGCAGTTGCGCCATGTCTTCAAGCGGCGCTCTTGCAGGTGGGACGCTTGGCCGGCGGCCATAGGTCTCCAAAGAGACGCGGGGCGCTTGCATCTCGATGCGCTCCATGCGTTGGATTTGTCCTTAAACTAATCCGGATAATTTGTCAGAGGAGCGTCGACGATGAAGACCGCCATCATATTCGACTGTGAATTTCTTTGCCTGGAAGGCTCGCAACGCAGATTTTGGTGCGCGGCCCACGATCCCGATCCTGTCATTGCGCAGATCGGTGCCGTCAAGCTTGGCCTCGAAGGCGAGTTTCCGATCCTCGATACGTACAAGTCCTATGTTCGGCCCATCGATCGCTTCGGCGAGAGATATCCGCTCGATCCTTATTTCACCAATCTGACCGGCATCACCGAAGAGGATATCGACGCCCATGGCGTGGCGTTGGAGGATGCACTTTCCGGCATCGACAGCTTCTCGGGCGGCGCCCGGTTTTGGTCGTGGGGCAAGGACGAGTTGAACATGTTGGCCATCAGCTGCTATGTCGCAGGCATTCAGCCTTCTATCCCGGCCCGCCGCTTCGACAACGCCGTCAAGCTTTTCATCGCTGCGGGCATGCCGATCGAGGATTTGGCAAAGACACCCAGCAACAAACTGGCCGACTACTACGGCGTCGACCATCCTCCATTGCGTGGGCATGACGGGCTCGACGACGCTCTGTCAATATCATACACGCTGCAGCATCTGATGAAGATTGGGCAATTGCAGCCCGAGGTTTTTGACCGAACCTGAGGACACAGAGAGCGTCACGATCCTCCCCTACCGTGCAAACCTGCGGGCGCCGGCCACGCAGAGGATGACGGCAACGGTGACGGCGAGCATGGCCCAGGTCACGGGCTCGTGCAGCAGGGTTGCGGCAAGCGCCAGGCCGAAGAACGGCTGCAGCAGCTGCAGTTGGCCGACCGCCGCGATGCCGCCCTGCGACAGGCCGCGATACCAGAAGATGAAGCCGATCAGCATGGAAAACAGCGAGACATAGGCCAGGCCAAGCAGCGCCGGCGTTTCGATGCCGGAGAAGGTCGCCGGCCGATGCAAAAGCGCGACTGCGACCGTCGCCGGCAGCGACAGCACGAGCGCCCAGGAAATCACCTGCCATCCGCCGAGCGTGCGCGAAAGCCTGCCGCCTTCGGCATAGCCGAGGCCGCAGACGACGACAGCCGCCAGCATCAGCAGATCGCCGACCGGCGACGCCGTCAGTCCCTGCGTCAATGCGAATCCCGCCACCAGCGCGCTGCCGAGGACGGAGAACAGCCAGAATGCCGGCTTCGGCCGTTCTCCGCCACGGATAACGCCGAAGATCGCGGTCGCAAGCGGCAGCAGGCCGATGAAGACGATCGAATGAGCGGAGGTGACGTGCTGCAGCGCTAGCGCCGTCAACAGGGGAAAGCCGACAACGACGCCGAGCGCCACGACCGCCAGGGAGAGAATGTCACGCCGGCTCGGCCGCTTCTCTCTAAAGGCGATCAGCAGGCCGAGCGCAAGAAAGCCGGCGATCGCCGCGCGCGCCACGGTGAGGAAGACCGGATCGAACTGCATCACCGCCACGCGCGTCGCCGGCAGCGATCCGCTGAAGATCACCACCCCGATAAAACCATTGATCCATCCCGATGCCATGCGGTCCATCTCGCGCTCCATGATGCGCTGCACTCCTTCATTCTCTAGCTTTTATCGGCCAACACGGATGGTTATGACAGTCACAGTCTGATACAATTTTGCAAAACTGTAATGGTGCAGGAAGCAATACGGATGAATGAAGACGCACACGCGTGGAGATGGTCACCGCGACGATCAGGCAGCGCATCGCCGGGCGCAGCCTGACGCCGGGCGCAAAGCTACCATCTGTGCGAGGGCTGGCTGCGACGTTGAAGCTGTCGACTTCGACCGTCGTCGACGCCTATGAGCGGTTGGTTGCCGAAGGCGCGATCTTGGCAAGACCAGGCTCGGGATTCTACGTCGCCAATCAGGCAGCCCCCTTTGCGCTTGCCGAGGCCGGGCCGAAGCTCGACCGCGCCGTCGACCCGTTCTGGATATCGCGGCAATCGCTGGAGGCTGGCGAAGCGGACCTGAAGCCGGGATGCGGCTGGCTTCCGCCTTCCTGGCTGCCGGGGGACGGCATGCGCCGCGGGCTCAGAACGCTTGCCCGCGCCGACGGGCCGGCACTCGCCGATTACGGCTCGCCGCTCGGCTTGCCGCAGCTGCGCCAGCTGATTTCGCGGCGCATGGGCGAACGGGGGATCGAAGCCTCCCCAGACCAAATCATGCTGGCCGATTCCGGCACGCAGGCAATCGATCTGCTCTGCCGTTTCCTGCTTGAACCCGGCGACACGGTGCTGGTCGACGATCCCTGCTATTTCAATTTCCATGCGCTGTTGCGCGCCCATCGGACAAAGATCGTCGGCGTGCCCTACACGCCATCCGGTCCCGATGTCGAAGTGTTTGCGCAAGTCGTCGCCGATGAGCGGCCGCGGCTCTACATCACCAACTCCGCCATCCACAATCCGACCGGCGCAACCTTGTCTCCCGTTACGGCTCACCGGGTTCTAAAACTCGCCGACCAGTTCGACTTGACCATCATCGAGGACGATATCTTTTCCGATTTCGAGCACACGCCGGCGCCCCGCCTTGCCGCCTTCGATGGGCTCGAGCGGGTCATCCACATCGGCAGTTTCTCGAAGACCCTGTCGGCCTCGGCGCGTTGCGGTTTCGTCGTGGCGAAGCCGGAATGGATCGACGGCCTGACAGACCTCAAGATCGCCACCTCCTTCGGCGGCGGCCGGTTGGCGGCGGAACTGGTGCTGAACGTCTTGAGCGACGGCAGCTATCGCAAACACATGGAGACGCTGAGACACCGGCTGGCCCGGGCAATGAGCGAGGTCTCGGCCAAGCTGAAGAATCTCGGTATAACGCCCTGGCTGGAGCCCCAGGCCGGGATGTTCCTCTGGTGCCAACTGCCCGATGGCATCGATGCGGCTGATGTGGCGCGGGCCGCACTCGAAGAGAGGATCGTTCTGGCTCCGGGAAACGCGTTCAGCCTGTCGCAATCGGCAACGAATTCCATGCGTTTCAATGTGTCTCAGACGCTCGATCCAAGGGTGTTCGAAGCGCTGGGCGGTATGCTGGCAGGAAGAAGATAATGGAAGGTAGGTGGTAGCGGAACGAGCGCCTTGCTCCCTCTCCTCCCCAGCGGGGAGAAGAGATATGCGGCAGCGCCTCGCCCTCCTTGAAAGTATCTTTCCCGGAAATGGAGGACGTTGTCCTTCCTTCCCCGCCATCGATCATCAGAACGACCGGTGGACCGCCTTGTCGTTGGCAAGGCGCGTCACGCAGCCTTCGAGCTTGGCGAGCAGCAGATCGAAGTCGAGCGGCTTCGTCAGATAGTCCGCCGCTCCGCCGCGCAGGCCGGTCAGCGTGTTTTCCCGGTCGGTCAGCGCCGTCAGCAGGATGAACGGAATGTTGGAAAGCTCCGGGTGATTGATCTGAATTTCGGCCAGAAGCTGGTGCCCGTCCATGACAGGCATCGAAATGTCGCTGATGACGATATCGGGCCATTTCGACAGGATCACTTCCAGTCCCTCGGCGCCGTTGGAAGCCTCGAGCGTCTTGTAGCCGGCTTCGCTCAACTCTTCGACGAGCAGGTTCCGGATCTCGACTTCGTCTTCTATGCAAAGGACGGTAACCATGAGCTCTTCCTTAAGCTGCGACTTGTTGATCCGACAATAGAAACTCTATTGGCAGAAGAATGGTGAATGTTGTGCCTTTGCCGAGCTCGCTCGTCACCTCGACGGTGCCGCCATGCAGTTCGATGACCTGCTTGACGACGTTGAGGCCGATGCCGGTTCCGGCAATACCCGTCGCGCTGCGGGCGCGATAATAGGGCTGGAACAGCTTCGGCAGATCCTCCGCATCCATGCCGATGCCGCTGTCGGAGATGGCGACCTCCACCGTCTTCTCATCGACCCGGGCGCGGACATGAATGTCAGGCGCGTTGGGCGAATATTTGACGGCGTTCGAAATCAGGTTGGTGAAGACCTGTTCCATCGCGCTGCGGTCGAACGTCAATATGTCAGGTATTGGCTCAAGATCGAGATGGAACACATGCGTGCGGCTGAGATGGCGCTGCCTGTCGCAGCAGGTGACGAGCAGGGCTTTCAGATCGCCTTCGCTGCGCTTCAGTGTGATCTGTCCGGTTTCGAGCCGGCCGCTGGCGAGGATGCTCTCCATCAGGTCGACCATGCGCACGACGGCGCTTCGGATCACGCCGGCTTTTTCGTGAACGTAATCGCCGCTGACGTTGGTCGTCGAGCGGCAAAGCCGCTGGGCGGCGGCGTCGATGATGGCGAGCGGCGTGCGAAACTCGTGCGAAGCCATGGCGACGAACTGGCGCTGGAGCACATTCACCTGACGTTCGTGCACCAGCAGGCGGTCCAGTTCCTCTCTCTGCCTTTCGATCTCGGCCGTTCGATCGGCCACCATCTCTTCCAGATGGTTGCGGTGATGGGTGAGCTGCGCCCGGCTATCCAGCAGGGTCAGCGAAGTGCGATGCAGACCTCGTCCGAGCCAGAAAACGACGGCAATCAGCAGCGCAAGGCAGCCAAGTCCCGCCGGCGCAATCTGCTGAAGCAGCATAAATCCGGGCAGGATAGGCGGCCACACGAGATAGCCGATCGTGCCGCCATCATGGGACGGCACTGGCACCTGCGCCCGCTCGTCCTCCCCTTTCGAAGGCGCGAAATGTAATCCTTCGAGCCGCGCGTAATGGGCGATGCTTTCGGCAGCTTTTCCATCGATGAACTTGATCGAGATGGCGATGAACTCCTGGCCCGCCTCGATCTGCATCCGGGTCGAGCTCGGCAGAATAGGACGCGCGCTGGCAATTGCCGGCCGGTTGCCGATCATGATCGTCCGAACCGCGGCCAGTTGCCCGAGCGCTTCGGCGCCGGGTTTTGCAGCCGGCTCGACGAGAACGGCGCGCATCTCCCCGGCCAGAGCGGTCACTTCCCGGCCATCGTCGTCACCGAGCCGCGGCGGCACGGCATCCGCGCCGTCACGGAACGCAAACATCAGGCGATTGGTATCGTCGAAGACATAGGTCCTGTCGTGCCCGAAATACCGGCTCGTCCACCGGCCGACATTGTCGAGCAGCCATTCATGGTTCCGTTGCTTGGCATAAAGGAAGGCGTCATCCCATTTGGTCACGCTTTCCTGCTCCCGGGGAAGTGCCGCGATCTGCTCTTCCAGTCCCTGCCGAACGAAGTCGGCCTGCCGGCGCAACGAGAGATCATCGACCTTCACCGCAGCGAGCCACGCAAATCCGCACAGCAACACAGCCGCGGCGCAGGTGAGCGTCACCAAGACGAATGTAATGTGGGATGTGAGCCCGACCTTCAATATCTGCAACCTTTTGATGGCGCCCGCTGCCGAGAAATTGACACGCAAAGGTTGACGGACCGTGAATTATGCGCTCCCGTGCGGGGTCTGCGGCAGGTCTCCGATAGGCATTCCGCAATCGTTGAAGGAGAAGCACATGGATGCAGCAGCATTGTCGGATACGTCAGGCATCAGGATCGAGCCGATCGCTGCCGTCCATATCGACAGCTTTCATCGTACGCTGGACGTCGTAGCGCGGGAGAAAAAATACCTGTCCATGCTGGAAGCATCGCCCCTGCCCCAGACTCGTGAGTTCGTGATGGGCATGATTGCGAAGGGCAATCCGCAATTCGTTGCCGTCGCGCAGAACCAGGTCGTCGGTTGGTGTGACATCAGCCGGCATTTTTTCCCGTCGCACGCCCATCGCGGAAACCTCGGAATGGGGATCCTTCCCGCCTGTCGGGGCAGAGGTCTGGGACGAAGGCTCATCCAGACGACCTTGAGAGCCGCACAGAAAGGCGGTTTCGCCAGGGTTGAACTCGATGTTTACGAAGACAACGCCCGTGCTATCGCTCTCTACGAAAAGATGGGATTTGCCCGCGAAGGCATCGTCCGGCGTGCGGCACGCATCGACGGTCGGTTCATCGATGCGATCAGCATGGCGCTTCTGTTCGACGAGCGCGACTTCTCATAGATGCTGGTATCGCCATCGATTTCTGAAAAAGCCCCAGCAAGCCCGACTGATCAATCATTTGGCCTGGAATTGGAACAAACGCCCTTCGCGCAATTAAAGCTTGTCGCGTGGCGAGTGATGGAGCACTTTCGAGGCCTTCCAATCGGCAAACAATAAGCAGAATCGAGGCGGGAGGCTGGCAGTGGCGCACCAAATATCGGCGTGCCACCCACCGATAGAATCGACAGATGGCCGAAGCGGCCGTCGCCCTCCGGAGCCGACGGCTGAGGACGCAATCTTGCTTGATCACTGCGGTCCACCCGAATTTCCTTGTCCAATCCTTATACGCACTGTGCATCCGAACCAACAAACTCTATCCCAGATCAATGATCCTAAGCCGGTGTGCGACGGCTGCGGCCGCGCCCCGGCTGGAGACGGAAAGCTTGCTCAAAATGTTAGACACATGAACGCTCGCCGTTTTCGAGGAAATGAATAGATTCTTCGCGATCTCCCGATTGCTATGGCCAGCCGCTACGAGCCGGAGGACCTCGAATTCTCGATCTGTCAGGCCGAGGGGCGCCTTCGGCGCCTCCTCATCCTCTTCATCCCGTAAATTAATACGCGCTTTTGCAGCGAGGGCTTCAATCTGGTTGGCCAAAAGTCGGGCGCCGATCGAATGAGCAAGCTTCGCACCGTGCCTGAAATGGCGCACTCCACTCGCCCGCTTACCGGCGTTCACTGCGGCGGCACCTGCCTGCATAAGGGCGTACGCCTGCCGAAAGGGCTGGTTCAATCCAGCCCAGCTTTGGGCAACTGCAGCCCATCCATCGAGATCAGAAACCGTGGCGCGCGACATCTCAGCCAAAATCGCCAGCCTCTCGGTCTGCTCTACCATATTTCGGCACGGGGTCTGAGCGGCAAGCTCGGCCAATTCCAGAGCAATGTCTCTCTGGTTCGTATCGACGGCAACGCGGATGGCGGAAGCCAGGAGCGGCCAGGAGGCGCTCCCTCGCTTCTCCAGATGCGCCAGAGCGAATCTGACCAAAAGCGCCGACTGATCCATGTCACCTGATAACGCTGAGCTTTCAATGTCAAATCGCAGAAGGTTGGCCGCCATACGGCTGACAACTTGGGGGCCTGGCGGGAGAGCGCGCAACGATCTTGCCAGCGCGCCAATTCGATCCGCATCCCCCAATGCCAAGGCGATCTCCGCTTGGCATTCGAAGACGTGAACAAGCCCCAATGCCAGCGGATCCAGTGCCGCCATCCGTTCGCATGTCTCAGTGGCTTCGGAGACACGGCCCAAGACCAAGAAGGCGCGGCAGAGGGGCGAACCAACAAGTGCTCCTATATACCGTGCCTGCCCGAGCTCGACCGTCCGCGCAAAAATCGCCGGTCCGATCTCAATGATTTCACCATATTCTCCTGCGTCGAGCAGGGCCTGCAGCAGTGCTGCGCCCGCAAGAATCTCGACTCGGCCTATGGACACCTGCTCCGCCTGCATTGCGACGGTCCGATGGGCCTCGATGCGAGACACGTTCAGCGCCATGTCCAGCGACGCCGCAATGATCAGGGCCTCGATACGATACTCCTCATCGTCGAGCCTCTCCGCCAAATCCCTCAGTTCCACGCCCAAGCACCTGGCGCGATCGAACTCTCTCCGTAAAATCAGCGCACGGGAAAACTGCCCGAGGGCATCAGCGCGCAACCTTGTGGGACGGACTGCATGATCGAGCGCGCGCTCAAGGTCTGTGATCTCGCCTGGAAGAAGCGCGTGCTGACGCATTACCGCGCGCTGCAGAAGAAGCGCCGCCAATTGTTCGCCATCGCCGTCGGTATCCAGTTCGGCGAGTGCGCGTTCGACAAAGGCGAGCCCCTGCTCCGCCTCCGCTGCCCAGCAGGCGGCGTCAGCAGCGAGTTCCAACACCTTGCAATGGTCCACGCCGATCAATCCAGTCGCACCTTCGACCTCGGGCCACGCCGCTAACACGAGCTTCAGCATCTCCATCTGGTCTACATAGGCGAAAGTGGCAGCGGCTTCCGCAGCAGCATGCCAGGCCCATTTTAGGCACCGTTCCGCTTGGCCGGCGCCGTGCAGATGACGCGCGAGCGCTACGGAATGCCAAATCCGATAGCTTGGAACTGGTCCGCGTTCGAGCACGTCGGCATAGAAGCGATGGATGGCCACCTTTTCGCCGGCGATCAGGTCGCTCCGCACAGCGTCCTGGATGAGCGCGTGGCGGAACGCATATCCATCACGCTCGGCCGCGACCACCCCCGCCGAAATCGCGGGGCGCAACAGTTGCGCGAGCTCGAGGTCAGGTTTGTCCGTCACGTTGCGAAGTAGCGAATGGGTAATATGGGGTCCGCCGAGCGCCAGCACTTTCAGCAACTCGCCCGTGGATGCCGGCAGGTCTCTCACGCCTCTCAGCAGGTAATCGTTGAGCGAGCCTGGAACATCTGTGCGCAAGCTTCCGCTCGCATCGATAAGTGCCTCGGTGAACAGCGGGATTCCGCAGCCCCGCAAATACACGCTGTTAATCATAGCAGGCGTTGGCGGCGACCCGAGCAGGCCCTGGAGCTGCACGGCGATCTCCGCGCGGGTGAGGCGAGGAAGTTTCAGCACTTCAGAGCCTTCGGAAAGAGAGAGGTCCACGATGGTTGTCCGCAATGCGTTGGGGCCGTTCGCCTCCTCGGGTCGATAGGTGACGATCAGCATGACCCGAGTTTTCTTCAGCCGCGTCGAAAGAAAGCGAAGCAAATCGCAGGTTCCCTGATCGGCCCAGTGAATGTCCTCGATGACCAGGATGAGCGGCATCTCGCGCGCCAATTCCTCGAACAACTTTCGAAGTGTCTCGAACAGCCGCGACCTTGCGATGCCAGCATCAAATCGCTCGGAGGTCTCGCCGAGTTCGGGAAGAAGCCAGGCCAGTTCTCGGGCACCCTCGCCGCTGACAAGCGATCCGACTGCCGACTGGCCGCGCAGACGAACCAATTCATGCAGAAGAGCTGTAATAGGCGCGTAAGGTAAGGCCGATTCCCGTTGCTCAATGCACCCACCTTTTAGGATCAAGGCCCGGCCTGAGAGTCGCTCGGCGAACTCCTCGACCAGCCGACTTTTTCCGCCACCTGCTTCTGCCCCGAGAAGAATGCAACATTGCCGACCGTCAGAGACATCTCGGAAAGCGGTTTCCATGGATTTGAGTTCTGCGGCTCTGCCCGAGAACCGCGCCCTTTTGCGGAAAGTCGACACAAAATGCTCCGATACCTGGAATTCGAGATTAGCCGAGATGAAGCCATAATCATCCCATGTGTACAACCGGCAGCAGGCTGCCCGATCCCGACGGTTAGTGAACACCAGCAGGCAGGCCTTCCAAGGCAGAGTTGCGGTTGATGCAGAGCGCCGCCGACTAGATGCACTCAGTCGGTTCGGCTGGATTTTTCTGCCCCCGGACGTGCATTTCCAACCGGTCCTACTCAATATGCCCGATGCGGCACCCCCCACCTTAGCCACAGTATGCGGACATCGAGAGGACATCTGAACACGGGCGATCGGGTAACCGCCTGACCCTGCCCACCTCTTCTTGGACCATGGGCAGATGAAACGAAGGAAGGAACGGTTGGATGAAACTTTACTCTACGCCCGGATTCTCCAGCTTGGCGGACCACATCGCCATGCTGGAGGCTGGAATTCAATTCGACCTGGTCAAGGTCGACCTAGAGACGAAGCAGATTGAAGGGGGCGGCCGATACATGGACATCAATCCGGCGGGCTATGTGCCCGCCCTTATGTTCGACGATGGTGAGGTGCTGACCGAAAATGTTGCCATCCTGGCTTGGATCGCCGACCGCGCACCGGAGTTGGCACCGCAGGGTCATCTGGGCCGCTTCCGCCTGCTCGAGATGCTGAGCTTTCTCGCAACCGAGATTCACAAGCGCTTTCCCACCTACCTATCGCTTCCGGAGGAAGCCAGGGAGCCGACGGGCCAGCAAATAGTGCACTGGTTCGGCTTCGTCGCCGGCCGACTTGAACGGGGTTATCTGTTCGGAGAGACCTTCATGGTCGCTGATGCCTATCTTTTCCAACTCGCGTGGGGCGCAGCTCAACTCGGATTCGCTCTGCCCGAGCCGTTAGACGAATACATCGCACGGATCGAACAACGGCCGGCGGTGCAAGCCGCGCTGCACCGAGAGGGCCTGGCATGAGTGGGCTGATGATCCGCACGGACGGAGTCGAGCTCGCGACGCAGAGCTTCGGCGATCCGAACCAGCCGCCGCTACTTCTGATCATGGGCGGAATGGCGTCGATGCTGTGGTGGCCGGAGGAATTCTGCCGCCGGCTCGGCGAACGGGGTCGCTTCGTGATCCGCTACGACCAGCGCGATTCGGGCCTTTCGACCAAATATCCGCCCGGTCGGCCCGGCTACACTTTCGAGGACGCCGTCGATGACGTCTTCCGCGTG
This sequence comes from Rhizobium sophorae, assembly GCF_013087515.1. Taxonomy (GTDB): domain Bacteria; phylum Pseudomonadota; class Alphaproteobacteria; order Rhizobiales; family Rhizobiaceae; genus Rhizobium; species Rhizobium sophorae. The sequence continues at coordinate 74,241 of NZ_JABFCN010000028.1, read as the reverse complement.
CTCGACGGTTACGGAATCCCGAACGCTCATATCGTCGGCTTTTCCCTCGGCGGCATGGTCGGGCAGGTGGCCGCACTGAAGAGCCCGGAACGCGTGCTTTCCCTAACGGCGATCAGTACTTCGCCAGTCGGTGTGGATACATCCCATTTCCCTCCGAGCGGCGAGGCCTGGCTGGAACATATGGCCGTGGAGGCGGACTGGTCGGACCGGGCGGACGCGGTCGCGTACCTGGTCGAGGATTTGCGCCTGACCGCCGGAATGGCACGTCCATTCGACGAAGCCGGAACTCGAGCCTTCCTCGAACGGGACTTCGACCGCTCCGGAGGCTATCTGAGCGCCACCAACCACAGCGTCCTCTTTGAGATCGGCGAGACATGGCGGGGCCGGCTCGACGAGATGAACGTGCCGCTTCTCGTCCTTCACGGCACCGCTGATCCGGTCTTTCCGCCGACGCACGGAGAGACACTCGCGCGGACTGTGAAAGATGCGAAGTTCGTGAAGATCGAGGGTGGCGGCCACGAACTTCATCCCGGAGATTGGGAAGAGATCATTTCCGCCATCGACGAACATGTCGCAAGATCGATGTGCGTCTAATAACAGAGACAAGCCAAATGGGGATAGAGATATTGGATCGTGCCCGGCCACTCCCCTATCGGGCGAAAGCCTCGAACGGATTGTCGTGGGTCAGGCGCGTCAGGGTGCCGTCGTCTATGCCCCGCCGTTTCAACTCGGGCAACAGGACCGCGGAAAGATGGGTGTAAGGCTTGGGTGTCCCGCCCATCGGCAGCGCCGGATCGAACCAGCCCCGGTCATGGCTTAACAACAGGCGGTCGCCGCAGCCAGCATCCAGCGCCTTTATCACCAGCTCGGCCACCTCCTCATCCCCGGCCCGGCCCACATGGTCATATTCGATCCAGGCGCCCCGCTCGGCAACGGCGACATTATAGCCGAAGTCCTTTTCTTCCTGCGTGTGGATCGAGATGAACCTGTCGGCCCGATAGCCTTCCGCCTCGATGACATCGAGCTGATCCATGACGACCCGTCCCCTGATCGTATGGCTGCCGATGACGGCGCCCGTCTGAGCCGCAGCGCGCGCGGCTGCCCGCAGGATTTTCGTCTCGAGCGCCGTCATCCCGTCATCACCGGCGCTGAGCTTGATCCAGCCTGCCTCGAACCCGGTCTTGTCGATCTGCTCCGTCAGCTCACGGAGCATCCATGCCTCCAGTTCCTTCTCGGAGGCATGGCGGACCCATTCGGGAATCCAGGGTTCACGGTAATTGCCGGTGGGAACGACGATCGGAAAATCCGTCGCAAGGGACACGGCAAGATCGATATCCGCACGGCGTCCGACGCCGCCTGTCGAGCATTCGACCAATGCCGTTACCCCGAGCTTCTTGATCCGCTCGATCTCGGGGGCCATCAGCCGAACGACGTCGTCGGTCACTGCTTCGGCATAACCGGGCTGGTCCGGCGTCCTGAGATCGACGAAGACGTGCTCGTGCGGGAGGATCATCCCAAGTTCGGATTTGCTCTTAGGCCCGAGCGTCGTGCGCAGATATTTCAAAGTCTCTCCCCCACAGTCGCACCGGCTTTGCGTGCAGCCCTCGACCGATACCGGAGCCTCGACACTGCCGCAAAAGTAGATCGTTACATGATGAAATCAATTGCCCGCTCGATGGAAATTCTGACAACCTGACCCTTCAGAGCCTTTCCGGGTTAGATTGAAGCATTCTGCCGGAGCAGGTTTTCGTCAGGGCAGAGGCGATTGGCGAAGAGCATACCCCAAGGTACGTCCGAGCCGATCGCCTTTGATCCTGGCGGAAAGATGCCCGGCCCACCGGCCGCACCGCTTTGCCATGCGAAGCGACAAGTGCGTCCGGCGATTCTTAAGTCTTGCAGTTTTGCCAGGCAAATCTGCGGGAGGGTTGGCTGAAACGGGCCGGCTGATCGACCGGCCGGCTTGGCCGTAGATCTGGGCTACGACGTGCGCCGGCCGGTCGACCATCCGACTCCGTTTGAGCCAACAGAATGCTGCAATCTAACCCGGAAAGGCTCTAGGTCGACTTCCGACCTGGCGCCCTCCGGCAGCCATGCCCGCTACCACTTCACGCTGAACCTGACCTTGGCCCCGACGGCGTTGCTATCGCCAAAGTCCTTGAGGCTGGTGCGGGCGAAGGCCTCGCCGTAGGCCGCGTATCGGTCGTCCGCCCAGCTGAGCGAGCCGCCCATGCCAAGGCCGCCCCAGAGCGCCTGGTTCTCGCTGACTAGGCTGGTCCCCGAGACATCGACATCCGAGCCGTCGAGGAAGTCGTAGTAGAGATTGGCGATGCCGTAGAGCTTCGAGCGGCTGGTCCTTCCGGAGACATCCTTCCAGTCGTTGTCATAATCGGCTGAGATGCCGAGACGGCCGGTCAGGCTGTCGCCGTCGTCGAGCGATGTGGCGGCGCCATATTGATCGGTGAAATCATCGAAACGCACGGAGGAATAGGCAAGCTGCGCCTGCGGCGTCAGCGACCATTGGTTGGTCAGCGCAATCTTCTGGCCGGCTTCGACGCTGAGCCCATAGCCGAAGCCGTCATTGTCGTCGGCAAGCGTGGCATGAAGCGTCGAGGATTTAAGATCACTGCTGTACCAGGTCACGCCAGCCTGCGTGTCGATGTAGAAGCCGCTGTTGCCGTACCAGGTCAAGGTGCCGTCGAAGCCGTAGCCTGTGGTGTCGATATCGCCCTTGCCGAAGCGCGAAGAGACGTCTGCCGAGGCCGTATCGACATGAAAGCTGAGCCCGCCGATCAGCATGCCTGCCCCGCTTTCGTGCAGCATTCCGTCGACGCCCGCCTGCAGCGTCCAGCTGTCGACGTCATATTCGGTGCCCGTCGTCGAAGTCTCCGGTTCGAAATGCGAATGCGTCCCGTCGATGCGGGTCCAGATCGCCTTGGAAGGGTCGTTCTGGGCGGCGGATTGGCCACCGTCCACTTCGCGGCCGCCGGTGCGCTGGCGCAGCGTGCCGAATTCGTTGAGGTTCTGCAGCACGCCGGCATAGGCCTCGTAGAGCGGCACGCTCGGCGCGTATAGCGGCCCGGTCGCGGTGCCTGCGGCATCGAGAATGGCTGAGCGCAGATACCAGTCGCCATCGGCAGGCGTGCTGACGCCACCTTGGTAAAGTCGATAGGCATAGGCGCCGCCGACCACGGCCTGATCGCCCTCGAACACATAGTCGCCGAGCAGCGAGAAGGTGCCGGCCGACGTACCGCCGACATCGACGATCTTGATGCCTTCGACGGTTTGTCCGCCACCGCCCCCGAGGTTGGTCACCTTGACATCGGTGGTGCCTGATGTGTTGCCGGTGACGACGAGGCGGTCGGTCGCGGAAGTATCGTCGCCGAGCACGCTCTCGATCTCCAGAGTGCCGCCGCTGCCAATATAGTTACCTGATATCGTCAGCGTGCCGATGGAATTGCCCGGCGCCACCACGCCGGCATTGGTCACATCGCCGAAGATCGTGCCGGTGCCGCCGAGAATACCGACGCCCGATGTCGTGACCGGGCTGGCGATCGAGCCATTGACGGCGAGCCGGCCGCCGCTCACCGTCGTGGCGCCAGTATAGGTGTTGACGCCCGAAAGCGTCTGGCTGCCGCCGGTGACGGTCAGCCCACCCGTGCCGCCGATCACGCCCGCGAAGGTGTCGTTGGCATTAGCGATCGTCAGGGTTTGGGGCCCGAGCAGCACGGTGCCGCTGCCGGCCAGGCTCTGGATGGTCGGGGCTGCTGCCCCGGAAACGTCAAGAGCGCCGTCGGCGACAACCCGGCTGGAATTGGCGACGGCGCCGGCGCCGGAAAGGGCGAGGCTGCTGCCGAAATCGATCTGCGTCTCGCCGGTATAAATGCTGCTCGCCAGCAGGCTGAAGACACCGCCACCGGTGACGGTCAGGCCACCGACGCCGGTGAACCCGGACGCGGCGTCGGTGCCTACGGTGAAGCCGTTGGTATCGAGTGTCAGCCCGCCGGCGAGCAGATTGAGCTCGCTGCCGGAAAATCCGTTGATGAAGGTCGCGTTAGCGGCGGTAGCGCGCAGAATACCATCATCGAAATTGGCCTGGCTCGCGCCTGCGCCGCCGCGCAAGGTTTGAGCCTGCAGCGTGCCGCCGCCGGTGATGTTGAGCGTGCCGGAAGATGTCACGCCGCTACCTAGGGTCGTGGTTGTCGCGCCGACTTGCCCGCCGTTCTGAATGTTGAGCGTACCAGCGCCTTGAAAACCGAGTACAAGAGGTCCGAGCGCGTTCCATTGCGATCCCGGTCCTGTCACCGTGACGATGCCGGTGCTTCCAGCCGCAATTCCCAGCCGGGCCTGGCCCGTGCTTGTCAGGGTGCTACCATTCTGGATCGTCAGAACCCCAGGCACTGTACCAGCTTGGCCCACGGCTGTGATTCCCACCGAGACGCCGACCGGCCCGTTGACGCCGAGGACAGTCGGCCCCTGCGATGGCGGCTGACCAATGGTTACGGGTTGACCGGCGACGGGAGCGATGCCCGCCGACCAGTTGCTCGCGTCTGTCCAGTCACTGCTTGTTGCTCCGGTCCAAAAAGCGGTTTGGGCCGAGGCCGCCCCCGCGGACAGGGCCATAAGCACCGCTCCCGACACTATCGAGAGATAAAGGTGCCGTGCTATAAACTCCCGACGCTTTCCCGCGCTGCTTAAAGCCGGCGTTGCGAACGAACAGCCGGAACTCAGCACCGCGAAGCAAATCCGTGAAAGAAGCTTCTGTTTCCTGGTCCTGCGAAACACAGAGCTTGCCCGCATGATGTCGCCCCATAAAATGCTCTTAAAGATTGATTTAAAATAGATTTTATCGAATCGGCAACTAAACCGCGATTAAAATTGACGAGTGTTAAGAAATCATGACGGTCTCGGGCGCTAAAAATGGCCATAAGGCAAAGCCGTGGATGGGCCACCCGACTGACGGTAGCCGAAACATCGCAGCACTTTGCTTTCCTAGATGCGGCTGGCCGTCCCCGCCCACGCCGCATCGACAACTCGCCTTCCATCCTTGCCTCTCCCAGCCCTTCGCATAGCTCAGGGCGTTCGGCCGATCCACTGGATCGATCACTCCCGCTTTGCGGGACCGGGCCTCACTTCGGCCGGCTGATCGCGCGGACCTTACCGCTGGCGCCGCCACCGCAGAAGAAGCAGTCGGCGCCGTCGGATTCGAGGCCGGAGACGCCGGTGCCTTCGGGCATCTCCAGCCGCTCCAGCACCTCGCCGGTTTCGGGGTCGATGCGTCTGACGTCGCTGTCATCGCCCTCCCAGGTTCCGTGCCAAAGCTGGCCGTCGACCCAGGTGACGCCTGTCACGACGCGGTTTGATTCGATCGTGCGCAGGATCTTGCCGGTCCCAGGGTCGATCTGATGGATCCTGCGGCCGCGGTGCTGGCCGACCCAGAGCGAGCCTTCGGCCCAGGCAAGGCCGGAATCGCCACCATTGCCAGGCGCCGGGATGGTGGAAAGGATACGACCGGACTTCGGGTCGATCTTGTGAATGACATCCTCGGCGATCTGATAGAGGAACTCGCCATCGAAAGCCGTACCGGCATGGGACGCAACCTCGATCGAGCGCACCACCTCACCGCTTGCGGGATCGAGCGCGTTCAGCCTGTCGCCGGAGGCGAACCAGACATGCTCACCATCGAAGGTGACGCCGTTGACGCGCTCTGCACCGGGAAAGGGTCCATATTCACGGATAATCGTCGCAGCCGATTTTTTCATCTCTTCCATCCTGTTTGCCCGTTGACCAGGGCCATCTTCATCAGTCAGGCCATACTAGTCGCTTGGCAAAGGTCCCGGGAGTAACAAGATCGTCGGGAAACCTGGTAGCGGCGGACTCATCCAGCGCCGCGCCCGCCCGCGCCCGAAGGATTGCACCTTGCCCTCCCCGGCAAGCGAATCCAGCGCCCGCTGTACGGTGCGCGGGCTGGCACCGAGCGCGATCGCCAGCGCCGAACTCGACCACGCCTCGCCGTCGGCGAGAAAGGCGAGCACCGCGCCATGCTGGCCTTCGACCAGCGGCGCCAGCACGGCGGTCCCTCCGGCACGGCGCGGCGAGAGTGCAAAGCCGCGTTTCGTCGCCGCGACCTCGGCGAGCGCCCGCAGTTCGGCACGCAGCCGGCCGATCTCGACGCGCAGCCGAGCACGATGCGATTCATCGGCATGTTTGCCGCGGAAAGCGCGCGCGATGAGTGTGCCGCGTGCCACATCCGCCGGCCAAGCTTCGGCAAGCGTCCGGGCGAGCGTGAAGAGCACCGGCCGCGTTGCCAGCGACACCGAGAGCTGATCGTCGCGCACGACATGCCGGCAGGCATCGACGACGAGCGTGCCCGAACCGAGCAACTCTTCCACCTCCCCGAGCAGAAGCGGGCTTTCCCGCCAGCGCGAGATCAACCGCGCCACCGGCGCGCTGAGCACGCGGGCTGCATTTTCCACCTCCGCCGTCAATACCGGCATACCGGCCTCGCGTGCAGCCCGCCTCGCCCGGTCGAGAGCCTCGTGCGCCGCTTTCGTCTGCAGGCGCCGGATCGCGATGCCCGCGACCACCAGCTCATGAGCAGCCCTTGCCGCCGGCGGCAGCGGCGTCGGATCGAGCGTTTCCAGCGCCCGCTCGGCCTCGTCGAGCCGGCCGATCAGCACCAGCCGGCGAAGCTCGACATTCCTGGCATGGGCGGCATTGACCCTGTCGCCATGCGCTTCGAGCACCTTGCGCGCCGCCTCCAGCGCCTTGGGCGGCCAGGTGAGATCGCGCGAGACCAGCGCGATCTCGGCCTCGGCGACCACGCAGCGCGCTCGCGCCATCGCCTCCCGCGGGCCGAAAGCACGCGCCGCACTCTTCAACAGCGCCTTGCCACGGATGAGATCGCCGAGCTGCGCCATCGCAATGCCACGCAGCGCCAGCGCGGGCGCATCGTCGCGCAGCGCCACCCGCTTCAGCGCGCCGAGCGCATCGCCTGTTGCCAGCGCTCGCGCCGCCGCCGTGATCAGCGAGTCCATTCAAATCCCGTCACACTTGTCACTCCCACCATTTCCCCACCCGGCCTTAGATTTGTCGTCGACCGGCAAGCAAGCCAGCGCCGGATGCTACGACGAGAAACAGGCAAAGGAGAAGACCCATGACGGCACAGCTGAACGCAACACGCCAGCAATGGCTGGCGGCTCGCCTCGATCTGCTCGAAGAGGAGAAGGCGCTGACCAGGCAGAGCGACGCGCTGGCGATCAAGCGCCAGCAATTGCCGCGTGTCAGGATCGACAAGCAATATCGCTTCGACACTGACGGTGGCAACGCCTCGCTGAAGGATCTCTTCGGCGGCCGCTCGCAGCTTCTCGTCTATCACTTCATGTTCGGGCCGGATTATACCGCGGGATGCCCCTCCTGCTCGTCGATCGCCGATGGCTTCAACGGCTTCTTCGTTCACCTCGAAAACCACGATGTCGCCTTTTGGGCGGTCTCGCGCGCGCCGCTCGCAAAGCTCGAAGCGTTCAAGCGGCGGATGGACTGGAGCTTTCCCTGGGCCTCCTCCTTCGGCAGCGACTTCAACGGCGATTTCAGCGTCTGGTTCTCTGCCGAGCAGCAGCACCAGGGCGAGGTAGACTATAATTACCGCCGCGAACCGCCCGCTCCCGAACCGCTCCCAGGCAGGACTGTCCAGGAGTGGCAGCCCCGCGACAGCGAAGCCCCGATCGCTCAGATCGCCGCCATGACCGGCACCGACATTTCCACCTATACGCGCGACCGTCCGGGTGTCAGCGCCTTCGAGTTCATCGACGGCGCCGTCTACCACAGCTATTCCAGCTATGCGCGCGGGCTGGACGGGCTCTGGGGCATGTACCAATGGCTCGACCGCGCACCCAAGGGCCGCAACGAAACCGGCATCTGGTGGCGCCACCACGACCGGTACGGCAAGGAGTGACGCCGATGCTGCTCTCCGCCCACACTCCAGAGCGAGGCGACGGCAACGTCGCTCTCAACGCCGCCGAATGGCTCTCGCTGGCCGCCTCAGCAGACGCATCAGCTGCTAAGCCGAGCAGTGGCATGGCGAGCCCGGGCAGCCGGATCGCCGCCCACGCCGCCGATTGGCTGTCGCTCGCCGCAGCCCCGACATTCGTGATCATGGCACTGCTGACAGCCGCGACCGGCAGCGCCGACATGATCTGTATGACGACGCCGGAGACCTTTCCGATCGGCGGGATGGTGCCGATGTACCTGCTGATGAGCGGCTTCCACCTGGCGCCCTGGCTACGGCTCGCCGCCGGCTGGCGGGCATAACCCACCGATCACGCGCCGCGACGGCGCCGGTATCTCTTCTCCCCAGCGGGGAGAAGAGGGAGCGAGTCGCACTCCCGCTTAACCGAGTCCGGCCTTACCCATTACCAAAGCGACCAAGTTCGTGCCCTCACGTCTATAAAGTCGATCGGCCCGCCGGCAACATCATCGTCGAAGACCGCACAGGAAAGCTTGCCGCCGAAGACGCAGCCGCCATCGATGTTGGTGCGGTTTCCTGTCGTCACCGGGTTGGACAGCGACGGTGTATGGCCGTGGACCAGGTGCTTGCCCCAATAATTGCTGGACTCACCGGGAGGGAACCGTAGCCAGAGAAGATCGCGCTTGGTCTGCCGTTCCAGCGGAAATTCCGGAACAACGCCGGCATGGACAAAGATGCGATACCGATCAACATGCATGAGGGGACGATCGGCGACCCATTGCAAATGCTGAGGAAGAACCCTGCCGTCATAGGACATTTCGGTTTCAAGCCCGCCGTTGCTGATCCATACGTCTCTGCTGTCGCGGTCGGCATAAGCAGCGACCATCATGTCCTCATGATTGCCTTTCAGGCAAATCCATCTCCACGACTCCGATGGACCGGCGATGATCCGGTCGAGGACGCTTTTGCTGTCAGGCCCGCGATCAATATAGTCGCCAACGAAGACGACGGTCCCTTCAGACGCATAAGCCTCGATCCGATCGATCATCCTGTTCAGCGGATCGATACAGCCGTGGATATCACCTATGGCGAACGTGTAGGGCATGTTTCAAGCTTCTCGGTTGCAATGCGACGGCCCGCAGCCAAGGATGAGAAGACGCGCCAGGACTTTGTGCGGAGGCTCACGCCGCTCGCCGTCTGCCGCATGATAGCAAACGGAAGCCCGCTGCCATCGCAAAAACCGACTCGTTCTCCAGCATTTATGGCCATAGCTCTCCTTCCGCTTGAATTCGGATATGATCATCGCACCAACCATCGAAGATGCCGATCCGCAGACGGGTGCGACCTTGCATTGTGCGGTCGCCAACGGCTATGTCTTCATCACCATGAAGAAATACGGACGAACCTATCACCTACCGATTTCGCCCGGAGCGACAAGCGACGATAAGGTCATGGCGAAGCTTGACGGGCTGATGATTGGCGATCTTGTCATCACAGAGAAAATGGATGGTGAGAACACGACCATTCATCGGGGCGGGTCTCATGCCCGTAGTCCCGATAGCCGTTACCATTCATCGCGTGATTGGCTTAAGGCTTTTGCTGCCGGCATCAGCCCGCAGCTGGCAGATGCCGAACGCATCGTGGGTGAGAACCTCTATGCCCGGCACTCGATTGGTTATGATGATCTTCCGTCATACTTCCTCGGCTTTGCTTGGATTGTCGACGGCGAAGTTCAATCCTGGGATCGGACTCTGGCTCGATTCGAAGAACTGAGCATCGTTCCGGTGTCGACTCTGTATCGGGGGCCATACAAAACCGGCCTGTTCGAGGATACTGCGGCCTCGCTGGATAGGACGAAGCAGGAGGGGTTTGTCGTTCGGATCGCTGATGCGTTCCTGGAAGCCGAAATGCCAGTTCGGATGGGCAAGTATGTGCGGGACAACCACGTTCAGAGTGAAACGCACTGGATGCAGTCGGAACTCATCCCAAATCGCTTGGCAAATTCCTGACGGCCGCTCGCCTCTCCTCCGTCATTCCTGTCACAGGAATGACGGAGGGGTGGGGTTGCGCTTCTGCCAAAATTCACGCCGGCGCAATGCCGAAACGCAACAGCTATCTCCCCTCGACAAAGCTCCTGCGGATCGCCTCCCAGCTCTCCGCATCCGGCGCCAGCAGCAGCCGGCCCTCGGTCATCGCAGGACGATAGGCTTCGCCGCTGAGCAATGCCCCGTAGCCGCCGGCTTCGTGATGGATCAGCACGCCGGCGGCGTGGTCCCAGGGCTTGAGCTCGGCGTTGAGCGAAAGGCTCATAGCGCCTGTCGCCACCGCCCGGTATTCATAGGCCGAGCAGCGCCATGTGGTGGTGCGGGCAAAGTGCAGCATGCTCCGAGCGTAGACCGGCTGCTCCTCGGCAGGGAACATATGCAGCGGCACGAAGCCGTGCATTTCCCCGATCGGCCCTGGCGGCGCGACGCTGAGCCGGGTCCTGGCGCCATCGCGGGCGATGTGCCACGCGCCCTGCCCCAGCCGGGCGGCAAGGAAATCGCCGGTCACGGGATAGTGGATCAGCCCGGCAACCGTCTCGCCGCCGGAGACGATCGCCACGATCATGCCGAACAGCGGCAGGCCGTGAGCGAAATTCCAGGTGCCGTCGACAGGATCGATGATGACGGCGAGATCGGCTTCGCCAAGCCGCGTCAGAATCGAGGGATCGGCGGAGACCGCTTCCTCGCCGACCAGCAGCGCCTCGGGAAAGTGCGCCGACAGCGCTTCGGTGAGCCGCCGCTCGGCGCCGAGATCGGCATCGGTCACCAGATCGTCGGGAGCGGTCTTGGTGCGAATGCCCTCGGCGGTGACGCCGAGGAAGCGGGGCAAGATTTCCGCCTCCGCCGCCCGGCGCATATCCTCCATCACGGCGGAGAGTATGTCGTCCGATACGTCCCTCATGTCCGGCGCGCCTCGATATAGGCCTTAAGCGCGGCGGGCTGGTCGGTCTGGATGACGCTAACGCCGGCCGCCATCATCCGTCCCCAGATCGCATCGGGATCTTCAAGTGCCGCACTGTCGGTCAGGCCGCAGCAGGAGACCGGATCGAGCGTGTTGACCCAGAGCGAGATTCCGGCGTTGCGCAGACGTTCGTGCTGGCCGGCCAGCGTTTCAAGCTCATCGAATTTGGCTTCGCACATGAAGGGGCGCGCCGCGATGACTGCCTTGGCGGTCTCTTCGGCGCTCCCGACCCTGAAGAACGCCTGGCCCATGAACGGAATGCCGTCGATCCCGGGCTGCCTGGCGAGCCAGGCCAGCGCCCCCGGCGTGTCGGCGCGAGCCTTGAGATCGACCTGGTCGGCCATGCTCATCTCTTTGACCTTGGCCGCGACGATGCCCATCATCTCGAGGTCCTTCAGGTCGAGATCGACGAAGATGCGGCCGCGTACGGTTTCGAGCACCTGTTCCAGCGTTGGAACGGTCTGCGTCGTGAACGGCTGATCCGGCCCGCCATCGGCCATGCGCAGCCGCAGGCTGGTGATCTCGGCGATGGTCATCTCCTCGGGGATGCGATCGATGCCGGCCATGCGCTCGAGCGTGTCGTCGTGCAGGATGAACAGCACGCCATCGGCGCTCTGGCGGATATCCACCTCGACGATGTCATAGCCGCCGGCAATCGCATTCTCGATCGCGGCAAGGCTGTTTTCGGGAGCCTGATGCCAGGCACCCCGATGGGCGACGATAGCGCAGGGGCGCGACGGGTCGGCAATGTGGTCGATATATTTCATGGGGATGTCCTTTAGTTTGCGCCGAATGCGCCTGGCATGGCCTTGCCGCTCTCCGCATCGAAGAGATGCAGGCGGGAGGCAGGGAGATTGAGAAAGAGTTGGCTATGATCCGGTATTTCAGCGCCGAAGGGCGTGGCGATCCTGACGACCGAGCCGCCGAGCTCGACTGCCAGGATCGCATGCGAGCCGAGATCCTCGCGAAACCGCAAAGCTGACGTGACCACATGTCCGTTGGCAGTGTCGCCGATGAGGATATCCTCGGGCCGAATGCCGAGCTGATAGGCGCCGTTAAGCCGCGCTTGCGCCACCACCTGCCCGTCGGCGAGCCTGAGCACCGTGCCGTCGCCGATGACCGGCAGGATGTTCATCGGCGGCGCGCCGATGAATTTGGCGACGAAGACCGAGGCCGGATGGTGATAGATCGCCTTCGGCGTGTCGAACTGTTCGATCCGGCCCTTGTTGAGAATGAGGATGCGATCAGCAAGCGTCATCGCCTCCACCTGGTCATGGGTGACGAAGACGGTGGTGGCGCCGATGCGCCGGTGCAGTTCGGCCAGTTCGACGCGCATCTCATGCCGGAGCTGCGCATCGAGGTTGGAAAGCGGCTCGTCGAACAGAAGCACGCCGGGTTCGCGCACGATGGCGCGGCCGATCGCGACGCGTTGCCGCTGGCCGCCGGAAAGCTGCCCCGGCTTGCGGCCGAGGTAATCGGAAAGGCCGAGCATCTTCGCCACCGCCCCGACCCGCTCGATGCGCTCGGCCTTCGCCATGCCTGCGACCTTGAGGCTGTAGGCGATATTGTCGAAGACGCTCATATGCGGATAGAGCGCATAGTTCTGGAACACCATGGCGCAGCCGCGATGTTTCGGTTCCAGATCCTGCACCTGCCGGCCGCCGATGACGATCGTGCCGCCGCTCACCCGCTCCAGCCCGGCGATCACCTGCAACAGCGTGGACTTGCCGCAGCCGGAGGGACCGAGCACGACGGTGAATTCGCCGGCTCGGAGTTCGACATCCATCGGCGGGATGACGACGGTCTCGGCGTCATAGGCCTTGGTGACGCCTGATAGCGTGATGTTGGCGGCAGCGGCGCGGATGGCCATGTCGATGGCGTTCATGCCTATTTCTCCGTGAGAGCGAGGCCCTGGACCAGATAGCGCTGCAGGAGCGCGATCATCGCGAGCGGAATGATGGAAACGATGACGGCGCCGGCCATGATCATCGGAAAGTCGGGGATCTCTCCCTCCGAATCCGGCACGAGCCGCGCCAGCCCGACGACGGCGGTCTGCATGTCTGACGTCGAGGCGGCGACCAGCGGCCAGAGATATTGCGTCCAGCCGCTGAGGAAGGTCAGCACGAAGAGCGCGGCGAAGCTGGTGCGCGACAAGGGTAGCAGGATATCGAAGAGAAAGCGGATCGGCCCTGCCCCATCCATGCGCGCCGCCTTGAACAGATCCTTGGGCAGGGTGAGGAAGAACTGGCGGAACAGGAAAGTGCCGGTGCCATGCGCCACAAGCGGCGCGATCAGGCCGAAATGCGTGTTCAGCACGCTCCATTCGAGCTTCACCGGCGCGCCGAAATAGTCGGCGATCAGCCCGTTCAGGCCGGTGATATCGAGCAGCGCGTTGACCGGCGAAAACACGTTCGACGCCACCTGGTAGGTGGTGATGACGCGGATCTCGATCGGCAGCATGATGGTCGCAAGGATGAGCGCGAAGACAACGCCCGCCAAGCGAACCCTGAAATAGACGATGGCATAGGCCGACAGAAGCGACAGGACACAGGTCGCGAATGCATCACCAAAGGCGACCACCAGACTGTTGAGCATCTGGACCGGGATGTGCGTCTCGGTGAAGATGTGCGCCGCATTGGTGAAAAACTGGTCGCCGGGATACCAGGCGAGCCCGTTGCGCAGGATGAATTCATAGGACTGCGAGGCTGTCGCCAGCGTCAGATAGAGCGGCCCGAGGATATAGACGATGCCGACGATGAGCACGAAGCCGGCAGCGGTGTTGAGGGAACGTGCGTTTTCGATCATGGGGTCACCGCTCGTAGTTGATGCGCCGGCCGAGGAAGAGGAATTGGGCGGCGGTGAGGAGGACAACGAAGACCATCAGGATCGCCGTCTGGGTCGAGGCGCCGGAGAGGTCGTAGCCGCTGAAGCCGTCGGTATAGATCTTATAGACCAGCAGCGTGGTGGCGCCGCCGGGGCCGCCATCGGTGATCGTATCGATCAGCGCGAAAGCCGAGGTGACGCTTTCGGTGAACTCGAGCACCAGCGTCAGGAAGAGTTGCGGCATGATGAGCGGCAGTTGCACGTCGAAGATGCGCCGCCACGGCCCTGCCCCATCCATTGCGGCTGCCTGGTGCATGGTCTTCGGGATCGACTGCAGGCCGGCGAGCAGGATGACGAAATTGAACGGGATGCCGCCCCAGACATGCGCGGCGATCAGCGTGATGAAGGCATCCGTGCCGTTGATGCCGGGCGCCCAGATGCCGGGAAAGGCTGAGTTGAGTGGCGCGAGCACGCCGACGAAGGGATTGAAGATGAAGGCGAAGACGACGCCGATCGAGGCGCCGGCAACCCCCTTCGGCCAGACGAGCACATTACGCGCCGGCAGCGCCAGGCGGATCTTCCGGTCGGCCGCGAGCGCAAGGATCAGCGGGATCAGCACCGCAAGCGTGGATGCCGTGACCATGAAGATGATTGTGCGCCAGCCGGCCTCCCAGAATTCGGGATCTGCGAGTACCCGCGCGAAATTATCCCAGCCGACGAACATCGAGCCGCCGCCGAAGGGGCGCTCGAGGAAGAACGACCAGTAGAACGCTTGAAAAACCGGCACGTAGAAGAAGAGCGCAATCAGCAGCATGAGCGGCGCTACCAGCAGAAGCGGCAGCCAGCGATGGCTGAAGAGAGAAGATTCCGACGTCATGGAGAAGCCCTGCATTGGAAGACCGCACGGGAGCGCGGGACGCGCCCGTGCGTGGGACGCGCGGGACGTTCAAACGTCCCGCGCGTGAGATGTCGGGATCACTGCATCCTCACGCCCTTGTAGGTCTGCTCGAAGCGGCGCAGCAACTCGTCGCCGCGCTTCTTGGCATTGTCGAGCGCCGCCTGCATGGTCTCCTGGCCGGCAAAGGCCTTCTGCGTCTCTTCCATGAACACCTGGCGGAACTGCACGTAGAAGCCGAGACGGATGCCGCGGGTATCCGGCGTGCGCGGCTGGTTCATCGACTCGATGCCGACGGCGGCCGTCGCATATTTCGGCGCGTTCGCCTCGCCGCTCTTGGCGATCGCATCCATCACGTCGTTGGTGACGGGCACGTAGCCGGTGGCGGCGGTCAGGAACATCTGCTGTTCGGGACGGCGCAGGAAATCGAGGAAGGCCTTGGCGCCTTCGACCTCGGCCTTGTCGTGGCCCTTCATGATGTAGATCGAGGCGCCGCCGACGAGCGTGTTGTGGCGCTCATGGCCCTCATACATCGGCGCCATGCCGACAGTGATCTGGTATTTGCCGTCGAAAGCCTTGGCGGACGCGGTGTAGGAGCCCGACGAATTCTCCATCATCGCGCATTCGCCGGTGTTGAAGGCGGCGGTGAAATTGCCGGCCTTGGTATCGGTCCCGAGCTTGACGAGACCTTCCTTGCGCCAGTCGACCAGGTTCTGGAGATGCTTGGCGCCGAAGGTGGTGTTGAAGACATATTCGGCGTCGAGGCCGTCATAGCCATTATGCTCGGAGGCGATCGGCAGACCGTGACGGGCCGAGAACTGTTCGAGCACACGCCAGGTATCGCCGTCGGTGACGAAGGGGCATTCATGGCCTGAAGCCTTCAGCTTGCGGGCGGCCTCGATGATCTCTTCCCAGGTCGTCGGCGTCTTGGTGATTCCGGCTTTCTCAAGCTCGGTCTTGTTGGTGTAGAACAGCAGCGTCGAGGCATTGTAGGGCTGCGCGAAAAGCTTGCCGCCGGATGTTTCGTAATAGGCGCGCGCCCCGGCGATGTAATTGTCCCACTTGACCTCGGGCAGTACGTCCTGAACCGGGACGACGGCATCCGACAGCATCAGGTCGAGCGTGCCGGCATCGAAGAACTGGATGAGAACGGGATGGTTTTTAGCCCGGAAAGCGGCGATCGCCTTCTGCATCGACACTTCATAGCTGCCCTGGCCAACGCAGGTGACGTGATGCCCAGATTGCGCGGCATTGAAAGCGGCGCACTGATCCTGGATCGCCTTTTCGGCAGCGCCCGTATTGCCGTACCAGAATTCGATGTTGGCGGCCTGCGCAGAACATACGCCCGCCATCAGCGCGGCCACAGCCGCGAGAATGGAAATCTTCATCTTGCCCTCGCCTGTTTTGATAGCCGGGTTCATGCCCGGCACCCTGACGAGGCTTTATTACACGCAGTGTGTAACAATTTGGTGACGCACACAAGACACTTGTCGCGGAACGAGGCTGCTGTTATAGGGTGAATGAGCTAAGTAGCCAGGAATACAACAACAATTACTACACCTCGATAGTAATTTTTGGACGAAGGAGGTGTTTGATATGGCCTATTTTCCGGAGCCGCTCATCGCGCCGCACTTCCTGCGCGAAGGCGGCGGCGTCGTCTCCTCGAACGAGCGCGATCTGCTGAAGCTGATCTGGCGCAATCCCGGCCTTTCCCGATCCGAGGTCACCTGCCACACCGATCTCACCCAGCAATCCGTCTACCGCATCATCGACCAGTTGGAGGAGCGCGGCATCGTTTCCTTCGGCTCGCCGAAGCCCGGCGCCGGCCGCGGCCAGCCGAGCCCGACGCTTAGGCTGGACGGCCGCTACGCCTATTCCTGCGGCATCTCTGTCAACACCGACGTGATCGGCGTCTGCCTGATGGATATATCGGGCAATGTGCTGGCCGAAAGCAGCATTGCGCTACGCGAACGCACCATGGCCCAGGCGCTCGATCTCGTTCGCGAGCAGCTGATCGAGCACCAGAGGGCGAACAATCTTTCCGAAGGGGCCTTCTTCGGCATCGGCTTTGCCATTGCCGGCTTTCACGTCAGCGGCACCCGCTTCAATGCGCCGCTGCCGCTGCATGAATGGTCGCTGATCGAGCTCGGCCCGCTGTTGTCGGAATTTTTCAACAAGCCGGTCTGGGTGCACAACGGCGCCAAGACGGGAGCCATCGCCGAATCCATGTTCGGCGTCGGCCGTTACATGAAGCACTTCGCCTATCTCAGCTTCAATTACGGCTTCGGCGGTGGCCTGATCACCAACGGCGAACTGCTGCATAACGGCATCGGCAATGCCGGCGAATTCTCAGGCATCTACGACGCCGAGGAAAACAAACGCCGGCCGGCCTTGCAGTACCTGATCGAAAAACTCAACCGCAACGGCGTCGACGTTCCCTCGATCAGCTATATGCGCAAGCATTTCGATCCGAAATGGCCGGGAGTGACAGAATGGGTTGATGAAGTGACGCCGGCCTATAACCGCCTCATCAATGCGATCTGGGCGATCTACGACCCGCAGGCGATCATCTTCGGCGGCCAGGTCCCTTACGCTCTGGCGCAGATGCTGATCGACCGGACCGAGATCTATGACCGCCCCCGCTACGGCGTGCCGCGCCCCCGCCCGAAGCTTGTCATCTCAGAAATCGCAAGCGACGCCTCGGCCATGGGTGCCGCAGTGACCCCGTTCAAATCGGCCTATTATTGAACCCGCCGCTTCCTCGGCATCAACGAGCCCGAAACCGACTCCCGCTCAGCGGCTTACGGCAATTGCCTCTGCTCTTGCTTTAGGAAGCCGATGGGCAAGTAGCGCTGGACGAGAAGCGCATTTTTTGCCCTGACTCGGCGCAGGCGATTTTCGCCCGGCCGGTCCTGCGCTATGATCTGATTCTGGCGCAGCCCACGCCTCCCCCCTCCACCGGGAAAGCAGATTTCATGCGGGGCCACCCGAAACCGAACCGACTGTTCGAGCACTTGCATAAGGAGGGATTGCGAAAACCGCTCGCAATAGGAGGTTTATGAATGAAGATGTCTGCGCCTATCTATCACCTGAAGCGTAAAGCCAGAAAGCTCTCCCGAGCCGAGGACCTGCCCCTGCACCAGGCGCTCGACCGCATAGCCCTGGAAGAAGGCTACGGCGGCTGGAGCCTGCTTGCGGCAAAAGCAGCGGCGGAAGCACCCGCCGGCAAGCTGTTTCAGCAATTGCAGCCCGGCGATCTCCTGCTCGTCGGCGCCCGGCCAGGCCACGGCAAGACCCTGATGGGCCTCGAACTCGCCGTCGAGGCGATGAAATCAGGCCGTCCCGGTGTGTTCTTCTCGCTGGAATATACGGAAGAGGATATTGTCGATCGCTTCCGCGCCATCGGCGTCGACCGGGCGCAATTCGAGCGTCTGTTCGAATTCGACGGCTCCGACGCCATCAGCGCCGGCTATATCGCCGAGAGACTGGCCTCCGCACCGCGCGGTACGCTCGTCGTCATCGACTACCTTCAGCTGCTCGACCAGAAGCGGGAGAACCCCGAACTCTCTGTCCAGGTCCGCACTCTGAAGGCTTTCGCCCGCGAGCGCGGCCTGATCGTGGTTTTCATCTCCCAGATCGACCGATCCTACGAGCGATCGCAAAAGCCCCTGCCTGATATCGCCGATATCCGGCTGCCGAACCCGCTCGACCTGAAACTGTTCGACAAGACGTGCTTCCTGAACAACGGCCAGCTGGCGTTTCAGGCTACGCGATAACGACCTGCCGTGATCCGCTCGCGGGCCTCACGCACGGCCCGCGGCACCTTGCTCCATTGGTCCGGTTTTATCATACTGCCCGGCATGAGCGGATATGGGAGCCCTGTCGATTTCTACACGCGCCCCCGGCCAGATGACATCGGCCGGGCCGCATGCCCCGCCCTTGCAGCGCTCAAGGGCGTCGAAACCGTTGCTGCGGCCGTGCAAGGCGCGTGCTGCATGAATCCTGGGCTCCGCGCTACAATCAGCCGCTCACCCCGGCGCGCAGGGGAAGTCTGGCGAGTGGATGATTTAGTTCGCCAGCGACATGTACGGCGAACCTTCCGTCCACGTGTGAGAGGAACACCGCTCTGATGTCCGTTGTCAATGCTTTGGGCATGAGGAACCGACCGCCCAAACGAACGGCTGTTAGGGTGATCGCGTATGGGTGGAGGCGGAACTCAAGGACGTCGGTGATCAAGCTCTGATGCGCGGGTTGGATACCGCATTCCCGATTGTGCGTCCGGGGCTGTTCCTATCTTACTGCGGGCGTCGGACAGTGCCGGCCACAAAGCGTCTGACGGGTGTTCCCCTGCCGTTGTCCCGCCTCCGCCCATGCGCGAGGTGCAAGTTCGTTGCGACGATCTAGGATCTGATCGATTGCGCCTCCCTTGCAACAGCCCACATGAAGCCCGCCAGTTCACGGGCGATCGCAGTGCAAACCACCGTCGTTCGCTTTCCTCGTCCGGCCAACATGCGATAACGAGCCGTCAACCGGCTCTGAGCCTTCCATGCGATCTCCCGCACTTTCGGCGGCGCTTCCTGCAGACGGTATAGCTTCCTCGCGCCGACCTTCGGCGGGTGGCGATAAGTCCACGCGCTCTCGACCAGCATGTGCCGAACCCGACCGTTGCCTGCCTTTGTGATCGAGCCCCGTCTGACCGTCTCACCCGTTGATCGCTCACCAGGGACCAAGCCGAGATAGCCCATCAACTGGCGCGGACTTTCAAAACGGCTCACGTCGCCGACCTCAGTGGCGAATGTGACGGCGACGATCAGATCGACCCCTCGCAGTGTCTGCAGAGCTCGAATGACCGGAGCCAGAGACCAATTCGGGACGAATTCCTCAATTACCGTCTCCAGACGTCCGACGCGTTCTTTCGAGACGCGCACCGCCTCGACCATTTCCTGCAAGGCTATCTGATGCGCCGGATGATCGAACTGTTGCTCCTGCAGCCAGCAAAGGTATCGCATCGTCCAGGCTTTCTTGCGTGGATAGATACGACCATGCTTGAGCATAAAGGCACTTATCTGTTGCCGGTGAACCCGCAAAGTCTCGACAGCGGCAGCTCGAGCACGAACGAGGTCCCGCATCGCCTCATGGCCCTCATCGGGAACCCATACTTCCGTGAGCTCGCCGGCCCTCAATAGCCGGGCGAGCGCAAGCGCATCTCGACGGTTCGTCTTTACCCTGTCGCCTGGTTTCCTTGGTATCAGTGAGGGAGCCACAACCACACATTCATGGCCAAGTGATCGGATTAGCCGATGTAGGCCGTAGCCAGTTGGGCCTGCCTCGTAACAGAAATGCACGTGATCAAACTTTGCGGCTATTCGCTGGATGACGCGGCGCATGTTGGCATCCGATGCATCAACCTCACCCCAGAAGCGAACCTCTCCCTCCCGGCCGGATTCAGCGACAGCGACCGCATTCTTTAGTTTGGCAACGTCGATTCCAACGAACACTTCTCTATAATCTGCCACGGCTCGTCCTCCTGTGATGAGGATCGGCTCGGCCTGTCCGAGCAACCCTCGGAAGACCAGTGTAGGGCGAGCCACCTCAGCTACGAAGACGGACATACGGTCTTACAGAAAAGGCAGTAAGTAGGCGATTTAACAAGTATTCAGGCGGCGTAGGGGTGCGGCGTATAGCAGAGAAAAAATGCTTGCTGGGGGCGTGAATGTTCTCGGGGCACACCAAGAGGGCCATCACCTGCAGCCTCGGTAGCGACGAACTCTGCAAGCACAACAGGTGCGAGTCGAAAGCCCCCTGGTGAACCGCTATCTCGGGTCACTCGGCTGAGCTTGCTTTACGAAAGCGCGCTAATTTCACCCGAGCAGTTGCGACTCGGCTAGCGTGAGGATGAGATCCGAGTCCGATTCTTGATTGTGCACCAAGCCAACAACTTTAGGCATGTGCGCAGCGACGTTGGTCACCCGGCGCACGCGAATGTGGTTGTCCTGAATCGTGTTGCGGACCTCGCCGCTGGGTAGGCCGCTGCGCACCAGGATCTCCAATGCGGCGGCCGTCTTTGCACGGCGCTTTATGGGAGCGGTGACGGTAAAGATTACAGCCTGCCCTTCCGGTACGACCTCAGCGAGAGCGACTTTCAAGCTGTTGATGAGCCGCACAACGGATTTGTCAAACCGCAGGCGAATCTTGGCAGCGGTGATGCGATCCATAATCTCACGCTCGACTATGGACGTCTCGACTGCTGGCGGCCCTGCATTCATGCGAACATTTCCTCTCGACAGAACGACTCCTCATCGTCCAGCCGTGCAGTGGCGAACTCCAATATACTGTAACACGCATTTATGTCAGCGGTTTAGCGCGGCACAACGATCTACCTCTGAAACGCGTTATATCCATCAATCGCAAAAGCAAAGTGCGAACGTCACCCAGGCTCCTCCAGTCCTGTGCCCATCACAAGATGAAGGAGGAGAGGTCCACGGCAGTTGATCCAATGCCGCACCCATTCGGTTCCGATTGTCTTCCGGGCCGAAATTGTGCGATGACCCATCGACCTCAGACACAACAGATCAAGGTGCGGCATCAGCATGAAGAAGATCGGTTTCCTCTCTTTCGGGCACTGGACGCCCTCGCCTCAATCGCAGACACGCTCGGCCGGCGATGCGCTGCTGCAGTCGATCGAGCTTGCGGTGGCGGCCGAGGAGCTCGGCGCCGACGGAGCGTATTTTCGCGTGCATCATTTCGCCCGACAGCTGGCCGCACCCTTCCCGCTGCTTGCCGCCGTCGGTGCCCGAACCAACCGAATTGAGATCGGCACCGCCGTCATCGATATGCGCTACGAGAACCCGCTTTATATGGCCGAGGATGCCGGTGCGGCCGACCTCATTGCCGGCGGCCGCCTGCAGCTTGGCATCAGCCGCGGTTCGCCCGAACAGGTGATCGATGGCTGGCGCCATTTCGGCTACGCGCCGCCTGAAGGCCAGAGCGAGGCCGACATGGCCCGCCACCATGCCGAAGTCTTCCTCGAAGTGCTGCGCGGCGAAGGGTTTGCCAAGCCGAACCCGCGACCGATGTTTCCCAATCCGCCCGGCTTGCTGCGCCTCGAGCCCCATTCCGAGGGGCTGCGCGAGCGGATCTGGTGGGGCGCGAGCTCCAACGCCACTGCCGTCTGGGCGGCGAAGCTCGGCATGAACCTGCAGAGCTCGACCCTGAAGGACGACGAAACAGGGGAACCGTTTCACGTCCAGCAGGCCGACCAGATTCGCGCTTATCGCGCGGCCTGGAAAGAAGCCGGCCACACGCGCCAGCCGCGCGTCTCGGTCAGCCGCAGCATCTTCGCGCTGATCGACGACCGCGACCGCGCCTATTTCGGCTACGGCAACGACGAGGGCGACAAGATCGGTTTCATCGACGAAAAGACCCGGGCGATCTTCGGTCGCAGCTATGCCGCCGAGCCCGATGCCCTGATCAAGCAGCTCACCGAAGACGAGGCGATCGCCGAGGCCGACACGCTGCTGCTCACCGTCCCCAACCAGCTCGGCGTCGAATACAACGCTCATGTCATCGAAGCGATCCTGACCCATGTCGCGCCTGCGATGGGTTGGCGCTAACGTCTCGGGCAAGCCGTCTTCGTCGGCAGGGCCCCAGCACTCTACCGCTCATGCGCCGTTCGATGTGCCGCGGCCAGTTTCCCCATGGCCTGCTGGATAGCCGAGAAAAACAGGGCCGTCGTGATCCCGAACATCATCAGCCCGTTGGCTGCCTGTAGCGGCCCAAGCAGCCGGATACGGCCATCGAGCACCACGTCGCCATAACCGAGTGACGTGAAGGTGACGCCAGAGAAATACATTGCCGTTTCGAAATCCTCGAAGGCGCCGAGCGCACGATATAACAGCGCCCAAAAAGCGACCTGAAAGATATTGCCCACCATGAGCACGATCATCAGAACCGAAAATTGCACGAAGATCGTCCGCCAGGGCTTTCGGCCGATGGGTTGTGTGCGCGCGTGAGCAAAATAACGCGCGGCCAGCACTGAAGCCAGTGCCTGCAGCGCAAGGCACATCGACATTGCAAGCAGGCCAAGACCAATGACTGTAATCATGGGGCCGGACCTTCGATCTGGGGTCCGTCCTCGGCCGGGCGCTGATGCAGCCATTCCATCAACAGCACGAAGCCGACGGCCAGCAGCACGGGGCCAACAAATATACCGAGAAGGCCGTCGGCTATCATCCCTCCGATGACACCGACCAGGATGACCGGCATTGGCACGTCCGATCCACGGCCGAGCATCAATGGTTTGAGCAAATTGTCGCTCAGCCCGGCGACCAAGGACCATATGGCGAAGATGATTGCCGGTGTTGTCGCTTCCGTGGCAAAAACATAAGCCATGACGGGCAGCGTCAACAGCAGCGGCGGTATCTGCACGACTGCCAAGAGAAACGTGACAAGCGTCAGAGCGCCGGCCGCCGGAACACCAATGGCAAAGAAGCCAATGCCAACGAGCACCGACTGGATCCCCGCCACGCCGACCACGCCGACCGCCACGCCCCGGATCGTTGTGGCAGTCAGGTGGATGAGCCGGGCACCCCGCGCCTTGCTGTTGGTGACGAGTTCCAGCAGACTGAGGGCAAATGCCGCAGCACCCCTGGCGTAAGCGACAAGCACGGCGGCGATCGCGATGGAGAGAACGAAGGAAAATCCGCCGGCGGCCAGGCCGCCAGCGAAGGATGCAAGCCACGCAGCAGGCTTGCTCAATATCTGGCCGTATTGACGGAGCGCCGAAGGTAGGTTGGCGACAGCGAGCGACCAGCCCTCCGAGAGCTTCGCCCCGACCACCGGCAGGTCGGCAAGCCGCGGTGGAGGCGGCGGAATTGTCAGACTGTGGTTCTGCAAGCCGGAAACAAGCCAATAGATGGAAGATCCGAGCGATGTGACCACGACGAACATGGGCACCAGCACGACGGCAACGCCGAACATCCCGATGAGAAATGCCGACCAGCGATTGCCGAGCCGGCCGGACAGGCGCAGATGCAAGGGATGAAGCATGACCGCCAGGATCACCGACCAAAGCAGAATGCCCATGAATGGCAATATGATCCTGGCACAGGCATAGACCAGAAGAGCGACCAGTCCCAGTTGAACCGCGGCATGGACAATGGACGGTCTCGACGGCGCAAGATCGACATTCGATACGCTGGAAGTCATTTTCCCCTCCCGGTCCGGAGCCTCCGCGATTGAGCGAAGCCGGACGTTCACGAATCGGACAACGAAACCTTCCACCCGCTATCGGGCCTGCACTTCATGGTGCGGCGAAAATTTTGCCTAGGCGATGAAAGACCGTCTCCAACCCTCGGTCATCATACATTACTTCGTGAACACGGGATACGCCGACCGCGCGTCTCGGTCTGCCGCAGCATCTTCGCGCCGGCCGGCGACAGCGACCGCGCCTATTTCGTCTGCTGTAACGACGATGGCGACAAGATCGGCTTCATCGACAAGACATTGCCCCGGCGCTCGGCTAGCGTTGACGCCAGTTCCCGGACCCCCAAACCCGCGGATATCTTGCACGGAATTCGCGGGGACTGCAGCCCTCGCGTTCGTGAAAGACCCGCGAAAAATAAAACGGGTCATCCAGGCCGATCATGGCGGCCACCGTTTCGATCTTTTCGTCGGTGGTTGCCAACAGCTGTTTGGCATGGTCCATGCGCACCCGAAGCTGAAATGCCTTGGGAGGCAGTCCGGTTTCGAGC
Organism: Rhizobium sophorae; assembly: GCF_013087515.1. Taxonomy (GTDB): domain Bacteria; phylum Pseudomonadota; class Alphaproteobacteria; order Rhizobiales; family Rhizobiaceae; genus Rhizobium; species Rhizobium sophorae. Next base: position 49,802 of record NZ_JABFCN010000028.1, on the reverse strand, counting down.
GTGAACCGCCTGCGCAGCGTGGCCGCAGACATGCCGTGTTCGGCGGCAAAGGCTGCGAGGTCCAACGGTTGCATCGCCCGCCGCCGTAGCGTTTCCACGATGTCGGCCATGTCCCGCCTTTCCCGGCGCCGATCGGCCGCGCCGCTTGCCTGTCTGGCGGCTGATATGACGATGCGATGCAGCATCAATGCCGCCGACGCCTGCCCGAGGTTGGTGTCGTCAAGCAGATCGGCATGAAGCTTGCCGAAGAGCCGCACCACCTCGTCGAGATGATGCAGGGCCACGAGGGGACGTCGCTCCGCGATGATCCTCAGCCTCACGAAGTCCCGCGTGAACGACCCTTCGAAAAGCGCCCAGCGCTCGTCCCAGCCGTCTTCGTCGGGGCCATAGGAATGCACGCGGTTGGGAAACAGCCAGAACAGTGCAGGTCCGCTCAGGCTCATGCGGCCGGTGGCGACGGTTTCCAGCCAGCCCTGCCCGCGCTCCACCAGCACGACGGCGAAACTCGGTAGTTTCCGGTCCGTCACCGCACGGCGGGCCTGCTGCCTGCCGCTGCCGGTGACTGCCAGTCCGCCGGCCGCGCCGAGCGGCGTTCTATAGATGGCCTCGGCATCTCTCATGGTGAGCGAAAAGTCCAGCTATGAATTTTCTCTATGTCGGTTGGCATGCCGGATCAGGTAATTGATGACAAGCCAACTCAAGCGACGGAGGAGTGAAATGTCAATTGCTGCGGAGGTCATACAATCCCGCAAGATGGAATTTCCTCTTGCCGCAAATGGCAGAACCTTGCCCGCGGAGCGCATCGGTTGGCTCGCGCCGACCGATCCCGGCATCGGCATCGACGCCATCCGACGCCGCTATCAGGATGATGGTTATGTCTGGCTGAAAGGCCTTCTGCCGCGGGCCGATGTGATCGATTTCCGCCGCTGGGTCTTCGAACGCCTCGCCGAAACCGGGTTGGTCGAGCTCGGAAGCGATTTTTCGCTGGGCTTAGCGTCTGCCGGTGGCTTCGACAAAAGCCTGGCGGACAGGCGCCTGATGTCGCTCGTCCGCTCCGCCGCCTATGAAGGCTTCTGCGCGCAAGCGCCGCTCGCCCGCTTCATGGACGATTTCCTGCAGGGCATCTCCTATCTGCACAAGCGCAAGCTCATGCGTTTCGTCCAGCCGGGATCGCCGACGGCCACACCCGCCCACTATGATCTCGTCTATCTCCGCGGCGGCACCAGCCGCCTGGTGACGGCCTGGATTCCGATCGGCGACATCCCCACCGAGATGGGCGGCCTGGCCTATCTCGAAGGCTCGCACGCCCTGGGCGTCAGGATGGAGGCCGAGTTTCAGGCCGCAAGCGGCGATCTTTCTGCGGAAGAGCGGATCAGTGCCTATAACCGCCACATGGCGGAAGGCGGCTGGATCTCGAAGGATCTGCCCGATATGGCGGAGCGCTTCGACACCCGCTGGCTCGCCGCCGATTATGAGGCCGGCGACGTGGTGCTCCACTCGCCCTACATGATCCACGCCTCGACCACCAACCAGGACCGCAGCCGGCGGCTGCGCCTTTCCACCGACATAAGATATCAGAATGTCGACGACGAGATCGACGTCCGATGGAACAACCATTGGAGTCTCGGCGATATGCTGTAGTCCGGCTTTCCAGGGCCTATTCGGCAGAACCCCGATCGTCTGACGTCGACGCCGGCCGCGCGCCAGCCGGCATTGGCGGCCATGTCCGTTTCCTGCCTGTTTGTCGTGCCCCCGGCCACCCTTGTTGACCGGCGATCCGGTGCGATGGCGGCTATAGCAGGTTGTTTGACGAATGGATATCGATACAGAAGCGAAGCGGTCGGACCTTACTGCCGCGTCGGACGTTGATGGTCGGAACCTTGAATCGATCCCATGACTGACCGACTTATGGCTGTAGCCGAACCGCTCGAGTTGCCTGATGCCGCGTACGAACCTGAACGATATTCTGATCTTCATGGCCGTCGTCGATACCGGAAGCTTTATCGCCGGCGGCCAAGCCATGGGCCTGTCCCGTTCGGCGGCAGGAAAGGCCGTCATCCGCCTTGAAGACCGGCTCGGCGCGCGCTTGCTCAACCGCACGACGAGGACGTTGAGCCTGACCGACGAAGGCCGGATGTTCTACGAACGCGGGCTGCAGATTCTGGCATCGGTCGACGAGGCGGAGGCGAGCGTCGCGGGGCAGAACAGCACGCCACGAGGCGTTCTCCGGCTTACCGTTCCCGATGCCTTCGGGCGGCTCGTCGTGCTGCCTTTGCTTGAAAAATATCTTCGGGTCTGGCCCGACATCCAGGTCGAAGTGAGCTTCACCGATCGCGTGGCCGACATTGTCGAGGAAGGCTTCGATCTGGCGATCCGGATCGGCGCGACGGCGGCGGACACCCGCCTGGTCTCACGCGTGATCGCTACCTATAAGGCGCGGCTCTGCGCCTCGCCGTCCTACCTTGCCGAGCGCGGCGAGCCGCGCGACATCGACGATCTCCCGGTCCACGACTGCCTGATCTTCGCCGGCCGCAATCAAAGGCAGGGCTGGCGCTTTCGCCAGGAAGGCGGTTCCTGGATCAAGGCGCACGGCCGCAGCCGCCTGAGGCTCGACAGCGGAGAGGCGATCCGCGACGCCGCCCTGGCGGGGCTGGGCATCGCGCTGCTTCCCGACTTTCTCGTCGCCGACGACCTCGCCGCCGGTCGCCTGCGGCAGATCTTGCCCGACCTCGAAACCGATGACGCCAAGATCGTCACGCTTTATCCCGACAAACGCTTGCTGGAACCACGTGTCCGCCGCTTCATCGATCTGATGGTCGAGGAGCTTGGGCGCCAGGGGCAAGGCACGCGGCCGCGACGCTAGAACAGGATGATTTTAGGCCGGTCGGCCCAAAGTCTGAATCCTGTTCTAAATTATATGGTTAGAGCATGATGTCGTCCGAAAACCGCTCACACTTTTCGGCATCATGCTCTGGAACAGCAGGCGCACGCTTTCATGCGCCGGCATCGGCGACCGCCTTGTCGAAGCCACGGAAGCTTTTCAGCGCCAGGGGAAAGAGCGTTGCGGCGAGATAGGCGAGCCCGGTGAGCGAGAGCGCCGTGGCTAGGCCGATCGTGCTGATCAACGCGCCGCCGACGAGGCCGCCGAAGGGGATGAGGGCAAAGCAGAGGGCGGCGTTCATCGCAGTGACGCGGCCGGTCAGCGGCTTGGGGATGCGCTCGAAGATCACCGCCGACAGGATCGGATTGAGGAAGCCCGAGGCAAATCCTGCGATTGCCAGGGTGAGGAAAATGAGGGCAAGCGGCGCATCCAGCGCAAGAATGAAAAAGCGCGGAAATCCGGTCAGCAGGAAGGCCACGGTAAAGACCATCAGCCGCGGCATCCGTTCGCCGATCGCAGCGGCAATCGCAGCACCTACGATCGAGGCGCCGGTGAAGGTCGCAAACATCGTCCCCAGCAGTTCCGGGCCATGGCCCGAACTCTGCGTCCAGACTGGCAGCAGCACCGCCCCATAGGCCTGGTCCAGCAGGTTGGTGATCGCCACCATGACGACGATGCTGACGAGCACCGTATCACCACGTAGAAAGCGCCAGCCTTCCCTGAGATCGCCGAGATAGGAGGATATCTCGTCCGGCTGGGCCTCGGGAGTGCTGCGCGGCTCAGGCATACTCCTGAGCCGAGGTATGCCCACGCCAACGATCAGCGCCGCGGCGGCAAAGGTAATGGCATTGACGACGAGCGCCTGGCCCGGGCCGATCAGGCCGATCAGCGCGCCGGCGCCCGCAGCACCCGCCGTCGAGGCCAGCCGTTCGATGGCGCCGACGACGCCGGTGACCCGCTCGAGCGGCATGGCCGCCAGCGCGGCGATATCGGGAACCATCGCCTGCTTGGCGGCATCGGAAGGGCCACGCAGCACGCCCATCACAAAGACGATCGGCAGTAGCAGCGGCGTCGTCAGCAGTCCGAGCCAGTCAAGCATCGGCACCAGCATGACCACGGCCACCGAGGCGATGTCGCAGACGATAGCGATACGCCTCGGGCCGACGCGGTCGATCAGCGGGCCGCTGAGCGCCTTGGCGGCGACATAGGGCAGCATCTCCATCATCGCCGTCAGCCCGGTCAGAACCGGGCTGCCCGTCGTACTCAACACCAGCCAGGGAATGGCGATGGTCGATAGCCGCGTGCCGGAAAGTGAAAGCGTCTCGGCCGCAGCAAGCGCCAGAAATGGCCCACCCCTTCTCATGGCTCGCCATCCCCTTCGCGGTGCGGGAGTCGCCCCGGATAGGGAAAAGCGTGCAGCATGACCGTGAAGGGAACCATACCCGGGGGCGCTAGCTCGCCCAAAGGCGGAGCCACCCGCATTGCTTCGAGAATGAGATCGGTCAGCCGCCTGGTCAGGGCTTCGGCCTGTTCCGCCGTCATCGGGATGATGATGTCGCTGGCCGTACTCGCCTTGCGCCACTCCGCCGGCAGCTCGGCATATTCCTCCAGCGCCTGCTGCATCTGGCCGACCTGCAGGGAGAGTATCGCCTGGTTGAAGGCGAGGTCGAGATAGAGCGCTTCACCCTCGGCCTCGCTTGCCGGCACCGAGGTGAGCTCGTGACTGGCGCGCCACCAGCGGTCGCGCCGCGAAGCATGCGGCGCTTCCTCGATGAAGCCGTATTGGGCAAGCTGGCGCAGGTGATAGCTGGTCGCGCCGCTGTTTAAGCCCAGCCGCACTGCCAGTTGCGTCGCCGTGGCGGGTCCATCGAGCCTGAGCATGCCGAGCATGCGCAGCCGGACAGGATGCGTCAGCGCCTTCAGCGCGGTCGGATCGGGTACGACGCGGCTGAGGGCGCGGGGTGCGGTGACTGATTGAGCAGGCTGCGGGCGCGGATTTTTCATACCGGAAGCCTACTATTGCAAAGATATCTTTGCAAATCTTTCTTTGCATAAACGAAGGTCGCTCACAGCACCCTGCGTTGCGGCTCAATTTTCCGGCAGGGTGAAGACCGCGCAAGGCTGGGCGATGCCGCGCAAGCTGTGCTCTCCGAGCGGCATCAGGGCCGTCGCCGTATTCGCTGCAACCGCGCCCGAGATCAGCACACTTCGGCCGAGCGGCTTGCACAGTCCTTCCAGCCGGCTGACCAGATTGACGGCGGGGCCAATGGCGGTAAAATCCAGCCGGTCGGCTGCGCCGATATTGCCCCATAGGATCTCGCCGAAATGCAGCGCCGCGCCGAAGGGCAGCGGCGCCAGCCCCTGCGCCAGGCGCATCTGGTCGAGATGGGCCATGCCGGCACGGCTGGCAGCAACCGCCCTGAGGGCTGCCTCGCAGGCTTCCCGGTCTCCGTGGCCCACCGTTCCCGCGTCGTCGGAAGTGTCCATGACCGGAAAGATCGCCAGCACGCCGTCGCCGATGAATTTCAGCACCTCGCCGCCAAAGGCGTGCACCGCGCCTGCCACGCGGTCGAACCATGCGTCCAGCGTCGCGATCATCGCGTGCGGCTCCGTCACCTCCGAAAGCGCGGTGAAATCACGCAGATCGGCGCAGAGAAGAGCGGCACGTATGGTCTCGCCGGTGCCGCGAGCAAGCTCGCCGGCTTGCACCCGGGCGGCACTACGCCGGCCGAGATAGGCTTCGAGCAGGGCTGCCCGCGCCTCCCGCGCCGCGAGCGCTGCGAGCGGTGCGGCGGCAAAACGCGCGACCTCGCGCAGCCGGTCGGCTTCGGCCGGAGCGAATCCGCCGGCCTCTGCCCCGTTGTCGGTACCCGCCCAGCCGAGCATGGGACTATCCTGCGAAGGTCCTCTTCGCTCCTCCCATACAGGCCCGAGCGCGGTCAGCCAGTCGCGCCCGGCCTCGCTCTGCGGGGATGCGGCAAAGGCGAGCGCCTCGATGACAGCACCGGTCTCGGCCCGCCACAACCAGGTGCGCCGCGCAATGATCGGATGAGGCACCGAAAGCGTCAACGTGCCGCCGGAAAGCGGCAGGCCGTCGGCCAGCAGCCGGCGCCCGAGTTCGGCCAGAAACCGTTCGGGACCGGGCGAGGCTCCGGCCTCGTCAACCAGCCAGGCAAGGGGAGATGGCAAATCCATACCGTGATCATGGCACGCCCTCCCGTGCAGCCGCAAGGACATCCCCGAGGTGTCGACAAACCGATATCCCGCACGTCCGTCGGGACATCGATCAGGCTGTTGTCTCGAGCGCGTCCTCCCGCAGACGCCCGACATTAACAGCACGCCCCTGTCGAAAACCATTCACCGCGGTGGAAAACGAAAAATAAACACTTTAAACTTGCGCCGCTTTGATTCCATTATAACGTCGTTCGTCATCGTGTGATTGAGGGGTGCGATGGGTACGATATTCTGGCCGAAAGATCCGCTGGATGGGAATGACATGACGCTGCTGACGTCGATCCTTCGGCGATGGTGCGCACGCTACGAGATCGAGTTTACGGCAGACGAGAGCAAGCTGAAGGCGAAAGAACTCGTCGAATGGTTCGAATTCGGCGTCAAGGATCCCGTCGAGCTCGAAGAACTAATCGACGGCAAGAACTGGCTCGTCAGCAGGATTTGATCGTCTCGAACAAATCGGGAGGACGCTGCCTGTCAGCGTCGGCGAAGCTGTTTCACCAGAAGAGGCCGGGCGAAAATCGTCCCGGCCTCCGTCCATCTACAACTAAGCGGGACCCTTAGTCATAATCCCGCCAACGACGGTCGCGATCCCAACGCCGTTCATGGCGCCAGCGCGGGCCATCCCAATCCCGGTGACGCCGCTCCCAGCCCCAGCGGGGTGGACCACCGTAGAAAGCGACCGGCGGCGGGCGGCGCCAGTTTCGCCGGCATTCGCCCCAGCGCGTCAGATGCCAGCCGCGACCGCACGCGTAGTCGACCGTTGTGATATTGCTCTGGACATTGATTGTCCCAATCGGCATCGCCTGCGCTGTGCCGAATGAGAGGCTGCCAGCGAGCAAGGCAGCCGCGATAGAAAGTGCCTTCATCGAGAACTCCATTTCAATCCAGCCGTCCACACCTTATGACCGCCAAATTGAACTGGAGATGAACTACGCGTTCATGTTTGCGGAAGAAAAAGAAGCGCTTCCGCACGGCCGGTCTGAGCGTTCGCCGACCGCTGCTGTCGCAACGTCAAGCGCTTCAGAGGCGCCCGGCTGCCTGCAAAAATTGTTCATGTCCTGCCGTAAAAAGGGTCGGGACCCGGATCACCCCCGGCGGCGACCTCGGTCAGCCGTCCGAGATAATGTGCCCAGCCCTCCGCATGGCCGGCGCATTGCTCGGCGCTCGGCAGGCCACTATGGGTGAGCCGCAACAGCGTTCCACCTCCCTGCTCGATCAGATCGATCTCGACCAGGCTCGACCCCGGCGGCACCACCTCGCTGCCGTCCCAGCCGAAGCTGTAGGCAAGGCGATGAACCGGCACCACCTCACGAAACGAGCCACGCGCAAAGCGGGCGCCGGTAACGTTGACGAGATAGAGCCCGCCGGGCCGCGGCTCGACCTGCGCCTCCGTTCCCATCCAGCGCAGAATCTTTTCCGGGTCGGTCATCAACGCGAACACCGCGGCCGGCGGCGCCGCGATATGGGTCTCGCGGCGGACGACGAAGGGGTCTTCCATCTCTCTGTCTCCCATGGTTGCCACGGCCCTGCCCGCCGCCGGTGGAGCGGCGTATCCTGTCCTGCCGTGCTATTCTGACGTGAATGTCCTCATTCACAGCATGTAGGCGCAAGCCCATCCTCCGCAAGGTGGCTTTCCCGCCGCGATGGACGAACAAGCGAAATCGCCGCGTCGGGAGCCCTGATACTGCATTGGCCTCGAAGCATTCGACCTATTGCCAGCCGGTCGCCTTCCCCCTATTGTCCGCGCCGTTCTCAGGGCGGGGTGCAAGTCCCTACCGGCGGTATGCATTTAGATTGCGAGCCCGCGAGCGCCTTCTTCGGAAGGGTCAGCAGATCAGGTGAGATGCCTGAGCCGACGGTCATAGTCCGGATGAAAGAGAACGTGCGTTCCTGCCGCCCTCGCGGCCGTCGGGGACGTTCGTGATCGCCTTGGGTGATGTGTCTGTTCGCCAAAGGAGATTACCGTGACACCCACCCGCTACGCCTTCGTCAAAGCCAACTGGCACGCCGACATCGTCGACCGCGCCCTTGATGGCTTCCATCAGCTTATTCCGCCTGACCAGGTCGACGTGTTCGATGTTCCCGGCGCATTCGAGATGCCGCTGCTGTCACGCGATCTTGCGGCAACCGGACGCTATGCCGCTGTCGTTGCCGCCGCCTTCGTCGTCGACGGCGGAATTTACCGCCACGAATTCGTTGCCCAGGCCGTCGTCGATGGGCTGATGCGCGCCGGCATGGATACCGGTGTGCCGGTGCTGTCGGTTTCCCTGACGCCGCACCAGTATCAGGAAACCGAGCACCATAAGCAAATCTACCGCTCACATTTCGTCGAGAAAGGGCGCGAGGCAGCAAAGGCGGCTCTGACGATCGGTAAAACCCGCGCCGCTCTCGCTGCGTGAGAGCGGCTCGACGAGCAGAAGAACAACAACCGATGAAGACGGCGGGGTTATCCCGCCGTCGACCACTCAATACCGACAGAATAATTGATTCGACGCCCTCACCGCGCTGTGGTCCACTGGCGGTGACATGTATCGCCATTCTTAACGCATCCCAAACCCCAAGGAGCTGAAGATGAGCAATGCAATGCGCAGTGAAACCCCCATTGAGACCCCGAATACACGGCCCGTCGACACCAAGCTCGAGGTGGTCGTCATCCCCGTTTCCGACGTCGACCGCGCCAAACGTTTTTACGACGGCCTGGGCTGGCGGCTCGACGCCGACTTCACCAATAATGCCGATTTCCGGGTGATCCAGTTTACGCCGCCGGGCTCCGGCTGCGCGATCATCTTCGGCAAGAACGTCACCGCCGCAGCCCCCGGCTCCGCCCAGGGGCTCTATCTTATCGTCTCCGACATCGAGGCCGCCCGCCGCGATCTCATTGCCCGCGGCGTCGAGGTCAGCGAAGTGTTCCATGACGCGGCTGGCGTCTATGCCGGAAAGGACGAACCCTATCTGTTCGGGCGGCTTCGCATTGCCGGCCGCGATCCCGATCACCGCAGCTACCGCTCTTTCGCATCCTTCAAGGATCCCGATGGCAACGGCTGGCTGTTCCAGGAAGTCACCACGCGCCTGCCAGGACGCATCGACGCCGACGGGACGACATTCGCCAACTCAACCGATCTTGCGTCAGCCATGCGCCGTGCGGCGACCGCGCACGGCGAACACGAGAAGCGAAACGGCGGCAAACACGACGAGAACTGGCCGGACTGGTACGCCGAATACATGGTCAGTGAACAGGCCGGCAAGCAGCTGCCTTTATAGGCAAAGGCTGCGGCGTCAGACGGCAACATCATTTGAGAAGCGTCTCGGCACGCACCGCGCCGAGACGTTTTATCATGTCCTTGCCCTGCTCGTAGCGGCTCTTTGGTTCAGATACCCTCGCCGCCCCGTGAGCCGATCTCGGTTGGACCTCAGCCGCCATACCACATCCGCCGCAGCAGGTGATCGCCGCGGACGAACTGGTGATAGAGCGCGGCGCCGGCATGGAAGACCAACAGGCCGACAAGCAGGAAGGCGCCGAACCCATGCGGGCCACGCGGCGGATAGGCGGTGAAATCAGGCAGCGTGGCACCGGCTGCCCCGAAGACGGCGGGAGCAGCGCCGCTGAGGATCATCATTCCGATGCCGCTGGCGACCATGCCGAGAATGAAGACGTAAAAGACGACGTGGACAAAGCCCGCCAGGCGCTCCTGCCAGCGAGGCGATGCCGCCACCGGCACAGGTTTGCGATCGAAACGCCACCACCAGACAATGCGAAAAGCCGTCAGAAGCAGGACGACGACTGCCACCGGAATGTGGAAGCGCAGCAGCCCGGCCTTGGTCGCCGCGTCCATGGCGTTGGCGGCCCGGAAGCCGGAGCCGAGCAGTGCCAGGATCAGAAACGCACTCAGCCAGTGGATCGAAACCGCTATTGCGCCATAGCGATCAGCCCTGCTCTTCAACATCTCCATGTCCTTCGAGCTTGCTGCGCAGCGCCTTCATGACGGCATGCGTGGTTTTGACATCCTCGACCTGAAGCCCTTCCGCGAGCATGTCGACCCAGGGGGCCTGCAGGCGCATGGCGGTTTCATATGCCTGTTTTCCCCCGGCCGTCAGCACGACGAGCTGTGCCCGTCGGTGGTGAGGGTTGGGCCGGAACGCCAGAAGCCCTTCCTTCTCGAGATCGTTGACGATGCGCTGGACGTTCTGGCGGTTGGCCCCCATGTTGCGCGCCAGCCACGCGACCGGTTGTGGCCGGCCTGCTGTGACGACGGTGCCGAGGACATGCCAGCGGGCGCTCGTCAGGCCGAGCCCGTCGACGAGCTTGTCGCCCGCGTTGATCATCCGGTTATTGAGCCGGAAGAGATCCAGAATGAGGTCAGTCAAAGCTGTTCCGGCCGGGGTCCGTTGGGGCTTCATTTGTCACCATATAGTTATATTGACATCATAGTGTCAAATTGAATATGTATCGGTATTACCAGATTGACATCATGTAACCAAATCAGATGGAGTCGACCATGTCGCTCATGCGCCCGATGGACCCTGCCTTCCCGATCGATCGCCAAATCGCGATCGATGCCTCCGCGATCGTCCTCATCAACCTCTTCACGCTCGACAAGGCTGACGAGCAGGCCTTCCTTGATGCCTGGCAGGCCGATGCGGCCTTCATGAAACGGCAGCCTGGCTTCATCTCGACCCAGATGCATCGCGCTATCGGCGAAAGCCCTGCTTATCTCAATTATGCCGTCTGGGAATCGACCGCCGACTTCCGGGCGGCATTCTCGCATCCGGAGTTTCGGGCGAAGCTCTCGGACTATCCGTCCTCGGCGGTCGCCTCCCCGCATCTCTTCCAGAAGGTCGCCGTGCCGGGCATCTGTGTGGCGTAAGCAAAGCGGCGGTGGTGGAGTATGACGGAGGAGTTCCCTTGCCAACGGGCTGAAGGGCACGAGCCTCGACGGCCAAGTCCTTGAGTGTCGGGTTGATCTCGGCCTCCGGCGAGCCGGAAGCCGTCATTGCGATGCGGGAGACATCTGCGACGTTATCCAATTGGAAAATGCGAGCATAGCCGCTGTTGGCGGCCTTGATTGCAGTCGGGTTAGCCAGTAGCTCCCCAACGATATGGTCGTAGGAAAAGGTTGTCTGATAGCCCCCGAGGATAGATGTCTGGAAAACATCGACGGCGGCGCCAGAGCGATCCCCAGTCCTTGCAGGGCCGCCTCCATCATGCCGAGGGAAGAGTCGAAGACGATACCTGCGTTTATCTGCGCCGCCGGAGGAACGTTCGCTGCCGCAAACCAGGTGCTCCATTCGTCCGCCCTGTAGCTCCGCAAAAGCGTCGCCTCGACCAGGTCTGCAGGCGACCTCAAACACGCGGCCAATTTGGGCGTGCACAAAGGAGAGAGCGGAGCGTCGAACAGACGTAGCGCATCTGTGCCGTGCCAGGAACCGCTGCCGAAGCGAATGGCAAAGTCCAGTCCCTCGGCCGCCATATCGACGCGATTATTGTTTGTCGAAACACGCACATCGATGAACGGGTGCTGCTGTTGAAAATCCGAAAGCCTTGGCAACAACCAGCCGACGGCAAACGTCCCGACCACACCCAGGAATAGCAATTCCCGAACATGCCCGGCTTCAATCCGGTCCAGCGTGATCGCCATCTGATCGAAGGAATTCGTCAAGGTCGGCAAAAGAGCTTCGCCTTCAGCGGTGATTTTCAAGCCTCTTGGGAGACGCTGAAAAAGGGCAGCTCCCAATCGCTTTTCCAGGCTTTTAACCTGCTGGCTTACAGCGGCCTGGGTAACGCAAAGCTCGATCGCGGCCCGGGTGAAGCTGAGATGTCTTGCCGATGCTTCGAAGGCCCTCAAGCCATTTAAAGGGAGGAATTGCCGAACCATCTTAGCCCTAGATTTTCTTGGATCTCCTCCGAGATATCATCGTTTGCTGCCGTAAAACAGTGCCATTAAATGCCGTCCTCATGCGCCTTTGCGCTGATGAAGCTGCTTTTAGAGGATGAAAAAATGAAGCGTGATTGGATAGGAATTCTATCGGCCGCATTGGTCTCGACATGCATTTCCACAAGTGGCTTTGCGGCTGACGAGCTGAAACTGAAAGCCATCTCGGACGCCGCGATTAAACCAATCATGGATAAATACGGCATTCCGGGCATTGCCGTTGCCATCACCGCTGATGGACAGAACCACATCTTCAACTACGGCGTCGAGTCGAAGGACACTGACAGGCCCGTTACCGCGACGACCATGTTCGAACTGGGATCGATCAGCAAAACCTTTACAGTTACCCTCACCTCCTACGCGGACGTGACCGGCCGACTTTCGCTGTCGGACAAGGCAAGCAAATATCTTCCGTCGATGAAGGGAAAGCCGTTCGGCGATGTCGTGCTGATGGATTTGGGCACCCATACGGCTGGTGGATTTCCGCTGCAATTTCCCGACGAAGTCAAAACCGAAAAGCAGCTGATGGAGTATCTCGCAACCTGGAAACCATCATATGCCGCCGGAACGCACCGAACATACGCCAATCCAAGCATCGGCGCGCTCGGATATATAACGGCAAAAAGCATCGGCAAAGACTTCGCAGCTCTCATGGAAGACCAATTGTTTCCCTCCCTTGGATTGAAAAGCACGTTTATTGATGTGCCGAAATCGCGGATGGTCGACTATGCCCAAGGCTACAAGCGAACCGGTGAGCCGGCTCGGATGACACCTGCCATTCTTTCGTCCGAGGCCTATGGAGTGAAATCCACAGCAAGCGACATGATCCGGTTCATCGACGCGAACATGGGTCTGGTCGAGCTGGACGATAAGTTGCAGCAGGCGATCATGAATACGCACAAGGGATACTTCGATGTCGGCGCGATGACCCAAGACCTTATTTGGGAACAGTATTCCTATCCCGCGACATTGACGACGTTGATGGACAACAATTCCAGCGCCATGCTCAAGACCATTCCCGTCAAGCAACTGATGCCGGCAATGAAACCGCGTGACGATGTGTGGATCAATAAAACCGGTTCCACGAATGGTTTCGGCGCCTATGTCGCGTTCATCCCGAGAGATCGAGTTGGTATCGTCATTCTGGCCAACAAAAACTATCCCAACGAGGACCGTGTCTCTGCCGCTCACCAGATACTGACTGATATAAGTTCGGCGCGCTGACCCGGTAGAGCATGATGCCGAAAAGTGTGCGCGGTTTTCGGACGACATCATGCTCTAACTATGTAATTCAGGACAGGATTGAGATTTTGGGCCGACCCGGCCTAAAATCATCCTGTTCTGGCATCAACGGTCGAAGATGTCCCGCCATTGCTTCTCACCGATCAGGCAGTCGGCACCCGTCTCGGCGCTGGCTGTTTTTTGCACCGTCGCCGGCGGGGAAATGCCGCTGATCTCCAGTACCAGCTTACGGCGCACGGCAACGGCGAAATCCTCGATCTTGCGCACCGGCAGCACGAAGGCGCCGGGACCGCCGATCACGCAATCGGCGTAATATTTGTCGAGCCCGTCAGGCGCATCGGAAGGCCGCAGCATGATGGCGAGGCCGTTGATGATCATGCCGGCTTCCACTGCCCTGTCGCGGGCGGGCGTCACGGGATTGCCGGAATTGTTCGGGCCGTCGCCGGAAACATCGATCACCTCGCGCCGGCCCTGAAAGGGGCTGGCGATGATCATGCTGGTGCCCTGGGTGATCGCGGTTGAGATCGAGGTGCGCCGCTGCGTTGCGATCGGCCGAGCTTCGAGCTTGTCGGCAAAGGCGATCGCATCCTCTGCCGTCTCGATCACCTGCCAGTCGATCACGGAATCCTGGACGACATAGCCCGCCCATTCGAAATAGCTGATGGCGATGCGCCCGGTGAGGCCGCCCTTCACCGCATCGATGAATTCCTTGTGCTTGATCGCCTCGACATAACCTTCGCGCTGGATGCCGATCTCCTCGAAATCCATCGACCGCGAGGTGTCGACGGCAAGCACCAGCGTCACATCGACCTCGTTCGCGCCGGCTCCGGCGGCCGGAGCGACGGCAGAAAGACCCATGAGCACCGCAAGCGTCGTCAGCATCGGCAAATCCCCGCGCCATCCAAGCGCGGAAACTGTAACACAGCTTGGCCGACGCAGGACGTCAGGCTGGGCGGGTGGCTTCAATTTTCGGTGATATCATGAGCACCCGCCTCGCCCTTCGAGGCCCCTTGGGCGCGCGCCCCGGATTCAATGCAATGGCAGCCACAAGGGGCTTTTCCACGCCTTCAGCGCCTCGAGAAAGACCTGCAGGCGCAGGGGCAGGAAGCGGCGGGTGGGATAGACGGCATGCACGAAAATTTCCTCGGAAGACCAGTCGGGCAGCAGGCGGATGAGTTCGCCCTTTCTGATCTGCTCGTCGCAATAGGTCGAGGGCAACAATCCGATCCCGTGGCCGCGATAGGTGAAAGCGCTGACCGCCTCGAAATCCCGGCTCGATATTGGCCCGGAGACATGCACGCCGACCGATTTGCGGCCGCTGACGAGATGCCACTCCGCCTCGCCGTTGCGGCCGTTCAAGAGGACGCAGTGATGGTCCTTCAGGTCTTCCGGCTTTGAGGGAAGCGCCCTGCCCTTTAGATAGTCCGGCGCGGCGACCAGATAACGCACGCTCTTTCCGAGCCGCTGCGCGACGATGGAGGAATCCTTGAGTTCGCCGAAGCGGATGGCGAGATCGATATTCTCGGCGATCAGATCGAGGAACAGGTTGGTGACGAAGAGATCGATCTGGATATCGGGATATGCCTTCAGGAAGGATGAAATGAATTCGTAGAACACCTCCTGCCCGAAGATGACGGGCACGGAGATCTTCAGCAGACCTTCCGGTTTTCTCTGTGTCTCGGTGAGAGCCTGCTCGGCGTCGAGGAGATGGGCGAGCGGTTCGCTGCAACTGTCGTAATAGGCCCGGCCCTGCGCGGTGAGACTGAGCTTGCGCGTCGTCCGCTGCATGAGCGTCACGCCGAGCTGCTCCTCCAGCGACGTCACTTTCCGGCTGACGGTCGACACCGGCATGCCGAGGGAATGGGCAGCGCGGCTGAAGCTGCCATACTGCGCTACCTTTACGAAAACAGCGATGTCGTTCAGATCGGCCATGCACTGATTTTTGCATGGATGCAAAAGAGAATCCAGATATTTCCATCTAATCGGGGAATGAAGTTTTCGCCATATTCACCCTGCGAAAACAAACACAACCCGATGAGGCGCATTCGCGGCAGCCCCATCTCGAGCGACCCGGCCTTCGAAGGTCCCAAGTTGCCCGAACCATATTTATGGAGTTCAACATGACTACGGGAAAGACTGTCATCGTTACGGGCGCCTCCCAGGGTATCGGAGCAGGCCTCGTCAACGCCTTCATCGCGCGCGGCGACAATGTCGTCGCCACCTCGCGCCAGGTAAGCGCCTCAGAGGCTTTCCAGGCCTCCGACAAGCTGGCGCTCGTCGACGGTGACATCGGCGATGCCGAAACCGCAGCGCGGGTGGCAAGGACCGCGATCGATCGCTTCGGCTCGATCGATGGCCTCGTCAACAATGCCGGCATTTTCTTGGCCAAGCCGTTCGTCGATTTCACGATGACCGACTTCCGGACATTGTCCTCGACCAATCTCGAAGGCTTCCTGCACCTGACCCAATTGGTCGTCCGGCAGATGCTCGCGCAGAAAACCGGCGGCAGCGTCGTCAGCATCACCACGCCATTGACCGATCATCCGATCGCCGGCTTCTCCGCTTCGGTGTCGATGATGACGAAGGGCGGCATCAACGCCATCTCCAAGAACCTGGCGATGGAATATGCGAATGAGAAAATTCGCTTCAATATCGTAGCGCCTGGCGTGGTGGACACGCCGCTGCACAAGGACAATCCGAAGGATTTCCTCAGCACGCTGTCGCCGATGGCAGGCATTTCCAACGTCGAGGAGATCGTCGACGCGGTCGTCTTCCTGACAGAAGCTCCGCGCGTCACCGGGGAGGTGCTGCACGTCGATGGCGGCGCACATCTGGGCAAATGGTAAACCAACAGAAAGCGCACGCAGCCGGCGCGGAACGACGGCTGCAGGAGCTCGGCATCACGCTTCCTCCGCCGCCGACGCCCTTCGGCGCCTATGTCGAGGCGGTAAGGACCGGCAGCCTGGTCTTCTTCAGCGGCATGCTGCCGGTCGTCGGCCACGAGCCCCGCTATATCGGCCGCGTCGGCGGCGCGCTGACGGCCGAGGACGGCAGGAAGGCGGCCGAAACGGCGATCCTGAGCGCCCTCTCCGCCGCCAGGGATTATCTCGGCTCGCTGGACAAGGTGGTGAAGGTCGTCAAGCTCGGCGTCTATATCGCCACCGAAGGCGATTTCCGCGGCCACCCCAAGGTCGCCGACGGAGCATCCGAAATGCTGCTCCAGGTGTTCGGCGAGGAAAAGCTCTCCGGCCGCGTCGTCCTCGGCGTCGCCAGCCTGCCTTTAGGCGTACCGATCGAGCTGGAACTGGTCCTGGAGATTGAGGATTGAGTGAAGGGCGCGCTTCGGCGCGCCTTGCCCATCGCCTCAAGTGGCTTCGCTTACGCTCAGCGCATTCGCTCCTATCGTCGCTCACCCCCTTGCATGTCAAACTGCATCTATTGCTGATGGGTGCAGTTTGAACATGCAAGGGGGGTGAGGAGAGCCACGCCGAACGCCTTGAGCGGCAAGCGAAAGGCAAAGAGGGTGTTAACGCCCCATCCTTACACCGCCACCAGCAACAGCACATAGGCAATCACGCTCACCATCAGCCCCCGGAACGCAAAGGTGACGCAGCGATATTTGCTGCGGGCGATGGCAGAAAGGGTGTTGGCGTTTTCGAGGTACTGATCGAAGAGGTAGCGCTCGTCACGGCGAAGGGCGGCCTCGCAGAACATGTCGCGATGATCGGGCCATGCGCCCCAGAAGAGCGAGGTGGAAGTGCCGAAACGTCGCGGCAGCACGACGAGGATGGCCGACAGGATGGAGAAGACCGAGGCTGCGGCAAGCAGGCCGGAGAACAGCATGCTGCCCGGTGTGCCGCCGGTATAACGCGCCAGGCTGAAGACTGCCCTCACCTCGCTGGAACTCACCAGAAAGGCGAGCATAAAAGTAAAGATATAGGCGGCCTTCTGGTCGGATATCTTGATCTGATCATAAAATATATCGTTGATTTTCTTGATATGGTCGAAGTACTCGGCGCCAATATCGCCGCTTGATGGCTTGCTCAGCATAACCTCGGTCGCATTTTCGAATTCGCTCACGTAAATACTCCACCCCAAAAGTGTATCCCTGATAGTACACTTTGGAATGAAAGCAAGAACACGTGTGCAACGCGCTTGACTTTTCCACTCTACACGGACAAAGGGGAAGTGGGGTGTGGGGTCGAGGACATGCGGAGTTATTCCAGTAACATCTGCCGCGCCGGCGTGGCGCTGGCGCTTGCTTTGCCCGGTTTCGCGCCGTCGGCAATGGCCGATCCCGTGCAGCGCGCAACGCCCGTCGCCGGTTCCGTCATCGCCCGCAAGACCGGCGAGGAAGTCCGCTTCATCGACGTGTCGGACTGGCGCGTCGTCGACATCAACCAGGATCTCTTGACCGGCGACGTGCTGCGCACCAATGCCAACGGCCAGCTCGCCATCGTCTTTTCCGATCACACGCAGGTGCGCCTCGGGCGCAATTCCTCGCTGCAGGTCAAGAAGATGGCCGCGAGCGGCGATACGGTGCTCAATCTCCAATCCGGCACGATCTGGGCGCGCGCCGAGCGCGGCGGCCAGGGCCTGACGGTCGAGACGCCTGCGGCCGCAGCCGCCATCCGCGGCACGGACTGGACGATGACCGTCGAGGGCGCCAAGACCTCGATGATCGTGCTGGAAGGCCGCGTGGCGCTCAGCAACCCGCAGGGCAGCGTCGAGGTGAACGAGGGCGAAGGGGCCGTCGCCACCATCGGCCAGGCGCCGACCAAGATCATCAGCGTCAATCCCGACGACCGCGAACAGATGCTGTTCTATCTGGACCTGCGCGACGGTTTCGACCTGATGCCGACATCGCCGCTGCGGGCCGACCGCATGGCCGCGGAGCGCCGCCGCCTTCTGGCGCTGCCGCCGGAGCGGCGCACGACCGAAGACTGGCTGGAGCTTGCCGAAGTGCAGAGCGCCTTCGACGGCCGCCAGGCCGCGGCCGCAGCCTTGCAGAAAATTCGCGGTCGCAAGCTGACCGTGGCCCAGCAGGCGCGCGTCGACCTGATAGACGCCACGATCGCCGGCTCGGAGAAGCGCTATTCCGAAGCCGCCAGGCTCTTCCAGAAGGCCTTGCCGCATCTCGACCCGACACGCCGCAACATGGCGCAATTCGGCGGCTATTTCGCTCGTTCGCTCGCCGACCCCGCCCATGCCGAACAGCCGCCGGCCAACACCACCGGCCCCTATGGCGCGATCATGGAGGCCTATACGACGGGCTTCCTGAAGAACCCGCGCGCGGCGATCGAGATCATCAAGAAAGCGGAACAGCGCTATCCCGACGATCCGACCCTGCCGGCGATCCGCGCCCAGCTGGCCGAGCTCACCGATGACCGCGAGCAGATGAAAGAAGCAATAGAGCGCTCGCTGTCGCTCGACCCCGATCATCCGATGGCGCTGTCGGCCCGCGCTGGCTACCGTGCGACCTATGAAAGCGATATCAACGGCGCGCTCGCGGACCTGAACCGCGCCATCGCGCTTGCCCCCGGGGCATCGGGCACGCTGAATTCCCTCGGCCTGCTGCAAAGTTCTCGCGATGCCAATGGCGAAGCGGAAAAGGCCTTCAAGAAGGCGATCGAGCTCGATCCGCAAGATCCGCTGCTGCGTGCAAACCTGGCCATCCTCTATCTCGACCAGGGGCGGATGAAGGAAGCCAAGCGCGAGATCGACACGGCGATCGCCCTCGATCCATCATTCGATCTCGCCTTGCTCGCCCGCGGCCGCTACTATCTGCAAACCGGCGAG
Source organism: Rhizobium sophorae (assembly GCF_013087515.1). GTDB lineage: Bacteria > Pseudomonadota > Alphaproteobacteria > Rhizobiales > Rhizobiaceae > Rhizobium > Rhizobium sophorae. The sequence goes on along the minus strand of NZ_JABFCN010000028.1, from coordinate 30,716 downwards.
CGCGAAAAGGCGCTGCAGGACCTGCTGGCCGCCAGCACCGCCAATCCCGGGCACTCGCAGTCGCAGTTGATGCTCGCCGCCGCTCACTATGAAAAGGGCGACCGCATTCCATCCCAGCAGGCGCTCGACAATGCCGACCGGCTCGATGACAACGATCCGGCTATCTCATCTTTCCGTACTGCGGTCGATATCGACGACTACGACGCCGACGGCGCGATCCGCAACGCTCAGGAATATCTGCGCCGTTCGCGCGCTCGCGGCGGTGATTACAGCTCACTCGGCGCCAATGCGAGCGCCGGCTCGACGCTCAACAACGCCTTCCGCCTGCAGGGCCTGGATGCCTGGGGCCGCTATTACGGCGATGCCGTCTTCGATCCCTTCGAAGGCACCGGTTATATCGACCAGGCGATCAAGGGCAGTATCTTTCCTTTCGTCAACGCAACGAGCTTCAGCGACGACAATATCATTCAGTACCGCGGCAACGCGTCGAGCTACTCGTCCTTCATCCAGGGCCTGCTGCTCTCACCGCACATGCTCTCCGGCCGTTCGCGCTCGGCATCGCTGTTCGACGTGCCCTTCATCGAAGGCTCGCTCGGCGGCGGCATCAACAGCGTCGACGGCCATACGAGACGCATCGGCGAAGCCGATATCCAGGGCTATTCGAACGAGACCATTCCGATCAGCTTCTATGGCAACCTGACCTGGGAAGAGCTGGCGCTCGACCGCGACTATCGGGATTTCGGCGGTGTCCAGACGGATAACAAGCTGCTGAGCGCCAACAGTTATCTGACGGCAACAGTCACGCCTGATGATCGCGTCATAGCCTTCGTCAACCACGGCAAGAATGATGGAGCGCTGAGCGCTCAGACGCAGGGCACGACACTGACGGACCTGTTCAATTTGGCAGGCTTTCCGATCAGGACGACGATATTGCCGGAATATGTCGGCCGCGATGTTGACAACGAAATAACCAATGCTGGCATCGGTTGGAGCCACACTTTTGCCTACGAAAACATATTGAACGGTGCAGTCCTCTATTCGGAGAGCAAGTCGCGAACGGCAACTTCACTTCAAGTCGACGATGCCCCGATCTTACCCCTGCCCGACCCGGATATTATTCCTGTCCTGAGCGGGACCGAGGACACCTCCTCCAAAACCTACATCGGGGCTCTCAGCCATTCTATCGGCAACGGGCCGCTGACCTGGCGGTACGGTATCGAAGGCGGCTGGATCGATGTAAGCTCGACCACCTCCTCCCGCCTTTTTGAACTCGTTCCTCGCGTCCCGCTCATCCCGGAAATCATCGAGGGTCCGACCACCACCAGCAACACTATCAATATCGGCCGCGCCTATGTCGATGTGCTGCATGAGATAACGCCGGACCTCAAGGGCGAATATGCCTTGTTCGCCACGCGCCTGGAGGGCGACGGCATCGATATCAGCCGGCTGGAGCCGCGCTTCGGCCTCGCCTGGGCGCCGGTTCAAAACCACTGGCTGCGTGCCGCCTTCATGCGTCAAAGCTTTGACAGCACCGTCCCGACTCTTGCCCCGATCGGCATACTCGGACTCCAGGCCAACCAGTTTTCCGCCAATCCGCGAGGCTATACGGATACGGTCGCCCTGCAGTGGGATGCCGAATGGACCGACCGCTTCTTCACTTCGGTCGAGTATCAGCATCAGGAATTGCACGATTTCTCCGTCGATATCCCGCTGATCTCGCTTCCCTCGGATACCAGCCTGCCGATCTCGCGCGGCAGCATCGATCGCGCTGCCGTCACAGCAAACGTCGTGGTCGGCCATGGTTTCGGCCTTTCGGCTACCTATGCCTACATGGATTCGGAAAACAGGGATCCGCTCGAGCCGAGCTACGGGGGCCCTCTTCCCTTCGTACCGCAGAATTCCGGGCAGATTGCGCTGACCTGGGTCAACGAAGCCAAGGTCAAGGCGACGGTCGCCGCCAACTATATCGGCGAGCGCGACGGCGATCGGTTTGGCACCAAGCTCGACGATTACTGGAGCCTCGACGCCCACCTGGTATGGGAGCCGTTCGACAAGCGCATCGAGCTGGAGGCAGCCGCCTATAACCTGCTCGACGAGGACTTCGAGATCACGCCCGGCGTGCCCGGCTGGGGCCGCGCCTTCAAGGGCACACTCAAAGTCCGCTTCTGATGCACGTGCGGGACAAGCTTCGGCAGACCGGGCAGATCAGGAGCCGCCATCTGAGGCTCCTGGTGCTGTCGCTGACGACGCTGATCGTCATCTCGCTCCTGTCGCGCCTGCCCGCCTGGTCACTGCTCGAGCTCAGAAGCTTCGACTATCTCTCGACCATCGACGATCCCCGTCCGCCGCCGGGCGGACCTGTCATCGTCGCGATCGACGAACCCTCGCTTGCCGATATCAATGCGCAATGGCCCTGGCCGCGCAGCCTGCATGCCGAGCTCGTCAGCCAGCTGCGTGCCGCCGGCGCCCGCGTCATCGGCCTCGATATCATCATGGCCGAGCCCTCGAACCCCGATAATGATGCGGAGATTGCCCAGGCCGTCGGCCCCGATGTCGTGCTGGCCGGCGACGAAACGCTGATCGAGACGCCGCAGGCCTCGCAGCTGATCCGCGCGACACCGCTGCCGCAGCTGACCGAGGCGGGTGCCGTGACCGGCATCGCCTCCGTCGAGCTCAGCGGCGACGGCACCTTCCGGCGCATTCCAGGCTACGAGGACGGCTTTGCCGCCATGCTGGCCAAGGTCGCCGGCGTGGCCCCCGAGACTCTGCCCGCAGACCGGCTAATCCAGTCCTTCGGCCCGGCTCGCAGCTATCCCACCGTCTCCTACTACCAGGCGCTCGACCCGAAGAATCTGCTACCGCCGGATTATTTCAAGGACCGTGTCGTGCTGGTCGGCCTTAGCCTGCAGAATGCGCCGGCAATCGACAAGGGTGGCGTCGATGCCTTTGCGACGCCCTACACCGTTCATACCGGCAAGCTCGTCTCCGGCGTCGAGATCCAGGCGACGATCTACGACAATATCCGCAGCGGCCTGTCGATCGCGGAAGCCCGGCTGCCGACGGTCGCTGCCTGCATCCTGATATCGGTGCTGCTGGCCGCCGCCACCGTCTGGCGCTCGACGGGATGGCTGACGATCGTGACGACCGCGGCGGCCCTCCTTGCCTTCGCCGCCGTCAGTGCCGCCGGTATGCGGCTAGCTCATATCTTCGTCTCGCCGCTTGGCCCGACGGTCGCCTATATCTCTGTCGTCTTCGGCCAGGCCGCCTTCGATTTTGCCGAGGAGCGCCGCAACAAGCGCCAAATCACCCGCGCCTTTGCCCAATATATCTCGCCCGATCTCGTCAAGCGCCTGTCGAGCGACCCCTCGCAGCTGAAGCTCGGCGGCGAGCGGCGCACGCTCTCGGTGCTTTTCTCAGACGTACGCGGCTTCACCACGATTGCCGAGACGCTGAAGGACGACCCAGAGCAGCTGACCGGCCTGATCAACCGCTTGCTGACGCCGCTTTCCGACGTGGTAATGGATCATGGCGGGACGATCGACAAATATATGGGCGATTGCATCATGGCCTTCTGGAACGCGCCGCTCGACGATCCCGATCATGCCCTGCACGCCGTCAAAGCCTCGCTCGCCATGCAGGCGGCGATATCGAGCCTCAACCGCGAGCTGGAGCGAGAGGCGGCGATGCGCGGCGTCAGGCCGCATGTGTTGAAGATGGGTGTCGGCATCAACACCGGCGAATGCATCGTCGGCAATATGGGCTCGACCCGCCGCTTCGACTATTCCTGCCTCGGCGACAGCGTCAACCTCGCCTCGCGTCTCGAAGGCGCCTCGAAGAATTATGGCGTGGCGCTATTGCTCGGCGAGGAGACCGCAAGGCTGGTCACTGAGACCTACATCGTCGTCGAACTCGACCGCATCATCGTCAAGGGCCGCACCGTCCCCTCACCCGTCTTCACCGTCGTGCACAAGGCCGAAGCCGAAGCCCTTGCCGCCCATCGGGTCTTGCTCGAGGCGAAATACGCCGGCACGCTTGCGTCATCCGACCCCGCCTTCGACAGGCTGGCCGCCGATATCCCCGAGCTTGCCGGCTATTACGCGATCGTCCGCGAGGCGCTGGTCGAGTCCGGCGAGGAATGACCGAGCAGAATGCAGCCAACGTAAATCGATACTATTCCAGGCGGCGCGCTTCCAGCGGTGCATCCTGCCTGAAACCCTCGAAATAGCGGCCGCCATGCAGGGCAAGCTCCCGATCGGCCAAAGCCAGAAATCGGGCGCCGTCGCCCGCTGCCGCCAGTCTGAACGCCGCGTCCAGCTCGGCTGCCAGTTGCGCATCGAGCTTCCTCATGAGGCGCGGCGCCCATTTTCCGCGGCCGGTCCATGCGCCGCGTCCGAGCAGAATCAGGTCGGCCAGCTTCTGGTAGAGCAGCGCGGCGACGGCGGCGATCTCTTCGGGCGGGCGGGTACCGCGCAGATCATCGGCCAAATCGGTGACCTGGTAGCGCAGCATGTCGTAGTCTGCCCCGGCAAGAGGTTTCGGTCCTGCCGCCAGCATACTTGCCGCCTTTGCCTGGATGACACCTGCGCTGTCGATATCCGGTCCCAAAATGCTGCCCGTCGCGACCATGTTGACCATGATGGGATAGCCGCTGTCTGCGTCCTGATGGAGGTAGTGCGCCAGCGTCTGCGGATCGTGGACGAAGGCCTCGACCGGAAAACCATCTGCGGTGAACGACTCCCGCCAAGCTCTTTGGAGCGACGGGGACACCACGACGAGATCGATATCCGAAAAGACGGTGCCCTCGCCGCGCATGATGGAGCCGGCGACATAGGCGAATGCGGCCCCGGCATAGCGGCTGGCGATGCAGTGGCGGGCGACGGCCAGCGCCCGCTCCGCAAGAACATGTTTCTGGATATCGTCCACGATCTCGTCCTCGAATACGGGAAACGAGCGGGAACAAAAAACCCGCTCGTTTCCGGCGGGTTGGTCTTAGCAGCAATGAACGGAATTCAGTTCACGCGTCTACCACCCACCGCGATGCGGTGGTCGTAGACGTCGTCGAAACTGCAAGAGTCCTGCTCATGGCGGTAACGATACCGCTGGATAGTGATAGCGTCAATGCGCCGGCCAAGGAAGCTTCCCCGACGCGCCGATTTCCGTCTAAGATGACCCGCAAAGCAAGACTCGAAACAGGAAGAACCCGCCAATGCCCCATCCCGCCACCGTCATTCCGCGTCCAGCACCGGTACTGCTGCCGGTGGACGGCAGCGCCGAGCGTTTTCCGGTGCGCCGCGTCTATTGCGTCGGGCGCAACTATGCCGACCATGCGATCGAGATGGGCCATGATCCCAGTCGCGAGCCGCCCTTCTTCTTCCAGAAGAATGCCGATAACCTGCTGCCGGCGGGCAAGGCCTTTCCCTATCCGTCGCTGTCGAATGACGTACATTACGAAGTCGAATGCGTGCTGGCGCTGAAATCAGGCGGCGCAAACATCGAGGCCGCGGACGCGCTCGACTGCGTCTATGGCTACGCCGTCGGCATCGATTTCACCCGCCGCGACCTCCAGGGCGAGGCAAAGAAGCTTGGTCGTCCCTGGGAGGTTGGCAAGGCCTTCGAACATTCCGCCCCTATCTCCCTAATCGTTCCGGCAAGCCGCCTCGGCCACCCCGCGGAAGGCAGGATCTGGCTGGAACAGAACGGCAAGCGCATGCAGGACGGCGATCTCAACCAGATGATCTGGAAGGTACCGGAGATCATCGCCGAACTGTCGAAGCTCTTCACTCTCGCACCCGGCGATATCATCATGACGGGCACGCCCGCCGGCGTCGGCGCGGTGGCCAGGGGCGATCGCATCAATTGCGGCATCGACGGCGTCGCCACCCTATCGGTCGAGGTCGTCTGAGGAGAGAGCAATGCCTGTCTACGCGCTTGGCGGATCGACGCCGAACCTGCCCGCCGCCGGCCTCTATTGGATCGCCCCGGATGCCAACATCATCGGCCAGATCGAACTCGGCGAGAATGTCGGCATCTGGTTCGGCGCCGTGCTGCGTGGCGATAACGAGCCGATCAGCGTCGGCGAAAGCACCAACATCCAGGAAGGCGTGATGGCCCATACGGACATGGGCTTCCCGCTGACGATCGGAAACGGCTGCACCATCGGTCATCACGCCATCCTTCACGGCTGCACCATCGGCGACAACACGCTGATCGGCATGGGCGCGACCATCCTCAATGGTGCGAAGATCGGCAACAACTGCCTCGTCGGCGCCAATGCGCTGGTTACGGAGGGCAAGGAATTCCCCGACAACTCCCTGATCGTCGGCGCACCTGCCCGCGCAGTGCGCGGGCTCGACGAGGCGGCAATCGAAGCCATCCGTCGCTCGGCAGAAAACTACGTCGCCAACTGGCAACGCTTCGCCAGGGATCTCAGGCAGATCGGGTGATTGGGTAACGCAGCGGCGGGTGGCGAAGCATCCACTCCGCTCACCACACGCCCGGAATCCACCGCCAGCGCACACGCGCCATATAGTCCGCATAGCCTTCGAGGCCCTCGCGCAGTTCGGCTTCCTCGCCGAGTGTGCGGCCGAAGAGGACGACGACGAGCAGGCCGGCGGGGATCAGCGCGTAGAGCGATCCAAGCGACAGCGCCATGCCGGCGCTGAGCACGATGGCGGTTGCGTATCCGGGATGGCGGATTACGGCGTAGGGTCCGGTGTCGATCACCTTGTGGTCGCGGTCGGTTTGAATGCGCACGGTCGGTTCGAAATGCCGGTTGACCGATTGCGCCCAGGTCAGGCCGAGATAACCTGATGTCATCAGGAGATAGCCGATAAACACGACCCAATCGGGCTGCGGCGCCCAGTGGAACCGTCCGTCGTCGAATGCGCCGACCGGAAGAATGGCGGCAAAGAGAATGATCGTCAGCGTCGCCACCACGGCGTCCCAGGATTTGGTACCCTTCTGGTATCGGCTACGCGCCGCAAACAGCTCCGGATTCGTCCGCCAGATCCAGATGATTGCGACAACGGTCAGCACAAGGAACAGGCCGAGAAAAATCCAGCCGCGCGGCCAATCGAGCGTGCCGGCGGGCCCAAACAGCGCGTCAAACATGACGGCAATGGTGATGGCGAGCGATCCAAGCGATGGTGCCGCGGCGAATGAGTGACCGGGCCGGATGTCCCGCTGCGTCATGATCGCTCTCCGTTCCATTACAACGCCGCGCGTCCTTTTAGACGCGCAGAAGGACGCTGCACATGGCGGATTTCATTGAAAAAATCGCCTTACTCGGCGGCTTCGAGAAATTGGCTGTTTCGTGAGGATGAGGCAAGCGCCTGAACCCTCGCTTCCGCCTTGGCGATCAGCTGATAGAATTCGTCCTGCGCTTCGACATCCAGCTGAATGACGGCATTGACATCGTCGGGCGTATCGCAAACGCAGGCGACCGCAGAAATCGGACAGATACCGCCGGGATAGCGTCTTCCGGTGCCCGTATAGGCGCGACGTCCCCAACGCTCGGAATAGACCGTCTCTTCCCGCTCAAGCTGCAGGATCGTTCCCTTGCAGGCGGTTACGATAGCCGCCTTGCCGTAGGCGAACCAGTGATAGTTCAGCCTCCGGAGAATATATTTGCCGGTGATATCTTCGCCAGCCAGTTCGGCAGGGTTTTCAATCATTCTAATCATGACGGCTTCCTCAACGTTTAAACAATATCCGTCATGTCTTCGCGCGCAGCAAGTCAAAAAACGCTGCTTTTGGAGACACTTAGTCACAAAGTGTTTCCGATTCTTACATTAACCACGCGTCGAGCACCCCCTTGCGCACACAATTCTTCGTCGAATTTCCCGCAACCTGCTACCGATTTCGTCATTGTCCGAGGTGGTAGTCACGTCAATGTCCCCTTGTGTTTTTCGGCGCGGGCTCGATATGTCTCCCTGATTGGCCCGAAGACCGCGCCGTTTTCATCCCGGAAAGCGGGCGGCTGGTTCGCCGGTTCGCCATGAGCATGATGCCGAAAAGTGCAAGCGGTTTTCGGATGACATCATGCTCTAACTCTTTAATTTAGAACAGGATTCTGGTTTTAGACCGATCAGGCCTAAATCATCCTGTTCCACCAGGAGAATCTCATGGTCGACGCGATCAACCCCATCTCCGCCACCGCTGGGTCCGAGCCCACGAAGGTCGGCACCAGCACCTCGATCGGCTCCGAACCAGACAATGCCTGGGTCGCCGCCCGCCAGTCGCAGATCACCGCCGACCAGCTGGCAACGAAGAAGGCCGTGGAGAAGGAGGCCGCAAACAGTCTCATCCCGCACGCGGATCTGATCGTCGAAAACGAGGAGCATCCGCAAAAGCGGCACGGGCATGCTGCATCGGACGACCGGGAAGAGGCCGGCGAACAGGCGCAACAGCCGGTCTTGTCAGGCGAAGGCGATCGGATCGGCACCCGGAATTTCGACGACGATACGCCCTTCGGCGAGCGCGTCGCCATCATCTGATCAAAAGCGCTGCCAGACGCTATGAATGCAAGCTGCAGCGCTTCACGGGCCAACTCGTCCACCCCTTCCAACTGGTCCGTCTTGCTCGGTCGATCTACCAGCCTCTGGAGGTCGTTCTCAAGCGCTCGAAGAACTTCGACCGACAGTTTTTCGACAATCAGTTGAAAGCAGAAATACTTTTGAGAGGAGTCCTTTCCTCGGAGAACGCGCAACAGCGGATCAACAATTGGCATTCCAAGTGTGACTAGAAAACGAGCCAGGGGTTGGGCAATAGGCCAGTTGCCGTCCGCGGTCCACGCCAGCAAGTCATCCAGGATCGGAGCGATCGCAGGATAACCAGCGCTCTCGATACCAAAAAGAGCGGCAATGTCGTGCTTGTCACGAGGGACAAGGCTCTCTGCATCGAATACGCCAATCATTCCATCTCGTTGGGCCTCTGCCCACCTTGAAGCTGGGCTTCGATTGCCACTTTATCGATGACCGACCAGACCTCGACGATCTTGCCGCCGCGAAATTCATAGATGACGTTCTCGGTGAAGGAAAGGCGCCTGCCGTTCACATCGAGGCCAAGGAATTTTGCCTTCGGCCTGCAATCGAAGCCGAGCCGGCAGGCGATGTATGGCGGATCGCAAAGCAGCATCAGCACATTGAAATAGAGATCGGGAATCTCATCGAAGTCCCGCTCGAGCATGGCGACGTAACCCGGCAGCCCGAGCCGCCGGCCGTTATGAACCGCATCGTCGCTGACGAACTGCCCGAGATTGGGCCAGTCCTGCCTGTTCAAGCAGGCGATGTAGCCGCGGTATATATCCGCGAGTTCGGTTTTCGACACGCGATCGCCCCTGGCTTGGATTCTCAGGCAAAGAAAGCGGAATGCGCTATCATAAGAACGGAAGAAGGCGAAGAAAGGCAGAACAACCAAATCGGCCCCCGCGACTTTGATGACGACGAGCCTTTCGGTGAGCGCGAGGCGATCGCGTAGCGAACGCAAACGAAGCTTACGCCGCGCAGGCCTCGCACAATCCGCGGATCTCGATCGTCGTCTTTTCAGGCTTGAACTTCTGCCCGCGCACCCACTCCATCAATCGGTGGTCGACCTCGTGGTCGTGGAACTCCGTCACCTGGCCGCAGCTTTCGCAGATGGCGAAGGCGACGATGCCGTGGCTGTGGCAATCGTCGCCCGGATGGGCGCAGGCGACGAAGGAGTTGATGCTTTCGAGCCGGTGCACCACGCCATATTCGAGCAGCTTCTCCAGCGCCCGGTAGACCTGCAGCGGCGCGCGAAAACCGTGGTCGCGCAGCTTGTCGAGGATGGTGTAGGCGCTGAGCGGCCCTTCGGCCTTTTCAAGCACGTCGAAGACCAGCGACTGGTTCTTGGTCAATTGCGGTGTCGTCATGAGCCTTTTCCTTGCATGACCGCGCGGTGGCGCCTGACGGGAAGCAGGCTGAGAATGAAGAGGATCAGCGCTGCCACGACGATCGAGGGGCCGGAGGGCGTGTCGTAGGTGAGCGAGCCGAACAGCCCGCCGACGACGGCCGCCGCCCCGATCAGCGAGGCGAGCACCGCCATGATCTCCGGCGTCGGCGAGAAGCGCCGCGCCGCAGCCGCCGGAATGATCAGCAGCGAGGTGATCAGCATGATGCCGACGATCTTCATGGCAATGGCAATGACGACGGCCATCAGCAGCATGAAGAACAGCCGCGCCCGCTCGGGCCTCAGCCCCTCGGCCTCGGCGAGCTCGGCATTGACGGTCGCAGCCAAGAGCGGCCGCCAGAGCCAGGCCATTGCCACGAGCACGAACAGCCCGCCGCCCCAGATCAGCGCGATGTCGGTGGTGGAAACGGCAAGGATATCGCCGAACAGGAAGGCGATGAGGTCGATCCGCACCCAGCTCATGAAGGCGACCATGACGAGGCCGATCGCCAATGTCGCATGCGAGAGGATGCCGAGGAGCGCATCGGCAGACAGCGCCTGGCGCTTCTGCAGGAAGAGCAGCAGCACCGACACAAGGGCGGCGACGGCAAAGACGGCCAATGTCAGGTTGAGTTCGAAGAGCAGCGACAGTGCGACGCCCAGCAGCGCCGAATGAGCGATTGTATCGCCGAAATAAGCCATGCGCCGCCAGATGATGAAGCAGCCGAGCGGCCCCGTCGTCACCGCCAGGCCGACGCCGGCAAGGATGGCACGCACGAAGAAATCGTCAAACATGGCGCTCTCCTGCTGCATGCGCGTGCGGATGGGCATGGTCGGTATGATCGTGACCATGTTCATGACCGGCATGCCCATGCTCATGTGCGTGCGCATGGCTGCCGTCATGCGCGTGATGGCCGTCGTCGGGGTGGCAATGATCGGTCACCGTGCCGTCAGCATGTTGCACCCGACCGTCCGGCAGATGCGTATGATCGTGGTGATGGCTGTAGACGGCCAGCGTCTGCGCCGCCCGGCTGCCGAACAGGCGCACATATTCCGGGCTGCGGCTGACGGATTCAGGCGTGCCGCGGCAGCAGACATGTCCGTTGAGGCAGATGACGGTGTCGGTCTCGGCCATGACGACATGCAGGTCGTGCGAGATCAGCAGGATGCCGCAGCCCGTCGCATTGCGGATCGACTTGATGAGGTCGTAGAGGGCGATCTCGCCGGAGAAATCGACCCCCTGCACCGGCTCGTCGAGCACTAGCAGATCCGGCTTGCGGGCAATGGCGCGAGCCATCAGCGCCCGCTGGAATTCGCCACCGGAAAGATGCTGCACTTCGGCATCGAGCATGTGAGCGATGCCAGCGGATTCGAGCGCCGAGAGCATGTCGCGCTCCGGCAGCGGTCCGGTCAGCGTCATCAGCCGGCGCACCGAAAGCGGCAGGGTCCAGTCGATCGTAAGCTTCTGCGGGACATAGCCGACCTTGAGGCCGGCCCTGCGCTCCACCCTGCCCTCGTCGGGCTTCAACACACCGATCGCCGCCTTGGCGCTGGTCGATTTGCCCGAGCCGTTCGGCCCGATCAGCGTGACGATCTCGCCGCGCGAGACGGAAAAATCGACACCCCGCACCAGCCAGCGGCCGTTGCGCAGAATGCCGACATCTTCAAGCGAAACCAGCGGTTCGGCCCTGATACCAGCGGGGGTCTTTGCGGGAGAGAGCATCAAATTTTCCGAAAGTGCTGTTGCGTCCTGCTATTGCACACGTTATAGCATAACGCAATTGATGTAATAACATAACGACTGCAATTCAAGCGGAGCATATTGATGAAACGCGCCTTGGGGCCTGCCCTCAAAATCTTGGCCCTCAGAATGCCGGCCCTCGCAATCCCGGTCCTGGCGATCCCCACCCTGCTCTTTTCCGGCACCATGCAGGCAGCCGGTGCGCCCGTCGTCGTCACCTCGATCAAGCCGATCCATTCGCTGGTTTCGGCGATCATGCAGGGTGTCGGCGAACCTGAATTGATCGTCGATGGCGCCGCCTCCCCGCATACTTACAGCATGAAGCCATCGAACGCGCGTGCCCTGCAGGAGGCGAAGGTCGTCTTCTGGGTCGGCCCGAACCTGGAGGCTTTCCTGGAAAAGCCGCTCGAGGCGCTAGGCTCGAACGCCAGCGTCGTCGAGCTCGACAAGGCGCCTGATCTGACCAAGCTGCCCTTCCGCGAAGGCGGCGCCTTCGAGTCGCATGACGACGCCGACCACGACAGCGCCTCCGCCGATGATCACGATCATGATCATGATCACGATGCCACCAAACCCGGACATGATGGCGGCCACGCCCATCATGATGATCATGAAGAACATGACCACGGGCACGGCGCCTTCGACACGCACCTCTGGCTCGATCCGATGAATGCGAAGGCGATGGCCGCGGTAATCACCACGACGCTGGTCGCCGCCGATCCCGCCAATGCCTTGACCTACCAGGCCAATGCCAAGGCGCTTGATGATAGACTGACGGCGCTGGACAAGGAGATTGCCGCCACCGTCGCCCCCGTCAAGGACAAGCCCTTCGTTGTCTTCCATGACGCCTACCAATATTTCGAGCACCGCTACGGCATCCGCGTCGCCGGCTCGATCACCGTCAGTCCGGAAACTATTCCCGGCGCCGAGCGCGTCTCTGAAATCCACCGCAAGGTCGGCGAACTCGGCGCAACCTGCGTCTTTGCCGAACCGCAGTTCGAGCCGCGCCTCGTCAAGGTCGTCACCGAAGGCACGAAAGCCAAGTCAGGCGTGCTCGATCCGGAAGCGGCGACGCTGAAGGCCGGCCCCGATCTCTACTTCACCCTCATGCGCGGCATCGCCGGCAGCATGAAGGCTTGCCTCTCCGGCGCATGATTGCCGCGCGGTCTCGCGGAGAGAGCTGAGGCGGAAAGAGGCGGATGACCCCGTTCCGCCTTTTTTTTCGGCACACCAAATGTAATGATATAACATATATATCAATGAGGTTCCCATGGACAACAGGCTTCCGGTCACGGTGCTTTCAGGCTTTCTCGGCGCCGGCAAGACGACGCTGCTCAACCACGTCCTCGCCAATCGCGAGGGCCTCCGCGTCGCCGTTATCGTCAACGACATGAGCGAGGTGAATATCGATGCCGCGCTGGTGCGGGATGGCGGCGCCAATCTCTCGCGCACCGAGGAACAGCTGGTCGAGATGACCAATGGCTGCATCTGCTGCACGCTGCGTGACGACCTGTTGAAGGAGGTCCGCCAGCTCGCCGATCAGCGCCGCTTCGATTACCTCTTGATCGAATCGACCGGCATCGCCGAGCCCCTGCCCGTCGCCACCACCTTCGAATTTCGCGACGAGAATGGCCAAAGCCTTTCCGACGTCGCCAGGCTCGACACCATGGTGACCGTCGTCGACGCCGCCAATTTGCTTGCCGATTACGCCTCGGCCGATTTCCTCGCCGACCGCGGAGAAACGGCCGGCGACGGCGACAACAGAACAATCGTCGACCTGCTGGTCGAGCAGATCGAATTCGCCGACGTCGTGGTGCTGAACAAGATCGGCACGGCAACCAAGGAAGAGCGCGACGCCGCGTGCAAGATCGTCACCGGCCTCAACCCGGATGCGAAGCTGATCGAGGCGGATTTCGGCAAGGTCGCCCTGAAAGACGTGCTCGGCACCGGCCGCTTCGATATCGACAAGGCCGAGACCCATCCGCTCTGGTACAAGGAATTGCACGGTTTCCGCGATCACGTGCCGGAGACCGAGGAATATGGCATTCGCTCCTTCGTCTATCGCGAGAAGCGGCCCTTCCATCCGGCAAAGCTGCAGACCTTCCTCGATCGGACATGGCCAGGCGTGGTGCGCACCAAAGGCTTCTTCTGGCTGGCGACGCGCCCGCACTATGTCGGCGAGATCAGCCAGGCGGGCGCAATCGTGCGCACCGGCAAGATGGGCCTCTGGTGGGCGGCAGTGCCGCGCGAACAATGGCCTGAGGAACCGGCCTTCATACGCGCCATCGGCCCCTATCTCGACCCCGTCTGGGGCGACCGCCGCCAGGAAATCGTCTTCATCGGTGCCGATCCCATGGACGAAGCCTGGATCAGGAAGGAACTCGACGCCTGTCTTATCAGGACAGACGCCTTCGCGCCCGAGCACTGGCGCGACCTGCCCGATCCTTTCGCCAGTTGGAACAGGCAGGCGGCATGAAGGCGCAGGCAATCAAACGCACTCTCTGCGTCTGTACCGAATGCGAACCGCTGCCGCCAATCGAAGGGCTTCATCCACTTACGCACGAGGAGGGTACCGACGCTGAAGTCGGAAGACCAAGAGGTTTTCTCGACATCATTGCTGAACGGGTCATTCCGTCCCGCAGGCAACCCTGAAGCGGGTCATCGCCGCCGTCAGCTGAAGAAGAGGAGGATGGGCGCGAAACTGCTACACGCCCTCCCAGAATCAAAAAGGCGGCCGAAGCCGCCCTTTCCTGATCTAACGACCGATCAGCGACCGGCAATAACGCTGGAGATGATGCCGCTGGTGACGCCGATCAGCAGGTAATCGTTATCGGCCCGCACCCAGCGATAACCGCGGGGCGGAGGCGCCAGCCGGTAGCGGCGGTAGTCGTTGACATTGGAGAACCGGCGACGCTCGCCGGCATTGACGCGGTATCCCCTCTTCCAATGCGACCGGACGACCGTCTTTTTGACGACCACCTTCTTCTGCACGACGATCGGCGGACGGCGATGATCGTCGGCGCTGGCCTGGGAAACAACCATCGGGGACAGAAGGAAGGAGGCGGAAAGAAGAGCTGCAAAAATCTTTTTCATGTGGGGTCCTCATGTTGGGCACGTGACCAAACTAGGGCCGAAAAGATGAACCGAAACTGAAATAAAAATTAAACTTTTGTAATGAAATCCGATAGCTACGGGTCGAAGTTTATATTTTAGATTAAACTTATACACGATGGCGAATATTCTATCGCCACAGATGGGGCATCGGCGCGGCCGGCCAGTTCGTCCTTGGAAGCCCTTGGCAGCACATCGGGGCGGGATTGAAGAAAAGATAGTTGCGGGCATCCGAGGATGAGGCTGGGACGGCGCGCCCTTCCTGTGCCCATCGCCTGGAAGACGCCGCCGTGGAGGGTTGCTGCTGATGGCGGCCGGCGGGCGGCATGCCCTCCATTCGATATCATATCTATCGCCCAGAGGTGCTCGCGATTTGGCATAACGAGATGCATAAACTTGAAACGGGCGCATAATCGAATTCGAAGCGACGCATTTTAGGAACAGGAGAATTCTGCATGTCCCGCGAGGGGACGATCAGATCAAGACAACGAAGACCACAATGGAGGAAAACATGCCCGGTATCAGCATGCGTTACATCGTCCACGACGTCGACGCCGCAGTGGAATTCTACACGAGACATCTCAGCTTCTCGGTCGCGCTTCGTCCCGCCCCTAGCTTCGCCATCCTGACCAGGGACGGTTTTCGCCTGCTGGTCAGCGGCATGACGGGACCTGGCGGAGCGTCTCAAACAATGCCAGATGGGCGAAAGCCGGAGCCCGGCGGTTGGAATCGCATCCAGATCGAAGTCGCCGACTTGGAAGCGGAGGTCGCAGCGCTGCGTCAGGCCGGCGCGCGTTTCCGCAACGAGATCGTGCAAGGCATGGGTGGCAAGCAAATCCTGCTCGATGATCCGGCCGGAAACCCGATCGAGCTCTTCGAGGCGCCCAAGCGATGAATGGCGCGACGCCAGTTACGTCATTCGCCATACCTATTTGCGCTCCACATCAACACGCATGACCCTGATCATGCGGTTCGCGACACAACTTGCGCTCCGCATCCGCACACCGGCGCTTGTCGATCATAGCGAGCTCCTGCCGCGAGAATATCAGCAGCGCCTTGCCACCGGTGTGCGAGCGTGTAGTTTCGGATTCCCATCAATTCGAAGGCAGGGAAAACATGTCCGATTCCGCCGGCGGGCTCTCCGACTATGTTGGGATACTAGCCGTGTTTCTTCTCGTCGCCGCCAATGGCTTCTTCGTTGCCGCCGAATTCGCCCTGGTGTCGGTCAGGCGTAGCCGCGTCGCCGAACTCGCTGCGGCAGGCCGCATGAACGCCTCGGCACTTCAGCGCGCCGTCGACAATCTCGACTCCAACCTTGCAGCCACGCAGCTCGGCATCACCATCTCGTCGCTCGCGCTCGGCTGGGTTGGAGAACCGGCGCTTGCACACCTGATCGAGCCGCTGCTGTCCTGGTTGCCCGGGCAATGGGCGACGGCGGGCGCGCATACTGTTGCCGTCGTCATCGCCTTCGTCATCATTACAGCACTTCATATCGTGCTCGGCGAGCTCGCGCCGAAGAGCCTGGCGCTTCAGCGCAGCGAGGCCACTTCGCTTGCCGTGGTGCGCCCGCTCGGTCTGTTCCTGGTGCTGTTCAAGCCGGCGATCTTTGTCCTGAACGGCATGGGCAACATGGTGCTGCGGGGCGTCGGCCTTCGCGCCGGAACCGGCGAATCGTCGTTCCATTCGCCGCAGGAGCTCAAGCTGCTGGTCGCCGAGAGCCAGGAGGCCGGCCTTCTCAACCAGGTGCAGCAGCAGCTCGTCGAGCGGGTGTTCAATATCGGCGACAGGCCGATCTCCGACATCATGACCCCGCGTCTCGACATCGAATGGTTCGACGCCGACGACAGCGAGGCCGAAATCCTGAAGACCATCCGCGAATGCAGCCACGAACAATTGCTGGTCGCCCGGGGCTCGATCGATGAGCCGATCGGCATGGTGTTGAAGAAAGACCTTCTCGACCAGGTTCTTGACGGCGGCAAGGTCCGGCCGATGGAGGTGATCAAGCAGCCGTTGGTGCTGCATGAGGGCACCTCGGTCGTCCGCGTGCTCGACAGTTTCAAGGCCTCACCCGTTCGCCTCGCCATCGTCATCGACGAATATGGTAGCCTCGAAGGCATCGTCACCCAGACCGACCTGCTCGAAGCCATCGCCGGCGACCTGCCGGGATCCAACGAAGAGCCCGATATCGTCGTCAGGGAAGACGGTTCGCTCCTGATCGATGCGATGATGCCGGCCTTCGACGCCTTCGAACGGCTGGGCCTGCGCGATCGTCCGGATGCCGATTTCCATACGCTGGCGGGCTTCGCGCTGCATCAACTCCAGCACATCCCCGAAGCCGGCGAAACCTTCGTCTTCGACAACTGGCGCTTCGAAGTGCTCGACATGGACGGCATGCGTATCGACAAGATGCTCGCGACGCGCATTTCCACCGATGGGGCGGAGGCCTAATTCACCGCCAGCGTCCAGAGCATTCCCGCGGCTGCGCAGGCTAGCAGCGTCGCGATCACGGAAGCCTTGAAGCGGAAGATCGCTATCGCCGCGGCGGCAGACAGCGCCATTGCCGCCGGCACGGCCGATCGCAGCACCGGAATATCGAGCCGCAACCCGCCAAGGTGAACGGTCGCAACCTCTGCAAACAGCGTGTGCAGGGCAAACCAGATAGCGAGGTTGAGGATAACCCCGACCACCGCCGCTGTTATGGCCGACATCGCGCCGGCGAGCGCGATGTTGCCGCGCAGTTTTTCGATGAACGGCGCGCCGAGGAAGATCCAGAGAAAACAGGGCACAAAGGTGACCCACGTCGTGAGCATCGCCGCCAACGTGCCGGCTAGCATGGGATCCAGCGATCCGGGATCGCGGTAGGCGCCCATAAAGCCGACGAACTGCACGACCATGATCAGCGGTCCCGGCGTCGTCTCGGCCATGCCGAGACCATCTAGCATCTCGCCGGGTTTCAGCCAGCCGAAATGCTGCACGGCCTCCTGTGCGACATAGGCAAGCACGGCATAGGCCCCGCCGAAGGTCACGACGGCCATCTTACTGAAGAACAGGCCAATTTCGGCAAAGACGCTGTCCGGCCCGACGAATGCGTAGAGCCCGGCGACCGGGACGAGCCAGAGGGCAAGCAACACGCTCGACATGCGCAACGACCAGGCGAGGTTTGGACGAGCATGCGCCGGTATGTCCTCGCCCAGCGCTGAATCGGCATCCGACAACACCGCCCCGCTGCCCGCCTTGTGTCCGCCACCAGTCCTGAAGGCGGCGATCCCGGCCCGGCCGCCGAAAAAACCTATAATGCTGGCAGCGAGCACAATCAGCGGGAACGGCACATGAAGAAAGAAGATGGCGACAAAGGCCGCGGCCGCAATCGTTACCATGACCTTATTCCTCAAGGCCCGCCCGCCGATGCGGATGACAGCCTGCACGACGACGGCAAGCACTGCCGCCTTCAGCCCGAAGAACAGGCCGGCGACGATGGCGACGTTGCCAAAGGCGGCATAAATGTAGCTGAGACCGAGAATCGACAGAAATCCCGGCAGCACGAACAGAATGCCGGCAACGAGACCACCCACAGTCCGGTGCATCAACCAGCCGATATAGATGGCGAGTTGTTGTGCCTCGGGGCCGGGAAGCAGCATGCAATAGTTCAGCGCGTGCAGGAAACGATGCTCGCCGATCCATCGCTTCTCGTCGACGATGATTCGGTGCATGACGGCAATCTGGCCAGCCGGGCCGCCGAAGCTCAGGGCAGCGATCCGCAGCCAGATCCGGAAAGCCTCGCCAAACGAGACGCCGTGATGATGTTCCTTGCCTGTGTCTTTTTCCACCATCTCGCCGGCGGACGCATTTCCTGTCATCTCGACCATCTCATGCCCTCTTCTTTGGAGCGGGCCAGTTGTGGGTTTCCTCGGTTGCGTCGCGACACCAGCGGAAGAAAGCGTCGTAGAGAAGCATCCCCGCCTCGAGTTGCTCCAGATCGTCGGAGTACATTCTGGAGAGGCCTAGCGACGCCGCAAGCAGGCCCGCCGCCTCGGCGGCAAGATCGAGCCTTGCGGTATCCGCCGCCCTGACGATCCGCGCCAGGCGCAGAAGCGGTTCAGACGCTAGCCCGAGCTCTTCGATCATGACGTCGAAAGTGCATAATTCGCCGCGATGGCTCCAGAACACGTCTTCGATATCGAAGGGCACCGCCGCGAAGCGCTCGCCGACTGCCAAAACCTCGGGCGCCGGCACGAACAGGAATACGGCGTTCGGATCGACGAAGCGCCGGATCAGCCAGGGACAGGCGATGCGGTCGATCTTCGGCCGCGCCCGCGTCACCCAGACGGTGCGTCCCTCCGCGTCGCGGCGCGGCAGCTTCTCCTCGGGCACAACCAGTCCACCTGTGACCCAGGCTTCGAAGCCGCCTTCGAGGCTCTCGGCGTCGATCCCGGCATGGCGCAGGTAGGCGGCAACGCCATGGCTGAGCTTGCTGCCCTTCTGGCAGACCACGACGACGGCACCGGCATTGACGCTGCCCGCCCAGGACCCGACCTCGGCATGGCCCCGCCGGATCGAGCCCGGCACCAGGCGCGGATCGAGCGCGAAGTCCTCCTCGGTGCGAACGTCGATAATGCAAGGCGCACCGGGGGTTCCGATAAGGCGATTGAGCTTGTCGGGAGAAATTTCGAGAAATGACGGCATGACGCGTCCCTCCGTTGATCGGTTTTACTGGACGCGATTCTTCAGCATGACGCCTCGTGGGGTGATCGCGACCCCATGCAGAAATCATTCGCAAACAGACCCCGTGGTGTCAAGCGCATTGCGCCATGGCGGCTTACCGTCCGCACCGGCGGCCTGTCAGCCGGCAGGTCTACCACAGGGTCTCAGCCGGTCGCCCCCAAGCAGATGAGGGGTGAGCGGCAAAGCCGCGAATGCACGGAGCGCCAGTAAAGCGAGAATGACGAGTAGGAAAAGCCAATCAGCACAAGTGCTTCGGCCCAGAACGGAACAAAATGCCCACTTCGGCATTCTTCTGTCACCGAAAGAGGAGAAAGTACCATGACGTACGACCCCAATAATGCCAACGACCCGAACCGCCCGCTGAACCCAAATCTGGATCTGCGCACCACGCCGAGCGCGCGCAGCAGTAATACTTGGGTTGTCTGGGTCGCTGCATTGGCCGTGATCGCTGTCGCTGCATTCGCCTATTCGCAGTGGAGCACCCCCGGCACATCCCCGGACACGACAGCCTCCACAACCCAATCAGAGCCGGCGCCGGCCAAGCCGATCGCTCCGACCGACAACAGCGCAACGCCCGCACCGGCACCAGCACCGGCCACTCCGCCGGCTGCCCCCGCCCAGCAGTAACCGCTGTTTGGCCAGAGGAAGCCGGCCCAGTGCCGGCTTCCTCTCTGCTGCGAGCTCTTGAAGATTTTTAAGTAAACCCTATTTTAGGGATACTAGAATCTGTCTCTGACGGCTGACCACGGATGTACTGGCAGCCGTTATCGAGACCGATCGAGGAAGGTCGGTGCGAGCTTCGCCCGGCCTTTTTCTTGACCCTATTGGCAACGCTTAGAACGGGATATTATTTGGGGATCCTGTTATAGAAGGACTGCGGATCGTACACGCACTCGTAGTCGAGGAGGCAGAGCTTGCCATTGGCATCCTTTACTCTTGCGGTGTCGTACTTGTCGCCGAGATTGCACCTCGCCGGCGGATAACGGAAGCTGCGGCCGCCAAAGCCCATGCGGACAAAAACCGCCTTGTCCTTGCGGATGATCTGCGCAAGCTCTTCGCAACTGTGATCCCTGGCATTGACCTCCGCTGCCTTGACGGCAAGAGCGACGGACGGAAACAACAGTGCGACGGCCAGAACAACGCTTTTCATGGAAACTCCTGAATGTGAGAGAGCGAAGGTAGGGCATCGCACCACGTGCCACCAGTGCGGGAACCGTCCGAATTATCGGCTAAGCACAGCCATGCCCTTATGTCTCCGGCACACTCGACAGCGCAGCGCGTCGAAGCGGACATTATCGAGTGAGCGACCAACAGAGCCGGCTCTCTGAGGCAGCGAAGTCCAGGTGGACGGGACGTTCCTTCGCTACTGCTCCTGCGAGGGCATCGCTACATCCCGATCCATTAAGATGTTTGGCCTACGATGCCGGCCATGAAACCGACGTTTGGACGCAGACACCTTGCATTGCCCGGTTGGCGCCGCCTGAAGTTGATCGACGCCGCCCCTTCTCTAGACGGAAGCGTCTAGGGAAAATTATAGGGCGAGGCAGGGTCGAAGACGCAGGTATAATCAAGGATGCACTGTTTTCCACCTGCATCGCGCAAACTGGTGGTGCTGCGCTTATCGCCCATGCTGCATTGGGCGGGCGGATAACGGAAACTGCGGCCGCCGAAACCGACGCGGACAAAGACCTTTTTGTTCTGGCGGATGATCTGCGTAAGCTCGCTGCAGCTATGCTCGCTCGCTTTGACGTTCATGACGCCTGCGGCAAAGGCAGGCAACGGCAGAGACAATGCGACGGCAAAAATAACGCTTCTCATAGACCCCTCCCCGATACGCGAAAGGGAGATAGGGCGCACGACCGAAGTGGCCAGTCCTGCGCACGGCGCCAACCATGCCGCTCGCTTCGAGAACAGTTTCCGGCAGGCCGGAAAATCCGGCCTGAGTTCGAATATATCAATCTTTTCAAGAAATTTGGTGGGTGATGTAGGGCTCGAACCTACGACCCGCTGATTAAGAGTCAGCTGCTCTACCAACTGAGCTAATCACCCGTTCGCGCTTGGCTGCGCGGTGTGACGGGGCGTATAAACAGGATCGGCAGGCTTGTCCAGCGCATCGGCGAAATTTCTTTGGTTAATCGCGAAGATTTTTCGGCATGGCTGAAATGCAGCGCATAACCCCGAAAGTCGGAATCGATTTTCGGAAAGGATTATGCGCGGATTCAACGTGATAGAGCGTCCTTGGCGCTGATCAAATCAAAGGTCGAGCGTTCCGCTGGCCAGCCGCACTGCCTGGCCGCCGATCCGCGCGTTGGAGATCGCCCCGCTGTCGACATCGATATGCAGGTGGATGAAGGACGGCCGGCCCATCTCGACCCCCTGCTCGATCATGATCGGATGATGCCCGTCCGTCAGCCGGTCGAAATGGTGGATTGCGCCGGAGAGTGCGGCTGCCGCCGAACCGGTAGCCGGATCTTCGACGATACCCATGCCGCTTGCGAACATGCGCGCATGGAACTTCGCCACGTGGTTGACGCCGCCGCGGCAATAGACATAAGCCGAGGCAAGCGCGCCATCGACGAAGGGCACGATCTTTTCCCAGAGTTGCGGATCGAATTCCACCCGCTGCGTGGCTCCGACATCGTGCACCGGAATGAGCAGGAAGGGAACGCCGGCGCTCCAGATCGACGGGACGTGATTTTCGAAGCCGATCTCGGTCACCTTCAGCGATAGCGCATCGGCGATGCCGAGCTTGTCGAGCGGCATGATGGCCGGCTGCGATTTGCGCGGCAGGTCGAATTCGGCAAAGCTCGCCTCCCCCTCTCTCAGCCGCACCGCGCAACGCACCGGCCCGACATTTTCCTCGAGCACCGAGACAAGATCGCGCGTCGCAGCACCATGCGCCCGTTCGGCCAGCGCCACCGCCGTGCCAACCGTCGGATGGCCTGCAAAGGGCAGCTCGCGCCCCGGCGTGAATATCCTCAGCCGCGCCGCATAGGCGGGATTG
This sequence comes from Rhizobium sophorae, assembly GCF_013087515.1. GTDB lineage: Bacteria > Pseudomonadota > Alphaproteobacteria > Rhizobiales > Rhizobiaceae > Rhizobium > Rhizobium sophorae. Next base: position 8,229 of record NZ_JABFCN010000028.1, on the reverse strand, counting down.
GTCGAAGGCTGCACGAAGACCGTCTCGGAGAGATTGATCTCCCGGGTGATCGCCTGCATCGCCTCGTCGCTGAGATCGTCTCCGTCGAAGATCACCGCCAGCGGATTGCCCGCAAGCTTTCGATCGGTGAACACGTCATAGACGCTGTAGCTTCGCGCCACATCGGCCTCCTTGAATCGTCATCGCGCCGCCAACCTGCCCGACCATGCGAGCGAGTGCAAGGCGCTAAAACGCGTCACGTCAACCGGATTCACACGACGCGCTTGCGATCTTTACGTGATGCGTGTCGTTATTCCGAAACGCTACATGGCTTTGGGCGGCATACATCAACTCCGCTCGGCCTTACCGAAATACCAGTCGATCACAGGCAACATGGCGATGTTATAGGAATGGGCGGAGGGATCGGCCGAGCGGATCGCCACCGCGCCCGCGATCTCCTGGTCCTCGGCGACGAGCATATGCCGCTCAATCCGCTCGATCATCTCGTCCGCCGTCATGTCGAAGCGGAAAAGCCGCAGCAGCGTCACCGTGCGCTTGTTATGGGTGGCGAACAGCCCCTCACCCGCGACGGATTCGGCAAGATCGAGCCCGGTCTCCTCATGGACCTCGCGGCGCATGTTCGCCTCGATGTCGCAACGCCCGTCGACGATATCCTCCGGCTCCAGCGAGCCGGCGGCGAAATAGACCTGGCCGGGATTGGCCGTATGGGCGCCCATGCGGATCGCCACTAGTGCGCCGTCGGAAGTCTCGAGCACCGGATAGGCGAAGATGTGAATGCCGCCCTGGCGCTGCGGCTGCCGACGCCACCACATGAAGGCGGAAAAGGGTATGACATGACCCTCCCCGGTAATCCCGTCTTCACCGAGCGATACCAACCGCTGGAACACCATGCGCCCGTCGAACAGCGCCGGATTGGCAGCAGTCTCCCTGACCCAGTTCTCCCGGATCGCCGCTTCTTCGGCGGCGACGAAGGGATGGGGACCGGGCAGGATGCGCAGATCGACGCCGGTGATCGGGAAGACGGTGGCCTCAGGGGGCCAGCCGGCGAAATCATCGGAAAAATCGCTGTTCGGAAAATTCATGTTCAAATTGGTTTTCATGTTCGCTCTCATGGGAGATCCAGTGTCATGACGACGGGGCAGTGATCGGACGCCTTCGGCCTGTCCCAGCCGGTGCGCGGATAACGCTCCACCTCCTGCCCCGGCGGGAAGATGGTGCGGTAGGGCTGGCCGCTGCGGATGATTTCGGGCAGGCGGCCGGCATTATGGGCGGCAAGTGCTGGCGAAAGCCAGAGATAGTCGAGTTGGCAAAGCCACTGCTCCTGCGGCCCGCGCGCGTGATAGAGCGTCCAGCGGTCGAGGGGTTCGCGGCGGCGCACGACATTTTCGGCAAAGCCGTCGCTACTGAAAAGGTCGAGCGCGCTTTCGGTCTCGTTCTGATGTTCGAAGCGATAACCGGTGCCCCGGCGGCCGATGACATCGACACGCTCCTGATAATCGTTCATGTCTCCGCAGATGGCGAAGCTCTTCGTACCGGCTTGCTCCGCACCGAAGCGATCCTCGATGATGCGGCGCACGGCGCGCGCCTCGGCGCGGCGGATCGGCATCGTCGATTGCCGCCCGTCCAGCCCGTCGCGCGGATTGCCCATCGACTTGAAATGCACGACGTAGAGCGAAAACGGCCGGCCGCCGATCAGAAGGTCGAGCTCCAGGCAGTCGCGCTTGAAGATCTTGTCGTCGATGCGGTTGGTGAGCGCCAGCTCCTCATTGAACAGATCGAGATCGCGATAGGTCGTCATCGCATGGCTTCTGATATCCCTGAGCTCGATCTTCTGGCCGTCGCGCGTTTCCTCGCGCATCAGCACGGCAACATCAATGCCGCGGCTGTCATTGCCCTCGACCAGGTATTTCTGCCGGTAGCCGTTTCCGACCATGCGGAAGAGATAGCCGTATTCGAAGGCCTGAAGGGCAGCCATGTTGTCGATTTCCTGCAGGCAGAGGATATCGGCGTCAGCGTCGGCGATCGCAAGGGCCGACATCTGCCGCGTGTCGTCGGTCGCGGCAATCACCCGCGCCTGCTCGAGCTGCTGATAGACCCCCTCGCTCGACACCTCGAAAAGCTTGATGACGCGGTCCTGGCGCAGCTGGTTTCGGAAACCGGTGAAATCGAAACGGGTGAGAAGATTTTCGACATTGAAGGTGGCGAGGCGAAGCGACATGGGAAGGATCCGGTTGCGGCCAGTACCTTATCCGTCAATAGCCGCGGGAAAAGATGGCAGGGCCAAGAAATATGCGGATAATCACTCCTCTTGGAGCCCCAGGGGCGATTGCTTGTGACTTGGGCCGCAGCCATTCCGCCGTAAGCCTCGGACAGTTCTCCGTACAGGACAATCGTCGTTCCGGCGCGGGGCATTTCATGAAGCGGGTTCTTGCATCGTTTGCGGTTCTGACGTCCCTCGCCGGCCTGGCCCTTGCCGACACCTATGGCGCCATTGCTTATTCGCCGTCGACCCGCGCCATCGGCTGGTCCTATGCTTATGCGGCAACGCCGAAACCGTTGCCCGGCGCAATTGCGACAGCAGCGCCAACGATTGTCGCATCACAATCTGGTTCCGAAACGGTTGCGGCGCGGTGGCCGTCGGCCATCGCAGCGGCTGGGGCTCCGGCTGGGGTAATGATGGCCGCGAGGCCCAGCGCCAGGCGATCCGCAGTTGCAGAAAGCAAACCGGCAGCTGCCGCGTCATCCGCTGGCAATGTTCGGAGAACGAATAAGCCCGGCTGGGTTGCCGCAAAACCATCGCACCATTAATCCCAAGACGGTGGCGGTGATCGCTGAAGTCATGTAGCCTCTGATTTCATTGTGTATTCTAGGTGCGCAGGAGCCTCAAGAGTCATGACCCTCGAAGAGAAAGAGATACTGAAAGCGCTGGCGTGGATGTGTGAACAATACATAAGCGAAGGCAACGGCTATCTGAATCATAAGGCGATGTATGCCGGCGAACTGGCGGTCGAGGTTCTCGCCGCTTACGGGCTGGTTGAGCCAGCTCCCCTAGGTGGCCGCTGGACGAATAAGGGAATGCTTCTTCTCGACGATTCATCGGGCTTCAGCTTTTGAATGTCACCGTACGAGTCTAGCGACGCCCTCTATCAAAGCCGCCAGCCGGCGCGGATGACGACGCGCACCGTCTCGCCAGACACGACAGCCACGCGGCTGAAGGCGCGCAGCGTCTGGCCGTTGCCGAGCGTCAGTTTCACAGCATAACGCTCGCCCTCGAAGAGCGCGGATTCGACGATTGCCCGAGCCCCCTCGCCGCCGATGACCACATCCTCCGGCCGCACCAGAATATCGGCGCCATCGGTATTGGCGGCATGAAGCGCATCCTGCAGCTCGTCCCACTCCAGTTGGCGTTCGCCGCCCATGACCGGCAGCGTGAGAATGGCCCCTCGACCGATCAAGCCGCCGACGATGCGCCCTTCCGGCCGTGCGTAGATCTCGGCGGGCGCCGCCACTTGCAGCAGCCGCCCTTCCGACATGACGGCGACGTCGGTGGCCAGCGCCATTGCTTCGCTCTGGTCGTGGGTGACGTAGATCATCGTTGCACCCGAGCGCTGGTGGAACTCGCGGAAAGTCTCTTCCATCTCCTGTTTCAGGTGCCGGTCGAGATTGGCAAGCGGCTCGTCGAGTAGAACGACGTCGGGCGATGTCACCAGGCAGCGGGCAAGCGCCACGCGCTGACGCTGGCCGCCGGAGAGATCGGCCGGGCGCCGTTCAGCATAGTCGGCGAGCCGGACGGTGCCGAGCGCGTCGCGCACCTTCGCCCAGTAGGTTTCGCCTAATATGCCGCGCACCTTGAGGGGATAACCGACATTGTCGGCGACGCTCATATGTGGCCAGAGCGCATAGGACTGGAAGACCATCGCCATGTTGCGCTTTTCCGGCGGCAGCGACTGCGCGGAGTCGGCAAGCAGCCACTCGCCGAGACGGATCGAGCCGTCGGTGGGCGTCTCGAAACCGGCGATCATGCGCAGCACCGTCGTCTTGCCGCAGCCGGAAGGTCCGAGTAGCGCCAGGAAGCCGCCCTCGCGCACGTCGAGCGAAAAACCGCTAACGGCGGCGCGCCCGGTGCCGAAATCCTTGCCGAGCTGGTTGAGGATCAGCCTCGCCATGGGACCACTCCTTTCGGCAGTCGTTTCGCCAGAAGTTCGAGCAGCAGCATCAGCACGACCACCATGAGGACGACGAGCACCGAGAGCGCCGAAGCAAGGTCCGAGCTGCCGCTGTCGTCGAGATTGTAGATGGCGACACCGAGCGTCTGGGTGCCCGCCGACCAGAGCAGCGCCGAGATCGTCAGCTCGTTGCAGGCAATCAGGAAGACCAGGATGACCGAGGCGCCGGCGGCCGGTGCGACCAGCGGCACGATGATATCGGCAAGCCGGCGGAAGAAGCCGGCGCCGGAAAGCCGCGCCGCCTCTTCCAGCGCCGGATCGAGCTGGTGGAAGGCGCTGACCACGGGCTTCAAGCTGACGGCGAAGAACGAGGAGAAATAGGCGATCAGGATGATCCAGATCGTGCCGTAGAGCGAGACGTGCAGGAACGGGATCGGTGCTGCGAACACCAGGATGAAGCAAACCGCCATGACGATGCCGGGCAGCGAATAGGGTATCTCGATCAGGCTGGAGACGATGCGGGAAGCCGCATCCTTGCGCCGCGTCAGCGTGTAGGCTGCGAGCACCGTTATAACGAGGAGGCAAAGCGCAGTCGCGCCGGCGAGCGACAGCGAATTGATAAAGGCGGTGCGCGTCACCGCCTGCCGGAACAGGATCTCCTCAAAGGCATGCAGCGACATCGTCTTGAAAGTGAGCGGCACGCCATAGGCCGGCACCAGCGCGCCGGCGACCAGCGCGAAGAAGGGTGCTGCCAGCATGAAGAACAGGATCACCCAGACGAGCGGCGTAAAAACCAGGCGCCAGGCGCCGAGCTCGAAGGCCGCACTCGCGCCCGACAGCCCGATAACGCGGTAGTCGCGGCCGCGCAGCGCCCGGTCTTGGATCATCAACCCGACGACCGAGATGATGGCGATGATCGCCGAGAGCACGGCGACATCGCCGAAGGTGCGGCTGGTGAAAGCGGAAAACTTGGTGAAGATCAGCGTCGGCAGCGTGAAGATCGAGGCCGGAATGCCGAGAATGGCCGGAATGCCGAAATTGCCGGTGCAGGAGACGAAGGAGATCGCCGCACCCGCGATGATGCCGGGCAGCGACAGCGGCAGGATGATATCGCGGAATACCCGCAAGCTGGAGGCGCCGGAAAGCCGTGCAGCCTCGACGCCGTCGCGCGGCAGCGTCATCAGCCCGGCCCGAAGCGCCAGGTAGACCAGCGGCGCATGCTGCACGCCATAAAGCAGCGCGATGCCGCCCACCGAATAGAGCGGCTGCGGCGAGCCGAGTGGCGGGGCGACGGATAGCGCCTTCAGCAGCGGGCTGGAGGGGCCTGACATCTGCACCCAGGCAAGCGCCGTCACCTGCGGCGGGATCATCATCGGCAGCACGAAGAAAAAGCTGAGTGGCCCTTTGGCGCGGATATCGGTCAGCGTCAGCAGGAAGGTGAAGAGGCAGCCGACGGCGAGCGAGATGATCGTGCCGAGAATGGCCGTGACGATCGTATAATAGGTCGCCGACCACAGCGACGTCTCGCTCAAAACCGTCATCACGCCGCCATCGGCGAAGGCCGCTATTCCGACCATGGCGAGGCGGGCGAGCGGCAGCACGCTGAGGATCAGGACGACGATGACGACAAAAGGAAACAGCCAGGCGGGCTGGCTGTTTCCGGTTTTGATGTATCCGTGCATGAAAGGATCAGTTCGAGCCGTAGATGCCCGAGAAGGCCTTGAGATCCTGGTCGGTATTCTTCAATGCTTCGGCCGCCTTGATCGGCAGGACCTTGATGGTGTCGCGCGCCGGAAAGCCTTCCGGCAGCTTCATGCCGTTGCGGGCCGGGATGTAGCCGAGTTTCAGGAAGCCTTCCTGGCCCTTTTCGGAGAGCACGTAATCGACGAACTTCTTGGCGGCATCGGCATTTTTGGTGCTGGCGAGGATGCCGACCGGCTCGGTGACGGCCGAAACGCCTTCGCTGGGGAAGACGAATTCGACGGGAGCGCCCTTGGCCTTCTCGCGGATCGGCAGGTAATCGACAACCATGCCATAAGCCTTTTCGCCCGAGGCGACGGACTTCAGCACGGCGCCGTTGCCGCCGGCAGCAATCGCGCCATTTTCCGCAAGCGACTTGTAAAAGTCCCAACCGAGTCCGGGAACGGCGGCAAGCGTCTGGGCGTGGATGAGGGCCGCACCCGAGGCAAGCGGGCTCGGCATGGTGACGAGGCCCTTGGCTTCCGGCTTGGCCAGGTCCTTCCAGCTCGCAGGTTTCATCGCAGCCGAGGTATTGTACATGATGCCGGTGGTGATCAGTTTGGTCGAGTAGTAGTAGCCGTCGGCGTCATAAAGGGCGGCGTCGTATTGGGCAGCTTCCGGCGACTTGTAGGCCAAGAGCTTGCCGTCTTGCTTGAGGCGCTCCAGCGTCACCACGTCGGCGATGAGGAGAATGTCGGCAACCGGGTTGCCGGCCTGGATCTCGGCCTGGAGTTTCGCCATGATCTTCGGCGTGCCGTCGCGTACCCAGTCGACCTTGATATCGGGATTGGCGGCCATGAAGCCATCGACCGTCGCCTGCGCGTCCTCGTTCGGCTGGCTGGTGTAGAGAACGAGGTTTGCGGCCGTAGCCGGAATGGCAAAGAGGCTCGCGGCGACAAGTGCTGCGGCAGAAACGATCGTTTTCATGGGAAGGATCCTCGATTTCGATACCCCTCCCTTATTAGGGGTCGTTGACAGAGATGTGACAGCGCGCCGCAGCCCACCCCAACCTCGCTGGCGTCGTCTTCAACTCTGTGAAAAAGCCGATCATCTGGTATCCTCGCGCGCAAGCGATCTCACACAGGCGTGAACACCCGCCGATTTGCCATCGCCTGGCTATGCGCTACGTCAATCACGTTTCAATAAGGAGGAATTTCAATGGAATATCGTCTGCTCGGCCGTTCCGGCCTGAAGATTTCGACACTGACCATGGGCACGATGACCTTCGGCGGCGTCGGTTGGGCGAAGATGGTCGGCGATCTCGGCATCTCCGAGGCGAAAAAGATGATCGATATGTGCATCGATGCCGGCATCAACCTGATCGACACCGCCAATGCCTATTCCGACGGCGAATGCGAAAACATCATCGGCGATGTGCTCTCCGGCAAGCGGCCGCAAGGCGTGTTGCTCGCCACCAAGGCCCGCTTCAGCATGGGCGACGGCCCGAACGACCAGGGTCTGTCGCGCTACCACCTCATCCGCGAATGCGAGGCGAGCCTCAAGCGCCTGAAGACCGATGTCATCGACCTCTACCAGGTGCATGAATGGGACGGCCAGACGCCGCTGGAAGAGACGATGGAAGCCCTCGACACCCTCATCAGGCAGGGCAAGGTGCGTTACGTCGGCTGCTCGAATTATTCCGGCTGGCACATCATGAAGGCGCTTGGCATCGCCAACGAGCACAGGTACCAGCGCTTCGTCAGTCAGCAGATCCACTATACGCTGGAAGCCCGCGACGCCGAATATGAACTGCTGCCGATCTCGATCGACCAGGGCCTCGGCGTGCTGGTCTGGAGCCCGCTGGCCGGCGGTCTACTCTCCGGCAAACATCGCCGCAACCAGGCAGCGCCCGAAGGTACGCGCCAGTTCGCCGGCTGGACCGAACCGCCGATCCGCGACGAGAACCGCCTCTGGAATATCGTCGAGACGCTGGTCGCGATCGGTGAGGAGCGCGGCGTTTCCGCCGCTCAAGTTGCGCTCGCCTGGCTGATCGGCCGCAAGGCGGTGACCTCGGTCATCATCGGCGGCCGCACCGAAGCCCAGTTCCGCGACAACATCGCCGCCGCCGAGCTGAAACTCACGGGCGAGGAGCGCAAGCGCCTCGACGCGGTCAGCCTGCCGCCGGTAATCTACCCCTATTGGCACCAGCTGAACACGGTTAGCGACAGGCTTGGTGAAGCCGATCTCGAACTTTTCGGACCGCATCTGGATCGATAGGCGATAGCGATCAAGCATTGCACGGCGAGAGACAAAGCATGTCGCGCAAAGTGTGCAGCGGTTGTCTAATCGCATTGCCTTGGTCAAGGTTATTTTGGCATTGGCA
>NZ_JABFCN010000027.1 GCF_013087515.1 Rhizobium sophorae | reverse complement strand
ACCTCCAATCCCTTCCTCCGTCTCGACCCGGCGCCGGCCGAGGGCCGCGATCTCAACCCCGTCCTCCAGGATGTCGGTCTGGCGATCCACCCGCCGCTGCTCTATCTCGGTTATGTCGGCTTCTCCGTCTGCTTCTCCTTTGCGGTTGCGGCCCTGCTGGAAGGGCGCATCGACGCCGCCTGGGCGCGCTGGGTGCGACCCTGGACGCTGGCCGCCTGGACCTTTCTGACGCTTGGCATCGCCATGGGCTCCTACTGGGCCTATTACGAGCTCGGCTGGGGCGGCTGGTGGTTCTGGGACCCGGTGGAAAACGCTTCCTTCATGCCGTGGCTCGCCGGCACCGCCCTGCTGCATTCGGCGCTTGTCATGGAAAAGCGCGAGGCGTTGAAGATCTGGACGGTGCTGCTCGCCATCCTCACCTTTTCGCTGTCGCTGATGGGCACCTTCCTGGTGCGCTCCGGCGTGCTGACCTCGGTGCATGCCTTTGCCAGCGACCCCTCCCGCGGCGTCTTCATTCTTTGCATCCTGCTGATCTTCATCGGCGGGGCGCTGTCGCTCTTTGCCTTCCGCGCGCCGAAGCTCGCGGCAGGCGGGCTGTTTGCGCCGATCTCGCGTGAGGGCGCGCTCGTCGTCAACAATCTGATCCTGACGGTCGCCTGCGGCACGGTGCTGACGGGCACGCTCTATCCGCTGCTGCTGGAAACGCTGACCGGCGACAAGATTTCCGTCGGAGCGCCCTTTTTCAACCTGACCTTC
>NZ_JABFCN010000026.1 GCF_013087515.1 Rhizobium sophorae | reverse complement strand
TAGAACTCCGGACCGCCGGTCGACAGCACGATGGAATCGAACATCGTCGCTTCCTGCCAGTTCTGGCCACCGAGCGCCAGCGGGATCACGCCTGCGGCCTTCGCCTTGTCGAGCAGGGCGATCAGATCGTCGAAGGTCTTCGGCTCAGTGCCGCCGATCTTGTCCATCACCGCCTTGTTGATCCACAGCCAGTTGACCGAGTGGACGTTGACCGGGGCTGCAACCCACTTGCCGTCATAGACCGAGAACTTCTGCAAGGCTGCCGGAACCGACTTGTCCCAGCCTTCCTTCTTCGCCGTCTCCGTCAGGTCGCCCATGACGCCGGCCTCGGCATAATCGAGCACGGTATAGCCCAGCATCTGCGAGGCTGTCGGATAGGTGCCGGCCGCAACCATCGCCTTCAGCGCCGTCATCGCCGCATCGCCGCCACCGCCGGCAACCGGCACGTCCTTCCAGGCAAAACCTTCCTTCGAAAGATCCTCCTTCAAGACGTTCAGAGCCGCAGCCTCACCGCCTGACGTCCACCAGTGCAGCATCTGTACTTCCTTGACGTCAGCGGCATGGGCGGACACGCCGGCGCCGGCTAGAGCCAATGCGATCATTGCAGTCGTGGTCAAAAACTTGTTCATCGAAGAACCTCCCAGTTCCAGTTTGGAAGATGCGGGACCCATTCCCGCACCAATCACCCGCCCTCCTCGAGCGTAGTTCGGCCGCCGGCTAGGCCGGCTTTTCCGTCTGCGGCATCCACCAGCTGGTGCGTTTGCCGATATGCATATTGAGTGTCTTGGTCTCCGTGTAATCTTCGACCGCATGGCGGCCGAGCTCGCGGCCGAGGCCGCTTTGCTTGTAACCGCCGAAGGGAAGTTCCGAGGCGCCGTCCATGAAGGTGTTCATCCAGACCGTGCCCGCCCGCACCGAGCGGCCGATCGTCAGGCAGGTGTCGAAATCGCGGCTCCAGACACCGGCCGACAGGCCGTAGTCGATGGAATTTGCAATCCTGATGGCTTCGGCTGAGGTCTCGAACGTCAGGACCGACAGGACCGGCCCGAAGACTTCCTCGCGCGCCACGGCCATATCGGGGGTGACCTCTTCGAGGATCGTCGGCGACATGAACTGCCCCATGCCGAGGTCGAGTCTCTCGCCACCATGGGCGATCCTCGCACCGCTGCTTCTCGCGCCGGCGACGTATCCCGATATCTTCTCCAGATGCTGCGGCGTGATGATGGCGCCCACCTGCGTCGAGGGATCGAGCGGGTCGCCGACCCTCACCGCCTTCGACAACTCGGCGATCCGCTTGACGACATCGGAAGCGATTGATTTGTGAAGGATCAACCGCGAGCCTGCATTGCAGCACTCCCCGGCATTGAAATATGCGCCGAAGACCGCGGCATCGATGAAGGCATCGAGATCGGCATCCGGGAAGACGATCTGCGGGTTCTTCCCGCCCAATTCCAGCGAGACCTTCTTCAGGGTCTGAGCAGCATTCGACATGGTCAGCTTTCCGACACCGGTCGAGCCGGTGAAGGACACCATGTCAACGTCGGGATGGGACGTCATGACCGCGCCGACCTCTGGTCCCGTACCGGTGACAATGTTGACGACGCCATCCGGAATGCCCGCCTCCTGCAGGATCTCTCCCAGCACGAGCGTCGATCCCGAGGTCAGTTCCGAGGGCTTGACGACGGTCGTGCAGCCGGCGGCCAGAGCGAAGGGCAGCTTCTGGCCGACGATCAGGAACGGAAAGTTCCAAGGCGTGACGATCGACACCACGCCGATCGCTTCGCGCAAGACGACGCCGAGCGTGCCATCGCCGAGCGTGTTATAGCTTTCACCGTGGAGGTCGCGCGCAAGAGCTGCCGCATAGCGCCATATGTCAACGGAGCCGGCAATTTCTCCCCGCACCTGAGTGATCGGTTTTCCCGCCTCGATCGCATCGAGAAATGCCAGCTCGTCCGTACGCGCCGCGATCAAATCAGCAGCCTTGAGCAGGATGGCGGAACGTTCGGAAGCAGTCATTCGAGGCCACGGTCCGAGGTCGAACGCCTTGCGTGCAGCGGAAATCGCACGCTCGGCATCCCTCCCGCTGCCGGTCGGAAAGCGGCTGACCACGACACCATGGCTCGGCGCGACACGATCCATCGGATCGGAGCTGCCTGCCTCCCATTTGCCATCGATGAGCATCTTGAAATCACGCGCTTTGTGGTGGCTGAGCACGGTGGGGTTGACGAGAACCGTCATTACCATTCTCCCTTGAATGTTGCCGGGCGCTTCTCGCTGAATGATGCGACGCCCTCCTTCAGATCGCCGGTCTTCGCGGCGAGGATCGAGCCCAGGGCTTCGACCGCGGTTCCATTGTCTTCGCCGTTTGCCGATGCAATCATCAACTTTGCGATCTCGGTCGCAGCCGGCCCCCTTGCGGCAATCCGCCCAGCATATTGCCGGGCGGCCGCGAGCGCGTTTCCTGTCGGAACAACCACGTCTACGATCCCGAGTAGGCGTGCCTCCTCGGCGGTGAATATCTCGCCGCCCAAGGCCATGCGCCGCACCGCCTGCGCCCCGAACCGGCGCACAAGCCGCTGCGTCCCGGACCAGCCCGGCACCATTCCAAGGCCGGTCTCCGGCAGGCCGATCTTGATGTGCTGCTCGGCGAGTCGAATGTCGGCAACGCCCGCCAGTTCGAGCCCTCCTCCGAGGGCGTGGCCGTTCAAAGCCGCGACCATCGGCACCCTGAGTGTCGCCAGTCTTTCGAAGATACGGTGACCGTGGCGAACCCAGGCGTGACCGAACTCCTGAGGCGACATTCCGCCCCAGGCTTTGATATCGCCGCCAGCGGAAAAGCCCTTTCCTTCGCCCGTCAGAACGGCGGCGCGCACATTGGCGTTCGCCTCCACCTCGTCGGCCGCGTCAGCCAACGCTTTCAGCATGTCGAGATCGAGCGCGTTCAGCTTCTCCGGACGAGAAATCGTCAGCGTCGCAACATGTCCATCGACGTCAATTCTGACTGTTCCGCTAGCCATGGAAGCTGCCCTCCAGCATCCGTGCCCTTTTTTCTGGAAGCGACAGACCGATGTTTGTCTCCCCGAAAAGCGCGGCGTCCATGAGCTTCAGCTCGGGCGCCACGATCAGCGGAAACTCCGACTGATCGAGGATGTGGGACTGGAGATCGACGCCGGGGGCAATCTCGGTGAGGACAATGCCATCGGGCGTCAGCTTCATCACGCACCGCTCGGTGACATAGGTGATATCCTGTCCCTGCTCGATCGCGCGCCTGCCGCTGAAGGTGACATGTTCGACCTCGTTCACCAGCTTCTTCAGCTTGCCTTCCTTCTCGATCAGAAGGGCGCCATCGGCGATCGAAAGTTTCGCTCCGGCATTGAACATGCCTGAGAAGACGATCTTCTTCGCCCGCGCGGTGATATCGACGAAGCCTCCGGCGCCAGCCGTCACATGCGGCCGGAATGAGAGCTTGGAGACATTGACCGAACCGTCTTTGCCGATCTCGAGGAAGGACAGCAGCGATGCATCGAAGCCCGCACCCTGGAAATAGGTGAACTGATAGGGAGACGGCATATAGGCGTCGGCGTTGGAGGCGCAGCCAAAGGCGAAGTCGAGCAGCGGCACCCCACCGACCGCCCCTTGCTCGATGACCCAGGTGACCGCGCCATGGAGCCCCTCCTCCAGCAGAATGCGCGGCACGTTGGCCGAGATGCCGAAGCCGAGATTGACGCAGCTTCCCGCCTGAAGCTCCTGCGCAACACGGCGCGCAATGACTTTCTGAACATTGAACTCCGGAACGCTGAAGCTATCGAGCGGGCGAAAGATCTCCCCTGATATTGCCGGATCGTACTGCGTCTGCGTCGTCTGTTTCTGCTCCGGATCGACGACCACATAGTCGACCAGCATTCCAGGCACGCGGACGTCATGCGGCTTCAGCGAGCCTTCCTTGGTGATCCGTTTGACCTGCGCAATGACGATGCCGCCGTTGTTGCGGGCGGCTAGCGCCTGATCGAGGCCACCGAGATAGGCGCCTTCATGTTCATATGTCAGGTTGCCGCGCTCGTCGGCGGTGGTGGCGCGGATGATGGCGACCTCCGGGACGATCGAGGGAAAGAACAGCCAGTCATCGCCCTCAAAGCTCACGCGCTTGACCACCGGATGTTCGGACGCCAGGCCGTTCATCGCGCAACCCTGCCGCTCCGGATCGACGAATGTATCGATGCCGATCTTGGTCAGGACGCCCGGCCGCTTGGCGGCGGCTTCGCGATGGATGTCGAAGAGGATACCGGAGGGAATGTTGTAGGCCGGGATTTCGTTGTTGGTGATCATTTGCCAGATCAGCGGCGGCTCAGACGATGACGGGCCGGACGGATAGGAGCCACCGATGATGCGCTTGAGCAGGCCCTTCTTGGCAATGTAGTCGACGCCCTTGATGCCGCTCATGTCGCCGGCGGCGATGGGATGAAGGGTCGTGATATCCCGGGGATGGCCGGTCGCATCGAAACGTTCGCCAATCGCCTTCAGCATGAGGTCCGGGCAACCGAGACCGCTCGAGGAAGACACCGTTACAACAGCGCCATCCGGGATTAGCGCGGCGGCTTCGGCTGGGGTGAGATGCTTCTGCATGTGCATTACTCAGCGTCCTGTTTCGATTTTTACGCTCTTGCCGGTCCTCGCCGGCGCGGTCTTGCCGGCGCCGCAGCTTTCGCGAACGACCAGCCGAACGGCTGTCGTCACCGTCTCCGCCTCGGCCTTGCCCGCATTGATCTGCTTGAGCAGCATCTGTGCGCCCCGTCGCCCGATGCCCTGCGGATCGACCGAGACCGTCGTCAGCGCGGGAACCGCTGCCTGAGCCTCGATGACGTCGTCGAAACCCACGACCGCGAAGTCGCCACCAGGCTCCAGACGGCGCGCACGCAATCCGTCGCAAACACCGAAGGCGACGGCATCGTTGAAGCAGACGGCTGCGGTCGGCCGACGGGCAAGAGCAATCGCTTTGCCGATCGCCTCCACCCCGCCGGCCCGCGAAGGTGCCGACGCGATGACGAGTTCTTCGTGATAGTCGAGCCCTGCAGTCTCCACACCGCTTCGGTAGCCGGCAAGCCTGTCGTCGAAGACAGCGGTGTCGGGAAAGCCGCCGAGAAAAGCGATGCGCGTGTGGCCGAGCCCCACCAAATGCTTGACCGCCGACATCATGCCGGCCCGGTTGTCGGAGACGATCGACGAGACTTTGGCGCCGGGCAGGTTTCGCACGACAACCACCACCGGTATGCCTGCCGCGACGAGCGGCTTGAAGTCTGCGGCATCGGTAGCGCGCGCTGGCGATACGATCAGCCCCGAAATGCCATGTTCCCGCATCGACGCGACGACCTCGCGCTGCCGGTCGATGCTCTCACTGGTGTTCGACAGGAACTGCACGAAGCCGGCCGACTGAACGACCATATCGACACCGACCGCCAGTTCCGCAAAGAAGCTGTTCGTCAGGTCGTTGACGACGACCCCGATGATTCTCGATTTGGCACTGGCCTGGCGAAGATTGGCTGCGCCGCGATTGTAGACGTACCCCATCTCGCGCATCACCGCATTGACCTTGGAGCGCGTCCCCTCATTGACCAGGGAAGAGCCCTGAAGCACCAGCGAAACCGTCGACTTGGAGACGCCGGCCGCCTTTGCGATGTCGATGACGGTTACCCGCGCCTTTGTCATTTCCCCTCCCGACGCCAACGTCGACTGATCATTAAATATTTGGAACGTTCCAATTATGTCAAGAGAAATCGACACAGACCGTTGCCTGTCAAAGCATCTTCGGCAAATTGCGCCTTTCGCGATCACCAAAATCTCCGCCTTAAAATTGGAACGATCTAAAAAATCGGTTATGATTGAAGCGCCTATGCCGCCGAACCGACGCTGCCGCCAACCCAAAAGACCGCCGTCCATAGGCGATGAAAAATGTAGAGAATTCGGCCTCGTCCGTTATTCCCATCAAGACGATCAACCGCTTCTGGGAAAAGCAGGAGGCGCTCCTATTCTATGTTGATAGATTTTGCGACAAGCCCAGTGGAGACCACAGAGACATGAAACTGCGCGCCGAGTAGACCGTTCTGCCGCCACGCGAACAGGCACGGCGCTTGGCAGCCGTCGCCGCGTCCTTGGTCGCACAAATCGAGCGCACCGAACCCCACGCGCCCGAAGCCGATGCCGCGTTGGCGGCAATCTGCACTTGGGGTGATGGGGCACGCCTGACTGGCCGATACTTCTCCGACCTTATCTACAGCGACGATGAGCGCGGGGCGCTCCGTCGGCTCTCCGAGGCAGCCGGAGAGCCCAGCGAAGACGGCTGGAACGCGCTGACGACGGCAACCATGTACGTCGCCTGGCTTGTTTACCAGGAGACCGGCGAGCCCATGCCGAGTGACGTCAACGAGGTCGGAGAAGACAGCCTTGACCTTCCGGACAGCAACTGGCCAAACTCCACGTATAGTTCGCCGCAGCCTGCAAGGAGAAGCAAGGCGGCTTCTTCATCGATCGCTGGTGCTGTTGTGGCAAAACGACGGAAGAGTTCCGGATGAGGCGTGTCCTTGCATCCGTAATCACCGCGAGCGTCGCTGACGACCCGGCTCCCTCTATTTTCTCCCTGTCCAGGTTCCCGTCGAGGTTAGCGAAACTTTATCGTTTCTGACGAATGCTACGGATACGTGCAACCCGCCAGATCTGAAGCAGGACCGGATGATGCCACACTCGTTTGAATCTATCCTTGAGAGCCTGCCTCAGGGCATTGTTCTCCTTGATCCTGCCGGTACGGTGACGGCTTTCAATTCACGCACGCTTGATATTCTCGGCCTTCCGCAAGGCGCCATCCGCAAGGGCATGAATATCGACGGATTGCCGGGCACCGCAGGCTGCCGTGCAGTGGCATCCCGGCAGTCGACGGTCGGTGGAGCGCCGACATCTCAGTTTGCCCTTTCCGACGGAGGGATGGTCTCATTGACCTGCGCCCCGTCGCGGGGTGGAGGCTGGATCCTCAGTTATGAAGACATCTCGACCCTCATTCGGGTCGAAGACAGCCTGACCGAACAACATCGCCGGTTCGACGCAGCCCTCAGCAACATGCCGCATGGGCTGTGCATGTTCGATTCGACAAAGAACCTGATATTGTGCAATGCCTCCTACGCGCGGATGTACAATCTGCCGGACCTTCTGACGCAGCCGGGCACGCCACTTGGGGATATCCTGACCTATCGCAGCCGGGAGGGAAATGGCCCGGCCGATACGACGACCTATTTTGATGTGGTCTTCGAAGCGACAGCCCGCGGTGCGCCGGCCAGCCAGAACATCGTCCTGGCCGATGGGCGCGTTATCAAGATCACCCACAATCCGATGCAAAACGGCGGATACGTGGCCACCCATGAGGACGTCACCAAGACCGTCCGGCTGGCCGAAGAGCTGCGCCGGCATCACGATCAGCTCGAAGCGACGGTGAAGAGCCGCACGGCGGAAGTCGAGCGGCAGGCGCGGGAACTCGAGCGAATGCTGGCGCAGGAGCGGAACATCAACGAATTGCAGCGGCAGTTCGTGGCGATGGCATCCCATGAATTCAGGACTCCGCTTGCAATCATCGACGCTGCTGCCCAGCGGCTGCTGCGAAAAAGGGGGGCGGTCGAGCCCGAATTTCTCAGCGACAAGGTCGATCAAATCCGCGCATCGGTGACCCGGATTGTCGACCTTATGGAGAGCATTCTGTCAGCCGGACGCCTTGATACCGGCAAGATCGATATCAATTACGACGCCTGTGCATTGAAATCATTGATAAAAACGTGTTGCGAGCGGCAGTCGACGATCGCAAAATCGCACAGCTTTGTGTTGGATATCGATGGCCTGCCGGAGTTCATCGATGCCGATCCCCGCACGTTGGGACAGGTTTTTACCAACCTGCTTTCCAATGCCGTCAAGTACGCGCCTGGAACCTCCGAAATTCGCGTCACCGCATGGGCGGAGACGGGAAACGTCAAAGTTTCGATCAGCGATGATGGAGTGGGAATCGACGCCGAAGACGTGCCCCGGCTGTTCCAGCGCTATTTTCGGGCCCGGACGTCGACCGGGATTGCCGGAACCGGTATCGGCCTCAATCTCGTGAAGCAGATCATCGAATTGCACAACGGCTCGATTGAAGTTCGAAGTGCAAGAGGATGCGGATCGACATTCACCGTAACTCTCCCAATCAAGAGAAACGGCGACGCTTCCGCAACCAATAACGCCGCCTGATGTTTCAGGATTGCTGTCCTGCATATCTACCCTATCCTTCTCACAATAGAGGAGGATCACGCCATGGCTTTCATTCACACCCCTAACGCATCCGCCAGCGAGAAGACGACGTCTATGTATGCGTCGGCCGAGGCGAATTATGGTTATCTGCCGAACATGTACCGGGCCTTCGGCCATCGGCCGGAGGTGATGGAGAGCTGGGCGGCGCTGCTCTCGAGCATTCGCGGCCATATGAGCTTGCGGCGCTACGAGCTAGTGACGCTGGCGGCGGCCAAGGAGCTCAAATCCTCGTATTGCATGCTGGCGCACGGCTCGGTGCTGCTGCGCGAGGGTTTCACCAGCGAGGGGCTGACGGCTGTTGTCAACGAGACGGAGAAGGCGCCGATCGATGCCGGCGAACGCGCGATCATGGCTTTTGCCGCGAAGGTGGCGCGCGATGCGACGTCGGTGACGCAGCAGGACATCGACGGGCTGAAGAAACACGGGCTGAGCGACGCCGATGTCTTCGACGTCACGGCTGCGGCAGCGGCCCGGTGTTTCTTCTCGAAAATGCTGGACGCGCTGGGCGCTGCACCCGACCACGCCTATATCGAGCGGCTGGAACCGAATGTGCGAAAGGCGCTCAGCGTCGGCCGGGAAGTCGAGCGGCCTCTGGCGCCGTCACCGTCTCGCGCGCAATGATGCGATGACGGAGAGCGTGAGTATCTGCTCTCGCGGCCCCTACTCCGGCGGTTTGTCCGCAAAATGCCGGATCGCAAACTCGGCGATATTCTGGATCGACCGATCGGCATCGTCGAGCAGCGAGGGAAACAGCTGCCACTGATGGGGCATGCCCGGCCAGACCTCGGTGGTGACGTCCACTCCAGCCTGGCGCGCCTTGTCGGCGAGCCGCAGCGCGTCGTCCAGCAGGACTTCGCCGGAGCCGACCTGCAGCAACAGCGGCGGAAAGCCGGTCATGTCAGCATAAAGCGGCGATGCCTGGGGATCGGTCGGAGACCGGCTGCGGAGATAGGTCTTGCGCAAGGTCTCGATCCAGTCATTGCTGACCAGCGGATCGCTTCCGGCGTTTGATGTCATAGATCCGCCTGTCGCAGCAAGATCGGTGATGGGGCTGAGCGCAATCACAGCCGCCGGCAACGGCTTTGCCGTCTGCATCTGCCTCAGCACCGTCTCGATCGCCATATTGCCGCCGGCGCCATCTCCGGCCACGATGACATTCTCGCTCCGATAGCCGTTGTCGAGAAGCCAGCGATAGGCGGTCAGCGCGTCGTTGATCTGCGCGGGGTAGGCATATTCGGGCATCAGCCGATAATCAATGAGAAGAATGTCGCTGGATGCCGCCTTGGCGAGCGAGCCGGCAAGCAGGCTATGTGTGCGAATGGAGCCGCTGGAAAAGCCGCCGCCATGGATATAGAGGATCACCCTTTGGCCGATCGGGTGATGAAGACGGGCAGGCCACATCAGCTCGGCGTCGACGCCGTCGGCATCGACCTGCCGCACCTGGATGCGCGTCGGCCCCGGCGTCGTCTCCATCAGCGTCCTGAAGGCCGTTCGCCGCTGCTGCAGGCTATCGGCGCCGGCAAAGTGATCCTTCCAGAGGCCGATGAGTTTTTCGACCTGTTCGCGCGAGGCCGGGCTTTGCGGCCTAATGTCCTTCCCGACCGCCGCCGAGGCCAGCAGCATCAGCGCAGCCAAAGCGGGGAACAGGCATTTGAGCCGCTTTGGGGCTCTTCGAATACCAGTTGGCAAAATCCGACCGTTCATCAACCTCTCCCGACGATGCAGGCCATGGCGGCATCTTTGGCCGGTTCGTCCACCGGAGTCAAAAGGGTGACTGGCGCGAACCCCAAGCTTTTCATTCCGCCATCGCCTCGCCGCCTGAAGCCCACCGGTCTCAGGCGGCTCCGGACGCGCCTCTGCTTGTGTCGGGAATGAAGTCGGCCGTTGCCCGTCCACTGCCGGCGCATCGGGCGCTACTAAAAAAATTGGACAATGCCTGCCGGTACGGCTTGCCATTTGCCGCGCTTCCGTCGGAAATGGACCACGTGCCTGGCTGCTCCCACCCTGGCGCCTCGTCTCGCGTGTGAGTGAAGGATACCGATGACCACCATTTACCTTGCCGGCCCGGAAGTCTTTCTTCCGGATGCCATGCCCATCATGGCCGAAAAACGCCGATTGGCGCGCCAGTTCGGCTTCGAGCCGACCGGTCCCGGCAGCGACGAAAACCAGACGCCGGTGAAGCGGAAGGCCGCAGAGATCTACGCACGCAACGACGACGCCATGCGTCGAGCCGAAATCTGCCTTGCCAACATCACTCCTTTTCGAGGCATCAGCGCCGATCCGGGTACGGTCTATGAAATCGGCTTCATGATTGCGCTGGGAAAAGCGGTCTTTGCCTATACCAATCACCCCGACGACTATGGTCTGCGTGTTCGCTCGATCTGGTATGCGGGGCTCGAGATCGATGAGACGAGCGGACGCCCCCGCGGACCGGATGGCATTGCGATCGAAAATCACGGGATGGCCGACAACCTGATGATCGACGGAGGGGTTCAGGCGACGGGAGGCAAGGTGTTCCGTGCGGCGGCGCTCCCGGCGGACCCTGCCCGCGACCTTACGGTTTACTTCGAGGCGCTTCAGACGATCGCCGGCATCCCGGCCTCTTTTACTCCGCCTTCATCGCGTCGATGACCGCCCTGAAGCCCGCCGACATATGGCGGCGGCTCGGATAGTAGAGATAGAGCGGTTCTTCTGGCTGGCACCAGTCGTCCAGGACCTGGATCAGCTCGCCGCCGGCGACCGCCTTTTCCACGCGGGGCTCCCAGATATAGGCAAGGCCGACGCCGCCAAGCGCTGCCTGCATCATCAGCTCGTGATCGTCGAGCGACAGCGGTCCGGTCGGCTGAAAGCTCACTGTCTGGCCATCCTTCTCGAACTCCCAGGCATAGCGCGCACCTGACGGAAACATGTTTTGGATGCAGAGATGGCGCTTGAGCTCGTGCGGTGTCGCCGGCTTCGGCCGGGTCTCGAAATAGGCAGGCGAGCCGACGACGACCAGGCGAATGCGCGGCTTGATGCGCAGCGCGATCATGCCCTCGGTGACGCGCTCGCCGAAGCGGATGCCGGCATCGAAACCCTCCTCGACGATATCGACCAGCCTGTCGGTCGCGTTGATCTCCAGCTGCAAGTTTGGGTTCTCTTTCAGCAGCGGACCGATGATGCGACCGATGACGAAGGGGCCGATCGAATTCGGCACGTTGATCCTCACCTTGCCGAACGGCGTGTCGCGATATCGGTTCAGCGCATCGAGCGCTGCCGCCATCTCGCCGAGGGCCGGGTCGAGATGCGAGATCAGCAGTTCGCCGGCCTCCGTCAGCGAGACGCTGCGCGTCGTGCGGTTGAGCAGGCGGATGCCGATCCGGTCTTCGAGATTGAGCACGGCATGGCTCACCGCAGAGGCGGTGACACCTCGCTCCTCGCCCGCCTTGCGAAAGCTCTTATGCCGCGCGACGGCGGCAAAGGCCGCGAGTTCGGACAGTTCGGTAGCACGCATTGCTGAATTAAACTCATCACAGTTTCAAGAATAACAAATCTTATACAGCAATGGGTTTTCGGTCAAATTCACCTCGTCGGCACAGAGATGCCGCAACCGAACAGTTCGAAAGGAATTCGTTATGAAAGTCTGGTTCATTACCGGTGCATCCCGCGGCTTCGGCGCGCTGATGACCAAAGAAGCCCTTGCGTCAGGCGATGCCGTCATCGCCACCGCCCGCAACCCGAAGACCGTGACCGAGCAGTTCGGCGACCATCCGAACCTGCTTGCCGTCGCCCTCGACGTCACTAACGAGGCGCAGGCCAAGGAGGCAGCGGCTGCCGGCATCGCCCGCTTCGGCCGCATCGACGTTCTCGCAAACAATGCCGGCTACGGCCTGCTCGGCGCTGTCGAGGAAGCCACGGCCGAAGAGGTCGAAAGGCTCTATGCCACGAACGTCTTCGGCCTGCTGAAGGTGACCCGCGCCGTGTTGCCCTATATGCGCCGCCAGCGCTCCGGCCACATCCTGAACTTCTCGTCGATCGGCGGTTACTTCGGCTATCCCGGCTGGGGCGTCTACGGCTCGACGAAGTTCGCCGTCGAAGGCCTGTCCGAATCGATGGCCGCCGAACTCGAACCTTTCGGCATCAAGGTGACGATCGTCGAGCCCGGCTTCTTCCGCACCGACTTCCTCGCCGACACTTCGCTGGCGATCAGCCCGGCCTCCATCGCGGACTACGAGGGTACACCGGCCGGCAACATGCGCAGTTTCGCTGCCGACGCAAACCATGCCCAGCCCGGCAATCCCGCCAAGCTTGCCGCCGGCATCATGACGCTCGCCAATTCGCCCAATCCGCCGCTGCGCATGCCGTTCGGCAGCGATACGGTAGCCGTGATCGAGGAGCAGCATGCCAGCGTCGAAAAGGAACTTGCCGTCTGGCGCCAGCTCGCTTTGTCCACGGATTTTGCAAGCGAGGCAACGGACTCGGCCTGAAGACCAGCGTGACCGCAGGAAAGCGCATCATGCGGCAAATTAGCATTCGCCTCACGCCTGGAATGACCTAGATCTAGGTTCGATCATCACCATGAAGAGGCGAGCATGTCCATCAAGTCCATCTGTATCTATGGCGCCGGGGCGCTCGGCGGCGCTATCGCCGCCAAGCTTGCAAGCCAAGCCGGAAACGACGCCATCATCTCCGTCGTCGCGCGTGGAGCCCATCTCGACGCCATCCGCGACAACGGACTCAGCCTGCACGAAGCCGATGCGGAAAGGCCGCTCAATGTCCGCCTTACCGCGACCGGCGATCCCGGGACATTGCCGCCGCAGGATCTCATCATCACCGGGCTCAAGGGGCATCAGCTGGCACCGGCTGCCGAAGGCATTGCAGGCCTCCTCAAGGAGGGCACCCGCGTTCTGATGATCCTCAACGGCATTCCGTGGTGGTATTTTCACCGCGATACCCAGAGCCGGCATGCCGAGTTGCAGTTCGACGAGCTCGATCCCGGAGGCAGGCTCTGGCGGCTGATCGGGCCGGAACGCGTCATCGGCTGCGTCGCTTATCAGGGTGCCGAGGTGATCAACCCCGGGGAGATCCAGCTTTCCCACAACGGCCGCTTCGTGCTCGGCGAGCCCTCCGGCGACATCTCGCCCGATCTCGAGGCGGTCGCCGCGGCGCTGACTGGCGCCGGCCTCAGCATTACGACGACAGCTGATATCCGCGGCGAGATCTGGAGCAAGTTGATGGGCAACGCCGCCTTCAACCCGATCAGCGCACTGACCAGGGCGCTGATGACCGACATCATGGCCGATCCTGCCCTTTCGGCTACGGTCGGCAAGGTGATGAGTGAGGTCCGCGCCGTCGGCGAGGCCTTGGGCGCGCGGTTCAGCATGACCGTCGAGCAGCGGCTGGAACAATCACGCCATATCGGCGGCGTGCGCACGTCGATGCTGCAGGATCTGATCGGCGGCAAGGCGCTCGAAATCACGCCGTTGGTCGGCATGGTGGTGGCGCTCGGACGCCTGAGCGCCGTGCCGACGCCGGTCTCGGAAACGATCCTGGCGCTGGTGACCCAGTTGGATCGGGAAAACCAGCGCCGCGACTGATCGCGGAGGAAAGGGCGGCCGGGACAACCCAGCCGTCTTCGCGCTTACTTTCCGACCTGCTCGGCCCAGTTCGGCGCCTTGCCGCCGCCATCGAGGAAGGTCATCGCCATATTCGCCATGAGGGGCGAAGCGAAGGTCTCGTAGTGGGTGAGATCAGGCAGGATCGCCAGCCGGTTCTTCGACATGTTTTCCCGCATCCAGCCGGCATCGCGCAGACCGCCGCCGAGCTTGCGGTAGAAGTCGATCATATGCTCGGGCCGGATCATGTCGGCATCGCCATAGATCAGCATAACCGGCATAGTGAGCTTGGCGACGGCATCGCTATAGTCGATGGGTTCGCGCATCAGCGCCCCCATGGCGTCGAGCAGCTTCGGAAATTCCGAAACGTCAGGCGCCACCGCCTTGTAGGAGAGGAACATCGGCGTGTCCTTCATCATGTCGGCCATACCGGCGCCGACGGCCGCCTGTTGCGGCAGCATCTCCGGGAAGAAGCCGTTCTGCGCATAGGGTGCCGAGAGTATCACCAGCCGGCGCACCTGGTCGGGCGCGTTTGCCGCCATGTTCAACGCCACCCCGCCGCCGAAGGAATAGCCGAAGACGTCGAGCTTATCGTAACCGAGCTGCTTCACCAGGATTGCAAGATCGGCGCCGATGGCCGGAAGCTCGATCGACCGCTTGCCGAGCGGGGTGCGGCCATGGCCCTGCAGGTCGACGGCGATCACCTGCCGGTGGTCGGTGAAAACAGGCATGACCGACGCGAACATCTCGATCTGCCCAAGGCCACCGTGAAGCAGCAGCAGCGGTTCACCCTCGCCGCGGATCTCGTAGTAATAGTCGATGCCGTTGACCGGCACGCTTCCCTTCCGGACGATCGGCGCTATCGCCTTTTTGTTCTCGATACCAGGTGCATTGCCGCCCGCACCCGCCATATCCGGCACGGCCAGGAATGCGGCAGCCGTTGCGATCATCGAAATCAGCGTCATCTTCGACATGTCCTTGCTCCATGTTTGCTTGGATATCGCAAGGACGGCGGCGCTCATGTCTTTCCGACACCGCGCTTCGAAATTTTCGCATCGGCCTTTATGCCATTCCTATATTTTGGTGCGCGGTCCGAATGGACCAACTTTTCCTTAACTGGCATCCTGGTAAAATATCGTCGCAGAGACTTCAGGCGCCGCGAGACCGATGAAACCGAATTTCCGCTTCACCCATTACGATCTCAAGGAACAACGCGCCGGAACGATCATCGAGGTGTCGTTGAACGCGGTGAACAATGTCCGCCTGATGACGGCGCCGAATTTCCAGCGGTTCACCGAAGTTCTCGATTTCAAATATATCGGTGGCGTGGCACGCAAATCGCCGATCAAGATCGCCGTCCCCGAAAGCGGTCACTGGCATGTCATCGTCGATATGGAAGGTCATCACGGGCTTGCGGAATCGTCCGTCAAGGTGATCGCCGCGCCGGCAAATCAGAAGACGCCCCGCGCCTCCTGAGGTTCACGGGGTTTCAGCGCGGATTGCGCTCCTTGCGAAGCTTCGCCCACCATTCCAGCCGCTTGCGGATATCGCGCTCGAAGCCGCGTTCCGGCGGATCATAGAAGATCTGGCGGCCCATCTTTTCCGGGAAATAATCCTGGCCGGAAAAGGCATCCGGCTCGTCGTGGTCGTAACGATAGCCCTCACCGTAACCTTCGCCCTTCATCAGCTTGGTCGGCGCATTGAGGATATGCTTCGGCGGCAGCAACGAGCCGTTCTGCTTTGCCGCCTGGCTTGCCGCCTTGAAGGCGGTGTAGACGGCATTCGATTTCGGCGCGGTGGCGAGATAGACGCAGGCCTGGGCAAGCGCCAGTTCGCCTTCCGGCGAGCCGAGATACTCATAGGCATCCTTGGCGGCATTGCAGATCACCAGTGCCTGCGGATCGGCAAGACCGATATCCTCCACCGCCATGCGCACCAGCCGCCGGCCGAGATAGAGCGGGTCCTCGCCGGCATCGAACATGCGGGCGAGATAATAGAGCGCGGCATCTGGATCCGAGCCGCGTACGGATTTATGCAGTGCCGAGATCAGATTGTAGTGGCCATCCTGCGCCTTGTCGTAGACCGGGGCACGGCGCTGGACAATGCGCGTCAGGCCTTCTGTGTCGAAGCTCTCGCCTTCGCGCGCCGCGCGCCAGACTTCTTCGGCGAGCGTCAGCACCGCGCGGCCATCGCCATCGGCCATGCGCACCAAGCTGGCACGGGCATCCTCCGTCAGCGGCAGCGGCTTCTGCTCGATCGCCTCGGCACGCTTCAGCAGTTCCTCGAGGCTCTCCTCGTCATGCGACTTGAAGGTGAGCACACGGGCCCGCGACAGCAGAGCGGCGTTGAGCTCGAAGGAAGGGTTCTCGGTGGTGGCGCCGACGAGGATGACGGTGCCATCCTCCATGACGGGCAGGAAACTGTCCTGCTGGGCGCGGTTGAAACGATGGATCTCATCGACGAAGAGCAGCGTCTGACGGCCGTCCATACGGCGCAAACGGGCTGTCTCGAATACCTTCTTCAGATCGGCGACGCCGGAAAAGATCGCCGATATCTGCTCGAAGGCCAAGCCCGCCTCGCCCGAAAGCAGCCGTGCCACCGTCGTCTTGCCGGTGCCGGGCGGCCCCCAGAAGATCATCGAGCCAAGCGAGCCGCTTTCGATCATCCTTTTCAGCACGCCATCCTCACCGGTCAAGTGTTCCTGACCGGTGACATCGGCAAGCGTCTTCGGCCGCAGCCGGTCGGCAAGCGGCCGCCTGGCGGCGACCTCCTCCGGAACGCGCGGCGCGAAGAGATCGTTGCTCATCGGAAGAATTGCCGGATGCGCTGGCCGTCACGCTCGATCTCGACCCGCCACAGGCCGGGGTCGCTATCGGCGATTTCGGACAGTTCGCTGGTCGTCTTCACGTCGGCGCCGTTGATCGAGACGATGATATCCTTCGGTTCGAAACCGAGACGGGCAGCAGGCGAATCCTCCTTCACCTCGGATACGACGACGCCCGCCGATTCCGGCGGCATGCGCAGCTCGTCGGCGACCCGCGGCGACAGGTTCTCGACGACGGCACCGGTAAACGGCGTGTGTCCGCCGATGGTGCGCTGGTCGCGCGGCGAGGTTTCCGGGGCGCGGGCGAGCGTCAGCGGCAGTTGCTCCTCGCGGCCGTTTTCGATGACGGTGAGCTTGACCGAATTGCCGAGACCGGCCGTCGTCAGCCGGTAGAGCAACGCATCCGGATGCTCGACGGAAATTCCGTCGACGGCGGTGACGATTTCGCCGGCCTTCAGTCCGGCCTTGGCGGCCGGCCCACCTTCCGAAACCTTGACGACGAGCGCGCCGCGGGCCTTGTTAAGCCCCAGCGCCTCAGCCACTTCCGAGGTCACTGCATCGAAGCTTGCGCCGACATAGGGCCGCTCGAAAGATTTAACGCCCGCATCGGCAGACGTGAGGAAGACCTTGACCAGATTGGCGGGGATGGCGAAACCAATGCCGTTCGATCCGCCGCCGCGCGAGAAGATCGCCGTGTTGATACCGATCAGCTCGCCCTTCATATTCATCAAGGCGCCGCCGGAATTGCCGGGGTTGATCGAGGCATCGGTCTGGATGAAGAAGCCGAACTCGTTCTTGATCACCTGGTTGCGGGCAAGCGCCGAGACGATCCCGCTCGTTACCGTCTGGCCGACACCGAAGGGATTGCCGATCGCCAGCACGAGATCACCGACCTCGACCGTATCGGAATTGCCAATCGGCAATGTTGGAAAGCTTTCCTTGGCGTCGATCTTCAGCACGGCAAGATCGACACGGTCGTCGCGCAGCACCACCTTGCAGGGGAATTCGCGGCCGTCCGAGAGCGCCACCTTTATATCGTCGGCGCCCTCGATGACGTGATTGTTGGTCACGACAGTGCCGTTCGCCTCGACGATGACGCCGGAGCCGAGCGAAGACTGCTTCTCCGAACGGTTCGGCATCTGCTGGCCGAAAAATTGCTCGAAGAAAGGATCGCCGGCAAAGGGCGACTGCCGCTGGACGGTCTTTTCCGCATAAACGTTGACGACGGCGCCTGACGTCTGTTTGACGAGCGGCGCGAAGGAGAGCTGCATCTGCATCTGGCTCTCGGGTACGGTCTTTGCCGTCTGCGCATGGGCAGCAAGCGGCAGAACGAGTATGAGAGCGAATAGCGAGACGGAGGCGCGCTTGAACAGGCCTTGCATGGGTATCCCTTTTGAATCCTCTTGAGGAACGTTTTAGAGCATGATGCCGAAAAGTGTGAGCGGTTTTCGGACGACATCATGCTCTAACTATCTAATTGCGAACAGGATTCAGATTTTAGACCGACCGGCCCAAAATTCATCCTGTTCTGCGGCCCGACGCTAGAAAGGAAAGAGGGCGGAAGCATGGAAGAACAAGGCGAGAGGGCGTCTTGGAAACCGGTTGAAGTCATTGTGAATTTGATTCAGGAAGATTGGCCATGCAACTGATATCAAAAGCCAAAATCTGGTCAAAGTCACTGAAGCGTGACATCGTCGCCCTATGGCTTGCCGCCCGCGATCCCCGCGTGCCGTGGCATGCCAAAGCGGCGGCCGGCGCCGTTGCCGCCTACGCGCTATCGCCCATCGATCTCATCCCCGATTTCATCCCCATCCTCGGCTATCTCGACGACCTCCTCATCGTACCGCTCGGTATCATGCTGGCGATCCGGC
Source organism: Rhizobium sophorae (assembly GCF_013087515.1). Lineage (GTDB taxonomy): Bacteria > Pseudomonadota > Alphaproteobacteria > Rhizobiales > Rhizobiaceae > Rhizobium > Rhizobium sophorae. Next base: position 19,782 of record NZ_JABFCN010000026.1, on the reverse strand, counting down.
TCGTGCCAGTAGAGGTGATGAACGAGCTTCGTACGGAGGCGACAAGGCGCATTGAGCGTCCCTCCAGCCGGGTCGGACTGATCTTCATCCTTGCCGTCTGGCTCATCTGCATCATCTTCCTGGCTCTGGGACTGCGGAAGCTAGCCTGACCGGCAGCAATAGGAATATATGAATGATCATGACAAGAACGACGACAACGGGCCTCGGCTTTGCGATCCTGCTTATTGCAGCGAACCTGGCACAGGCAGCAAGCTTCGATTGCGATTCGAAAGAATTGAAGGCGGATGAAAAAGCGATCTGCGACAACCGCGCACTCAACGACGCCGATGTGAAGATGGTGACGACCTTCGAGCTGCTCTCCGGCCTGCTGGCGATGGGTTCGCGCGGAACATTGCAGGACGAACAGACGGCTTGGCTGAAGAAACGGCAGGAATGCGGGGCAGATGCAACTTGCATCAAGGCAGCCTATGACGAGCGGCTGAAGCAGCTCGGCGAGTCTTATAAAAACATCAACCGGCCGCTTTGAAAGCGACCGGTTGAAAGAGCAGCTGACTCTTAATCAGCGGGTCGTAGGTGCAATGACCTACCGCGCGTTCAGATCGCGCACGGCGCCGCGATCCGCGCTCGTTGCGAAGGCGGCGTAGGCCTTCAGCGCGGTCGTGACATTGCGCTTACGGACTTCTGTGGGATACCAACCCTTGGCGTCCTGTTCGGCGCGGCGGGCGGCGAGTTCGGTCTCGCTGACACGCAGGCTGATGGTGCGGTTGGGGATGTCGATGTCGATCATGTCACCTTCACGCACCAGGCCGATCGTGCCGCCATTTGCCGCTTCCGGCGACGCGTGGCCGATCGACAGGCCGGAGGTGCCGCCGGAGAAGCGGCCGTCGGTGATCAGCGCACAGGCTTTGCCGAGGCCCTTCGACTTCAGATAGCTCGTCGGATAGAGCATTTCCTGCATGCCCGGGCCGCCCTTCGGGCCTTCGTAGCGGATGACGACGACGTCGCCGGCCTTCACCTCGTTAGCAAGGATCGCCTTGACCGACGCATCCTGGCTTTCGAAGACGCGAGCCGGGCCGGAGAACTTCAGGATCGATTCATCGACGCCGGCGGTCTTGACGATGCAGCCGTCGATCGCAAGGTTGCCCTTGAGCACGGCAAGGCCACCATCCTTGGAGAAGGGATGCTCGACCGAGCGGATGACGCCGTTTTCACGGTCGGTGTCGAGATCATCCCAACGCGCTTCCTGGCTGAAGGCGACCTGGGTCGGGATGCCACCGGGTGCGGCACGATAAAAGTTGCGAACGGTTTCGCTGTTGGTGCGGGTGATATCCCAGCGATCGATCGCATCGCCCAGTGTCTCGGCATGCACGGTCGGGCAATCGCGGTTCAAGAGACCGCCCTTGTCGAGTTCGCCGAGGATCGACATGATGCCGCCGGCGCGGTGGACGTCTTCCATGTGCACATCGCTCTTGGCGGGGGCGACCTTCGACAGGCACGGCACCCGGCGCGACAGCGCATCGATATCGGTCATGGTGAAATCGATCTCGCCTTCATGGGCGGCAGCAAGGATATGCAGGACCGTATTGGTCGAACCGCCCATGGCGATGTCGAGCGCCATGGCATTCTCGAAGGCCTGCTTGGAGGCGATGGTGCGCGGCAGCGCCTTGACGTCGTCCTGCTCGTAGTAACGGCGGGCGAGATCGACGATCAGATGGCCGGCCTCGACGAAAAGGCGCTTGCGGTCGGCGTGGGTGGCAAGCGTCGAGCCGTTGCCGGGCAGCGACAGGCCGAGCGCTTCCGTCAGGCAGTTCATCGAGTTGGCGGTGAACATGCCGGAGCAGGAGCCGCAGGTCGGACAGGCAGAGCGCTCGATGGTCTGGACGTCCTCGTCGCTGATCTTGTCATCGGCTGCGGCGACCATGGCATCGACGAGGTCAAGCGCATGCGTCTTGCCATGCAGCACGACCTTGCCGGCCTCCATCGGACCGCCCGAGACGAAGACGGTCGGGATATTGAGGCGCAGCGACGCCATCAGCATGCCGGGGGTGATCTTGTCGCAGTTGGAGATGCAGACCATGGCGTCGGCGCAATGGGCATTGACCATGTATTCGACGCTGTCGGCGATCAGCTCCCGCGAGGGCAGCGAATAGAGCATGCCGTCATGGCCCATGGCGATGCCGTCATCAACGGCGATCGTGTTGAACTCCTTGGCAACACCGCCGGCCGCCTCGATTTCGCGGGCAACGAGCTGGCCAAGGTCCTTCAGGTGCACATGGCCGGGCACGAACTGGGTGAAGGAATTCACCACCGCGATGATCGGCTTGCCGAAATCCGAATCCTTCATGCCCGTCGCGCGCCAAAGGCCGCGGGCGCCCGCCATGTTGCGGCCATGGGTCGTGGTTCTGGAACGATAAACTGGCATCGGTGTCTTCCTCGACGTGTCGGAATTATCAGGCGAAACCGGGCGGCATGGAGCCTGCGGACCGGGCAAACGCTGCTTTTTGGAATTGTCCTAATCCAATCGACGGGGGCTGTCACTACCGGGAAGCCCAAATCCGGTACGCCGGGGAGATGCGCCACGAGGCCCATCGATCATATACGGTTCGACGCGGCGTTTTGTTACAGCCTATTCCATCACGACCGAACACAAAAAATTGGCTTCCCGTCAGCAATATTCAAGGCTTAGACACTAATCTAGACATGCCGGCGGTTCGTTTAAGGGCTATATTTCAGGATATCCGCCGAGGAGGTTTCGACATGCCAAGCTATCGCCCACCGAAGATCGCGTCATCGGAGATCACGCCACGCCAGATCTATGTGCGCCGTCGTGAATTCCTCGGCGCGGCAGCGCTTGGCGCCATGGGGCTGTACAGCGCCGGCAAGGCGAGTGCTGCGGCCCTCTCCGCCGTTGAGAGCAAGTACAAGGTCGACGAGAAACCGACGCCGATCAAGGACGTCACGACCTACAATAATTTCTATGAGTTCGGCCTCGACAAGGGCGATCCCGCAGCTCTTTCCGGCGATTTCAAGCCGCTGCCCTGGACGATCAAGGTCGACGGCATGGTCAACAAGCCAGGCACCTTCGACCTCGAGGCGCTGATGAAGGAATTCCCGATCGAGGAGCGCACCTACCGGATGCGCTGCGTCGAGGCTTGGTCCATGGTCATCCCGTGGGACGGCTTTCCGCTGGCATCGCTGCTCGACAAGGTGGAGCCACTCGGTAGCGCCAAATACGTTGCCTTCGAAACCGTCGTGCGACCGGAGGAGATGCCTGGGCAGAAAGGCTTCTTCCAATCGCTCGACTGGCCCTATGTCGAGGGCCTGCGCCTGGATGAGGCGGGCCATCCGCTGACGCTGCTGGCCGTCGGGCTCTATGGCGAAACCCTGCCGAACCAGAACGGCGCGCCGATCCGCCTGGTCGTGCCGTGGAAATATGGCTTCAAGGGCATCAAATCGATCGTCAGGATCACGCTCACCGACCAGCAGCCCAAGAATACCTGGCAGGTCACCAATCCGCAGGAATACGGCTTCTACGCCAACGTCAATCCAGCGGTCGACCATCCGCGCTGGAGCCAGGCGACCGAACGGCGCATCGGCGAAAGTGGCTTCTTCGGCGCGAGCCGCCACCCCACCCTGCCCTTCAACGGTTATGCCGACGAGGTGGCGAGCCTTTATGCCGGCATGGACCTGAAGGCGAATTTCTGATGGCTGAACTGTCGCTCGCCATCCCGAAGCGCTGGCAGCCCGCCTCCGTCTGGCTGCTTTATGTCGTCGGGCTCGTGCCTGCGGCCTGGACTTTCTATCTCGGTGCGACCGACCAGCTCGGCGCCGATCCGGTCAAGACCTTCGAGCTCTTCCTCGGCATCTGGACGATCCGTTTCCTGATCGCAACACTTGCCGTTTCCCCTGCCCGTGAGCTCTTCGGCTGGAACTATCTGCGCTATCGCCGCGCGCTTGGCCTGCTGACCTTCTATTACGCGCTGATGCATTTCACCGTCTACATGGTGCTCGACCAGGCGATGGATATTGCTGCCGTCATCAACGACGTGCTGAAGCGCCCCTTCATCATGTTCGGCATGGCAGGTCTTGCGATGCTCATTCCGCTGGCGCTGACATCCAACAATCTCTCGATCCGTCGCCTCGGCAAGAATTGGATCTGGCTGCATCGCCTCGTCTACATCATCGCCGCCTGCGGGGCGCTGCACTTCGCGCTCTCGACCAAAATCCTCGACCTCGAGCAATATATCTATGTCGGGCTGATCATCGCGCTGATCCTCTACCGCTCCTACCGGCCGATCGCACGCAGCCGGAAGAAGGGTCAAGGGCGGCCGCGCAATCGCGCGGTGGCTTCGGCTTCTGAGGCGTAAGCGAGCGACCGGCGAGAATGCATCAACGACGCACAGGATCGAAGATGCAGGCCGCGGCGATGCCGATTGCATAAGCCAGCATGTTCCAAAGCGAAAAGACCCGACCAAGCAGCAGGGCGCCTGCCGTGGTCAGCCGAAACGCATCGAGCCAGGGCGTGTGATAGAGCCGGAACAATTCCACTGAAATCGCTATGAACAGCGCTGTGACAGCAATTGCTGCTGGCCGTGACCCTGCCGCAATGAGCGCCACGAGCAGATAGACCATCGCTCCCCAGAGTGCCGATCCACCATATTTGACGACGATGAAAGGCAGATCGGCCGCATAACCAAACCTGCGGAGCACCAGCCCGAGAACGATAACAAGAATCAGGGCGGCGAGACGAAGGAACTGCGGAGAGCGAGCCTGAATGATTTTGCGCAATGGACCGGTCCCGTCACTATATCACAAACAAAAAACAGCCGGGCTTTGCAGCCCGGCTGTTCTGTTTCCGCCGGGGCGGAGGATTTAAGCGGCGACGGCCTGCTCGTCTGCAGCGACGCGGGCCTTGTCGGCAGCGCCCTTGGCATAGGCATCGCGGTCAACGAATTCGATCACAGCCATGGCGGCATTGTCGCCCTGGCGGAAGCCGGCCTTCATGATGCGCAGGTAGCCGCCGTTGCGGGTGGCGTAGCGCGTCGCGATCGTGTCGAACAGCTTCGAGACGACAGCGGCATCGCGGATCTGCGAGATCGCCTGACGGCGAGCATGCAGGTCGCCGCGCTTGCCGAGCGTGACGAGCTTCTCGACGATCGGACGGATTTCCTTGGCCTTCGGCAGGGTCGTGACGATCTGCTCGTGGGTAATCAGCGAAGCCGCCATATTGGCGAACATCGCCTTGCGGTGGCTTGCAGTTCTATTCAGCTTGCGGCCGGCTTTACCATGGCGCATTGCTATTCTCCTTTAATGCAGGTGCCCTTACGCTAAGTGGGCCTGCCGTTTCCTGGCACATACAGGCGATCGGCCTGCTGTTTGACGGGGAAAGGCAGCCGAAAGAGCCTGCCTTTTGTTTTTTCAGTATTGATCTTCGTAACGCTTGGCGAGATCTTCGATGTTCTCGGGCGGCCATGCCGGCACTTCCATGCCGAGGTGCAGGCCCATGGAAGCGAGAACTTCCTTGATTTCGTTCAGCGACTTGCGACCAAAATTCGGTGTGCGGAGCATTTCTGCTTCGGTCTTCTGAATGAGGTCGCCGATGTAGACGATGTTGTCGTTCTTCAGGCAGTTTGCCGAACGGACCGACAGTTCGAGTTCGTCCACCTTCTTCAGGAGAGCCGGGTTGAAAGCGAGTTCGGTGACTGCTTCCTCTTCGGTTTCCTTCTGCGGCTCGTCGAAGTTGACGAAGACGCCAAGCTGATCCTGGAGGATGCGCGCCGCAAAAGCGACGGCGTCTTCGCCGGTGATCGAGCCATCGGTTTCGATGGTCATGTTCAGCTTGTCGTAGTCGAGAACCTGTCCTTCGCGGGTATTTTCAACCTTGTAGGACACCTTCTTGACCGGCGAATAGAGGCTGTCGACCGGGATGAGACCGATCGGAGCATCTTCCGCACGATTGCGTTCGGCCGGAACGTAGCCCTTGCCGTTATTGACGGTGAACTCCATGCGGATCTCGGCGCCCTCATCGAGCGTGCAGATGACATGCTCGGGGTTGAGGATTTCGATATCGCCGACCGTCTGAATGTCGCCAGCCGTGACAACACCCGGGCCCTGCTTACGCACGACCATGCGCTTTGCGTCGTCGCCATCCATCTTGATGGCGATTTCCTTGATGTTGAGCACGATGTCCGTCACGTCTTCGCGGACGCCCGGAATCGAGGAGAATTCGTGCAGCACGCCATCGATCTGCACCGCCGTGACGGCAGCACCGCGCAGCGAGGAGAGCAGAACGCGGCGAAGCGCGTTGCCGAGGGTGAGTCCGAAGCCGCGCTCCAGCGGTTCGGCGACAAGCGTCGCCCTGGTGCGCGAGCTCGAGGAGAACTCCACCTTGTTCGGCTTGATCAGTTCCTGCCAGTTCTTCTGAATCATGAGTTTGCCTTCCGTTCGTTGCCACCATCCAATCGTGGCAACCGAGCTTGAAAACCACCGGGAGCGCGCAGGCGCTCACCGGTGACGAGAGCGATGATCAGACGCGGCGCTTCTTGCGCGGACGGCAGCCATTGTGCGGGATCGGGGTCACGTCGCGGATGGACGTGATCATGAAACCTGCAGCCTGGAGCGCGCGCAGAGCCGATTCGCGACCCGAACCCGGACCGCAGACTTCGACTTCCAGCGACTTCATGCCGTGCTCCTGGGCCTTCTTGGCGCAGTCTTCGGCAGCGATCTGGGCAGCGAACGGGGTCGACTTGCGCGAGCCCTTGAAGCCCTTGGCGCCAGCCGACGACCAGGCGATCGCATTGCCCTGCGCATCGGTGATGGTGATCATCGTGTTGTTGAAGGTCGAGTTGACGTGAGCGACACCCGACGAGATATTCTTGCGCTCGCGACGGCGAACGCGGACGGCTTCCTTAGCCATGGTATTCCTTTCGTTGATCTCTTCACCGCCGTAATGCCAGCGGCTACACCGGAACGGCGCCTATATGGTCCCGCTCCAAACTCAAAAGAGGCCGGCGCAGACCGCCAGCCTCCCCACCCCGGTTTCCCGGAAATTACTTCTTCTTGCCAGCGATTGCCTTTGCCGGACCCTTGCGGGTGCGGGCATTGGTATGCGTGCGCTGACCGCGGACCGGAAGGCCGCGGCGATGACGCAGGCCGCGGTAGCAGCCGAGGTCCATCAGGCGCTTGATGTTCATCGCGGTATCGCGACGAAGATCGCCTTCGACCTGATAGTCGCGGTCGATGGCTTCGCGGATCTGAAGGACTTCCGCGTCCGTCAGCTGATGCACACGACGTTCGGCCGGGATACCGACCTTTTCGACGATTTCCTGTGCGAATTTCGGACCGATCCCGTGAATGTAGGTCAGCGCAATAACAACGCGCTTCGCAGTCGGGATGTTGACGCCAGCGATACGTGCCACGCCTGTTCTCCTTGCATTCCAGTTGCCATCCGGCAAGTGGGCTTCGTTATGCGGCTCTTGAGAACCGCCCGTTCAGATTTACGTCCGCAACATGTCAAAACGACCGCACCCGGACTTCCCTGGGAAATCCGCGCCGATCGCATGGAATGTCGCGAGTTGGCGCGGTGTTTAGCGGAATCACTGCTGAAAAGCAACCGTCCCGCCAAGTTTATTTTCAAAGCCTTAAAACTTGGAAAGAATGCTTTCGACCTCGGCGGTCACCTGATCGATCTCCGCCATCCCGTCCACAGACTTGAGTTTGCCCTTGGCATGGTAATAGCCGATCAGCGGTGAGGTCTCCTTGTAGTAAACCTGCAGCCGAGCCGTCATGGTCTCCGGAGTGTCATCAGGACGGCGCTTGAAGTGAGTGGAACCGCACTTGTCGCACACACCCTCGGCAGCCGGAACCTTATCGGTATCATGATAGACGCTGCCGCACTGTGCACAGGAGTAGCGACCGGCAACGCGACGAACCAGCTCGTCGTCATTGACACGGAATTCGATGACGACCGAAAGGTCGAGACCCTTCGCCTTCAGCATCGCCTCGGTGGCGTCCGCCTGGACGAGCGTCCTGGGGAAGCCGTCGAGGATGAAGCCGTTGGCGCAATCGGGTTGATCGATACGCTCGGAAACAATGGCGATAACGATCTCATCCGAGACGAGCTTGCCGGCGTCCATGACAGCCTTCGCACGCTTGCCGACATCGGTGCCGGCGTTAACCGCTGCACGCAGCATGTCCCCCGTGGAAAGCTGCGGAATGCCGTGCTTTTCCACGATCCGCTGGGCCTGGGTTCCCTTACCCGCGCCCGGCGGCCCCAAAAGGATAAGTCTCATCGCCCCCTCTTTCCTCCACGCAACTTCGATTTCTTGATCAGGCCCTCGTATTGCTGCGCGATCAGGTGACCCTGGATCTGTGCAACCGTATCAAGAGTTACGCTAACCACGATCAAAAGCGAAGTCCCACCAAGGGCTAATGGAATGCCGGTTTGCGACACCAATATCTCCGGAAGGATGCAGACGAAGACCAGATAGAGTGCGCCGATCACAGTGATTCGGGTGAGCACGTAGTCGATATATTCGGCGGTGCGCTCGCCCGGACGGATGCCGGGAATGAAGCCACCATGCTTCTTCAGATTGTCAGCCGTGTCCTTCGGATTGAAGACAATAGCAGTATAGAAGAAGGCGAAGAAGGCGATCAACGCCGCATAGAGCACCATATAAAGTGGCTGGCCATGACCGAGGGCCGCGACGATCGATGTCGCCCAGGAGGGCATTGCCGTGGTGCTGGCAAAGCCTGCAATCGTTGCCGGCAGAAGCAGCAGCGACGATGCGAAGATTGCCGGAATGACACCTGATGTGTTGAGTTTCAACGGCAGATGAGACGTATCGCCCTGGAACATCCGGTTGCCGACCTGGCGCTTCGGATACTGGATCAGCAGCCGGCGCTGGGCGCGCTCGACAAATACGATGATGGCAATGACGGCGATCGCGACGATGATCACGAGCAGGATCAGCGGGGTCGACAGCGCACCGGTGCGGCCGAGTTCAAGCGTGCCGGCAAGGGCTGTGGGAAGGCCGGCGGCGATGCCGGCGAAGATGATCAGCGAGATGCCGTTGCCGATGCCGCGCGAGGTGATCTGCTCGCCGAGCCACATCAGGAACATCGTGCCGCCGAGCAGCGTCAGAACGGTGGAGACGCGGAAGAACCAGCCCGGATCGACGACCAAGCCCTGGCCGCTCTCAAGGCCGGCGGCAATGCCATAGGCCTGCAGCGCGCCCAGGATAACGGTACCGTAGCGGGTATATTGATTGATGATCTTACGGCCCTGCTCGCCTTCCTTCTTGAGGTTTTCGAGCGCCGGCACGACCGAGGTCATCAGCTGAACGATGATCGAGGCAGAGATATAGGGCATGATGCCGAGCGCGAAGATTGCCATGCGCTCAACGGCGCCGCCCGAAAACATGTTGAAAAGGCCGAGAATGCCGCCTGCCTGGCCGCGGAAAGCCTGGGCATAGGCTTCGGGATTGAGACCCGGAAGCGGAATATGCGTGCCGAGTCGGTAGACGAGGAGAGCTGCCAGTGTGAACCACAAGCGCTTCTTCAAATCCTCGGCTTTGGCGAAGGTCGAGAAATTGAGGTTGGATGCCAATTGTTCCGCTGCAGAAGCCATGCGTTTCTCCGCGCTACCAATTCCGGCGTCTCTGGGGGACAGGCCGGACCCGGAATCAGTATGAAATTATTCAAAACCGGGCTCAGGACGGATTGCAACGCAACCCCATGCCTCACCCTTGTATTCGAGTCTTACCGGCATGACGCGGGCGCGCCAGCCAAGTTTTTGTGAGGCCCACATATGGGAGCAAAATCGCCCGGTGTGAAGCACCCCGGGCGAGATATCATCAGATTATTATTCGGCTGCAGCCGGAGCCGAAAGCAGCGTCACGGTGCCGCCGGCCTTTTCGATCTTCTCGACAGCAGGCTTGGAGGCGCCTGCAACGACGATGGTGATCTTGGCCTTGATCTCGCCGTCGGCGAGAACGCGAACGCCATCCTTGACGCGGCGGATGACACCAGCAGCCTTGAGGGCAGCTGCGTCAACGGTCGTCTTGGCATCGAGCTTACCGGCGTCGATCGCCGTCTGGATACGGGCCAGCGATACGACAACAAAATCAGAAGCGAAAATGTTGTTGAAGCCGCGCTTCGGCAGGCGACGATAGATCGGCATCTGGCCGCCTTCGAAGCCGTTGATGGCGACGCCCGAACGGGACTTCTGACCCTTCACGCCGCGACCACCAGTCTTGCCCGAGCCCGAGCCGATACCGCGGCCGAGGCGCTTGCGGCTGTGGGTCGAGCCTTCGTTGTCTTTAATTTCATTGAGTTTCATGAGCGTTTCCTCCGTCTCACTTCTCGTCGACGACGCGAACGAGATGCTGGACAGCACGGATCATGCCACGAACGGAAGGAGTATCCTCCAGCGTGCGGCGACGGTGCATCTTGTTCAGTCCGAGACCGATCAGCGTGCGCTGCTGGACATCCGGACGGCGAATCGGGCTGCCGATCTGTTCGATCGTGACAGTCTTCGCTTCAGCCTTCTTAGTAGCCTTGGCCATCTGTCAAACTCCTCTTATTCTTCAGAGGCGTTGCCGGAGGCGCCACGACGAGCCTGCAGCGTTGCATACTTGATGCCGCGCTGAGCTGCGATGTCCTTCGGGTGAACCTGGTGCTTCAGAGCGTCGAAGGTGGCGCGAACCATGTTGTAGGGGTTCGACGAACCGGTCGACTTGGCGACGACGTCGTGCATGCCGAGCGTCTCGAATACGGCGCGCATCGGACCGCCGGCGATGATGCCGGTACCGACCTTGGCCGAGCGCAGCAGAACCTTGCCGGCGCCATGGCGGCCATGGACGTCGTGATGCAGCGTACGGCCGTCACGCAGCGGTACGAAGATCAGTTCGCGCTTGGCGGCTTCGGTTGCCTTGCGGATAGCTTCCGGCACTTCACGTGCCTTGCCATGGCCGAAGCCGACGCGGCCCTTCTGGTCGCCGACGACGACGAGTGCTGCGAAACCGAAACGACGGCCGCCCTTGACGACCTTGGCGACGCGGTTGATCGCGACAAGCTTGTCGACGAATTCGCTATCGCGCTCTTCACGGCTCTGGCGGTCGTCCCGCTGCGGCCTTCTTTCCTGTGCCATTGTCCTCTTCCTTTTTCTTTTCCGGGTGCAATCGGCAAACAAATGTGGACCGCATCAGCCTCCCCTTTCGGAGAGTGCCTGCGGTCCGGCGAAAATCCGGCCGGCGCTTGAGGCCGGCCGGAAACTGATCAGAAGGTGAGACCGCCTTCGCGGGCCGCTTCGGCGAGAGCCTTGATGCGGCCGTGATAGATGAAGGCGCCACGGTCGAACACGACTTCCGTAACACCGGCCTTGGAGGCGCGCTCTGCGAGGAGCTTACCCACTACGGCAGCGGCGGCGGTATCGGCACCGGTCTTCAGAGAACCGCGCAGATCCTTCTCGAGGGTGGAGGCAGACGCAAGCGTCTTGCCGGCCACGTCATCGATGACCTGGGCGTAGATGTTCTTCGAGGAGCGATGAACCGACAGGCGCGGACGGCCATTGGCCACCGACTTGAGATGACGGCGCACGCGGTTGGCACGACGTGCAAGTGCTTCTTTCCTGCTAGCCATTTCGCGTGATCCTTACTTCTTCTTGCCTTCTTTGCGGACGATCCGCTCGTCAGCGTACTTGACGCCCTTGCCCTTGTAGGGCTCGGGACCGCGATATTCGCGGATTTCGGCGGCAACCTGACCGACCTGCTGCTTGTTGATGCCGCTGACGACGATTTCCGTCGGCTTCGGAACAACGATCGAGATACCGACCGGCGGCTCGTAGATCACGTCGTGGCTGAAACCGAGGGCCAGCTGCAGGTTCTTGCCCTGCATGGCGGCGCGGTAACCGACGCCGTTGATTTCAAGCTTGCGCTCGAAACCGTCCTTGACGCCCTTGAAGATGCCTTCGATCATCGTGCGGGACATGCCCCACTTTGCGCGCGCATCCTTGCTCTGGTTCACCGGCGTCACGACGACGGCGTTATTTTCAAGCTTGAGGCTGATTTCGTCGTTAGCAACGAAAAACAGCTCGCCCTTCGGGCCCTTTGCAGTCACCTTCTGGCCATCGACCGTAGCCGTGATCCCAGCAGGCACCTGAACGGGCTTTTTACCGATACGAGACATGTTTCAATCCTGTCTGTTCGCTATGGAGATCCCTGCCCGATCTTAGAAGACCGAGCAAAGAACCTCGCCACCAACGTTCTGTTCGCGAGCCTGGTGATCGGCCATCACACCCTTCGGAGTCGAAAGGATGGTGATGCCGAGACCGTTCGCGACCTGCGGAATGGACTTGACCGAGACATAAACCCGGCGGCCCGGCTTGGACACACGGCCGATCTCACGGATCACCGATGCGCCTTCATAATATTTCAGCTCGATGCTGAGTTCCGACTTGCCATTGCCGAAATCGACAACGGAATAGCCACGGATGTAGCCTTCGGACTGCAGAACATCGAGAACACGTGCACGGAGCTTCGAAGCAGGCGTCGAAACCGACGACTTGCGGCGGGAAGCGCCGTTACGGATGCGAGTGAGCATATCGCCCAACGGATCAGTCATTGTCATGTAACCTGCTCCTTACCAGCTCGACTTGACGATACCCGGCACCTTGCCGAGATTGCCGAGTTCACGCAGCGCAATACGCGACATGCGGAGTTTGCGGTAATATGCGCGCGGACGCCCCGAAACTTCGCAACGGTTGCGAATACGGGTCTTCGATCCATCACGCGGCAGGGATGCCAGCTTGATCGAGGCCTTGAACCGCTCTTCGATCGGAAGAGCCTGGTTCATGATGATCGCCTTCAACGCAGCCCGCTTAGCGGCCTGGTTGGCGACCGTAGTACGGCGGCGCTTGTTCTTTTCAACTGCGCTTGTCTTCGCCATGTCAGGTTCCTTTTCTACGCTCGTCGTTACGGTTATTGACGGAACGGGAAGCTGAACTCTTTCAGAAGAGCCCGCGCTTCGTCGTCGGTCGTCGCCGTCGTGCAAACGATGATGTCCATGCCCCACATCTGATCAACCTTGTCGTAGTTGATCTCAGGGAACACAATGTGCTCCTTGATGCCCATGGCGAAGTTGCCACGGCCGTCAAAGCTTTTCGGGTTCAGGCCGCGGAAGTCGCGAACGCGCGGGAGCGCGATGTTCACGAGACGGTCCAGGAACTCGTACATGCGGGCGCCGCGCAGGGTGACCTTCGCGCCGATCGGCATCTGTTCGCGGACCTTGAAGCCTGCGATGGAGTTGCGTGCGCGGGTGATGACCGGCTTCTGGCCGGCGATCGCTGCGAGGTCGGCGGCAGCTACCGTCGGCTTTTTCGAGTCAGCGGTCGCTTCGCCGACACCCATGTTGATCACGATCTTGTCGAGCTTCGGGATCATCATCTCGTTGGCGTAGGAGAACTGCTCCTGCATCGCCTTGCGGATGCGCTCGACATATTCCTTCTTGAGCCGCGGCTCATATTTTGCCTCAGCCATCGATCACTTCTCCAGAACGCTTGGCCACACGGACCTTCTTGCCGTCAACAACCTTGAAACCGACGCGGGTCGGCTTGCCGTCCTTGTCGATGATTGCAACGTTGGACAGGTGAACCGGGGCTTCCTTGTTGATGATGCCGGCTTCCTGGGTCTGCGTCTGGCGCTGGTGGCGCTTGACGACGTTGACGCCACGAACAACGGCACGATCTTCCTTCGGCATGACCTGGACAACTTCGCCGGTACGGCCCTTGTCCTTGCCAGCGAGCATGACGACCTTGTCGCCCTTACGAATCTTCTGCATCGCTTCGCTCCTTACAGTACTTCGGGAGCCAGCGAGATGATCTTCATGTGGTTCTTGGCGCGAAGTTCGCGCGGAACCGGTCCGAAGATACGGGTGCCGATCGGCTCTTTCTTGTTGTCGATGAGGACTGCTGCGTTGGTGTCGAAGCGGATGACGGAGCCATCCGGACGACGGATATCCTTGGCGGTGCGAACGACAACCGCCTTCATCACGTCACCCTTCTTCACACGGCCGCGCGGGATCGCTTCCTTGATCGAAACGACGATGACGTCGCCGATCGAGGCATACTTGCGCTTCGAGCCGCCCAGCACCTTGATGCACATGACACGACGTGCGCCGGAATTATCCGCGACGTCGAGGTTTGTTTGCATCTGAATCATATCAGGTCGCCTTCTTGTTTTACCGGAATGGTTGGGCTAGCCCCCTACTCCGGCTTATGAAAATTTTCGCCGGCCGAGCTGCCATAACGGCAGCACAGACGCGGCAATAGCTGAATAGCGCGGGATCGATCGTGCCAGGGTGGTTTCCCAAACGGGACCTTCCGTGCGCTCAAAGCAAAAGAACGCCCGGCTTTCGAGCGTTCTGACGCTGCTTCATACAGATATTTCGGCGAGACGCAAGGCCTCGCACAAAATTCTGTTACTGGCCCTGGGCGGAAATCACCGTCCAGCGCTTGTCCTTGGAGATCGGCGCGCATTCCTCGATGGATACGGTATCGCCAATCTTGTACTGGTTGTTCTCGTCGTGGGCCTTGTACTTCTTGGAACGACGAACGGTCTTCTGGAGCAGCGGGTGAGCGAAACGACGCTCGACACGAACCACTACCGTCTTCTCGTTCTTGTCGCCAACGACGACGCCCTGCAGGATGCGCTTCGGCATATTTTTCTTCCTTTAGGCCTTAACTTCTGCCGCCTTCTGGCGGGCAATGGTTTTCACGCGGGCGATGTCCTTGCGGACTTCGTTGATGCGCGAGGACTTTTCGAGCTGGCCGGTCGCCTTCTGGAAGCGCAGGTTGAACTGCTCCTTCTTCAGCTTGGCAAGCTCGTCCTTAAGTTGGTCGGCGGTGAACCCGCGAACATCTGAGGCTTTCATGAGCTCAATCCCTTACTCTGCAATGCGCTGAACGAAGCGCGTCTTGACCGAGAGCTTGGCAGAGCCGAGGCGAAGCGCCTCACGGGCGATTTCTTCGCTGACACCGTCGATCTCGAACATCATACGGCCGGGCTTGACCTTGCATGCCCAGTATTCAACGGAGCCCTTACCCTTACCCATGCGGACTTCGGTCGGCTTTGCGGTTACCGGAACGTCCGGGAACACGCGGATCCATACACGGCCGGCGCGCTTCATATAACGCGTGATCGCGCGGCGGGCCGCTTCGATCTCGCGCGCGTTGACGCGGTTGGGTTCCTGTGCCTTCAGGCCGAATTCGCCGAATGCCAGGTCAGAACCGCCCTTGGCGACGCCCTTGATGCGGCCCTTGAACTGCTTGCGGTACTTGGTACGCTTTGGCTGCAACATTTTCTTATTCTCCGAACTTCTCTGCCACGCGCGCTATCAAGCGTTGTCGCGGCGACGGTCTCTGTCGCGGTCACGATCACGGCTTGCCGGACCCTGGGCGTCACCTTCCATCGCACGGCGCTCGGAAGCCATCGGATCGTGCTCAAGGATTTCGCCCTTGAAGATCCAGACCTTGATGCCGCAGATGCCGAATGCGGTTTCTGCTTCAGCCGTGCCGTAGTCGATGTCGGCGCGCAACGTGTGCAACGGCACACGACCTTCGCGGTACCATTCCGTACGGGCGATTTCAGCGCCACCGAGACGGCCGGCGCAGGTGATCTTGATGCCTTCGGCGCCAAGACGCATCGCAGACTGAACGGCGCGCTTCATGGCGCGGCGGAAAGCCACGCGGCGCTCGAGCTGCTGGGCGATCGACTGAGCGACCAGCGTCGCATCGACTTCGGGCTTGCGCACTTCGACGATGTTGAGGTGCGTTTCCGAATTCGTCATCTCCGACAGCTTCTTGCGGAGCTTGTCGATGTCTGCGCCCTTGCGGCCGATGATCAAGCCCGGACGTGCCGAGTGGATCGTGACGCGGCACTTCTTGTGCGGACGCTCGATGACCACCTTGGAGATCCCGGCCTGCTTCAGTTCGCTCATGACGAACTTGCGCATCTTCAGGTCTTCGTGCAGCAGCTGGCCGTACTCGGCATTGTCCGCAAACCAGCGGCTATCCCAGGTACGGTTAATGCCGAGGCGGAAACCGATTGGATTGATTTTCTGACCCATTATGCGGCCTCCTCTGCTGCCTGCACTTCACGAACGACGATCGTCAGGTGCGC
Source organism: Rhizobium sophorae (assembly GCF_013087515.1). Classification (GTDB taxonomy): domain Bacteria; phylum Pseudomonadota; class Alphaproteobacteria; order Rhizobiales; family Rhizobiaceae; genus Rhizobium; species Rhizobium sophorae. The sequence continues at coordinate 3,607 of NZ_JABFCN010000026.1, read as the reverse complement.
GAAGGGCTTTTCGATGCGCGACGCGCGACCGCGGCCACGAGCGTGGAAACGCTTCATGACGATCGACTTGCCGACATAGGCCTCGGCGACGACCAGCGAGTCGACGTCGAGATCATGGTTGTTCTCGGCGTTGGCGATCGCAGATTCGAGCGTCTTCTTGACGGCGCCTGCGATGCGCTTGCGGGAGAACTCCAGCTCAGCGAGTGCGCGCTCGACCTTCTTGCCACGGATAGCCGCAGCAACCAGGTTGAGCTTCTGGGGGCTGACGCGGAGCGTGCGGGCGACTGCTTGCGCCTCGTTGTCCTTCAGCCGGCGTTCGGCTTTTGCCTTGCCCATTGTTACTTCCTCTTCGCCTTCTTGTCCGCGCCGTGACCGTAGTAGGTGCGGGTCGGAGAGAATTCACCGAATTTGTGGCCGACCATGTCTTCATTGACGCTGACCGGGATATGCTTGCTGCCGTTGTAGACGCCGAAGGTGAGACCGACGAACTGCGGCAGGATCGTGGAGCGACGGCTCCAGATCTTGATCACTTCACTACGACCGCCTTCACGAACCTTCTCAGCCTTCTTGAGAAGATAGCCGTCAACGAACGGACCTTTCCATACTGAACGAGCCATTGGAGACTTCCTCTCTTACTTCTTACGCTGATGACGCGAGCGCATGATCATCTTGTCGGTCGACTTGTTCGACCGGGTGCGCTTGCCCTTGGTCGGCTTGCCCCACGGTGTCACCGGATGGCGACCACCGGAGGTGCGGCCTTCACCACCGCCGTGCGGATGGTCGACCGGGTTCATGACGACACCACGGTTATGCGGACGCTTGCCGCGCCAAACGGTACGACCGGCCTTGCCGTCGTTGATGTTGGCGTGATCAGGGTTGGAGACCGCGCCGATCGAAGCAAGGCACGAGCCATGAACGAGACGCTGTTCACCGGAGTTCAGGCGAAGGATCGCCATGCCCTGGTCACGGCCGACGAGCTGTGCGTAGCCACCGGCGGAGCGAGCGATCTGACCACCCTTGCCCGGCTTCATTTCCACATTGTGGATGATGGAGCCGACCGGGATGAACTGCAGCGGCATGGTGTTGCCGGGCTTGACGTCGACAGCCTTCTCGGAAGCGATGACCTTGTCACCGGCAGCGAGGCGCTGAGGAGCGAGGATATAAGCCTTCTCGCCGTCAGTATAGTTCACCAGCGCGATGAAAGCCGTGCGGTTCGGATCGTATTCGATACGCTCGACCGTGCCTTCGACGTCGAACTTGCGACGCTTGAAGTCGATCAGACGATAGGTGCGCTTGTGACCGCCGCCGATGAAGCGGGCGGTGATGCGGCCGAGGTTGTTACGACCGCCGCTCTTGGTCAGACCTTCCGTCAGCGCCTTGACCGGCTTGCCCTTGTAGAGGGCCGAGCGGTCGACGATGACCAGCTGGCGCTGGCTCGGGGTGATCGGATTGAATGTTTTCAATGCCATTTTCTTATACCTCAGAGACCGGTGGAGACGTCGATCGTCTGGCCTTCAGCCAGCGTCACAACAGCCTTCTTCACGTCCTTCTGCTTGCCGACGAAACCGCGGAACCGCTTGGTCTTGCCCTTGCGCAGCAGAGTGTTGACAGCCGTGACCTTGACGCCGAACAGCGCCTCGACCGCAGCCTTGATTTCCGGCTTCGTCGCCTGCTTGGCGACATTGAAAACAACCTGGTTGTTTTCGGATACCAGCGTGGACTTTTCGGTGATCGCCGGAGAGACGATCACATCGTAGTGGCGAAGATCGGTCACTTGAATCGCTCCTCTAGCGCTTCAACCGCAGCCTTGGAAAGCACGAGCTTGCCGCGGCGCACGATGTCGTAAACGTTGATGCCCTGGATCGGCAGAACATCGATGTTCGGGATGTTCTGAGCTGCGAGCTTGAAGTTGCCGTCAAGCTCTGCGCCGCCGATGAAGAGGGCGTTGGTCAGGCCGAGCGTCTCGAAAACGGACGCGAGAGCCTTGGTCTTGGCTTCGGTGGCAACCAGGTTGTCGATGACGATGACGTCATCGGCCTTGATCTTGGCCGAAAGGGCGTGGCGAAGGCCGAGTGCACGAACCTTCTTCGGAAGATCGTGCTCGTGGCTGCGGACGACCGGGCCGTGAGCCTTGCCGCCGCCGCGAAACTGCGGAGCGCGAGCCGAATGGTGGCGGGCGCGGCCCGTACCCTTCTGCTTGTACATCTTGGCGCCGGTGCGCGAAACTTCAGCGCGGCCCTTAGCCTTGTGCGTGCCCTGCTGCTTCTTGGCAAGCTGCCAGCGGATGACGCGGGCGAGAATGTCTTCACGGGGCTCGAGGCCGAAAATCGCGTCCGAAAGGGAAACCTTCCCGGCGTCTTTTCCCTCGAGGGTCTTGACGTTGAATTCCATTGATCTGGCTCCCTTACTTCGCGGCCGACTTGACGGCGTCGCGCACGATGATCCAAGCACCCTTGGAACCAGGAACAGCACCCTTGATCAGGATCAGACCACGATCTTCGTCGGTCGAAACCACTTCCAGGTTCTGCGTCGTGACGCGCGTCTGGCCCATGTGACCAGCCATCTTCTTATTCTTGAAAACCTTGCCCGGATCCTGGCGCGAGCCGGTCGAACCGTGCGAACGGTGCGAAACCGACACACCGTGCGTGGCACGCAGACCGCCGAAACCGTGGCGCTTCATAGCGCCGGCAAAACCCTTACCAATCGTGGTGCCCGTCACGTCGACGAGCTGACCGGCTGCAAAGTGACCCGCCTTGATCTCAGTGCCGATCTCGAGCAACTGATCTTCCGATACGCGGAATTCAGTGAGCTTGGCCTTCGGCTCGACGTTGGCGATGGCAAAATTGCCACGCATCGCCTTCGACGTGTTCTTCACCTTCGCCTGGCCGGCACCGAGCTGAACTGCGGTATAGCCATTCTTTTCGACAGTGCGCGTGGCCACGACCTGGCAGCCTTCCATACGCAGTACCGTTACCGGGACATGCTCGCCGGCGTCGTTATAGACGCGGGTCATTCCCACCTTCTGTGCAATCACACCTGAACGCATCGGTTCAATCCTTCTCACTCAGCCCGAAGACCCGAGGTCTCAGAGCTTGATCTCAACATCGACACCGGCGGCGAGATCGAGCTTCATCAGCGCGTCTACCGTCTGCGGGGTCGGGTCAACGATATCGAGAAGGCGCTTGTGCGTGCGCATCTCGAACTGTTCACGGCTCTTCTTGTCGATGTGCGGGGACCGGTTGACCGTAAACTTCTCGATGCGGGTCGGAAGCGGAACGGGGCCCCGGACGCTTGCACCGGTGCGCTTAGCCGTCGATACGATCTCGCGCGTGGAGGCATCGAGAATCCGGTGATCGAACGCCTTCAGGCGGATGCGGATATTCTGGCCGTTCATTCGACTTTATCCTTGTGTCTGTTATCCGCGTGTCACCACTTAGGGACACGGATTACCTTCAGTTACGTTAGCGGGCCACCGGTTTCAAAGATCGAGAGGGACACCGAGATCGGCGTCCCTATCCTTTCCTTGGGCCAGGTGGCCCAGCCGCTAATTACTCGACGATCGACGCGACGATGCCGGCGCCGACGGTACGGCCGCCTTCGCGGATGG
>NZ_JABFCN010000025.1 GCF_013087515.1 Rhizobium sophorae | reverse complement strand
ACCTCCAATCCCTTCCTCCGTCTCGACCCGGCGCCGGCCGAGGGCCGCGATCTCAACCCGGTTCTTCAGGATGTCGGCCTCGCGATCCACCCGCCGCTGCTCTATCTCGGTTATGTTGGCTTCTCCGTCTGCTTCTCCTTTGCGGTTGCGGCCCTGCTGGAAGGGCGGATCGACGCCGCCTGGGCGCGCTGGGTGCGACCCTGGACGCTCGCCGCCTGGACCTTTCTGACGCTTGGCATCGCCATGGGCTCCTACTGGGCCTATTACGAGCTCGGCTGGGGCGGCTGGTGGTTCTGGGACCCGGTGGAAAACGCCTCCTTCATGCCGTGGCTCGCCGGCACCGCACTGCTGCATTCGGCGCTCGTCATGGAAAAGCGCGAGGCGCTGAAGATCTGGACGGTGCTGCTCGCCATCCTCACCTTCTCGCTGTCGCTGATGGGCACCTTCCTGGTGCGCTCCGGCGTGCTGACCTCGGTGCATGCCTTTGCCAGCGACCCCACCCGCGGCGTCTTCATTCTTTGCATCCTGCTGATCTTCATCGGCGGGGCGCTGTCGCTCTTTGCCTTCCGCGCGCCGAAGCTCGCGGCAGGCGGGCTGTTTGCGCCGATTTCGCGTGAGGGCGCGCTCGTCGTCAACAATCTGATCCTGACGGTCGCCTGCGGCACGGTGCTGACCGGCACGCTCTATCCGCTGCTTTTGGAAACGCTGACCGGCGACAAGATTTCCGTCGGAGCGCCCTTTTTCAACCTGACCTTC
>NZ_JABFCN010000024.1 GCF_013087515.1 Rhizobium sophorae | reverse complement strand
GCCAATCGTGCCAATGTTGACGTGCGGCTTGTTGCGCTCAAACTTACTCTTTCCCATTTTCGGGTCTCCGTTTTGCTAGTCCCCGAGGGGATCTAATTCTTGTTATCGGTCAATTGGTATTCCGGTCACTTCTGACCGGAATACTTTGCCTGGATTTCAGTTGCGACGTTCGACGGGACCGGCGAATAGTGATCGAAGGTCATCGTGTACTGGGCGCGGCCCTGGGACATGGAGCGCAGGTTGTCGACGTATTTGAACATGTTCGCGAGCGGGACGTTCGCGTTGATGACGACGGCGATACCGCGGCTTTCCTGGCCCTGGATCTGACCGCGACGGGAGTTCAGGTCGCCGATGACGTCGCCAACATAATCTTCCGGGGTGACGACTTCGACCTTCATCATCGGCTCGAGCAGCTGAGCGCCGGCCTTCTTGGCTGCTTCACGGAAGCAGGCACGCGATGCGATTTCGAAGGCGAGAACCGAGGAGTCGACGTCGTGGAATGCGCCGTCGATGAGGGTCGCCTTAACCCCGAGCATCGGGAAGCCGGCGAGCGGACCCGAAGACAGAACGCTTTCGATGCCCTTCTGGACGCCGGGGATGTATTCCTTCGGAACGGCACCGCCGACGATCTTCGATTCGAACTTGAATTCGTCGCCGTCCGGGTTCGGTTCGAAGACGATCTTGACGCGCGCGAACTGGCCGGTACCACCGGACTGCTTCTTGTGCGTGTAGTCTTCTTCATGCGTCCGGGTGATGGTTTCGCGATAGGCAACCTGCGGCGCGCCGACAGTTGCTTCAACCTTGAATTCACGACGCATGCGGTCGACGATGATGTCGAGATGCAGTTCGCCCATGCCGGCGATGATGGTCTGGCCAGATTCCTGGTCGGTCTTGACGCGGAAGGACGGATCTTCAGCAGCCAGGCGGTTGAGCGCGAGGCCCATCTTTTCCTGGTCGCCCTTGGTCTTCGGCTCGATGGCGATCTGAATGACCGGCTCCGGGAATTCCATGCGCTCGAGGATAACCGGCTTCAGCGGATCGCAGAGCGTGTCGCCCGTCGTGGTTTCCTTGAGGCCGGCGAGAGCGACGATGTCACCTGCGAAGGCTTCTTCGATGTCTTCACGCGAGTTGGAGTGCATCTGCAGCATACGGCCGACGCGCTCGCGCTTGTCCTTGACCGTGTTGATGACCGACGCGCCCTTTTCAAGCTTGCCGGAGTAGATGCGGGCAAAGGTCAGCGAACCGACAAAGGGGTCGTTCATGATCTTGAAGGCGAGCATGGAAAGCGGCTCGCTGTCATCGGCATGACGCTCGATTTCGGCTTCCGTCTTGAAGTCGATGCCCTTGATCGCCGGGATGTCCATCGGCGACGGCAGATAGTCGACAACGGCGTCGAGCAGCGGCTGCACGCCCTTGTTCTTGAAGGCGGTGCCGCAGAACATCGGGTGGAACTTGACGTCGATCGTGCCGCGGCGAACCAGTGCGCGGATCTGATCGTTGTCCGGCAGAATGCCTTCGAGGTAAGCTTCGGTGGCGGCTTCGTCGATGTCGACGACCGTCTCGATCAGCTTTTCGCGATATTCTTCAGCCTTGGCCTTCATGTCCTCGGGGATCTCGACGACGTCCCACTGGGCGCCGAGCGACTCGTCGCGCCAGATGAGTGCGTTCATTTCGACCAGGTCGATGACGCCCTTGAATTCGGTTTCTGCACCGATCGGCAGCTGCATGACGACAGCCGTTGCACCGAGACGGGTCTTGATCATCTCGACGGAGCGGTAGAAGTCCGCGCCGGTCTTGTCCATCTTGTTGCAGAAGATCATCCGCGGGACATTGTACTTCTCAGCCTGGCGCCAGACGGTTTCCGTCTGCGGCTCTACACCGGCGTTGGCGTCGAGCAGCGCGATGGCGCCGTCGAGAACGCGCAGCGAACGCTCGACTTCAATGGTGAAGTCGACGTGGCCGGGAGTGTCGATGATGTTGAAGCGGCGCATTTTGCCGTCACGACCCTTCCAGAAGGTCGTGGTGGCAGCAGAGGTGATCGTGATGCCACGCTCCTGCTCCTGCTCCATCCAGTCCATCGTGGCTGCGCCGTCGTGAACTTCGCCGATCTTGTGCGACTTGCCGGTGTAATAAAGAATACGCTCGGTGGTCGTGGTCTTGCCGGCGTCGATATGCGCCATGATACCGAAATTGCGGTAGTCTTCGATCTTATATTCGCGAGCCATTGTGGACTGCCTTTCGATACCGTTCGGAATTACCAGCGATAGTGCGAGAACGCGCGGTTGGCATCAGCCATCTTGTGCGTGTCTTCGCGCTTCTTGACGGCGGAGCCGCGGTTGTTGGACGCATCGAGCAGTTCGCCGGAAAGGCGGTCAACCATTGTCGTTTCATTGCGCTTACGGGCAGCAGCGATCAGCCAGCGAATAGCAAGAGCCTGGCGGCGCTCCGGACGAACGTCGACGGGGACCTGATAGGTCGCACCACCGACACGACGCGAGCGGACTTCAACGTGCGGAGCAATGTTCTCAAGCGCAGAATGGAAAACCGTGAGCGGCTCCTGCTTGGACTTGCCGTGAACTACGTCAAACGCACCGTAGACGATGTTTTCAGCAACGGACTTCTTGCCGTCGAGCATGATGGCATTCATGAACTTGGTGACGACGAGATCGCCGAACTTCGGATCCGGATTGATCTCGCGCTTTTCTGCTTTATGACGTCTGGACATACTTTTGTCTCTTCAACCGTTAAGGCGCTTCATGACGCGGAGGACCTCGCGCAGCGCCGGATTATTCAAAACCGAATTACTTCGGACGCTTCGCGCCGTACTTGGAGCGGCGCTGCTTGCGGTTCTTGACACCCTGGGTATCGAGAACGCCGCGGATGATGTGATAACGGACACCCGGAAGGTCCTTGACGCGGCCGCCACGGATCATGACGACGGAGTGTTCCTGAAGGTTGTGACCTTCGCCGGGGATGTAACCAATGACTTCGAAGCCGTTGGTCAGGCGGATCTTTGCGACCTTACGCAGAGCCGAGTTCGGCTTCTTCGGCGTCGTCGTGTAAACGCGCGTGCAAACGCCGCGCTTCTGCGGGTTCTCCTGGAGTGCAGGAACCTTGTTACGCTTTACGTTCGCCTGGCGAGGCTTGCGGATCAGCTGGTTTACGGTAGGCATTCAACCATCCCTTACGTTTATCTCAGTACCCTTGCGGGCTTGAACTCGCGCCGTCTCCGGCAGTGACGTACGCTTTCCGTCAATGCGCAAAATATGGCCCGATCCGCTTCCGCAGATGGACCACAAGGAGCAGAGGACGCATAGAATATGCGTCGTGCGTGCAGCATCATGACTTCAACGTGCGTTTAGAACCTTGTTTGAGGTGAACTTCAGGGCGCGTCGCCCCGAACAGCCAAGCCTCACATGGGATCTGATGGCCGGGGTACTACTGGTTTCCACCCGTCTCGTCAAGGCCGGTTAAGAAATAAACTCGCCGTATCGCCTTGATATGCCGGCCGAACGCCCTGTTTCATTCTTCTAGACGCATTCACGGCTGTGCACCAAGATAAAAACTTGGGCATTGCAGCAAAAGCAGTTAAGGAATCAGCATTTGCGGCGTTCGGCCCTCACAGCAGGATTCGAGCGACCGAATCGTCAAAGAGCCGAAGGACAGGCGATGATCACGACACCTGATAACGACAATAATTTCGACGGCCCGATGATCTTCATCATCATCGGCAAGGGCTACGAGTCGGACGCCAGCGAAGGCATCGACCTGCACATCATGCTGAAGGCGCCTGACGACGACACTGCCGTACGCGAGGCCTTGAACGCTCTTGCCGAGGAAGGCTTCATCGAGGCCGATCTCGACCAGATCGGCATGCTGACCGAGATCCCGGCCGAAGAGCCGCACGCATCTGCCTACCAGGGCGCCGTCGAAGGCGAAGTCGCGATCATCCGGTTCAACTGAAGGGAGCCGCCGCTCGCGCCGGTCGCCACTGCCAGCGCAAGTGGAAAGCAGCGCCCTCCCTCCCCGCCAGGCCAATCAGAGCAGACAAAAAACGAAAACCGCCCGGATCGCTCCGGGCGGTTTTTCAATTCATCGACTTCGGCCGCGGATTATTCCGCAGCCGGAGCTTTTTCGGCCATGTCCTGCAGCATCGGCGTGGCGACGGCAGCACCGGTGCCCTTGCGGCGCTCTTCGAGGATCATCTCGTCGCGCGACGTGGCGATGCGACGGATCTGGGTCATGGTGCCGCCGGTACCAGCCGGGATGAGGCGGCCGACGATGACGTTTTCCTTCAGACCCTGCAGGCCGTCCGTCTTGCCGGCGATTGCAGCTTCCGTCAGCACCTTGGTCGTTTCCTGGAAGGACGCGGCCGAGATGAAGGACGGGGTCTGCAGCGATGCCTTGGTGATGCCGAGAAGAACAGGGTCGCCGTAGGCTGGCTTCTTGCCCTGCTCGATCAGGTGATCGTTGACGTCTTCGAGCTCGATCCGGTCGACATTGTCGCCGACGATATAGGTCGAGTCGCCTGCATCGGTGATTTCCACCTTCTGCAGCATCTGACGGACAATCACCTCGATGTGCTTGTCGTTGATGACAACGCCCTGCAGGCGGTAGACTTCCTGGATCTCGTTGACGAGGTAGGAGGCCAGAGCCTCCACGCCCTTGATTGCCAGAATGTCGTGCGGAGCCGGGTTACCGTCGAGGATGTAGTCACCCTTTTCGATATAGTCGCCTTCCTGAAGGTGGAAGGGCTTGCCCTTCGGGATCAGGTATTCGACAGGCTCGACACCGTCTTCCGCCGGCTCGATGATGACGCGACGCTTGTTCTTGTAGTCGCGGCCGAGGCGGATCGTACCATCGATCTCTGCGATGATGGCGTGGTCCTTCGGACGGCGGGCTTCGAACAATTCGGCAACACGCGGCAGACCGCCGGTGATGTCCTTGGTCTTGGCGCTTTCGAGCGGCGAACGCGCGAGAACGTCACCCTGGGAGACCTTCGTGCCCGGCTCGACCGACAGGATCGCATCGACCGAGAGCAGGAAGCGGGCGTCACCGCCACGGGACAGCTTCGCGATATTGCCACTGGCGTCCTTGACGACGATCGCCGGCTTGAGGTCCGAGCCACGCGGGGTCGAACGCCAATCGATGACCTGACGCTTGGTGATGCCGGTCGATTCGTCGGTCGCTTCCAGAACGGAGAGACCATCGACCAGATCTTCAAACTGAACGGTACCGGCCACTTCCGTCATCATCGGACGGGTGTAGGGGTCCCACTCTGCCAGACGCTGGCCGCGCTTGACCTTGTCGCCTTCGTCGACGTGCAGCTTCGAACCGTATGCCACACGCTGCGACGACCGCTCTACACCACGTTCGTCCAGGATCTGGACGGTCATGTTGCGGCCCATGGCAACGAGGTTGCCATCGGAGTTGCGCAGGATGTTGCGGTTCTTGATCTGCACCGTACCTTCATACGAGGCTTCGAGGAACGACTGGTCGACCACGGTTGCCGTACCGCCAAGGTGGAAGGTACGCATGGTGAGCTGGGTGCCCGGCTCGCCGATCGACTGAGCAGCGATGACGCCGACGGCTTCGCCCATATTGACCGGCGTACCGCGCGCGAGGTCGCGGCCGTAGCAGACCGAGCAGACGCCCGTCTGGATTTCGCAGGTCAGCGCCGAGCGGATGCGGATCGACTGGATGCCGGCCTTCTCGATTTCGACGACGTCGGGCTCGAGGATCATCTTGCCGGCATCGACGATACGCTCACCGGTGACCGGATGATCGATGTCGTCGAGTGCCGTGCGGCCGAGGATACGGGCGCCGATCGAAGCAACCACCTGGCCGGCATCGACGATGGCGGTCATGGTGAGGCCAGTCTGCGTTCCGCAATCGACATGCGTGACGATGCAATCCTGCGCGACGTCGACGAGACGGCGCGTCAGGTAGCCGGAGTTGGCGGTCTTCAGGGCGGTGTCTGCCAGACCCTTACGGGCACCGTGCGTCGAGTTGAAGTACTCGTTGACGGTCAGGCCTTCCTTGAAGTTCGAGATGATCGGGGTCTCGATGATTTCGCCCGACGGCTTGGCCATCAGGCCACGCATGCCGCCCAGCTGGCGCATCTGGTTCGGAGAACCGCGGGCACCGGAGTGGCTCATCATGTAGATCGAGTTCATCGGCTTCTGGCGACCGGTCTTCTCGTCGAATTCGACCGCCTTGATGCGGGCCATCATCTCTTCAGCGACCTTTTCGGTCGCCTTGCCCCAGGCGTCGACAACCTTGTTGTACTTCTCGCCCTGGGTGATGAGGCCATCATTGTACTGCTGCTCGTATTCCTTCACCAGATTTTCGGTGTCGGCAACGATCTTGGCCTTGGCATCCGGAATGACCATGTCGTCCTTGCCGAACGAAATGCCGGCGCGGCAGGCGTGGGAGAAGCCGAGCTGCATGATGCGGTCGCAGAAAATGACCGTGTCCTTCTGGCCACAATGGCGATAGACCGTGTCGATCATCTTCGAGATGTTCTTCTTGGTCATTTCCTGGTTGCAGATATCGAAGGGCACCTTGCCGTTCTTCGGCAACAGTTCACCGATGAGCAGACGGCCAGGCGTCGTCTCATAGATCTTCGAGTAAGGCTTGCCATCCTCGTCGACCGACTTGAAACGGCCGCGGATCTTGGTGTGCAGCGTCACGACTTTGCTTTCGAGGGCGTGATGCAGCTCGCCGAGATCGGAGAAGGCCATGCCTTCGCCCGGCTCGTTCTGATTGAGGATCGACAGATAGTAGAGGCCGAGAACCATGTCCTGCGAGGGAACGATGATCGGCGCGCCGTTGGCTGGATGCAGGATGTTGTTGGTCGACATCATCAGCACGCGGGCTTCGAGCTGGGCTTCGAGCGACAGCGGCACGTGAACGGCCATCTGGTCACCATCGAAGTCGGCGTTGAACGCCGTGCAGACGAGCGGATGCAGCTGGATCGCCTTGCCTTCGACCAGGGTAGGTTCGAAGGCCTGGATGCCCAGGCGGTGCAGCGTCGGTGCGCGGTTCAAGAGAACCGGATGCTCGCGGATAACCTCGTCGAGGATATCCCAGACTTCCGGCTTTTCCTTTTCGACCAGCTTCTTGGCCTGCTTGACGGTCGAGGAGTAACCCTTAGCGTCGAGGCGGGCATAGATGAACGGCTTGAAGAGCTCGAGCGCCATCTTCTTCGGCAGGCCGCACTGGTGCAGCTTCAGTTCCGGACCGGTGACGATGACCGAACGGCCGGAATAGTCGACGCGCTTGCCGAGCAGGTTCTGGCGGAAGCGGCCCTGCTTGCCCTTCAGCATGTCGGAGAGCGACTTCAGCGGACGCTTGTTGGCGCCGGTGATGACACGGCCGCGGCGGCCGTTGTCGAACAGCGCGTCAACGGATTCCTGCAACATGCGCTTTTCATTGCGGATGATGATGCCAGGCGCACGAAGCTCGATCAGGCGCTTCAGACGGTTGTTACGGTTGATGACGCGGCGATACAGATCGTTCAGATCCGACGTCGCGAAACGGCCGCCGTCGAGCGGAACCAGCGGACGCAGGTCCGGCGGGATGACCGGAACGACCTTCATGATCATCCATTCCGGACGATTGCCCGACTCCATGAAGTTCTCGACGATCTTCAGGCGCTTCATCAGCTTCTTCTGCTTGAGATCCGACGTGGTGTCGGCAAGCTCGGCGCGCAGGTCGCCAGCGATCTTCTCGAGGTTCATCGAGGCCAGCATCTCGTAGATCGCCTCGGCGCCGATCATCGCGGTGAACTGGTCTTCGCCGTATTCGTCGACGGCGAGCATGTACTCTTCTTCCGAGAGGAGCTGGTGCTCCTTCAGGGCGGTCAGGCCCGGCTCGGTGACGATGTAGTTTTCGAAGTAGAGGACGCGCTCGACATCCTTCAGCGTCATGTCGAGTAGCGTCGAAATGCGTGATGGCAGCGACTTCAGGAACCAGATGTGGGCAACGGGAGCGGCGAGCTCGATATGGCCCATGCGCTCGCGGCGAACGCGCGAGAGCGTGACTTCGACGCCGCACTTTTCGCAGATGATGCCCTTGTACTTCATGCGCTTGTACTTGCCGCACAGGCATTCGTAGTCCTTGATCGGCCCGAAGATGCGCGCGCAGAACAGACCGTCGCGTTCCGGCTTGAACGTACGGTAGTTGATGGTTTCCGGCTTCTTGATCTCACCGTAAGACCAGGAGAGGATCTTCTCCGGAGACGCGATCGAAATCCGAATAGAATCGAAATTCTGTGCAGGCACCTGCGGATTGAAAAGATTCATGACCTCTTGGTTCATGCCTGTCTCCTTCATGGGCTAAAGCGCCCTTAAAATGCGATGGTCGGCGGCAAATTCCCGGGAGCCGCCTCCCTCGCTTAAACGAGAATAACCGCTAGATGCGGCGAAACTTCCCTTCCGGGCCGACACGGATACGGCGCCCGGCGGGACCGGCGTGCGCCGCATTGGCAGCGCACGCCCTATCAAGTGCTTACTCGGCCGCGTCGGGCAGCTGAGCTGCCTGCGCCTCGTCAAGCTTGGTGTTCTCGAGTTCGACGCTGAGGCCCAGCGAGCGCATTTCCTTGACGAGAACGTTGAAGCTTTCCGGAATACCGGCTTCGAACGTGTCGTCTCCGCGGACGATGGCTTCGTAGACCTTGGTGCGGCCGGCGACGTCGTCCGACTTCACCGTCAGCATTTCCTGCAGCGTGTAGGCCGCGCCGTATGCTTCGAGCGCCCAGACTTCCATTTCGCCGAAGCGCTGGCCACCGAACTGCGCCTTGCCGCCCAGCGGCTGCTGGGTCACGAGCGAGTAAGGTCCGATCGAACGGGCATGGATCTTGTCGTCGACCAGGTGGTTGAGCTTCAGCATGTAGATGTAGCCCACGGTCACCTGGCGGTCGAACTGCTCGCCCGTACGGCCGTCATAGAGCGTCGACTGACCAGTATCCTTGAGACCTGCCAGACGCAGCATGTCGTTGACGTCGGCTTCGTTCGCACCGTCGAAAACAGGCGTCGCAATCGAAACGCCACGCTTCCACTGGTCGGCGAGACGCAGAACCGAGTCGTCGTCGAACTCATGCACCTGCTCGGCCTTGGGGCCGGCACCGACGACATCGCCGATGGTCTTGCGCAGCGGCTCAATGTTGCCGTTGGCCTTGTATGCGTCGATCAGTTCGCCGATCTGGCGTCCCATGCCGGCGCAAGCCCAACCGAGATGCGTTTCCAGGATCTGGCCGACGTTCATGCGCGAAGGCACGCCGAGTGGGTTCAGAACGACGTCGACATGCGTGCCGTCTTCGAGGAACGGCATGTCCTCCACCGGCACAATGCGCGAAACGACGCCCTTGTTCCCGTGACGGCCGGCCATCTTGTCGCCCGGCTGGATCTTGCGCTTTACGGCGACAAAGACCTTGACCATCTTCATGACGCCAGGAGGCATTTCATCGCCGCGCTGGACCTTTTCGACTTTATCCATGAAGCGCTGTTCGAGGCGCGACTTGGATTCGTCGTACTGACCGCGGAGCGCTTCGAGCTCGCTCTGGACCTTTTCGTCTTCGACCGCGAACATCCACCACTGTGAGCGGGGATATTCGGAGACGACGGCGTTCGAAAGCTCAGCTCCCTTCTTGAAGCCCTTCGGGCCGGCAATGGAAGCCTGGCCGCGCAGCATCTCGATCAGACGGCCGTAGACGTTACGGTCGAGGATCGCCTGCTCGTCGTCGCGGTCCTTTGCCAGACGCTCGATCTCTTCGCGCTCGATCGCCATCGCGCGCTCGTCCTTTTCAACGCCGTGGCGGTTGAAGACACGAACTTCGACGATGGTGCCGTAGGTGCCGGGCGGCATGCGCATGGAGGTATCGCGCACGTCGGAGGCCTTTTCGCCGAAGATGGCGCGCAGAAGCTTTTCTTCCGGCGTCATCGGGCTTTCGCCCTTCGGGGTGATCTTGCCGACGAGGATATCGCCCGGCTGAACTTCGGCGCCGATATAGACGATGCCGGCTTCGTCGAGGTTCTTCAGCGCTTCTTCCGAAACGTTCGGAATATCGCGTGTGATTTCCTCAGGACCAAGCTTGGTGTCACGCGCCATCACTTCGAATTCTTCGATGTGGATGGAGGTGAACACGTCGTCGGCAACGATACGCTCGGAGAGCAGGATCGAGTCTTCGTAGTTGTAGCCGTTCCAGGGCATGAACGCGACGAGCGCGTTGCGGCCGAGGGCCAGGTCGCCGAGATCAGTCGACGGGCCGTCGGCGAGGATGTCGCCGCGGTTGACCTCGTCACCGACGGTGACCAGCGGACGCTGGTTGACGCAGGTGTTCTGGTTCGAACGCTGGAACTTCTGCAGGCGGTAGATGTCGACGCCGGACTTGCCGGCTTCGAGGTCTTCCGTGGCGCGGATAACGATACGCGTCGCGTCGACCTGGTCGACCACGCCGCCGCGGCGCGCGCCGATGGCGGCGCCGGAGTCACGGGCAACGACCGGCTCCATGCCGGTCCCGACGAACGGCGCTTCGGCACGCAGCAGCGGCACTGCCTGACGCTGCATGTTCGAGCCCATGAGCGCGCGGTTGGCGTCGTCGTTTTCCAGGAACGGGATGAGCGCGGCTGCGACCGAAACGACCTGCTTCGGCGAGACGTCCATCAGGTTCATGCTGTCGCGCGGGGCGAGCATGACTTCGCCGGCATGACGGCAAACGACGAATTCGTCGACGAAGGAACCGTCAGCGTTCATCTCGGCATTGGCCTGGGCGACGTAGTACTTCGCCTCCTCCATGGCGGAGAGGTAGAGCACGTCGCTCGTCACCTTGCCGTCGACGATGCGGCGGTACGGGCTTTCGATGAAGCCGTACTTGTTGACGCGGGCAAAGGTCGCAAGCGAGTTGATGAGACCGATGTTCGGGCCTTCCGGCGTTTCGATCGGGCAGATGCGGCCATAGTGGGTCGGATGCACGTCGCGGACTTCGAAGCCGGCGCGCTCACGGGTCAGACCGCCCGGGCCAAGAGCCGAAAGACGGCGCTTGTGGGTGATTTCCGAGAGCGGGTTGACCTGGTCCATGAACTGCGAGAGCTGCGAGGAACCGAAGAATTCGCGCACGGCAGCAGCTGCCGGCTTGGCGTTGATCAGATCCTGCGGCATGACCGTGTCGATCTCGATCGAGGACATGCGTTCCTTGATCGCGCGCTCCATGCGCAGCAGGCCGAGACGGTACTGGTTTTCCATCAGCTCGCCGACCGAACGGACGCGGCGGTTGCCGAGGTTATCGATGTCGTCGATCTCGCCCTTGCCGTCGCGCAGTTCGACCAGCATCCTGACCACGGCCAGGATGTCGTCCTTGCGCAGGATGCGGACAGTGTCTTCGACGGTCAGGTCGAGGCGCATGTTCATCTTGACGCGGCCGACGGCGGAGAGGTCGTAACGCTCCGCATCGAAGAACAGCGAGTTGAACATGGCTTCGGCCGATTCCATGGTCGGCGGCTCACCCGGACGCATGACGCGGTAGATGTCGAACAGAGCGTCCTGACGGTTCTCGTTCTTGTCGGCTGTCAGCGTGTTGCGGATATAGGCGCCGACATTGATATGGTCGATGCCGAGAACCGGGATCTCGTCGAAGCCGTTCGCCAGGATGATGCCAAGCGTCTTCTCGTCGATTTCGTCGCCGGCCTCGAGGTAGATCTCACCCGTCGAGTAGTTGACGATGTCGCCGGCAAGATAGTTGCCGTAAAGATCGTCGTCGGCGGCCTTGAGTGCCTTCAGGCCCTTGTCGGAAAGCTGGCGCAGCAGGCGCGGGGTCAGCTTCTTGCCGGCTTCCACAACGACTTCGCCGGTGTCGGCGTCGACCATCTCGGTGATCGCCTTGGCACCTTTCAGCGTTTCCGGCTTGAAGGGAATGCGCCAGCCTTCGCCGTCGCGCTTGTAGAGCGACTTCGTGTAGAAGGTGTCGAGGATTTCCTCGCCGTCCATGCCGAGCGCCATCAGCAGCGACGTCACAGGGATCTTGCGGCGGCGGTCGATGCGGGCGTAGACGATGTCCTTGGCGTCGAATTCGATATCGAGCCAGGAACCGCGATAGGGGATGACGCGCGCAGCAAAGAGCAGCTTGCCGGAAGAATGGCTCTTGCCCTTGTCGTGGTCGAAGAAGACGCCCGGCGAACGGTGCATCTGGGAAACGATGACGCGCTCGGTGCCGTTGACAATGAACGTGCCGTTATTGGTCATGAGCGGCATGTCGCCCATGTAAACGGACTGTTCCTTGATGTCCTTGATCGACTTCGCGCCGGTATCCTCGTCGATATCGAACACGATGAGGCGCAGCGTCACCTTCAGGGGCGCGGCATAGGTCAGGTCGCGCTGACGGCATTCGTCAACGTCGAACTTCGGCGGTTCGAACTCATAGGACACGAATTCCAGCATGGATGCGCCGGAGAAATCGGTGATCGGGAAAACCGACTTGAAAACGGCCTGAAGACCCTCGTCGGGTCGGCCGCCCTTCGGCTCTTCAACCATCAGAAACTGGTCGTAGGACGCCTTCTGAACCTCGATGAGGTTCGGCATTTCTGCGACTTCGGGGATCTTACCAAAAAACTTGCGTACGCGCCTGCGACCATTGAACGAAAGGGTCTGAGCCATCGTCGCTCCTTCAAAATCTTGCACCCGGGCCTGCAACGGACGGGAACCGATGGCCAGTCGATCCCGTCAATCAATGAGTAGTTCAATCTCGTCCGACCCCAGAAAACGCTCAGCTCGGATTGCTGTGCTGCCCTCGGTGCGAGACCATCCTTTTGAAGAACCCATTACCCAAAAGCCGTTTTGACGCGGCTTTTGGGTAATTCGTTCAAAAAAACGGCAAATGGGAGGCAGTAGAGATACTGCCTCCCAAAAGCAGTTCAAGATTACTTGACGTCGGCCTTGGCGCCAGCGTCTTCAAGCTTCTTCTTGATGTCAGCGGCTTCAGCCTTGTTGACGCCTTCCTTGACAGCCTTCGGAGCGGCTTCAACGAGATCCTTGGCTTCCTTGAGGCCGAGACCAGTGATGGCGCGGACTTCCTTGATGACGTTGATCTTGTTGGCACCAGCTTCGACGAGGATGACGTCGAATTCAGTCTTTTCTTCTTCAACGACAGCAGCAGCAGCACCGCCGGCAGCGGCAGCAACAGCTACCGGAGCAGCAGCGGAAACGCCCCACTTTTCTTCGAGAAGCTTCGACAGTTCTGCAGCTTCCAGAACGGTCAGCGAGGAGAGGTCGTCAACGATCTTTGCGAGATCAGCCATTTTACTAGTTCCTTTTGTTCGGTTCGAACCGGTTGATTATAAACAGCGAAAAACCGCCTTACGCGGCTTCGTCCTTCTTGGCGTAGGCCGCAAACACGCGGGCAAGCTGGCTTGCCGGTGCTGCAACAACCCCAGCGATGCGGGTAGCCGGTGTCTGGATCATGCCCAGCAGCTTCGCACGCAGCTCATCGAGCGAAGGCAGGGTCGCAAGCGACTTGACTGCATCGGCGTTGAGCGTGGTTGTTCCCATGGCGCCGCCCAGAACAATGATCTTGTCATTGGTCTTGGCGAAATCCATGACGACCTTCGGAGCGGTGATCGGATCGGTGCTGTACGCAATCAGCGTCTGACCCTTGAAGAGATTGGACATCCCTTCCGCTTCCGTACCCTGAAGGGCAATTTTGGCCAGGCGGTTCTTCGCGACTTTGACGGTGCCGCCAGCTGCGCGCATCTTCGAACGAAAATCGTTCATCTGCGCGACTGTGGCACCAGCATAGTGGGCCACGACAACTGAGCCCGAAGCCTTGAAGACTTCGTTCAGTTCCGTGACGAATTCGCGTTTTTCCGCTCTTTCCACTGCCTATCTCCAGTTGGCGGGACCGAAAATGGGCCCGCCGGTTGCCTTTTGCCTCCTGGGATCATGAGAGATCCCAAGCGACGCTTGAGGATCCTGCCCCCCCCGCGCTCTCGCGCCAATCAAGGCTAAAGAGGCACAAGGCATCCAAGGCTCGAACCGAGTTCCTAGAAGCGAACTTCTTGCAATTCGGGTCTTACCCGTCTCATGCAGGCTAAGTGATTAAGGGAAAACCACCTGCAATCTCGGACAGGATTCCGGATTTCTCCGGAATATTCCGGCCCCTTGCGAGGCCGGAAATTCAGTCGCCGGACTTAAAGCCCGGCCATAAACTTACGCAGCCGGAGCACCGGTGACCGAGCCGGGCTCGATCTTGACGCCCGGGCCCATGGTCGAGGAAATCGCCACGCGCTTGACGTAGTTGCCCTTGGCGCCAGCCGGCTTCGCCTTGATGACGGCGTCAGCAAAGGCGCGGATGTTTTCTTCCAGAGCCTTGGCGTCGAAAGAGGCCTTGCCGATGCCGGCGTGGACGATGCCAGCCTTCTCGACGCGGAATTCGACAGCACCGCCCTTGGAAGCCTTGACGGCTCCGGCGACATCCATGGTGACGGTGCCGACCTTCGGGTTCGGCATCATGCCGCGCGGACCGAGAACCTTACCGAGACGACCGACGAGCGGCATCATGTCGGGGGTGGCGATGCAGCGATCGAATTCGATCTTGCCGCCCTGGACGATTTCGACGAGGTCTTCGGCGCCGACGATATCGGCACCGGCTGCCTTGGCTTCGTCAGCCTTGGCGCCACGAGCGAAGACGGCGACGCGAACCGTGCGGCCCGTGCCGTTCGGTAGGTTGACGACGCCGCGAACCATCTGGTCCGCATGGCGCGGGTCGACGCCGAGGTTCATCGAGACTTCGATGGTTTCGTCGAACTTGGCGACAGCCCGTTCCTTGACCATGCCGATGGCCAGGGTCAGAGCGTAGAGCTTGGTGGGATCAACACCTTCGTTGATCTTCTGCGTGCGCTTACCAGCCATGATCTTAACCCACCACTTCCAGGCCCATGGCGCGGGCAGAGCCCTCGATCATCGCCATTGCACCTTCGATATCCGCTGCGTTCAGATCCTTCATCTTGGCTTCGGCGATCGACTTGATCTGAGCCTTGGTGAGGGAGCCGGCCTTGGCGCCCTTGCCGGGCGTCTTGGAACCGGATGTGATCTTCGCTTCCTTCTTCAGCCAGTAGCTGACCGGCGGCTGCTTCATCGCGAAGGTGAAGGACTTGTCCTGGTAATAGGTGATGACGACCGGAATCGGCATGCCCTTTTCCATTTCCTGCGTGGCGGCATTAAACGCCTTGCAGAATTCCATGATGTTAATGCCACGCTGACCAAGCGCAGGACCAATCGGCGGGGACGGGTTTGCCGATCCTGCCTTGACCTGAAGCTTGAGCTGGCCTGCAACTTTCTTAGCCATATCTCTCTGCCTTTCATGAACGGCCGGTCGCCCGACCCGTGATGCCGGATCTCTCCGGCGGCTGCGGTTGCGTGGTGCGGATCCTTAGAGTCCGGCTAAGACCCCTCACCTTCCACGCGGGTGCGGACAAAGTCCGCAGGAAACAGGCCGCAAGGGCCAGCTTCCAGTTTCTGCAATCAGACCTTCTCGACCTGAGCGTATTCCAGCTCGACCGGCGTTGCGCGGCCGAAGATCGACACTTCTACCTTCAGGCGCGAACGTTCTTCGTCCACATCCTGAACCGTGCCGTTGAACGATGCGAACGGGCCGTCGGAAACGCGAACCTGCTCGCCGACCTCGAAGGTAATGGAGGCCTTCGGCCGCTCGACACCTTCCTGAACCTGGCCGAGAATGCGCTCGGCTTCATAATCCGGAATCGGAACGGGCTTATTGTCGGAGCCAAGGAAACCTGTGACCTTCGGCGTATTCTTGATCAGGTGGTAGGCTTCGTCCGTCAGATTGGCACGAACCATGACATAGCCCGGGAAAAACTTGCGCTCGGAATCGACCTTGCGGCCGCGACGCACTTCCACCACCTTTTCAGTCGGCACGAGGATCTTCTCGAACAGGTGCTCAAGCCCCTTCTGGCGAGCCTTGTTCTCGATGTCTTCAGCCACCTTCTTCTCAAAATTTGAATATGCGTGGACGATGTACCAACGTGCCGCCATTTTCATCTCCACCCGTATCAGTTGCCGGTATTCAGCACGAAGCTCAGAGCCCAGCCGATCAGCTGGTCAGCGGCAAAGAAAAACAGCGCGGCGAAAACCACCATCACCAGCACCATGACCGTCGAGATCATGGTCTCGCGGCGCGACGGCCATGTAACTTTAGACGTCTCGGAGCGAACCTGCTGCAGAAACGCAAACGGATTGGATTTGGATGCCATCGACTGCCCACGCAATTACGGCGCGTAAAGCTGAAACTATCAGCCCCACGCACCGCGTGTCTGTTGAACCCTAAATAAACACCGATTTCCGAATACACAAGAGGGAAACCGAAGTTTAACGAAATTACTTACCACCAATCAATCCCCGGCCGGAAATGCCGCGAGCATGTCCGCGCTGTCCCGCATCAAGGAAAATGGCAGGGGCAGTAGGGCTCGAACCTACGACCTGCGGTTTTGGAGACCGCCGCTCTACCAACTGAGCTATACCCCTTCATACCGATCATTCAGCGCCTGGGCCAAGGCCCGCAAATCGCTGCTGAAAAGCATGGCGCTCCCTTTAAGACCACGGCACGGGATTGGCAAGCACGATTTTCGATTTTCAAAGCCATTCTCCTGATTGCGAGCGATCGGCTTTCAATCGCGTGACCAAGGTCCGCTCAGACCTTCACATATTTCCGCCAATCGTGCTCTTCCTTAAAACCCAGCACCTCGCGGATCTTGCGGTTGGAGAGCAGGCCCTCATATTCGCCGATCTCGCGGGTGAAGGGCACATTCGGAAAGAATCGCTTGGCAAGCTCCTTCGATGGCGTATTCGCCGAGACCGTGTCGTTGGCGGCGTTGAAGACCTGGTAGCCGAGGCCGTCCTTCTCGATGCAGAGATGGCAGATCTGCCCGAGGTCGCGGGCGTCGATATAGCTCCAGGCGATGCGCTTGCGCATCTCGGGATTGGCGAAATAGGTCGGAAACTTCTCGTATTCGTCAGGCTCGATGACGTTGCCGATGCGCAGCGCATAGATGTCGAAGCCCGAACGTTCGGCAAAGGCGCGCGCCGTCTTTTCGTTGACCACCTTGGAAAGGCCGTAGGAATCCATCGGATTGACGTCGTAATCCTCCTCCAGCGGGAACTGGTGGAAATCGCGATGGCCTTCGGCGAAGCAGACGCCGTAGGTCGTCTCGCTCGATGCGACGATGATCTTCCGGATGCCGAGCTTCACCGCCGCCTCGATGACATTATAGGTGCCCATCGTGTTGATCCGGAAGGTTTCGTTATCGGGCTTGATCAGGATGCGCGGGATGGCGGCGAAATGCACGACGGCGTCGAAGGGTTGCACGCCCCTGCCCGCATCGAGGTCGGGGAAATCGCGATGCATCGAGAGCGCGTTGAAGACCTGACCGCTATCGGTGATGTCGGCGATGAGATTGGTGACGCCGGGGCTATCCAGCGGCACGAGATCGAGGTTGTGAACCTCGTAACCCGCATTGACGAGCCATGGCACAGCATGGCGACCTGCCTTGCCCGAACCGCCCGTGAACAGAATACGCCTCTTCATGGAATATCCTCCGCGTCATGAAATCGGAGGCATAGATAGACGCTTCCGCGCGAAGAGCAAGCGAGCGTCATGCAAGTGTTCACCCCCGCGTCGCCAGGAGCATCCTATCCGGGAGCACCTGGCCGATCATTTCCGATCATCGCAGAACACTGCGATGCTCGGCAAAGGTCGTCACTTGACGACACTTACCTCGCCAATCTGCACTACGGCAGACTGAACAACTTCTTGCGGAATTGCAGCGATGAAAAACATCGTGAAAACATACATCGCGAATATCGTCGCAGCGAATGTGGCCTTTGGAATCATCCGGGCTCTCCTCTTTGCAAGAAGGAGTCTGGACTACAATGGCCCAATCACAAACCGGTTTCTGAACGTGAGATGAACAAAATACTGTGACAGGCAAATTTAACGATATTTTTACAACACCCGTTAAACCTACTGGAAGCCATGAAAATGAAAAACCCCGCTGTTTCCAGCGGGGTCTTCATAATTGCGGATAACTCGAAAGTTACTCGACGATCGACGCGACGATGCCGGCGCCGACGGTACGGCCGCCTTCGCGGATGG
>NZ_JABFCN010000023.1 GCF_013087515.1 Rhizobium sophorae | reverse complement strand
GGATCACTCCGTTGCCCCCGTCGCTCACCGCGTTGGGGGGAAGGTTCACATGGCTCAATGCTCAATGGAAATTATGTGCCTAACCGGCTCAGTTCTGCGTGGAAAACAACACCTATGGTCTCATTCTGCGGCCGTGATCGCCAACTTGATGGAAGCTGGTCGCATTTGCGTCTCGTTAACCATCTGAATTAACGCTGTTCTTTTCTGTCTTGGAAGCCATATCACCGTTAACTTCCGTCACCGATACCGGCCTTAACCGCGAGAGGTAACCATCGATAAGTAGCGCTTATCGATGGTAGATTGATTTCGGCGTGCAAATCACGGAGAATCGTCTCAAAGGACGGCCCTGGAGGCCTTTTGGGATGCCTGTGGCCAAAGCAAAAGAATCAATGACCGCCGTCGAGCGACGTGCCGAAGAACTCGACACCATCGCCGCCGTGCTGCCGATCGACCGCCGCGACGAGCTCGCCCAGTTGCTCACCGACCACGACGTCGAAACACTGCGCCATCTCGTCAACCAGGGCATGGGCGACAACACACTTCGCGCCCTGACCTCGGATCTCGCCTATCTCGAAGCCTGGGGCATGGCGGCCACCGGAAAATCCCTGCCCTGGCCGGCGCCCGAGGCGCTGCTTTTAAAATTTGTCGCGCAGCATCTGTGGGATCCGGAAAAGCGCGCCGTTGATCCAGATCACGGCATGCCAGCCACCGTCGACGAAAACCTCAGGAGCCAAGGGCTTCTCAAATCCGTCGGTCCGCACGCGCCAGCCACGGTGCGCCGGCGCCTGGCCAACTGGTCGACGCTGACCAAGTGGCGCGGTTTTGACGGTTCCTTCGCCTCCCCTGCCCTCAAATCCGCCATTCGGCTGGCGATCCGAGCCGCGCCAAGACAACGTCTTCGCAAGAGCGCCAAGGCGGTCACATCAGACGTGCTGGCAAAGCTGCTGGCGACCTGCGCGACCGACAGTCTGCGCGATGTCAGGGATCGCGCCATCCTGATGGTGGCTTTTGCCTCCGGCGGACGCCGTCGCAGCGAGATCGCAGGCCTTCGCCTGGAACAACTGACCGTGGAAGCTCCGATCGAGGTGCCGGACGGGCCTCCCCTCCCCTCTCTCGCCATCCATCTCGGCCGCACCAAAACGACGACTGGAGAGCAGGACGACATCGTCTACTTGACCGGTCGGCCAGTGGAGGCGCTGACTGCCTGGATGGTTGCCGCCAAGATCGAGAACGGCAGTGTGTTTCGGGCGATCGGGCGCTGGGGCACGGTGTCGCGGCGGGCGATTGATCCGCAGTCGGTTAATGCCATCATTAAACAGCGGGTGGAAATGGCCGGGATGGAGCCCGGGGAGTTTTCCGCGCACGGGCTACGATCTGGATATCTGACCGAGGCGGCAAACCGTGGCATCCCCCTGCCCGAGGCGATGGAGCAGTCGCGCCACCGTTCGGTGCAACAGGCATCCAGCTACTACAACAGCGCTACCCGGCGCAGCGGTCGCGCAGCTAGGCTTCTTTGATGGCAGGAGTCCGTCCTTAGCGGTCATTGGGCAAAAAATCCTAGAGGACAACGCGCTCGATTTCGGTATCCGAGCAGAAAACCGGCGATCGGGACGCTGCAACGGGCGGTCCTGGCGATCGGCTAGGCTGGAAGACTGAAGGCGGCAGAAGGCTGTGCTAATCCCGGCCATTCCTGCCCTTGCTCTTCTCCATCAGCGCGCTTGAGCAAGCGCGAGAGCGTCCGCTCCAGCAGGAAAGCGAAGCCGGTTCCCGGTATCGTGAACGGCCTGCCAGATCGCTTCTGCAACATCGCTTTCCGTGGTGGTCAGGGAAGGATTCGCGAACGCCTCAAGGATCGGCCGTGCAAAGTCTGCATAGTCCCCGGGAAGGAGCTCCGAGAAAGGAACGATGGCATTCGCCCCAAACCGGGTCGTTGGCGCATAACCGGGCTCAACGAGCTTCACGCGCACCCCGAAATAGCCAAGCTCATGTGCGAGCGAAGCCGAAAATCCTTCGATGGCCTGTTTGGTGGCGGTATAGGCTGCTGCGAGCGGGAACTCTCCCAAAGCGACGCTCGATGTGACATTGACGATCGTTCCGGACCGACGCTCGCGCATCTGCGGGATGACGGCCTGGCACATCGCCATAACGCCGATCGTGTTGGTCTCGATAAGCTGCCGGATTAGGGACATTGGCATCGCTTCGAATGCACCGACACCGCCAAGCCCAGCATTGTTCACCAGCACGTCAATTGGACCGACAGATTCGAAAAGGCTTGCGATGCTATCGGGGCTGGTGACATCGAGCGGCAGCACGCGCAGCCGGTCGGTTCCGGCAAATAACGATGGGTCAGGACGCCGCATCGTCGCGAGAACATTCCACCCGCGAGAAAGGAAGTGTTCGGCGGTGGTCTTGCCATAGCCGGATGATGTACCGGTAATGAGGATGGTCTTGGTCATGTCAGTCTCCTTGGTTGCGGTCAGACAAGGAATAGACAGTCGCCTGAAGACGATCTATAGTTTGTCGTCCATTAAAAGTTATGGATCGTCCAAAAGTGGATCCTTTAAGTGATATTGTCGCCCTCTTGCGACCCAGGGCCGCGATAGCGAAGCCAATCTCCGGGCGCGGCCAATGGGGCGTTCGCTACAGGTCGTATGATGCACCCGGGTTCACGGTCGTCCTGACGGGAGAAGCATGGGTCACCCTAGGTGATCGGAAACCGCTTCGGATTGCCGAAGGCGACTTTCTCCTTCTGCCGACTACGCCGGCGTTCTCCCTGTGCAGCGAACCCGACGTCCCCTGCATTCCCGCTGAACCTCTGGCTGAAGCTGTCCGCCACGGCGAGCAACAAGGAGAGCCGGATTTCGCGGCGCTGGGCGGGAGCTTCTCGATTGAGAGCGTCAACGCGCCGCTGCTGCTCGCGCTGCTGCCCGATGTGTTTCATATTCCCGCTTCAGCAGGGCGCGGGACGCGATTTGGCCGCGTGGTCGAACTGCTGTCCGAGGAGTGCGCTGCCGACTATCCCGGCAAAGAACTGATTATCCAGCGCTTGCTGGAGACGCTGCTGGTAGAGGCATTGAGGTGGGACATTATCGGAAACAACGCAGCTTCCACGGGTTTGTTGAATGGGCTGCGCGATCCCGCCATGGCTCGTGTCCTGCGCGCGATCCACGAGGACGTTCGAGCAAGATGGACGGTGGCCGATCTTGCAGGAATTGCTGGCATGTCGAGATCGGGTTTCGCCGCGCGGTTCAACGAGGTTGTTGGTTGCGCGCCAATTGAATATCTGGCGCGGTGGCGCATCGCTATTGCCAAGCAGGCATTGTTGAGCGGCGCAAAGTCGCTCGACCGGATCGCAGATGAAATAGGTTACGAATCCGCCAGCGCCTTCAGCACAGCGTTCAGCAAAAGGCTCGGTTGCTCCCCGGGCAGGTTCGCTAGAATGCACGTCAGTGACCGCCCTCGCATGCCTGCGATCTGATGACACTGCCCGCTGCGGACCGGTCAGTGACACGGTATCGGTTGTTTACTGGGATACCCGAGGCCATGGAGCAGTCACGTCATCGCTCAGTTCAGCAGGCGTCAAGCTACTACAAGAGTGCCGCGCGCCAGACCGGCAAGGCCGCGCGGATGCTGTAAGGCCATACTCAGATGAAGGTGTTAATCATACTCACTTCGTCGGTTGTGTCCGTGCGGTGAGTTTATTCCCGTCCGGATCGCGGAGGTACGCGACAAAGGCGCCGTTTGGACGTTCTGCAGGCGGGCTTTCGATTGCTGTGCCGCCATACGTGACGCCTGCCTTGTGCCACGCTAAAACATGATCCTGGCTCGCCGGGGCGATGCCGATTGTCCCACCGTTTGCCGCAGTTGCCGGCTTGCCGTCAATTGGTTTCGTGACCATGAGCCGGCCGCCCTCGTGAAGGTAGATCAGCCTGCCTCTTGCGTCCGCCTCACCGGGCTCCCCTCCCAGTGCAGCAAACGTGGCATCGTAGAAGGCTTTGCTCCGCTCCAAGTCGTTGCTACCGATCATCACGTGGGTAAACATGCTGCATCTCCAATAGGTTTCGCTGGTCCTGATCCTCGTGTAGTTTTTCGCCGGCTGCAACCGTTCAGCGCGGAGACGAACGAGAGACGTTTCCCATGTGGACCGCCAGGGACTGGCCGGATGTCATGCTGGTTCTTTTGAATTGTCCCAGCAATTTTCAGTCTCTCGCAGAAGTCCCAACTCTCACTGCCGCCACGAAACCAGGGTTCACCGCTTCGCCTCCGCCGTTGGTGGCAAACAGACCGGATATGCCTGCTCCGGCACTGCGGCTCAAAAAAACCCGCCGTCCTGCAGGATCGTTCAATCGACCATATCCGCCGTCAAATAACGGTGGGACTGTTCTGACAATGTTTGTGATTCGAAGATGCGGTCAATCGTGCATCGGGAAGCCTTTGATCAACAACAGCTGCCGACAGTAAAGGGGAAATCTTTGTCTACGATTCCATTAGACTCTCTCAGGAACCTTACCTCGAACCCGGGAGGCAGAAATTCGCCGGCCGGTCAGACCAGGGGTGCTCAGCCATCCTTTGACCATCTGATGAACTCAACGCTCGATCAGATGTCATTTGAAGCTCAAAGTCATTTTTCTCATAACATCATCGGAGGCAACGACGCCAACCGCGATGGGTACGTCACGCGTGAGGAATATTCGAAAAATCTGATGTCTGGACCGTCACCGAGAACATTTGCCGAAGCGCTCCACATATGGAACACGCTCAGCGGCGGTGCGGATCGCGTGAGCGAGGAGGACTTGAACAGCAACTCCGCTGGCAAAATCATTGCCAGCGTGGGAGTTATCGACCGCTCCAAGTACCGCTGAAGAGCTCGTGTTGGACGTCGCAGTCTCCGACTGCGAACGTCGTGCAAAAGCGTTTCGGCACGTTAGCCACCGAGATAACGCGAACGCAGTTCGGGTGAACCCACGCCGAAGCGACCCTCACCGAAATACCGCGACGGACTTGCTCCCGTATGGCGGCGAAACATGGTGATGAAGCTGCTCGCGCTCTCATAGCCAAGGTCAAGGGCGATGGTAGTAACAGCATCGCCGCCGGCCAGCCGCTGGAGCGCGAGGCCCACATGCAGTTGTTGCCGCCATCGACCGAACGACATTCCGGTCTCTCGCTGAAACAGGCGGGTAAGGGTTCGCTTACTAGCCCCTATACGCGCGCCCCATTCCTCGATCGTGAAGCGGGCAGTTGGATCCTCCAGGAGTGCGTCCGCAAGACGCCGCAGCCGCCGGTCAACTGGCATTGGCAATCGTAGCGGCTCGAGGGGGGCATCGCGAAGCTCGTCCAGAAGAACCTCCGACAGCCGAGCACGCCTTTCCTCCTCTGCGATTAGGAAGGCAGGGTTTGATGCGAAGGCGAGAATGACTTCTCGCAACAGCGGACGAATAAACAATATTCCGCAACTCTCGCCCAGAAAGGCTGCAAGGTTGGGCTCTATGTAGAGATTGGCCATGACAATCCTGCCACTGGCATGCGCCCGATGCAGCACACCCGCAGGCAACCAGATGGCGCATTGTGGCGGAACGGTCCAAATTCCGCCGGCGGCTTCAACCGTCAGCGCACCACATGTCACATAGAGCAGTTGCGCTTTGCGGTGACTGTGGGGTTCGGTTTCGCCGACAGCCGTGAGTTCGATCGTCAGGCCCACAACGGAACTCGAAACGATGTCGGGGTCATCGATCTCGGGTGTGATGATGATGATGCTCATCGGCTCGGCTTCTCCGTAGTCCGTTATGGATTCTAAACAGGGCGCCTCGCCTTGCAAGATCATGGTGCTGTTTTGCCGTCCTGGCTCGGATGGTTATACCGATATACGAAGCGCACCAAAATCCGCGACCAGGGAAACGATGGCATCGATCTCCACCAACCAGTCCGCTTGGCCGAGCCTCTCCACGCCCAGGAAAAGGCTGGCGCAGACCGGCCATCCTTGCCCGAAGACGGAATGCCCGGCCTCGAATATTGGGCCGACGAGATCGTCGCTGTGACGGACGACGTGCAGCCCCATTCGCACGACATGCTCCGGCCCGACCCCGAGCGCATCGAGCGCGCTCTTCAGATTGCGGAAGCATTGCTCCGCCTGCAGACGATGATCACCTTTACCGACAAGCCGACCTTCAGCATTGATAGCAACTTGTCCGGCGATGAATGCGAGGGGACCTGCCGGTGCGATGGAGATTTGAGCGTAGAGCGGTGCCACGGGCGCTGGCATCGAGGCTGGATTGAGGTGCCTTATCATGACTGACCCCGCATTGAGGTGCTGAGCGCAGTTTGCGCAACGTAGCCGTCCGGCCTTATCAAGAGCGCACCGATATCACCGAGAGTGGCCGCATGTGCGGTGGGAACCCCTGTCGCTTCAACGATCGAATTTGAGCTCAGCCAATCGGGCCTCTCAACTTTATCGCCGTCGGAGATTGTCAAATCCAGCCATTGCCCCTTCGAGAGGAGGCTGAAAAGCGTCGCATCTGTCCCGTCAGAAAGCCTCAACGGCATATCGCGAATTCGGCTACCAACAAGGGCGGAGTGCGGCGGGGCAAAGCCGGGCAGCGGATCGGGATAATGCACGGCAAAGCCCGAGACCTGATTTGCAAAGTATGCGTTGATCGCCGGCACCTTCAGCATGTCGTTGAAGACGCCCCGAAGTGCTCTCCCCCGCGCCGAAAAGGCGGTGATCAGGTGACTCTGCGCCATCGTCGTGTCGCGAAGATTGACGCCGACCGGCAGGCGTTCGGATTCATAGGTGTCGAGCAACTCTGCAGGCGCGGTTCCCATGGCGACCGCCGCCAGCTTCCAGCCAAGGTTCATCGCGTCCTGAATACCGACATTCATGCCCTGCCCGCCAGCCGGCAGATGAATGTGAGCCGCATCGCCTGCCAGAAATATGTTTTCACGACGGTAGGCCTTCGCCAACCGCGTCTCGTTGTCGAAGCGCGACAACCACAAAGGCGAATGGGCGCCAAAGTCAGAGCCAAGTATCCGTGCCGTGGCTTGGCGCAACTCTTCGAGTGTCACCGCATCCTGCCGTGTGCGACCGCGCTCTTCCGCCTCGTTGACGACAATCCGGTAGTGCGCCCCATCACCAAGGGGCGCCACCAGCACACAACCGTGCTCGTTGAATGCCGACACCAGAGGCGTGTCCGGCGGAGACGCCAGGACAACGTCGCCCAGGAACCAGGCCCCGTTACCGGAATGGCCCTCGAATTCGATTCCAGTCTGCGAACGAACAAGGCTCCGCGCCCCATCTGCACCCACTACGTAACGTGCGTGAAGTTCAAATGGCCACTCGCTGGCGCCGGAGACGGTGACGCCATCACTTTCGCAAACGATCCGCTCTGCCACGGCGCCGCGAAGGATCTCGACGCCGAGTTCGAATGCGAACTCTTCTATCAGAGCCTCTGTCGTCTCCTGTGGAATGAACAGAGTGTAGGGGAAACGGCTGTCGAAAATGTCGAAGTCCAGCCGAGTATCGAGGACCGCATAATGGCCCGACCTGACTGGCTTTCCGACGGCCAGGAACCGCTCCTCGATCCCCCGAAGTGACAGGACTTCCAGTGTCCGGCCATGAATGGTCAGTGCTCGGGACTGATTGATCCGGTGCGTGCGTCGTTCGATGACAACCACCCGCAATCCGGCCAGTCTGAGTTCGCAGGAAAGCCATAGCCCGACAGGGCCTCCCCCGACAATGATGCAATCGTAAACGTCATTCATTTCCGGCTCCTTCTATCCGTGAGCGGGCCGCTGCTCCCGCGATCACCAACTGAGTAGCCGGAGCACCGATCCGGCACTCTCGCCGTCCTGCCAACAAGTTTTGCGAAACGGCCAATGTTAGCTGCTGCTGAGCTATGGGATCGGGACATTGAACGATCCTGCGGCGCTGCAGGATCGTTCAACCTGAAAGCGTGCAAGCCGGATTAGTCATCGTGTGTTGGCGAACAGTTCGCCAAGGACACATGAGGGAGTCATCCAATGTCCAGTTTTTTCAACTTGCTTGCATCGGGTGTGATGCTTGCCGCAACCATGGGAGCACCAGCAGCAATGGCAGCCGATAGCACACCGAAATCCATCGTTCTCGTCCATGGCGGCTTCGTCGATGGTTCGGGATGGGAGGGCGTCTACGACATCCTCAAGAGTGACGGCTACGATGTCACCATCGTGCAGAACCCGACGGTCACCTTGGAAGATGACGTCGCTGTCACGAAACGCGCCATCGCAGCGGCGGCCGGCGACGTGGTCCTGGTTGGCCACTCCTACGGTGGCGTCGTCATCTCCGAGGCCGGGACCGATCCAAAAGTAAAGTCGCTCGTCTACATTGCTGCTTTCGCGCCAGACGCAGGTGAATCCGTCTCCAGCCTGATCGCGAACCCGGTCCCCGGAGCCGCTGCGCCACCGATCCTACCGCCAGTCGATGGTTTCCTGTTCCTCGACAAGGCGAAGTTCGCACAGTCGTTCGCCGCCGATGTCCGTCCCGACCTCGCCGCCTTCATGGCGGCCTCTCAGGTTCCATGGGGCGTCGGCGCTCTCGAGGGTCGGGTTACCTCGCCCGCCTGGAAAGCAAAGCCGAGCTGGTATCTTGTCGCTACCGATGACAAGATGATCCCACCAGATGCCCAGCGTGGGATGGCCAAGCGGGCCAGCGCCAAGACCGTCGAGATCCCCGGCAGCCATGCGGTTTATGTGTCCAATCCGAAAGCAGTCGCCAAGATCATAGAGGAGGCCGCCAACAGCAAAAAGAGCGGCTGATTGCTTTCTCGGGTCGCCGTTGTCTATGCCGCGGCGTCCCACCACTGCAGAATCGTTCAATTGACAATTCAGCCGCCGTGATATTTTGCGCTTCGCCATCTTGTTTGACGTGGAACGCTACTATGACCTTGAACGTGAAGCTTGTGGAAGTCGCAACCGTCCCCATTGGTCTGCCCCACAGGACCGAGCTAAAATTGTCGGTTCGCGGCCTCTCCTGTTCGAGATTAATCGCAGCTGATGTAAATTACGGGTTCAAACCGACCGAAACTAATCCAGATTTCCCGACCTGGGAGGGTGCCTACAGCATCGGTGTCCACTTTAATGACGAGAGGAGCGAGGTATTCCTCGACGGGCGCTACTACTCTCATCCCAACCGGAAGGGCCAAACCCACTTTCTCTATGTTTCGGAACTTGCCCACATCGATTTTACCACGCCACGGCATACCCAAGAAGTCATTTTGCAGCGCAGCTTTATGCGGGAAATCGCCGACGACCTGGAAGTGCCACATGTTACCCATCTGGGTAACAGCCTTTATCATATGACCGACGATCCGGTCCTTCGACGCCTTGCCCTCAGGATTTATCCGTTCTTCGATGCCCCGGAAACCATGGATCCCTTGATGGCCGATCATTACATGTGGAGCCTTGGTATCTATCTTTGCGCCCACTATGGCGATCTTACCATTCGACGCCCGATCGTCGGGGGGCTCAGCACCTGGCAGGAACGGCTGGCCAAGGATGTCATCGAGACCAGTCTCGTTGGCGGCGTCGGACTTGCGGAACTTGCCCAACTATGCGGTCTTCGCACAAGCCAGTTCGCGCATGGTTTCAAGCGCTCTACTGGCGTTGCACCCTATGAGTGGCTCCTCAGACGACGTATCGAGCGCGCCAAGGAAAGCCTGCTATGGGGCCATAAACTGTCGGAGGTTGCTCTTGCGTGTGGATTTGCCGATGAAAGTCACCTTACGCGAATGTTCCGGCGCGTTGTCGGAGTGACGCCGGGAGCCTGGCGAGCGACGAGAGCGTCGGCTGTTCAGCACTAGAACTGAGGCGACCATAGGTCTTGGACATTATGGAGATGCAGTAAGTCTGAGGCAAAGTACCATCACGTCCGAGAATGGGCGGGTTCTCAGAGCTAAATAACATACCTCCCTCTGACCTGAGCTGCGGCTGAGAACGGTAGATGAGCGTAAACCATCGCAAAGTCCTTGACGAAAAGTTGCCAGCCGGAAACTTCCTGAGTATTCATAATTTTACCGTTTGAAAACAGTCGGCTACGGCTTTCGAGCGGCCGCGACAAATAGCCTACTCAACCGGCTCGTATGACCGGCGAGGAATTCGCCCTGACCTGAGCGAATAGCATCGGTCCAAGTGAAAACTCCCCTCGCCGCGCCTTCGCGGTAAAGTCTCGTAGATATCCGCCCGCCGAGTTGATTTGATTGTCCGCTCAAGAATGCAAGCGATAGCGATTGCCGCCCCCGCCTGCCCCATTGTCTCGCACGCCTCCTCATACGCCGCATACGCCGATGGGCTAACGCCCAGCATAGATCGAACTGTAACGGCGGCCGTCATCATTTCGCGCCAACTGCCTATGGTTCCACCCGGCCCGAACGGAACAATCTCAGGGCAAGCGCGCAGCACTAGCGATAGCAATCTTTTATCGATGGGCATAGCTTTTTGGCCGTCAATTGACGGACGCGGCTCGGCGGGAGGCGCGGGGGGGATCAGTCTATCCGACTGCCTTCGGCGGAGAAGAGGTGGACTTTCCCGGATTTGGGCGCGAGGCGGATTTGCTGGTCGGGCTTTAAATCCACCCGCCGGTGCAGCACGATGGTTGCCGTCTGCGTGCCGACACGTACAGAAAGATGGGTCTCCGCGCCTGTCGGCTCGACAGTCAGCATGGTGGCCGGAATGCCCGTCTCCGCAATATCGAGGTCTTCCGGGCGGATGCCATAGGTGCGTGCCGCGCTGTGACTAAGTTGCGGCGGAAGCGGCAGGGAAACACCGCCTTCGATACGGAAGCCGCCGTCGCTGACACCACCCTCGAAAAGGTTCATCGCCGGCGAACCGATGAATCCCGCCACGAAAAGGTTTGCCGGCCGGTCGTAGAGATCGAGGGGCTTGCCGATCTGCTCGATGCGGCCGGCGTGCATGACGACGATCTTGTCGGCCATGGTCATCGCCTCGATCTGGTCGTGGGTGACGTAAACGATGGTAGTGCCAAGGCGATGCCATTGTCTGTCCTCCCTCACAGTTTCAGTTGCCAGACGCCGGCCCCGGCGACGGCGCCGACGAGCGTTGCCGAACGCGCGGCGGCAAAGCCCGGAATCCGTTTGGACCCCGTCCAGCGGCCGTTGTCAGCGAAGACCTCGATGGAGCCGGCATCGAGGAAGATGCGCAGGCTCGACGGTTTCGCGCCTGTGGCGATGTAACGTGGCGGCGTCATGCCGGTGCGAGCGTCGAAGACAATCGCCAGACCATCGGCATCGAGTTTCACGCCTATATCGACATCTGGATGATCGAAGGTGAGATCGAAGGCGGCGCCCGGCGCGGTGAGATCAAGCACGATCTCGACGGCGCCGGTGCCGAGCGGCACGGTCTTGCCGGCGGCAAGCGCGGTGTCATCAAGCAAGTGATGGCGCAGGCTTTCGACGGCTGCGACCGGCGGGGTCAGCACGGTGTCGCCGTCGAGAAGCACGCGGCGCGGCAGGGTCATGGTCGTCGGGAAATCGTCCTTCTTGGAAAAATCCGTCCAGTTGGCGAGCCAGGCGATGCCGACCGGCTCGTCGCCATCAACGAAGGCCTGAAAGGCATAGGCATCCGAACCGAAATCCAACTCCTGCACGAACTCCGCAGTGAAGGTGCGGCCATCGAAACCGCCGACGGTGACGGAGGTGAGGTTGCGGCGGCCGGTGGCCGGGTCGCGGCTGGTGAGCAGACCGAAGAACAGCGCCCAGCGGGGTTCTGCGTTTTTGCCGGAAAGCGGCACCATGCAGGGGCACTCCGCCGCCGTCATGCCGAAACCGTCCTCACGATGGAGGATGCTAAGGAAGGTCCAGCCATCGGCGCCTTGCGCGTCTGCAGTTTCATAGAGCAGTACGACGCCGCCCTGCCTGTCGCGGCTGCCGAGCAGCATCTTCCAGTGGCCGTCCGGGCCTTTGAAGACATAGGGGTCGCGGAAATCGGTGGTGAGGTTCAAGCCTTCCGGGCGCAGCGGCATCACAATTTCCGAAGGGCCGGCGACGATGCCGTCGCGGCTGACGGCGGAAAGCTGGATCTGCTCTTCCGGTTGCCGGTCACGCACATGCTCGGTGTAGAAGACGCGGATTTCCTCGCCCTCCGGGCCGGGGATCGCCGAGCCGGAGAAGGCGCCGCCGCGGCCATCACCCTTTTCCGATAGATGCGCCGCCGGGAAGAGGAACATGGGCAGATGCCTCCAGTGGACGAAATCCTTCGAGACGGCATGGCCCCAGTGCATAGTGTTCCAGCGCGGCTCATGAGGATAATGCTGGTAGAAGAGGTGGGCGTTTCCGCCGAACCGTCCAAAACCGTTCGGATCGTTCATCCAGCCGAAGGGCGGGCGGAAATGGTAGCTGTCGGGGACGTCGGGGGCAGCGGTGCGGGCATCGCTGTGCAGCACGCGGATCCCCTCCTTCATCACGGTTTCCGGCCGGAAGGCGTAAGCGACCGAGAGCGCTGTGGTTGTCGCATCATAAGACAGCGTGGCACGACCGCCTTTCGCGAGCGTCACAGCGAAGAACTCAAATTCCCCCGTGCGGCGGGTCGAGAGCTCGCCGATGTCGTTGCCATCAACGGCTACGAAGAGCTTCGCCTCGCCGCCGGCATGGCGCGCCTTCAACCAGAGATGCAGGACCGTGCCTTCGGGCAGCTCCGCTTCAATGGTTTCAGGTGCTGACGTTTCGAATTCTGCCTGCATAGACATGATCAACCTTTCACGGCGGAGCCGACGAATGAACTGACGAACCAGCGCTGGAAAGCCAGATAGAGAATGAGGACCGGGATCATCATCAGCACCGATGCGGCCATGGCGCGGTCCCAGTAGATGCTGTCCTGTCCGAAGAAGGTGGCGATGGCGACGGCAATCGGCCGGGCATAGTCGGTCTGGGTGACCAGCGTCGGCCACAGATACTGGTTCCAGCTTTCGATGCCCATGAGGATCGAGACCGTGGCGAGCGCCGGCAGGCTGAGCGGCATGTAGATCGACCGGTAGATGCGGAAGGCCGATGCGCCGTCCATTTCCGCCGCTTCATAGAGTTCTTTCGGCAGCTGCGCGAAGAACTGGTAGAAGAGGAAGACATAGAGCGGGCTTGCCACCCAGGGCAGGATCTGCACCGCGAAGGTATCCGTCAGCCCCGCCCGCGACATCATGACGACGAGCGGCATGATGATGCTTTCCTGCGGGATGACATAGAGCGCGACGACCAGCGCCAAGAGTGCCGCCTTGCCGCGCAGCGAGCCCCAGGCGAGAACGAAGCCCGCCATGGAATTGACGACCAGTCCCGAGACGACTGTGGCGACGAGGATCACCAGCGAATTGAAGAGATATCGGCCATAGGCCAGCTCGCCGGAGAAATGGGCGATCTCCTTGTAGTTCGACAGCGTCGGGTCGCTGACCCAGAAGGCGCGGAAGCTGCCCATGTCGGCGAGGATGCGGAAGCGGTCGTCCTTCAGGCTGGCGATCAGCAGCATGAACAGCGGCGAGATCATCACCAGTGCGATGACCAGGATGCAGAGGCTCTGCACGATGCGCAGGCTTCTCTTGCCGTTGCCCCTTGCGATTGCCAGCGGGACGGGCTGGGTCAAAGCGAGATCAGACATCGAAGCGCCTCAGGAGTTTGCGTTGCAGGAGCGCGATCAGAAGAACGATGACGAAGAGGATGACGGAAACGGCCGATGCGTAGCCGAGTTTCTGCTCCTCGAAGCCGGCGCGCACCATGTAGTGGACAACGGTTTC
The DNA here is from genome assembly GCF_013087515.1 of Rhizobium sophorae. Taxonomy (GTDB): domain Bacteria; phylum Pseudomonadota; class Alphaproteobacteria; order Rhizobiales; family Rhizobiaceae; genus Rhizobium; species Rhizobium sophorae. Next base: position 329,626 of record NZ_JABFCN010000023.1, on the reverse strand, counting down.
GGTGCTTTCGTTCGGGCCGCCCTGGGTGAGGATTGCCACCTGGGTATAGAGCTTGAAGGCCTGGATCGTGGTGATGACCAGCACGAAGACATGGGTCGGGCGAAGGCCGGGCATGGTGACGTGCCAGAAGCGGCGCAACGCGCTTGCCCCGTCGATGCGGGCGGCATCGTACAGTTCTTCGGGAATGCCCTGCAGGCCGGCGAGATAGATGATCATCTGAAAGCCATAGGCCTGCCAGGCTGAAAGCAACACGATGGAGAACATCGCCCAGCTGGGGTCGCCGAGCCAGTCGATCGGCTGGATCGTGCCGCCGGAAAGGAAACCGACGATCTGGTTGAGCGGGCCGCTCGGGTACTGGAAAAGCGTGCCCCAGATGACGCAGACCACCACCATGGAGGTGATCGCCGGCAGGAAGAACAGGCCGCGCAGCAGGTTTTGCATCGGCAGCTTCTGATGCAAGAGCAGCGCGGTCAGGAAGGCGAGGCCGCACTGCAGCGGCAGCACCCAGACGGTGAAGCGCGTAACGTTCCACAGCGAGGTCCAGAACAGCGGATCGGTGAAGACGCGCTCGAAATTCAGGAGGCCGACGAAGCGCACCGGCGTCGGGCGCGGCACGAGCGGCTGGTTGGTCATCGCCGTCCAGAAGGACAAGAGAAACGGCGTGATCAGGAATATCGCCATAAGCAGAAAGGCAGGTGCGATCATCGCCATTTCCTGCCAGAGCCGCTTGTTGTCGCGGCGTTTGGCCGGACGTCGCAAAGCGGGCGTGGAGGTCTGTTGCAAAGTCATTGTTTCCTCCTCATCGGTCATCCTCCCGAGATGGTCCAGGGGCCGGCAGGACGAGCCGGCCCCGTCAAAACCCCTTACTGCTGCTCGTCGAAGGGCGGGTAGCCGGCGTTGTCCTCGATATCCTCGTCGATCTTCTTGGCGGCGGCCGTCAGCGCTTCCTGCGCGTCACCACCGTTGAAGATCTTGTCGACGGCCTGCATGAAGGCCGAGGTGATCGTCGGATAGGCCGGGTGCGGCGGACGGGCGATCGCGGTCTTGGAAGCCTGCTCAAAGGCGACGGCGAGCGGACCACCTTCCGCATAGAGCGGGGAACCGGCGGCGAAGCTCTTGAGGCCCGGATAGGCGGACTGGGTCTTGGCGTACTCCCGGTATTCCTTGTCCTTCAGCAGGAAGCTCAGAAACTTGCCGGCGATCTCAGGGTTTTCCGAGGTCGCGGAAATGCCCCAGATCCAGGTTCCGTTCGGGCTCACGCCCTTGTCGCCGATCTTCGGCAGCGGCATGACGACGATATTGTCCTTCATCGCTGCCGATGCCTCCGCGTAGAACCAGTGGCCGCCCATGGCGAGCGCGGCCGGCTGTCCCTCGGCATAGAACTGGTTGGTCCCCGACGAAGTCGGTACGACCCAGCCCTTCTTCACCCAGTCCTGCATCATCGTCAGCGCCTTGACGCAGGCCTCGCCATCGAGCGTGCCGCTCGCCTTCCAGGTCTTGCGGTCGATCAGGTCGCAGCCGGCGCTTTCGAGCAGGGGGCCGTAGGCATAGGTGATCCACTCGGTCTTGATGCCGTAACCTCGGAAGGTGTCAATCGGCCACTTCACGCCCTCGAGCTTGGAGAGCTTTTCGAGATAGCCTTCGAATTCCTCACGGGTCCAGGCATCATCGACCGATTTCGGAATGCGGGCGCCAATGGCTTCAAGATATTTCTTGTTGCCGTAGAGCACGACCGAGGAGTCGGTGAGGCCGATCGCATAGAGATCCTTGTCGATCGGATAGGTGCCCTGGGCGATATTCGAATCCGTCATGTCATCGAGCAGGTCCTTGTCAATGAGCGGCTTGACGGGCTGCAGATAGCCCGACCAGACATAATTGGCGAGGAACGGAGCATCGAGTTCCATGATATCGGGCAGCTGCTTGGCCATGACGGCGGCGCTGAACTTCTCGTTATAGGCATCGTGCGGCGCGTAGATCATCTCGATGTCGACATCGGGATTGGCGGCCTCGAAGCGGGCGGCAACGTCGCCATAGGCCTTCACCCAGCCGGGATCGCCCTGATGCATGACGTGGATGACGGTCTTCGCCTCGGCGAAACCGGCGGTCGCGACCAGCGCGGCGGACGCTAGGAGTGCGGAAAGTAAACGATTACCCATTGAAATGCTCATTGATATTCTCCTCCTGTTAGACACTCGATGTTCAGACGGATGCCCGTTCGACCAGATGGAACGGCAGTTTCCGCAGATGCGGCGGTTCGGGCTGCTCGGCCAGGAGGATCTCCATGGCAAGGCGGCCCATGGCGCGGTGCGGCAGGGCCATCGTCGTCAATGGCGGGTCCAGCCGCGAGGCAATCTCGACCTGGTTGTCGAAGCTTGCCACCGCGATATCATCCGGGATGCGAAGGCCGGCGCGGGCAAGCGCCGCATAGACTTCCATCGCCACACGGTCATTGCCGCACAAGATGGCGTCAGGCCGTTGACCGGATTTCAGAAGCGCCTCCACATGAGAGGCAACAAGGCTTGGCGCGCGGTCGCTGTAGACGCTGCGGCGCACCGCCGGAAACACCCCGAGGTGGTCGATGCCCGCCTCCTCAAGCGCCGCACGAAACCCCATCTCACGTAGCGTGCCGGCGAGAATGCCTGGCAGGTTGATGAAGGCGATGCGCCGGCGGCCGGCGACGAGGAGATAACGCACGATCTCCCGCGCGCCGCCCTCTTCGTCCGGCACCAGCGCGGTGACGCGGCCGGCAGCCTCGCGGCAGTTGATCATGACGCCGACGGCGCCCGCCAACCTGTCCGGCAGGGCGACATCCTTGTGGTACATGGCGGCATAAGCAACGGCGCGCGGCCGGAACTGCTGCACCTCGTCGAGCACCGAGCCGATAGACTGGCCGCTGCGGTGGTTGACCGCAAAGACCGCCATGCCGGCGCTGCGGGCCGCCCCGTCGAGGCCACGCACGATCTCGGTGGCGAAGGGCGAAGTGATGAGGCCGTCGGAGACGACGCCGACCAGCGGCAGCCAGCCCTGACGCACGCCACGCGCCGCAAGGTTGGTCACGTAGCCGAGCTCTTCCGCAATGGCCTTGACCTTCTGGCGCGTATCGTCCGACATGCGGGCGGAGCCACCGTGCAATGCGCCGGAAACCGTCTTTACCGAGACGCCCGCACGTTCCGCGATGTCAGAAAGAGATACTGCCACGATCCGCACCATCCTCCTTGGGTGATCGATTACCCAATAGTCGCGGCGAACGCTTTTTGTCAAGCGGCTTTTACGCGCACTGCACGACCGAACACGCCTTTTGCCCATGAACATCCTTGGGATGGGCTTCTTCATGCCTGTCGAGGTGGGGCGCTTGCGGACGAAGACGGCAACCTGTGGAGGGGAAAGCAGGCAGCAAGGCCGTCGTAGAGTCCTTGGATGCCGATGACCTGGAAAGACTTGTTCGAGCAAGTACATGAAGGCGGCGAGGTTTCCCGAAACTGCCTTTCCAATCGTCGTTCCTCACGCCGGCAATACCGTGTCGCCAGCGGATCGCCGCCCGACGCCGTATAGGCCGAGGAAGCAAGATTGAATTCCGGGAAGAGGGCCTCTTTTCCGTCTAGAGTTTCGAGGGCGCATTTTCTGCGCCCTCGTCCTGTTACTCAGCCGATGGCCATCAGGCTTGCATTGCCGCCGGCAGCCGCGGTGTTGATCGACGTCGACACCTCCTCCAGCAACCAGTTGAGGCAATAGGCTTCGGGATCGCTCGCCAGTTCCTCGCTCGTCGCGGCCTGGACCAGCAGCAGCGGACCGGGCAGGTGAGCAATCTTCTGATTGACGGCGAGAACCCTGTTGCGATTCCCTTCGACGAGCGCGCCGGAGAACGGCCCGTCCATTTCCCAATCCCAGGTCCAGGAGATCCGGCCGGCGACGGCCGCCGGAAGGTCTGCCAGGACTGACTTCGATAGGGAAGCCGCGTCGACGACGATATGGTTGCCGGTCGATAGGGCTGCGGCAATCTGGCGATGAAGCCCGCCTTCGGTCTGCGGCACGAGGAGAATACGACCGCGGGGATGGAGCGCGTAGAGATTGAGTTCGCCCACCGGACCGGTGAGTTCGCGTTCGAGCCCGAGCGCCGAGCGGCTCGCATATCCACGCGCCACTTCCCCCTCGCCCAACAGGCCCTTCTTGTCGAGCCAGACGATGTAGTCACGAAGGGCGAGGTCGGTATGGACGGAATCCTGCTGCGGCGGCACGGGCGCACGCTGCACCAGCCGGCCGATATAGAGCGGACCGCCGGCCTTCGGGCCCGTTCCCGACAAGCCGCGGCCGCCGAAGGGCTGCACGCCGACGACGGCGCCGATGATGTTGCGGTTGACATAAAGGTTTCCTGCCTTGATGCGGCTGGTCACATGCGCGATCGTTTCGTCAAGCCGGGTGTGAAGCCCGAATGTCAGACCATAACCCGATGCGTTGATGTCGTCGATCAGACGGTCGAGCCCGTTTCGCTTGAAGCGGACGACATGCAGGACCGGGCCGAAGATCTCCCTCGTCAGGTCCGACAGGGATTTGATCTCAATGATCGTCGGCGGGACGAAGGTCCCCGCCGCAGCACTTTCGGGCAGCGGCAGTTGATCCACCTTCCGGCCCAAGCCGCGCATATGCTCGATATGCTGGTCGATCTCCGTCTTTGCGCTGTCGTTGATGACAGGGCCGACATCGATGCTCAGGCGATCGGTACGGCCCATCGTCAGCTCGCGGAAGGCGCCCTTCAGCATGTTAAGGGTCCTGTCGGCGACATCGTCCTGGAGGCAGAGAACCCTGAGCGCCGAGCAGCGCTGACCGGCGCTGTCGAAGGCAGAGGCAATGACATCGGCCACCACCTGCTCGGCCAATGCCGAGGAATCGACGATCATGCCGTTCTGGCCACCGGTTTCGGCAATCAGCGGAATCGGCTTGCCGCTTGCCGACAACCGTTCGGCCAGTTGCGCCTGGATCATCCGGGCAACTTCGGTCGACCCGGTAAACATGACGCCTGCCGTTTCCTCCGCCCCGACCAAGCCGGCGCCGAGACGGCCGCTGCCGGGCACGAACTGCAGGGCACCGACAGGCACGCCCGCCTCGTGGAGGATCTTGACGCTCTCCGAAGCGATGATCGGCGTGACGCCGGCAGGTTTGGCAAGCACGGGATTGCCTGCAACCAAGGCTGCGGCGACCTGTCCGGTGAAAATCGCCAGCGGGAAATTCCACGGGCTGATGCAGACGATCGGGCCGAGGGGCGCATGCGAGGGGCCGAGGGTCTTGCGGGCCTGCTCGGCGTAGTAGCGCAGGAAGTCGATCGCCTCACGCACCTCGCCGACGGCATTGGCCGCTGATTTGCCGGCCTCGCGCATGACGATGCCCATCAGCACCTTGATGCGAGCCTGCATGATGTCGGCCGCCCGTTCCAGGCAGGCGGCACGCTCGGCCGGCGGCACGGCGGCCCATTGCGGCGCATGATCCGCAGCCATTTGAACGATGCGTGCGGCCTCCTCGACCTTCACTTCGGTTACCGTGCCGACGATGTCCCGGTGATCGGCAGGATTGAGAACATCGCGCGTCACCCCATCCATAGAGCCGTCGGCAAGGAGGGGAAGCGCATGCCATGGGGCAGCAGCCGTGGAAGCGAGCGCCTGCGACAAGTCCAAAAGCGTGGCTTCGTTCGAGAGATCGAGACCGTCGGAATTGGCCCGGGCGCTGCCGTAAAGAGCCTTCGGCGAGGCGATCTGCGCGTGGGGGGCGCCAACGACAGGCATGGCTGCGACGATTTCGGCGGGATCGGCAATCAGCGCCTCGACCGAGACATTCGGATCGGAGATCCGGTGCACGAAGGAGGAATTGGCGCCGTTTTCCAGAAGACGCCGCACCAGGTAGGCGAGCAGCGTCTCATGTGTTCCCACAGGCGCATAAATGCGGCAGGGCCGGTCCAGCTTTTCCTTTCCGACAACCTCGTCGTAGAGCGGTTCGCCCATGCCGTGCAGGCATTGAAACTCATATTTGCCGACGGTGAAATCAGGACCCGCCAGACGATAGATCGTGGCGAGCGTCTGCGCATTATGGGTGGCAAATTGCGGGAAGACCGCATCCGGAGCATCGAGCAGCTTGCGCGCGCAGGCGATGTAGGCGACATCGGTGTAGATCTTGCGGGTATAGACCGGATAGCCGTCGAGCCCGTCCAGCTGGGCACGCTTGATCTCCGCATCCCAATAGGCGCCCTTGACGAGACGGACCATGATCCGGCGCCCGGAGCGGCGCGCAAGATCGATGATATAGTCGAGGACGAAGGGGCAGCGCTTGCCATAGGCCTGCACGACGAAGCCCAGCCCGCTCCATCCGGCGAGATCAGGGGCAAAGCAAAGCTCCTCGAGGAGGTCGAGCGAAAGCTCCAGCCGATCGGCCTCCTCGGCGTCGATATTGAGGCCGATATCATAGGTCTTGGCGAGAACGGCCAGCGCCTTGACCTTCGGCAGCAGCTCGCTCATCACCCGGCCGGCCTGCGACCTCACGTAACGCGGATGCAGGGCCGAAAGCTTGATCGATATGCCCGGGCCGTCATAGATGCCGCGCCCGTCCGACGCCTTGCCGATGGCGTGGATCGCCTTTTCGTAATCCCGGTAATAACGCTCGGCGTCAGCGCCCGTCGTCGCGGCCTCGCCCAGCATGTCGTAGGAATAGCGGAAGCCGCGTGCTTCCAGCGGCCGGGCGCGTTTCAGCGCCTCCGCGATCGTTTCGCCGGTGACGAACTGCTCGCCCATCATGCGCATCGCCATATCGACGCCGCGACGGATGACCGGCTCGCCGGCGCGTGCGATCAGCCGCGTCAGCGCTGCCGAGAGGCTGCGGTCGTTGACCGTCGAGGTGAGCTTGCCGGTGACGACAAGCCCCCAGGTGGCGGCATTGACGAACATGGATTTCCCGCCGCCGATATGGGAGGTCCAGTTGCCTTCCGCGATCTTGTCGCGAATCAGCGCGTCCCGCGTTTCGGTATCGGGAATGCGCAGCAGCGCTTCGGCGAGGCACATGAGCGCCACGCCTTCCTGGCTGGAGAGCGAGTATTCCTGCACCAGCCCTTCGACACCGGTCCCCTTGTGCTTGGCGCGCAATGCTTCGATCAGGCTGCGGGCCGTGCTGCGAATGTCATAGCGTTTTGCCTCGGAGACGCGCGCTGCTGCAACGAGCGGCGGCAGGCATTCGGTTTCCGGCCGGCGATAGGCAGCGGTGATCGCCTGGCGAAGTTCGGATTGCGGTCGGATCGGCGGGGCAAAGCCGGAAAACGGCGCGCCGTCGGCGGGATCACGGGAGGGGGCGGGGTCAATCGCTGCGTTCAACATGAAAGTACCTATCAGTCGATGTCTGGTTTAACGGATGAATGAGATGCCGGGCTCGTCGTCCCATTGTGCATCGTCCGCGAAGGCTGGGCCGGAACATTCCGTCTCGCGCAGCGGGCGGGCATCCGGTCTGTCGCGCTTGAGGGTGAGCGCCGCGGCCACGGCCCTGATCGCCAGCGGCCGGTAGTGCGCGAGCAAATCCGGCGCCTGGTCGTCATCCGCTTCTTTGTTGTGCATGTATGATCCCCGTGTTGAGCGCGGCGCCGATACCGATTTCAGCACTCTTCTGCCCGGCAGATAATCTATCATAATCGCAAATCGCAATCTCACTTGATTTCAACAGTTTCCAGGCTGTATGAACTTATTAATCCGCCCGCGAGAGTTCAAATGGCTACTGAAACCGACATCTTTAGTGAATTGGACCAGTTCGACAGAAAGATCCTCACCGCACTCACCGAGGACGGCAGGCTGTCGATCACCGATCTGGCCGCGCGTGTCGGATTGTCGAAGACGCCGTGCCAGATCCGCTTCAAAAGGCTGATCAGCGAAGGATATATCGAAGGCTTCAAGGCCGTCCTCAATCCGTCGAAAATGCAGCTCGACCATATTGCTTTCGTCGAGGTGAAGCTTTCCGATACCCGCGAGGACGCGCTGAAAAGCTTCAACGATGCCATCAAGAAGATCAGCGAAGTCGAAGAGTGCCATATGATCGCCGGCAGGTTCGACTATCTGCTGAAGATCCGCACGCGCGATATCGGCCGCTACCGCCGCGTTCTCGGCGAGCGCATCTCGACACTGCCCCACGTTGCCAACACCTCGACCAACGTCGCGATGGAGACGATCAAGGAAGGCTGGGACAAGTCCGGTTCGAGTTTTTCGTGAATGTGATCCGTGGGAGGCTATGACGAGCTGACGGTGAGTTGCTGGAAAGAATCCAACACGCGCGCCGACCGGAGCTGCGCATAATCGGTCCAATTTGCCGCCGGACGAACTGCGATATCTGTCATCGGCTGACGCGCCAATGTGATCATTCCGATCATTCGCATGAAGCGATAGCTAAAGCGGTTGCGGCAAGGATAGCAAACGACCCACAGGCAGTTCAGCCATCTCTCGCTTTCCGACCGCGTGTGCTCGGTTTCACTGGCACACTCTTTCCGTACTCATTCCACCATGCCGTCAAGGCTTCCATGGTGGGACCGAGGCCCCGCGCTTTTTGCGTGATCTCATATTCGACGCGCGGAGGAACCTCCGCAAAGATGGTGCGGGACACCAGCCCGTCTGCTTCGAGCTCGCGGAGTTGCGCCGTCAGCATGTGTTGGGTGATGCCGGGGATAGCCTTCCTCAGTTCGCCAAACCGGTGGATCCGCTGATGGAGCAGCCACATGATTTCCAGCTTCCATTTGCCGGAGAGCAACGCGAATGCGCGACGCATCTCCTCATGCATATTGATGTCGCCATCGGCCATAGTCTGGTTTTCCATACTAGCTGCAAGTAATTCATCCTACTTGCAAAGATGGATCTTAGACGACATTTTCCATCCGTGCATCAGGGGCGCAGTAAAAGGAGCGCCTCTCACATAGAAACCGACAGACTCGACGTGAGGAATGTTGCTGCGTGAGCAGCGACAGGGATGAGCTTATGCAAATTTTACGGATACTGGATCAGCACGGCACTTCTATCCGTGCTCTACCTCGCTTCAGCCTACATGTATGCCACAAAGGGAAAGTGGGTTCGTGAGGCGCTGACGGAACTCGGATACAGCGCCAACAACCTCGTTCCGTTCATGGTCATTGTTAAGGTCCTCGGCCCGCTCGCGATCCTTTCGCGCGTCAGCGTCCCGCTCAGCGATCTCGCCTATGCGGGCATCTTCTTTCACCTGCTGCTATCGGGCCTCGCGCATATCGGCGTTCGAAAACCTGCCGGCGCCCTGCCCGCGGCGGTCGGCCTCGCGCTGCTGGCCACCTCGTTCATGACGCAGAACGACGCCCGCGACATGCCCTCCCCTTACGTCCAGGCCGCTGCGCTCTGACGTCTCGATGATCCCAAGCCCCAACAAATGGAGATACACATGGGTCGACTCAATGGAAAAGTTGCCATCGTCACAGGCGCAAGCCGCGGCATTGGCCGCGCCACCGCAAAGCTCTTTGCCGCCGAAGGCGCGAAGGTCGCAATTCTCTCGCGGACATCCGAAGGCGTCGAACGCGTTGTCGCGGATATCCTCGAAGCCGGCGGCGCAGCCCTCGGCGTCGTCTGCGACGTCGGTGAAGCCGATCAGATCACGGCCGCAGTGGACAAGGTCGTCGCTGCCTATGGTCGTATCGACGTTCTTGTGAACAATGCTTTCGACGGTTCCGCGGTCTCGTCTTCGATCATCGACCTCTCGGTCGAGCAACTGCAACGGAACTTCGATACCGGGCCGATCGCCTATCTGCTCTTCATGCAGGCCTGCTATCCTCACCTGAGGGAAAGCGGAGAAGGCCGGATCATCAACTTCGCCTCGATGGCCGCCACCAGCGGACTGGCTGGTTATGGCCCTTACAACATGGCCAAGGAAGCGGTGCGCGCGCTGACCCGCACAGCGGCACGCGAATGGGGCGCCGACAAGATCACCGTGAACAACGTCCTGCCGATCGCCGACACCTGGGGCGCTGCGGAAAAGGAGGTTCCTCCGCCGATGAGCGCGCTGGCTCGTTTCGGCTCGCCGGAAGAAGACATTGCTCCGGTGGTGCTGTTCCTTGCCAGCAAGGATTCGCAGTTCATCACCGGCTACAGCCTCGCTCCCGACGGCGGCGCAATCATCGACAGCGCTCGATAACCACGCGAGCAAAGGGGCGCAGCGGATTGCGCCCCTTGAGGCTTACCTCTGCCGGTATCGGAAGGCTTCGACGAAGGCGGAGAAAGCAGGAGATGGATGGCGGCGGCTGGGGTAATAGAGATGATAGCCTTGGAACGTCGGCGCCCAGTCCGCCAGCACTTCCTTCAGTTGACCGCCGTCCAAATATTGCCGGACGAGGTCCCTCGGCACATAGGACAGCCCCGCGCCATCGAGAGCGGCATTGATCGCCGGTCCTATGTTGCTCATCACGAGCTGGCCCTCCACACGAACGCTGAACTCGCGACCGTCCTTTTCGAACTCCCAAGCATAGAGCCCACCTGACGTCGGAAGCCGCAGGTTGACGCAATTGTGGTCCGTCAGGTCGTGCGGGGTCGCAGGCGCGGAGCGGCCCGCAAAATATTCCGGCGATCCGACGACGGTGTAGGAAACGTCGGGACCGATGCGAGCGGCCACCATGTCGCGCGCAATCGCTTCGCCGAGCCGCACGCCGGCATCGAATTGGCGCTCGACGATATTTGTAAAACCGTTGTCGACGATGAGTTCAACGGTGATATCGGGGTAATCCCGTAAAAATGCCGGCAGCCTCGAACGGAAGACCAGCTCGACGGCATCATCGGGACATACGAGGCGGACTGTGCCCGAAGGCTTGTCGCGCAGCGCGCCGAGGGCACTGATCCCGGCCGCGATGCTCTCGAAATGCGGCTGAATACTTTCAATGAGCCGGGCACCGGCCGCCGTGGGAGCCACGTCACGCGTCGTGCGGGAGAGAAGCCGGACGCCAAGCCGGGCTTCGAGCGCGCTGATCGTATGGCTCAGCGCCGAGCGCGTGACTCCCAGTTTCGATGCAGCGCGCGTGAAACTCCGCTCTTGAGCCACCTCCAGAAACGCACGCATTTCCGTGAACTCGTCGCGCCGCATTGTTGAATCTCCTTCACCACCACATTCAGATTATAGCTTCTAGTCGCGCAAAACCAGTCCGGCTATCTATCTGGCAACGGACAGGAGAACGTGAATGACCGTCGAGCTGACATTGAATGAGACCGTACTGACGGAAGACGAGACGACCTCATGGTCTGCTGTGACCTGTCTCTCGCTTCTCACTTTCCTTCTGGTGGGGTTGGAATTTCTCCCTGTGAGCCTTCTGACCCCGATCGCCAGGGACCTCTCTATTTCAGAGGGGCAAGCCGGATTGGCGATCACCGTGTCGGGAGTCTTTGCGGTCATCACCAGCCTTTTCGGCAATGCCTTGCTGGCGAAGATCGACCGGAAGTCTGTCGTCCTGCTCTATACGGCGGTTCTTGTCGGATCGAGCCTGGCGGTTGCCCTCGCACCCAACTTCCTTGTCTTTCTCGTCGGACGGTCCCTGGTCGGCGTGTCGATCGGCGGCTTCTGGTCGCTGTCGACGGCTATTCTGGCACGCCTGGCATCGGGCCATGACCTGCCCAAGGCCATTGCGCTTATTCAAGGTGGCACCGCATTCGCCCTCGTCCTTGCCGCGCCGCTCGGGAGTTTTCTGGGCGGGTTGATCGGATGGCGGGGCACATTCTTCATCACGGTGCCGATCGGAATTGCCGCGCTCGTCTGGCAACTGGTCGTCCTGCCGAGGATGCCAGCGACGTCAACCGTCTCGGTGGCCAGAATATTCGGGCTGCTGCGCAATCGCACATTCGCGATTGGAATGGCGGCGACCGGTCTCGCCTTCATTGGCCAGAACGCACTGTCCATTTATTTTCGTCCGTTCCTCGAAGGCGTCACGGGACTGGACTTGAATCTTCTGTCCATGGTGCTTCTCGGCCTCGGCGTCGGTGGACTGGCTGGAACCTCCGTCATTGGCTTCGTCGCCCGGCGCCATCTCCTGCTCGTTCTCATAGGATTGCCGGCTGCACTTGCTGTCCTTGCCCTGCTGCTGATCGCTCTCGGGCCGTTCGCAGCGGTTACGGCATTCCTGCTCGTCATGTGGGGATTTTTCTCGACCCCGCTTCCGGTCGCCTGGAATACCTGGATGGCCGCTATCGTTCCTGGTGAGTTGGAAGCGGCAGGTGGACTGCAGGTGGCGCTGATCCAGCTCGCCATTGCAGGCGGCGCTTTCGCTGGCGGCATGCTGTTCGACACCGCGGGATGGTGGAGCACCTTCCTTCTGGCCGCCTGCCTTCTCGCCGGTTCGGCCGTCCTCGCCGCGCTCGCCGGGCGCCGTTCCTGAACTTTGTAGAAACCTCAAAACAGGAGATCATCATGTCCCAAGGAATTGAAAACAAAGTGGTCGTCATAACAGGGGCAAGCAGCGGGCTTGGCGAAGCCACGGCGCGTCACCTTACTGAGCGTGGCGCTTCCGTCGTCCTCGGCGCCCGGCGTAGCGACCGCATCGCCAAGCTGGCTGAGGAACTGACCGCGAAAGGCTATAGGGCCAAGGCAGTCCAAACCGACGTCACGGACCAACTTCAAGTCAAGAAGTTCGTCGACACGGCCGTCAACACGTTCGGTCGCATCGACGTGATGCTGAACAATGCCGGCCTGATGCCACTTGCGCCGCTCGAGCGGCTCAAAGTCGACGAGTGGGATCGCATGATCGACGTCAACATCAAAGGCGTGCTCTACGGCATCGCAGCAGCGCTTCCTCATATGAAAGCACAAAAGTCGGGGCATATCATCAACGTGTCCTCCGTCTACGGCCACGTGGTCGATCCGGGTGCCGCCGTCTATTGCGCGACGAAATTCGCCGTGCGCGCCCTCTCGGAAGGGCTGCGGAAAGAAGTGAAGCCATACAACATCCGCACCACGATCATATCACCCGGCGCAGTGAGCACCGAACTCCTCGAACACATCAGCGAAAAGGACATCCAGGCGGGCACCAAGGAGTTCGTCAGCAAAATCGCAATCAGCGCGGACACCTTCGCGCGAACGGTCGCCTTTGCAGTGAACGAACCGGACGATGTCGACATCAACGAAATCCTGTTCCGGCCCACGGCTCAACCTGTCTGACGCGAGGCGTGCTATGTCGATGACATCCAAGTTCATGAGTCGTCGCGCGGTGCTGGGCGGAGCCTTGGCAGCCACTGCCATGCCTTTGACGGCTCGGGGGCTGGAAGGACCCGATCCGGCCAATCAGGAGCCGACCGACGTCAGGATCAGGATAGGCTTCAACAAGCTGACCCTGACCGCGACACTCTATGACAATCCTACGGCGCGCGATCTCGCTTCCCTGCTGCCCCTAGACCTCAAGATCGAGGATTATGGCAGGAACGAGAAGATCGTCCATCTGCCACGCAAACTCACAGAAGAAGGCAGCGGTCCTTTCGGAAACGAGCAGCCGGGCGACCTTTGCTACTTCAAACCGTGGGGTAACCTGGCCCTCTTCCACGCGGATTACCGCTGGGACGGGCTGATCCGGCTCGGCCGCTTCGACAATGGCTTCGAGCCGTTGCTAGTGCGCGGCGCGTATCCGGTCCGCATAGAACGAATCTGACAAGGGCCTTATGGCCGGAGATATCAATTCGCCTTCCTCCCAAGCGTGAAAGAATCCCATAGACGATAAATTTCCAGAACCAGAAAGCCTTGGCCAGCTTAAGCCAGTAGAGGCGCTCGACGGGCGCCTCCGTCTATTCGATGATCTCGACGCAGAAATCTATAAAGGCCCTGACCTTAGCCGGAACATGCTGACGCGAGGGATAGAAGGCGTAGAGCGGGAATGTCTCGTCCGACCAGTCGGGAAAGAGGTTCACGAGTTGCCCATTGTTCAGATGATCCGCCATCCCGAGTGAGAAGACCTGCGCGATGCCTATCCCCGCAAGGCAGGTCGCCAAGGTCGTGCCGGCATCGTTGACTAAAATGCGGCTGCGGGTCTCGATCGAGACGACCTCTTCACCCCGCCGAAGCTCCCATTCGAAAGGCCTTGCCGTCAGCGGGTCCTGGAACTGGATACAGGTATGCTCGCTCAAATCCTGTGGACGGCCCGGCCGACCATGTCGCTCGATATAAGCGGGAGCCGCAATCGTGATCACGCGCGTCTGCATCAACAGGCGCGAAATAAGCGACCTCTGTGCAGGCTCGCCAAAGCGCACCGCGACGTCCATGCCATCGGCAACAAGATCGCCGATCTCGTTGCGGGTGATGACCTCGATCTGGATATCCGGATAGCGATCGAGGAAGACGCCGAGCCGCGGGCCGAGCACAAGGCGTGAGAAATACGGGTCGACATTGACTCGCAGTCGGCCACGCACCGCCTGTCTGGCGCCAACAGCTGTCTGCGCAGCCTCTTCGATGCCGCTCAAGAGTGGGGCCACCTGTTCGTAGAACCGCGCGCCGTCATCGGTCAGCCGCATCGTGCGTGTTGTCCGGTCGAGCAGCCGCAGACCGATCCGCCCCTCCAGTCGGGAAATGGCGCGGCTGACACCCGACGCCGATAGTCCCATTAGCTCCGCCGCCCGCGCGAAACTTCCGCTCTCGATAACGGCGGCCAGTACGCTCACGCCATTCAATAATCGTCCGTCAAACATCGGGCATCCGTGATTTTTAGTCACCAATCATGTGACAGAAGCGCGCTTCAGTCAAATGCTGCCAAAGGACATGATCAGCATAACAAACCGCCAACCTGCTGGGCGGTGCAGGAAGCAAAGGAGTCTAACCATGTTTGTGATCACCGGAGTAACAGGCCAAGTCGGAGGCATTGTCGCCGCGCGTCTGCTGGAGGCGGAGGTGCCGATCCGCGCCGTCGCGCGCAATGCGGAGAAAGCAGCGGAATGGAAAAACAAAGGCGCGGAACTGGCCTTGGCTGAGATGACCGACGCCGATGCGCTCACCAAGGCTTTCGCCGGCGCCGACGGCGTCTTTCTGCTGATCCCGCCGACCTTCGATCCGACCCCCGGCTTTACGGAAGTGCGCGCTGTCATTGCGGCGCTGAAGACCGCGCTTCTTTCGTCTCGTCCCGCCAAGGTCGTTTGCCTCTCCACCATCGGCGCGCAGGCCAGAGAACCCAACCTCTTGAGCCAGCTCGGTCTCGTTGAACAGGAGTTATCAGCTTTGCCAATGCCGATCGCCTTTCTGCGTGCCGGCTGGTTCATGGAGAACACGGCCTGGGACATCGCGCCGGCGCGCGAGACCTGTGTCCTCTCGAGTTTCCTGCAGCCGCTCGACCAGCCCTGTCCGATGGTTTCTGTCCTTGACGTCGGAGCCAAGGCGGCAGAACTGCTGCAGCACGAGTGGGTGGGCAAGCAGGTCATCGAGTTGATGGGGCCAGAGGGCGTCACGCCCAACGATATCGCCGCTGTCCTATCATCCATCCTCGGCAAACCCGTCCGGGCGGGGCCGGTCGCCCGCGACACCTGGGAGCAGATTTTCACCGACCAGGGCATGCAAAACCCCCTCCCGCGGATGCGCATGATCGATGGCTTCAACGAAGGCTGGATCCGGTTCGAGGGCGAGCCGATGAAGGGCACGACCACACTGGACACAGCAATGGGCCGCCTGATTAGCCGCGGCCGATAAACAGCTGAAAGGCCGTGGCGGAGGGCAGCCACGCCCTTAATGCAGCCTCTGATAGGGCCGACCCCTGATTTTGAACTGAGGGACTACCCGAAGACTACCGGATTGAACGGCAGCCTATTTCAAACTCTTCAGGAGATAGCTTCCCACGCCCTTGGACGGTGGCGACGACACGTCGAGCCTCTGCCTGAACAGCCTTCGATAACCGTCGATGAGCAAGGGGCGCAACATGTTGCGCCCCGTTGTCCGGTGGAACCTGGCGCAGCGAGACCTTGGTGGCCGAGTAGACGCTGACGGTAAGCCCTTCGAGCCAACGTGCGGCTACTGCGGTTTTTGAATTTCACAGTAGACAATGCTGCGGTTTGAGCCGGGCCAAACAGACACTTTCACATCCGCCTCGGTCACGCCTTCACTGGCGATCAAGCCCATCTCTCGTTCTGACCGCAACAGCAGCGCCCAGTTCATAAATGTCTCCATATAGCCGTCGACCTCCGTCTCCGGGGAGAAGTTAGCAAATAGGAAGGTGCCGCCAGGCTTAAGCATGCTGACGCACTTCTTGGTCAGCTTTACGGCCACAGCGTCCGGCAAATAGTCATAAAGACCCGCGGCATAGACGAAATCGAACATTCCCAGCGCATGCCTCCCACCGAGCAGGGATTTGACCGACCCGTTCACCGCCTCGACGGATGTGCCGGCGAAATCGCGGGCGACGGTTCCAACGCTCATCGGGTCTTGATCCAAAGCTACCCAGCGTCTGATCGCGCCGGCGCTCAGAGCGCGCGACAAGGGCCCCTCACGAAGATGCCCGGCGGCAATGGCGAGGACTTCGGTCGAACCAGGCCGGGCAGAAGCGATTTCGTCTACGCGGCGAGCCAGAATGTCTCGACGCTCCCTTACCGCGACGGATGACGAAGCATTTCGAGTGTAGGCATAGATCGAGCGTCCCAAGTTGCTCGATGATGCGACGGCGTTCTCGATTTCAGGTCGGCCATAGATGAAGTCGAGAAGACGTGCGTCGCCAGAATAGCCGCGCGGCTTTTCGAACGACCAGCGGGTCAATGGATCTTGATGAAGAAAGTGAGCAACCGGATGAGATTGCGCGATCGGGACGATGACGTCCCACACCTCCGGATGAAAGCGCCGCCGTATCTGATGCAAGGCGTCGGTAAGACGCTCGATGATCGCATCAGGCTCGACGCCGGATTTGAACTGACGGGTCGACACGTCAAGGCTGAGGGCAAGCTCGGCTCTGGCATCGATCAGGTGGCCGGGATCTGGCGCAGCAACCCTCCTTGCTACCCGACGAATTTCGCCGGGCGCAACAAGACTTTCACCGTCCAAGACCAGGCTTTGTGCCATTTCGAGACCCCTTTGACATAGCGTTAAGCATAATCAACCTCGAAATAGGATGCGACTAGAATCTACACGGGATAAGGGTAATTCTACTATTGCGGGTCGGATGCTGCCCCTCTAACAAAGCTAAGCAATAAGACAAACCGGTTGCAGATTGCCGAACGCGATTTTGGAGGGCGCCGAAGTATGGCTTACTTTTCAACATACTTTAGATGGATGTCAGCCCGGTGTTTTTGCATGATCGCGGCTTACGCTAATGTCCCACGTGATGAATCAACCGCCAGCTTTTCATTCGCCGAGGCCCTCAATTCTCTGAAAACTGAAAATGATGCTGTCCGAAGGCGGAGCTCACGGCATGGTCTTTGGATTGCGGTCGCCGTTTATGTGGCCTTCGCACTTCCCGACCGATGGCTGATCCCCGACGTTGCCCCTGTGACGATAGCCGCGCGATTCGTCATTGCAACGATCGCTCTGCTGGCGTTCGAAATCTTGCGACTGGCAAAAGCGAAAACCGTCTGGCTTGACATCACATGCGCCTCGGCACTGCTTGTGGGCTATGTTGGCTGGCTTTACCCGGCGATTGCCACCCGCGACGTCACCGCCATGTCATACTACATGATATTCGGCGCCATCTTCATGATGGGCGCCAACCTCTTTTTCAGTTTCCCGTTTCGGCTTTCGGTGATCACCTCGGGCCTCGTTCTATGCGCATTTTTTATTACGATCGAGGTATTATTTCCTTCAAGTCAAGCCTACAAGTTCGCCTTTGGGCTGTTCTACATTTCGTGCTTTGTCTTCACGTCCTTCGTCAATTGGCGATTGAATGTCGAGCGTCGAAACGTGTTGCTGAACGCGGCGGAAGCTCGCCACCAGCACTGGGAAGCGTCCGAGCGCGGACGGTCACTGCTCGAGCTTTCACATACTGACTACCTGACAGGCATAGGCAACAGACGCGCGCTGGATCGGCGGCTCGACGAATACTGGGCCGCCTGGAAAGACGAACGCCGCGACTTCTCCGTGTTCCTCATCGACGTCGACTTTTTCAAATGCTTCAATGATCGCTACGGACATCAGGAAGGAGACCGATGCCTGACTGTCATCGCCAATGCGCTGAAGGCGGTTGTAGAGTCGTCCGATGGCATGATCGGCAGGTATGGTGGCGAGGAGTTTATCGTGGTCATGCCGGCTGCCCTCCCCAGGGTCGCGATGACTCTCGCCGAGAAGATCAGAATGGAAGTCGAGTCTCTTGCGATTGCTCATGACGAGCGACCAGATGATATGTCGATCGTAACCGTCAGCATCGGCGTCGCCTTAACCCGCGAGAAAGTTGGAGAGAAAGTTGAGCGAATAGTACGTGAAGCCGACCTCGCTCTCTACAATGCCAAAGCAAGTGGCCGAAACTGCATTCGTAGTTTTGACCCGTTATTGCCTCGCCCCGACGACCATGCTGGTAAACTCGTCCCGTTGCTGGCGGCCGCCATCGATCGCAAACTTGTCTCGCTCGTGTACCAACCGATCTTCGACGTGACGAACGGGAAAGCAAGAGCTGTCGAGGCTTTGATGCGCCTCAGGATGCCGGACGGCACGGCGGTTTCGCCGAAGACATTCATCCCCATTGCAGAACGAAGTGGCGCTATCCTCGAACTGGGCAGGTGGGCGATCGAGACGGCATGCCGGGACATACTGATGACCGATCGCATGGCTACCGTCAGCGTCAACGTGTCGCCGATACAACTGCGTTCCACCGGCTTTGCTGCCAGTGTCGCTGATATCCTTGCTCGGTGCGGGGTCTGCGGGTCGCGACTAGCCCTGGAAGTGACCGAGGGCCTGGACATGGATATGCAGTCGGAGGTGCTTAAATGCATTGCCGATCTGCGGGCACTCGGCGTCGAAATCTGGCTTGACGACTTCGGTTGCGGCTTCGCGGGCCTCTCCTGGCTGAGGGCAATCGAGTTTCAGACGGTCAAGGTCGATAGAACCTTCCTGCACGACTGCTCGAACCCACGCGGTTTGATGATGCTTCAGGACATGATTGCTCTCATCCGCAATCGAGGGAATACGATCCTGGTGGAAGGCGTCGAAACTGCAGCGCAATTTTCCCTTCTCAAGGATCTTCGCATCGACCGCGTCCAGGGCTTTCATATGGGAATGCCGGTTAGCGCCGAACTCCTGAGCGCGGCATAAGGCGCCTCAAGGTTTGCAGATGGCTCAGCACGTTCCCGACAATCGGCGCATGATGCATGACGTCTCTGCAAATCACGAATTCGGACGCATCGATCGCAGAGAGGCCGGACCCGATCAAAACAATTGGAGCCATTTCAACGAGGGCTGCGCCGCCATTGTCGGAAGTCTTGCTTTTGGACGGATCAGGCCGTCTGATGCAGCGAGGCAACGGATCGCTGAATCAGACGAATATTCGGCGGTTGAACCTGGGAATGAGGAGCAGGATGGATCACGTCAGAAGCCAGCAAACATCGGCGGGCGAAGAAAGGGAAGCGCGAAGGCTTCAATACCTGACCTGGGAACACATTGCGCCTGACCTCCATCATCCGGCCCACCTCTCTCGCAAGGCGGAACTCAGGCGATCATGCGGTGCGGAGCTGGCCGAGACGTCCTACATTGCCGAGCATGCCGCAATCTTCACCGAAAGCCTGACGATGGGCGAGCGCTCCTGGATCGCCGGGCACGCGCTCGTTCGCGGCCATGTGATCCTGGGTGACGATTGCACCATCAATCCCTATGCCTGTGTTTCCGGCACGGTGACGTGCGGTCATGGCGTGCGGATTGCTTCGCATGCATCGATCGTCGGCTTCAATCATGGCTTCGACGATCCGACCATTCCTATACACCGCCAGGGCGTCATCAGCATCGGGATCGTGATCGGTGACGATGTCTGGGTCGGCGCCAATTGCGTGATCCTTGATGGCGCCACGATTGGAAACGGTGCGGTGATCGCCGCCGGAGCGGTGGTCACGGGGGACATTCCCGCCATGGCGATTGCCGGTGGCGTGCCCGCCCGGGTGCTGCGAAGCCGAGGCTCGGCGCCCCGGAAAACCGGCACTGGCGACATCGAAGATCAATTGGTGAGGCTCGGCCAGAAAGCAAAAGACCAGTGGCCGGAGATCCTGGCACGCTGGAAAACGCAAGGATCCTATGAATCGCTGGAGGCAGACGGTATCCGCAGACCGGCGATCCGACATCTCTGCGATGCAATCGAGATCGCTGCCGGCTTCGGCCACCTGCCACCCCATCTCGATGCGGCGGAGACAGTCGAGCGTCTCCAAGGTCTTCAGGACCAAGAGACCGGCCTTTTCCCGGAAGAGCATGGGCGAATGCATGGCAAGGCGCTGCGGGATGATCCAAAGGCGCTCTATAACGTCCTTGCGGTTGGCTATGCGCTTGAACTGCTTGGTTCCGGTCCGCGCCAACCGGTCCATGCGGTCGAGCTCGGCGCCAGGGAGCTGGATGAATGGCTGAGCGCCCTGCCTTGGTCGACCCGGGCATGGCACGCCGGCAGCGTTGTCGATGCGATCGGAACCGCCATGTACTACAATGCGAAGTATTTCGGCGTCGGGCAGGCACGGCAGGCGCTTTTCGAGTGGCTGAGCCGGAATGCCAACAGCGTCTCGGGGCTATGGGGTGAACCGACCGCGCCGGAAGGATGGCTTCAACCGGTGAACGGCTTTTATCGCCTGACGCGCGGCACCTACGCCCAGTTCGGCGTGGCACTTCCCCAGCCGCACGCCTCGCTCGAGACGGTTCACCTCAACTATCGCAACCACAAGGGCTTCGTTGCTGCAAAATACAATGCGTGCAACCTGCTCGATACGATTCATCCTCTGCTGCTGATTGCCCGGCAGACAGACTACAGGCGGGCCGACGGCGAGGCGATCGCCCGCAAGGTCATATCGAGGGCACTGGAGAGATGGCGAGATGGCGAGGGATTCCCCTTTGCCGACGGTGCTGAACCAAGTTTGCAGGGGACGGAAATGTGGCTTTCCGTCGTTCACCTGGCGGCCGATATCCTGGGCCTGGCAGATCGTTTCGCCTTCGTCCCTAAAGGCGTTCACCGGACGGCAGCCGTGGGACTGGGCTTGTGACTACGCGTCGATCACCCGTGCAGTGATGCCGTCAGCCAGGCGGCGGCAAGGTCGCGTGCATTGCTTCGCTTGGCTTTGACCGGCACGATCACGTTGTAACGATCTTCCGCGGCAAGCTCGCCGCCGCCGACCTGCACCAGGGTTCCATCCTCCAGAAACGTGCCCACCAGCATGCGCCATCCCAAGGCAATACCTTGGCCGGCGCGCGCGGCTGCAATGGTTTCGGTATAGTGGTTGAACCGAAGCGACGGCTTTACCTCTAGGTTGGCGCCGGTGAGCGAAAACCACTGCGCCCAGCTATACCAGGAACGATCGAGAACGTCCGTTTCGATGAATTCGTCGGCGGAGCCGAGCGCGCCATCTCCGCGACGCCTGAGATAGTCGGGAGAGCAGACGGGGCAGATGACGTCGCCGTGCGAGGCGATGACGGTGCCATCGCTGAAGGGAGGCACACCATATCGAATTGCCACATCGACTTCTCCGTTATCGAGAGCGATCGGGCTGTCCTGGGATATCACCCGCACCAGGATGCCGGGGTTCGCACGGCGAAACTCGGCCAGCCGCGGCAGCAGCCAGAAAGAAGAGAATGCAACGGTCGCCCCTATGGTCAACACGTCCTGGCTGCGCGACTGGAGCGCTTCCACGCTCTCGGCGATATCGGCAAAGCTCTTGGCCAGCGTGGCTCCGAGGTTGATGCATGCCAACGTGGGCTCGATCGCCCGATGCTTGCGCACGAACAAGGGCTGGCCGAATTCTTCCTCCAGCAATGCAATCTGTCTGCTGACCGCCGCCTGGGTGACACCCAATTCGGTCGCAGCCGTGGTGAAGCTCTTCTTTCTGAGCACCGCCTCCAGGGTCACCAGTGCCGTCAGCGATGGGATCCGTCTTCGAAAGTGCATCACAGAACTCCTCATCGCATGATAAAAACTCATGCGAACCTAATTTTTTATGCCGTTGAAATATCAGCTCTGCAAGGGCAATCTCAGGAAACTCTCGCATAAGAGGTTCTGATGCTAAACAAGCTCCCGTCTTCCATTTCCGCCCTTCTCGACGCTCGTGCCAATGGTCACTCTCTGCCGGCCGGCCTTTACGTCAGAGAAGACGTGTTCGAAGCAGACATCGACGTCTTCTTCCACAATCACTGGATTTGTGTCGGTCTCGATTGCGATGTTCCCGAACCCGGTGACGCCACGGTCATCGATATCGGCAGGACGAGCCTGATCCTTCTGCGTGACGACGACGGAGAAATTCGCGTCCTGCACAACGTCTGCCGCCATCGCGGCTCCCGCCTTCTCGATCCGGGCAAGACGATCGTCTCAAAACTCGTCTGTCCCTATCACACATGGACATACGAACTGACGGGTGAGCTCAGCTACGCGCCTCACATGGGCAAGGACTTCGACAAGGAGTGTCGGAGCCTCAAGCCCGTCACTTTCAAGTCGATCGGCGGACTGATTTATGTCTGTCTCTCCGACAATCCGCCCGAGGACATTGCTATCCTCGAACAGACCATGACCGAGCGCCTCGCCCCCTACGACATCCGGAACGCAAAGATCGCCTTCCAAACGGATGTCATCGAGGACGGCAACTGGAAGCTCACGATGGAAAACAATCGCGAATGCTACCATTGCTCCGCGAACCATCCGGAGCTTTGTGTATCCTTCGTCGATCTCGACTTCGGCTTCGATCCCGAGACGCTGAGCCCGGAGGATCGCGAACAGGCCGAGGAGCATTTCAGGCTGTATGAAGAGCGGACCAAGGCGTGGGAGTCTGACGGCTTCCCCTCGGCTGCGGTCGAGCAGCTCGCCGACTGCGCCACCAATTTCCGCACCCAGCGGCTGATCATCGCCGGCGCCGGCGAATCCCAGACCCATGATGCCACCGCCGCATCCTCCAAGCTTCTTGGGCACATGACCCGCAAGGATCTCGGCGACACGCATCTTTGGGGCCACAACAGCTGGAACCACTTCATGGGCGACCATGCCGTGGTGGCAACCGTCATTCCGCTCTCCGCGGGCAAGACGCTGGTCAGAACCAAGTGGCTGGTCCACAAGGACGCCGTCGAAGGCGTAGATTACGATCTCGACAAGCTGACGGATGTCTGGGTCGCGACGACGGACCAGGATGCCGACCTTGTCGCGCGCTCCCATGCCGGCGCTCTCGACCCGGCCTATCAGCCAGGCCCCTACTCCCGCTTTTCCGAGACGAACCTCGACAAGTTCGCCAGCTGGTACATCGATCGGATGCGCGCCCATGGATACTAGGAGCCCGCAGATGCCCGCAGCCAGGGCCGCCCTTCACGACCTATGGAACCCTGAAGAAGACGACGCGCTCGTCTGCCTCGACGTTCAGCAGGAGACCCATGACGTCAAGACGTTCACCTTTGCCTCCCGTGAGGGCAAGCGGTTCATGTTCAAGGCAGGGCAGTATTTTCTGTTCGACCTGGAACATAATGGAGACGCTGAAAACAGGTGCTACAGCATCTCGTCTTCGCCGCATCGGACGAACGCCTTCTCCGTGACGGTGAAGCGCGTTCCCGGCGGCAAGATCTCCAACTGGCTTCATGACACCCTGGTTCCCGGCGCGACCGT
This sequence comes from Rhizobium sophorae, assembly GCF_013087515.1. Lineage (GTDB taxonomy): Bacteria > Pseudomonadota > Alphaproteobacteria > Rhizobiales > Rhizobiaceae > Rhizobium > Rhizobium sophorae. The sequence goes on along the minus strand of NZ_JABFCN010000023.1, from coordinate 305,922 downwards.
CAGGGCGAACGGCCCGCTCGGCCACTTCGTCAGGCCCGAGACGTCGGGACGTAAGCTTCTGCTTTTGTCCGGCGGCTCCGGCATTACCCCCGTCATGTCCATTCTGCGGGAACTCGCCGACAGTTGCGAACCTGCCGACGTCGTCTTCATGCATGCCGGCCGGACGCCGCAGGATCTGATCTTTCGCGACGAACTGGCCTGCATCGCCCGCAGGCTGAAAGGCCTACGCCTGCATTTCCTCCCGGAGACCGTAGCCGGCGAGCCGTCCTGGCCCGGTCTGACCGGCCGTATTTCGAAGGATTACATGCGGCTTGCGGTTCCCGATATCGCCGAGCGAACCGTGATGTGCTGCGGCCCCGCCCCGTTCATGGCCGCCGCGCGCGGCATTGCCGCCGAACTCGGCGTGCCCGGCTCGAACTACCTGGAGGAAAGCTTCGACGCCGCGGTCATCGACGAACCCGAAATCCCTGCGGTTCAGGAGGCATCTGCCAAGGTCTTTCAGGTCACCTTCTCGAAGCAGGCCCGCAGCATCGACGTCTCCGCCGACCAGAGCGTGCTCTCATGTGCGAAGAAGTCAGGCGTCAGGATCCCGTCGTCCTGCGCGAATGGCGTCTGCGGCACCTGCAAGTCGAAGCTTACGTCAGGCACGGTCGACATGAACCACAATGGCGGAATTCGTCAGCGGGAAATCGACGCCGGCCTTTTCCTGCCCTGCTGCTCCAAGCCGCTCAGCGATCTTGTCATCGAACGCTGAGCGCTGGGTACGCACCACCCGAGGAGCCTACTTAGCTGATCCGGCATTGCGCGTTCAGTGCGCTCTCAAAGCTGCCGCGCGATGCTGCGAAGGCGTTTGCCCGAATGTGCGCTTGAACGTTCTCGTAAACTGCGAGGCGTTTTCGAAGCCGACATCCAGTGCGATCTCGATCAGCGGCGCCTTCGACTGGGCAAGGATCGACTTCGCCCGCTCCATTCGGACGCGACTATAGGCCTTGGCTGGAGACATTCCTGTCTTGTCGATGAAGATCCTCTCCAGCTGCCGTCGCGAGAGTCCAACCGTAGAGGCAAGCTTCTCGATCGACATGCTGCCGTCGACGAACTGCTCCATCGTGATCATCGCCGCCTTGACGCGGGCATCGTCATAATCGTCATAGAGCGGACGCCGGGGCTGGACGTCCGCAGGTGCGCGGGCGCGCTCGATCTGCAGCACCTCAAGCGCGTTTCGTTCGGCATCGCGGCTGATGTATTTCCTGACCAGCAACGCCGCCATGTCGGCGGCGCTGCTGCCGCCGGCGCAGGACCCACGCTGGCGGTCGAGATTGAAGAGCCGGTCGGAACGAACGCTAAGGTCGGGGAAACGCTCCCGGAACTCCTTGTAGTGCAGCCAGCTCACACAGGATTCATGCCGCTTCATCAGGCCCGCCGCGGCAAGAATGAACGTACCGGTGCACACGCCGATCAGCGGCACCTTCTTGGCATCCGCCTGCTTGAGGAAAGCGATGGTCTGCTGGTCGACGGGATTTTCCACCGTCAGCAGGCCGCCGACGACGACGATGTAGTCGAAGCGCGACGGGTCGACGAAATCCGACGTCGGCGCGACTTGGACACCGCAGCTCGCGGTGATCAGATGACGCGTGCTGCCGATCACCTGCCAGTCGGCGAGGACCCTTCCGGAACGATCCTGTTCATCGCTGGCAAGCCGTAGCGTGTCCACGAAGAGCGCGAAAGCCGACAGCGTGAACGATCGCGCCAGAACGAAACCCACCTTGAGCCGGGCAGCGGGCTTCGCGGCGCCGTCTGCCTGCCGATGCTGCCCGGGTCGCATAGTCATCTCATCACCGTTTCTGAATGCATTCAACGAATCTGAAAACCGTGCGCCAGCGGATCACGATCGTCAACGAAAATGGTGTTATGGCCGATGACGCGCGCCCAGCCTCCGATACTCGGCAGAATACCGCTATAGGGCCCAATGCGTGCCTCGGCTACGACCCGGCCCTCGAAGACGGTTCCGATCAGGCTTTCATGCCGGTATCTCGACCCTACGGTAAGCCGTCCCTTCCCATAGAGTTGGGCCATGCGGGCGGAGGTGCCGGTGCCGCCCGGCGAGCGATCAATGGCCTTCTCGCCATAGAAGACCGCGCACCGCCCATCCGAAGTGTCGTTGACGGGGCGGTCGCACCAGATCGCATGATGCACGCCGCGGATCCTGGCGTCGTGGGGATGAATGGGATCGCAGATATCGGCAAGTGCCGACCTGAGCTTCTGGCTGCAGCCGACAATGTCCGATGCGGTCATGCCGTCGAGGCCACTCCAGTTTTCCTGCGGTTCGATGACGGCATAATAGTTGCCGCCATAGGATATGTCGACGCGCAGACGGCCCATTCCCGACACATCGACCTCGACATCAGCCTCATGAAGATAGCTCGCAATATTGTGGAGACGAACGGATTCGACATATCCGCCCTTCTGCTCATAAGTGACGTCGACCCTTCCTGCAGGCGTCTCGATGGCAAGCCTTCCCGGCTCCCGCGGCTTGACGAGCCCCTCCTCGATCGCGGCGGTCACGGTGCCGATGGTGCCGGCGCCACACATCGGCAGGCAACCGCTCACTTCGATGAAAAGAACGGCAAAATCGCAATCCTCCCGGTAGGCCGGATAGATGATCGCGCCCGACATGATGTCATGCCCCCTTGGCTCGAACATCAGCGCCTTGCGCACCCAGTCGTGATCCCGGACAAAAATCTCCCGTCGCTCACTGATCGGCGCATGCGGAAGCAGCGGACCACCTCCGGCGACGAGGCGCACGGGATTTCCCGACGTATGGGCGTCGATGCAGAAGAAGCTGTTTCTCATCTTTTTGTGTCTCTTGCTCATCTCGTCTTCGGCAGCCTGTCACGGTCGAGCAGGCCGCGGGACAGCCGGTCGAGCAGAAGAGCGACGGCGACGATCGCCAGGCCCGCCCGCAGGCCAAGCCCCATCTCCATGCGCGTCAGGCCGCGCGTCACCTCGGCGCCGAGACCGCCGGCGCCGACGAGCCCCGCCAATACCACCATCGCCAGTGACAGAAGGATGCATTGGTTGAGCCCGACGAGGAGCGTCTGCCTGGCCAAGGGGATCTCGATCTTCCAAAGCACCGAACGAGGCGGCGCGCCGATCGCGCTGCCGAGTTCCACGAATTCTCTCGGCACCTGGTTGAACGCCAGCGTGGTCAGGCGGAGCATCGGCGGAATGCCATAAACGATGGTAGCGATGATTGCCGGCACACGTCCAAGGCTGAAGATCATCACCGCAGGAATGAGGTAGACCCATGGCGGCACGGTCTGCATCACGTCGAGAACCGGACGAACCATCGCCTCCAATGTCTTGTGGCGCGAGCACAGGACGCCGATCGGAAAGGCGATGAGCACGGAGATCAGAACCGCGACAGTGACCAGGGAGAGGGTCTGCATCGATGCCGTCCACAGCCCCATGAGGAGACAGAACCCCAGGCAAAGACCCGCAAGGATCGCGGCGTGCAGACCGACGGCGACGAATGCCAGGATGACGACGATCGCAATAAGCCCATAGGGCGGCACGAAGAGGAGTGCCGCCTCGAATCCGGAAAGGAGCGCTTCGACCAGGTAACTGATCGCCGCAAACAGCGGATGAAGGTTGGTGTTGAGCCAATCGACTAACGGCGCCAGGAAAGCGCCGGGCGAAAACTGCAGGTTGGACGGATTCATGACTTCCTCACCGTTCCCAAGCGAGCGGCGCTCTGGGTTATCCGGTCAAGCACCATGGTCAGGACCACGATGGCGATCGCTCCATTGATGGAGGTCGCGATGTCGAGCGTTCTGATCGCGCCATAGATCGTCTCGCCAAGCCCGCCGGAACCGACGATGCCTGCGATGACGACCATGCCGAAGGCCATCATCAGGCTCTGGTTGATCCCTGCCATGATGCTCGGCAGCGCGAAGGGAAGGCGGATCTTGAAGAACATCTTGGCCGGCGTCATCCCCAGCGCCTCTCCAAGCTCGATGAACTCCCTGGGCGTCATCCGGATACCGAGAGACGTCAGCCGGATTGCCGGCGGCACGGCGACGATCACCGTCGCAATCAGTGCCGTCGCCGGTCCGTAGCCGAGCAGGGCAATCGCCGGCAGCAGGTAGATGTATGGCGGAAGCGTCTGGATAAGATCCAGGCCGGGCTCCATGAAGCGATCGAGGGCGGGGAAGAAACCGGCGGCAATACCGATTGGTATCCCGATCGCCAGGGCGAGTGCGGTTGCGGTCAAGACCAGCGCGAGCGTGCTCATCGTCTCGGGCCAGAGGCCCATGGAAAAACAAAGCGCCAGCGCGGCGCCGCTCAACACGGCGAACCAGACATTGACCAGCCGCCAGCCGATGAGCGCCACGATCAGCGCGACCAGGTAGAAAGGCGGAAGCTGCAGGAGCCAGAGGATCCCGTCATAGAGCCCTTCGAGAACCTGTCTGATAGAATCGAAAAGGAATTCGCCGTTGTCGCTCACCCACTCGAGCGCCGAGTCCGTCCATTCGTCAAAAAGATCGGTGAAGCCTGAACTATCCATGTCAATCAGCTCCAGTTGTGGGACGCCGCCGGGAGATCGTGGGTGGAGGTTCCCTTGACGCCCATCAGCAGGCTGCGTGGCGTGACCACGCCGACGATCTGATCATTGTCGACGACGGCGATGGCGTCGCGCTCCGACTGCATCGTCAGTGTGATGAGTTCGTCGATGTCGGCGTCCGGCGTCGTGCGCACCAGCGACGCGATGTCGGAATTCGGCGCGCTCTGCTGGAATTCGGCGACGCTGCGCATGACGGAATGCGCCTTGATCAGATGGAGGCGGGATATGCCGGCGACGAATTCGGCGACATAGGCATCCGCCGGGTTGAGGATGATTTCCTCGGCCGTGCCGGTCTGGATGATGACGCCGTCCTTCATGATAGCAATGCGGTCGCCGATCCGGATCGCCTCGTCGAGATCATGGGTGATGAAGACCGCGGACTTGCCCAAGGCTTTCGTCAGTTGCCGGAATTCGTCCTGAAGCTGACGCCGGATGAGCGGATCGAGAGCGCTGAACGGCTCGTCCATCAGAATGATCTCGGGGTCGGAAGCAAGCGCGCGGGCGAGCCCGACGCGTTGCTGCATGCCACCGGAAAGCTCGTTCGGATATCGGTTCACCCAGTCGGCGAGGCCGACCTTCTCGAGCGCTGCAACGGCTGTCTTGTTTCGCTCCGGCTTGGCAATTCCCTGAACCTCGAGGCCGAAGGCCGCATTTTCCAGGACTGTCCGATGCGGCAACAGAGCGACGCTTTGAAACACCATGCCGATGTTCCTGGCGCGCATCTGCCGGAGATCGACCGGCGACAGGGCGGCGAGGTCACGTCCCTTGACGAGGACTTTCCCAGAGCTCGGCGTGATCAGCTTGTTGAGAAGGCGAATGAGCGTCGATTTTCCGCTTCCCGACAATCCCATGATGCAGAAGATTTCGCCACGTCGGACCTCAATGCTCGCGTCGGATACGCCGACGACACAGTTGAACTCCTTCAGGACCTCTTTTTTGCCGAGGCCGCGCGCCTTGATTGACTTCATTGCCGCAGCGGACTTGTCACCGAAGACTTTCCAAAGGGATTGGCAGTCGATCAGGACGTCATTGATATCGGCATTTACGGTTTTCATAGCGATCCCCTTGAGCCAATCGGTGCTGGCTTCTCTCGTTGAACCTCACAGCGTCCTTTGTGCGTCTGAAAGGACGCGGCGCTGTGGCCGCCCGACGGATCGGACGGCCACGACGCGTTTAGTTCTTCTTGATGTTTTCCCAGCGCTTGATCAGGTCGGCATGCGCGCCGATCCAATCCTGCACGGCCTGGTCCATCGTCTTGCCTTCATTGACTGCGCCGTTGATGGCGGTGATGTCGGCGATCGGCACATAGACGCTGGCCATCACTTCACGCGCATGCGGGTTCTCTTCAGAGAAGCCCTTGTGGCCGATCCAGTAGTAGCTCTGCGGCGGCGGGAATACGCCCTTCGGATCCTTGAGGTACTTGACCTCGTACTTCTGGACCATCCAGGACGGCTCCCAGATCGTCACCGCAATCCACTCCTTGCGATCATAGGCGGACTTCAGCGCCGCCGTCATCGCGGCGGTGCTACCCTCGACGAGCTGGAGCTTGAGGCCGTAGTCCTTAACCGCGTTCGAGGTATCGCGCATCAGGCCGGAACCCGGTTCGATGCCGATGATCTTGCCGCTGAACTTGTCGGCGTTTTCATTGAGCTGTTCCAGCGAGTCGATCGGGACATATTTGGGAACCGCAACGCCCTGATAGAGGCCGTGCGAAACGGGCGAAATCTTTTCAAGGCGGTTCTTGTTCTTGTCCCAGTAGTCCTGCGCAACATAGTCCGTCTGCGAGGTGAGAACCTGGATGTCACCCTTGGCGAGAGCGGCGTAGGCGATGCCCCACTCGGAGAACTCGGTCACCTTGACCGTATAGCCAGCGTCTTCGAGAACCTTCTTGGTGATACCGGTGATGGGCGTCAGGTCCTCCCACGACATCGTACCCATGGTGATCGTCTTTTCTTCCGCGCGAGCAGGAAGGATGCTCACTCCGATCATCGCAGCGGCGCAGAGCGCCTTCCACAAGGTCTTCATTGTTCTTACTCCTGTTTTTCGTTCCCATTGTCATTGAAGTCTGCGAGCGGGCAGTCTTCATATTGCGCGGGCCGAGGGATCATCCCTCGCGGCCTGCACGCAATTCCTGCAAACGGATCATCGCGTTGATGCCCAGCCAGGCGAACGGCTCCGGCGGGAGCCTCGAAGGCTCAGGGTGATCCATGTATTGTTCGAGATGCCGGGAGGCCGTTCGGGTCGCCAGTTCTGCCGCCATCATGCCGGCGAGTGTGCTCTTGACCGTCCCAAGCCCGTTTTCGCAGCATGCGGAAAACAGTCCTTCTTCGATCTCGCCGAAGGCGGGGACGTGGTTCCGGCTGAGGCACAGACGACCCGCCCAGCTATGTTCGAAAGGGACATCCGCGAGACCCGGGAACCTCGCGTCGAGCGCGTCTCGATGGGCCTTGGCCATCTTGCCCATGCGCCAGTCCGACGCCTCCAGCTTGTTTTCGTAGGTGTACTTCGTGCGGATTACGATCCGCGACTGGCCAGCGGAGGTAATCTTTCGAATCGTGGCTCCCATCGCATCTGCTGGGAGCAGCGCCCATTTGTCCTGCCCTGAGGCCTTCTGGCCGAAGTCGTCTGCTGGAAACGGCGCTGTCATCGAGGCATAAGCGAAGATGTGCATCAGGCGGCCGCGATAGTGCCCGAAATCGTCGATGTGGCCATTGACCCCAAGGATCACCTTTGGAGCAGTGACCTTCCCTCGGTTTGTCATGGCGCTCCAGGTGTCGCTGTCTTGCTTGAGTGAATTGACAGGAGAATGCTCGAAGATACTGACCCTGCCCGACAGGCCCGCCGCAAAAGAGCGGATGTAATCGGCGGGCTGGATAAGCACCGCTCCGGGCGTGTAAAGCCCGCCGGTGTAGTAATCCGATGCGGTGATCTCCCGCATCTCTTTCGCGTCGAGAAACGTATGCTTCTCGCCAGCGCCCATCAGGGATTCTCCGAAGCTCCGGTTGAGCCTCAGGCCGCGAGCAGTGGCCGCGGCGTTGATCTTTCCCGCCGGGTCGAATGTCTCGCGCGACATCCCGTATTCCTCAGCTGCCTGCGCGGCAAAGGCTATCGCTGAGCGGTTCTGGGCCATCTCCAGCCGAGTGGCTTCCGCCTCTCCACTCGAATACTCCCCGCCTGAAAGATTGTGCGGAACGTCGATCATGAAGCCGGAATTTCGGCCCGACGTCCCCTTCCCCACTTCGCTTGCATCAAGGATAACGATCTTGTCATCTGGCCGAAGTTCGAGAAGACGGCGCGCCGCCGAGAGGCCAGCGAACCCCGCGCCGACGATCAGCCAATCCGCGGTCACGTCGCCGTCGAGGGGCCGGACCGGGAAAGGACGCTCGCTGACCGCCTCCCAGCCCGAGACGCCATTCTCAACAGGCAAACGTTTGACCGACTTCGAGATCATCGGATGGTCTCGTCGACCGAGCGTTCCGAGACATCGATCCAGATCGTCTTGAGTTCGCAGTAGTTATCGTGGGCGAAGACCGACTTGTCGCGGCCGCCGAACCCGGACTCCTTGTAGCCACCGAACGGCGTAGTAGCGTCCCCTTCTCCGAAGCAGTTGACGGTGACGACGCCGGCGCGGATCTCGCGCGAGAGCCTGATGGCGTTCCTCAGGCTGCCGGTATAGACGGACGCCGTGAGACCGTAATTCGTGTCGTTGGCAAGAGCGATCGCTTCGGCAAGCGAATTGAACGTCGTGACCGAAAGCACCGGGCCGAAGATCTCTTCCTGGAAGAGGCGGCTGGCAGGCGTTACACCCTCGACCACTGTCGGTTCGATAAAGATGCCGCCATGCGTTTCACCGCCATGGGTGACCGTCAGCTTCTCCTTCCTGGCGTCGTCGAGGAAGGATTTCACCTTCTCGAAATGGGCCTTGCTGACAAGCGCGCCGATGCGGTTTGCAGGGTCGAGCGGATCGCCCGTCTTCCATTCGCGCATATAGGCGCCGACGCGCTTCAGCAGCTCGTCCTTAACCTTGGAATGAACGATGAGACGTGACGTGGCCGAGCAGTTCTCGCCCATGTTCCAGAAGGCGCCGTTGACAACCTGCTCGGCAACGAGGTCCAGGTCTTCGGCATCGTCGAGAACGACCGCGGGGTTCTTGCCGCCGCATTCGAGCACGACGCGCTTGAGGTTCGAATCCGCTGCATAGCGTAGGAAGCGGCGGCCGGTGGGCGTCGATCCGGTGAAGGCCACCATATCGACATCCATGTGCATGCCGATCGGTTCGCCGACCTCCTTGCCGCCTCCGGTCACGACATTGAACACGCCGGCTGGAATGCCCGCTTCATGGGCGAGTTCGGCGACGCGCAGCGTTGTGAGCGTCGTCTCCTGTGCAGGCTTGACGATAACCGAGCAGCCGGCAGCGAGCGCCGGGCCGATCTTCCAGGCCAGCATCAAAAGCGGGAAATTCCACGGAAGTACGCATCCGACGACGCCGACCGGCTCACGCACGATCATCGTCAGTGCGTTGGCGCCGACAGGCGCGGTGTTGTCATAGAGCTTGTCGATCAGTTCGGCGTGCCAACGGATCGTGTGAATGGTATCGGGAACATCGACCGTCTGGCATTCGCCGACAGGCTTGCCACTGTCGAGGCTCTCCATGACGGCGAGCTCATGACGATTGTCCTCCAGCAGCCTGGCGAGCTTGAGGAGCACCGTCTTGCGTTCTGCCGGCGAACGCAGCCGCCAGCGGCCGTCGTCGAAGGCCTGCTTTGCCTTGGCGACGGCGGCGTCGACATCGGTGGCGTCGCATGCGGCGATCTCGGCGAGAACCTCACCCGTCGCGGGATTCGTCGAGGTGAATGTCTGCCCGGAATTGGACGGGCGAAATGCGCCGTCGACGAAGGCATTCGTCGGAAACTGAAGGCCGGCGGCGATCGCCTTGTATTCGGAGGCGGTCAAGGGTTCATGCATGATTTGCTCCCGAGGTGATCTGGCCGACCGTGCGCTTCAAGGTGACGACGACGGCCTGAAGGGTTCGCTTTTCTTCGGAGTTGAGCGGACGCAGCGGCGCGCGGACCGATCCGACATTCAGCCCGATCAATTCGCATCCATGCTTGATCGATTGGACGAACTTCCCGCATTCCAGGAAATCCATGAGCGGCAGCATCGCCGTCATGATGGCGCGGCCCTTATCGAAATTCTTTTCGAGGACGCAGGCTTCGTAGAGGGCGACATGCTCGCGCGGGAGGAAATTGGAGCCCGCGCAGACCCAGCTCTTCGCACCCCATGCGAAGAACTCGAGCGCCTGGTCGTCCCAGCCGCAGGACAGCGCAATATGGGGGAATTTCCGTGCAAGCAGGTGCAGATTGCCCATGTCGCCGGAGCTTTCCTTGATGGCGATCACGTTTCTGGACTTGCCGAGACGGGAGAAATACTCCTCGCCCATCATCACGCCCATGCGGGCCGGATAATTGTAGAGCATGATCGGCAGGTTCGCCGCGCGGTCGACGGTCAGGGCGTGGACCGCATTCTCGCGCTCGGTCGGCAGCGCGTATGGCGGCGACGACACCAGGATTGCATCCGCGCCGATTTCCTTCGCCGCCTTTGCGTATTCGACCGAATCTTCGGTCCGCGTGGCGCCGGTTCCGATAATGAGCGGCAGCCGCGTGCCGATGACTTCCCTCGCATAGGCTGCGAGCTCGAAACGCTCCTGGCTGCTCTGGGCGTAGTATTCGCCCGTCGAGCCGCCGACGATGATGCCGTGGACGCCTGCCTCGATCAGCGACTCGAGCACGGCGGCAAATCCAGCCCTGTCGATCTGGCCATTTTGATCAAGCGGAGTCACCGCCGGCGTATAGATCCCCTCAAACTTCACGACGATTTCTCCAAGAGTTGCGTGGCGGGGCCGCCGAGGAAGGCGTCCGCCTTGAGGCCTTGCGGGGCGATGAACATTTCCATGTTCTCGCGGGACAATTCCCAGTGCTCGAAGACGAGGTCGACCACGGCATTCTCGTCGTGAGCGCCGAGCGCATCGATGAAGCTGTCATGATGGCCGACGGCCACTTGAAGCCGCCGCTTCATGTCCTCGTTCCTCGGCCGGAAGAAGGTGTGACCGATACGCGCGTGATCGATGAGCAGCCGGCCAAGGCTTGGCTGCAGATAGACGTTGCCCGACATCTCGCCGAAAATTTCGTGAAAGCGATTGTTCTCGAGGACCATCGCCAGAGCGTCCATGTTGTCGCTGGCGGCGCGGAACCGCTCCTGGGTCTGCTTCAGGTCTAAAAGCTGGACAGGCTTGAAATTCTGCACGGCGAGACGGCCGATCGCCGCGTAGACCATCGGCGCGACGAGAAAGAAATTCCGCAGGGTGGAGTGGTTCATCGGGATGACCCGCGCACCCCTGTTCTCGCGGATGTCGATATAGCCCTCACCGGCAAGGCGCCGGAATATGTCGCGGACCGGCGTCCGGGAGAGGCCGTATTTTTCGCTTAAACTGGCCTCATCCAGATCGGCATCCGGATCCAGCTCCATCGTCAGAATCTGTCGTTTCAGATCTTCGTAGAGATTGCTCTTCGGTGTCTTCGCCATCGTCGCTCTCCGGCCGCTGGTTGCTCTACGCCGCAAAAATGGCACGCCCCCCGCCGCGAGTCAATAATTGTGTACTTTATGTACACAATTATTATTCCTTAAATACACAATAATTCCAAGCAAGGCGGCCCAATGTCCTTTCGGGCGTCATTTCAAAGCGCGACCCATGATCGGCGCTCCACGGCGACGGCCATCGCGGGGTTTCTTTCCAAGCGGATTATGGTGGCAGGTCGGTGAGAATTTCTCTGCAATCGAGGTTGATGCAGTGCGCATCGACGTTGATCATCAGGCGTCGGAAGCCTGGCCGCCGGCAGGCCGGCGCGCGGTCATCACGGCGTATCTCGATATCCGGATAGCGGCGGTTTTGCTGGGGAGCGCCGAGCTCGGCGCTCCCCGACATCGATCACGCGGCCAGGACGCCGCTCTTCTTGGCGACCCAGGTTGCGATGTAGTCCATAAGGCCAGGGTTCAGGCAATCGTAAGGCTCGAGGCCGGACGTCCTCAACTGCGCCCTGACGGCGTCCATCTTGGGGGGGTCGAAGCCGCTTTCGATGATCGACGACACGAAGGCCGCAAAGCCCGGCTTCGCCCAGCCGCTTTCCTGAAACAGTTCCGGATGGACGAACGACAATCCCTGGAACGCATGTTCGCGCACGACCGGCCCATACATATGCACCCCGCATTCCTTGCAGGCGTGGCGCTGGATCAAGGCAGCCGAATCGACGACAGCGAGCTTGTCGCCATTCTCCTGAACTTCGACGCTTTCGGTCGGCACAACTGCCACGACTGAAAAGACTGCGCCCTCGGGCTTCCAGCACTTCGTGCAGCCGCAGGCATGATTGTGGGCGATATCGCTCTTGATCCTGACCTTCACGGGGTTGCTGGCGCACTTGCAGACAAGCGTCCCGCCTGCGAAAGCAGCGTCAGTCGCCCGAAAGCCTGAATCCACTGCCGGATGTATGGCTATGCTGGTCATGGGTTTCTCCTCCCCTTCTGGGCCGTTTGCGATATGCCCGGCCAAGCTCTGCAATCAGTCTCCCAACCTTCGCGCGTGCCAGCGCAGATGGTCTTCCATGAAAGTCGAAATGAAGAAGTAGGAGTGGCCGTAGCCTTCCTGCATGCGAAGCCGCAGGCTGATGCCGGCCGTTTCGCAGGCTTGCCTGAGCTCTTCAGGGCGCAATCCATCCTCCAGGAAGCCATCCGCCGTCCCCTGATCGACGAGGAATTCCGGGAACCGGTGCCCGTCCTCGATCAGCGAGCAGGCATCATATGCCCGCCAGCGCGTTTCATCCGATCCGAGGTATTTCTGGAATGCCGGCTTTGACCAGCCGGAGACCGATGGATGACTGATCGGCGCGAAGGCCGAGCAGCTGCCGAAGCGTTCGGGATTCTTGAGCGCAATCGTGATCGCGCCGTGGCCCCCCATCGAGTGACCGAAGATGCCCTGTCGCGTCATGTCGACCGGAAACTCGGCCTCGATAAGCTTCGGCAATTCATCGACGACGTAGCTGTACATCCGATAGTTCTGCGCGAACGGCGGCTCGGTGGCGTCGACGTAGAAGCCGGCCCCCTTTCCGAACTGCCAATTACCAGGTTCATCCGGGACGGCATCGCCCCGCGGACTGGTGTCGGGGCAGACGATGATCATGCCGAGTTCTGCGGCAAGACGCCGATACTCGCCCTTTTCCATGACGTTGGCATGGGTGCAGGTCAGACCGGAAAGGTACCATAGAACCGGCAGCTTTCGTGCTTTGGCCTGTGGCGGCAGGAATACCGCAAAGGTCATGTCGCAGTCGCAGACATCTGAGCGATCGAGGTAAACGCCCTGGGTGCCGCCATGAGAATTTTCGGTCGAGATCGTCTTCATGGCTCAGTACACAACCACGCCGCGGATGCTTTCGCCCTTGTGCATCAGCTCGAAGCCCTTGTTGATGTCATCCAGCGGCATGGTGTGGGTGATCATCGGATCGATCTGGATCTTGCCCTGCATGTACCAGTCGACGATCTTCGGCACGTCGGTGCGGCCGCGCGCGCCGCCGAAGGCGGTGCCCATCCAGTTGCGGCCGGTAACCAGCTGGAAGGGACGGGTGGAGATTTCCTGGCCGGCGCCGGCAACGCCGATGATAATGGACTTGCCCCAGCCGCGGTGGGAAGCTTCCAGCGCCTGGCGCATCACCTTGGTGTTGCCGGTGCAGTCGAAGGTGTAGTCGGCGCCGCCGATCAGGTCGCCGTGGCGCTTGGTCAGGTTGACGAGATAGGGCACGATGTCGTCGCCGACCTCCTTCGGATTGACAAAATGCGTCATGCCGAACTTTTCGCCCCATGCCTTGCGGTCAGGGTTGATATCGACGCCGATGATCATGTCGGCGCCGGCAAGCCTTAAGCCCTGGAGCACGTTGAGACCGATGCCGCCGAGCCCGAAGACGATCGCCGTCGCGCCCATCTCGACCTTGGCGGTGTTGATGACGGCGCCGATGCCGGTCGTGACACCGCAGCCGATGTAGCAGATCTTGTCGAACGGCGCGTCGGGATTGACCTTGGCAAGGGCGATCTCCGGCAGCACGGTGAAGTTCGAAAAGGTCGAGCAGCCCATATAGTGATGGATCTTGTCCTTGCCGATCGAGAAGCGCGAGGTGCCGTCCGGCATCACGCCCTGGCCCTGGGTCGCGCGGATCGAGGTGCAGAGATTGGTCTTGCGCGAGGTGCAGGAATAGCATTCGCGGCATTCCGGGGTGTAGAGCGGAATGACGTGGTCGCCCTTCTTCACCGAAGTGACGCCGGGGCCGACATCGACGACGATGCCGGCGCCCTCATGGCCGAGGATCGCCGGGAAGAGGCCTTCCGGATCGGCGCCCGACAAAGTGAAATCGTCGGTGTGGCAGATGCCCGTCGCCTTGACCTCCACCAGCACTTCGCCGGCCCGCGGCCCCTCCAACTGCACGGTCATCACTTCGAGCGGTTTTCCTGCCTGAACGGCAACGGCGGCGCGAACGTCCATTTTGATATCCTTCCTCTTAAACTGAATTCTGATGCTGCATATTCGGATCGACCGGCTTCTCGCCGATCTGCTTCGCTGCGTTACCGCCGAGACTTCAAGCCCGGGCGTTCAAGCTTTTCGTTCATCTCGGACCCATTGTCGCAAGGACCCCATCACGTCTCCCGCTCAATCTGGCACCAGACCGCCAGCAGCGGCCGCGCTGTGCATCTTATCGCGAAGGATTGCCCGGCGTCATTTGCAAAGACCGTGCCGATACCGGCGGAAAACCATTCGGAATTGCCAAGGCAGATTTCACCCGGCGAAAGCAGAATGAAGGCGCGGGGCTGGGTCTGAACATGATCGGGAAATCTTGTATACCGATCCATATAGATCACGCCGACCCTGAGATCGGCGCGTTCCTCCATGCCGCCGGGACCGACCAAGACTGCATGGGAGTGCGTATTGCCGAAATTCAAGCTTGCGAACGGACCGGAGCGGCCGCGTCTCCAGAGCAGCTTATCGGCGAGACTCTGGAACTGGCCGGCGATCGCCTCGTATTTCCGTCCCGATTTTGCAAGATGTTCGATGGCGTCATCCAGCCCTTCGGGCGCGCCGGGAAGAGGCCCGCCCTCCGGACGCACCTTCCCGGTCTTGAGCAGCCTCTGGAGAACCTTGCCCGCGACGAAACTGGCGACGGCAGGAGCCTCCGCCGACAGCATCAGGCCGCCGACATCATTGAGGAATTCCTGCAGCGGCCGAGAGCGCCTCTCCCTACCGATGTCGTGCAGCCGTATGTATGCCGGCTTTTCGTCATCGTTCAGGAGAAGGTCGGCACCAGGTTTGATTGGACGTCCCACGACGCGCGCCACGTTCGGTCTCCCCCGCTAGAGCGCCTTTTGCAATTCCGGCAGGGCGTCGAAGAGATCGGCGACCAATCCGTAGTCGGCGACCTGGAAGATCGGCGCCTCCTCGTCCTTGTTGATGGCGACGATGACCTTCGAATCCTTCATGCCGGCCAGATGCTGGATGGCACCCGATATGCCGCAGGCAATGTAGAGCTGCGGCGCCACCACCTTGCCGGTCTGGCCGACCTGCCAGTCGTTCGGCGCATAGCCGGCATCGACGGCGGCTCTGGATGCGCCGACGGCAGCACCGAGCTTATCGGCAAGCGGCAGGATGACCTCCCTGAACTTCTCGGCCGAGCCGAGCGCCCGGCCGCCGGAGATGATGATCTTGGCAGACGTCAGTTCCGGCCGGTCGGAGGCCGACAGCGCATCGCCGACGAAGGTCGAAAGCCCCGGATCGGAAACCGCCGGGATCGCCTCGACGGTGGCCGAGCCACCTTCCGGTGCGGAGGCAAAGGAGGCGGTGCGAACGGTGATCACCTTCTTGGCATCGCTTGCCTGCACCGTCTGGATGGCATTGCCGGCATAGATCGGCCGCTTGAAGGTATCGGACGAGATCACTTCGATGATCTCGGAGACCTGGGCGACATCGAGAAGAGCGGCGACGCGCGGCAGCACGTTCTTGCCGACCGAGGTGGCGGCAGACAGGATCGTGTCGTAGCTGCCAGCCAGCGAGACGATCAGGTCGGCCAGCGGTTCGGCCAGGTTGTTGGCCAGTGCGTCGCTTTCGGCCAGCAGCACCTTGGAGACGCCGGCAAGCCTGGCCGCTTGTTCGGCAGCAGGCTTGGCCGCCTTGCCGGCAACGAGAATGTGGATGTCGCTTGCCTGTTCCTTGGCGATCTTTGCGGCGGCCGTCAGCGCCTTGGCGGTCTGATCGGACAGGCTGGCATTGTCGTGGTCAGCCAGAAGAAGAATGGTCATGATGATGGCTCCTGTTCCAACCTGATTACAGCACGCCGGCTTCGTTTTTGAGCTTGTCGATGAGTTCGGCGACCGACTTGACCTTGACGCCGGCCTTGCGGCCCGACGGCTCCTCGGTCTTCAACACCTTGAGGCGCGGCGTGGTGTCGACACCGAAGTCGCCAGGCGTCTTCTTGTCGAGCGGCTTCTTCTTCGCCTTCATGATGTTCGGCAGCGAGGCATAGCGCGGTTCGTTCAAGCGCAGATCGGTGGTGACGACCGCCGGCAGCTTGACCTCGATCGTCTGCAGGCCGCCATCGACTTCACGGGTCACCTGAGCCTTGCCATCACCGATCTCGATCTTCGAGGCGAAGGTCGCTTGGGGCATGCCAAGCAGTGCTGCCAGCATCTGGCCGGTCTGGTTCGAATCGTCATCGATCGCCTGCTTGCCGACGATGATCAGGCCGGGCTGTTCGGCGTCGGCCACAGCCTTCAAGATCTTGGCGACAGTCAGCGGCTCGACCGCATCATCCGTCTCGACCAGGATCGCCCGGTCGGCGCCCATGGCAAGAGCGGTGCGCAGCGTCTCTTCGGCCTTGGCCGGACCGATCGACACCACCACCACTTCCTCGGCCTTGCCGGCTTCCTTCAGCCGCAACGCCTCTTCCACCGAGATCTCGTCGAACGGGTTCATCGACATCTTCACATTGGCAAGCTCGACACCCGTGCCATCCGGCTTCACCCGGATCTTCACGTTGTAGTCGACAACCCGTTTGACGGGCACGAGAATCTTCATGGGCAACCCCCTTTATTTCTAAACTGCTGGCCGTTCGGCAAGTAATGCCCAGAAGGCGAAAAGCGGCGTGTCGAGCGACCTCATGGCATGTTTGATGCCTGGGACATTGTAGAAGGATCCGCCGATACCCGGCGAAAACCAGTCACCTTCCCCCTGCTGGAACTCTCCCTCGGAAAGCACGAGATAGACTTCCTCGGGCGCATGGTCGTGATCGGGATAACGCACGTGAGGCGCCATCAACGTCACGCCGATCCACAGGTCGCTCCGCTCCTCCAATCCTCCCGGGCCGATAATCATGGCGTTGGCATGCCCATCGACAAAATTGCCGCTGGCCGTGTGGTCATACTTGGTGCGCCGGCGCCATTCAAGCATTGGCTCGATGCCTTTGAACCCCTCGATCAAACGCGTCAGCGAAGGATAGGACGTATCGACGGAAAGCGCCACATCAAGGAGAGCGCACACAGGCAATCGGCTTCCCGGCCACGCACGCGCGGTTCCCGGACGCTCCAGCGCCGCAGAAATCTGATGGATCGAGCGGCGGGCCTCCGGGGCCTTCGTGAACTGGTCGAAAGCCACGAAAGTCGCGTCCACGAAAACCTGGAGGCTTTCATTGCGTAAACTCATGTCATCACCTCCCGAGACCCACTCTTGCGATCAGATATCTTTCGCAATGCGCAGGCCGTCATAGACGGCTGCATGCGTGTTGCGTGCGGCGACGGCATCGCCGATCCGGAACAGCTGGAACTTGCCGTCAGGATTGCGGATCACCGACTGTGGTTCTCCGGAAAGAAGCTGGTCGTGCGACATCTCGCCGAGATTGCTCGAGCTGGGCTTCAGCTCGAAATAGAGCTCATCGAGCGGAATGGTCCCATGATTGACGACGATCTGGTCGAAGCTGTGCTGCCTGGCAATCCCGCCGTAATCGCTGCCGACATGTGCGACGAGCTGGTTGCCGCTCTTCTCGACGGCTTCGAGACGATAGGTGACTGTGAAGGTCACGTCATGCTTCTGCAGAGAGCGCATATAGGGCACCAGGTTCATGGCCATGACCTCGGGCGCGAAGGACCGGTCCGGCGTCATGATCTCGACCTTGGCGCCTGCCTTGGCGAGAAACTCTGCCGCCTGCAAGCCGGCATGATCGCCGGCGTCGTCGAAGATCAACACGTTGGTTCCAGGCTTCACGTCGCCGGAGATGATGTCCCATGACGAGACCACCAGATCGTTGCCGCTGGCAAGGACCTCGGTGTGCGGCAGGCCGCCGGTCGCGATGATGACGACATCGGGATTCTCGGCCTCGATGGTGTCGGCTTCCGCCCAGGTGTTGAAGTGGAAGGTGACGTCGTATTTCTCGCACTGGCTCATGCGCCAGTCGATGATGCTGATCATTTCCCTGCGGCGCTCGCTTTGAGCGGTGAGGCGGATCTGACCGCCGGGATGGTTCGCTGCTTCGAAAACGACGACCTGGTGGCCGCGTTCTCCGGCGACGCGCGCCGCTTCCAAACCGGCCGGGCCAGCGCCGACGATGACGACCTTTTTCTTGGCGTCGGCCTTCGCCACGATATGCGGCATGGTCAGTTCGCGGCCGGTGGCGGCATTGTGGATGCAGAAGGCCGCCCCGCCCTGGTAGATGCGATCGAGACAGTAATTGGCGCCGACACAGGGGCGAATATCGTCTTCCCGCTTTTCGATGATCTTTCGGACGATATGCGGGTCGGTCATGTGGGCGCGGGTCATGCCGACCATGTCGACCTTGCCGGAGGCGATCGCGTGGCGCGCGGTGGCGACGTCAGGGATTTTCGCGGCATGGAAGGTCGGAAAGTTGGTTGCGGCGCGAATTTCGCCGGCGAAATCGAGATGCGGTGAATTCGCCATCCCCTGGATTGGGATCACGTCGGTGAGGCCCGCATCGGTATCGATGTGGCCGCGAATGACGTTCAGGTAATCGATGAGGCCGCTCTCCTTCAGCCGCTTGGAGATTTCGATGCCGTCACCCTTGCCGGTGCCACCGGGAAGACATTCGTCGGCGGTATAGCGCACGCCCAGAATGAAGTCGTTCCCCACCCTTTGCCGGATCGCTTTGAACACATCAAGACAGAAGCGCAAACGGTTATCGAGCGAGCCGCCATAGGGGCCGTCGAGCTCGTTGGTGAGCGGAGACGTGAACTGGTCGATCAGGTGGCCGTAGGCTTCCAGCTCGACGCCATCCATGCCGCCCGCCTTCATGCGCTCGGCAGCGTCGGCGAAATCCTTGATGATGCGCTCGATGTCCCAATCTTCCATCTTCTTCGGGAAGGAGCGGTGGGACGCCTCGCGCTGATGCGACGGCGCCACTACCGGCAGCCAGTCGCCCTTGTCCCAGCGCGTGCGCCGGCCGAGATGGGTGAGCTGGATCATGATCGCCGCACCCTCTTCATGCACGGCGTCGGTCATTTCCCGGATCCAGGGCACGATCTCGTCCTTGTAGGCGAGCAGGTTGTTGAAGACCGGTGGGCTGTCCCTGGAAACTGCGGCCGAGCCTGCCGTCATCGTCAAGGCCACGCCGCCCTTTGCCCGCTCCACCGTATAGGCGCGATACCTCTCCTTCGGCATGCCGTCTTCCGGATAGGCCGGTTCGTGGGAGGTCACGATGATACGGTTGCGTAGCGTCAAATGTTTGAGCTGATAGGGCTGAAGAAGGGGATCGTTCGACATGGGCCGTGGTTCCGGATTAAAAACGTCAGAGGAGACGCTAAGCACAATGTACATATGTGTCAATATTGAAAACATTTGGGTCGTCGTTTTCGACACTTATGTACATTTTTCTTGTGCGCGGCTTGATAGTTTGATAGGAGATAGCCCATGGATCAGGCATTGAACGATACTGGCTGGCGCGGCTCACAGGAGGGATGGCTGGAAGCAGCTTACCACTCGCTGCTGGATTCCGGCGTGGATTCGGTGAAAATTCTGCCCCTGGCGAAGAAGCTCAACCTCTCGCGCACAAGCTTCTACTGGTTCTTCAAGGACCGGGAGGAACTGCTGGCCGGGCTCGTGGCGCGGTGGCGCGACAAAAACACCGGCAACATCGTCAAGCAGTCCGAAGCCTACGCGGAATCGCTTGCCGAGGCGATGCTCAACGTCTTCGACTGCTGGCTCAACAATGATCTGTTCGACGCCAGGTTCGAATTCGCTGTGCGCAGCTGGGCGCTGCAGTCCGACGAGATTCTCGCCGAAGTCCGGCAAGCCGATCAGCTTCGGCTGGAAGCCCTCAAGCGGATGTTTATCCGGTTCGGGCTACCAGAAGCGACATCAGATGTCCGAGCGCGAACAACTTACCTCGTGCAGATCGGATACATCTCCATGCAGTCCAAGGAGGAACTCGCCGTCCGCATGAAACGGATTCCCGAATATATCGCGATCTACACCGGCGAAGTGCCGCAGCAGAGGGAGCTCGATCGCTTCTTCTCCCGGCACGGCTATAGGCCGGGTTAGGGAAGGCCGGATGAGCGCTTCCTTGAGGATCGGTATCATTGGCGGCGGTGGCTGGCTTGGCGGAGCAATCGCCGGCTCCATCCTTGATGCCGGCCTGGTCGAACCTCGAAATCTCTCCCTCTCCTATCGCAGCGAGCAGCCGCGCCGTTTCCCGAATTCTTTCCTGACCACCGACAATCAGGCGCTTGCCGACCGCTCGGACGTGATCATTCTTTCCGTCCGCCCTGATGATTGGCATGCTCTGACGGTCGATGCCGGCGGCAAGCTCGTCATCTCAGTCATGGCGGGCATCCGCTTGGGCGCACTTTCCGAGCGCCACAAGACCGGTCGCGTCGTCCGCGCTTTGCCGAATGCCGCCGCCGAAGTGGCCAGGTCCTATACGCCGTGGATTGGCGCGAGCGATGTCACCGAAGACGACCGGGCGCTCGTCCGCGCGATTTTTCAGGCATGCGGATCTGAGGACGAGGTCGCAAGGGAAAGCGACATCGATTACCTCACGGGTCTTTCCGGGTCCGGACCGGCCTTCCCGGCGCTGCTCGCCGCCGCCATGATGAGCGATGCCATCGCAAATGGCCTGCCGGCGGAGATTGCGCGGCGCGCCGTCAACACGGTGATCACAGGCGCCGGCCGCCTGCTGGAGCGCCAAGATGAATCTCCTGACGATGTCGTTCAGACCTTTGTCGGCTATCGCGGCACCACTGCGGCGGCCATCGAAAGCATGCGCGTTGCGGGGTTCGACGCTTCGGTCGCGAAGGGACTATCGGCGGCATTCAAGAAATCGGTGAGTATGGGAGACGCTTCCTGACAACCGTTGGAGTGGGTCCTGCGGCGCCCCGCTCAGCAAAACCGGCCGCTAAACAGAGGGAACGAGAATGAAAAAACTATTCGCATCGACATGCCTGACGTTCGGCCTGATCGGCGGGGCATCTTTCGCCAGCGCCGCCGAATGCGGCACTGTCACCATCGCCAGCATGAACTGGCAGAGTGCAGAGGTTCTCTCCAACCTCGACAAGTTCATCCTGAACGAAGGTTATGGCTGTGAGGCCGAAATCACCGTCGGCGATACCGTCCCGACGATTACCTCGATGGCCGAAAAGGGCCAGCCGGATATCGCGCCGGAAGCCTGGATCGACCTGCTCCCCGACGTCGTCAAGAAGGGAACGGAAGAAGGCCGGATCGTCCAGGTCGGCTCTCCACTGCCCGATGGCGGCGTGCAGGGCTGGTGGATTCCGAAATATCTGGCCGACGCCCATCCCGACATCAAGACCATCGGCGACGTGCTGAAACATCCGGAACTCTTCCCCGATCCCGAGGATCCGAAGAAGGGCGCCATCTACAACGGACCGCAGGGCTGGGGCGGCACCGTGGTGACCACGCAGCTCTACAAGGCCTTCGAAGCCGAGAAGGCCGGCTTCACCCTCGTCGATACCGGCTCGGCTGCCGGCCTCGATGGTTCGATCTCCAAGGCCTACGAACGCAAGGAAGGCTGGGCCGGTTATTACTGGGCGCCGACCGCGCTGCTCGGCAAGTATGAGATGGTCAAGCTGGAAGCCGGTGTGCCGAACGACGCCGCCGAATGGAAGCGCTGCAATACCGTCGCCGATTGCCCCGATCCGAAGCCGAATGCATGGCCGGTCGACAAGATCGTCACCCTGGTTGCAAAGCCTTTCTCGGAAAAGGTCGGCCCTGAAGTCATGGACTACCTGACGAAGCGCTCCTGGAGCAACGACACCGTCAACAAGCTGATGGCCTGGATGACCGACAACCAGGCGACCGGCGAAGACGGTGCCAAGCACTTCCTCAAAGAAAACAAGGACCTCTGGACCAAGTGGGTCTCGCCTGAGGCAGCCACGAAGATCGAAGCTGCTCTTTAGAACAGGATGAGGCCTGTTCGGCCTAAAATCTGAATCCTGTTCTAAGTTAAATAGTGAGAGCATGATGTCGTCCGAAAACCGCTCACACTTTTCGGCATCATGCTCTAACGCTGACTACTGCGGTGCGCTTAATGCGCGCCGCCTCTCGCTGCCGATAAAATCAAAAAGACTGCCACGGCTCTTTGAAGAAAAAGGGGAACCGAATGGAATGGTTTTATAAATTCCCGCATATGGATGACGACGCCCTTCGCAATCTGAAGAAGGCGATCGATGACGGTTTTCGCGCATTTACCCGCACCTATGGCGACGCGATCGAAAGCCTCTTCTCCCCGCTGCAGCATTTCCTGATCGCCGCCGACCGCTTCATGACGCAGACGCCGTGGCCGATCATTACGGCAATCATCCTTGTCATCGCATGGTTTGCGAGCCGCAACCTGAAGATCGTCTTCGGCTGTCTCGTCACACTGCTGCTGATCGGCTATTTCGACATGTGGGACGATACGATGCGGACGGTCTCGATGATCTTCGTCTGTACCGTGCTCTCCATCGCCATCGGCATTCCGATGGGGATATTGATGGCGCGTTCCGACCGGCTGCAGCGTGTTATCAATCCGATCCTCGACGTCATGCAGACCATGCCGAGCTTCGTCTATCTGATCCCTGTCGTCATGCTGCTCGGCATCGGCAAGGTGCCGGGACTGATTGCCGTCGTCATCTACGCCATCCCGCCGATGATAAGGCTGACCGATCTCGGCATCCGCCTGGTCGACAAGGACGTGCTCGAGGCAGCCGATGCGTTCGGAACGTCGAGCTCGCAGAAGCTGTTCAAGGTCCAGCTGCCGCTGGCGCTTCCCACCATCATGGCCGGCATCAACCAGACCATCATGATGGCGCTCGCCATGGTGGTCGTCGCCTCGATGATCGGCGTCCAGGGCCTTGGCCAGCCGGTTCTGAAGGCCATCGCCAACCAGTACTTCACCCTGGGCATTTTCAACGGCCTTGCCATCGTCGGCATCGCCATCATCTTCGACCGGGTCAGCCAGGCGTATGGCAAGCGGCTCCAGAAGCATCGGGAGATCGTCCATGGCTGATCATCGTTTCGGCGGCATCAAGATCCGCCACCTCTACAAGATCTTCGGTCCCAATCCTGGCGCTCATGTCGATGCCGTCCAAAAGGGATTGTCGAAGACCGAGCTCAACGAAAAGCACGGCCACGTGCTGGGCCTGAAGGATATCAATGTCGAGATACCCTCGGGCCGCATCCAGGTCATCATGGGCCTTTCGGGTTCGGGCAAGTCGACGCTCATTCGCCACATCAACCGTCTGATCGATCCGACATCAGGCGAAGTGCTGGTCGACGGCGTCGATGTGGTGAAAATGAACGAGACCGAATTGCGGACGTTTCGCCGGCACCAGACGGCAATGGTGTTTCAGAAGTTCGCGCTTCTGCCGCACCGGAACGTTCTCGACAATACCATCTTCGGCCGCGAAGTGCAGGGCATGGAGCGCTCGAAAGCCGTCGACGTCGCCATGGGCTGGCTGGAGCGGGTCGGGCTGAAGGGCTTCGAGAGCAAATATCCCAACCAGCTATCGGGCGGTATGCAGCAGCGCGTCGGCCTGGCACGAGCCCTCTCGAACGATGCGCCGGTTCTGCTGATGGACGAGGCCTATTCGGCGCTCGATCCGTTGATCCGCACCGATATGCAGACGGTCCTTCTCGACATTCAGAAGGAGATCAAGAAGACCATCGTCTTCATCACCCATGACCTCGATGAGGCCCTTCGGCTGGGCGACCAGATTGCGATCCTGCGCGATGGCGAAGTCATCCAGCAGGGCACCAGCCAGGACATCGTTCTGCGTCCGGCCGACGCCTACATCGCCAACTTCGTCAAGGAGGTCAATCGAGGCCGGGTCATCCAGGTCGATGCCATCATGACATCCTTGCATTCCGGTGCGGTGCCAAGCGGGTTGACGATCGCATCAGGCACGACCGTCGAAGACGCCGTCCGGATCCTGGCATCGGCGGCACACGACGATGCCAGAGTGGTCTCACCATCCGGGGAAGCCTTGGGGCTTGTCACCTTCCGCCAGCTCGCGGGCGCGATGGTGAACTCGCAGGAGGTGGCTCCCCGACGCGACAGCCCCCTCTCGGTCGCACTTTGACGCTCCAAATGCGGCCGTCTTTCCGTTTCGTTGGCGAGGCGCGTCGCCATCTCCGGAACTGAGAAGTCGGCCGCCTGACCTTGCCGCCCGTCGTCATCGACCAGGCGACGAGTGCCACGGCCTTCATAACCCTTGCCGAGGCAGCAAAGGCGCAGTCGCCGATCCCTCACGGCATCGCCATCGACGAGACCGGCGCAATCACCACCGATCCAGTCAAGGCGATGCTCGGCGCGCTCCTCCCTTCGGCGGCTATAAGGGCGCCAATATCGCCCTTTTCGTCGAGATGCTTTCCGCGGGTCTCTCCGGAGCGGCGTGGTCGCTCGATGCGGGCCACTTTCTCTCAGGCGAGCATCTGGTGAATGCCGGAATGACCGTGATCGCGCTCTTTCCTGCAGCCGCAGATCCGGATTTTCAGGAGCGAACCAAGACCCAATTGGAGCGGCTGCGCTCCAAGGGAGTCCGTATCCCCGGCGACAGAGCGATGTCCGCACACATCGCAGAAACCAATAGTCTCGAAGTCGACGCAGCGGTGCTCGAAACGATCGGCCGCTTGTGCCTTCAGTGAAAGCAAATCCTTACCAAGCCGAAGGACCGCGCGCAGTGCGGACCAATGCGGAGCCATGCCCAAGATGTCCTCATTCGGCTAAATGAGAAACTAAAGATCTCTATCCACTTTGCGCAGCGCATTGCGCGGAACAGACGGCCTCAGGGGAGCGGCTTGATATACACTTTGCGCAAGATCAGTCCAGACTGCGTCACGAAAAGCCGCTCGGCCGACAATATCGGGGCCTGACAATTGCTCCATAGCTAAGGAACAGTAAGATCAATCTCGACCAAGGCCATGATGGTTTGCGGTCCTGAAGCCAAACCCGTCCATCCATCACCCCCAAAGGATGGAAGGGATCATACATACGCACTCCATCCCGTGCGTATGCCTGTATGCCTGTCAGCCTGCCGAAGGCCATCTTTAAGCGGTCCACTATAGAACCTTCGGCAGGCGACTGCGCGGCTCTGGAATTGAGGGCTCTCTATAAGCTTCAGATGATGCACATCTCGGCAAGATCGCCGCGGTTGAACCTGTGGCGTGGCGGAGACAGCCGTAAAATTGCTCCTTCAGCGTAATCGTTTTATCAGCGGGTTGTCGTCATCGCCGACAGCGTGAAGTCTTGCCAATGGCCGCGGGTTCTGTCAGTTCCTGATCTGGATGGGAACTAATGTATTCAACGGGTTGGTCTTTTGACCTTTACCATGCCCGAATTCGACCTGCATCAGCCGGCACAAACCGCTGATCTCGATGCCAGTCTCACGTGGAGATCCACCTGCTCCGCTGTAAGCTGCCGCACTATATCCAACAATCGTCTAATATACATCCAAGGCCGCTCATCCATGCCGTCTGCAGGCTCTGATGAAGCGCCGCGGCGCAGGACGACCATCCATGGCGACTTGCCCTGGCAGAGGTACGCGCACCAATCCGACACTCTCGCCGGCCGCGTGTCGCACTCGCACCTGCGAGCGGTGGAGAAGAGCATGTCGAAACAGCCACATCGAACAACGGGAGCAGCATGACGGAACATAGCACTGCGCCATTCTCATTTCGATTTAGCGGTTCGTCCTTCGACAACATGGTCGAAACGCTGGGCGGCGCTTTTGGCGCATTTGATGCCGAGCCCGTCGGCAGCGCCCAGGACTTCCACTGGGGACTGGATTTCTCGGTCTGTGACAAGGCCGTCCTGCTCACGGGCTACCATGAGGCGGAGTTTCAGTTCAATATCGAGCCGACCGTCGATACGTCGGAGTATCTGTCGATTGTCGTGCCGCGCAGCGGCGGCATGGGGGTAGCCTATGGATCCCGCATCGCCGAGGCCGGACAAGGAAAATTGCTTCTTTATAACAATTTCGAGCCCAACAGCGTCATCATGCATGGGCGATCGAACGTCATCGACGAGTTGCTGATCAACTGGCCTGTCATCCTGCAGACGATCGGCCAGACTTTCGAGATGCCGTTCAGCGGCTCCCTCGACCTGCTGCCCGAACTGGATCTGTCCAAGCCGGAAGGCCGGTTGATCGGCAATCTCACGGAAACGATCATCTTAGGCATGCGCGACGATGGCCCCTTGCTGCAGTCGCCGATCGCCATGGCGCATATGACGCAGGCGCTCGCCGATCTGGTCGTGCGCCTGGTACCGCACCGGCTGTCGCATTTCCTGGAGAACGGCCCTGCCCTGATCGCGCCCCGGCATGTCCGCAGGGCGATCGAATTCATGCACGCCAATATCAATCAGCCGATTACCATGCTGAAGGTCGCCGAAGCCGCCGGCGTATCCAGCCGGGCGCTCGAAACCGGTTTTCGTGCCTTCAGGGGAACCTCTCCCGCCGCCTATCTGCTGAGCCTTCGTCTGCGTGCGGCGCGCCAGGATCTGCTCGATCCCGAGAGCAAGGACACCATGAAGGCCATCTGCCTCAAATGGGGCTTCTTTCATTTCGGCCGATTTTCCGCAGTCTATAAAAACACATACGGAGAATACCCTTCCGACACCAGGAAGCGGGTGATCCGGCGATAACGCAAGGGGTCTAGGTCTCGTCCCCCGGCGGCAATTTGTAATGCACTCTCATCGTCCTTGGATCGCGCTTGACAATCTGCAGCACGCCCTCGTGTTCCGCCAGGGCGTTGAGTTCCCTCAGCACGAGAGAATGCGCGATCCCCAGCATGCGCGCAAAGGTGCGGCTGTCACCCGCAATCCCCAATTCCGCGGTGACCAGAAGACCGGCCTGTATGGATGTCAGCCTGTTATCCCTGCCTTGCGCCGCAGCGACGAGAGCGAGAAACCGATCGACGTCGGACGCTTCTTCGTTCACGCGGCTTTTCGCCGGCGGAAGGACACCATGATCGATTTCGAGGTGGGCGTATCGCTTTCCCTGCCTGCGCTGCCAAGCGGCACGAGCACGTTCAGTTCGGGATAGTAACCCGCTATGCTTCCTCGCGGAATGTCATAGGGCACAAAGCGGAAATTCTCGGCGATACGCTCGACACCGTCATCATGCTCGCCGACCACGTCGACCCGGTCACCGGCTTCGGCATTCATCGCCGTCAGGTCGGCTGGATGAATGAAGATGACCTGCCGCTCACCGTAAACGCCGCGATATCGGTCATCGAGGCCGTAAACCGTCGTATTGTATTGATCGTGCGACCGGAAGGTCTGTAGGGCAAAGCGCCCCTCACCCTTTCGCGCCCGCTGATGCACCGTCTCTTCCGGAAGCGGCTCGGAAGAGAATGACGCCTTGCCTGCCGGCGTATCCCACTGCCGATGGGCGGCCGTGTTGCGCAGGTGGAAACCGCGGGGCTTGCGCAGGCGCGCATTGTAGTTTTCGAAGCCTGGAATGGTCGCCTCGATATGATCGCGGATGCGGTCGTGGTCGTCGGCAAGCTCTGCCCAGTCGACCACCGCGGAGCCGACCGTCGCCTGTGCAATACCGGCAATGATGGCGACTTCCGAGAGGAGATGCGGCGAGGCCGGACGATTGATGCCGGCTGACCCGTGCACCATGCTCATCGAATCCTCGACGCTCACGAGCTGGGAACTGCCTGCCGCATTCATATCCATCTCGGTGCGCCCGAGGCACGGCAGGATGAAGGACGCCTCGCCGGGCATGAGATGTGAATGATTGGGTTTAGTGGCGATGTGCACTGTCAGCTTCAGCCGCCGCAGCGCCTTTTCAACGAGTGCGCTGTCGGGGGTGGCGCGGGCGAAATTGCCGCCAAGCCCGATGAAGGCTTCGGCCGAGCCGTCGAGCATCGCTCCGATCGCGGCAAGGACATTGTGGCCATGTTCGCGGGGAACGGTGAAGCGGAAGTGCTTCTCCAGCGCATCGAGGAAATCGTCCGATGGCTTTTCGTTGATGCCGACGGTGCGATCACCCTGCACGTTGGAATGGCCGCGAACCGGGCAAAGGCCGGCACCCGGCCGGCCGATATTGCCGCGCAGGAACATGAAGTTGGCGATCTCGCGGATCGTCGCCACGGAATGCAGATGCTGGGTCACGCCCATCGCCCAGGTGCAGATGACCCGCTCGGCGCTGATATAGACATCGGCCGCCCGTTCGATCTCCTGCCGGCTCAATCCCGATTGGTCCTCGATCTCTGCCCAGTTGGTCGCCTCGACCGCTGCCCGGTATTCTGCAAAACCCGCGCAGTGTTCGGCGAGAAATGCATGGTCGAGAACGGAGGGCAGGCCGGCGGCGACCGCTGCGTCTTCCGCAGCCAGAACGGCCTTCGCCATCCCGCGCACCGCGGCCATGTCGCCGCCGAGCTGCGGCTGCAGATAAAGGCTGGCGATATCGGTCGAACCGCCGCGCAGCATCTCGATCTTGTCCTGCGGGTCGGAGAAGCGCTCCAGGCCGCGTTCGCGGATGGGATTGAAGACGACGACGCGTGCGCCGCGGATCGCCGCCCGGCGCAAGTCGCCGAGCATCCTCGGATGATTGGTGCCCGGGTTCTGTCCGATCACGAAGATCGCGTCGGCCTCCTCGAAATCCTCCAGCAACACGGTACCCTTGCCCACACCGACCGCCTGGCGCATGGCGATGCCGCTCGCCTCGTGGCACATGTTGGAGCAGTCGGGAAAATTGTTGGTGCCGTAGATACGCACGAACAGCTGGTACAGGAAGGCGGCCTCGTTGCTCGCCCGGCCCGACGTGTAGAATTCCGCCCGGTTGGGACTATCGAGACCCCTCAGAATGCTGCCGATCTCGGCAAAAGCGTCCTCCCATGCGACCGGCAAGTAACGGTCGCTCGCCGCATCGTAGCGCATCGGATGCGTGAGGCGGCCATTGAGTTCCAGTTCATAGTCGGTCAACCGGCGAAGCTGCGATACAGTCTTTTCCGCGAAGAAGGCGGGCGTGGCCCGCTTCTCCGTTGCCTCCCAGGCGACGGCTTTCACGCCGTTCTCGCAGAACTCGAACGAGGATCCGTGCTCCGGATCGCCCCATGCGCAGCCCGGGCAATCGAATCCATCCGGCTGGTTCGCCTTCAGCATCGTCCGCGCCCCTGAAATCGGCATGCCGCTTTGAAGCAAACGCTTCCCACAGCTCTTCAAAGCGCCCCAGCCGCCGGCTGCCGCCGATTTCTTACCAATGAATTTTGTGTCCATGTGCCCTGTATTGTCGAAGCCGGGAAAAGATCAAGGGCGCACGCGCGATGGCTCGATAGGAAAAACCTATCAAGGATTCGATCTAACCGACGTCCTTCATGGAGTGCCGCTCCTCGGGCGAATGTGCCAGGATGCGATTGCGGCCTTGGGTCTTGGCGTCGTAGAGCGCCGCATCAGCCTCGGTCAGGAGGCGGTTCGGGTTGATCCTCAAGGTGGCTCCCGTCGCGCAGGATATGCCGATACTGGCCGTCACCCGTCCGAATTCGCTGCCGGAATGAACGATATTCTCCTGGCTTAGGAGACGCGCGAATTGTTCGGCCACGATCATTGCCCCTTTCGCACTGGTCGCGGGGAGCAGAACCACGAATTCCTCTCCGCCATAGCGTGCGACGATGTCTGCCGGCCGGCTGACGGACTGGCGCAGGCACCTGCTGACGACACGCAGGCATTGGTCTCCGGCGGGATGACCATAGGTGTCGTTATAGGCCTTGAAGCGGTCGATATCGACCATCAGAAGGCTGAACGGCGTGTCTTTCCTGGCGCTGCCTGCGGTCTCGCGCGCGAAAGCCTCGTCGAAGGCCCGGCGATTGACGATGCCGGTCAGTCCATCTGTCTCGGCGAGGTTCTTCATCTGCTCCGCCGATAGCCTGAGGGCGATTTCCGCCTGCTTGGTCGCCGTGATGTCGGAGACAACGGCCATTGCGGTGCCGTCTTCCGCTAGCCTTGTCCGGATGCTACGCCAGTCGCCGTTGTGAAGCTGAACCTCCTCGTCCTTGTTGCTGTGCAACGTCGCGCTGGCGGCCTTGATCCACTCCTCGCGGTCATTGTCCGGGATGCCGGTGCGCTCGCCCGTTTCGACGACGCGGCGAAGGATGTCGCTGATATGCGCGCCAACCACGCGGGCGTCCGCAGATAGCGGGAAGGCGGTGCGGTACTGGTCGTTGCAAAAAACGAGGAAACCCTTGCTGTCGTACATGGCGATGCCATCGGACATGCCGGCCATCGCATGTGACAGCACGTTCTTGCTCTTGCGCAATTCCCGCTCCAGGGCGGTCCGCTCCGTCACATCGCGCGTGACGCCGGCAAGGCCGATCACCCGCCCCTGCCTATCCTTCAGCGGCACCTTGGAGGCGAGCAGGTATCTGCCTTCGACGCGCTCGATGGAGTCGATCAGAGGCACCCCGGTGTCCATGACCTGCTGTTCGAGATAGTAAAACTCTTCGGCGCGCGGCCGCGATATAAGATTGAAATCCGACAATCCGGTCATCTCCGCCGTGGTTCTGAAACGAAAAAGGCGGCTCATATTTTCATTGACGGTGATGAACCGGCTGTTTCTGTCCTTCACGTAGAGATAGTCGGGCGACTGCGAAAACGCGGTCACCAAGATGCTCCGCTCCAGCTCCCATTGCTGCGTCTTCAACAGAACGAAACCACACAGCACCGTCGCCAGGCAATTCAAAACGGTCATAGGAAAACCGATGATGGCCAATACGCGGGCGTGGACCAGTGTGGGAAGCACCGCCATCAATACGATAAGTGCAGCGCCGAGCGCGAGGCTCAGCAGCGCAACGTCCATGAGCTCGGCAGATCTCTTCCGGATCCAGACATTGGCAGCCAGGCCAATCCCGGTTGCGACAGCAATTGCGATCAGGCCATCGATCATTGCCGTACCACCGACACAGAAGCGGAAGGCCATTGCCAGCGCAGCGGCAAAAGCCGCTGCGATCGGTCCGCCAAACATACCCGCCAAAGCAAGCGGCGAAAAGCGCATGTCGATATAGATGCCGGGATTGACTTCGACGGCCAGCAATATGGATCCGATGGAAGCACCGCCGGCTATGATTCCGAAGGCGATTTTTTCCTGTATGACCGAACGACTCTGAAATTGGATCGAGAAATGCGCCCAGAGCGAAATCGCCAGGCACACGAATGACAGGTTGCCACCGAATTGCGTCCAGATGCCATTCACCGCGTTGGATCCACGTTCCAATACATCTACCGACCCAATCATAGGGCAACACTGGTTTGAGCTTCGTTAAGCTGCAGACCCGTCAGCCTATATTCGTCAGCAGTTGCGTCTCCAGGCTGGTGGCCAGCAACGCGACGACAGGAAAGCGGGCGTCCGCCGCGACGATGAGCTATGGGCAGAGAGGCCTGCTGCCAGATTTACGACATCAGAAGTGGGCGAAACCGGAATTGAAAGGTCATGCCCGAGGGTCGGCAGGAGACATCATGTCCGCAACGCCCTGCGGTCCAACGGCTAGCAGTCGAAGCATAGGGCATAACAACAGCATCCTCTGCGTCTGGACATGGAGCCTGATGACACAATCTAGCGTTATCCGGATAAGCCTGCGCAATCGGGCCATTCGTTGCAAGCAGCCATCCACGCTGTCAGCAGCCGCGGCTGTTGACGGCATCGTCCAATGCTTTTTCGGCTACTTGCAGATCGCCGCCGCCAAGAAGCCACGCATCGCCTCGCCATAAGGCGGCCGCATCATGTATTCCGCTTCCACCATCCTGCTCTGGTGATAGACGGCGCGCGGATGCGAGAAGGCGAGGAAGCCGAACTTGCCGTGATAGGCGCCCATGCCCGAATGGCCGACGCCGCCGAAGGGCAGGCCCTCCGCCGTGACGTGGCTCATGCAGTCGTTGACCGTCACCCCGCCGGAGGTCGTATTGTCGAGGACGCGGGCCTCCTCCTGTTGATCCTGGCTGAAGTAATAGAGAGCCAGCGGGCGCGGCTTGGCATTGATGCGATCGATGACGTCGGCAATATCGCGATAGGGAAGGACCGGCAGCACCGGTCCGAAGATTTCCTCCTGCAGCACGCGCATCTCTTCCGTAGGATCGAGGATCAGGGTCGGAGGCATGCGGTGGGCCGATTGCTGAGAGAAATTCTCCGCCGCCGGATTGATCTCGACAACACGGGCGCCCTTGGCCCTGGCATTGTCGATCAGTCCCTGGATGCGGGCGAAATGGCGGG
The DNA here is from genome assembly GCF_013087515.1 of Rhizobium sophorae. GTDB lineage: Bacteria > Pseudomonadota > Alphaproteobacteria > Rhizobiales > Rhizobiaceae > Rhizobium > Rhizobium sophorae. The sequence continues at coordinate 273,506 of NZ_JABFCN010000023.1, read as the reverse complement.
CATTGACGATCGAAGTATAATCAGGATTTTCCTTCAGCGCCGGATACATCGCGCCGATCGCTGCGACCGCGTGTTCGGCAAAGGCCTCGACGCTTTCCTCGGGCACATAGACATGATCAGGCGCAAGGCAGATCTGGCCGGCGTTCAAGGCCTTGACGGTCATGACGCGGCGCGCCGCGTCTGCGAGATCGGCCGAGCGGCCGACGATGACGGGCGACTTGCCGCCGAGCTCCAGCGTCAGCGGTGTCAGGTTTTCCGCCGCCGCGCGCATGACATGATGGGCGATCGCGGTTCCGCCGGTGAAGATCAGATGGTCGAAGGCAAGTGATGTAAAGGCCGTGCCCGTCGCCGGTCCGCCCTGAACGACTGATATTTCCGTTTCGTCGAAGGCGCCGGCAATGAGTTCCGCCATCAAGGCGGCCGAGGCCGGCGTCACCTCCGACGGCTTGATCATGGCGCGGTTGCCGGCGGCAAGAATGCCGGCAAGCGGCGCAAGCGCGAGCTGATAGGGGAAATTCCAGGGGCTGAGGATTCCGACAACCCCCTTCGGCTGATAGACCACTTCGGCCACCGCGTCCGGGAACAATGCCTCGTGCTGCTCGGGCTTCAGCCATTCGGCAAGATGGGCCTTGGCATATTTGAGCGAACCGACGCAGGTGAAAACGTCGAGAAGCAGGCTCGCCTCGACGCTGCGGCTGCCGAAATCGTCTGACAGGGCCGCGGCGATCGCATCCTTATGGTCGACGAGAAGGGCGATGACGCGGTCGATGCGATCGATGCGGGTATCGATGCTCGGCGGCCCTTCCCGCAGGAAAGACGCCCTTTGCCGGCTAAGCAGCGCCTTCATGGCATCGGGACTGGTATCGGTGGCGATTGCGGTGACGGTGTTCATTGTTTCCTCCCTTGAACGGTGTCAGGCGGCCGGCTGGCGCACGACCGGTTTCAGCACGATGCCCTTTTCCGAATCCTCCACCGCCTGGTTGATGTCGGCGAAATCATAGAAGGTGATCAGCCTGTCGAAGGGGAAGCGACCCTGCCGATGCAGGTCGATCAGCAGCGGGATCAGTACGTCGGGATTGGAATCGCCCTCGACGATGCCGCGGACCCGGCGCCCGCCGGACAGGATATGGGTGAGGTCGAGCGTCAGCGTCGCCCCGTGCGGCGAGGCTCCGACGATGCCGCATGTGCCGCGCGGCGCCAGCACCCGCACGCACTGGTCGATGACGGCGGGCACGCCGGAGGCATCGATCGCATAATCGACGCCGGCGCCGGTCATCGCCATGATCGCGGCAACCGCGTCGCTCGCCTTGCCGTTGACGATCTCGGTCGCGCCGAGCTCGGCTGCAAGTGCCAGCCGCGTCTCGTTGACGTCGACGGCGATGATCCGTGACGCGCCGACGATCCGCGCCGCCATGACGGCGGCAAGACCGACGGAGCCCATGCCGAAAACCGCAAGCACTTTTCCCGGCTCGATCTTCAGCGCATCCATGACCGCGCCGGCGCCGGTCTGGATGCCGCAGGCGAGCGGCCCGAGCAGCGCCAGATCTGCATCTTTTGGCACTTTCACGATATTGCGTTCATGGCACAGTGCGTGGCTGGCAAAGGAGGACTGCCCGAAAATATTGCCGTGAACCCGCTCTCCCTCGCATGAGAGCCCGCTCGAACCATCGGCGCGCGAACCAAAGAAGTTGCGCGGGAAAAATTCGTGGCAATAGGTCTCCTCGTGATCGTTGCAGCTCGGGCAATGGCCGCAGGAGTTGAAGGTCATGACCACGTGATCGCCGGGCGCCACCTTGGCAACGCCCGGCCCGACCCGCTCGACGATGCCCGCCCCTTCATGGCCGAGCACGACCGGCTGCGGCACCGGCAGATGCTGGTCACGCATGACGATATCGGTGTGGCAGACCCCTGTCGCCACGACGCGAACCAGGATTTCCCCATCGCGCGGCTCCTCCAGATCGAGCCTTTCCAGCGAAAACGGCGTATGCGGCGCACGCGCCACCGCAGCATGGATTTTCATTGCTTCCTCCTCCCGATGATCGGCTCGTAAACGGCTATCAGCGGCCGCGCTTATAGGCGCCGAGCCCAGGCTGATAGGTCTTGTCGTCGAGGAACTGTTTCAGCCCCTCGTCGCGCCCCTTGGTCTTGTCGAGAAACAGCATCTGCTCCAGCTTGGCGTAGATGTAATCGTCGGCGAGATCCCATGGCAGGTTGCGCACCCGCTTGTAGGTGTCCTTGGCGGCCTTCAGCGTCACCGGGTTCTTTTCGAGCAGGCTGGCGCAGATCTTGCGAACCCGTGTTTCAAGCTCTGCCAGCGGCACCGCCTCGTTGACGAGACCCATTTCGGCGGCCTTGCGCCCGCCGAACAGTTCGCCGGTCATGATATAGTAGAGAGCATCGCGATGGCGCATCACTTCAGCGACCGCACGGGTGACGTTGCCGCCCGGCAGAATGCCCCAGTTGATTTCGGAGAGGCCGAAATTCGCCTCCTCGGCGGCGATGGCGAGATCGCAGGAAACCAGCGGCGTAAAGGCGCCGCCGAAGCACCAGCCGTTGACCATGGCGATCGTCGGCCTTTCGAAATACATCAGCCGGCCCCACCAGTTGCCGGACTGGCGCCGCGCCTTCAGCGTGATGTCACGCGGCTTGTCGTCATTATCGCGGAAATATTCCTTCAGATCCATGCCGGCCGACCAGGATTCGCCGGCGCCGCGCAGAACGAGGACGCCGCAGCGCTCGTCGCCCTCGAGCTCGTCGAGCACTTCGAGCATCCGGGCATTCAGGGCCGGATTCATCGCATTGCGCTTTTCCGGGCGGTTGAGGGTCACGAAGGCGATGCCGTTGTCGAATTCGACCAGAACCGGCGATTGCATGTCAGTCATGAGGTTACTCCATGGGTTTCGGCATGAATGCCGGGGCCGCGTCACAGGGCCTGTCGTTGAAGGGTTTCGTCGGAATGGAACTGGCGCAGGACATGTTTCTGCACCTTGCCGGAGGCGGTGCGGGGAATGGCCTCGACGAAGAGAATGCGCGCCGGGCGCTTGAAGGCGGCGAGCCTTGCCGCGCAATGGCCGGCGATGTCATCGCCCGTTGCCACGGCACCCTGCCGCAGCACCACATAGGCGAGGCCGCATTCGCCCCATCGGATGTCGGGAATGCCTACGACCACGGCATCGAGAATATCGGGATGACTTGCGAGTGCCGCTTCGACCTCGGCGGGATAAACATTCTCGCCGCCGCTGATATACATGTCCTTCAGCCGGTCGACGATGCGATAGAAGCCGTTCGCTTCGCGGCGGCCGAGATCGCCGGTGCGGTACCAGCCTTCGGTGAAGGCGGCAGCGCTTTCCTGAGGCTTGTTCCAGTAGCCAGGTGTTACCGCCGGCCCGCGCAGCCAGAGTTCGCCGATCTCGCCTTCATCAACCTCGCGGCCGTCCTCGCCGACGATGCGAATGTCGAGCAACGGCGCAGGAAGACCGACGCTGCCGGGATTATCCTGCACCGCGCGCCGGTCGATCGGCACGTGCAGCACCGTTCCGGCCTCGCTCATCCCGTAACCGTTGACAAGCGCGACGCCGTCATCGAGATAGCTTTCGATCAGCGCCTGCGTCAGCGGCGCGCCGCCAACGAAGAGCGCATGCAGGCCGGCGAGCGCCGCGGCGCTATAGGCGGGGTCGTTGCGCAAGGCGAGCGCGATCTGCGGCACGGCGAAATAATGGGTGATGGCACGCTGCCGGTCGGCAAGTGCCGCGAGCGTTCGCGCCGGCGTGAAGCGGTCGGAGACGACAAGCGTGCCGCCCAGCATCAATGTGGTTCGCGCCACAGCGATCAGCCCGATCGTGTGGAAGAACGGCAGGTCGCACAGGGCGACGGTTTCAGGCCCGATCTCGCCGACAAAGGAAAAATTGACGGCGGCAAAAAAAGCATTGCGGCGGGTGATGACGACGCCCTTCGGCTGTCCCGTCGTGCCCGACGTGTAGAGAAGGACGCAGGCTCCATCGGCATCGGCGGACACCGGTCCGGCCGGAAGGCTCGCCTCGATCCGGGCGGCGAGCCCGGCCGGACCGTTAGACGTCGAAATCACCGCCATCTCGGGATCGGCGTCCGCAAGGCGCGCCACATCAGCCGAAAACTCCTCGTCGTGAACCAGAAGCGCCGGCGCGCAATCGGCAAGGATCGGCCGAAGCTCGGCGGCGCTGAGGCGCCAGTTGAGCGGCACGTAGATGGCGCCGGCACGCTGGCAGGCAAAGGCAAGCACGATCGAATCCACCGCGTTGCGCGCCAGCATGGCGACCCGCGCCCCATCCCGCCGCGCTCCAAGCACACCAGTCAGGAAGCCGGTGCAGCGGGCGATCCGCGCATCGAGCTCGGCATAGGTGAGCTGCCGGCCGGTAGCAATTTCGAACAGGGCCCGACGATCCGGTGCGACACCGGCGCGGTAGAGGATCGGATCATCCTTCATCAGTCCGCAATCTGCCGACGAAGCCACCCCGGAAAAGGAATGCGCCATTATTTTCCTCCCATGCCCGCCGCTCCCACAACAGGCACCAATTTTGTATGCAACACATACTAATATTTTTTTTCGGAGATGCAAGAGCCGTTTGCGGCAATCCGCCCATTCGAACGGGCGCGAGAGAAATCGAGACCGGCGATATTGACTAACCCGCTGATTTTGATGGTTATGGCGCCTGAACCAGGCGAGACGGACAATGACCAAGCAAGTACCGCAGGACGATGTCGAGGGCGAGGAGGCGCTCGTAACACCGCCGCTCGACGTCGGCCGACTCGGCGATCTCCTAGGTTTTCATCTGCGCATGGCGCATGTCGCGATCTATCGCGACTTCGCCGACACCATGGAGGAGCTGGCGCTGACGCAGAAACAGCTCGCGGTGATGGAGCTGCTTGCGGTCAATACCGGCGCATCGCAGATCGACCTGGCCAATACGCTCGGCACTGACCGCGCGACCATGATGGCTCTCGTCAACCGCCTGGCAGCCCGCGACCTGATCGAGCGCCGGCCTTCCCAGGCAGACCGCCGCCGCCAGGAACTTCATCTGACCGAGGCGGGACGCGCCATGCTCGCACAGGCGCGCAAGCTGATCGACTCGCACGAGCAGCGTTTCATCGACCTGTTTTCGCGCGATGAGATGGATGCGCTGCTGGCTGCGCTGAAGCGGATCTACAAGGGGAACTGAAACCCGTCGCTTTTCCCGGCAGGCCCGGGTTCAGACCCACTTGCAGCCGAGAAGCATCATGAGCGCTCCCGGCCCAAACCGGTCACAGGCTTCGAAGAAACTTAAATTTTCCGCGACATCTCATGGATGAGAAGATGCCCAATGGGCTCCCGATTCACGAATTCCGCCTCGACGTGTTTGAGAACATGGCGCTGCCCAGCGAACGGCACCATCTCCATGGCCTCTGCAAATGACACCCACTGAAATTCGCTGTGTTCATCGTTGATAGAAACTGTCTGCTCGGCATTCACAACGCCGACGAAGACGGGCAGCATGCTGATGGCATTGCGATCAGCCTCATAAAATTGCTCGCAGATATCTGCGGAATAGAGAAAGTCGCAGATCAGGCCCGTCTCTTCACGGACCTCTCGCAACGCGGTTTCCCAGGCCTTCTCGCCGTCCTCGATGCCGCCGGCCACTTGGCACCACTCACCAACCAGCGTGTGATTTCGGCGTAAAAGCAGCACCTCATACCCAGCCGTTCTTTTGCGGATGACGACGACCGATACACCAAAACAACGGATTGGAATTTCGGCCACTCGCCCTCTCCTCCAAAATGATCCTTTGCGTCGTCGGTTGGCATAACAGGAAATTCCGCAACGCGCATAACGTCCGCTTCCGGCGCAAACCGGAAGCACGGATTGCCCAATGAAAGTCTGCTCCGGGGCCGGGAGCCGACCGGCGGCTCCTAGGACGCCCAACGCGAAAGCGGATATTTGGGTACTCGGCGCCAAGGGCTGGCATTGGCCCATGGCTGCCGTCCCCGCGATACAAGCTAGTCAGAAGCTGGACATCAGTCGAGCCGTCGCTGAGCCGTTGCACAACGCGCATGGAAGCATAATCTTGGGTAATGTCTGATGTGAGTCGGCTGTACTGCGCGAGGTCCCGCAATGGCTTACGAGGCCCCCAAAAAACCATTGTTCCGCAAACTCGACAACTATCTGCTGCATGTAAGCGATCTTGAGCAAGCCATATCCTTTATCGGGATCGGCTCGGCCATTCCCTCATCTGGCGGAATGCTGAATCCGCCGGCTTCGCGTTGCCTGAAACTGACGCAGAGCTAGTGGTTCATCTTCGTATTGGTCCAGAGACCGATATTCTCGTTGATGACGCAGACGCGGCATTTCAAGAACTTTTGGCAGCGGGCGCAAAGGCAGTGGAACCGCCCTTCGACATCGCGATCGGGCGATGTGCTCGTGTTTGTGATCCTTTCGGCAACGTGCTTGTAATATTGGATCAATCGAAGGGAACTTTCACTACGGACAAGGAGCAAAATGTTGTCGGCGTGGGGCCTACTCGTTATCCAACCTGACCGTCGACCTCCCACCAGTCACGGACTCTGTGTAACCTAAGCGGACCGGCAGCTTTCAGGAAATCGGCAGGTCGGCTTGAATGGCCGAAATTGGACGCAAAGCGGTCAATACCGCCGGCCCCTTTGCTGCCGTTCGAGGTCGATCCGAGGAACTTGCCGTATGTGCTAGAATGCGGCCCGAAGGCGGAATGCGACCGACGCACTGCGAGGGGCAGTCTGATCGTACCGGAATTCGCGCGACCGAGAGCCGACGTTGTGCTGTTGAAAGGGGAGACGAGGACGATGCCGACACCACAGCAACCCAGTCTGATAGTTCGACAGAAATCCCCACCGAACATCGAGTTTCCGTTTGCGTCGCTCTCCGATTGGCTTATCCCAACCGAGCAGTTCTTCGTGCGAAACCATTTCCCGTCGCCGGAACTCGATGCGCAAGACTGGAGATTGCGCGTTGGCGGGGCGGTGGAGCGGCCGATCGAACTTGACCTCGACAGCATCAAGGCGATGCGAAGCACGACTTTCACCGCCGTCGTCGAGTGTGCAGGGAATGGGCGCGTCTACTATGTGCCGCCGAGGGAGGGGTTACAGTGGCAGAACGGAGCCGTCGGCAATGCCGCCTGGACAGGTGTTCTTCTGCGCGAGATTTTGGAAATGGCGGGCGTCAAGCGAACCGCATGTGAGGTTCTGCTAGCAGGCGCCGACTGCGGCGTCGTCGACACGAACAAGAAAACGGCTTCTCCCGGCCCCATCGCTTTTGCGCGCAGTTTACCGCTTGAGAAGGCCATGGCTGACAGCACGATCCTTGCCTATTCGATGAACGAGGAGCCGTTGACGCGCGATCACGGCTACCCGCTACGCGCGGTCGTGGGTGGCTGGTTCGGCATGGCTTGGGTCAAGTGGATCACTGACATCACGGTTGTGGAGCAACCGTTCCTTGGCTACTGGCAGGCGCGCGACTATTTCCGTTGGGAGCGCAACCTCGGGGAACCCAGGCTGGTCCCCCTTTCGGAGATGGAGGTCAAAGCGCAGATCGCGCGTCCCGTACAGGGGGCGCGTCTCATTGCCGGCCAACCGTACCGGATTTTCGGAGCCGCCTGGAGCGGAGAGGTTGCTATCCGGCAGGTGCAGGTCTGCACCGGAGATGGCAAGGGCTGGCGCGAGGGAAGGCTCCTCGAAACAGAACGTCCCTTTGCATGGCGCTTGTGGGAGTACATGTGGACCCCTGAAGAAGTAGGGCGATATATCCTGCGATGTCGCGCGATCGATTGGGCCGGGTGCGTGCAGCCCGACCTCCAGCGTTCCGACTGCGAGAGCTACGCGGCCAATTGGATCGTTCCGGTGGAGGTTACGGTCGTTCCCCAGCCACAGACGTACGAGGAGGAATTCGTGATCTAATCACCCGCATAGGGCGGAATGGCGGCTTTTGGCGCAACTGCGACCCGCGTTGTCACTGGGTCGCGTCCGCTTTGCGGCAACAGCGACGGGTGGCTCGATGACCATTATGCTGGCGAAAACCGGAAGCACTGATGCCGTCATTGGCTCGAAGCACTCACGGATTTGTCATTGACCATGTTGCGACGAAGCGGTCGGGGATCGTTGGCTGCGGCGCTCTACAAATGAACAGTCCAAGTCGCTTGGGCAGCAGGCAGCTCCGAGCCTATAGATTTCTATTGGGACGGTCCCGTGTTATGATCGCGGCCCTGGCGTCGTCCGCCGTGGGTTCTGCACACGGAGACCTGTCTAATGAGCGAAGTAGACGTCCTTTTTGCCTCCCTGCGACAGGCGGCCGACCCGCAGGCGGTTGAGTGCATCGAGAACGTCGTGATGCATGGCTCGGACCGCGAGCTCAATCGCATCAATGCGCTCGCCTTTGCCGATAAGCACCATCTCGATGAAGAGAAAACCATCGCCGCGTTTCTCCATGCAGCCCGCATAGGCGCATTCGAGATGACCTGGAATGTTCTTTGCCCAGGCTGCGGCGGCGTCCTTGACAGCGGCGCAACCCTCAAAACCGTCGTCCACGAGACGTACCATTGCGCGCTCTGCGCGGCCGGATACGAGCCGACCCTCGACGAGATGGTCGAGGTCACGTTCACGGTCAGCCCGCGCGTGCGCAGGATTGCCGCCCATGACCCAGATCGGTTGCCGCCGCTCGAGTACTACCGCCAGATCTTCTTCAGCTCCGGGGTCGACCTGCCAGAGGACCTGGAGGCGAGGTTTTCGCGCATCCAGCTGGAGATGATCGAGTTGGCTCCGGGCGAGAAGGCCTTTGTCTCCCTGCAACTGCCGGCGCAGTTCGTGATCATCTTCGACGCGGTTACACACTCGGCGCAGTTCATCGACGTGCAGGGCGAGCCCACAGACGAACGTCAAACCCTCTCGATGATCATCAGTCGGACGCATGCGCTGAACGAAACGCTGACCCTGCGTCCGGGCTCACTACGGCTCACCCTCGAGAACCACACCGATCGCAGGGTGGTGCCGAATGTCTGCATCGCAGGGGACGAGCTGCACGACCTCTTGGGCCGCAGGCGGCCTTTTCTGACAGCCAAGCGTCTGCTGACCAACCAGAGTTTTCGGGACATCTATCGGACCGACACGCTCGACGTCGACCAGCGCCTAAAGATCACCAGTCTGACCTTCCTCTTCACCGACTTGAGGGGATCGACCGCGCTTTACGAGCGCGTCGGAGATCTTGCCGCTTTCGATCTGGTGCGAGCGCATTTCCGGGTTCTTCACGAGATCGTCGCCACAGAGGCCGGAGCGGTCGTCAAGACCATAGGCGATGCCGTGATGGCGACCTTTCCGAGCCCGGACCGCGCGGTGGCGGCGGCACTCAGGATGCGCGAGGCGATGCTTCGGTTAAATGCCGAACACGGCAGCGACGATCTTCTCCTGAAGATCGGCATCCATGAGGGGCCATGCCTCGCCGTCAACCTGAACGACCGGCAGGACTATTTCGGCCAAACCGTCAATATCGCCTCCCGCGTCCAGGGCCTTGCCGATCCCAATGTGATCATGACGACGGAGGTGATCGTTGGGGATGCCCAGGTTTCAGAGATCCTCCGCGACAGCGGCATCACTTCGGCCTCCCGAATGGCGGAGCTTCAGGGCATCGGGCGGGAAGTGAGGATTTTTGCGCTGTCGTGAGCTTGGTATCCTCTTCGACTTTAAGCCAACTTGAGCGGCTTCGGCTCGGAGACTTGCGATGCCGGGAGCGGAGGCCGTCCACCACATCAGGTCAAAATGACCACCAAGGAAGGAGAGCTGCCCTTCCCGAGCGATGGATCGAGGGAGCATGCGCAGGCCTGTTTCAGGCGGACAACAAGAAGGATGCTGAGGTCAGTTCGCTAGCGGCCCTGGGCGCGGTTATGGGCTTGGGTCCAGAGGTTACAGTCGGGCCTACCGGTGCCAGCTTAAGAATCCCTCCCAAGGGCGCCAAAAAGGCAGCAAACGACGCCGAGTAGAAATCGTTCCTTCACGCCGGGCCAACGACTGCTTGTGGGGGCGCATTGCAGTCCAGCGCCGGCTTGGGATTCCATGTCAGCATGATTTGCGATTCAAGCCCGACAAATTCCAGCTCTAACCAATAAGCCCCGAGCCTAAGGCCAATCCGCATAGCCCGAGGACAGCATGCTGTTTTCCGAGCCGGCCGACGCGCGGGCGATTTCGCGGTAGCCGGCGGGCGAAAGGCCGGTCTTGCGCTTGAAGAAGTGGCTGAAATAGGTCGGATCGCGAAAGCCGAGGCTGTCGGAGATTTCCTGGATATTGCGGGCTGATCGTTCCAATCTCAGCTTTGCCTCCTGCACCACGCGCTCGTGCAGGAGCTGGATCGGCGAGCGGCCGAGCGCCCTTTGGCAGATGGAATGCAGACGGTCGGCCGTGACTCCCAATTCTGCGGCATAATCGCTGATCGGCCGGTGCTGGCGGAAACCGGCTTCGACCAGTTGCCGATATCTCTGCAGGATCGATCCCACTTCACCCTGCCCGCGTTGCTCGCTTCTCTCGCCATCGGACCCGCGCCACAGTGCCATCAGGATGAGCCTGATATAGGCGGATGCGACCATCCAGGAGGAGCGGGAGGGATCGCCCAGTTCCCGCACGAAGCCGGAGATCAGCGGGCTGATTTCGGCCACTGCTGAGGGATCCAGTGCCTCGACCAGCTTGCGCTGCTCGGTGAAGATGCGCAGCGAATAGGATTCCACCTTGTCGCCGATCGCATCGACCATGATCTGCGGCGAAGCGCCGACCAGATGAGCCGCGGTTCCGGCTGATATCGACAGGTCGCACCGCGCCTGCGGCGGCAGGAAGGCAAGCAGCGGTCCGTGCAGCGGCCGATCTTCGCCATGGTCGAAATGAAGCTCCCCGCTCCCCTCGCCGAGCAGAAGGAAATGGTGGAAATCGGCATAGAGTCCTTTTTGAAAACGGATGCGCCGGTGCGACAGCGACGGAGCGTGCCACTCGCCCCTGGCATAATGATGAATCCCCCCGTCCGTAGCCAACGCTTCTCCTCCATTCCCGCCTCAAACAATGCTGATATCACCGGATAATTACAATAATAACCCAATAAATCGCATTCCATCCGCGCCAGATCGGCGTAACCTTTTCTCCATCAGCCTTTGGGAGGAGGCTCTTCAACAGATGCAGGAACGGTCAGGCAGCCCTCGTGGCGCCGCGTCCGCTCGTTTTCTCCCATGGCAACAACACAAACCGGTATTGGCGCCAACACGTGGCGCCAATACGGGACGAATGGGTGGAACAGTGTTTTCGGCAAAGCTGATGATCAACAACGAGGCGATGGATGCTTCCGAAGGGGCCACCTTCGAACGCATCGATCCGTTGACCGGCGACGTCGCAACGATCGCCTCGGCAGGATCCGTCGCCGACATGACAAGGGCAGCCAATGCAGCAGCAGCCGCCTTTCCTGACTGGTCGCAGACCGGCCCGGGCGAACGGCGCAGGCTCCTGAATGCCGCAGCCGACGTCCTGGAAGCGCGCACACCCGAACTTATTGCAGCCATGACCGGCGAAACCGGCGCCACCGCGCAATGGGCGGCGATCAATTGCGGGCTCGGCGCGGATATTCTTCGCGAGGCGGCAGCGATGACCACGCAAATATCCGGCGAGCTCATTCCTTCAGGCATTCCGGGAAGCCTTGCCATGGCGGTCCGCCAGCCGGCAGGCGTCTGCGTCGGCATTGCCCCCTGGAATGCACCTATTATCCTCGGCACCCGCGCCGTCGCCATGCCGCTTGCCTGCGGCAACACCGTCGTCCTCAAGGCTTCCGAACTCTGCCCGAAAACCCATGGCCTGATCGGCGACGTCCTGCGTGACGCCGGCTTTCCGCGCGGCGTCGTCAATGTCGTTTCCAATGCGCCGAGCGATGCCGCCGCCGTCGTCGATACGCTGATCGCCCATCCGGCCGTCCGCCGCATCAACTTCACCGGCTCCACCCGTGTCGGCAGGATCATTGCCGAATCCGCGGCAAGGCATCTCAAGCGCTGCCTGCTCGAACTCGGCGGCAAGGCGCCGTTCATCGTCCTTGCCGACGCCGATATCGACGAAGCCGTGCGTGCCGCCGCCTTCGGCGCCTTCATGAACCAGGGCCAGATCTGCATGTCGACCGAGCGGATCATCCTCATGGACGAGATCGCCGACGGCTTCGTCGGCAAGTTCCGGACGAAAGCCGCAACCCTCATCGCCGGCAATCCCAAGGACGGCAACACGCCGCTCGGCACGCTGATCAACACCGAAGCCGTCCGCCGCGTCCGGTCGCTCGTCGATGATGCCCTGCAGAAGGGCGCAGTCCTCGTCTGCGGCGGCGAGGCCCACGGCACGCTGATGGATGCGACCGTCATCGATCATGTGACGCCTGCCATGCGCATCTACCGCGAGGAGAGCTTTGGGCCGGTGGCGGCGATCGTCCGGGTCGGCAGCGTCGACGAGGCCGTGACGGTTGCCAACGACAATGAATACGGGCTGTCGGCCGCCGTTTTCAGCGCCGACGTCAATGCCGCACTTGCCGTCGCCATGCGGCTTGAATCCGGCATCTGCCACATCAACGAAGCCACCGTTTCCGACGAGCCGCAAATGCCCTTCGGCGGCGTCAAATCAAGCGGCTACGGCCGCTTCGGCGGCAAGGCGGCGATCGATGAATTCACCGAGCTCAGATGGATCACCATGGCATCGGGGACACGGCACTACCCGATCTGAATTGAGATCGGCCGATATGAACACTGGGACTGGGCTGGGAGGCCCGCATCAAGAGGGAGGAATGAATTCATGAACGGCACTTTCCGCAGCGGAAAATTCAACGCGGCATCGCTGAGCCGCCGGTCTTTCATCGCATCGACCGTGGCGGGCGGCGCGGCGCTGGCCCTTTCCGGCCGCACGGCTTTTGCTCAGAGCAGCGACACGCTGAAGGTCGGCTTCATCAGCCCGCGCACCGGCCCTCTCGGCGGCTTCGGCGAGACGGACGGCTATGTGCTGGAACTGGCGCGCAAGGCGCTGGCGAACGGCCTGCAGGCGGGCGGCAAGACCTGGAAGGTTGACATTCTCGACCAGGACACCCAATCCGATCCCTCGCGCGCCGGCCAGCTTGCGAAGGACCTGATCAACAACCAGGCGATCGACCTGATGCTCGCCGTCTCGACGCCCGAAACCATCAATCCGGTGGCCGATGCCTGCGAAGCCGCCGGCATTCCCTGCCTCTCGACGGTCATGCCCTGGGAAGCCTGGTATTTCGGCCGCGGCGCCAAGCCGGGCGCACCCTCGCCGTTCAAATGGACCTATCATTTCGGCTTCGGCGTCGAAGAGTTTCACAAGGCCTATGTTTCGCAGTGGAACCTGATCGAGACCAACAAGAAGGTCGGCGTCATGTATCCCAACGACGCCGACGGCAATGCGATCCGCGCCCATCTGGCGCCGGCGCTCGCCAAGGAGGGATTCACCATCGTCGATCCCGGCGCCTATGAAACCGGAACCACCGACTTTACCGCGCAGATCGCTCTCTTCAGACAGGAAGGCGTGGAGATCTTCAATTCGTTCCCGATACCGCCCGACTTCGCCGCCTTCTGGCGTCAGGCCGCACAGCAGGGCCTCACCCAGCAGATCAAGATCTGCCAGATCGCCAAGACGGGCCTGTTTCCCTCCGACATCGAGGCGCTTGGCGACATCGGCCTGAACATCGGCAGCGCCGCCTACTGGCACAAGGCCTTCCCCTACAAATCGACGCTGACAGGCGTATCGGGAACCGAACTCGCCGACGGCTACGAGACAGCAAGCAGCAAGCAGTGGACGCAGCAGCTCGGCGCCAGCCTTGCACTTCTCGACGCCGGCTTCGATGCGCTGAAGGCCAGCACCGACGTCAAGAGCAAGGAGGCCGTCGCCAAGGCGCTCAGCACGCTGAAGACCACCACCATCGCCGGCAAGGTCGACTTCACCAGCGGCCCCGTCGCCAACGTCTCTCCCGGGCCGATCATCGGCACGCAGTGGGTGAAAGCGCCGGAGGGCTCGAAATTCGCGCTCGACTACGTCGTCACCGAAAACGCCACCGACCCCAATGTCCCGGTCGGCGCCAAGCTCACCGCTTACAATGGATAACCAAGTGCAGCGACAGGAAGCGCAAAGACGGCCGGGGGGAGCCTTTCTCTCGGCCAAGGGAATCCACAAGCGGTTCGGCGCGCTGGTGGTGCTGGAGAATCTGGATTTTTCCATGGGCAATGGCGAGGCGGTCGGCATTGTCGGGCCGAACGGCGCCGGCAAGACGACCCTGCTCAGCGTGCTCGCCGGCGCTTTCCCGCCGAATGAGGGAAGCATCACCTTTGATGGCGCCGACGTCACCAACCGGACGGCGGCGGAACGCTGCCGCTCCGGCCTCGTCCGGACCCATCAGATTCCCAAGCCCTTCGGCGGCATGACGACTTTTGAGAATGTTTTCGTCGCCGCATCGCACGGCAATGCCGCAAGCCGCGACGAGGCCTATGAGCGCGTGGTGGACTCGCTTTCGCTTTGCGGCATACTTGAAGTCGCCAACCGCCCCGCCGACACGCTCGGCCTGCTGGACCGCAAGCGGCTGGAGCTTGCCCGTGCGCTTGCCACGCAGCCGAGGCTATTGCTGCTCGACGAGATCGGCGGCGGCCTGACCGATGGCGAGGCGAGCGAGCTCGTCGAAACCATTCTCGAATTGCGCCGCCGCGGCATCGGCATCGTCTGGATCGAGCATATCGTTCATATCCTGCTGCAGGTGGCGGAACGGCTGATCTGCATGGACGCCGGCAGGATCATCGCCGATGGCGAACCGAAAATGGTCATGAGCAATGCGGAGGTGGTCAAGGCCTATCTCGGAGGGACACCCGCATGAGCCTTCTCTCCATCCGCGACCTCGACGTCCGCCACGGCCTGCTCCAGGCGGTGCGCGGGGTCAGTTTCGATCTTGCCAAGGGCGAGGTACTGGCGCTGGTCGGCGCAAATGGCGCGGGCAAGACGACGCTGCTCAGATCGATCGCCGGCGCTCATCTGCCATCCTCCGGCCGCGTCCTCCTCAACGACGAAGATCTGGCCGCCGTTCCGTCCCACAAGCGGATCGCCAAGGGCATCGCCCTGGTGCCGGAAGGCCGGCGCCTGTTTTCACAGATGACGGTGGAGGAAAACCTGCTTCTCGGAAAGAGCTCCGGACGCAAGGGCGAGTGGAGCATCGACCGCGTCCTCGACGCCTTTCCGAACCTGAAACCCCGCCGTCACGCCAAGACAGGGCATCTTTCGGGCGGGGAGCAGCAGGCGACCGCCATCGGCCGGGCGCTGATGAGCAATCCCGATATTCTTCTTCTGGACGAGGTCTCGCTCGGGCTTTCGCCTCTGGTCGTCGATCGCGTCTATGCCCAGCTGCAGGCGCTGCTCACCTCGGGAACGACCATCGTGCTCGTCGAACAGGATCTCGCCCGCGCCATGAGTGTAGCCAGCCGTGTCATCTGCATGCTGGAAGGGCGCATCGTCCTCGACCGGCCGGCGGCGGCCGTCACGCGCGAGCACGTCACCCAAGCCTATTTCGGATTGCACCGGGCAGCCGGCGAAAGGAGCGCATCGTGATCAACACCCTGCTCCAGGGCATCCTGCTCGGCGGTTACTACGCCGTCATCGCCTGCGGCCTGTCCTTCATGTTCTCGGTCATGCGGATCATCAATCTCGCGCATGGCAGCCTGGCGGTCGCAGCCGCCTACGGGCTGTGGCTGCTCGCCGCCAAAGCCGGCATTCCGCCTTTCTACGGCCTGCTGATCGTGCTGCCGGTCATGGCGGCCGTCGGCTGGCTGCTGCAGCGCTTCATTCTGGAGCGCAGCGCCCGCGGCGGCACGCTCCTGCCGATCCTGACGACCTTCGGCCTGTCGATCGTCATCGACAACCTGCTGTTCGAGCAGTTCGGCGCCGACACAAGGTCGCTCGCGCCCTTCATCGGCAACCTGTCCTATGCATCCTGGCAACTGCCGGGCCACATCTTCGTCGGCAAGCTTGCCGTCCTGATGATGGTGACGGCAGTCCTTATTCTCGGCGGGCTGCAGTTCTTCCTGAGCCGCTTTGCCCTTGGCCGCGCCATCCGCGCCACGGCAGAAGATCCCGATACGGCAGGGCTGGTCGGCATCGACGCCCGCAGGGTCAACGCCGTCGCCACTGCGATCACGATGGTCACGGTCGGGATCGCCGGTGCCTTTCTCGGGATGCGGGCAACCTTCAGCCCCTATGCCGGCGGTCCGCAGCTGCTCTTCGCCTTCGAGGCGGCCGTCATCGGCGGAGCGGGATCACTATGGGGTACGCTTGCCGGCGGCATCGTTCTCGGCCTTGCCCAATCGCTCGGCGCGCAATTGCATCCGCAAGGCTTCCTGATCGGCGGCCATGCCGTGTTCCTGCTGGTGCTTTTCATTCGGCTGTCCGGGTTCGGCATGCCGGTTCTCGACAAATTTGGCGCCTCCCTGCGCGCCCGTCTCCGGAGCCCGACATGAGCCCCAACGCGACCCCCAGCACGACCTTTGCCTCCAACGGAATATCGATAGAGCGCTGGACGACATCGTCGCGGGTGGCGCTCGGCTGCATGGCCGCGGTGCTCGTCCTGCTGATGTTTGCCCCCACTGTCCTCGGTGCCGGCGCGATCGACCGGATGACGGCCCTGTTCATCTACGTGATCCTTGCCGCCATGTGGAATGCGCTTGCCGGTTTCGGCGGGCTCGTCTCGGTCGGCCAGCAAGTGTTCTTCGGCCTCGGCGCCTATTTCACCATCCGGCTTGCCGATGCGGGGCTCAATCCCTTCGTCGCGCTGTTTGCCGCCGCGATCGTCACCGGCGCGCTGTCGATCCCGCTTTCGCTGTTCATGCTGCGCCTGAAGGGCGGCGAGTTCGCAATCGGCATGTGGGTCGTCGCCACACTCGCCCATCTGCTCGTCAACCTTGATGGGCTGATCCAGGGGGAAACGGGAACCTCGCTGATCTCGCTCAACGTCTATGACAGCGGCACACGGCGGGCGACGATCTACTGGCTCGCATTGACGGCCATGGCCGCCCTGCTCGGCGCTCTCTTCATCCTGATGCGCAGCCGCGCGGGTGCCGCCATGCAGGCAATCCGCGACAATGAGGAGGCGGCGATCTCGGTCGGCGTGCGGGTGATCGCAACCAAGCGACTGCTCTTCGTGCTTGCCGCCTTCGGCATCGCGGTCGCCGGCGGCCTGTGGCTGGCGACCGCCACGACCTTCCAGCCGAAGACCTATTTCAGCGTCCAGTGGACGGCCTACATGATCTTCATGGTGCTGGTCGGCGGGATCGGCAAGTTCGAAGGCGCCATCCTCGGCGCCATCCTGTTCTTCGTGATCGAGACCTTCTTCGGTTCAGCCGGCGTCTGGTACCTGATCGGCCTCGGCGCCACCGCCGTGATCTTCTCGCTCTATCTGCCGCGCGGCCTTTGGGGCGAAATCGAGCGCCGCTTCGACTTTCAACTTCTGCCCGTCGGCTATCGGCTGAAATTGCCCGGTCCGCATAAAATCAAATGGGAAGAATGAGCCGGCTTATTTCCGGACTCTCTTGCGAAAGGTGACGTTCATGCTTTTTGGTAAAACAATCCTGTTGACCGGCGTCGCTTCCGGCATCGGCGCCCGCACGGCGGAGCTGGCCGGTCAGATGGGCGCCGAGGTCATCGGCGTGGATGTGCGCGAACCGATGGGTGGAAGCGCCGCCTTCATCAAGGGCGATCTGTCCACGGCATCAGGCGTTGCCGAGATCGTCGCGCAGCTTCCGGTGCGCCTCGACGCGCTCGCCAATGTCGCCGGCCTTTCCGGCAGCACCGGTATCGCCTCGACGCTCGCCGTCAATTTCTATGGCCTTCGCGCCCTGTCCGAAGCCGTGGCACCCCGCCTTCGCGAAGGCGGCGCCGTCGTCAACGTCGCCTCGATCGCCGGCTATGGCTGGCGCGCCAATCTCGAGCGGGCAAAATCCTTGACCGCCATCGATGGCTTCCCCGAAGTGGCGGCGGTTGTCGCCGAACACGGCCTCAAGGATGAGGAAGGCTACCCGCTCTCCAAGGAGCTGCTGCTGCTCTGGACCATGCGCGCCGCCCATCAGGCACTGTTTAAAAACCACGGCATCCGGGTCAATGCGGTGAGCCCCGGGCCGGTGGAAACGCCGATCCTCAAGCAGTTCCGCGCCGTGCTCGGCGATGCCAGGGTTGACAGCGACATTACCCGCGTCGGCCGAGCCGGCACCGCCGCCGATATCGCGCCAGCCGTGCTCTTCCTCTGCTCGGATGGCGCCCGCTGGATCAATGGCGCCAATCTTGCCGTCGACGGCGGCCTCGAAGCTTCCATCAACGCCGAAGTCCTCGGCTTCTAGTTCTTGTCCCAAGGAGACCTCCGATGAATATTTCCCTCCTCATCAACGGCGCAGACCGCGCGGCCTCCGGCGGCCGGACCTACGATCGCATCGACCCCTTCACCGAGAAGCTCGCCAGCCGCGCCGCCGCGGCAAGCCTGGACGATGCTGCCGCGGCCGTTAATGCCGCTGCCGCCGCCTTCGGCGCCTGGTCGAAGACCGGCCCCGGGCAGCGCCGCGCCATCCTAATGAAGGCTGCCGATATCATGGATTCGAAGGTCGGCGAGTTTACCCAGCTGATGATCGAGGAGACCGGCGCAACCGCGCCCTGGGCCGGTTTCAATGTCATGCTCGCCGCCAACATTCTGCGCGAGGCCGGCGCCATGACGACGCAAATCACAGGGGAAATCATCCCTTCCGACAAACCCGGCACGCTCGCCATGGGTGTTCGCCAGGCCGCTGGCGTCTGCCTGGCGATCGCCCCGTGGAACGCGCCGGTCATCCTCGCCACCCGCGCCATCGCCATGCCGATCGCCTGCGGCAATACCGTCGTCCTCAAGGCCTCGGAACAATGCCCCGGCACGCACCGGCTGATTGCCACAGTGCTGACCGAAGCGGGCCTGCCGGCCGGCGTCATCAACGTCCTCACCAACGCACCGGAGGATGCGCCCGAGATTGTCGCGGCGCTGATTGCCCATCCGGCCGTCAAGCGCGTGAACTTCACCGGATCGACCAAGGTCGGCAAGATCATCGCCGAGACCTGCGGCAAACATCTCAAACCCGCCCTCCTCGAACTCGGAGGCAAGGCGCCGCTTGTAATCCTTGACGACGCCGATATCGACGGTGCCGTCAATGCCGCTATTTTCGGGGCCTTCATGCATCAGGGGCAGATCTGCATGTCGACGGAGCGGATCATCGTCGACGAGACGATCGCCGATCAGTTCGTCGCCAAACTGGCCGCCCGCGCCAGCCAGCTGCCGGCCGGTGACCCGCGTGGCCACGTCGTTCTCGGCTCACTGATCAGCCTCGACGCCGCGAAGAAAATGGAGGAACTGATTGCCGATGCGACTGCCAAGGGTGCAAAACTCGTGGCCGGCGGCAAGCGCTCGGGCACCGTGGTCGAGGCGACGCTGCTCGATTATGTCACGCCCGAGATGCGTGTCTATGCGGAAGAATCCTTCGGCCCGGTGAAGCCGATCATTCGCGTTACCAGTGAGGAAGAAGCGATCCGCATCGCCAACGACACCGAATACGGCCTGTCCTCCGCCGTCTTCAGCCGCAATGTCCAGCGGGCAATGGCGGTTGCGTCGCGGATCGAATCCGGCATCTGCCACATCAATGGCCCGACGGTGAACGACGAGGCGCAAATGCCCTTCGGCGGCGTCAAGGGCAGCGGCTACGGCCGCTTCGGCGGCAAGGCGGCAATCGCCGAATTCACCGACCTGCGCTGGATCACGGTCGAGGATTCCGCTCAGCACTATCCCTTCTGAGCAGGTTTTACAGTCATCACCGTGCCACGACGCCACTGCGGTCGTGGCACGGCCTATGCTCAGACCGGCGAAAGAGATTTCGCACCGCGCTCAGGAAAATGCTTCAGCGCTTCGATATGGCGTGGGCGGCACCCGCTACCTCGATCGATACGCGTTCAGCTCTCCAGCCATTGGGCGATAAGCTTGGCTGCCGCCCGCTTGGGTTCCAGCCGGTGACCTGCATTTCACAGATACTGCCGAACCTGCTGCGAGCTGACTATGTTCGAAGCCTCGACAAACCCCACACTCGCATCATCTCTACTGGAGCTGAGATTTCTACCGGGATCACGTAGGGGTCTCCAGATCGTAGCGCCGTGACGCTCTTGCGCTTCTTGATCGGAAGCCCGTGGCCCATGTTGCTGACCGAATAGAGGGCCACCTTCAGCTCGCCTGTGACCTTCCACGACTGCAACATGCCCCAGGGTTTATTCTCCAAACGGCCGCTATTTTCTGCAATGCCTTGGACTTCGAGCCACTGGGCAACACACGCGAGTGCATTGACGGGCCTGACCACCCGGTCTTCCGTGCCCTGCCAGATGGTTATCGCGGGCCATGACTTGGCTTCTGGCGAAATCTCAGCGATGGCTCTTCCCCATCCGCCTGGCGGCGGCGTCGCACCTGACTTCATTGCGCGCATGGCGGACATCGCGTCGCGGGCAGATCCGAATGGCATGCCGGCGATGATCGCGGCGCCTGCAAACAATGAGGGATAGTTCGCAACAAGTGCGCCCGTCATTGCCCCGCCGGCGGACAGCCCCGCGACGAAGATCCTCGAACGGTCGATGCGATGTCGCTCGCATATGTGTTCGACCATCTGCTTGATTGAACGCACCTCTCCGCGGTCTCGGGCGACGGCGCTTGGTCGAAACCAGTTGAAGCAGTTTTGCGAATTGTTTCTTCTCGTCTGCTGCGGATAAAGAAGAACGAAACCGCGGTCTCTCGCGAGCTTGGAGAAGCCCGCCGCGACATCCAGGCTTTCGGGAGTCTGACCGCAGCCATGAAGCAAGACGACAAGTGCAGGGTTCTTCGGCAGCCGTGTCGTCGGGACGAAGGATTTCATCACCAAGCGGCCCGGATTGCTTCCAAACGCGGTTGTCTCGACCAAAATCGGTTTCGCCGGACGGGATGTGGAGGTTGTGCGTTTCGGTTTGGTTCGAGTCGCTTCGACAGCTTTCCCAATCAGCTTGCCGATTTTCTTTTGGACTCTGAGGGCCTTCACCAGCGATCTGCCGAAACTGAACTTCATACGTCAAGGTCCTCAACCTGCGATAGGAGCATTTGCAGACCTGGCTGCGGGGCGTCGCGCCCGCGTACTGCTCGGTTCGCGGATCTCGAGGTGTCCTTTTGGAATGCCCCATCGGCGGCTGCGGCTGCCGGTTCAATCCACTGGTAGGGGAACCACGCGGGACCATCGTTGTTCCCTAGACCTTGGCTTTCCCGCCAGCGTCGCTAGAACAAAGGAACTTGGTCGTCACACAGACGATGTTTTCATCAAGCCACTGCGCCATTGCCTTCTTCTTCAGCACGATTGGAGGGGAGCGCTGGTGGCGCGGTAACTGCCGGCGTCGACGATAGCCAGCAGCGATTTGAAGGCCGCCGATCCGCAGTTCTCGAAAGCGATTTCGCGAATGAGACCTTCGCCGGAAGACGGTGCCCCGGCTCGGGGCGTACGTGATGAGCGAGATCGCGTCGGTGCATACCTGCAGTAGTCAAGTTGTCCGCGTTCCACGCCGGATTCGCGTTGGCCTTATGCCGCGACGCGGCTATGGTTAGCATGAGAGATTTTTGCGAACTATTATTCCTACGCCGGTGGCGGTGGAGACTGGCCAGCGAACAAGGCAGACATGTCTATCCAACGTACGAGTTTTTATGTCCTGCTAGCGCTGGTGACGATCGCGTTCATCTGGCTGCTTATCCCCTATTACGCAGCGGTTTTCTGGGCAGTGATCCTTGCTATCATCTTCTTTCCAGTGAACATGCGACTGGCGCATTTGCTGGGAGGCCGCCGAGGCATCGCTGCCCTGCTGACGGTGTTGATGTGCATCGGTCTCGTCATCGTGCCGGCATTGATTATCCTCATTTCTCTTATCCAGGAAGGCACCAGTCTTTACCAACGGATAAGCAGCAACGAAATCGACCTCAATGACTATCTGGTCCGGATTCAGAATGCCTTGCCCGGCTTCGTCGACAACTGGCTGAACTCATTGAAACTTGGCGGCTTTGCGGAACTTCGCGCTAACATCTCCTCAGGCGCAGTACAGGCAAGCCGGTCGGTCGCCGGCAGCCTGCTGAGTTTTGGCCAAAACACGCTGCAATTCTTCGTCAGCTTCGGGATCATGCTTTATCTGCTTTTCTTCCTCTTCCGGGATGGCGCTGACCTCGGCCGGACGATCCGAGATGCAATCCCTCTCAACGACGACTATACCCGACAGTTTCGCGACAAGTTTTCCGCGGTCGTTCGGGCAACGGTCAAGGGGAATATCATCATTGCTATGATCCAAGGAACGATCGGCGGCGTGGCATTCTGGGCTCTGGGAGTCGAGGCCGCCCTGTTGTGGGGCGTGACCATGGCGTTCACGTCAATGCTGCCCGCAATTGGAGCAGCACTTGTATGGGTTCCAGCCGCCATCTGGCTAGTCCTCACGGGTGCCTGGTTGAAAGCATCGATCCTGGTCCTCATCGGCGTATTTGTTATAGGGCTAATCGATAACCTGCTGCGTCCGCCACTGGTGGGTCAGGGGACGCGGCTGCCCGACTATGTGGTGTTGATCTCGACGGTGGGCGGTATCTCCTTGTTCGGCATCAATGGTTTCGTCATTGGCCCCCTGATTGCCGCCTTGTTTATCGCGGCATGGTCGCTTTTCGCGGAACAGCAGAGCGCTGAAATAGCAAAGTCCAAGGATATAGAATGACAGTTCCACAGGTTCCCGGCACTTTGGGACGGGAGTGACAACGCGCAGGAGGTCGTAGAGCTCGCGAGCCTGTGTGATAGATGTGGTGGCTCGGCTAATGCCGATGCCCTGACTCGAGAGCACTCATGTCGAAAATCCGTATCCACCATCGCACGATTTATCACTACCGATATGCGGTCAATCTCAGGCCTCACCGGCTGATGTTGAGGCCCCGCGAGAGCCCCGATCTCCGGCTGCTGTCGCATGAGGTCTCGATAACACCACAGGCCCAGGTCAGTTGGGCGATCGATGTATTCGGCAACGCGGTTGCCACCGCGGTTTTCAGCGACATGACCAATGTCCTGACCGTCGACAGCGTCGCGCTGGTCGACCTTACCGCCGCAGCATGGCCGGTCTTTGCTATTGCTGCCTCCGCGCTCACCTTTCCATTCCGCTATTCGGACGAGGAATGGACGGATCTCGGCGCGCTGACGGCTCGGCAGTATGCCGACCCGTCCCAGCAACTTCAGCGGTGGGCACAAGGATTTGTCGCAAGCAATTCGACAGACACGCTCTCGCTTCTGAAGGACATAAGCGCTGGGGTGTCTTCATCGATCTCCTATCAAAGCCGTGAGGCGGAAGGCACACAGACGCCAACCCAGACGTTGGATCGTGGTCGGGGATCGTGCCGCGACTTTGCAGTGCTGTTTGCCGAAGCCGTTCGATCACTGGGTTTTGGAGCGCGTATCGTGTCGGGATACCTGTTCAATCCCGATCAAATATTGCTCGGTTCGCAGGATCAGGGCTCGACCCATGCCTGGGTCGAGGTATTCGTTCCTGGCGCCGGATGGATCACGTTCGATCCGACCAACCGCAGCATGGGCGGGGCCAATCTCATCCCTGTCGCCGTCACCCGCGATATCGCGCAATCCGTTCCCGTCGCCGGCAGCTTCGTCGGTGCGTCCGATGCATTCATATCGATGGACGTGGAGGTCGAGGTATCCGCGTGAGCTTCGCAAAGGCCCCAGTAGGATTTGAGTCGTCTAGCCATTCCGGAGCACGACCTCAACGAGATTGTCTTCCATCACCATCGGAACGGCGGGCTCGACCTCGAGGTAAAGCCGATCGACAGAGGCCGCCAGCAGTTCGCCGGTGGCGATCATCTCGGCGCTGCAACGCGAGGATCATCGGTTCATTTCCATGGGAGAAAAACAGCTCAACAAGGTGGCCATCAGATGATGTTGCCTGCCGTCGATCCAAGCGAGGACCATCAGGCCGGCGGCTCGCCAAGGAGGCGACGTCAAACACGATCCCTTACTAAATGTTCTTAGTCTTATCGGAACCGGAACCAAATTATCGCCGGGAGGTTGTATCACCGCCCCTCCTCCTCGATCTGCCGAATACCGCTACTTTGGGTTCAGTGATCTGAAAGTTATGAATATGAATAAGGCCATTACAACATCCATCGCGATCGCCTCGATGGTATGCGTCAGTGTGGGCATCGTTCATGCTGATGAGTCCGCTTTCCTGCAGCCCCTTGCCGGCAGTTGGAGCGGTAAAGAGGTGCGCATTAATGCACCCACGATCAATGTCACCTGCAGCTTCAGGTCGGACACGACTGCAAGTTCGCTTGCACTTGATGGGCGTTGCACTAGCCTCGTCGTTTTTTCCCGGGACATTAGCGCCGATCTCAAGGCGACAGGTGATTCCTATACTGGATCCTATGTCGGCGCCGGCACTGGCACTGCCCGCCTTGGGGGCAAGCGCGAGGGTGACGCTATCAACCTCGGTATAAACTGGGCAAGAAACGTAAATGGCGATCGACGCGCCCAGATGACGATCGAAAAAGTCGGAGCGTCGGGAATGCGGCTGACGACCATCGATACCGATCCCACAACAGGCAGATCGGTGGTCACAAGCCGAATTGACCTGCGTCGGAACTGACCGTGGCGCGTGCCCGGTTGTGGAGCGTTCACCGCTCTGCGGTTTCCGCTCTTCGCTGACCGTTTAATCGACAGCGTGCGCCGTGTGCTTTCGGCGGGCGCGGGACCTTCTGCCGTCGATCCATCTCATCGCCGGGGTGACTGCGACACCGTGGACAACGATTGACGTGAGAACGATAAGGAGGACCGTTGCCCAGACGGTCTCGACACGCTCGAACTCGGCTTGGCCCGTTGCGTATGCCAGGTAGTAGATCGATCCCAGGCCCCTGATGCCAAACACAGCGATGATCAGGCTTTCGCCTGGCGGATGTCCGGAGCCAATCAGACTCAGCCAGCCGATGATCGGACGGACACATACGATCGCCAGGAAGGCGACGACCGCGACCCGCCAATCAATTCCCCCGAGTAGCTGACCGCTTGCCGCGATCGAACCGAGGCAGACCAGTAGAACCATCATCAGCAATCGTTCTATTTGCTCGGCGAAATCATGCAGTTGCTCATGAAAATCATGGTCCCGTTCACTCGCCCTGAATGCGACGGCCGCAAGGAAGACGGCGACAAAGCCGTAGCCACCAACCAGTTGCGTCAGCCCGTACGTGGTGAAGGTCATCCCCAGTGCAACGAAGCCATCCTGCGTCTTCGCGAGGCTGCTTCCTCTCATCCTGAACGATAAAAAACCGAAGGCCTTTCCCAGCGCCCATCCCACGACGCCGCCCGCAGCCAGTCTCCAGAACACATCCAGAAATGCCCAATGCTGCAAAAGAACCGTCCCCTCTTTCGCGGCAAGCGCCAGGGCGATGGCAAGGTGGACGAACGGGAAACTCAGGCCGTCGTTCAGGCCGGCTTCGGATGTCAAAGCAAAGCGGACCTCGTCCTCCTCACCCGTTTGTGGTGGCCCGACCTGCACGTCACTGGCGAGCACCGGATCGGTCGGGGCAAGGCAAGCCCCGAGCAAAACAGCAGACGCCATTCCGAGACCCAGTATCCATGACCCGAGGAATGCCAGAGTGCCGATCGTCAGCGGCATGGCTACGCCGAGAAGCCGCCACGTCGTCATCCACCGTTTCCATCCGATCGGACGGTCGAGTTTCAACCCCGCACCCATCAAAGCGACGATGACGACAATCTCGGTCATCCGCTCAGTAAATTCACGGTTTTCCAGTGGATTGAAGCGCGGGAGAAGTGGGAACGGCGACCATGCAAGCAGTGCACCAATGGCCAGGCATGCGATTGGAAGCGACAATGGGAGCCTTCTCATTATCAGCGGCAACCAGGCCGTAAGAAGGACGACAACACCGAGGATG
Organism: Rhizobium sophorae; assembly: GCF_013087515.1. GTDB lineage: Bacteria > Pseudomonadota > Alphaproteobacteria > Rhizobiales > Rhizobiaceae > Rhizobium > Rhizobium sophorae. The sequence continues at coordinate 247,453 of NZ_JABFCN010000023.1, read as the reverse complement.
GTCAGAGTGACGATATACAAATCCATTCACTCTGCCCTTGCCGATGATTCAATTCTTGCTGAGGTCCCGGGATCGTATCGCGAATGTGCCGAGGACAAACGGTTTCAAGCTGACTGCACAGCTTTTTCGACATCCTGGGCAGAGTGGCCCGTCAGATCCTTGGGGATTTCCAGAAGCAGTTTGGCGGAAAGGAACTTGTGATAATGCTTTCGCAGTTCGCCCAGTGAACGCGGCGCCGAAATGACCACGAGATTGACAATCCCGCCCTCCAACACCTGCTTGTTGAGGTATTGGGCGACACCAGCGGAAAATCCGTCTTCCGCCATCTGGCTTTCATCCGGGTTCGCCGAAGTGCTTCCGTGGCGACCGCCCGAGCCTTTGGCTTCGTCCTCTATGGAAATGTCAGGCAGCGCGGTTAGACTGAGTTCGGAGCCAGTCCCGGTGTTGCGATAGAGGTCTAGTTTCTCACCGTCGGTCACGGCGACGACTGTACCTTGCGGAAGTATCATTGGATTTCCCATGAAGTTGGCTCGAGCCGCTTCACGAGGAATTTCGCGAACGACGAGAACGTCGCGTTTTCCGCGAAGAAGTACTAGAGACGGCGATTGTGGCTTTTCGACGTGAATTGGTTCTCCCGGTCAAGCACGTCGCCACATCGCCCGCACCATATGCCGCAAAACGAGGACACGCACCCTTTCCGATCGTTCTAGCTTCCCGCCATATTGGTGGGCTCGCTGACGCGCTACTGGGCGGTGAAGAACGTCAGCAGGACCTTGCCCTTGTCGCCGAGCAAGCATACGAACCTGTCCGGCTTTCCGGTCTTTTCCTTCCGGGCGATGTAGGCCTCTCCAAGAATGACGGTCTTCACGGCCACATCCTCGACTTTAGTATCGGACTTGCTGATGGCGAGGCTTTCCATGTCCATGACAAGATCGGTGATCTCCGGCGAACGCTCCCGAAGGGCGAGAAGGCCTGTGTTCTTGCAGGCGTTGACTGCCGGATCCTCAACTGCCTGGGCAGATGCGTTTTCTGTAAGAAGACCGACCAGGACGGCCGAAACGGCGAGTGCTACACATTTCATGATTTTCTTCTTTCGTGAAAAAAAGCCCGCGACCAGCGCGCGCTTAACTGAGTGCGCGAAGTGGCTATGCCTTATTGACAACCTTTTTCACGGCATCCTTGACATCGCCCTTGGCAACCTGAGCCTTGCCCTTGGCTTCCTGAAGGGCACCCTTTGCCTGTTCCTCGTGATTATCAGCGGCTTTGCCCACGGCCTGCCGCGCCTTGCCCGCGACTTCGTTCGTGGTTCCCTTGATCTTGTCTGCAGTGCTTCCCATCATCATCTCCTTCGTTTGGCTGAAACGAAAGTCATGAAAACGCTATCCGTTCCACGCGTGAACGCCCCTCCGCAGCGATTGCTCTTTTGAAGCCGCGCAAAGGGGAAGTCAGCACTCGAGACATCACCTGATACCCCAGCGATCAGCTTGACGGTGATCGCTCCAGCGCACGACACGCGGGGCCGCTAGCATCATTTTCATTGCTCTTGTTCATCCGCACCGCGTTCGGCCGGATCAAGGGGTCGTTACCAGTCCGCACCGATGTCGATCCGTCTGGGCTTGACCGTTGCGGCAAGCTTGGGCTGGAGATGATCAAGGCCAGGTAGGGCGTGAGCGCCCAATCCCAGGCCATGCCGACCCAGATGTCGGAAGGCTGGATCTGCATAGTGGGCGACTTCTTCAACAGTCGGAACATGTCCCCGCAGGGGCTGTTGAACGAAAACGCTGGAGAGGTAGCGGATGGGCGCCGGGCGTGTCCCCCGCTTCCGGCCGCACGCGCGATCCGCTCAGCGTGAAACGCCATGACATGTCATTCCGCACCTATCCATAATTCGCAGACATATACAATATGCGCAGGAAATAGCGCGTCGGCGGCCATTTTCGGACGGAAAACGCAGTAATTAACAAAGACTTAAGCAATTCGGATACTTCTTGCACATTAGTATGACTTATGTGACGGTGGTCTTTTTGCGCTGGGGTCTTTCGCATTCACTTACTCGGGTCTTCAACGCCCTTCGCGATCTCGGAAGGGACAGGAGCGGCAATGTCGCGATCGTCGTTGCCCTCACCCTGGTGCCGATGCTCGTCGCAGTCGGTGCGAGCTTTGACTATATCCGTACCTACAATGTCCGCCAGAGGATGCAGAGCGACCTCGACACGGCCCTGATCGCCGCAGTCAAAGAGATCGATACCGACGACACCGACGCCCTCAAGGAAAAGGTTGCAGACTGGTTCCACGCGCAGGTGGAAAACAGCTATACGCTTGGCGACATCGACATCGATACGTCAAACCATAAGATCACGGCGACGGCCAGCGGCACGGTTCCGACGACGCTGATGAAGATCGCCAACATCGACACCGTCGACGTCAGCGTGGCAAGCGCAGTCAAGGGGCCGGCCACCTCCTATCTCAATGTCTATATCGTCATCGACACATCGCCATCGATGCTTCTGGCTGCAACAACGGCCGGCCAGTCGACCATGTATGCCGGCATCGGATGCCAGTTCGCCTGCCACACGGGCGACGCACACACTGTCGGCAAGACGAAATACGCCAACAATTACGAATACAGCACTGCCAAGAACATAAAGCTGCGCGCCGATGTTGCCGGTGACGCCGTCAGGGACGTGCTCGACATGATCGACACGTCCGACAGCAATCATCAACGCATCAAGGTCGGATTATATAGCCTCGGCGATACCCTCACGGAAGTTCTGACCCCGACGCTCAGCACGGACACGGCGCGCAATCGCCTTGCGGACGCAAGTTACGGCCTCACCAGCGCGACCTCGAAGGCAGCCACCTATTTTGACGTGTCGCTTGCGACGCTCAAGCAGAAAGTCGGCACCGGCGGGGACGGAACCTCCTCGGGCTCGCCGCTCAAGCTGGTTCTCCTGCTGACGGACGGCGTCCAGTCGCAGCGCGAATGGGTGACCGACAAGGTGACCTGGAAAAACGGAAAGGCCACGTATGGCGCCTACTGGAACAAAGTGGCGCCGCTCAATCCGGATTGGTGCGCCTACGTCAAAAACCAGTCCGCCACCATGGCGGTTCTTTACACCGAATACCTGCCGATCACGTCGGACTGGGGTTACAACGCAACCGTCGGCTCGACCATGGCAAGCGCCAGCTGGAAAAGCACCTACGGCGGCACCATGCAAAGCGGCGTGTCGACCAGCATCACGAGACGCGACTACATCCCCTATGCGCTCTCCGACTGCGCATCTTCCAAGAGCCTGTTCCTATCAGCATCGTCGTCGACCGAGATTACCGCAGGGCTGTCGGCGCTTTTCACCCAATATCTCGCATCCGTCCGGCTGACCCAATGAGACGAGAAAAACGCTTCGCATCGCTGCGCCGTCTGCTTGGCGATCGCAAAGGGGTCGCTGCGATCGAATTTGCGATCCTGGCTCTGCCGCTCTTCATCATGATATTCGGCATTATCGAAGTGTCGCTGATGTTCTTCGTCAACTCGGCGCTGGACGCTTCGGTTCACAAGATCTCCCGGATGATCCGCACCGGCGAGGTTGCGTCCTCCAACATCACGCTGGCCGATTTCAAGGCCAGAATTTGCAACGACATGCTTCTCTCGTTCAGCTGTTCCAGCGATCTGCTGGTCAAGGTGATCGTGCTTTCCGACCTCTCGTCCGCCGCCAGCACCGACCCCATCGACGACAGCGGCAATCTCACTGTGACCGAGACCTATGATATCGGCAAGGGCAGCGACTACATCCTGGTTCAGACGTTCCTGCCATGGACAGCCGTCGTCAATTTCTTCAGCCTGTCGAGTGCCAAGCTTTCCGACGGCCGCTACCTGCTCGGATCTTCCGATCTGTTCCGTAACGAGCCCTTCTGACATGATGAAACGGAGCCAGTCCTTTTTCCGTTTCGCCCGATCCCGCGTCCGTCATCTCGTGCGCGACCAGTCGGCGGCTTCGGGCGTGGAATTCGCGCTGGTGTTGCCGATCCTGGTGATGCTCCTGTTCGGCACCGTCGATCTCGGCCATGCGCTCACAGTCAGCCGAAAGATAGATGAGATCGCCTCTTCCACAGGCGACATGATTTCACAGCAGGGCTCCTGGACGAAGTCCGACGTCGCCAAGCTTCTCTCCGGCGCCAGCTTCATCCTGCAGCCCTATGACACGACTGGGCTGACGATCACGCTGGCGGTGGACGACATCAGCACGAGCGGCAGCGCGACGGTCAACTGGTCTGCAGCACTCAACACCTCCGCACTTAACTCCGGCTCGGCGAGCACAATCGAGATCCCTTCGGAGATCCAGGATAACGGCGTGCAGGTGGTGCTGACCCGGGTGCAGTACACATTGACAACGCCGGTGTCGGCGTTCTTTTCAAACTTCACCGGACAGAATGGTTACAGCTTCGATCGCCATTATTTCAATCGCCCGAGAGTCGGCGACAAGATCAGTTACAATTGAGCTGCTGGGTCTGTCGCAATCGGCTGGAGGTCCGCCGGATTGTCAACCAACAAGTCATGACAATGGTGATTGTAGACGATATGGAAGGCCCTTCACCACGGGAGCACGAATCATGGCAAAACGAGTTTTCGGCGGCATAGGGCGGTCGTCGATTATCGTGCCGATCGCCCTGGTGATGATTTTGTACTTGAATGGCACCGGCGGGGCAGCACCGGCCGATCTTCATTGGTCCCAGGATCCGGGCAGTCATTGCAAATTCGTCGCGCCGGCATCCCTGACCAGCGGCCCCACCTTCTGGATCGGAGCCTGTGTCGACGGCAAGGCGTCCGGAGTAGGGATGCTGCGTCGCCGGGATGGCGACCGGCCCGGGCCCGCCTTCTTCGGCCGGATGAAGGATGGGGTCCCCCAGATCGGCGTCGTCGATCTGGCCGAGGGATACAGAGCCGGCAGCTTCATCGATGGCGACATCGGCGGCGGAGCCGAGCCTGACCCGCAGAAGCGGATAGACGCCTTTCGTATTGCAGCTGAGGCCGCGCGGTCGGTCAGCGCCAAATATGCTGGCGAGAACAATGCGGGATCTGCCCGCCTTTACGAAGAGCTTGCCAAGACACTGGAACTGCAGACGGATTGAGCATGAGCGAGAGGCTGCAACGGCGATCCTTTCTGGCAGGGCTATGGGCAGCACTGTCGGCAATGTTTGGAGCCAGCATGACTGCGGCGGCGGCGAACCAACCTCCGCAGAAGGCCGAAGGCCGCGAAAGCAGGGCTGGCATCCACCCTTGGCTCGGTGTCGGAGAGCAGGTGACCGCTGACGTCGTGTTGGATGGCAAGGTGGTGGCCCAGCTGAACGACACGGCGACGCTTCCCGGCTTGAAAAAACTGCCCGCACTGGTGTTCGACTTGCCGCCGGGACTGAAGCGGCTGCAACTGCGCGGCTCGCTGAGGGATGCCGAGGGCCGGGCGGGATCGTTCTCGAAGACATGGACCGTGCGCGACATGGCCCCGATTTCGGCGCCGCTCTATGACGGCTCACGGCCAATGATCGAACGGGTGCGGGCTTTTGCCGAGAAAACCGAACTGGCGGAAGTGGCCGCTCCCCGCCTGCCCGCCGGCACGACGGCGGAAGCGGCTTTCCAGCAATTGGAACGACGCCTGCATGTTCAACTGCCCACGCCGCTGCGCCAACTGCTGGGCCAAGCGGGCATACATATCGACGACTCCTATTTCCTGGGGCCACAGGATCTTGGGACGGTGAGCGAATTGCTGCTCAAGGGTTGGGGTTATACGCGCAGCGGCGGCCCGACCGCATTGGACACGTTGCTGCCGGAGACCGTACTGGCTCGCTACGACCGCAGCGTGGCGGTGTTCATCGAGGTAGGCGATGGCCTTGGCGCCCTCGCCTGGGATCCGGCGGGCGTCAGCCTGCACGAGCCGGCCAATAGCTGGGGCGACAAGGGCAACCCCGGCGCCCGGCCTGCCACACCCAATGAAGGCGTGTGGTACTGGCTGCATCAGGAGCACATAGACGAGCCCGAGCTGCTGCTCGACGACGACTATCAACCGAAGAGCGCGGAAGCCGCGCTCACCAACGTGTTCCAGCGCTTCGCGCTGTCCCAGGCCGCTTATCCCGAGACCGAAGACGAGCTGGTCATCGACACCGCCCATCCGCGCAATCTGCTGCAGCTCAGTTTCGACGGGCCGAAAAAACCGCGGCTCTGGTTCCGCAGCTACGATTATCACTACAGCCTCTATTGAGCGAGCAAACCCGAGATCGAACCCCGGCTCACTCCGGGAGCCTGACGATGCCGTATGGATTGAACTTGAACTCGTCCACTTCGTAGGTGGAATCGAAGGAGAGGCTTTTGGCGTTCCTTCAACGTCAGGTCGAGCCCCCGCTCGGCGAGCTCCTCGGCAACCGCATCGATGATGGCAACGACCTGCCTTTCGCTGCCGGCCGTCTCAGGCATATAGACCTCCGGCAATCCGACGAGATGGAAGCCGGCGCTTTCCAGATATCCGCGCGCCGCCAGCGGCCGCTTCCCGAAGACGAGCCGGCCGATCCGCTGCTGGGCCAGCATATCGAACCTTCCGTTCGGTCGAATGTTCACAGGCCACGACCTTGTAAGCGTATGAATTCCGAAACGGAAGCAGGATCATGAATGGAGATTGCGCCGTCATCGCCGTCACCGGACGATACAGGGAAAGCGCAGCGGGCGAAGAGTGCGGTTCCACTCGTCGGCCCCGGCTGTTTCTGTTATTTTCATCTCGGCGCATATTGGCTAGGGAGTCACGTCGGCAGCATGTCGGCAAATCAAGCGAAAATGCGCGAGAACTACACGACCGATGTCGCGCTAGGGCCGCTGCAAGCTGCGGAGTAATCAAGTGACAATAGACAGCATTGGGTTCGTCGGAACCGGCGCGATCACCGAAGCGATGGTTCGCGGGCTTCTCACTGAGCCGGCCTATGCCTCCGAGATTCACGTGTCTCCACGAAGCGCTCACATCGCCGCGACGCTGGCAGAAGAATTCACCGCCGTGAGAATTGCCAAGGACAATCAGGACGTCGTCGAGCGCAGCGACTTGGTGTTCCTGGCGATACGGCCGCAGGTCGCCGAGGAGGTCGTGCGTGCGCTATCATTCAGGGATGGCCAAATGATCGTCAGCCTCGTTGCGGCGACGGAGCGCCAGGCCCTCTCCGAGTGGATCGCCGCCGACGTGCATCTGGTGCAGGCGATTCCCCTGCCCTTCGTCGCAGGCCGGCAAGGCGTCACTGCCATCTATCCGCCCGATACCGCCGTCGCAGCGCTTTTCGATGCGCTCGGAACCGCTGTCCAATGCCAGTCGAGGAAGGAATATGATCTTCTCGCAGCAGCGAGCGCAATGATGTCGACCTATTTCGGCATCATGGAGCAGATTGCCGTCTGGCTGGAGAAAAGCGGCCTCGAAAAGGCGAAGGGACAGGCCTACATTGCCCCGCTCTTTGCAAGCCTTGCGCAAAAAGCGAACAGCCCAGGCAACGAACCGTTCAGCGCGCTGAGCCGCGAATTCGCGACCAAGGGCGGACTGAACGAGCAGGTTTTCTCAGACTTCGAGAAGAAGGGCGGCCTTGCCGCACTGACCGCTGCACTCGACGGCGTACTTGCCCGGATCGAGGGCAGGACCTAGAACGTCGGCGGCGTGCAGGCGCTGATGACCTCGCAGGGCACCGGTCCGACGCAGCGGAAGCGATGAGGGCGCCTGCTTTCGAAATAGTAGGCGTCACCCGGCCCAAGGATCCGCCGCTCGTCATCGACCGTCACCTCGAGCCTTCCCGAGAGCACGATCCCGCCCTCTTCCCCCTCGTGAACAAGCGGAACCTTTCCGGTGTCGGCGCCCGGCTGGTAGCATTCCTTGAGTATTTGCAGGCTGCGCCCGAACAGGTTTTCTCCAACCTGCCTGTAGGAGATGGCGCCCTTGCCGATCTCCACCAGCTCCTCGGCCGCATAGAAGGCCTTCCTTGGACGCTCGGGCTCGAAGGCGAAGAATTCCGCCAGGCCGATGGGGATGCCGTCCAGAATTCGCTTCAAGGCGCCGACCGAGGGATTGGAGGCGTTCGATTCGATCAGCGAGATCGTCGAATTGGGCACTCCGGTGCGCTTGGCGAGCTCACGCTGGGAAAGCTTATGGGCGATGCGGAGATGGCGAAGACGGCTGCCGATATCGACGGACATGGTGCGGTTCGTTTGTGTTGTCCAGAATATACAAAATCATATCTTTCCATCCTTTGAATTTCAACAACTTGCACCGACAAAGAAAAGGACTTGTTTGAAAGTAAGAAATTGCCATTCTCGGCGCCATCCCCAAAGGAGGCCAGGATGGACCAGCTCAGCAAAACGAACGCGCCCGTACTCGAAAATTTCTGGATGCCGTTCACCGCGAACCGGCAATTCAAGGCCACGCCGCGCCTTCTCGCAGCAGCAGAAGGTATGTATTACACCGACGTCGATGGAAAGCAGGTACTTGACGGCACGGCCGGGCTCTGGTGCTGCAATGCCGGCCACGGCCGCAAGAAGATTTCCCAAGCCGTCGAACGACAGCTTGCAACGCTGGATTATGCGCCAACCTTTCAGATGGGGCATCCGATCGCCTTCGACTTCGCCTCGAAATTGGCTGCGAACGCCCCGGGCGGCCCAGAGGCCAAGCTCGACAGGATCTTCTTCACCGGCTCGGGCTCGGAATCGGTCGATACGGCGCTCAAGATCGCCATCGCCTATCAGCGGGCGATCGGCCAGGGCACCCGCACGCGGATCATCGGGCGTGAGAAGGGATATCATGGCGTCGGCTTCGGCGGCATTTCCGTCGGCGGTCTCGTCAACAACCGGCGGGTCTTCCCGCAGATACCGGCCGACCATATGCGCCACACGCTCGACATCGGACGCAACGCGTTTTCAAAGGGGCTCCCCCCGCACGGCGTGGAACTGGCGGACGATCTTGAGCGCCTGGTGCAGTTGCACGGCGCCGAAACCATCGCTGCGGTTATCGTCGAGCCGATGTCGGGATCGGCCGGCGTGGTCCTGCCTCCGAGGGGCTATCTGGAGAAGCTGCGCGCGACCGCCGACAAGCACGGGATTCTGCTGATCTTCGACGAGGTCATCACCGGCTTCGGGCGTCTCGGCACCCCTTTCGCGACCGACTACTTCGGCGTTGTTCCTGACTTGATCACCACGGCAAAGGGCATCACCAACGGCACGATCCCGATGGGCGCGGTCTTTGCCAGCCGCAAGATCTATGACGGCCTGATGGTCGGACCGGAAAACGCGATCGAACTCTTCCACGGCTATACCTATTCCGGCCATCCGGTCGCCTGTGCCGCCGGGCTCGCTACTCTGGAGATCTATGAGGAGGAAGGCCTGCTGACCCGGGCAGCCGATTTGGCCGAGTACTGGCAGGAGGCGCTCCATTCACTGAATGGGCTGCCTCATGTCGTCGACATCCGCAATCTCGGACTGGTCGGCGCGGTCGAACTGGCTCCTCGTGACGGGGCGCCGGGAACCCGCGCCTACGAAATCTTCGTTGACTGCTTCAACAAGGGCCTGCTGATCCGGGTGACCGGCGACATTATCGCCCTCTCCCCGCCGCTCATTATCGAGAAAGACCAGATCGACACGATTGTTTCGACACTCGGTGATGCCCTGAAGCGCGCTGCATAGATCCGCATCCCGCGTTCTGCTCCCGTCGGCGATCGGACGTCTGGTCCATCGTCGACGGAACCCTCCGGCACAGCGAGATCGGACCTCAGCGCCTCAAGGTCTCTGACGGCAACTGGCCGAAGCGCTTCCTGTATTCTGCTGCAAACCGCCCCAGATGCGTAAATCCCCACCTGAGCGCGACGTCGGCGATGCCCTGCTTCGCGTCAGACTCGAGCAAATCGCGATGGGCGGCAACCATGCGAAGTTCATGCAGGTAGGCCATCGGGGTCGTATCCCTGAACTGCCGGAAGCCCTGTTGCAAAGTCCGAACGCTTACCTTGGCTGCCATTGCGATATCGTTGAGCGAAATAGGCTCGGCGATGTGTTCCTGCATGAAGTCGATCGCCCATTTCACATGGCGTGGGGCCGGTGCCGGAGCAGGGAGCGCAAGTTCTTTCGAATAGCGATTGGGGCAGGTTTCCAGAAGCAGATAGATCGCCGCGTCGCAGAGTGAGCCGGCGGCCAGCGGCGACCGTTGCAGCGGTCCGTTGCCGCTGAGGCCGCGATGGAGGCTCGAGACAAGTTGCTGTAACACAAGCCCCGGACCGGTTGTCAGATCGATGTGAGGATGAAAATCGACATCGCCGCTGATCGTTCGTTCGAACATATGCGTGAGGTGGCTGACGATCTTCGCCTGATCGACGAACAGGCCGAAATGACGGCGGGGGCCAAACAGGCGGGCACCCGCGACACGACCTGCCTCAAGGATCGTACCACGGGCGGGAACGGAATATATTTGCTCCCGCATGCCTTCGAAGGAGGCGTTGCCCGCCATCGGCAGAAAAACGATCATCCTGTCGCTGGGCGCCTCCCGCCTGATCAGGATTGTGCCTTCGTAGGTACAGTCGGCTACCGTTACCTCTTCTCCCACGGAGACGAAATTGCAGTGGTATGCAATCGGCATATTGCCTTCGGCGGCAACCTTGATCGGGGAGTTTGGTGTCGACAATATTTCCGAGAGCTCGTCGGGGTCTGTTCCGCTGTGCGCCGTTTCCCGAAACAACATGCTCTGCACCGCCAGCTGTCGGCCGAGGCTGCCATTGCTATGTATATGAGAATTAACGGACATTCGCGACCTCGAAAAACGATGGACACAAGTGATAATGGATTTGTGCAATCATGTTCATCTCTTTTTTGCCTCGGCGTTTCGGCCGTAGCGGCTGATTGCAAGATCCTTGGCGTCGATTTCCGGCTGGCCGCCGCTGACGAGATCGCCGATGAGCCGCGCCGAACCGGTGCTCATGGTCCAGCCGAGCGTGCCGTGGCCTGTATTGAGGAAGAGACCGGCGACCTTTGTCGGGCCGATGACCGGCGTGCCATCGGGCGTCATCGGGCGCAGGCCGGACCAGAAGGAGGCCTTGGAAATATCGCCACCGGGGAAGAGATCGGTGACCGAGTATTCCAGCGTGTCGCGGCGGGCCAGGCCGAGATCATTGGTATAGCCTGATATTTCGGCCATGCCGCCGACACGAATGCGATCGCCGAGCCGGGTGATCGCGATCTTGTAGGTCTCGTCCATGACGGTCGATTCCGGCGCGCGTGACGCATCGGTGATCGGGATGGTGAGCGAATAGCCCTTGACGGGATAGACCGGCAGCCGGATGCCGAGCGGCTTGAGCAGCAGCGGCGAATAGCTGCCGAGCGCGACCACCACCGCCTCCGCACTCATCCGCTCACGATCGGTGATGACCCCACGCACCCGGCCGGCCTCCACATCCAGCGCCTTGATCGTCGTCCCGTAAGCAAAACGCACGCCGAGCTCCTCGGCTTTGGCCGCCAGCGCATTGGTGAACTTGAAGCAATCGCCGGTTTCGTCCTTCGGCGTCAGCAGACCGCCGACAATCTTCTCTCGCACATGCTTCAGCGCCGGTTCGAAGCGGATGCAGCCGTCCCGGTCCAGCACCTCATAGGGAATGCCGTCGGCAGCCAGCGCCTTGACATCCTTAGCCGAGGCCTCGAGCTGCTGCTGGGTGCGGAACAGCTGCAGGGTTCCCTGCATGCGTTCATCATAGGCGATGCCGGTCTCGGCGCGAAGTTCGGCCAGCGCGATGCGGCTGTAATCGGCAAGGCGCAGCATGCGGCTCTTGTTGATCGCATAACGCTCGGAGGTGCAGTTCGACAGCATCCTCGCCATCCAGGAGAGCATGGCCATGTCGAGTTTCGGGCGCAGGATGAGCGGCGCATGTTTCATGAACAGCCACTTCATGGCCTTCATGGGAATGCCGGGCGCCGCCCATGGCGAGCAATAGCCGAAGGAGACTTCGCCGGCATTGGCAAAGCTGGTCTCCAGCGCAGGACCCGGCTGCCGGTCGACGACCGTGACCTCATGGCCGGCCTTGGCCAGCTGATAAGCGGATGTGACGCCGACAATGCCGGCTCCTAGAACGATGACCTTCATGATGTTCCCAATGATGGAGCCGCCGGCTCTTAGCGATATTGCCTGTCGTAACGATCGCCCAGGCCGGTTAGGATTTCGTAAGAAATGGTGCCGGCGTCGCGGGCAATGTCCTCAAGCGTCTGATGGCGGCCAAGCACTTCGACAAGGCTGCCGAAGGTCAGCGCCCCTTCGGGCAGTGCTGTGATGTCGACGGTCGTGCTGTCCATCGACACGTGGCCGACGATCGGCAGGCGGATGCCCTTGAAATAGACGGCGCCGCGATCGCTGAGGCATCGTGGCAGCCCATCGGCATAGCCGGCGGCAATGGTGGCGAGACGTGTTTCCCATTGCGTGACATGCGCTCCGCCATAACCGACTTTCGCCCCCGCCGGCACGGTGCGCGTCTGCACGACGGCGACATCGAGGCTGACGACCGGCTCCATCGGGTTCTTCTCACCGGCGTTCGGAGCGCCGCCATAAAGCGCGATGCCGGGGCGGGCGAGCACGCCGTGATAGGCGTCGCCCAGGAAAACGCCGCCGGAATTGGCGAAGGAAATATCGAATCCGGAAAATTCGTCGGCGATGCTGGACATCTCGGCAAACTGCTCGCCGTTCTGTTCGCTGTCGATGTCATCGGCCGAGGCCAGATGGCTCATGATGAACAGGATTTCGACATTGCTGCCGTCCCGAAGAGCCGCCGCCAGCTCCGCTCGCTCTTCCCGGGGAAAACCGAGCCGTGACATGCCGGTGTCGAACTGCAGGACGGCTGGCAGGCAGCGCTTCAGAATGCGCGAAGCTGCCGACCATTGCCGCCACTGCGCCAGTGAATTGAGAATCGGAACGATGCCCATCTCGGCGCAGGCGATCTCGTTACCCGGCTGCAAGCCGTTCAACACGAAAATCTGAGCATCCTGCGCAAGGGCCGGTCGGAGCGTCACGGCCTCGACAAATTGGGCGACGAAGAAATGCCTGCAACCTTCCCTGTAAAGCGTTCTCGCAACCCGCTCGGCGCCAAGGCCATAGGCGTCGGCCTTGACGACGGCGCCCGCGCGGACCGGTGCCAGCATCGAAACGAGCTGGCGATAGTTGCGGCCGATGGCGGCAAGATCGATCGTCAGATAGCCCGTGGCTCCCTGCGCGGTCGTAGCGGTGCGTGTGCGGGAAACCAAAATATCGCTATCCATGTCCACCCTTCTCGATTTCAAGGAGTTTATGAAATAATGAGCGAAATTGCCGATCATTCGGTAGTCGATTATTGTGTGATTTGCTTATTAGCCGCATAATCAACGAAAATTTGGAACGATCTCTCATGCCCGCTCTCGACGCCATCGATCGCAATATCCTGAGACTGCTGCGCCTCGATGCCCGCATGAGCAATGCCAAGCTCGCCGCCGAGATCGGTCTCTCTCCATCGGCCTGCCTCAGGCGCATCAAGATCATGGAAAAATCAGGCGTGATCCGTGGCTATACGGTGTTGGTAGACACCGGCAATGCGGATGAGATGATCGCCGTGATCATCAACATCACCCTAGAGCGGCAGACGGAGGACTATCTCGATCGCCTCGAGGCGGCGGTCCGCCGGCATCCCGAGATCCGGGAATGTTTTCTGATGACGGGTGGTTCGGACTACCTGCTGCGCGTGGAGGTCGCCAATGCGGGCGAGTTCGAGCGGATCCACAAAGAGATCCTTTCGACCTTGCCCGGCGTCCTCAGGATCCATTCCAGCTTCTCGATCCGCAATGTTCTGGCGACGCGCACGCGAGGCCGACGCTAGACGCGTTACGAGGCAGCCTAATCGCCTGCCAATGAGAGTCCCTATTCCTCCCCTCCGCCGACGGACCGGCAGCCGCTGCGTTCTAAAAGATCAGTTGCACCTTGCAGGCGGCCGAGCGGTCGCCGGCGAGCGTGAAGGCTGCGGTTGCTTCTTCGAGCGGCAGGCTGTGGCTGATGATCGGCCGCACGTCGATCTTGCGGCTGGAGATCAGCTCGACGGCAGTACCGAACTCCTCGTGGAATCGCTGCGTTCCGTGGAGTTGAAGCTCCTTGCCGACGATGGCGTTGAGAGGGATCGAGACGTCTCCTGTGACGCCGACCTGCACGATCGTTCCGCGCGGCCTGATGGCGGCAATCGCGCCACGGATGGCCGGGGCGGCGGCCGAGCATTCGAAGACGAGATCGAAATAACCCTTCCCCACCTCGAATTCCGCAAGCGACTGGGCATTTTTGGAAACATTGATCGTGCGGCTGGCGCCCATTGCTTTGGCCCTGGTGAGCGCCGCATCCGCGAGATCGGTCACGACGATCTCGCTTGCCCCGTAATAGGAGGCGACGGCAACCATCAGAGCGCCGATCGGGCCGGCGCCGGTGACCAGCACCCGTTTGCCTGTGATCTCTCCTGCGCGCGATGCCGCGTGCAGGCAGACGGAGAGCGGCTCGCTGCAGGCCGCTTCTGCCGCAGTTGTCGCAACTCCGACTGCAAAGCACTGCTTGGCCGGCACCACCAGCCATTCCCGGAACATGCCCTGCTCATGCGGCAGGCGCATCGCACTGCCCATGAAGCGCATTTCCAGGCAGTGGATCGGCATTCCCACGTGGCAATATTCGCAATGCCCGCAGGGTTGGCTGGGATTGACCGCCACCAGCGTCCCGGCCGTCACGTCGGCCCCCTCGCCTGTTTGGCTCACGGTTCCCGATGCCTCGTGGCCGGGTATGATCGGCTCGCGAACCCGGACCGGGCCGAAACCGCCGTCCTGATAATAATGCAGGTCGGAGCCGCAAATCCCTGCGGCCGCCATTTTGAGCAGCACCTCGCCGGGACCAGGAGCCGCAACCGCGGCGGTTTCGACCCTGAGATCGCCCTTCTGGTAAAGCCGTGCCACACGTGTCCGCATCTTGCGCTCCTATCTCAGCAGCCCGAGTTGCTGCGGCAGCCACAGCGATACGGCAGGCACGAAGGTGATCAGGATCAGCGCCAGGAAGAGCGGCACCAGCCAGGGCAGGATCGCCATGGTCGTGCGTTCGACGGAGAGTTTCGCGACCCGCGACAGCACGAAAAGCACCATGCCGAGCGGCGGGTGCAACAGGCCGATCATCAGGTTCAGCGTCATGATGAGACCGAACTGGACCGGATCGATCCCGAA
This sequence comes from Rhizobium sophorae, assembly GCF_013087515.1. Lineage (GTDB taxonomy): Bacteria > Pseudomonadota > Alphaproteobacteria > Rhizobiales > Rhizobiaceae > Rhizobium > Rhizobium sophorae. The sequence goes on along the minus strand of NZ_JABFCN010000023.1, from coordinate 232,212 downwards.
CTTCAGGACGATCGGCAGAAGGATCGGCACGAGGATGGTGATAGCCGCGATCGTATCCAGGAAGCAGCCGACGAAGAGCATCAGCAGGTTCACGAGGATCAGGAAAACCCATTTATTGTCGGTGATCGACAGGATCGCATCGGACAGCAGCTGGGCCGCCTGGCTCACCGTCAACAGCCAGGCGAAGACCGATGCCGCAGTGACGATGAAGAGAACCGATGCCGTCGTCTCGATCGTATCGAAACTTGCCTTGGCGAGCGTCGAGGGCGTCATCGTGCGGTAGCGCACCAGGCCGAGGAACAGAGACCAGAGGACGGCTGCGACGGCAGCCTCCGTCGGCGTAAACCAGCCCATCGTCATGCCGCCGATCAGGATGACGGGCGTCATCAGCGCCATGACGGCGGAGAAGCGGAAATACCAGTCGAGCGCGAGAAGCAGGGCAAGGGCGATACCGGCTGCGGCATTCATCGATACACCGGCACGCATCATCAGGTAGATGGCCAGCGGCACCGCCAGGACGACGACGATTTCCATCCCCGCCGACAGCAGCTGCCTGATATCGAACGGCGCGTCCGAGCCCCAGCGCTTCTTATAGGCGAAGGCGGCGACAGTGATCATCATCAACAGCGTCATGACGATGCCGGGCAGGATCCCCGCCATGAAAAGAGCGCCGATCGAGACGTTGGCCATCATGCCGTAGATCACGAACGGCAGCGACGGCGGGAAGATCGGGCCGAGCGTTGCCGAGGCTGCCGTCACGCCGACCGCGGCCTCGACCGGATAGCCGTGATCCTTCATCGCCTTGATCTCGATCGTACCGATACCCGCCGCATCGGCGAGCGCAGTGCCGGACATGCCGGAGAAGATGACCGAACCGATAATGTTGACTTGCGCGAGACCGCCCTTCATCCAGCCGACGAGAGCGACGGCAAAGGAATAGATGCGGCCGGTGACACCCGCCGAGTTCATCAGGTTGCCCGCGAGGATGAAGAAGGGCACGGCGAGCAGCGGGAAGCTTTCGACGCCGGCGATCATGCGCTGGGCGACGATGATGTCGGGGGCGACACCGTAAAGGACGATGTAAAGCACGGATGCGACAGCCATCGAGATGGCAACGGGCACCCCGATCAGCATCAGTACCAGGAACGAGCCAAGAAGCAGGAGCATCGGATCAACCCTCGATCGTCTGGAATTCTTCGGGGCGCTCAAGAACGGAGTAGCCGCGGCGCATGTTGGCGATGAAGACCATAATCGCGCGGATCAGCATCAGCACGAAAGCGACGAGAACGGTATAGAAGACAATGTTGCGCGGCAGGTCGATGGTGACCATCTCCTCATCCGCCACGATGTCGACATAGCGCCACATCAGGTGGCAGCCATAGGCGAAGAAGCCGATGCGGACGATATCGACGAAAGTGGCGAGCACGCGCGCAAGGCCTGCAGGCATATAGTGATAAAACACATCCACCTGGATATGCCGCGAGGTGCGCACGCACATGACGGAACCCAGAAAGACGACGCCGATCAGGCAGTTGATCGCAATCTCCTCGGTCCATGCATAGCTGTCGTTCAGCACATAGCGCGTGAAGAACTGCAGGAAGACGCAGCCGGCCATCAGCCAGAAGACGATCAGCGTGATCCAGTCTTCGATGGCGTAGTCCGAGACGTTAGCGGTCGGCGCGTGCCCTTCGAACTCGTGACCGATTTCTTCGGCCGTGATTTGCGTATGAATTTCTTGCGACATGATCGGCCTTGTTCCAGTTGGGGAAGAAGGAGCGCGCTTGGCGGCGCGCCCTTCAGTTGTCGACAAACATCGTCCTTTGCCCGGCGGCACCTGCCCCTCATCCGGCTGCCGCCACCCTTGCCTGGGTCGAGCCACGTGTCTCGATCCAGTCCTTCGGACCCCCGTAAACGGGGCGAAGGGATATGCCGCGCCGGCGTCTTCAACCCTCAACGTTGCGTTTGGCACGTCCCCTCTCCCCGTCTAAACGGGGAGAGGGTTAGGGTGAGGGGCATGACGAAAGGATAGTTTGCGGGCTTACTGGATCGCGCGGATTGCTTCCCAATCGGCTTTCTCGTAGCCGAAGTCCTCGAACTTGACGTTTTCCATCACGGTCTTTTCGAAATCAGCCTTGTCGACCTCGGCGACATTCAGGCCCTTTTCCTTGAAGGTCGCGATGAGGCTGTTTTCCTTGCCGGCGATCGTCTTGCTCGTGCGCTCGGCGGCCTCCTGCATGACCTCGCCGAAGATCTTCTTGTCCTCATCGGAAAGGCTCGCCCACCGTGTCTTCGAGACCACGGTGTTGAGGTGATCGACGATGTGGCCGGTGAGGATGATGTTCTTCTGGACTTCGTAGAACTTCTTCGCCTCGATTGTCGTCAGCGGGTTTTCCTGCGCCTCGACCGTGCCGTTCTGCAAGGCGAGATAGACTTCGGCAAAGGCGATCGGCGTGGTGTTGGCGCCGCAGGCGCGCGGCATGGCCAGATAGGCCGGAACGTCAGGCACACGGATCTTCAGGCCCTGCATATCGGCGCATTTGGCGATCGGCTTGTTTGATGTCGTATGCCGAGTGCCGTAATAGCTGACGGCGGTGATGTGGTTGCCGGTCTTGTCCTCATAGCCTTTGGCAAGGCGCTTGAAGACATCGCTCTTGGTATAGGCGATCAGATGATCGGGACCGCGGAAGATATAGGGAAAGTAAGTCACGCCGATCGGCTTGTAGTCACGAGCCGCGAAGCTCGATCCCGAGATGATGATGTCGACCGTCCCGAGCTTGAGGCCCTGGTTGATGTCGGCTTCCTTGCCGAGCTGCGACGCCGGATAGACCTCGATCTTGTAGCGCCCGTCGGTGCGCTTGTTGATCTCTTCCGCAGCCCAGACGGAATCCGTATGGAAGGGCTCTGACGTTTCATAGACATGCGCCCATTTCAGCACTGTCTGGGCCTGCGCGATTGCGCTACTCGCCATGATTACGGCTGCGGTGCAAAGTATCGTTGCCAGTCTGCTTTTCATTGCTCTCTCCTCCCGAGCTTGGGTTAAGTCTTGGTCGTTCCCTTCGCCGGACGCTTGTCGCGTCCGCGCTCCTCTTCCTCCGAAAACTCCTCCCCGAAGCTCTCGGAAAACCTCTTCTGCGACATGGTCAGATGGGCGCGCATGGCAGCCTTGGCGCCGGCTGCATCGCCGGCGGCGATCGCGTCGCGAATGGCGCGATGCTCGTCCAGGGCGCTACGCCATGTTGTCGGCCCCTCGAAGTGGCTGGCGAGCCTTGCGAAATAAGGGGTCATGCGCATGTCGAAGATCTCGCCCGTGACGCGGATCAACGTCGCATTGCCGACGATGGCGGCAATGCCGGTGTGGAAGGCGCGATCGGCATCGAGCACTGCGATTGCATCGTTGACCACACCCCCCATGCGCGTCAGCGTTTCATCGAGCAGAGCGATATCATCCGGTGTGGCGCGACCGGCAGCTTCTTCGGCGATGGCGCATTCGATGAGGGCCCGCGCCTGCAGCAGCTCGAAGGCCCCCTCCACCGGTTCGCGCTCGGCCCCAGTGACGGTCGCAGCATGCTGGCGCACCACATAGATGCCGGATCCCATGCGGATGTTGACGAGGCCTTCGACCTCGAGGACGATCAGCGCCTCGCGGACGGTCGGGCGTGAGACCGACAGTTGTTCCGCCAGGTCGCGCTCGGCCGGCAGCCGCTGGCCGACGGCAAGCTCGCCGCTGGCGATCATCAAGCGAATCTGATCCGCGACCTGTCTATAAAGACGGCGGGATTCAACAGGCGAAAACATCGTGGGCCTCCCCGGCGGCTTCTCCTCAAGCCGCGCAGCTGGTCAACTGGCCTGACCAATTCAGGCATAGATATCACCGCGGGAGTTGTGCGTCAATCCGCCGCATAAACTCAAAACGAGAGTTCACAGCATAGGCCGAGCAGGCATGCAAAAAACCCCGCCGGGGCAGGGTTCTTCGCGAAGGGAATAATCAGTTGTTATGCGCGGCGCAGGCCTCATCCATCGGCGTGGCGTTGCTCGTGCCGCCCTGCGTCTGGAGATTGTCGGAGTTGTTGACCGGATTGGGGCATTTGGGCCTGTCGGTCTTCATTGTGCCGGTAGTCGTGGAGCCGGTCGTGGTGGTATCGGTCGCCATCGGCTTTTTGGCCTTCATATCGCCGCTTGCACCGCCACCCTGATCGGCCTGGTTTTTATCGATCGTGGCGCCGGCTGGTGCCGGATTGGACTGGGCGAAAGCAGACGTGGCCATGCCGATGGCGAGAAGCGAAGCTGCTATGAGTTTCATACGCATCCTGATGTCCTCCTTGGGATCTTTGCGTGATCAGGCAGAACCTTGCCGACACCTCATTGTTCCGCATTTTCTGCTTACAAACACCCCATAGGCTCTGGAGCCCGGTCGCGACCAAGGATCAAGGGTGAGGCAGAGTCAGGAAGTGAGTGATGGCCAGGCGTGCCGGCCCGGGGCGACCGAGTTCGTGAAGGTTACTTCGCGTAAAGCGCTCGCGACCGCTCGAGATGCTTGAGGAGTGCCGTTTCCGAGCCATCGACGTCGTTTGCGGCCAGTCGGTCGACGATTTCGTCGTGTTCGGCGAGCGTGAATTTTTCCTTGCCGGTCCAGATCAGCATCTCGGTATGATATTCCTTCAGCCAGGCAAGCATCGCCTCGCTGACGGCGACGTAGATCGGGTTGCCCGATATTTGCGCGATGCGGGTGTGAAACTCCATGTCCGCGTCGATGAATTCCTCGGCCCGCCCAAGCGACATTCGCTGGCGTTCGATGATGCTCCTGAGGTCGGCGATATCGGTTGCAGTGGCGCGCTGCGCGGCCTCGCGCGCCATGCCCCGTTCGAAAAAGATGCGGGCGCTCTTGAGGTATTCCAACGAGTCCGAGGATTGCGACAGCATGATCTTGGCGGTGAGATCGACCTGGCGGAATATCGATTTTGCCGTCAGCCGGAGAACCTTCGCCCGCTCACCGTGCGAAATGCTGACCAGACCTTTATTGGCAAGGGACTGCATGGCCTCCCTGATCGCCGGCCGGCCGACACCGAAACGTTCCATCAGCACGCGCTCGGACGGCATCTCGTCGCCCGGCTGAAGCTCGCCCGAGGTGATCATTCGCTCAAGTCGATCAAACACTTCGTCAGAGAGTTTCCGGCGGACGATTTGTTCGAGGGGCTGGGTCATCACATCTCGCTGGCTCAAAATGTTTCCTCCTAACAGTTTTCCGGGTCGAGAACAAAGCTGGCGGCGAAAATTTGCGGATCCGAAGATTCTACTTTTCATAAGTTGGAATACTCATTATACCAGATCATGAGTTGACGCCATGGTAATCTACCGGGCGAGAGGAGCAACCGTCAGTTTCATGATGATTACCCTGACCTACCGTATCGAAACGCCCGGCAGCGTCGAGGCGATGGCGGAAAAGATCGCGAGCGACCAGTCGACCGGCACCTTCGTGCCCGTTCCCGGTGAAACCGAAGAGCTGAAGTCGCGTGTCGCCGCCCGCGTCCTGGCGATCCGCCCACTCGAAGATACGCGTCATCCGACCTGGCCCGAGGTCGCCCCCGGCACGCTGCTCAAGCGCGCAGATGTCGACATTGCCTTTCCGTTGGAGGCGATTGGGACCGATCTCTCCGCACTGATGACCATTGCGATCGGCGGCGTCTATTCCATCAAGGGCATGACTGGCATCCGCATCGTCGACATGAAACTGCCCGACGCCTTCAAAAGCGCGCATCCGGGACCACAGTTCGGCATCCCCGGAAGCCGCCGTCTCACCGGCGTCGACGGTCGGCCCATCATCGGAACGATCGTCAAGCCGGCGCTTGGCCTCAGACCACACGAGACGGCGGAACTCGTCGGCGAGCTGATCTCATCCGGCGTCGACTTCATCAAGGATGACGAAAAACTGATGAGTCCGGCCTATTCGCCGCTCAAGGACCGCGTTGCGGCGATCATGCCGCGCATTCTCGATCACGAGCAGAAGACCGGCAAGAAGGTCATGTACGCCTTCGGCATCTCGCATGCCGACCCCGACGAGATGATGCGCAACCACGACATCGTCGCCAAGGCCGGCGGCAACTGCGCCGTCGTCAACATCAACTCGATCGGCTTCGGCGGCATGAGCTTTTTGCGCAAGCGCTCCGATCTGGTCCTGCACGCGCATCGAAACGGTTGGGATGTGCTGACGCGCGACCCGGGCGCCGGCATGGACTTCAAGGTCTATCAGCAATTCTGGCGGCTGCTCGGGGTCGACCAGTTTCAGATCAACGGTATCAGGGTCAAATATTGGGAACCCGACGACAGTTTCGTCTCGTCCTTCAAGGCCGTCAGCACGCCGCTGTTTAATGCCTCCGATTGCCCGCTTCCGGTTGCCGGCTCGGGTCAGTGGGGAGGACAGGCGCCTGAGACCTACAAGCGGACCGGCCGGACCGTCGATCTTCTCTATCTCTGCGGCGGGGGTATCGTCAGCCACCCCGGCGGGCCGGCGGCCGGCGTTCGGGCCGTGCAGCAGGCCTGGCAGGCCGCAGTCGCGGACATCCCGTTGGAGACCTACGCGAAAGATCATCCGGAGCTCGCCGCTTCGATTGCAAAATTCAGCGACGGCAAGGGCGCGTGACCACGATGGATGGACCTCTCGTCAGCTATTACGGGGACGACTTCACGGGTTCCACCGATGTCATGGAGGCGCTGGCCTCGAACGGTGTTTCGACCGTGCTCTTCCTCGACGTTCCGACGCCGGAACTGTTTGCGCGCTTTAAAGATTGCCGCGCGATCGGCATTGCCGGGACAAGCCGCAGCGAGACCCCCGCATGGATGCAAGAGCACCTTGCGCGCGCTTTCGAGTGGCTGCATTCGCTGGGCGCTGACATCTGCCACTACAAGGTCTGCTCGACCTTCGATTCCAGCCCCGAAATCGGCAATATCGGCAAAGCGATCGAAATCGGCCGATCGGTGTTCGGGCGATCCGTCGTTCCCGTCATCGTCGGCGCGCCGCAACTGAAACGCTACACGGCATTCGGCAATCTCTTTGCCGCTTACCAAGGCCGGATCTTTCGCATCGACCGCCATCCCGTCATGAGCCGCCATCCGGTGACCCCGATGGACGAGGCGGACCTTGCGGTGCATCTGTCGAAGCAGACCCGCCTTCCCGTCCTGCTCGCCGATCTTATCGCCATCACCGCACCGGACGCCGATGCGCGGATCGACGAGCTGGCGTCGGCTTCAGAAGGGATCCTGCTCATCGACGTCGATTCCGAGGCGACACAGGAGGCTGCGGGTCGGCAGCTGCTTCGTGTCACCGGTCGCTCCGGAAGCTTCGTCGCCGGCTCGTCGGGTGTCGAATATGCCCTGCTCAGCGCGTGGCGGCGGAGGTGTTTCATCGACGCGAACAGCGCGGAGTTTCCCGATATCGGCCCGGTTGATCGCCTCGCCGTCGTCTCGGGCAGCGTATCGCCAACGACCGAGCGCCAGATCCGGACGGCTGTCGAGAACGGCTTCGAGAGCATCGCGCTCGATCCGCTAGCACTGGTCTCGGAGCATGGCGAAGGCGCAGTGAGTGCTGCGGTGGAGGCGGGAACCGAGAAGCTCAAGCAGGGCAAGAGCGTCATCCTCTACACCGCGCTTGGACCGTCTGCAGACCGCGGCGCCGACATCGACCGGCTTCCGGGTGCGCGTCACCGGCTCGGAAGCGCGCTCGGCACGATCTTGCGCCGCCTGATCGAGAACGAAGGGCTTTCGCGTGCGGTCGTCGCCGGCGGCGACACATCAAGTCACGCGCTCAGGCAGTTGAAGATCGACGCGCTGACGACGCTTCTTCCGCTTCCCCAGACGCCGGGTTCTCCGCTTTGCCTCGCGCATGGCGACTATCAGCCGACCAACGGCCTGCAGATCGCGCTCAAAGGCGGCCAGGTCGGGACTGACGCCTATTTCACGCAGATCCGCGACGGAAGGAAACACTGATGGTTTCCCGAGGCTTAATCGGTCGAACGCGCGATCAACCGGCTTCACGCAGAAAACTCGGTCCTGGTAGATTTAATAGTGATATGGTGATTGACTCATCATACCAGTTTGTGATCCTATCGAGAATGGAAAAGGTGAGGAAAACATGACTAAGATTGCCCTCTTCGGCGCAGGCGGGAAAATGGGATACCGGCTTGCCAAAAATCTCAAAGGCTCGCGTTTCGAGGTCCGCCATGTCGAGGTGAGCGACGCAGGCAAGGCCCGTTTGAAGAATGATCTCGGTGTCGATTGCGTGCCCGTCGATGTCGGGCTCGACGGCGCTGAGGTGGTGATCCTCGCCGTGCCGGACACGGCGATCGGCAAGGTCGCGGCAGGCATCGTCGACAAGCTCGCATCAGGTACGATGGTGATCGCGCTGGACGCTGCGGCTCCTTTTGCCGGCCACCTGCCGAAGCGCGATGATCTCACCTATTTCGTCACCCATCCCTGCCACCCGCCGATCTTCAATGACGAGACGGACATGCAGGCGAAAAAGGACCATTTCGGCGGCCTCTTCGCCAAGCAGCATATCGTCTCGGCACTGATGCAGGGTCCCGAAAGCGCATACGCGCTTGGCGAGGAAATCGCCAAGCTGATCTGGGCGCCGGTCATGCGCTCGCACCGGGTCACGGTCGATCAGCTTGCCATGCTCGAACCAGGCTTGTCGGAAACCGTCTGCGCATCGCTGCTCGTCGTCATGCGACAGGCCATGGACGAATGCGTGGCACGCGGCGTGCCGGAACAGGCCGCCCGCGATTTCCTGCTCGGCCATATGAACGTGCTCGGCGCGGTCATCTTCAAGGAAGTCGACGGCGTGTTTTCGGATGCCTGTAACAAGGCGATCGAGTTCGGCATCCCGGCGCTGATGCGCGACGACTGGAAGAAGGTATTCGAACCGCAGGAGATCGCCGAAAGCATCCGGCGCATCACCTGAACCGGCTTGGGGAGGCAAGCCCTCCCCTTAACCGCCCCAGGGAGAAGGGGCTTCATTCACAACAGGGAGGAAACAATGAAACTGACGCGCAGACTGACACTTGCAGCTTTTGCCGGCGCATTGGCGCTCGGAACAGCTCTTCCGGCCTTTGCGGCCGATCTCATCGCCATTATCACGCCGGCGCATGACAATCCCTTCTTCAAGGCCGAAGCCGTCGGCGCTGAAGCCAAGGCGAAGGAGCTCGGCTACGAAACGCTCGTCATGACGCATGACGACGACGCCAACAAGCAGTCCGAAATGATCGACACGGCGATCGGGCGGGGCGCCAAGGCGATCATCCTCGACAATGCCGGAGCTGACGCCTCCGTCGCCGCCGTCAAAAAGGCAAAGGATGCAGGCATCCCCTCCTTCCTGATCGACCGCGAAATCAACGCGACGGGCGTTGCCGTCGCCCAGATCGTCTCGAACAACTATCAGGGCGCCCAGCTCGGGGCGCAGGAATTCGTCAAGCTGATGGGGGAGAAGGGCAACTACGTTGAGCTGGTGGGCAAGGAGTCCGACACCAATGCCGGCATCCGCTCGCAAGGCTATCACGACGTCATCGACGACTATCCGGACCTGAAGTCCGTCGCCAAGCAGTCTGCCAACTGGAGCCAGACGGAAGCCTATTCGAAGATGGAAACCATCCTCCAGGCAAATCCCGACATCAAGGGCGTCATTTCAGGCAACGACACCATGGCCATGGGCGCGATCGCTGCGCTGCAGGCGGCCGGCCGCAAGGACGTGATCGTCGTCGGCTTCGATGGTTCCAACGACGTGCGCGACTCCATCAAGTCGGGCGGTATCAAGGCAACGGTCCTGCAGCCAGCCTATGCGCAGGCTCAGTTGGCGGTGGAACAGGCAGACGCCTACATCAAGAACAAGACGACGCCAAAAGAAGAGAAGCAGCTGATGGATTGCGTTCTCATCAACGCCGACAATGCCGGCAAGCTCGAAACCTTTGCCCTGACAAACTGATCAGCAGCGAGTTGCGGAGGGCGCAGCGCTGCACTCTCCGCAATGGATTCGCAAGACGTCGAGGTTTGAAGCATGTTGAGAATGAAGGGCGCCCTGCTCGCCGCCGTCGTGGCGGCCGCCTTGCCCGGTTGCAAGATCATCAAGACGCCGAGCGCTGAAGAAAAGGCGGAGGCAGCGGCCAAGACCGCCTTCGACCCGAATGCAAAGGTCGAGGCGATCTGGCAGTCCGAGGCAGTGCCCTATTTCGAAAAGCGCGCCGGCGACCTCAAGGACGTCATGCAACTGGCCACCTCCAGCCCCGACGCCGCAGGCGAGAAATATGGTAATCCCCGCAAGCAGAGCAGCTCGCCATGGACCTATGCGGTGAAGATCACCGGCAAGGTTGTCGCGGCCGATACAGCCTCGCGCGCGGCGACGCTCGATGTCGACGCCGATGGCGACGGCAAGGCCGATGCGAAGGTGCAGATCGGGCCGGCGCTGCGCGGCACGGCACTCCGCGACACGCTGGAATTCGTCAATTTCAACGAATTCAAGAACCAGATCGAGTGGGCGCAGTTCGGCAAAGCCTTCAACGAGAAGGCCAATACCACCTTTCTCTCCGCCATCCCGCGTGAAGACCTCGCCGGCAAGACGGTGACCGCGATCGGCGCCTTTCCGTTGCCGAAGAGCGGTGAGCTGCCGCTCATAACGCCTTCGGAACTGAAGGTTGGCCCATGACCACAGGAGAGGCACAAAATGACGACATCATCCTGCGCCTCGACGACGTGTCCAAGGTCTATTCGGGCATTGTCGCCGTCAAGCGCGCCAATCTCGAGCTTCGCCGCGGCGCAGTGAACGTCCTTGTCGGCGAAAACGGTGCAGGCAAGTCGACGCTGATGAAGATCATCGCCGGGGTCGAGCGTCCGACGCTCGGCCGCATCATTCTGGATGGCAAGCCTGTCTCCTTCGACAGCCCGGCTGATGCGCAGGCGCACGGCATCGGCATGATCTTCCAGGAGCTCAATCTCTTCGCCAACATGTCGGTCGCCGAGAATATCTTCGCCAGGCGTGAAATCACCCGCGGCATCCTCGGCATCGATCACAAGGCACAGGTGCAAAAGGCCAATGCGTTCTTGAAGCGTCTCGATGCCGGGATCGAGGCCGATACGATGGTCGAGGACTTGCCGATCGGCCAGCAGCAGCTCGTCGAGATCGCCAAGGCGATGTCGCTCGATGCCCGGATCCTGATCATGGACGAGCCGACGTCGGCTCTTTCGGCGGCCGAGGTCGAGATCCTGTTCAAGGTGATCGCGGAGCTGAAGGCCCAGGGTGTGGCGATCGTCTATATCTCACACCGGCTCGAAGAGCTGATGCGGATCGGCGACTACATCACCGTGCTGCGTGACGGCCAGGTCACCGGCGAGGCAATGGTCCGCGACATCGACACGCGCTGGATCGTGCGCTCCATGATCGGCTCGGATGCCAAGGATTTTGCAAAATCCGTGGACCACGCGGTCGGGGCTGAGGTCTTTCGCGCCGAAAACATCCGCCTGCCGCGGCCGACGGGTGGGCTTTCGGTCAACGATGTCTCGCTGTCGGTCAAGGCAGGCGAGATCCTCGGCATCTATGGCCTGATGGGCGCCGGGCGCAGCGAATTCTTCGAATGCGTGATCGGCCGGCACACACACTCGACCGGCAAGATCTTTATCGACGGAAAGCATATTCGTGCCCGCGACACCACCCGGCGTATCCGCCGCGGCCTTGCGCTCATTCCGGAAGACCGGCAGCGGGAAGGTCTGGTCCAGGTGCTCTCGATCGCCTCCAACCTGACACTGGCGAGCCTTGGCCGCTTCACCCGGCTCTTCCATATCGACAGGAGTGCTGAGAAGAACGCCATTCGCGATGCAATCCGCGATCTGTCGATCAAGGCGCCGAACCCGGATTTCGAGGTGACCTCGATGTCCGGCGGCAATCAGCAGAAGGTCGTCATCGGTAAGGCGTTGATGACCAATCCGAAAGTGCTACTGATGGACGAGCCGAGCCGCGGCATCGATGTCGGCGCCAAGGCCGATGTCTTCCGCACCATGCGGCGGCTGGCGGCAAACGGGCTCGCCATTCTGTTTTCGACTTCCGACCTCGAGGAGGTCATGGCGCTTTCCGATCGCATCGCGGTCTTGAGCAACGGCCAGCTGATCGCCGTCTTCGATCGAAACGAGGCCACGGAAGAAGCCATTATCGCGGCTTCGGCCAAGGGACACGGACATCAAGGGAAACTCGCGTCATGATGACGGCTACCTCCACCACTCTTGCGCCGAAGGGCGGCAACGGCTCGGCGCTTCTGACGCTGATGAAGCTCAGGACGTTCATCGCGTTATTTGCCGTCGTCATCTTCTTTGCGATCTTCGCCCCGAACTTCACCTCGACGGCGAACATGATCCTGATGTCGAAGCACGTGGCGCTGAACGCCTTCCTGGCGATGGGCATGACCTTTGTCATCATCACCGGCGGCATCGATCTCTCGGTCGGATCGATCGTCGGGCTTTGCGGCATGGTCGCCGGCGGTCTGATTCTTTACGGCATCGAATTGCCGATCGGCTACACCATCTTTTTCAACCTCTTCGAGATCGTGCTGATCACCTTGTCGATCGGCCTGCTCATCGGGCTGATCAACGGCCTGCTGATCACCAAGCTCAACGTTGCGCCCTTCATCGCCACACTCGGCACACTCTATATCGCCCGCGGTCTCGCTTTGCTGTCGTCGGACGGCCAGACGTTTCCGAACCTTGTCGGCCGGCCTGAATATGCCACAACCGGCTTCGATTTCTTCGGGGCGGGACGCATCCTCGGCCTGCCTGTGTCGATTTGGATCCTGATCGTGCTCGCGCTGCTAGCCGCCTATGTCGCGCGTTCGACGCCGATCGGCCGTCACATCTTCGCCGTCGGCGGTAATGAGCGGGCCGCGCGCATGTCCGGCATCCGGGTCGATGTCGTGAAGATCTTCGTCTACATGTTCTCCGGACTTTGCGCGGCAATCGTCGGCGTCGTCATCTCCTCGGAACTGATGGCAGCCCATCCGGCGACCGGCGAAAGCTTCGAGCTCAATGCGATAGCCGCAGCCGTGCTCGGCGGCACCTCGATGTCGGGCGGCCGCGGCACGATCGGCGGCACGATCATCGGCGCCTTCGTCATCGGCATCCTCTCCGACGGATTGGTGATGATGGGCGTCTCCTCCTTCTGGCAGATGGTCATCAAGGGCCTCGTCATCATCATCGCCGTCGTCGTCGACCAGGCGCAGCGCCGCCTGCAGCAGCGCGTTACCCTCATGCAGATGGCAAAGGCAGGTTGAGATGACGGAATTGAAAGGGGCTTTGATCGGTTGCGGTTTCTTTGCGATCAACCAGATGCATGCCTGGAACGACGTTCGAGGAGCCGGCATCGTGGCGATCTGCGACCGCGACCCGGAGCGGCTGAAGATCGTTGGCGATCAGTTCGGCATCGATCGCCGCTATGGCGATGCCGAGGCATTGTTCGCCGATGGCGGTTTTGATTTCGTCGACATTGCCACGACGGTCCAAAGCCACCGCTTTCTCGTCGAATTGGCGGCTGCGAACAAGGTGCCGGCCATCTGCCAGAAGCCGTTCGCCAAGACCTTGTCGGACGCGAAGGCGATGGTCGAGGCGTGTCGTAATGCCGGCATACCCCTCATGGTGCACGAGAACTTTCGCTGGCAGACGCCCATCCAGGCGGTCCGCAAGGCCCTGGATGCGGATGCGATCGGCACGCCCTTCTGGGGCCGTTTCTCTTTCCGTTCGGCCTACGACGTCTTTTCCGGCCAGCCTTATCTCGCCGAGGGGGAACGGTTCATCATCGAAGACCTCGGCATCCATACGCTCGATATCGCCCGCTATATCCTTGGCGACGTTCGATCTGTCACGGCTCGCACCAAGCGGGTCAATCCCAGAATCAAGGGTGAGGATGTCGCGACCATTCTGCTCGATCACGAAAACGACGCCACATCGGTCGTCGACGTCAGCTACGCCACGAGGCTTTCCAGGGAGCCATTCCCCGAGACCTTGATCGAGCTCGACGGTTCTGAGGGCACGATCCGCCTGACCCAGGGTTACGGCCTGGAAATCACCAACGCCAAGGGCACTACCACCACCGACGTATCGCCGAAGCTGCTGTCATGGGCCTCGCGGCCCTGGCACAACATCCAGGAGAGCGTCTACGCGATCGAGCAGCATTGGGTTGATCAGTTGGAGCGCGGCGCCGAACACTCGACATCAGGGGCCGACAATCTGAAGACGTTCGCGCTCGTCGAGGCCGCTTATGACAGCGCGGCCAGGGGACAGACGATCGATGTCGGAGCGATACTGCGATGACGGTCGATGCGTTCCAGCTCTACGGCACTCGCCTCGTCGAAACGCCGCCGGTTCGTCTGAGAGCCGGAAAACTGGAAGCCGATCTCACCAATGGCAATCTCCGCACCATCCGCTACGATGGGACCGAGGTGCTGCGAGCGATTTCGTACCTCGTTCGCGACCGGGACTGGGGCACCTACAGCCCTGAAATTGTCGATCTGCGGATCGAGCAGAGTGACGACCGTTTCGCGGTCGCCTATCAGGCCTGCTGCGAGGGACCGGATGATACCAAACTCATCATCGATGTTCGCATCACCGGAAATACGGATCGACTCGACTTCGAGGCCGAAGCCTCCACAGAGACCGGCTTCGAGACCAATCGCTGCGGCTTCTGCATCCTGCATCCGATCGTCGGCGTGGCGGGCTTGCCGGCAACGGTCGAGCATGTCGACGGCCGGATAGTGGCAACGCGGTTTCCCGATGTCATCGAGCCTTGGCAGCCGTTCAAGGACATGCGCGCCATCACCCATGCGGTCATGCCTGACGTTCAGGCGGAATGCCGGATGGAGGGCGACACTTTCGAAATGGAAGATCAGAGGAACTGGTCGGACGCATCCTACAAGACCTATGTCAGACCGCTCGCCCTTCCCTGGCCTTACCAGATTCCTGCCAATCGGCCGGTCCGGCAGAAAACGTCGCTGATCATCAAGGATATCGGGGGGGTAGCACGGCATGCTCCAACTAGCGTGTCGAGCGGCGTTATAAAACTCGAGCTCGGCGCGCGCACCGGCGCCATGCCAGATATCGGCGTGATCATTACACCCGAGGAGGCCGATGCGACCCTCTCGGCAAAGTCCGTCCTGACGGAGATCGCTCCCCAGGAACTCCTCTTCCATTTCGACCCTAGTGCCGGGCACGGCGTCGACGCGCTCAGGCGGTTCGCTGCAATCGCGACTGTCCATCGCGGCAGCTCGACGCTGGAGATCGCCCTTCCCTGCAAATCGTCGCCGTCAAGCGAGGCGGCCGAGATCGCCCGCCAGATGCGGCTGGCGGAATTCAGGCCGGATGCGATCATGATCTCACCGTCCGTCGACCGGCAGTCGACGCCGCCCGGCAGCAAATGGCCGGAATGCCCGCCTTTGGATGAGGTCTATACAGCTGCCCGCGCCGCCTTTCCCGGCATTCGCATCGGCGGCGGCATGCTGAGCTATTTCACCGAGCTCAACCGGAAGCGCGTCCCCGATGGACAGCTCGACTTCGTCAGCCACTGCACCAATCCGATCGTCCACGCCGCCGACGATCTCAGCGTCATGCAGACATTGGAAGCGCTGCCCTTCATCACGCGGTCGGTGCGTGCGATCTACGGCGACAAACCCTACCGCATCGGCCCATCGACGATCCCGATGCGGCAGAACCCCTATGGCAGCCGCACGATGAACAATCCGGTGGGCGCACGCATCCCCATGGCCAATCGCGACCCGCGCCATAATGGACGTTTCGCGGAGGCCTTCGCGCTTGGTTACGCGATACGGGTCCTGGATGCCGGTCTGGAATGCCTGACGCTATCGGCCTTATCCGGGCCATTTGGCTTGATCGCTGGTTCGGGGGAACCGATCGAACCGGGCGGGCGTCGCCCGCTGTTCGACACTGTCCGGACACTGTGTCGATTGGCTGGTGCAACCTGGCGGGAATGCGTCTCCTCCTCGCCCTCCGAGGTCCTGTCTTTCGTTGCAAGGGATACTACAGGCGACAGACTTTATATCGCCAATCTGACGAGCGAAGAACGAAAGGTCGATTGCAGCGCATGCGGGCCGACCGGGAAGGACTCAAGCGGGGATCTGCTGCTTGCCCCATTGACTGTCGCCGTCTTGCCGCTGCAGCACCACGCGCTGGCGGATTGACCTCCAGCAGTGCAGCTGCATCTATGCGATCGGAACTCGCTCTTGGGAGGATCGAAGTGAAGACGAAGAAGCTTATCAACTCCGGCGCAGATGCCGTCGATGAGATGCTGCAGGGGATCCTGGCGGCGCATCCGCGCCATCTCTACGCGGTAGAAGACATGCCCCGCGCGATCATTGCCAGAAACGGGCCACGCAAGGGCAAGGTCGGGCTGGTCATCGGCGGTGGGTCCGGGCACGAGCCGACATTTCTGGGGTTTGTCGGCAAGGGCCTGGCGGATGCGGCCGCGATCGGCAATGTCTTCGCGTCGCCGCCGCCCGATCCGATCATCGCCTGCGCCATGGCGGTCGACGGTGGCGCCGGTGTCCTGTTCATGTATGGCAATTATGCCGGCGACGTGATGAACTTCGACATGGCCGCCGAGATGCTCGCGCTTGACGAGATCGAGGTGCGCACCGTGCTCACCACGGATGACGTGGCGTCCGCCCCTGCCGATCAGCGGGACAGGCGGCGGGGCGTGGCGGGCAACGTCTTCATCTTCAAGGCCGCCGGCGCAGCCTGCGATCTTCTCTATTCCCTTGATGATGTCGAGCGCGCAGCCCGCCATGCCAATGCGCGAACCTATACGATGGGTGTCGCGCTCTCGCCCTGTTCGCTGCCCCAGACCCTCCGGCCGAACTTCCTGATCGGCGAAGGCGAGATGGAGATCGGAATGGGCATCCATGGGGAGCCTGGCGTGGCGCGTGAGCCGCTGAGGCCGGCCGACGCGGTGACCGACGAACTCATGGACAGCATTCTTGGTGAAATCAAAGCAGATCGGGGCGATCGTGTCGCGGTCCTCGTCAATTCGCTGGGTTCGACCCCGATGATGGAACTCTACATCATGATGCGGCGCGTGAAGTCCCGGCTCGACGATGCCGGGCTCGTCATCCATACGTCGCTCGTCGGGAATTACTGCACCTCGCTCGAAATGGCCGGCGCGTCGATCACGCTCATGCATCTTGACGACGAACTTCAGCGATTGATCGACCACCCCTGTGATTGCGCGATGTTTGTGAGGTAATCGATGACGTTTGCGACCGAAGACCTGCAGCGCATGTTTGCCGGGATAGCTGAGGATATTGCGGCAGAGAGCGACCATCTCTGCGCGTTGGACGGCGCCATCGGCGATGGAGATCACGGCCTTGCCATGGATGCAGGCTGCCAGGCCGCCGCGAAAGCGGTCGGCGAACTTGACGCCGAGACTGCCCCGACAACCGCATTCAACGTCGCGGCAAAGGCATTCCTGAATGCGGTCGGCGCTTCGTCAGGCCCGCTATATGCCACGGCCTTCATGCGCGCCGGAGCGACCGCCAAAGACAAGCGGACATTGAGCGATGACGATTTTTTGCGTGTCTTCGTCGCAATGGCGCAGGGAATCCAGGAACGCGGAAAGGCCGAGCCCGGTGAAAAGACGATGGTTGACGCCTGGAGGCCCGCGGCTGACGCAGCACTGGCTGCCCGGCAGTCGGGAAAGC
The DNA here is from genome assembly GCF_013087515.1 of Rhizobium sophorae. Classification (GTDB taxonomy): domain Bacteria; phylum Pseudomonadota; class Alphaproteobacteria; order Rhizobiales; family Rhizobiaceae; genus Rhizobium; species Rhizobium sophorae. The sequence goes on along the minus strand of NZ_JABFCN010000023.1, from coordinate 214,486 downwards.
CCGTCCCCCAATGCTTCGAGGCGGCCGAGCGGGCAGCGCGCGCAGGCTGCCAAGCGACCAGCAACATGACCGCGGCCAAGGGACGGGCTTCGCGATTGGGGGACCGTGTGATCGGGCACATCGATCCCGGCGCCGCCTCGGCCGTCATTATCATCGCCGCGATGGCCAAATTTGCCCAGCACCACGATGGTTAGCTCATCATACCAGTTGACATGTCAATGACTATCTGCAACAAGGGGCACCGGCTTACAAGAGGAGGACGGTAATGCTGACCCTTTCTGCGAAATTGAAAACTGCGAGCATCGTTGCGATCGCCGTGGCGTCACTATCGGCCACGCCGGTTCTTGCTGAAGATATCACGCTCTGGACGCTCAACTTCGACAACAATGCTGCCAATACAGCTCTGAAGAAGGTGGCGACAGATTTTGAAGCCGCAAACCCCGGAACGCATGTCGAGATCGTCCAGCGCGCCGTCGACGAGCACAAGACCGCCTTGCGCGTCGCTGCGGGCTCCGACAAGGGGCCCGACATTTATTTCAGCTGGGCCGGCCTCGGCCTCGGCGGCGAATATGTGAAGGCCGGCCTGTCCCTGCCCCTCGACAAGTATTATGCCGAGTATAAGTGGAACGACGAATTGTTGCCCTCGGCAGCGGCTTTCGCGGACCTCTACCCCGGCGGCAAGCACGGCGTTCCCTTCACCTTCAAGGGTGAGGCCGTCTATTACAACAAGAAGCTTTTCGAACAGGCCGGCATCACGGAAGAGCCGAAGACCTACGACGAATTCCTTGCCGCGGCCGATAAGCTGAAGGCTGCAGGCATTCCTGCCTTCACCTTCGGCGGCACGGTCAACTGGCACGTCATGCGCCTCATGGACGTCATCCTTGAAACCAAGTGCGGTGCTGAAAAGCACGATGCGCTGAAGGCGATGACGTTGGACTGGACCAAGGAACCCTGCGCGACGGACTCCTTCGCGGAGTTTGCGAAGTGGACGAAGGACTATACGCTGCAGCCGTTCATGGGCATCGACAACAAACAGTCCTACAGCCTCTTCACCGCAGGCCGCGCGGCGATGATGCTCGAAGGCGACTGGCTGGTCAGCCAGCTTAACGGCTCCGGCGCCAATCTCGACGACTACGGCATTTTCCCCTTCCCGACCAACACCGATCGTCTCTACGGCTTCGCCGAGTACAACTACATCAGCACCAAGAGCAAGAGCCCTGACGTAGCGGCGAAGTTCCTCGACTACTTCCTCTCGACGAAAGTCCAGCAGGATCTGCTCGGCCAGCTGAGTTCGACCTCCGTCAACAAGAACGTACAATATGCCAACCAGAAGCCGCTCGAGGCGGAATGGCTGGGTATCTTCCAGAAATACGGCAAAGTGTACATGAACGGCGACCAGGCGTTCCCGCTCGACGTCACGACGGAATACTTCCGGGTCATCAACGATGTTGCCTCCGGCAACACCGAGCCGGCCGATGCGGCCAAGCAGTTGCAGAGCTTTATCGCAAGCCGAACCTGATTCCTCCCGAGGTGCCAGTCGATCGACCCAGCTGTCGATCGACTGGCACATTCTTTCATCAGCTGGCAGCCGCTTCACTGCCAGGAGGAAAGCATGTCACTTCGACAATCGACACATGATCCGCGCGTCCAAGCGCTCATCCTGCTCGTGCCAGCCCTGGCGATCTATGCCGTCTTTGCCCTCTATCCGATGGTCAATGTCGTCATCCTGAGCTTCCAGAAATGGAACGGGTTGGATCCGCAGCGGCAATTTGTAGGGCTTGCAAACTACTCGGCGATTTTCACGAAGGATCCTGTCTTCTGGGTTGCCTTTCGCAATACCGTCATCTGGACCTCGATGAGCCTGATCTTCCCGCCGATGGTCGGACTGCTGCTGGCGCTCAGCCTCAATCAGAAGATATTCGGCCGCAATGGCCTCAGAGCCATCTTCTATCTGCCGGTCATCATCGCGCCGATTGCTGTGGCCACCATGTGGAAGTGGATGTACGATCCGTTCTTCGGCCTTTTCAGCCAGTTGCTCACCTCGTGGGGCATGCAGGGCTGGATCAATGACTGGCTGGGCAACAGGGATATCGCCCTTTATTCGGTCTTCGTCGCCTATCTCTGGCAGACGGTCGGCTTCTCGATGGTCCTGTTCCTGGCGGGCCTGCAGAATGTCTCTCAGACGCTTGTCGAGGCAGCGCGCATCGATGGCGCCGGCCGCTGGGCGGTGTTCAAGCACGTGACATTGCCGGCCTTGCGCCCGACGATCACGATCGTTCTCGTTCTTTCCGTCATCTCCTCCCTGAAGGCTTTCGACATCGTCTATGGTCTGACGGGCGGCGGTCCGGCGCAGTCTACCCAGATGCTGGCGCTCTGGGCGTTCACGCAGGCGATGCAGATCTTCGATTTCGGACGAGGCGCGGCGATTTCGGTCGTGCTGCTGCTGATCACCATGGCTGTCGTCATTCCCTATCTCAAATGGACCCAGAAGCACGAGGAGGTTGAATCGTGACAGCTGTACCGACCGACCAGACCGCAGTGCATCTGCAGGTCGAACCATCGTCGATGAAGCGGGATCCGATTCTGATCGGCCTCTGGATCACGCTTGTTATCGTGGCGCTCGTCTGGGTCGCGCCATTCGTCTTCATCGTCTTCACCTCCTTGAAGACGCCAGCGGCTGTGACGGGCACGGGCGCCTTCGTGCCGCCAACCGAGCTCGCTTTCGAAAACTACAGCGCCGCATGGAGCCGCGGCAACTTCGCAAACTCCTTCTTCAACAGCGTCATCATAACCATCATCAAGGTGCCGCTCGGGCTGTTCCTTTCGGCGATGGCCGCCTATGCCCTGGCCAAGATCAAGCTGAAGATCACCAAGGCCCTGCTGCTGCTTGTCGTGTTCGGCACGATGATCCCCTTCCAGGTAATGCTTGCGCCGCTCTTCACCCTGGTCAATTCGTTCGGCCTCATCGACACCTACCCCGGCGTCATCCTCCCCTACATCGCCTTCGGCGTTCCCTATCAGGTTTTCATCCTGCATGGCTTCTTCAAGAGCATTCCCAAGGAGCTGTCGGAAGCAGCGCTGATCGACGGTGCAAGCCACTTCATCATCTTCAGACGGATCTTTCTGCCGGTGTGCCTGCCTGTGCTCGCCGCACTGCTCATCCTCGACTTCGTCTCCACCTGGAACGAATTCGCCATGGCGCTGGTGCTGCTCCAGGATCAGCACATGTGGACCTTACCGCTCGGCCTGATGTCGTTTCAGGGGCAGTTCTCGAGCAATTACGGCCAGCTCAATGCGGCCATCGTGATGACCGTCCTGCCGGCAACGATCGTCTATCTCATCTTCCAGCGTTACTTCGTCTCTGGCCTCACCTCAGGTGCCGTCAAAGGCTAGCGACCGCAAAAGCATTCACGAGGAGAATATTCTATGTCTGATGCAACAGTCGAAAAATGGGGCGTGTTCGAGGCCTCCTTTGATGGACCCTCCGGCGGAAATCCCTATCTCGACGTGGCATTCGATGCCGTGTTCACCCACAAGAGCCGCGAAGTCCGCGTGCCGGGCTTTTATGACGGCAACGGCACCTACCGCATCCGCTTCATGCCGGATTGCGAAGGCGAATGGTCCTTTCTGACCCGTTCCAAGACTGCTGCACTCGACGGCAAGACCGGCGCATTGACCGCGACCGAGCCTTCAGCCGGCAATCACGGCCCGGTGCGTGTGCGAAACAAATTCCACTTCGCCTATGCGGACGGCACCCCGTTCCTGTCCTTCGGGACGACCTGCTACGCGTGGACGCACCAGCCGCTCGACATGCAGAAGCAGACCCTCGAAACCCTCAAGAAGGCCCGCTTCAACAAGATGCGGATGGGCGTGTTTCCGAAGGATTATCCCTACAACGTCAACGAGCCGCTGCACGCCTGCTTCGAACGCGGGGCGGATGGAAGGGAAGACTTCGATCGTCCGAACCCCGCCTCGTTCCAGCACTTCGAGAAGCAGGTCGCAGCGCTCTGCCAGCTGGGGATCGAAGCCGATATCATCATCTTCCACCCCTATGACCGATGGGGATATGCCGACATGTCGGCCGAACAGGATTTTCGCTATGTCGAATATCTGGCCGCTCGTCTCGCCGCCTACCGAAACGTCTGGTGGTCGCTTGCCAATGAATATGATTTTCTCATCGATACGAAGCCGATGGAGCAGTGGGATCGCTACTTCCACATCCTCGAAGAGAACGACCCCTACCAGCACCTCCGCTCCATCCATAATGGCGACGTGACGTCGAATTTCGATCATCGCAAGCCGTGGGTGACGCACACCTGCATTCAAAACCCTGACGTTAAGCGCACGCAGGAATGGCGCGATGCCTACGGCAAGCCTGTCGTCAACGACGAGCCCGAATATGAGGGCGACATCCTGCAGTCATGGGGCAATCTCAATGCGCATGAGCTCGTGCATCGCTTCTGGATCACGATGGCGCGCGGCGGCTATGCCGGCCATGGCGAAACCTATTCCCATCCGGAGGATCTGATCTGGTGGGCAAAAGGCGGGGAACTGCGCGGTGAAGCGTGGAAGCGCATCGCCTTCCTCCGCGACCTTCTGGAAGCCGATGTCAAACACGGCCTCGAGCCGCTGGGCATCATCGGCGAATGGCCCTGGTCTCGCGTGTCGGGCGCGCGCGACGGTGACGGCGATTTCCGCCTGATCTATTTCGGCGAGCATCAGCCGGTGATCTGGTCCACGGGACTGCCCGTCGACGGCGACGATTATGATGTCGATCTCATCGACACATGGGAGATGACGATCACGCCGGTCGAGAAGGTGGCAGCTCCCGTTCCGCATCCGACGCGCCATGGCTCAGTCGTGCGCGGCGGCAAGCCGGACGCGGCCTTCGGCGTCAAGATTCCGCGCAAGCCGTACCAGGCGCTGCGCGTACGCAGGAAGCGCTAGAAGATGACAAGGGGTACGAAATGTCTGGCCTGAGCATCAGAAACGTCAAGAAATCCTTCGGTCCGGTCGATATCATTCATGGTGTCGACGTCGAGATCGCCGACGGCGAATTTACCATTCTCGTCGGGCCCTCCGGCTGCGGCAAGTCGACATTGCTGCGCATGATTGCCGGGCTCGAGGATATCACCGCCGGTCAAATCAGCATCGACGGCCGGGTCGTGAACAATCTGCAGCCGAAGGATCGCGATATAGCGATGGTCTTCCAGAACTATGCGTTGTACCCGCAGATGACGGTTTCCCAGAACATGGGATTTGCGCTCGAGCTCGCCGGGGTCAAGCGGCCGGAAATCGAACAGAAGGTCGGGGAGGCTGCAGCGATTCTCGGATTGCAGCCGCTTCTCGATCGAAAGCCGGCTCAGCTGTCGGGCGGACAGCGGCAGCGCGTCGCCATGGGCCGGGCCATCGTTCGCGATCCGAAAGTCTTTCTTTTCGACGAGCCCCTCTCCAATCTGGATGCGAAACTGCGCGTGAAGATGAGGGCGGAGATCAAGGCTCTGCACCAGCGCCTGAAGACCACGATCGTTTACGTCACCCACGACCAGATCGAAGCCATGACCATGGCTGACAAGATCGTCGTGCTCCACGGCGGCCGCGTCGAACAGATCGGCAGTCCGCTCGAACTCTACGACCGACCGCGCAATATCTTTGTCGCCGGCTTCCTCGGCTCCCCCGCGATGAACTTTCTCGAGGGAACTCTTGAGGGCGCAGGCAACCCGGCTTTGTCGCTGCCGGGTGGGTCACGCGTAGCGCTTTCGCGGGCTCCAGCCAATTCCGCCAACAGACCGCTGACACTGGGTATTCGTCCCGAAGACATCACCTTCGGTGGTGAAAACGGTGTGGATGCCGTGGTCAAGGTGGTCGAACCCACGGGATCGGAAACCCATGTCGCCGTGGAACTCGACGGCAGGGAGCTGACATGGGTGGTTCGCGAACGTGTCGAGCTGGTGCCGGAACAGCCGGTGAAGCTTTCTTTCGAGACGGCCAAGGTTCACTTCTTCGACCGGCAGACGCAGCAGCGCCTGAACGCCTGAATAAGGCGCGTCAGCAGGCGCGGAACCGGAACTTGATGGCATGGGGAGTTCTTGATGATTCCTCGTCTTCGGAACGAGTGGTGACTTGTAATCTCTGATCTCGCCGATAGGCTGTTCGTTCAAGACGAGGTAGCCAAGACATGCACATTCGAAGAGCCGTCTCCGCCGACGCGGAGGAGCTGAGCAGTCTTTTGAACGAAATCATCATTGCCGGCGGAACCACCGCACTCGAGACGCCGCTTTCGGCTGCCGAGTTCGCGGACTGGTTCATCGACGGCGAGTTTCCTCTTACCTGCCATGTTGCAGAGCACCATCAGTCGCTCGTCGGCTTCCAATCCCTGAGCTTATACGGCGACCCGCCGAAAGGCGTTGCCGACATCGCCACCTTTGCCCGCTTGAACTCAAGAACCCCAGGCGTCGGCAGCGCTCTCTTCCCCGCAACCCGAGCCGCAGCGGAAGAGTTCGGGCTCGAATTCATCAATGCGACCATTCGGGCCGACAATGTCAGCGGCCTTGGCTATTACACAAAGATGGGCTTCGAGACCTATGATCGGCTGGTCCAGGTTCCGCTTCAAGATGGAACGCCCGTCGACAGGATCAAGAAGCGTTTCAGAGTGGACGCCAGGCACCACACGATACCCGACGCCTGAACCTGTTCGATGGCGCTGTGGGAGTGCTTGGCATCCAAGGACCGAACCGGTTCAGCCTTGCCCAGCGTCGCCTGTCGCAAGGGGTCCGACAAGCCGATGCGGCCTCTTTGCAGCTACACTTTGATATGCGGCGACGAGGTTGAATTTTGCAGCCTGCGGAATATTAACCTCATGAAGTAACAATGTAGTTTTCCATAATGGAAGAGAAATGACCTTTAGCTTCCGTCACGAGTTCCTTGCCCCATGAGTCAACCGTTCGGGGTGGAGATGAATTTCGAGCCGCAAGGACGTAAAAAGAAATAGATCAAAGCCATGCCGGGAGATTTGCCCATGCCGACTGCGATGTTCACAGCCGACGAGCTGGCGGTGATCCGCCGCGCTTACGCCCACCAGGTGGCGGCAACCGCCGCAACGACGAACCCGCGGATCGAGGCTGCCTTTGCCACTGTCCCGCGCGAAAAATTCCTCGGCGCGCCGCCATGGCAGATCGCCAATCTCGGCGGCGGGTATCGTCCCCTCCCCTCCTCCGACTTGGTTCTGGCCTATCAGGACGTGCTATTCGCGCTGCAGTCCGAAAAGGGTGTCAACAATGGTAGTCCCTCGCTGCATGCCCGACTCCTGGCTGAGCTGGACATACAAATCGGCGATCGCATAACCCATATCGGTGCCGGCACCGGCTATTACAGCGCCATTCTTTCGGAGCTTGTCGGCGCTTCCGGTCATGTCTATGCCGTCGAGATGGATCCCGATCTGGCTGGCCACGCTCAAAAAGCGCTTGCCGATCGGGCCAATGTCAGCGTCATCAACGCCGACGGCAGCCAATGGCCGCAGCAAGAGGTGGATGCGATCTATGTGAATTTTGCCGTCGCGCGGCCCGCGGAACCCTGGATCGAACGGCTTCGGCCTGGAGGGCGCCTGGTGCTGCCACTCGGCGTACCGCGCCAGGACCGACCGCCGAAGGGCGGCCGTCATGCATCCCATGGCGCCGCACTTCGGATTGAGCGCGGCGAGAGTGGATTTGCGGCGCGTTGGATCAGCGCAGCCTATTTCGTTTGCGCCAATGGTGGATTGTCGATCGATGACAACGAGATCGAGGGGCTGACAGCCGCATTCAGGCGCGGCGGTATCGAGTTCGTCAAAAGCCTGCTCTGGAAAGCAGAACCGCGGATAGGGCGCTGCTGGTATATCGGCGACCAATGGGCGCTCTGCTATGACGACGTCTGAACCATCCACGCCGCGAAAGTCGGCTGCCTGATCTGAGCAAGGAACGAAAGCGATGTGGCACAGGTCGCCAAAGAGCTCGATGTTCTCGACGCCATCCTGCCTTTCGATCGACGCGATCAGCTGACGCACTTCTGACCGACGATGCGTCACCACGCTCAAACATCTGGCGCAGGGAAGCATGGGTGGCAAAACGTCCAAAAGCCGGTTCGGAGCTGGGCCATCTCGAAGCCTGTACAAGCTCGCCACCGGCGCCCTGCCCTATCCAACGCTGGGATGCCTGCTGCTGAAATCTGCCGGCCTTCATCCTTGATGATCGGACCAAGGGCGCCAAGGATCCGAGCGACGACTACGCAGGCGGAGTCGAGACGGGATTGAGCGCCGACGGCTTGTTGAAATCTGTGGCCCGCATGCGCTGGGTTACGGTGCACCGACAGCCGACCTGCTGCTTCCGCGATGCTGACACGATCCGACCAGCGCATTTGACACATCCTCCTGGAAGGAGCCGCTCAGACCGATGGCAAAAGTCATTAAGCGGCCGCGGCCACACCATAGCTGATCGGCAGCGCCCTGGCCCATGCTCGCCGGGACCGGATCGACACGAATGGAAATTGAGGATTCGTTGCCCGTCCGACGGCGACTGCCAGAATGACAAAAGCCCGGCACGGGAGAGGTGCGCCGGGCTTCGATAGTGACCGACAGCCTGGGAGGAGGAGTGCTGTCCGTCGGACCGAAGCGGCTCGGAGGGGTTAAGCGCTTCGGTCTGTCACGAGGTAATGTTGCAATGCGGCGAATTCAAGCCTAGTGGCTGCGCGGATGTCGCAGACGAACGCCCAAGAAAATACAATCTCCTCTCGCACTCGATCGGTGCTGGGCGTGGGGTTGTCCGCGGACAACTTGTCGATCAGCGATCCCGGCGGAGGCAATTCTGCGACCTTCAGCGGACCGATCTGCCCCATCACGAAATAATTGATGCGCGAACCAGGGATCGCACTGCGGGCGCGCCAAGAACTGGACGCGAACGGAGATTTCCGCAATGATCGACGGCGATCCGCGTTGGATCTGCCTTGCCCAACCCTTCACTCGATCGACGGCGCGGCATCGAGTGCCTCCACCTGACTGACAGCCGGATTGGGCGAGACATCGAACAAGATGACCACCAAGCTGGCCGATCTGGCGCCAATCACCGACGACCGCGACAACACCGCACCATCCGTCCAAACATATGCGGATGGTGCGGCCAGCGCTCAGCCATCCGCTGCACCATTCGAGGCTTCGGCCTTGGCCCACAAACCTCAGGAGAGCAGACCAATCGACACAGCTTGGACCAGCCAACCGATCGACGCATCATAGACTGACAGGCTGATGGGTTCGCCGCCGCCACGTGCCCCCATCTCTACCCTTAGCCGAGGCGCGCCCGCAGGGCCTCGAAGGACAGGGCTGGCCGCCGGCCCTCCCTTTAACTCAATTGGTGAAATCAACAGCGTCACCCGATCTGCTGGAGGGCCGCGTTGCCGTTAGCCAGGCAGCTTTTCGTCGAGCGACGGGAGCCTCGATTGCCGACCCGATAAGGGGACGCAAGAGCCGCAAGGACGATGGCGCTGCGGCTGCCCCTATCCTTGCCGCATTCTCTTTCGATGAGTAAAGCTGCGGCGCCTACAGCGCCGCAATTTTCCGGTTGGACGGCGCTCCGCTCCTCGCCAGACAAGGAGCAGGCTTCGGCATGCGGGCCTGTCGGAACGCTTGAAGCCGAATGCGCCCCGCCTGTTCAGCAGGGCGTACGAGACCGCTTCTCTCAGATGTCAGGCAGAGCCGTGGCTGCGGCAACGACAGCCGTGCAAACCAATTGCTGCGGAACCCGGCTGACGTGCAAACGCTCTCGCGGCTACCACGTCGATCATCCGGTTGTCCGCGGACAACGGCATGATCAGGCAACGTTCAGCCTTGCAGCTAGGGTTTGCGGATTCGCCTGGGAAAAGGCGCAGGGTCGGCTGCCCATCCGCCATGAAGCCGGCTTCTGTGTAGCAGTTGGCCGACAGTACGGCTGCCTCACCGTCATTCGGTCTTCCTGCAACCGGCAGGAAGGGGAGGGGTCGTCCTTCGACTTTGAAGGATCGGCAGTTCACAGCCGAATTCTTCTGGCGGCTCCGCCCACTGCGAAGGGGCGGTCGCTGACTTCGGCCGGCGGGCCGTCAGCGCATCTGACGCAGCGGCGACCACCGATCTGCTTGCAGCAACGAGCCGCGCTGAAGAACGGCAGCGTCAGGCCCGCTTTGTCCTGAGATGGCCGTAGCACCAAAACCGCGCCATCATGTCAGACGGGCCGCGTCCATCACCGATGCACCCTATTTGATGACGGGCAGCCCTTGCTGTCAGTCAGTCTAGAAGGCCTGCGTCCATCGCGGCCGATATGTCGGAAGATGTTCCTACGCCTTGTGAACGGGATGCCGAGCAGCGTTTGCGGTGACGGCCGGGTAGGGCCGCCTACGGCAAAATAACGCCGGGCTACGAACTGGCCGACGTTCGAAGGGGCGCGCGTCGTATGCCACCTCCTCGCGGCGCAGCTGACTACGTGTGGCCATTTGATCGATTGCGGCGCGTTCTGCCGATTGCCGCCCCGCTATCAAGCAACCGCCGGGGCCATGGAGATCGCGTCTGCGGGCCGGGCAGTGTCTCGGTCTCGACGACGCCTAGCCATAAGGCGCGCTGAGCGAAAGCATTCGGCTCGCAGGGGCAAATCCGGTATTTGCCCGTTGATAACGCAAACGGCTATTGCAGGCCATTGTCACCAGCGCTATTGTTTTTGCGGGTTTGCTGCACAGCGCGTGTAGGTGCGGGTCGCCGACAGGCGCCGGTATCGGATGGCGGCAGGTGGAATTCAGGTCCAAGTCGCGCTTTCGATATGAGCCGCGCACCAAATCTACCGCTTCGGCTGCCAAGTCGCCCCATCGGTAGACCTGTCGAAAAGACTCTCACCACAGCGGTAACGAAACTAAAGTCTGGATTTGCTTCCGTAGCAGGTTTCGACTGCAGTGATATCAATGATTTATGGGCGCAACGGTGGCGCCGTCCCATCGTTCCAATCCCTGCCTCCTGATCCGATTAGAGAAGCAGGCAATCACAGCCTGCATCAAATGTCCGCAGGAAAGCAACGGCTTGCATCCTTTAGCGGCACCCCGCGTTATCTCCGCACCAGCTCGGAGAACATCCTCATGCCTGATGTGCTTCACCTCAAGAGATTCCCCATTGCAGCGGCAATAATGGCCGCAGCGATTGGCGCACTTGTGCTGATGCAGGCGACTGAGCGCAGGTCGGTCGCTCGGTCTGGGGATCCCGGCCGCGCAGGTGACGATCATGGCCGCAGTGCCAGCACGCCCGAGGCTATCCCATTCAGCGGCCTTCGCGACGTGTTCTGGCGCGTCTTCCACGAGGTCCTCGCCGACCGGGTCACTTTGATTGCCGCGGGCGTGACCTTCTATCTGCTGCTGGCGCTGTTTCCAGCCATGGCGGCTTTGGTATCACTCTACGGGCTGGTTGCAGATCCGGCCACCATATCCGAACATCTTCGCGAATTGGCAGGCCTGATGCCATCAGGAGCGTTCGATCTTCTTGCCAATCAGATCAAAGATCTCGTCGATCGGCGCGACGCAACGCTCGGCATCACATTCTTCGTCGGCCTCGGCATCGCCCTCTGGAGCACGCATAGCGGCACGCTGGCGATCTTCGACGCGATGAACGTAGCCTATGAGGAGGAAGAGAAGCGGGGGCTTGTCCGGTTGAACCTGATCGGCCTCTGCTTCACCTTGTGCGCGATGCTTTTCACGGTTGTCATGGTGGCGCTCGTCGGGGTCATGCCGGTTGTTCTCTCCTATCTCTGGCTCGATCAGTTCAAGGAGCACATGGCCCTTCTCCTGCGATGGCCGCTGCTTCTGCTGGTCGTCGCAGTGGCCGTTACATCGGTCTACCGCTTCGGCCCCAGCCGCGAGCCTGCCAAGCTCCGGTGGATGACGTGGGGCGCGGTTCTGACCACGATCGCCTGGGCCGCCATGTCCCTCGGCTTTTCTTTCTATCTGGACCATTTCGCCAATTACAACGCGACATACGGCACGCTCGGCGCGCTGATCGGCTTCCTTATCTGGATCTGGCTTTCCGTCGTCATTCTCATCGTCGGAGGGGAGCTTAACGCCGAACTGGAGCATCAGACTGCGAAGGACACGACGACGGGAACGCCACTGCCAATGGGTGCGCGCGGCGCCTATGTCGCGGACACTCTGGGCGAGACCATGAACTGACCGCGATGATTGCTCCTCTTGTATGGTTTTGATGTATTCTGCCATTTCGCCAGTCCCGAAACAGGAGACGATGATGACCGCCCCGCATCCTTCCAAAACCCATATCGGCAATCATGCCTTGCATCCCGAGACGCAGATGCTGAACTACGGCTACGATCCCGAACTCTCGGAAGGGGCGGTCAAGCCACCGGTGTTCCTCACCTCCACCTTCGTGTTCAACACGGCCGAGGATGGCCGCGACTTCTTCGATTACGTGTCTGGCCGCCGCGAGCCGCCGGAAGGGAAGGGGGCGGGCCTCGTCTACTCACGCTTCAACCATCCAAACAGCGAGATCGTCGAAGACAGGCTCGCCGTCTACGAACGGACGGAAAGCGGCGTGCTGTTTTCATCCGGCATGGCGGCGATCGCCACCACTCTGTTCGCCTTCGTCCGGCCGGGGGACGCGATCCTGCATTCGCAGCCGCTCTACGGGGGAACCGAAACATTGCTGGCAAAGACTTTTCTGAACTTCGGCGTCGCCGCCATTGGATTTGCCGACGGCGTCAGCGAAGGACCGGTGCAAAAGGCGGCAGAAGAGGCGATGGCCAAGGGCCGCGTCTCTGTCATCCTGATCGAGACGCCTGCCAATCCGACCAACGGTCTGGTCGATGTCGCGATGATCCGACGCGTGGCCGACATGATTGGTGCAAGACAGGGCCATATGCCGATCATCGTCTGCGACAACACCCTGCTCGGACCGGTCTTCCAGCGACCGATCGAGCACGGCGCCGATATCTCGCTCTATTCGCTGACGAAATATGTCGGTGGTCATTCGGATCTGATCGCCGGCGCCGTTCTTGGTCGCAAGGCGGTGATCAGGCAGATCAAGGCCCTGCGCGGCGCGATCGGCACCCAGCTCGATCCACATTCCTGCTGGATGCTCGGCCGTTCGCTGGAAACGCTGCAGCTGCGCATGGAACGGGCAAACAGCAACGCGCGGGCCGTCGCCGACTATCTGCGCGATCACCCGAAGGTCGAGAAGGTCCACTATCTGCCCTACCACGATCCGGAATCGCCGGCCGGCCGGACCTTCATCACGCAATGCACCGGCGCCGGCTCCACCTTCTCTTTCGACATCCGCGGCGGTCAGCCAGCCTCGTTCAAATTCCTGAATGCGCTGCAGATCTTCAAGCTCGCCGTCAGCCTCGGCGGCACGGAATCGCTTGCAAGCCATCCTGCCACCATGACGCATTCCGGCGTGCCCGCCGATGTCCGCCAGCGCATCGGCGTTCTGGAATCGACGATCCGCCTTTCGATCGGCATCGAACATCCGGACGATCTGATCGCCGACCTCGAGATGGCGCTGCAGGCTGCGTGATCGGGGAAAACCGATGCCCGGCGGCGCCGGGCATCGTTACCATTTTATTTGTCGTCGATCGTCAGTTCCGTCTCGTCGGTGTCCAGCACGAAGACCGCAAGCAGGCGCGCCGGCTTGGTGTCGCTGGCGTTTGCGCTGACGCTGTGGTGATCGCCGGGAAATTCGGCGAAGCTTTCTCCGGCCTTATACGTTTTCACCGGGCCGTCGTTCACCGCGCTGCGGATCGCCCCTTCGAGAACGGTGGCGTAGATGAAGGCCGAATCCGGATGGGTATGGCCGGGCGACAGGCCGCCGGGCTCATATTCCACCATCACAGCCTTCATGCTCTTGCCGGGAACATTGGGAAGCTTCTGGTCGAAAACGACGCTTATCTTCGCTTTCCCACCTCCGGCGTGAGCTTGAGTACCAGCGGCAAGGACAAGGGCGAAGGCCGCTGCCGAGATCATTTTTCTGAGCATGTCTGGTCTCCTTCGTTAATGGAACGAGCGCACTGGCGGGCTTCGTCCGTCAGGCGCTCTTTTTCTGCGGTGGCTGCCGGCTCAGCCAATCTTCGAAGCGGATCTGGCCGAGCCGCGCCTTGCCTCCGGTCACGAGCGAATTGTCCTCAAGCTCGACGCCGAAATAGGGGGCGTGCGGATCGGCGACCACCTGGCGCGGATCCTTCGTCGCCTTGAAGAGACGCGTCACGATTTCGGTGAGGCGGACTTTCTCCGGCCCGCCGATCTCGATCGTGCCATTCACAGGCGTGCCGAGCGCCACCTCGGCCATGACGTCGGCGACGTCGTCCGAGGCGATCGGCTGCACGTAGGCCGGCGACAAATGCACGGTCTGACCGACAGTGCCTGACTGGGCGATGCCGGCAATGAATTCATGGAACTGTGTCGAGTGCACGATGGTGTAGGGTATGCCGGACGTCTTGATCAGCTCTTCCTGGGCCATCTTGGCGCGCATGTAGCCGCTGCCCTGCAGCCGCTCCATGCCGACGATCGACAGCGCAATGTGATGCTTGACGCCGGCGGCAGCCCCTGCCTTGAGCAGATTGCGGCCAGACGTCTGGAAGAATTCCAGGACGGCCTTGTCCTCGAACGAGGGCGAGTTTGCGAGATCGAGCACCACCTGCGCGCCGGCGAGCGCTTCGGTCACGCCCTTGCCGGTGATCGTGTCGACGCCCGAATTCGGCGAAGCAGCCAACACCTCGTGCCCCTTGTTGCGCAATCTTTCCACGGTCTTTGAGCCGATGAGGCCGGTGCCGCCGATAACGACGATTTTCATGGGTAGTCTCCTTGTCCTTTACGAGGAGTTTCCTCTGTTGACTTGAAAGCGAGCAGGCAACTGCTGGGCATGCCCCCGCCTCCTCGATGAGCGAAGCGACTTCTTCGGGACCGTCGCCGGTGCGGCCGGTGTAACCGATGGGCAGGAGGATGCGCCGGATCGCGGCCCCAAACTATTCTTCCTCGGTCGCTGTCACCCTATGCGAACGTAGTAGGCGAGCTGGCTCTGCGATGAGCCAGTTGGCTGAAATGGAGGAACATCACGTCGACAGGCATCGGCCGAACCTACCGTCGGGGCAGATGACCGACCCGCAAGGCAAGGCGTATTCACTGGTTTGCAAGCCGGTGACTTCGGCCATCAATCCGCACGATGGAGATAACAATGATCAAGCGCCTGAACTTCATGGCCCATAAGAACAGCGGCATCGACGGCCTCGTGGCTGTTGAAGCCTGGATTGCGAGAAGCTTCGATCCGAAGCTGCTCGAACTCGTCAAAGTGCGTGTTTCCCAAATGAACGGATGCGCGCATTGCCTGCATATGCACCGCCGGGACGCGCTGAAGCTCGGCGAAACGGATGACCGGCTGCTGCTTCTGAACGCGTGGCGGGAGTCGCAGCTCTTCACCACTCGGGAGCGGGGCGCGCTCGCCTGGGCCGAGGCTCTTACTCAGATCGCGAAAAGCCATGCGCCGGATGATGTTTATGAAGAGGCGCATGCCAACTTCTCGGATGACGAGCTCGTGGCGCTTTCGATCGGTATTGCGATGATCAACGCCTGGAACAGGCTGGCGATCGGCTTCCGGCTTCAGCATCCGGCCGATCACAAACGCGCCGCCGCCTGACGGTCTGCGCCTTCGCCGGGTCAGGAAAGCTGGGCAGCCTCGAACATCGCGGTCAGCCCGATGCCTCCGCCGATGCCGATCATGGCCAAGGCAGTCGCGCCGGGCGCCCAGCTTCCGCCGGCGTTGCGGATCAACTGGCTGTATAGCCGGGTAACGAGGATTGCGCCGGAGGCCCCGAATGGATGGCCGAGCGCAATCGCTCCGCCGTCCTTGTTGATCGCGTCGACAGGGAAAGCGAGCTGATCCAGCGATGCCAGAACCTGGGCCGCGAAGGCCTCGTTGAATTCGATGGCATCGATGTCTAAGAGCGAGAGCCTTGGCTGACGCTGCAATAGCTTTCTGGTCGAGGCGACCGGGCCGATGCCGAGCAGGTTGGGATCCACGCCGGCAGCGGCGCTGTCTATGAAGGCAAGGCCCTTTTCGATACCGATACTTCTCGCCATTCCGCGGCTCATGACCAGCACCAGGCAGGCGCCGTCGTTCAGCGGGCAGGCATTGCCTGCTGTCACCGAACCATCGGCCATGAAGACCGGCCGGAGGTTTGCGAGCGCCTCAAGCGATGTGGAGGCGCGTGGGCACTCGTCCCGTTCGATCAGACCGTGGCCGGTGGAAATGTCAACGATCTCGGGTCGAAAGATGCCCGCCTCGGCCGCGGCTACGGCCAGCCTATGGCTGCGCAGAGCGAATTCATCCTGTCTCTGCCGCGATATGCTGAACTGACGGGCGACGTTTTCGGCGGCAATCCCCATTTCCGGGTCGCCGATCGTGTCAGGCGAAAACCGGGCGCGCCCGTAAAATCGCGGCAGCGCCCCATTCGCCTTTGGTCTCTCGACGCGCCATGGCGCGGTGCTGACGCTCTCGACGCCGCCGGCCAGAAAGCACGAACCGGCTTTCGCCTGGATCAGCCGGGCTGCCATGATGATCGCTTCCAGACCCGAACCGCATTGCCGATCGATCGAAACACCCGGAACCGCCATGGGCAGACCTGCGGTAAGCGCCGCCAGCCGCGCGATATTTCCACCGCCACCGGCGGCATTACCCACCAGCACATCATCGATGTTTTCCGGCGCAATTCCCGTTTCGGAAACAATGCGACGGATGATCGGCGCAAGTAGATCTTCCGCCGCGACAGTCGCAAGCGATCCGAACGCCCGGCCGATCGGCGACCGGTAGGCGGCAACCACGACTGGCTGCCAATCCTCGTCAGGCTGATAGGCGTAGGACAAGATCGTCTCCAGAAACCACTGATGTCTCCACTTTCCCCCTCGAGATCTTCCCGCTGCTCGTCATCGGCCAGGATCTTATATGGTAGAATTGCTTGGGGATCTTGTACCTGGCGAGCGAGCTCGCGCAATGATCGGCCAGAATTTTTAGGTCCATCGTCTCTCCCGAGACGACGGCGACGATCCGCTGGCCGAAATAGGCGTCCGGCAACCCGAAGACAACGGCATCCTCTACGCCGGGGCAGGCTTTGAGCGCACTCTCGACTTCCGCAGGATAAACGTTGTTACCGCCTGATATCATCATGCCGCCCGCCCTGCCGATCACCCGAAGCATGCCATTAGCATCGAGTTCGCCGAGATCCCCGACCGTCGCTCCCGCTTCCGTGACCCGGAAGGCCTGACCGTCGTCGCCCCAGAGATATCCATCCGCGATCAGGTCGCTATCGATGAATATGGTTCCCGCCACATCGGTCCCGACGTCGTTTTCATTGGGATCGCGAATGGAGATTGCCACGCCGGGATAGGCTTGCCCCACCCGCTCGATCGGAAAATCGATCTCGCCGCCGACAAGGGTCGAGACCGTCATGAAACCGAGCTCGGATGCGCCGTAATATTCCCGGATGCGGGCATTCGGAAACAGTTGGCGCATGGACTTGACCCCGTTCCTGTCAAGCTTTGCACCGGCGGTGAGGACATCGCGCAAAGAGGTCAGAGCGGGTTCGCCCGCCCAGGCCCTTGCAATGCCGGCTATATGGGTGGGCACGGCAACCAGCCGTTCGACTTGCCAGGAGGAGAGCGTGCGTGCGACCACGCCCGGATCCCATTTCCTGATCGAATGAAAGGTCCCGCCGGCATCCAAAGCTTCGACCAATGCATAAAGCGCCAGGCCATGCGCGAGGGCTCCCGGGCACATTGTCGAGGGTGCTTCTTCGAGCTCGAAAACGACGCGTCCGCGATCGAGGCTCCGGCGCCATTGCTCCCGCGAGCGATAATAGGCCTTCGGCTCGGCGGTGGTCCCCGAGGTGAAGCCGATCAGAAAGATCTTGTCGGCATCGAGCGGCAGCTCGGCTTCCTTTCCCGCCGCGGCGAGGTCGAAAGCCTCCGCTCCGGCGGTGACGACGGGAATGCCGAGTCTTCGGGCAATTTCGGCGCTCGGCCCGGCATCGTCGTCAACGATCAGAACGTCAGGCGCCAGGCGCTCGATTATGCGTTCGATCCTTTCCGGCGGCATCATCGGATCGATGACCGCGCAGGCATTCGGGAAAGCGGTCGCCGCCGCAAAATACTCGGCAAAGCCGATATGATTGCCAAGGCTGAGAGCGACAAGCGTCTCCACACCGGGCAGATCGAATGTGCGGCGGTTCGAGCGGGGGAGTTCCTGAAGAAACCGATAAATTGCCTTGGCGCGCAAATAGAGCTCGCCATAGCTGAGCGAGCGCCCGTCGATCACCAGTGCCGGTTTGTCCGGTGCCTCCGTTGCATGTCGAAGAAGCTGCGCATGGATCGGCATGGACACCCGCTGGTTTGAATGATCGGCCGTCAGCCGGGAGAAAGAGCGGCCCTGGTCACTTCGGGGATGGGCGTCGGGCGGCTGTCGGACAGGCCGACGCAGACCCAGACGAAATGCGCCGATGCGCAATGGGCGCCATCGCGCTGGCGAAAGAGCTCTATGGCAAAGGACAGGCTCGTGCGCCCGATTTTCTCCACGTCCACCTTTGCCTCGACAACATCGTCAAGGTCGATCGGGCTGTGAAAGATGATCTCCGCCTTCTTCACGTGATAGGCGACGCCGGAGGAGGTGTGACGGAAATGGCTAAGAATTTGCCGTTGCCGCAGGAACTCGACGACCGCATCCTCGCAATAGTCGAGATAACGGGAGTTGTGGACGTGACCATAGATGTCGATGTCTCGCATCGAGACCCGGAACGATGCTAAAGGCCTGTCATCAACGCTCATTCGATCACCGAAAATTCGACGGGGTGATCTAACCGCAGTGTGTGGGGGATGCAATGCAATATCAGGCGGTCGTGCGAAAATTCGGCCCGGCTCAGGATGTCGTTGAGCTCGAGCGGGCTGCGTTGCCGCCGCTGCGGCGCGACGAGGTGAGGGTGCGTCTGCTGGCGCGGGCGATCAATCCGTCCGATATCATCACCATATCGGGAGCCTATAGCGGACGCACGACATTACCCTTCATTCCCGGCTTCGAAGCATTCGGAGTGGTCGAACAGTGCGGTGAAGAGGTTCATGGGCTTTCCCCCGGGACACGCGTGCTGCCGGTGCGTAGCGCCGGCGGGTGGCAGGAATTCAAGGATACCGATCCCGGCTGGTGCCTTCGTGTTCTAGACGAGCTTAGCGACTTCGAGGCTGCGACGAGCTACGTCAATCCGATGACGGCCTGGTTGATGCTGCATGCCAAGATCGGGCTGAGGCCAGGCATGCGCATCGCCATCAATGCCGCCGCCTCTTCGATCGGAGCGATATTGATCGGTCTCGCTAATGCCGCCGGCGTCGAGCCGGTCGCCATCGTCCGCAGCGAAGGATCACTTGAGCGCCTGCGCGGCCGGGTCGAGGCTGTCATCATCGACAGGGAAGAAAGCGAGAGCGATCTGGTTGCCGGGCTCGCCGGCCGGCATGGGCTCGACGCGGTGCTCGATTGCGTCGGAGGTGCGCGCGCCGCAGTCCTCGCAAGCGCGCTACGGCCGGGCGGACGCTTCGTGCATTACGGTCTGCTCTCGGGGCTGAGCATCCCGAATTCATTCTGGGCGTCCCATCCCGATATATCCTTTTCCTATTTTCACCTCCGGGAATGGGTACATTCGCAAGCCATGGGCGACGTCCAACAGGCCTATTCCGAGGTCGCCGCGCAGATCGCCTCGAAGGTCATCACCACCGAGGTACGGGAGGTGTTTCCTCTGGAAAAGGTCAGTGAAGCACTGCGATCCGCCGTTCCGTTCCGGACGGGCGGCAAAGTGCTGCTGGCCTAACGAACATGAGCAGGCCCGCGACAACGTTTTGACGGCTAAGCGGGATCGGGAGTAGCATCCCTGCGGCAGCGGCAAGGTGGTCAAAGCGGCCGGCCCGGTGGAGATGCAATGATGAAGCACAAACCTTTCCTCCTGACGTTCGCGGCGCTGGCATTATGTTCCGCATGGCCAGTCTCTAACGCCTTCGCAGCAGCGCAGCCTATCTTCTGGAGTGCTTTGCGGCCGGCCGATCAGGCCAAAGCGGCAGTACCGCTGTCGGGCAAGGTGGTGAGCGGCCCACAGGGCGAAACACTCGCCTGGCATGGCGAGGAACATCCGATCGAATTGACGGGCTTTGTTCTGCCGATCGATCAGGACGGCGATCTTGTCTACGAATTCATGCTGGTGCCTTGGGCCGGAGCCTGCAGCCACATGCCTTCCCCTCCGCCCAACCAACTGGTTCGTGTCGTTCCGGAAGAGCCTTTGCACCTGGCAAGAATGTACGAGACCGTCACCGTGACGGGTACCCTGCGGCCCGGCCTGGATCAGGCGCAATTCTTCATGATCGACGGTAACCGCGTCCTCACCTACGGCTACAGCATAAGCCGTGCCCAGGTAGCGACAGTAACGGCGACGACTGATCCCGATCTGCTGTCACTTTCGCCTTTCGGCATTCTGCCTCGCCAGTAGAAGGCGCAGAGACGGCTTCTTGCATGAACACCGCCAATCGCGTATATACAAAAGCATATATACAAACTGCGAAGGGCTCTCATGCCGCAATATGCGCGTGTATTTCAATCCGGCAATTCGCAAGCCGTCCGGCTGCCGAAAGAGTTCCGCTTCGACGTCGACCAGGTGGAGGTGACGCGGGAGGGCGATGCGGTGATCCTTCGGCCACGGGCCGATCGCGGCGTGCGGTGGGCGTCGTTGCACAGTGCCTTGGAGCGCGGCCTCAGCGACGATTTCATGGCGGAAGGGCGAGAGCAGCCGGAGGATCAGGAGAGGCCTGGTCTTCAGGATCTGTTCAAGTGATCACGCATCTTATCGACACCAATGCGGTGATCGCTCTGATCGGCAGGAAATCCGACATGCTGCTTGCTCGCGTCATGGACAGTGACGAAGGATCGATCGGGCTGTCGACCGTGGTGATGCACGAGCTCTATTATGGGGCTTATAAAAGCGCGAAAATTTCCTACAATCTTCAAACCCTGCGCCTGTTCATGGCGGATTTTCCGCCTGTCGGCTTCGAACGTGAGGATGCGCTGGCCTCAGGCGAGATCCGCGCCGCATTGGCGGCAAAGGGAACGCCGGTCGGTTCCTATGATGTTTTGATCGCCGCTCAGGCCAGGACCCGGGATCTGGTTCTCGTCACCAACAATGTCGGGGAATTCCGCCGCGTCGATGGTCTGCGTGTCGAGGACTGGACGGTCGGGCGGTAGGTCCGATCTCCGATAAAAAATGCCCGGGCGCAGCCGAAACTGCGCCCGGGCGAAATGCTGCCGATCAGACGAGGTCGAAGCGGTCGGCGTTCATGACCTTGTTCCAGGCGGCGACGAAGTCCTTGACGAACTTCCCCTTGGCGTCGGCCTGGCCGTAGACTTCAGCGAAGGCGCGCAGCTGCGAGTGCGAGCCGAAGATCAGGTCGACGCGGGTGCCGGTCCACTTGGCGGTGCCGGTCTTGCGGTCGCGGCCTTCATAGACGCCTTCCTTGCCGGCGAGGGGAACCCACTGCGTGCCCATGTCGAGCAGGTTGACGAAGAAGTCGTTCGTCAACGTCTCGGGACGCGAAGTGAAGACGCCGTGCTCGGGGTCGCCTGCCTTCAGCACGCGCAGGCCGCCAACGAGGACGGTCATCTCGGGCCCGGTCAGCGTCAAGAGCTGGGCGCGGTCGACGAGTGCTTCTTCCGGCTTCATGAACTGATGGCGCTTGCCGTTCACATAGTTGCGGAAGCCGTCGATGCGCGGCTCGAGTGCTGCGAAGGAATGCGCGTCGGTCTGGGCTTCGGAAGCATCCATGCGGCCCGGCGTGAAGGGCACGCTGACGGCGTTGCCGCCGGCCGCTGCCGCCTTCTCGACGCCGGCAGAACCAGCGAGAACGATCAAGTCGGCGAGCGAGATCTTCTTAGCCCCGGTCTGGGCGGCGTTGAAGCCCTTCTGGATGCCTTCGAGAACGCCGAGCACCTTGGCGAGCTGCGCCGGCTGGTTGGCGTCCCAGTCCTTCTGCGGGGCAAGGCGGATGCGCGCGCCGTTGGCGCCGCCGCGCTTGTCGGAGCCGCGGAAGGTCGAGGCCGACGCCCAGGCGGTCGAGACCAATTCCTGCACGGTGAGGCCGGTGGCGAGAACCTTTTCCTTCAGTTCGGCAATGTCCTTGTCGTCGACGAGCGGGTGGTCGACGGCCGGGATCACATCCTGCCAGATCAGGTCTTCGGCCGGAACTTCCGGGCCGAGGTAGCGCACCTTCGGTCCCATGTCGCGGTGGGTCAGCTTGAACCAGGCGCGGGCGAAAGCGTCGGCGAACTGGTCGGGATTTTCGAGGAAGCGGCGCGAGATCTTCTCGTAGGTCGGATCGAAACGCAGCGCCAGATCGCTGGTGAGCATGGTCGGCAGGTGCCTCTTCGAGGCGTCGTAGGCATCCGGAATGGAGGCTTCGGCATTTTTGGCCTGCCACTGATGCGCGCCGGCCGGGCTCTTCGTCAGCTCCCATTCGAAAGCGAAGAGGTTTTCGAAGAAGTAGTTGCTCCACTTGGTCGGCGTCTGCGACCAGGTCACTTCGAGGCCGGCGGTGATCGCATCCTTGCCGACACCAGTGCCGAACGAGCTCTTCCAGCCGAGGCCCTGGTCCTCGATCGCGCCGCCTTCCGGCTCGGCCCCGATCAGGGATGGGTCGCCGGCGCCATGCGTCTTGCCGAAGGTGTGGCCGCCGGCGATCAGCGCCACGGTCTCTTCGTCGTTCATCGCCATCCGGCCGAAGGTTTCGCGGATGTCGCGCGCCGAGGCGATCGGATCGGGATTGCCGCCCGGGCCTTCCGGATTGACGTAGATGAGGCCCATCTGCACGGCGCCGAGCGGCTCTGCCAGCTCGCGTTCGCCGCTGTAGCGCTCGTCGCCCAGCCAGGTTCCTTCAGGACCCCAGAACAATTCCTCGGGCTCCCACACGTCGGCGCGGCCACCCGCAAAGCCGAAGGTCTTGAAGCCCATGGATTCGAGCGCGACGTTGCCGGTGAGGATCAGCAGGTCGGCCCAGGAGATGCGGTTGCCGTATTTCTGCTTGATCGGCCACAGCAGGCGGCGCGCCTTGTCGAGGTTGGCGTTGTCAGGCCAGCTGTTGAGCGGCGCAAAACGCTGCTGGCCCTGGCCGGCGCCGCCGCGGCCATCAGTGATGCGGTAGGTGCCGGCGCTGTGCCAGGCCATGCGGATGAACAGGCCGCCATAGTGACCGAAATCGGCCGGCCACCAATCCTGCGAATCCGTCATCAACGCGTGAAGATCCTTCTTCAGGCCGTCGAGATCGAGCTTCTTGAACTCCTCGGCATAGTCGAAGGCCTGGCCGAGGGGGTCGGCGCGGCCGGAATTGTGATGAAGAATCTGCACGTTCAACTGGTCCGGCCACCAGTCGCGATTGGATCTGCTGCGAGGCGTATTGCCGTGTGCGACAGGACATTTGCCTGCGCTGTCAGTGGGGTTATCCATGATCGTCTCCTTCATTGCTTGATCTGTCTGCGCGTAAAAAAGATGAGCCGAGCTGGCGCCCCACTCTCCCCTTGCAGTCTTCATATCGGAAGCGCTTCATAAATTTAAGTTGGATTTACTGATCGTTGCGATAAGCTGAGATTATGAAGAACCTTACCCTGAAACAGCTCCGTTATTTTGAAGCACTGGCAAGAGATGGCCGCTTCCGGCGCGCTGCCGACGCCTGTGCGATCTCCCAGCCGGCATTGTCAATGCAGATCAAAGAACTTGAGCAGGAGTTGGGCGGTGAGCTTTTCGAGCGCAACGCGCGCGAGGTGAAGCTGACCGCCTTCGGTCAGACCGTCGCGCTCAGGATCCGCGATATCCTGCGTGGCGTGGACGAACTGGCGGATCTGGCGCGGGCCGCACGCGATCCTTTCCTGACACGGCTGCGCATCGGCATCATCCCGACGATTGCGCCCTATCTGTTGCCGGCAATCATCAACGATCTGAACAGGAGCTTTGCAGGCATTCAGATCGAAGTACGCGAAACGCAGACGTCAAAGCTGGTTCAGGAGCTGGCGCAAGGTCAGCTGGACACGGCAATCGTTGCCTTGCCCGTGTCGGAACCCTCCCTGGCAGAACTCGAGCTCTTCAAGGAAGAGTTCGTGCTGGTTCGGCGGCCCGAAGACGAGGGTAAGCCGGTGCCCGAACGCGAGGCGCTGCGCGAAATGCGGTTACTGCTGCTCGAGGAAGGCCATTGCTTCCGCGATCAGGCCTTGTCATTCTGCAAGATAGGGCAGGCCCGTCCCCGGGAAGTCATGGAAGGCAGCTCTCTCTCCACCCTGGTCCAGATGGTCAGCGCCGGTATCGGCATCACCTTAATTCCCGAGATGGCCGTTCCCCTCGAAACGCGCTCGGCGCATGTGTCGATCTCCCGTTTTCAGTCTCCGCAGCCGTCGCGAACGATAGGCATGATCTGGCGCAATTCGACGCCCATGGCCAAACAGCTCCAGCGGGTTTCCGAGGCGGTTCGCCGGTCGGCCGACAGCATGCGCGAACAGTATGCCGCCCGGTGATGGACCTGATATGGCCTCGCCTCAAGATCGCCGTTTGAAGGTATGCTCCGCTGCCGGAAACTGTCGCGATCGGACCTCGTCGGCATAAGCGGCCGCAGCGGCCGAAATCCTTTTGCCGAGTTCGTCGTAGCGCTTGACGAAGCGCGGGGTGAAATCGTTGAAGAGCCCCAGAATGTCGTCGGAAACCAGAACCTGGCCGTCGCAGGCGGAAGAAGCGCCGATACCGATGGTCGGGACGTGCATGGAGACCGTCACCTCCCGAGCGAGCGGCTCCACCGTGCCCTCGATGACGACGGCAAAGGCGCCCGAGCCGCCGATGGCGTGGGCGTCGCGGCGGATCTTCGATGTCTCGTGTTCGGAATGGCCGACCGAACGATAGCCGCCTGCGGTTTGGACCTGCTGCGGCATCAGGCCGATATGGCCCATAACCGGAATCCCCCGCTTCGTCAGAAAGGCGATGGTCTCGGCCATCTCCTCGCCGCCCTCCAGCTTGACGGCATCGCAGCCAGTTTCCTGCAGGATGCGGACAGCGTTGCGGAAGGCGATCTCCTTCGATTCCTGATAGGTGCCGAATGGCATGTCGACGACGACGCAGGCCTTGCCGACGCCGCGCATGACCGCCTTGCCGTGTGCGATCATCATGTCGAGCGTGACGCCGATGGTGGTCTCCATGCCGTAGAGCACCATGCCGAGCGAATCCCCGACTAGCAGCAGGTCGCAATGCTCATCGAGCAGCCGCGCCATGGGTTTCGTATAGGCGGTCAGGCAGACGATCGGCTTGCCGCCCTTCATGGCGGAGATGCGCGCTGGCGTAAGGCGCTTCTGAATTCCGGCCGCGCTCATCTGTTCACTCCCTTTCCCGGCAAGCTCTGCCCGCCGATCACCCTTTTGTTCCCTGCAACCCGGTTGTCTCCGACAATTCGGTCATCACTGACGACCCTGTTGTCGAGCAGCCGTGTCGAGCCGACCCGAACGAAAAGCGCCACGACGACAGGGTCCGCGATCGACGTGACCGGCCGCAGCGTTGCGGCATCCCTGACGGCGACGACCTCGGGCTTTGCCAGAGGTTCGCGATTAAGAAATGCCGTGAGCTTTGCCTCGAGTTCCACCGGATCGGCAAGGCCGCCGGCGACCAGACGCTCCGCCTCGTCAAGTGTCTGAGGGACGATCACCGCGGCACGCCTCTCCGCCTCGCTGAGATAGACGTTGCGCGACGACAATGCGAGACCGTCGCTGTCCCTGACCGTCGGGACCGATATCACGCGCACCGGCACGGCCAGATCGTCCACCATGCGCTTGATGATAATGACCTGTTGGTAATCCTTCTCTCCGAAATAGGCGGTCTGCGGCTGCACGATGCTGAAAAGCTTGCAGACGACAGTGGCGACGCCGGCAAAATGCCCTGGCCGTACCGCCCCTTCCAGTTCGCGCCCGAGGTCGGGAACGTCGACGACGGTCAACATCGGGCGGGGATACATGTCCTCGACGCCAGGCGAAAAAAGGAAATTGACGCCGGCTTGCCTCAGCATGGCGGCGTCGCGTTCCAGATCGCGCGGATATTTGCTGAGATCTTCCGCCGGGCCGAATTGCAGCGGATTGACAAAAATCGAGACGACGACGATGTCGTTCTCGGCGCGGGCGCGCGAGACGAGCTCCATATGACCGGCATGGAGATAGCCCATCGTCGGAACAAGGCCGACGGTCCGGCCCTGACGCCGCAGCGCGTCGAGCGTGTGGCGCAGCTCGTCAATGCTCGAGAAAACCCGCATATATCCTCCCCTGGCCGGTCACTCTATCTTGGGCGCGGATAAGAAGTGTAATCGATGCGGCAGGTCAATGCATGTTCCTCGATAAAAACGATTAGATGGAACGCCAGCCGACGACATCGGACCATATCAGCTCCGGGGAACGGCTTTTCGCCACTTGGCCCTGTTTGCGCGTTTCACCTGCTTGCAGTGGAACCGACGATGTGCGACTTCCATTACTCGCCCTGTCCGTCAAGATAACATCACAGTCGATCGCTATGGACGTTACATGGAGGACGCATGGACAAGCCCTGGAAGATCAGCCGCGGACCGATTGCGGCAACCGAGCTCGACGTGGAGAAGGCAAACGCGGTCAACGCGCTGTTGATCCGGCCGGTCGGCGTCCTTCCGGCCAAAGCGGGAGATCCGATCCTTCCTTTTGCCGTCGGCCTTTTCAACGAACTCCGCCCGCTTTTGAAGCCCGAGGCGGGCGTCACGACCCTCAGGCGAGCGACCGCGGCCTATGTCCACTGCCGGCGCTACTATTTCGCCAGCGCCCAACCCGATTCCATGCGCCACAGTCTTGACGGCGAACCCGTCGAACCACTGTCGTCCGAAGACCGGCTGGTCGCGCAAAAACGCTTCCTGAGCCTCAAGCAAACCACCGGTAAGACAGACGCGCCCGAGCAGACAGCAGAGGTCCCAGCTCCTCTGTTGAGCAAAAGCGAACAGATTCGCGCAGCCCTTCTCGGCAAAAGGAACGCCGCTAGCTAGAGCAGGATGACATCAGCGTCTCATATCCGGCTTGAAGTCATTGCGCGGGCTTGCGTAGCGCAACCGTCATTTAAAGCGAGACAGAGTCGCTCTATGAGCTTAGCCGCATCGGGGGCGCGGAAAACGCGCCCCCGGCCGGCGCCGGCCGAAGGGGAGGGGCAATCGGCCGGGTCAGTTCAACGGCGCCTCACCTGATGTGATCCGCTGCTCGTCCTTTCCAAACAGGTGCACGGTATCGTGGATCGGCGCAATCCTCAGCACCTCGCCGGGGGTTGCCCTGATCCGTTCCCTGAAGACGCAGGTCAGCGTCTGCGTCCCCAGCCGGACGATGACCAGTGTTTCCGAACCCGTCGGCTCGACGACCACCGTCGTGACCTCGATGCCGCCCGGGTCCAACCGGATATGCTCGGGGCGAATGCCGTAGGTCACGGCTTCGGGCGGGTGCCGGTCACTCGGCAGGAGCAGACCGTCGGCGGTTCGAAACCCATCTTCCGTCATGTTGCCGCTGATGAAATTCATCGCCGGGGAGCCGATAAAGCCGGCGACGAAAAGATTGTTCGGGCGGTCGTACAATTCCAGCGGAGAACCCGACTGCTCGATCAGGCCGTCCTTCATGACGACGATCTTGTCGGCCATGGTCATGGCTTCGATCTGGTCGTGGGTGACATAGATGGTTGTCGTCTGCAGCCGTTGATGCAGTTCCTTGATCTCCGAGCGCATCTGCACCCTGAGCTTGGCGTCGAGGTTCGACAGCGGCTCGTCGAAGAGGAAGACGGCCGGGTCGCGCACGATCGCCCGCCCCATCGCCACACGCTGTCTCTGGCCACCCGACAGTTGCTTGGGATATCTCTCGAGGAGACTTTCGAGACCGAGGATCTTCGCGGCGTTGCCGACCCGCTGATCGATCTCCGTCCTCGGCATCCGTTTCAGCCGCAGCGAAAAGCCCATGTTCTTGGCAACAGTCATATGCGGGTAGAGCGCGTAGTTCTGAAACACCATGGCGATGTCCCGGTCCTTGGGGGCAAGCTCGTTGACGATATGCTTGCCGATCTGGATCTGCCCCGAGGTGATGCCCTCAAGGCCCGCGATCATCCTTAGAAGCGTGGATTTGCCGCAGCCCGAGGGGCCGACCAGAACGACGAACTCGCCGTCGCCGATGTCGACCGATACGCCTTTGATGGCTTTGAACGCGCCGTAATCCTTGCGCGCATTGTTGACCGAAACATGGGCCATTACCGTCCTCCCGAAATCGCTGTCAAAGTCCGCTCAGGACATTTCTCAGATAATCGAGGCCGAGGCGCTCGCCGTCTTTGCGCGCGGCCAGGTCTTTGCCCGGCCAGCCATAGGCGGCATCCTCGTGTTCGATCGACAGCGTGCCGTCAAAGCCAGCCCCGCGGGCCTGGCGCAGAAACCTCGGCCAATCGATGAGGCCGAGCCCGGGCAGCTTGTATTGCCACCAGCCCTTGCCGTGATAGCCGACAGCCTGCAGCCCCTTCCGATCGATTGCCGTGTCCTTGGCATGAAGGATGGCGATGCGATCCTTCACCGCCTCCATCGCCTGATAGGGATCGACGCCGATGCGGATGAGGTGCGAGGGATCGAATTCCAGGCCGAAGCGGGGATCCCGGATCCTCTGAAAAAGCTCCTGCCATCCTTTCGGCGTCGTTCCGATGAAATTGTCCTTCGGACCCGGCCAGTTCTCGATTGCGAAGGTCAGGCCATAGGGCTCCGTCTGCGCAATCAACTCGTTGGCAAAATCGGCGAAATCATCATAGTTGGCTTCGTCGCTTGCGGTGTCGTCTCGGCCTGGGAAGATCACGAAGATCGGGACGCCCACTTGCCCGATCGCGCCGGCGAATTCGGCGGTCGTTTCGCGAAGTGCCTTTCGTTTTGCCCGGTCGGCATCGAGCTGATTGCCGAAATAGGTGATCGACGACACGAAGAGGCCGCGGCTACGCGCGAGCGCGACGGCGGCCTCCACCCGATCGGGCGTCTTGATATGACCGCCGACATCGATCTCGATGGCATCGAACCCGGCCGACGCGGCGAAATCAACCACTTC
Source organism: Rhizobium sophorae (assembly GCF_013087515.1). Classification (GTDB taxonomy): domain Bacteria; phylum Pseudomonadota; class Alphaproteobacteria; order Rhizobiales; family Rhizobiaceae; genus Rhizobium; species Rhizobium sophorae. The sequence continues at coordinate 185,301 of NZ_JABFCN010000023.1, read as the reverse complement.
CTCCAGGGGGCGATCGTTGAATGTCGAGGTGTAAAAGCCGATCTTCACCAAAACTCTCCTATCTTCGCGAAAATCCGTTCTTCACCAAAATCCGTGGGCCTTGCGGCCGTTTCAACCGTTCAGGCGATCCATGTTCTTGAGTGGTGAACGTGTGCGTTGCGCCGCGTCGGCTGACGCGAGCATCAGGGCTGCTGCCATCGGCATGGCCGCCGCTCCCATGGCCGAAGCATCCTCTCCGAGCGAAGCGCGATGAAGCGAGGGAAGACTGGTGTCCTCGGCATCGAGATGCTCGTGCACGTAGCGCAGCAATTCGTCGACTATGCGGATCGGCAATCTGCCACCGACGAGGACGGCGTCGGGGTCGACGACCATGCCGATATGCTTGACGGCGACAGCCAGATGCGCGCTCATTTCCTTCAGCCATTGCGACACGAGGCGCCTGCCATGCGCATCCAGCGTCAGGAGATCGTGGGGAACACTCACCTCGACGCCGTGCTGCGCGAGGAAATCATAGAGGAAGAACAGCGAGAATATCTCGCCGAGAAGCTGAACCTTATGGGCTTTCCCGTCCCGGCCGTCGGCGATCGGCAGCCAGCCGATTTCACCGCTGAGGCCCATGGCGCCGCGATGACCGTTGCCGTCGAGCACGAGGCCGCCGCCCGGGCATGGATTGATGGCGATATAGAAGAAGCTGCTGCTTTCAGCGCCTAGTCCGTAATCGAGTTCGGCAAGGGCTGCGGCATTGGCTTCGTTTTCGATGAAGACGGGATGCTGCGTCAGGTTTTCCAGTGCGGCGCGCACATCGAATGCTGTCCATTCCTGATAAGCCTCGGGCTTGCCGAGGAGCGATATCTCGCCAAGCCAATCCGGCATCGCCAAGCCGATGCCGGCCAGGCGCGCATCGTCGATGAGGCGGCTGCGCTGGAAATGCGAAATCGCGTCGGCCGTGAGCTGCAGGAATTCCGCAGGCAGGATGAAACGTTTCTCGTGATGCACGCGGGCGCGGACGTTGCCGACGGCATCGACGGCCAGGATCGTCAGATGGTCGCGATCGATGTTGATGCCGATGGCAAAACAGGCATCCGGATTGATTTCGAGTTCGATCGCCGGCTGGCCTCTCAGCCCATGCCGCCGGCGGGCTTCCATGATCAGGCCCTCGTCCAGCAGCCGATCGACGATCCGGGCGATCGCTGGTTTGGTAAAACCCGTCCGCCTGGCAATTTCAGCCCGCGAAATCGGCGCCTGGCGATGAATGCAGCGCAGGACGACGGCCCTGTTGTGCTCACCTGCATCTTCGACATTGGCGCCGGTCAGATCCGGGGACAGCCTGGCGCCGAGTGTCTGGTTCATGCTCGAAATCCTTCCTTGCGCATAGCCTGAACCGCTCGTCATCCCTTGACCGCGCCGCTGGTCATCGCACCGAGGATCAGCCGCTGGAGCGACAGAAAGGCGACGATCGCCGGAACGACCGCGATCAGGCAGGCGGCGGCAAGCAACTGGATGGACGAGTCGGTCTGCATGCCGCGGAAGTTAAAGATCCCGACGCCGATCGGCATCAGATCATTTTTCGTGAGCAACAGAAAAGGCACCAGAAATTGCGACCAGCCGGCAATCACCGTGATGATGAAGACGGAGGCTATCCCCGGCGCCGATAATGGCAAAATGATGCGCCAGAAGACCGAGAACCTGTTGCAGCCGTCGATCATGGCGGCTTCGTCGAGGCTGCGCGGGATGCCGTCGACCGAGCTCTTCAGAAGCCAGGTCGCCAGCGGAACGCCAAGCGCGATATAGACCATGACGACGGCAAAATGCGTATCCAGCAGGCCGAGGCGGTTCATGTAGCGGTAGAGCGGCACCATGATGACAAGCGGCGAGATCATCTGGAAAAGCAGCAGCCCCATCATCGACAGGCCCTTGCCCCGGAACTGAAAGCGGGAAAAGGCATATGCCGCGGGCAGTGCGACGATCAGGACGCCCAGTCCGCTAAGGGCGGCAAGCTTGAGGCCGTTCCAGAGATAGATCGGAAAGTAGCTGTTGTTCAAAACGGTGATGAAATTGTCGATGGTGGGATTGTTGGGAATATACCGCGCCGCTCCGCGATAAATCTCGCGCTTGTCGCGCATCGCCATCGACAGGAGATAGGTGAGGGGGCCGGCGAAGAATACGAACATTACCAGCATGAACAGATAGCTCATGGCATCGCCGAGCCGCGTTCCGGTCCGTCCACTCATTGCTCTTCCTCCTTCGGCAGGAACGATGCATAGATAAAGGCGAGCCCGAGGCTGATGATCAGCATGAGCACGGAGAGCACGCTGCCGCCGGACAGGTCGTAGTTTCTAAAGACGATATTGAAGACGTAGAGCGAGATGACCTCGGTCGCACGCCCCGGACCGCCGCCCGTCAGCGTGATGATCGCATCGAAGGTATTCACCGTCTGGATCGTGATGAGGATCATGTTGACGAGGATTGCCGCGCGCAGCTGCGGAAGCGTGACGAAGAAAAACTGCTGCGATGCCGTCGCGCCGTCGACCTCCGCCGCTTCATAGAGCGAGGGATCGATCGACTTCAGCGCCGCATACATGACGACCATCGAAAATGCCGTGCCGCGCCAGATGTTGGAGATGAGGGTAGACCACGGTGCGATTGACGGATCCGAGAGCCAGGCGACCGTCGGCATATGCATCAGCCGCAGAATGCTGTTCAGCGCACCGTATGGCGCTTCGGAAAAGAGCATCTGCCAGATGATGCCGCCGGCAATTCCAGGGACGACCCAGGCAACCAGCGCCGTCGTCCTCAAAATGGTGGTGCCGAACAGGCCGCGCTTTTCGCCGCGGATAACCACGACAGCGACCGCAAGGCCTAAAATCTGCTGACCGATGACGCTGCCGCCGACAAAGATCAGGGTCGCCCATAAAATGTCGGGCAGCTGCGGCGAGCTCAGCGCATTGGTGATCGACCCCAGCGTATAATCCTGATTGTCGCCGATCAGCGTGGCGTTGGTGAATGAAAGCCTGAAAACGTCGATGACGGGGTAAAGGTAGAAGATGCCGATGACGACGATCACAGGCATGATCCAGGGCAGGGGCGCACCGGCGAAACGGCGCATGAACGTTCTGCTTTGAGGCGGGCTGTCAGCCTCGATGGCAATGGGGCTCATTGGCTTCTCTGTCCGGGGTTTCGCTAACACATCGGCCGGAAAATCGGAATCAATATTCGCAAAGCACGATGCGCAGGTTCAAAGTCTCCAGCCTCCTTTGCGCGTCTCCAAAGAGGCGCGGCGCTGTAGGTCGACGGCGCCTGGCGGCAGGCGCCGTCACGCTCAGAAGCACTAGAGGCGCTTGTAAGCCTCCAATGCTGCGTTGAAGGCGGCATTCAAAGCGTCTTCCGGCTTTTTGGTGCCCGAGAGCACGTCACCCATCATGATCTGGATCTGGTTGGAGATTTCGGGATAGATCGGCACACCCGGGCGTGCCTGTCCGTCGACCAGAGCCTTGGCGAAGGTCTTGTTGGCTTCGGTGGAGAAGACCTCATATTTGTCGAACAGCGACTTCCTGGTCGGCAACTGCTGCTGCAGCGCGTTTGCCGGGCCCATATAGACTTCGCGTGCGAGGTTGGCGCACATCTCGATCTTGTCCTTGTCCTTGCTGAAGGAGGCGATCGTCCAGCCGCCGGTGCCGGTCGAACGCTGATCGGCGCTGGGGCCGGGGATCGGCGAGAAGGTCCAGTTGTTGAACTCGTCCTCGTCGAGCGTGGCCTTCAGCTGCGCATATTGCCAGTTGCCGCCGATGAAGAGGGCCGTCGTCGCCGCTGCGGCCGCAGCATTCATATCGTCGTAATTCGCGATCGTGCTGACACGCTTGGGCGCGGCACCCGAATCGACGAGATCCTTGAAATAATTCAGCGCCTTCAGGAATTTCTCCTTGTTCTCGCCTTCGCCGAATACCGGCTTGCCCGAGTCGTCGACAAGCTTGCCGCCCAGCGCCCAGTAATTTGCGAGCCAGTCGAACGTCGTTCCTTCCCAGCGCCCGCCATTGAAGAGAACACCTTCCATGCCTTCTTTGGTGGAGGCGAGCGCTGCCTTTTTCAGGTCGTCCCATGTCTGCGGCGCATCCGCCACGATCGACTTGTTGCGGTAGAGCACACGAAGGTCGGTATCCCACCACCAGGCGCGGACCTTCTGGTCCTTATCCGTGATGCCGCTGCGGATGAAGGGGAACAGGTCATCCACCTCCTCCTTCGAAAAATACGGTGTGAAGTCCGCAAGAACATTATTGACCATGAACTGCGAAAGAACGAACGAGTCGACCGCAGCGCAGTCAGGCGCGTTGCCGGCTTTGGCCTGCTCCAGCATCTTGGCCTGTTCGGTTCCAATGTCCGAGGACATGAATTGCAGCTGCAATTTCCAGTCCGGATGCTTTTTGATGAAATCGACGAAGAGCTTCTGGTAGCCCTCGGCGATCACCGGATCCGCATTGTTCGGACTATCGTTCGTCAAACGGACGACGAGGGATTTTGGCGCATCGGCGAGGCCGATCCTGTCCTTAGTGGCAAGTTCCTGGGCAAATGAAACAGATGCTGAAAATAACAATGTGCTCAGCGCAAATGCGCTGACGGTGGCGCTCTTCATGATGGGTCTCCTCCCCATTTTGAACGGATACAGCCTTGGCGGTCAGTTGACCTCTCCTCATTTCCGTGCTGCATTAATTAGATTAAGTTACTTTGATTTGATGTCAAGCCACAGCTTGGAAGGCCAGACCTGGGAGGTTGAGATGCTGGCGACAATCAACAGCAGCTAGTGCACAGTTCCGGAAAATCGAGATCGATTTTCGGAAAAGGATCCGCGCCGTGAAGTGATGAAGCGTCCTGTTGGCGCGCGGCGCGTCCACCGCAATTTTCCTGAGAAGAGCACGAGGCAATCGCGGATGGCTGCGATGGGGTGAGTGCGGTTTTGCCCCGGCTGAACTGCGGCGGGGAAGTTAATTCCATGGAGGATAGGATGCGTCTACTCATTCTCGGTACCGGCGGAATGGCCAACCAGCATGCCGCCAACTTCAAGGCGATCGAAGGCGTCAGCGTCGTGGGCGGCGTCGACATCGTCCCGGAAAGGCTCGCGGCCTTTTGCACCGAACATGGCATCGCCAATCACTTCACGACCCTCGAGGATGCTCTCGCCTGGGGCGAGTTCGACGCAGTGGCAAACGTCACGCCGGACCGCATTCACCACCCGACGACGCTTCAGGCGATTGCCGCCGGCAAGCACGTCTTCTGCGAAAAGCCGCTCGCCACCGATGCGGTCAAGGCCATGGAGATGACCGAGGCCATCGAGCGATCGGGCAAGGTCGGCATGGTCAATTTCACCTATCGCAATTCGCCCGCCCTTCAGAAAGGCCGGCAGATGGTACTCGCCGGCGAAATCGGGGAGGTCAGGCACGTCGAGGCATCCCATCTGCAAAGCTGGCTGGTCGGCCGCCATTGGGGCGACTGGAAGAGCGAGAGCAAATGGCTTTGGCGACTGAGCAAAAAACATGGATCGAATGGCGCGCTCGGCGACATCGGCATCCACATTGTCGATTTCGCATCCTACGGTTCAGGGCTCGATATCGCCCATGTCTTCGCGCGGCTCAAGACCTTCGACAAGGCACCGGGCCATAGGATCGGCGAATATGATCTCGACGCCAACGACAGTTTCACGATGAATGTCGATTTCGCCAATGGCGCGATCGGGACGATCCAGGCGACACGCACGGCGGCCGGACAGATGGATCAGCTGCGCCTCAGGGTCTATGGCGAAACCGGCTCGATCGAGATGATCTACGATACCGGAAAATCCACGCTTCGCGCCTGTCTTGGAGAAGACGTGCACACGGCGACCTGGCAGGACATTCCCTTCGATCCGGTCGAGACGAACTACCAACGTTTCGTCCAGGCCGTGCGGGCGGGCAGGACCCAGGAGCCCTCGTTCCGGCGGGCGGCCAATATCCAGAAAGTCCTGGACAAGGCGCTGGCCTCCGACCTCCGCCACGCCGATGAAGCGCTCGGTTGACCCGGCCATCAGGCCGAGGCCGGCGGCAGCAGCAAAGTGTTGAGGAAGGGCAGGAGCGCTGCACCGAGCGCAACGCCGCCGCCGCTGAAGCTCGCGGGTTTCATCGGCGAAATCCAGGGCGTCAGCAACGGCCTCGTCGAGGTATCGCGCCGCTCGATCGAAAGCTGATGGATCAGCGCTTCGATCACGCCCTGCGGCAGGTCGCTGCCGATCATGACGACGCTCGGGGCGAGGAAACCAGCCATGGCGATGATCGGATCGAGCAGATGGCCGGCGGCTTCCCGTATCCATTGCGACAGTGACGGCGAGGAGAATTCCTCCCCTTGCAGGAGGCGGGCGAATGCCTCGTCGCCGATCCGTGATCGCAGCGATTGGAAACCGACGACGGTGTTCAGCTGAACATTGTCCGGGCCGGTCAGCATTTCGCCGATGCTGCCCGCCCGGCCATGCACGCCGGAATAGGGAACACCGCGAATGAGAAAGCCGGCCTGAACGTCGTCGTCGATGATGATCATCGCAAGTCCGCCTTCCCTGCTGGAGCTGCCGATCGTGCGCTCGGCGAGAAGGCTCGCCGTGCACTCGTTCTCGACATAGGGCCGCGCTATCGTCGACATCGCGGCGATCTGATCGCTTTGATCCTCCGTCCAGTCGTTGGCGGCGATGCCGAAGCCAATGATCGGCGATGTCGCGTGGCGATCGACCATATCCCTGACGGCCGCATGCACTAGCTTGACCTTGTCTGCGGGATCCGGGCCGAAATAGACCCGGTCATGGACCTGGCCGCTGAGATCGATGAGTACAGCCTCGCCACGCCTTTGGCGAAGTTTGACGCCGATCGAGAAGGCGCCTTCCGGGCGCAAGGCAAACTCTGTAGCCGTGGCCCCTCCGCCGAGGCCATTGCGGCGGTTGGAGGCGACAAGCTTTTCCTCGGCCAATCGGCGGAGAATATTGGTAATGCCGGGACCGGTCAGGCCGCAATGCCGGCCAAGCTCCATCCGCGTCAGCGGGCCATGGCGGCGGATCGCCTCCAGAATGACGCGAATATTCCGGTCGGCGATTTCACCGGACCTCAGGCCCACCGTTTTGGCGCGCGGACCGCCCATCTCCTGGGTGTGAAGCCGACGCGGCCCTGACCGAAGATACCGCATGATCGTCTTTCCTAGAGCACTGTTCGGTTGTGTATCACGCCTGCAGGTGTTCGTAACGATTTTCCAGTAGATACTTGTAACGAAGGGCCGCGGCTCTACACAGTTAAGATGTGCTCGGAATTACTTGCGTGGAGAGTTGAATTCAACCGATGACTGATGAGCATTCTCCCACCGCCGACAGCGACCCAAACGCCATCCAGCCAATTCTCGTACTGCGAGGGAGCGTTAGATACCTCTTCATGTTCCTTGGCGTTATGGCGCTCCTTTTCGTCTACCTCTCACTTATCGCCCTTGGGCAGATCGAAATGAGCAGAGCTACGAGCGGTGTCGGAGAGGGCCTGTTCGCGATCCTGTTCCTCGTCGTCATCGTTTATGTGGCGGTAAAGGCTCGGCAGGCGGACTTCAGAAAGCCCACAATGGTGATCGGGCCCGACGGTATCGCTGGTCAAATGCTGCCGAAGTTCATCCCTTGGTCAATGATCGAACACGTTGATATCCCTCAAGCCGAGCATGCGGGATTTATCTACCTGACTATGCGCAAAGATGCTGATCCGGAGATGATTGAACAGTTGCGCAAGCGACAGCCTCTTGAAAGGACCATCGCGATACCGCACAGATGGGTTACGGGGTTCAGTTCAAGCGAAGTCAAGGACATCGTGAATCGCTACTTTGAACGATCACGACAAGGCTGAAGCGGAATGAATATTTGCTTCCGACGGCTCATCCGGTGATGTCGCTCGTCGAGCAGCCATTGCCTCTAATAGCTGCAAGGACGATCGTTGCCGAAGCCGTCGCGGCAGGCAGGTCTGAGCGCATAGTCGACGCTGCTATATCCAACCGAGCCGGTTTGCATCGAGTCATTCGAGGTCGTGCAAGATGACGACGATACGGCAACCACGATGACGGCTGTCGCGGCTGTCAACAATTTGCGGACTTGAAGCATTCCACCCTCCCCAGCGCTGCCTGAAATCTGCGATATCAGTGCAATTCTCGGTCAAATAGGGCCGACCGGGGTTTCGATAACTGTTGTTGTTGATCAAGATCTCGTTATTCGGTGAAGGCCGCAGCGTTTCAGCCGAAAGAAATCCGGGCATTCCACCGCACGCGCGCCTTCCTGGGGAAGTTAACCGACGCACGATAGAGCGGCCTGAGATATTGCCAAACGAGGCCATCGCCGGAACCGAACAACAACACCGCGGGATCCCTTCGATCGATGCGCCGAGTATCATGCGATAGGCGTTGGCTGCGTCGTCCCACCAAACCTTTGGATCGCGGAAAAGCCTCACGCACGAGAGCGTCTGGTCGAGCAAGCGGCTTTCGCAAGAACGTGGCGTGACGGCGACATCCGGTAAAACCCGGAGCGGTTCACTCTTACGGGCTTGACGCCAAATCAAAGTTACTTAATCTAAGACTCTGCAGCCCGCTTGGAGGAGGGGCCGGGCAATCGCGATGTCGGCGCCATCTTCATCTCCCCAAAACCATGTCCACGACCCCAAAAGCATGACGACAAGATTGTCAGCCGTCGATTTTCAACAGGATAAGCCATGCCTCTGACCATTGCCCAGCGCCTCGATCGTCTGAAAGTTCGCATTGCCGAGTTGGCGCATTGGCGAGATCGACAAAGTGCCGTGATCGACGGCTGGACTTTCGAGGGCGAGCCGATCGCACATCACCAGGATTGGCCGCACCACCAGGGGGTAGTGCATTTTGCCGCGACCGCTGAAGCGCCGCAGGCGTGGCCTCTCGCGGACCTTCGCCTGCAGCTCGATCTCGGCGGCGAGAGCCTGATTACGCTAAGCTATCCCGATGGAGAAACGGAAACATTCGGTCTCGATCCCTATCATCAGGAATTCCCGGTGAAGGGCCGCCGCTTTTCGATCGCAACGGAAACCGTCGCCCGCTTTCCGTTCGGCGAGCCCAATCGCGCTCCGAGGCTCAACAAGGCTCGGTTGATCTGGCTCGATGGTCCCGCTCACCGCCTGCATCTTCTGTTGAAGCAGGTGGCCGAGGCAATCGATTCGCTGGGTGAACATGAAGTCGTGCCGCATCTGATGGATGCCGCCGAGCATGCATTGCGCAGTCTCGATTGGCCGTCGGATACGGCGGCTTATATCTCCCGCACATCTGGCGCGGTCATGCAGCAGAAGATCTGGGAACTGCCGGAGCTCCAGGAAAATCCGGCGGGTCTCACGGACGAGGAAAGCGCTTCGGCAGCCGCAGCCTTCGATGCCCTGATGGCAAAGCTGAAGGAACTGCAGAAGCGCTTTCCCCCGAATGGAGAATTGCTGCTGACGGGCCATGCGCATATCGATCTCGCCTGGCTTTGGCCTTATCGCGAGACGCGGCGGAAAATGCGGCGCACCTTCAATACGGCCCTGTCGCTGATGGAGCGCTCCGACGATTTCCGCTTCAATCAATCGACTGCCCATTATTACGCGCAGATGGAAGAGGAAGACCCAGCGCTTCTCGATCGCATCAAGCAGAAGGTCGCAGACGGAAAGTGGGAAACCGTCGGCGGCATGTGGGTGGAGCCCGACACGAACATGCCGACCGGCGAAAGCCTCGCCCGTCAGGTTCTCTATGGCCAGCGTTATTTCGAAAAGACCTTCGGCACGCGCCATACGGTCTGCTGGCTGCCGGATTGCTTCGGCTTTTCAGGCGCGCTGCCGCAGATCCTGAGACAGGGCGGCATCGACAGCTTCTTCACGATCAAGGTCAATTGGAGCGAGACCAATCATATTCCCTCCGACCTCTTCTGGTGGAAGGGCCTCGACGGCAGCCAGGTGCTGACTCATACGTTCGACAATCCGATGCAGGGTTATAACGGCTTCGTGCAGCCCGATTGCTTCGTGCCGACATGGAAGAATTTCCGCGGCAAGACGCAGCACGATACGTCGCTTCTGGCCGTCGGCTATGGCGATGGCGGCGGCGGCGTCACGCCGGAGATGGTCGAGCGCGAGGTGCAACTGCGCGATTTCCCGGCGATCCCACAGGCACGCTGGGGCACCGTCAAAAGCTATTATGAGCAGGCGCACCGCACCGCGAGGGAAAAGAGCCTCCCCGTGTGGGACGGTGAAATCTATCTCGAACTGCACCGCGCAACGCTGACGACGCAAAGCGGCGTCAAGCGCAAACATCGCCAGGCCGAACGGGCGCTGATCACCGCCGAAACCATCGCTTCGCTGGCGCATATGCTCGGAGCAGACAGACCCCTAAGCCTCGAGGCGGATTGGCGCGTGGTGCTGAAGAACGAGTTCCACGACATTCTGCCGGGCTCGAGCATCCGCGAAGTCTATCAGGATGCAGAGCAGGAACTGGACGGCGTCATCGACCATGCCAAGGCCGAACAGGTGATGGCATTGCGGGCGCTATCGGCCAAGCTGCCGAAGGGCGGGGTTGGCGATGCCCTCGTCGTCGTCAATCCGTCGCTTTCGCCGAGGCCGCTCAGCGCGACACTCTCCGACGGCACGGTCATTGCGGCCGCCGATCTCGTCGCGCCCTTGTCCGTTGCTGTCTTCGACAAAGGCTCGCTCAAGCCGGCGGGCGGGCTCAAGGCCGGCCCCGACCGTCTCGAAAACGAGTACCTCTCCGTCACCATCGGCAAGGACGGGGCCGTGGCCAGCCTCGTTCACAAGGCCACGGGTCGGGAAGCGGTCGACGGCTCGGCAAACCAGCTCTGGGTCTATCCGGCCGACAAGCCGCGCAACTGGGATGCCTGGGATATCGACGCGGATTATTCCGAAAAGGCCGTCCGCCTCGACGCGCCTGACAGTATCACCCTCGCTGAAGACGGCCCGCACCGCGCAGCGATCCGGGTCGTTTACCGCTACCGGAATTCCAGCGTCACGCAGACCTATGTGCTCACGGCCAATGCCAGGCGGCTCGACATCGAAACGACGATCGACTGGCATGACCGTCGCACACTGCTGCGCACCCTGAACCCGGTCGCAGCACTGGCCCGCAAGGCGACCTTCGAATGCGCCTTCGGCATCGTCGAGCGGGCAACGCACACGAATACGTCCTGGGAGCAGGCGATGTTCGAGGCCGTCGCGCACCGCTTCGTCGATATCAGTGAGCCGGACTTCGGGGTCGCGCTGCTCAACAATGCCAAATACGGCCATAGCGCCCGCGGCAACGTGATCGGCATGAGCCTCGTGCGCGGGCCGATCTATCCGGATCCGCTCGCCGACGAAGGTGAGCAGAGCTTCACCTATGCGCTGATGCCGCATGAAGGCGCCTGGCATGAAGGCGGCGTTCTCGACGAGGCGATCGATCTCAACCAGCCGCTCGTCTCGGCCGAATCCAGCGGCCTCTCTGCCTCCACTTTCGCACCGCTTGCGGTCACCGGCATCCCCGTCGCGTTCTCAGGCCTGAAGCCGGCGGAAGAGGGCGACGGCCTCATCCTGCGCCTCTATGAACCGGCCGGCCGGCGCGGCAGCCTCTCCCTTGATCTGCCGTCCGGATGGGCGGCATCGCAGCCGCTGAATATTCTCGAAGAGCCGATGGAGCGGAAGGGACCTGCCGACATCATGCCATTCGAAATCCGGACCTGGAAGCTGCGAAATGGCTGACGCCTGACCGCCATACGTGCCGGGAATCAAATGGCCTATGGCAAGAACGGCGGTCGCACCACGATTTGAAGAATTGGCGGGCGCTCCTGAAAGCGTCCGCTATCCCCCAGAATTGGATGAGCTGCCAGCCACATCCAGCGGTCGAAAAACGTCGGGTCGGGCGGCAAAGTTCGCAACTACAAAATCCACGAAAGCGCGGACTTTTGGTGAAAGCTGACGATTGGAGGGCCAGACGAGGGAGAGCGAGCCGTACGGCACCATGAAGGAGGTCAGGACCGGGACCAAACTTCCGGTTCGCATATGGAACCCTGCGACGTAGACAGGCAGATGCGCGAGCCCCAAACCGTCCTGTGCTGCCCGCAACCCTGCGTCCGTATTGTTGAATGTAAGGCTCCTTGGGAAAATTACCCGATCGTATGGTGAGCGGAATGCCCACGGCGCGAGCCGGCCGCTGGATGGGTATTTGAAGTGAATGCAAGCATGTTGGGAGAGGTCATCCGGGGTCTCCGGGCGTCCATGACGCTTGAGATAATCGGGACTTCCGCAGACGACGAAATGCTGGTCGCCAAGATGGCGGGCAATCAATCGAGCATCGGCAAGCTCACCGCTCCGCACGACGACATCCAGGCCCTCTGCGACCAGGTCGATGACCTTGTCTTCGAAATCGATGTCCAGTTCGATCTCCGGAAACTGCTCGGCAAAAATGGGCAGGATCGGCATGAGAAGGTGATGCCCGACGATATGCGGGACGCTGACGCGAAGGCGCCCCCTTGGACGCTCCCGGCTTCGTGAGATTGTGGCCTCTGCGTCGTCCATGTCATCGATGATGCGTTTGTAGCGCTCGTAGAGGACCGCTCCTTCCTCGGTCAGGCCGATACTGCGCGTCGTCCGGTTGAAGAGCCGCACGCCCAGCCGGCTTTCGAGACGCGCCACTGCCTTTCCGATCGCGGATGGCGAAACTCCGGCAACCCTGGCGGCTGCGACATAGCTCTGCTGTTCGGCGGCGTAAACGAAGGCGACAACGCTTGCGAGACTCTCCACATCAGCACCCAATTGAAGACATCTTGTCCTTTATGTAAGTCCAAGAGCCGGGATTGATCAATATTGCATAGGAAATATCCTCTGTCTCGACACGCGGCCGGCCGGTATCAAAGGAGTGAGCGGTATGCGGGACTATGCAAAAGAACGACCCGAGCACACGGAAAAATACATCGGAGAGAATGACCTATTTCTGGAAATATTTTATGGGTGCGGTAATTCAAGACAGTCCGTTCGGCCGCCTTTGCTCTTCGTCCATGGCGCCTTTACCGGGAGCTGGATGTGGAGCAAATACATTCCTCATTTCATATCGGCTGGATGGAACTCTTATTGCATTAACCTGCGGGGCCACTACAAAAGCAGGTCGGTGGATTTCACAAAAATCCTGTTTGAAGATTACCTGGAAGACATCCGGCTGGTGATCTCCGAAATCGTCGAAGGATGTGGAACTCCTCCCATCGTGATCGGATTCAGCATGGGCGGAATCCTGAGCCAGAAATTGGCGGAAAGCGTGAAGATAGCCGGGCTCGTGCTGATCGATTCCAGCATTTGCAGGCAAGTGCATGCGGAGGCGCCCTATCGCGATCTCGCGTTGCGAATGCCCGGCCTCGTCGTGCCTGCTCCCATGCGCGACGAGCAAATCAGTGTCGATGAAACATTCGAGGATATCGAATTCCAGCGGAAGTACCTGTCCATGGAATCTGCAAAGGCATTCAGTGCATTTTCCTTTCATTTCGGGGCTGAGGGGATTTCCATCGAAGGCGAGAAGATCACGTGCCCCGGCCTCGTCATTTGCGCCGTCAACGACGAACCCGATGATCATCGAGGCCTGGCGACAGCACGCCACATCGGTGGGGAATATCTAGGTCTCTGGGGTACGACACATACGGGTCTGCTTGTCGGGCAGAGGTATTACGAAGCTGTAAGCCGCATTATGGTCTGGTTAGCGCGCTTTGATGGAAGGCAGGTTTCGATAAGGCGCTATCCTCGACCACCCCGCGAGCAGAGCTGTTAGCCAAGGCTCAGCCCTGCAGGCCAAGGCTGCTCAACAGGCGGCTGATATAGGCTTCCAACCCGCCGACCATATCGAAGCGCGCGGGGTCGCGCAGCCAGAGCATCTGAAGGCCGTCCATCACGGCGATCAGTTCGGCCGCCATCGCTCTGCCATCGATCTTGCCGTCTATCGACCCATCGGCAACGGCCTGTTCGAAGGTCGCGGCGATGTCATTCTGCAGCTGGGTGGCGCGATCGAGAAACCATGCCTTGGCCGGGTGATCCTTCATCAGGCTCTCGGCATTCAGGATGGCGAAGGCCCTGATGACCTCGATCATTGCGGCGTTGCGACGGAAGACCTCGACCATGCCATTGAGCAGGCCGCGGAGATCGGAACGATGGGGCCCGATGAAGCTTTCGCTTTCGCGATCGCGCTTGTCCAGAATGGCAAGCAGGAGATCGACCTTGGTCGGGAAATGGTGCAGCAGGCCGGGCAGCGACAGGCCGACGTCGCGGGCCACATCGCCGATGGCGGCATTCTGGAAGCCGTCTTCGGCGAAACGCCGCATCGCTGCCGTCAGGATCTCCGCGCGGCGCGCTTCGCCCTTGCGAGATCTGCGCCTTCGCTTTTCGTCCTGTCCGGTCTTCGATTCAAGAAACTCTGCCATCGTCTCTCCCGTCGATTTCTTCTAGCGGCAAGCTACCGATCGGCAACCCTCGCACCGATTTCTCCGGCGCTCTCTATTCCTATATCAGGCTTCATCGGTTGACATCTTAAAAATACCGAGTAATCGGTAGGTTTAAGAACTGCCTTGCCAGGAAAATAGGCGCCGGCAGCGGATGGATTGGCAGAGGGCAGCAATGCGCAATGCCCGAATTCCATTGAAGGGGAGGTTTGCATGATCGAATCCATTCTCGATAAGATGACGCTTGAGGAGCAGGTCTCCCTGCTGTCCGGCGCCGATTTCTGGACGACGGTTCCCGTCGAGCGTCTTGATGTGCCGAAGATCAAGGTGACGGACGGACCGAATGGCGCCCGCGGCGCCGGTTCGCTGGTCGGCGGCGTCAAGGCGACTTGCTTTCCTGTCGCCATCGCGCTCGGCGCCACCTGGAATCCCGATCTGGTCGAGCGTATGGGCGTGGCGATTGCCCACCAGGCAAAGAGCAAGGGTGCCGCCGTACTGCTCGCGCCTACGGTGAATATTCATCGTTCCGGCCTCAACGGGCGAAATTTCGAATGTTATTCCGAGGATCCGATGCTGACCGCGGAACTCGCCGTCGCCTATATCAAGGGCGTACAGAGCCAGGGGATCGCGGCGACGATCAAGCACTTCGCCGGCAACGAATCCGAGATCGAGCGGCAGACCATGTCTTCCGATATTGACGAACGGACGCTACGCGAAATCTACTTTCCGCCCTTCGAACAGGCCGTCCGGCGCGCCGGCGTGATGGCCGTCATGTCTTCCTATAACCGCCTCAACGGCACCTATACGAGCGAGCATGAGTGGCTGCTGACCAAGGTGCTGCGCCAGGAATGGGGATTCGACGGCATCGTCATGTCCGACTGGTTCGGTTCGCATTCTACGGCCGAGACGATCAATGCCGGTCTCGATCTCGAAATGCCCGGCCCGGCGCGCGATCGCGGCGAGAAACTGGTTGCCGCCGTTCGTGAAGGGAAGGTCGAAGCCGCCACCGTGCGGGCGGCAGCGCGGCGCATCCTGCTTCTGCTCGAGCGGGTCGGCGCGTTCGAGAAGAAGCCCGACCTCGCGGAGCAGGCGATCGATCTGCCGGAAGATCGGGCGCTGATCCGGCGCATCGGCGCGGAAGGCGCAGTTCTGCTGAAGAACGACGGCATACTGCCACTTGCCAAGACGTCGCTCGACCGGATCGCCGTCATCGGACCCAATGCCGCGAGCGCGCGCGTTATGGGCGGCGGCAGCGCCCAGATCGCCGCCCATTACACAGTCAGCCCGCTCGAAGGGATTCGAGCCGCCCTTTCCAATGCCAACAGCGTCAGCCACGCCGTCGGCTGCCGCCATAACCGTCTGATCGAAGTGGCCAAGGGAAAGATCACCGTCGAATATTTCAAGGGGCGTGGGTGCCAGGGCACTCCGCTTCACGTCGAGACCGTCGACAAGGGTGAGCTCTTCTGGTTCGAGCTGCCGTCGGCCGAGCTCGACCCCACCGATTTCTCGGCTCGGATGACGATGCAATTCGTGCCGGAAGAGAGCGGCGATCATGTCTTCGGCATGACCAATGCCGGACTCGCGCGGCTCTTCGTCGATGGCAGGCTCATGGTCGATGGCCATGACGGCTGGACGCGCGGCGAAAACTATTTCGGCACGGCCAATGACGAACAGCGCGGCACGGTAGCGCTCGATGCGGGCAAAGCTCATGCCGTCACCGTCGAGTATGATCCGCCGGTGGCGACCGGAGAGGGGATCAACCTCACGGCCATTCGCTTCGGCGTCGAAAAGCCTTTGGGCGAGGCCGATATCGCGGACGCCGTCGAGACGGCGCTGAATGCCGATGTGGCGCTTCTCTTCGTCGGCCGCGACGGCGAATGGGATACCGAAGGCTTGGACCTGCCCGACATGCGGCTTCCGGGTAAGCAGGAGGAACTGATCGAGCGGGTTACGGCCGTCAACGCCAACACCGTGGTCGTGCTGCAGACCGGCGGCCCCGTGGAAATGCCCTGGCTCGGCAAGGTTCGCGCCGTGCTGCAGATCTGGTATCCCGGGCAGGAACTGGGCAATGCCGTCGCCGATGTCCTCTTCGGCGACGTCGAGCCCGGCGGGCGCCTGCCGCAGACATTCCCGAAAGCGCTTGCCGACAATTCCGCCATGACGGGCGATCGTGCCGTCTATCCGGGTAAGGATGGGCATGTGCGCTATGCCGAAGGCGTATTCGTCGGCTACCGTCACCACGATACACGCGCTGTCGAGCCGCTCTTCCCCTTTGGTTTCGGCCTTGGCTATACGCGCTTCGGCTGGAGCGAGCCGCAGCTGTCGGCGAGTGAAATGGGTCCCGAAGGCGTGACCGTCAACCTCGATCTGACCAATATCGGCGACCGGGCCGGGTCGGAACTGGTCCAACTCTATGTGCGCTCGCCAAAGTCCAACGTCGAGCGGCCGGAGAAGGAATTGCGCGCCTTCGCAAAACTCTCGCTGCAGCCCGGCGAGACCGGCACGGCCGAATTGAAGATCCTGCCACGTGATCTCGCTTATTTCGATGTCGAAGCCGGGGCCTTCCGCATTGAGCCCGGCGACTACCAACTGATCGTTGCGGCAAATGCCGCGGATATCAGGTTCGTCATCGATCTGCCGTCACCACGCGCCTATCTGCTGCCGCCTTCGCAGTAAGCCGTAGTCGCACACCGGATACGCCGCCATGTCGCGTCGCGGTCGCATTCGATCGCCAAGGGGCGCGCTCGATAAGTCGACAGGAGCGCGACTATCGCTCCACCAGAGTTCAACGAGCTCGGATATGGCTCGTCATCCAAGGACAAGAGCGTCGGAGCCCTTTTCCGACAGGACCTGCCATACCACCTCCGCCATCAAGGGCTTTGAGCGCGGCGAGGATGTCGGCATAATGCACCGGGGATGGTACGCCAGGCGGCTGCCGCAGTTCCGGAACAGACTCTACCGCATAGAGATCCGAAGCCCATGACGCCAGGATCGCTCTCTTCTCCTGCGCAGAGATGTCGGCGGCGAGAACTTCGTTCAGAGAGGTGAAATGGAGATGGGGATGAAGGATGTGCGAGGCGGAGATCGCCTCGATGACGCCATCCGGAGTGGTCGTGCTGATGCTTTTGCCGGTCATGAACTTCTCCCAAAAATTTCCACACAAGCGAAGAACATCTCCAGGCACCACCCGATTTAGGTGAAGGAAAACAGCGTTCAAGAGGCATGCGGTCTGCCTGAAGCGTCGACAAAAAATTTTTTAGACGTCCTCTTGAATCGAAAAACGCTCGAAACCAGATCATTTTCGTCGGCAGCGCAAAGGCGGGTCGACCAGACCGGGGACGCGGCTTTCGACGCGTCTCCATTCCATGTTGCTTTACGGAGGATATGGCTATGAGAAACGAACTTGACTTCGCACCCCTTTATCGGTCCAGCATCGGCTTCGACCGCGTCTTCAATCTCCTGAACAATGCGCAGCGGCTGCAGGCGATCGAGACGTGGCCACCCTATGACATCGTCAAGACGAGCGAAGACGACTACCGCATCCAGATGGCAGTCGCCGGTTTCGCCGAGGCCGACCTTGATATCACCCAGGAGCGGAACGTGCTCGTGGTGAAAGGCCAGAGGACCGAAGGGAAGGATGGCGAATATCTGCATCGCGGCATTGCCGGACGCGCATTTGAACGTCGCTTCGAACTCGCGGACCACGTCAGGGTTGAGAACGCGTCCTTGACGAACGGTATTCTCGCCATCGCGCTGAAGCGTGAGGTGCCGGAAGCCATGAAGCCGCGCAAAATCGCCATCGGAGATGGCTCCTTTCAGCAAGCGCCCCTTCAGATCGAAGCCGAGCGCCAGGTGGCTTAAGGAGCGCTTCTCGATGAAGTCCCGGAAAAAGCCGTTTACCGTCGAAATCAGGAAACGCCGTGGGGCAAACGCAAAGGATGCGGGAAAGCGTGTGCTCTCGAAGCTTCTTGACAAGCTCCGCTCCGGAGCCGCGGCTCCGGTAGCGCGATCCTGAATTGAGTTGGATGCAGGAGGGCCGGCTTGGTGGCCGGCCCTTTGTCCGGCGGACCACCATACCGGCTTCGCCGCATTCCCCGCAAATGCTCCTACGCGACGTCGTCTTGCCGCAAATTACGTGGCTTCATCCCCTTTTGCACGGAGGGCATTCGCGAAGAGATCAGACGGCGTCGGGCTGCTTGCGGAGATTGGAGACGACGCGCCGGTTCTGCACTTTGCAGGAGCGCTCCGTGCAGTCGCGGACTTCGCGTTCATTCCCGTAACCCTTTGCCCACATGCGCCTGGCATCCACGCCTTTGGAGGCAAGATAAGCCATCGCCGCATCGGCGCGCTTCTGCGACAAGGCCTCCATTTGGGATGCGGAACCGGAATCGTCGGCAAATCCCTGCAGCTTGAGCAGCCAAGTCGGGTTCTTGTTCAGCCAGATGGCCTGGTTATCCAAGGTCGCCATGGCGACAGAATCGAGCGCGGCAGAGTCTTGCTTGAAGTAAATCCGTCGGCCGACATTGAGGATGAAATCCTCTTCACTGCCGGCCCCTACATTCTCGAAACCGGGGGCGGGATCGTTGGTTTGCCCGGTCATCGGCGCAGCCGCAGGTTCTTCCAAAGAGGCGATCTCAGTGGTGGAGCAGGCGGCGAGCGCCAAGAGCATGGCCGCGGCGAGAAGGCGCCTCGCGTATCCTGTTGTAGCAGACATCGGGGAATATTCCTTATTCGACCGGGGTTGTTTGGCTGACCTGAGTGGCGCTTTCAGCCTGGTCGGCAATATGCGGCAAAACCTGCACAGCCGTCCCGATCGGGCAACGCTGGTAAAGATCGATGGCGTCTTCGTTGAACATGCGGATACAGCCGCTGGAGGCATCCTTGCCGATGCTCCACGGCTCCAACGTGCCGTGGAAGCGATAGCCCGTGTCGACGGCGTCGCGATGCAGATACATGGCGCGGGGGCCGAGTGGGTTCTTCGGCGAGCCTCCTGCCACGAATTCGGGCAGTTCGGGATGGCGCTTGCGCATCTCCGGCGGCGGTGTCCAGCGCGGCCAAAGCGATTTGGCGTCGATCGTGGCGCGGCCAAACCATTTGAAGCCCTCGCGGCCGACGCCGACGCCGTAGCGGATGGCCGTCTTGTTCTCCATGATCACGTAGAGAAAATGGTGCCTCGTATCGACGACGACGGTGCCGATCGGCTCGCTGCTGAAATATTTGACGACTTGGCGGTGCCACTTCCTGTCGATCTTGGCGAAGTTGGTTCTTCGGAACGTCACTCCATTGTCGACAGCGGTGCCATCGAAATAGGAAGACGCGGCGGCGAATGCCGGTTTCCGGATCGCGCCCGCACCAAGCAACGCCAACCCACCAAGCACAATATTTCTGCGAGTCCACGGCATCGGCAATATCCCCCTTAAAGCCAAGCAGCGAAGCGTCAGTAAATCAGATTTTTCATTTGCCACAACAGAAAAATCATCTCCTCCCTAAAGGCGGAGATCGGGTCACGGGCCTCCTGTGTCTGATATTGCCGCATCGTTACTCTGGAATACCGCGGCGCTTCGAGTTAAAGGGCCGGGCATTCGTCTCCTCTGAAGATCGGCATGTACTCTCTCCGCAACCGCCTGCGAGCCGATGCTCTTCACACGCGGCAGTTCCGTTTCTTTTGAATGCCTCCACAAGATCACAAAGCATCTCTCGCGCAACGCCAGGAACCACATGATGGGGCAAATGCCCGACACCTTCCAGCAATCTGACGATCGGCCCCGGATGCTTCCTGCAAAGCCAATCAATATGCCAGTTCGGTGAAATCACGCGATCCGCCATCCCGAAGAGAACGTGCAGAGGAAGATCGCCACGCAGATCTGGAAGGCGCTCCATGTCTCGGTTGAAGGCGCGCAACTCGTCGGCCATCGTGCGTATGGTAATGGGATTGACCACGTGTGAGGCCGGCAGGCCCGAGAGATGAGAAGGCAGGGGATTTGGAAAAGAGGACGACCTCAGACCTCGATCAAGAAAGAATGCTGGCCACCGGCCGATGACGTGCTGGCGGATCAACGGCCCGACCACCGGAGCGACCGCCGATCTAAGCACAATCAATGGCTTCGATGGCACAGGCGCGCAACATGGGGAAATGAGAAAAAGTCCGCTGACGAGGTCTGGTCTTCTTGCAGCAAGGTGTAATGCCGCTGCGCTGCCGATCGAGTGCGCCACGATCCTCACCTCCGGCAGGTCAAGAGACGCGAGAAGGCGTTCAAGCCAGAAGGACTGTCCCTCAGGTCCACGCTCAGCCGGTGCAAGCGGCGTGCTCAGTCCATAGCCAGGCCGGTCGGGTGCAATGATCCGGAAATCGCTGTTGTCGAAGGGAAGCAAAATTTCCTGCGCAAGGCTGCCGCAGCCATGCAGGAGGACGACTGGAATGCCATGTGAGTTGCCACCGTCGAGGATGTGAACATCCTGATCTTCAACGTGAATTGTTGTTCCGAGCGTCGGCTGGAGTGGCTTCACTAACATGAACCGCATAACTAAAGTCGGAAGAAGAAGTTCCGGCCGGTTGCGGGACGGCGCCTACGGCAATGAGCCGTTAGAGTAGGATGGAAGGGAGGCCCAGCGTTGTCGCCTTATCTGTGCTACGATCATCGCGGTCTCGAAGCGGAAAGAACGAATGCTCCTTCAGCGTGTCAGTTTCTATGTGCTTCTGGTCCTCGTGACCATTGCGTTCGTCGCCGTCGTGCTACCGTTCTATTCGGCGATATTCTGGGCAGTCGTCCTCGCTATCATCTTCTTCCCGCTTCACGCCCGTATCGAGGCTCGGCTGGGTGGGCGGGGAAACCTTGCTGCAGCGCTGACTGTGTTAATCTGTCTCTGCGTCGTTATCATTCCCGGGCTGATCGTCCTCAGTTCACTCGTCCAGCAGGGCAACCATCTCTACCAACGTATGGACACTGGCGAGATCGACGTCCGGAGCTTTATACATAACCTGCAGGAAGCATTGCCCTTGTTCCTTCGCGACTGGCTCCGGAGCATCGAGCTGAACGGCGTCGATACGTTTCAAGACCGCGTTTCCTCGGCATTGATGCAGGGCAGCGGTTTTTTTGCCGGACGCGCCCTGAGCCTCGGTCAGAACACCCTGCGGTTCTTCGTCACCTTCGGCGTGATGCTCTATCTCCTGTTCTTCATGTTCCGGGATGGGCGCGCCCTTGCCCGCGCCATCAGAAGAGCGCTGCCTCTCAGCGATGCCCATACACTTCGCTTCACCTCCAAATTCACTTCGGTCGTTCACGCGACCGTGCGAGGCAATATTATCATCGCCATCATCCAGGGTTCGATCGGCGGGATCGCCTTGGCCCTCGGCGTCGAGCCAGCCCTTCTGTGGGGCGTGCTGATGAGTTTCCTGTCGCTGCTGCCTGCGGTTGGCGCCGCATTGATCTGGGTCCCCACGGCCATTTAGCTGGCTCTGGCCGGCTTTTGGGTGAAGGCAATTGTACTGGTTGCGGTAGGCGCCCTCGTCATCGGTCTTGTCGATAATCTTCTGCGGCCGTCCCTGGTCGGCAGGAAGACCAAGCTTCCCGACTATGTTGTCCTCATTTCCACCATTGGCGGCATTTCTCTATAGGCATCAATGGTTTCGTGATCGGGCCGCTGATAGCCGCTCTCTTCATCGCCGCTTGGGGGATATTCGTGGAGGAGGAGGGCACGTCGGATTCCTGACGATGCGGCCGGAGCATTTATCGATGGCTTCCGGAACTTTCGTCTCCCTGACTGGTTTGATAGATTCGAACCATCATCATGGGGGGTGGCAGCCATGAGCGCTTGGGGTGTCGCCGTCTTCGATAAACGCTGCAAACCGCAAATATGCGGTACGACGATCTGATCGCCGAGCAGGGGCCTCATTGGCAGCTCGTCTGGCATGTGCTCGGCGCGGTTCTTCATACGCTGAGAGATCGTCTGCCGGGTGCGCAGCAGGAGCCGCAACCACATCGTGTCTGAAACGACTCTCACCGGAACATTCGACGTCCACTAACCGCAAAAGGCAGGAGGAAAGACCATGAAAGTGTCAGAGATCATGTCGCGCGATGTAGAAATCGCTAACCCTAATCAGACGATAGCCGAGATCGCGAGATGCATGGCCGACAGGCAGATCGGCTTCCTGCCGGTCGGCGACAACGACCGGCTCGTCGGAACCATCACAGACCGCGATCTCGTCGTGCGCGGGCTTGCCGACGGACTCGGGGGCGATGCAAAGGTGCGCGATGTCATGTCGCGCGATGTCAAATATTGCTTCGAAGACGAAGATGTCGACGAGGTGACCCGCAATATGGGGCAGGTCCAGGTCCGCCGCCTTCCCGTCGTCAATCGTGACAAACGGCTTACCGGCGTCATCTCGCTCGGCGATGCGTCCCTGGCGGACACCGCTGCAGCTGGAGCCGGGTTGAAAAAAGTGTCCCGACCGGGCGGCGCTCATGCACATTAGAGCGGGATGATTTTAGGCCTGAATTAAACAGTTAGAGCATAGTGCCTCCGGCGCCATGCTCTAACAGCAGGAAGGGGCAGCATCGGATGCGCGCTGCTCTAACCGATTTTGATTTCCACCTCCGGATAACACTCGCATCTGGCCAAGAAACGACGTTGATTTCGTGCCAAGCCCGGCGCAGGCGATCTAACCTTTCGTTTTACGCGATGATGGACGAAACACCGCTTCGCAGTTTTTCCGAAATTGCTCTCAACAAATTCAGGGGAAAAGATCGGGGAGTTCGGAGCGTGCGATGGGTCGCAACCTGACCGCTTCCGCCATGTCTATCGACCGATAGGGAAAGCGCAAACGGGTGCCCACGGGTCCCCAATTGCCGATGGCACTCAAAAGTTTGTCGAGAGCGGCATTCGAATAGCCAAATTCCTGGCGAAACGGGACGATATGCGCGTCCATAAACGTGCAGATGCGTCGTTCCAGATCGAGTGCGGCGTCGATATCGTTGCGCATCGAGACCGTCCAGGCCTGAGCACCGCGGGGACTAAGGCAGGCGACATTGGAAAAAGAGCCTGCTGCCACACCTTCCTTGGTGCCGGTTGCGAGATGATGGCCGGGGACGAAGAGTGACAGCCCGGACAGATGCCGGCGTGCCTCGGCATACCAGGAGGCGTCGCCATCGGCGAGCTTGATGCCGATCACCTCAGGCACTGCCGCGCAGACCATGCCGAGCTCCCTTGGCGCCAGCACCCGTTTTGCATGCGGCGGATTGTAGAGGATGAGCGGAATTCTGTCGGCAGCCTCGGCCGTTCGTTTCAGGAAGTCGACCGCTTCGGCATCGGTGAGCGGCCACCAGTCCGGCAATATGACCTGAATGGCGCGCGGATCTAGCGCGGCCGCACGGCGGACGCGATTGAGCATGATCAGCGGGTCGGGCTGGCAGGCGCCGATGACGAATGGCGTTGAAGATGCCTTGCAGCGCTCGGCCAGCATTGCCTGGATGCTGTCGAACTCCGCTTCCGTCTGATTGTGGAATTCGCCGGCAGTGCCGTTCGAATAGATACCGTCGACGCCGGCATCGATGAGGATGTCGATCTCTTCGCCGAGCTTGTCGAATTCAATGCTGTCATCGGCCGCGATCGGCAGAAGCAGGCTCGCCCAGTTTCCGCTGATGGCGGGACGCGGCGTCTTCGCATTCATCTCTTGTTTCTCCGATGGATGACGGATCAATTGAGGTCGTCGCGGATGCAGGCCTTGAAGTGGCCGGGCGCAATTTCCCGCAATTGCGGAACGGCGCCGGCGCAGGCATCGAGCGCGCTCGGACAGCGAGTGCGAAAAACACATCCGCTCGGCGGATTGGCCGGACTTGGAATATCGCCTTTCAGGATCTGCCTGTTACGGCGGGCATCAGGATCGGGCGAGGGAATCGCCGAGAGCAGCGCGCGCGTATAGGGATGCTGCGGTCTCGCATAGAGATCGGCACTCGGCGCGATTTCCATGATGCGGCCGAGATAGAGCACGATCACCCGGTCGCAGATATATTCGACGACGGCAAGGTCATGCGAGATGAACAGCATGGTCAGGCCAAGCTGCTGCTGCAGGTCGCGCAGCAGGTTGATCACCTGCGCCTGGATCGATACGTCGAGCGCCGAGACCGGCTCGTCGGCGACGATGAATTCAGGCGACAAGGTCAGGGCGCGGGCAATCCCGATGCGCTGGCGCTGCCCACCGGAAAATTCATGCGCGTACCGATTGATCGCATCGGCGGGCAGGTCGACCTTTGCCAAGGCCGACCGCGCCCGCTCGAGCCTGTCGCGGGCGGTGCCGATCCCCTGGATCTTCAGGCCTTCCGTCAGGATCTCGCCGATCGTCATGCGCGGCGACAGGCTGGCGAAGGGGTCCTGGAAAATATACTGCATGCGCGGCCGCTGCCGTCTGAGCGCGGAGGCGGAAAGCGCTGTGAGTTCCGTCCCGTCGAAACGGACGCTGCCGGACGACGGTTCGACGAGGCGAAGGACGGAACGCCCGATCGTGGTCTTTCCGCTGCCGGATTCGCCGACAAGCCCGACGACTTCACCCTTGCCGATATCGAAGGAGATGCCCTCAAGAATGTTCAGCCGCGTGCCGCGGGAAGTATAATGTTTCGAAAGGTCGCGGACGGAGAGCAGCGGTGCGCTCATCTAGATCTCCTGCCATCTGATGCAGCGGCTGCGGTGCTGCGGATTGACCTGTTCGAGCGCGGGAACGGCAGCGCGACAGGCATCGATCGCGAATTTGCAGCGCGGGGAAAAGGCGCAGCCGATCGGCATGTTCATCAGGCTCGGGACCATGCCGGGAATGGCGGCGAGCTTTTCGCCCGCCTGTTTCATCTGCGCCGCATCGCCAAGACGCGGCATCGAGGCGAGAAGGCCCATCGTGTAGGGATGCTTCGGATTGCGAAACACCTCGCCGACCGGCCCTTCTTCGACGATCCGGCCGGCATACATCACCGCGACGCGATGGGCGATTTCGGCGACGACGCCGAGATTGTGGGTGACGAAGAGCATGGCCATGCCGCGATCGCGCTGCAGCTTGAGGAGTAGGTCGAGAATCTGCGCCTGGATCGTCACGTCGAGCGCCGTGGTCGGCTCGTCGGCGATCAGCAGCGCCGGATCGCAGGCGAGCGCCATGGCGATCGTCGCGCGCTGGCGCATGCCGCCCGACAGTTCGTGCGGATATTGGCCGGCGCGGCGTCGAGCGTCCGGTATGCCGACGCTTTCAAGCAGCGAGACGGCTGCGTTCATCGCCGCCTTGCGGTCGCTACCGCGATGGATGCGGATCGGCTCGGCGATCTGGTCGCCGATGGTGAAGACGGGATTGAGGCTCGACATCGGCTCCTGGAACACCATGCCGATGTCGTCGCCCCTGATCCTGCGCATGCTCTCTTCATCGAGGGAGACGAGATCGCGGACCACGCCGTCCCCCGTCGCAAGGCGGATGCTGCCTGCGGCGATCACGCCGATGTTGCGGGTCAGCAGCCGCATAACGGACAGGCTGGTGACCGATTTGCCGGAGCCGGATTCGCCGACGAGCGCGAGCGTCTCGCCGGCGGCAACGGTCAGGTCGATATCGTTGACCGCCGTGATCTCGCCGCCGCGGATGCGGAAGATCGTTCGCAATCCTCTGATGTCGAGTACGGGTTCGGCGGTCTGTTCCATCAACTGGCTCAGTTCAGCAGACCGGTTGCACGCAGGATCTCGTCGATCCGCGCCGTTTCGGCATCGTTGAGAGAGGCACGCGGTCGCGGCATGACGGCGGAATCGATGATGCCGAGGCTGCGCATGGCGGTCTTGAAGGCGCCGATGCCGGCTGCGCCGCCACTGACACGGCCCTGCGCGACCCAGACGATTTCGAACAGGCGGCAGAGGCGCTCCTGTTCCTTCTTCGCGGCGACCCAGTCGCCGCGCTGGGCAGCATCCCAAAGGCGGACATAGCCATGCGGATCGACATTGGCGATACCAGGAACGACGCCATGGGCGCCCATCAGCAAGGCAGTGTCGACGACGATCTCGGAGCCCGTCATCAGGAAGACGTCTTTTTGTTCGGCAAGATCGAGGAGCGCATAGCGGAAGTTGCCGTCGTCGCCGCTGGAATCCTTGAGGCCGATAATCGCGCCTTCCCTGGCAAGCGTGACGACGGTCTGGCGCTGCAGCTTGACGTGAACGCAGACGGGAATGTCGTAGGCGATCAGCGGAATGTCCACCGCGTCGCGGATATAACGGAAGTGGTCGAGGATCTCGGACTGGCTGGTGACCGTATAGAATGGGGCCGTCCCCACAACCGCATCGGCGCCGGCCGCCTTTGCGACCTTCGCATGGGCGATGACGCGATCCGTGGTCGGATCGATGACCCCGACGATCAGCGGCACCCGACCATTCACCACCCTGGCCGAATGTTCGATGATGTCCCGCCGGGTCTTTTCGTCATGGAAGATCACCTCGCTCGTCGAGCCGAGCACGAATACGCCATGGCAGCCGGCATCGATCAGATGCTCGAGCACGCGTGTATAAGATGGGTAGTCGATGGTGAGATCCGGATTGAGCGGTGTTACGACGGGGGGGACGACACCCTTGAATTTGGTCATTTTCGCTTCTTTCGATTGTCAGTTCAGTTCGGCACGCGGGTCGAAGGCATCTCTGAGGCCATCGCCAATGAAGTTGATTGCAAGCACGGCAAGGATCAATGCGGCACCGGGGAAGAGCCATTGCCAGGGATATTGTTCGAGCACGGCGGTTGAGCGGGCCGCGTTCAGCATGTTGCCCCAGCTTGCCGCCGGCGGGGCGATGCCGAGACCGAGAAAGGACAGCCCCGCCTCGAGCAGGATGGCATTGGCGATCTGCAGCGTTGCATAGACCACGAGGATATCGATCGAGTTCGGCAGGCCGTGGCGAAAGAGCAGATGGCCGATGCCGGCGCCCATGCCGCGGGCGGCCATGACGAAGTCGCGTTCACGCAATTCCAGCAGCCGCGAGCGGATCATGCGCGCAAGCAGCGGCCAGGAGAGCAGCGAGATGACCAGCACCGTCGGCCAGATGCCGGTGCCGGCGATCGAGGCGAGCACAAGCAGGAAGATGACGGGCGGCAGGGTCATCACCAGATCGACGAAGCGCATCGAGACGGCGTCCGTCCAGCGTCCGGCAAGCGCCGAGATTGCCCCGAAAAGAAACCCGATGACTGCCGAAAGCGCGGTCGATGCGACGGCGACCAGCAGCGAAATCCGGCCGCCTTCGAGCACGCGGGCGAAGACGTCGCGACCGACGCCGTCGGCTCCAAACCAGTGCGTTGCCGTCGGGCCGCTATTCATCGCCAGAAGATCGATGTCGTTCGGCCGGAAAGCCCACCATAGCGGATAGGAAAGGATCAACAGCAGCATTGGAATGGCAATGCAGACGCCGGCAACGGCTGCGCGGTTGAGCAGAAACCGACTGAAGGCGCGGGTCAGTGGTCCCGGGCTCCGGCGTTCGGAAGAGCGTGCCAGCATGATCAGCCCACCTTGATGCGCGGGTCGACGACCGCATAGGTGATATCGGTCAGAAGATTGACGACGATAACGCAAGTACCGATGACGAGCGTCGCCCCCATGATGACGGGGTAGTCGCGGGTCTGGACGGCATCGACGAGCAACAGACCCATGCCCGGCCAGTTGAAGACGCTCTCGATGAAGATGGCGCCGCCGATTGCAAGCCCGATGGTGGAGCCGATCAGCGTGACGATCGGCAGAAGCGCATTGCGCAAGGCATGCTTGCTGATGACCCAGAACTCGCGAACGCCCTTGGCGCGGGCCGTGCGCACGTAATCCTGGTTCAGGACTTCGAGCAGCGAAGCGCGCATGTAACGCATGATCAATGCGGCTTGCGCGACAGACAGAAGTGCCGCCGGCAGGATCAGATGGTGGAGGAGATCGCCCACCGAGAATTCCTCGCCCGGCGTCAGCATGCCGCCTGATGGCATCCAGTGCAGGCGGACGGAGAAAATATAAAGGCCGATCAGCGCGCTGAGGAAGGCCGGGCTCGAAATGCCGGCAAGCGCAACCACCGACAAGGAGAGATCGGCCAGCGAATTGCGGCGGACGGCGCCGATCACCCCGCAGGTGATGCCTGCGACGATGGCAAAGGCAAGTGCGGTGCCCATCAAGAGCACTGTCGGGCCGATCCGTGACAGCACCAGGCCCAGAACCGGCTGATCGAGACGCTTGATCGAATAGCCGAGATTGCCGGTCAGCGCCTGCTGCAACCAGCCCAGATATTGCACGGGCAAGGGCTGATCGAGCCCGAGGCTTCTGCGCAGATCGGCAAGGTCTGACGGCGACATCGGCAGGTTCGGATCGATATAGGCATCGATCGGATCGCCGGGTGTCAGGCGCAGCAGCAGGAAGATCAGCACACTCAGGGCGACGAGCATGCCCATTCCGATGATCAGGCGTCTGAGACTGTATTGGAGCATCGGCAATCCGTCTTGTCGGCCGTCTTGTCAGGCCATCCTGTCAGGGTGGCCGAAGCCACCCCCAAGGCTTTCCCGGAAAACGCCTATTCGGCGATCGACCATTTCTGCGGGTTGGCCTGGTAGGGGCCGCCGCCCGGCGCCGGCGTCCAGACGAAATCCTTCACCTTGGTCGAGACGATGCCGTAGCGATTTGCCACCCAGAGAGTCGCCCAGGGCAGGTTCGTGTTCATCACCTTGCAGACGTCCTGGTAGGCGGCATCCCGCTTGGCGCTATCCGGCTCGGCCAAGGCACTATCGAGCGCCTTGGTGAGGTCAGGCATGCGAACCCTGGCGACATTCGGTCCGGCCGGAGGGATCTGCTTCTCGTTGAGGCCGACATTGATACTTCCGGCATCCGGTCCGTTCTGCAGCCCGGCATAAACCAACTGGAACTGGGCCATGTCCGGCGCCGCATTGAGCACGATGCTGTTATAGGTTGGCGCATCGACGGCGCGCGGGACAATGTTGATGCCGACCTGGGCAAGCATCGCCTGGACTGCGGCAAGCACGTTGGTGGCCAGCGGCGTGGTGTAATAGGTCAGAAGCGTGATCGGCTTGCCGCCATTGATCTGGTCCCAGCCGGCTTCCGTCAGCAACTTCTTGGCCTTCTCAGGATCATAGGCATAGCTGTCGATGCCCTGAGGTATCAGCTGTTCGGCGACATAGGCGCAATTGGCAGGCTTGGCCGCGCCGCCATAGAGGCTCTGGATGATGGCATCGCGATTGATCGCGTACATCACCGCCTGGCGGACGCGCACATCCTTCCAGAGCGGGGAATCGTGGTTGAAGCCGAGATAGTTGACGACGAAAGAGTTGCCTTCGATGACCTGGAAGTCCTTGTTGTCCTTGAAGGTCGGCACGTCGTTGGAATCGACATAGGTGAACTGGATTTCGCCGGATCTCAGCGCCGCGATCGCCGCGGCCGGGTTGGCGAAATAGCGATTGATGACGCGTTCCAGTGCGGGTTTGCCACCGCGATAATCGGTGTTTGCGGCAAGTTCGACATATTGATCCGAGACGTATTTGGTGAATTTGAACGGACCGGTGCCGATCGGAGCGGTCGACCACCAGGTGTTCTTCGCCAGCTGGTCGGCCGGAATCGAGGAGAGCGCATGCTCGGGCAGCATCATCACCTTGGTCATCGTGTCGGGAAAACTGCTGCTGGGGGCGCTGAGCTTGATGACAACAGTGTGCTCATCCGGCGTCTCGACGGAGGATATACCTTTCAGCCGGGCAGCGAGCACCGAGCCGGTTTTCGCATCCATAGCAAGGCCCATGGTGAACTTCGCGTCCTTGGCGGTGAACGGTTTGCCGTCATGCCATTTGGCGTCCGCCAGCTTGAACGTGTAGGTCTGGTCGGAGCTGACCTCGTAGGAGCTTGCCAGCGCGCCGACGACCTTCTGCAGCTTCTCGTCATAGGTGATCAGCGGTTCGTAGTAGACGCTGAGCCAGGTGTAGCCGGCGGTCGCGGCGAGCGGATTGAAGTTGCCCTGGAAGCCTCCTGGGCCGACATCGAAGCCGCCGGACAGCGTGGCTGCCTGCGCCTCAACTGCAACGCCGGAAACGACAAGAGCCGGAACGGCAGCCGTCGACAGCAGGGCGCCAAGCGCAATAAGGGATAATCTAGACAGTCTTTTCATGTGTTCCTCCCACGTTTGAACTTGTCTTGTTGTTGGCAATCACCCGGGCAATGCCCTCGTAGTGACGATCCAGGCGTCTGCGCGCCTCCTCCAGATCTTTTGCCTCGATCGCATCGACGATCGCGGCATGGTCGCGCCACGTCGCCATCGGATCGGCATTTTCAAGATTGACGAAATCCGATGCCTTGTAGAAGGCGAGCCAGAAGACATCGATCAGCCGCACGAGCGTTTCATTGTCCTGGCAGCGAAACAGCAGTCGGTGGAACAGCTGGTCGTCTTCCGCAAAGGTTTCGCCCCGCTCGGCATGGGCGCGCATCCGATTGACGGTGGCGTGCAGCTCGGCAATGTCCTCCGCGCCGATCACGTCGATCGTTTTGCCGATCAATCCCACTTCCAGCGTGCGCCGGATTTCGAGCACCTCCTCGATCTGCCGCAGGGCTCCGCCGAGGCCGTAAGCGAGATTGTCGAGAAGCGGCTCGAAGGAAAAGGCCTTCACGAAGATGCCGACGCCGCGCCGCGTCTCCAGCACGCCGAGCGATTCCAGCGCCTTGATGCCTTCCCTCAGCGAATTGCGGCTGACACCGAGCTGGGTGGCAAGCTCTCCTTCCGCCGGAAGCAAGGTTCCGGGCGCGAGGCCATTATCATCGATATAGGCGCGCAGACTCTCCTGCACGGAGACATACAGCAGCGGCGCGCGCGTCAGCGGCTTCATCGATTTCAATGTCATGCCCCGGTCACTTTCCCGCATCGCCGATAAGATGGATGTTACTTATCGACTTGTAGGATATCTGTCAAATGGGCAAGCTTGCACGGCTGAACCGAACCGGCTCGAAGCCGTTTAAGGCGGTCGTTTTGGGCACCAGAAGGACAGCAGGAACAGCGTTTTTGCCGGAATTACTTCATTGGAGGCTTTGCTCGACCTCTGGAGAGTGGAGCACCACGCGGTTGCGGCCGGTCTTTTTGGCAAGGTAGAGCGCCGCATCCGCTTGTCGCTGCATGTGCTCTGCTGACACGAGCTCACTGTTTTGCATCAATATCGCTAACCCGATGCTGACAGTGACCCAGGGACCGACGCGGGAGGCAGGATTTGGAAGAGACGCCGCTTCTACTCGGCTGCGAATTCTCTCAGCGATCACCCCGGCCTCTTGTTCATCAGAGCCTGGGAGAAAGACGAGAAACTCTTCGCCTCCGTACCGGGCGACCTGGTCCCGCTCGTCTCTCATGCTGCTCTGAATGATGCCGGCAACTTTCACCAGGCAGCGGTCGCCTTCGGCATGCCCGAGATTATCGTTGAGGCGCTTGAAGTCGTCGACATCGCACATCAGCATCGCCGCGCCGCTCGTTCGTTTAAGGTCCTCGTCCCAGAAGTGATTTAGCGTTTCCATCATCGAACGCCGGTTGGCGACACCGGTCAGCGGATCGGTCCGTGCCAGCAATTCCAGCTGTGAGTTGGCATCGGTAAGCTCCGCGAGGCGACTTCGATCTCGCAACTCGAGCAAGAAAGTCTTCTGAGCGAAGATGGTTGCGGTGCGGCGGGCAACGACGGTTGCAGCCACACCGCTCGCGAAAAACAGCGTCCCGGCCAGAGCACTTCCCGCTTCAATGTCTGGATTGCGCAGTTGAAACACAAGGTAGATGCCGAGGGCAGCAGCGCCGATCGCCATCGCCCAACCGAGTGGGACGGGAAATATGATAATGGCAGTGACGGCCACAAAAAGCATGATGGTCAAATGCCGCTCATAAAACTCCCCACCGGTGTTAACACCCACCAAGGCGACCGACAGGAGGATCAGAAAAACTGCCGAGAGGAGGAAAACTCCCTGCACCCACAAAGCGTGCGGCCGCAGGAAGGCTATCGCGGCGACAAGAGCTGCGGGGGGAAGGATAGACGCTGGCCAAAGCATCGACATGACGGTTTGGGTCGGAAGCAAGATCGCATTGAGACCCAGCGTCAGAACGTCGAGCACGATGACCCAAACCATCCACGCGCGGATGATCTTGGCAGTCCGCGGCCAGGAGCGTTCGCGAAAAAGCTGAGCCAGTTCCCCATTGAAGCGGATATCACGCGTGCGTCCACCGAGCAGGCGCTCGACTTGCTCTACAATGGCCGGGCTCAACCTCTGGAGAGGTTTCCGCGAAGACGCCCTTACCGGTTTGATAGGAGCTGTGGTTCGCTCGGTATCCATGTGTCGGATCTAGGGAGCAGACGACCGGAGGCAAGACGAGCCGCGGAGTTCGCCAGAAAAGACGACGTGCTTGCCCTAATGATTTTGTGCCAGGGGACGACAGTATGTCGTTAACGTGTCATATCGGGCCAAAGTCTCACTTGTGCCAGGACGAATACACGGTTCGATTCCCATCAAAACCTGCAGATTAACAGTCGTGTCGGTCCGCACGTGATCTCTCGCACGACAGAACCGCCTGCGTTGGCAATTTACCCGCACAGAACGTTACGGGCCTCGATGCTGAGTGCAACCCCTTCGGGAGTGCTGGGGGCACAGATTTTATCGATTAAAAGGTGACTAAAATAATCATCTTATGTTGACAAGGCCAATTTCGCTCCATAGGTTCCGCCCGCATCCGTGGCGTAGGGACCAAGCAATGGCGCGTGTTTTTTTGAATGTTTCTAATAATGTATCGCGAATTTATAGAGATAGCCTATTTGTAACGACAGCGATCGTCCTGATCGGAAGTGCAGCATCGCCGGCTTCAGCCCAGAGCGCATCCGGAGATGCTGGCGCCACAACGCTGGAACCGATCGTCATTCAAGGCGCATCCTCTGATAGCAAGACCGACCGGACGTCCGTTGCCGCCAAGAACAGTTCGGCTGCGACCAAGATCAACACGCCGCTCGTCGAGACGCCGCGTTCGGTTTCGGTGACCACCGAGAAGGAAATCGAGCAGCGCGGCGCCCAGAGCATCATCGAGGCCGTGCGCTATTCGGCCGGCGTGACGACCGGGCCGAACGGCTTCGATCCGCGCTTCGACCAGATCTACATTCGCGGCTACAACGCCACGACGGTCGGCGACTATCGTGACGGCTTGCGCCAGCCCTACATCAACTACGGCACGTTCCGCACCGATCCCTATCAACTGCAGCGCATCGAGGTGATCAAGGGGCCGGTATCCGTGCTCTACGGCTCGGGATCGCCGGGCGGCCTCGTCAACAAGATATCGAAGCTTCCGACCGAAGAGCCGATCCGTGAAGTGGGTGTATCCTACGGCACCAAGGACCGGGCTCAAGCGATGTTCGATTTCGGTGGACCAATCAGCGAAGATAACGGCGATTTCCTCTATCGCATCGTCGGCCTTGCCCGCCGCGGCGACACCAATTTCGATATTGCCGACGACCGCTACTTCCTGGCGCCGTCCTTCACCTGGAAACCGGACGAGGGCACCTCCTTCACGGTGTACGGCCTGGCGCAGGCCGACGAGACCGACTCGAATGTCGGCGCGATCACGACCTCGGACGGGAGGATCCTCGACATCAGGGCGAGCGATCCCGACTATGACTATCAGAAGGTCAAGCAGCAGCAGATCGGCTATCAGTTCGAGCATGAATTCGACAATGGCCTGACATTCCGGCAGAACCTGCGTTATTCGCATCTCGATCTCAAGGCTCGCTACCTCGGCGTCTTGAGCTGGACGGACACTGTTGCGCATCGGTACCCGAATTCGATCCGCGACGAGATGAACGTCTTCCAGGTCGACAACCAGCTCGAGGCGAAGTTCGATACCGGCCCGCTTGCCCACACGATGCTGTTCGGGCTCGACTACACCAATCTCCAGTCGAGTTTTGGCTATGGCCTCGGAGCCGCCGATCCGGCATTCGACTTCGATATCGCCAATCCGACCTATGGAGTCTCGGGCGCTACCCCGGACTATAATTTCTTGGCTTCCGATGCCGATATGCGGCAGGTCGGCATCTACGCCATGGACCAGATCGAGGTCGGAAACTGGCGTTTCAACCTCGGCGGCCGGCAGACCTGGGTGAACCAGACGCGAGATGCGACCTTGCCCTCGGCCAGCTCGGAGGAGGTCGACAAGAATGCCTTCTCTGTACAGGCAGGCGCGCTTTACCTCTTCGACAACGGCATCGCGCCGTTCGTTTCCTACGCCACCTCCTTTGATCCGGTCACCAACCGGTCGAGAACCAACACAATTCTTCCGCCGACGAAGGGTGAGCAATACGAGCTCGGCGTGAAATACCAGCCTCCCGGCTCCGATATCCTGCTGTCGGCCGTCGCCTATCACATTGTCGAGCAGAACAAGCCGAGGCTCGCCGATCCGCTGACCTTTGCCTACGACTCCCAAGGCGAGGTGACCGGAAAGGGCATCGAGCTTGAAGCCCGCGCGGCAATCGCCGACGGTCTCGATATCATTGCGGCCTACACCTACAACGACTCCGAGGTGACCGGGGGCAACAACGTCGGAAATACTCCGGCCATCACCCCGACCCATATTGCCAGCCTTTGGGCAAACTACACTTTCCAGGAAAGCAATCCCTTCAACGGTCTGTCGGTTGGCGCGGGCGTGCGCTACATCGGTGAGACCTGGACGGATGTGGCCAATACCTCGAAGAACCCTGAGACTTTCTATGTCGATGCATCCGCCTCGTATGATTTCGGCGCGGTCGACAAGAAATACGAGGGCCTGACGGCAGCCTTTGCCATCCGCAACATCGCCGACGAGCGCGAAACAGTTTGCGAAGAAGGCTTTTGCTATCTCGGCCAGGGCCGCAACATGACCGGCACCCTGAAATACCGGTGGTAAGGCACGGCAATGGAGACAAACGGGGTCTTCCAGCGCCCGACCCTGATCGCTGACCATCCTGTCGCCCATCAGGCCGTCGACCTCGACGGTCTGGTGGGCGACGGCCCGTTCTCCTATTGCCGCGGCAAGCTGCTCAGCGCTCTTCCCCAGATGGGCATCGTCATTTCCTGCAGGGATCTTTGCGACCGAGCGATCTTCGACGAGATCATTGGCCGATATGCGCAAAAATTTCCGGGCAGCGACCGTCGTGCGATCGTCTCGATGTGGACACTCTACTATTTTAGCATGCTGACGATTGCCCCGAGCGTCCATATGTTCGTGCACCGGATCGGGCTGTCGTTGGAGATCGACCGGCTTTCGCTCGTCTGCAACGAGCATACGGGCGAGCCGGAAGCATTCGTGATGTCAGGGAGGCCGGAGGTGACGACTGACCCGGCCGGCGAGCTTCACCGGCTGATGCTCGGTCACGCCGAGCCCATCATCGCGGCGATCGCCGCCAACGCCGGAGTCGCACCGAAGCTTCTCTGGAACAATGTAGCGGCCTATCTCTCCTGGATTCTGAAGGAGATCGCTCATCGCCATGAGCCCGTCCTCGTTGAAGGCGGCCTGGCACTGCTGGAAGAAGCTCAATGGCCGGGCGGCGAGCGCAACCCGATGTTCGGCATGATCCGCATTGCACGCCAGCAATGCGGGCTCGAATTCGTGCGCAGGAAAGTCTGCTGCCTGCGCTATAACCTGCCGGGCGTCGGCGGCTGCGGCGAAGCCTGCCCGCTGCCGGAGGGGCGCCACTAGCTCCTATCGTCCACCGCGCGCAGAGACGGGTGCCCTGCGCGCCAGTTATTGCCAATGCGCGCCAAGCAGAAAGTTCCCTCGTCTCAAAGCGTAGCCTCGCCTGCCTGGACGCCGGCGAGTGGCTTGACCATAAACAGGCATGGATGGTCCTCGTGCCAGAGCTTTGCAAAGACCTCAGCCCGCACAAATCCGGCCCGGTCATAGAAGCGCCGCGTCGCCTCGAACTGCGGTTCGTCGAGGCCGCGCGGGGCGAGCGTCTTGACCGTCAACAGCCGCGCACCCGATTCATGGCCGAAACGTTCGGCCGCATCGATGAGATGGCGTCCTGCGCCGCGACCGTGATGTTCGGGTCGTGTCGCGATCAGCGCGATCTCGACAGCGCCGGGCGGGTGCGGCTTCAAGGCCATCAACGCAGTCACGACATCCGCTTCGACATAGCCGAACACCGGCAGGTCTTCGATCGCCTGGGCGCTCGCTTCGATAACCTCGGGTTCTGAAAACCAGTCGGGCAAAGCCCCCATGATCGATCGGCAGAGCTCCGCCTTGCCGGTCAGGATCTCAACTGTTTTTCCCATTTTTTTCTCGCCTCCGCTCGGTCGATTTAAACTTGACTCCTGTTATCACCTTAAAATAGACACTGCAATCAAATCGTGTACTTCAGCTCAAAAAAGGAGGCCGACACCGAACCGGCCAGCAACGACAGAGCCTGATTTTCCATTTGTAAAAAGGGTACAGGACAATGCACGCATTGCATCGTGATGTGAACGGAAATGCCGTGGTCAACGCCATGATCGAAAACAAGGACAAGCTCCTTAAAACGATTGAAAGCGTTGCCAAATCAAAGTCATATTCCGAGGATATCTTTCAAGATGGAGTCATTAAAGCCTATGGGGTCAAGACCGACGACATTCGTTGCCCGATCGGCTACGCCTTCCGAATGGTCTACAATCTCGCACTCGACGAGAGCCGCCGGCGACGTCAGAAGATGAACAACCATAGGTCGATAGACCAGATTCAGGAGATTACGGCTCCCATCCCCACCGTGCTCGACCAGATCGTCGCTGCCGAGACCCTGCGCAATGTGCTTGCCTCGCTCGAGGCGTTGCCGAAGCGAACCAACGATGCCTTCATTCGCCATCGCCTCAACGGCGTGCCGCAGAAGGATATTGCAGCCGAACTCGGCGTCTCAAGGACCCTCGTCAACTTCATGATCAAGGCGGCAGAGGAACATTGCCATCTGGCGATCGCCGAACCTGCCTTCCGCCCCGATCATGCACACCGACAGGAGCCTAGCGTTTCGCCGCGTGCAGCGCCTGCTGCAAATCGCTCCACAGCAGTTCCGGCTCTTCCAGGCCAACAGCGAAACGAACTGTCTGCTCGCTCACGCCGAACCGGATGAACGAAGTCATCCGGTCGGGGATCTGCAGCGCGACCTTGGCGGGGACCACCAGCGTTTCTGGTCCCCCCCAGCTGACACCGAGGCGAATGTCGCGAAGGCTATTCACAAACCGTGCGACATCGATATCGGGATTGAGGTCGAAGGCAAACAGCCCGGCATAACCCGTCAGCGTCGCCCTTTCGGGATGCTTCTGGAATGCCGGGTGACGAACGCGTCCGATCGCAGAATGCTCCTTCAGCCGCCCGGCCAGCAAAAGCCCGCTGCGCTCATGCTCCTTGAGACGGACACGCAGCGTGCGCATGCCGCGCAGCAGCAGCCAGGCCTCGAACGGTGACAGTTTGGCACCGACATAGGGGTAAGACGTTGAATTGATCCTGGCGATGGCCTCTTTCGAGCCGACGACGACGCCGGCGACCGTATCGCTGTGACCGCCGAGATATTTCGAGGCGGCGTGAATGACGATATCGACGCCATGCTGGATCGGTTTCTGAAAGAGCGGCGTTGCCCAGGAATTGTCGATAATGGTGGTGACGCCGGCCTCCTTCGCCATGGCCGACAGCGCCGCAATGTCCTGAAGCTCGAAGACGAAAGATGTGGGGTTTTCAAGGTAGAGCAGTTTGGCACCCGACAGCGCCTTGCGGACCTCGTCATGGTCGGCGGGATCGACGAAATCCACCGCGACACCGAGCCTGGCAAGCAGTTTCACCAGAAGGCGGTAGACGTCGTTATAGAGATGGCGGACCGCAACGACCCGATCTCCCGCCTCAACAAGACTGAGGATTGTCGATGTAATGGCGGCCGTTCCACTGGAGAAGGCACGTCCATCCTCTGCGCCCTCGAGGCGGGCGACCAGGAGTTCGAATTCGCGGACCGTCGGATTGTCGCCGCGCGAATAGATGTAGTTGCGCGTGCGTCCGGCAAAGACATCCTCCATCGCCTCGTAACTGTCGTAGGTGAAGAGCGATGTCTGGAAGATCGGCGGAGACACGGCGTTGAATGCCGCCGGATCGACAGGCGTAAAGAGATCGTCAGCGGCCGCATGGGCGCCAAGGTCGTGCGGGTTGATTGACTGGTTCATGGTCATCCTCTCATGGACAAAAGCTGGGATATGGACGGATGGAGGTCAGATGGTCGGCAGAACGCTGCCGGAGCGCGCTGAGCGTCCTCGCCAGGCAGACGGCCGACAGCAGGCCGGTCAAAGCAGAGGCCAGGAATATTGCTGCCAGCAGGCCTGAAAAGCCGAAGAACGGCGGCAGAAGAGCAAGCAGCGGAAAGAGAAGATACCCATTCTGCGCCAGACCGATGGCAACCGCCGCTTTCGGTTTGCCCTGAGCCTGGAAGAGGATCAGCACCGTTTGCCGCAGGCCGAATAGCAGAAGCGGAAGATGGGTTGCGATGATCGCTTGCCCCGCAATATCAATCACTGTCGGATCGTCGGTGAAGAATGCGGCAAGCTGTTTGGAGAAGGCGAGCGCTGCGAGCCCATAGGCGCCACTCACCGCAGTGGTGACCACTGTCAGGATGCGGGCTGCCGACAGCACCCGGGCCATATCGCTTCGGCCCCAGGCAAAGCTCAAGATCGACTGGGCCCCGAGTGAAATACCGATAACGGGGAGCGTTCCCACAGCAAGCAGCCGCAAGGCAATCCCGACACCGGCGATACCGGCTTCGCCGTGATAGGTGCCGGCGAGCGATACCACGGCTGCAATCGCGCCTGCGGTTGCGAGGCTGGTCAGCGTCGTCGGTGCGCTCACAGCAAGGACAGGCCTGAGATAACCGATATCCCTCCACCGCCAGCCAAGAGTCAGCCGGACCGTCCCAAGCCGCCTTGCGTGGTAAACAGCATAGATGCAAAGCGCAACGAGCTGCGACAGGATGGTTGCGATTGCCACGCCCTGCAGGCCGAGACCGAAACCGAAGATCATGATCGGGTCGAGGATCATGTTCAGCGCAAAGCAGGCGACCAGCGTCCACATGCTGAAGCGGGCATTGCCCTCAGCTATCGCCAGGAAATCGAGAATGATCTGCGCCATCGTCAGTGGCACCGAGACCGCAATGATCATCAGATAATGTTGCGCGAGCGGCTGAAGGGCAGGCGTGGCGCCGAACAGCAATAGATCTGGAAATGCGACGATTGCGACAGCGCTGGCCGCGCCGAAGACGACGCCGGCCGCAAGGCTGATCGAAGCAATGGTGCCGGCCCGGGCTCGATTGCCGGCACCGAGCATCCGCCCGACCTCGGTTGCGACACCGACGCCGATCCCTTCGCCGAAGGCGGCGATGAGCATCAGGACCGGCAAGACGATCATGATCGCCGCGATCTGGTCTTCACCGATCATGCCGACGAAGATCATGTTGATCGTGTGATGGGCGGCGTTGATCGACAGGCCGAACATGGCCGGCAGTCCGAGCCGAAGCAGCAGCCTGAGAAGCTCAGGACTGGCAAGGTCCTCCGGTGCGAGACGCGGCCGTCTCCGGAAGCTGCCGCTTGCGTCGCTCATATCGTTCATGATGCCGGCACCCAGAGACGATCGCCGAAGAAGCGCTCGCGGCCGAGCATGACCAGGAGCGCCCGCTTATGCGGAAAATCGAAGTGCTTGACCTTGGCAAAACCCGAACGATCGAGGTTGCGGATCTGCTGTTCGTGACTGGCGCGCGGCTCGCCGACGATGCGCTTCGTGCGCGGGTCGTCGAGGAAGATGAAATGCATCAGCGAGGGAAGCCATGCGCTGATCCATTTCTTGCCGCGATAGCCGGGCTCGCCGATCGCGACGTGCCATCCGCGATCATAGTCGTCAGCGTCGTAAAAGGGACCGAGCCGGTTCTCTTTGGCCCAGTAGACCTCGAAATAGCCGAAGGGGATGTCGGCGAAACTGCCGATCAGCGGCAGGACATGCGGATCGGCGATCCTCTCTTCCAGGATCTCCCGGTGCTTGTCGATCGAACCCGCATCCTCCCAGATCGTGTTGACCTGTTCGTCGTTCATCCAGCGATGAAATGCTGCAAGATCGGTCTCCGGATCGGCCACCGTGAAGGTGATTTCCCGTTCCAGCCAGGGGATGAAACGCTTGTAGATCGTGCCCTTCGGCTTTGAGGGTCGACGCGGATGATACCGGCCCGCGGTCATCTCCTGTACGGGCGGCAGCGGATAGGACAGCTGCGGCAGCCACAGTGAAGGCCATTGCCACAGGATCGCCGAATCGAGCCTTCCGTCCGGGGCCGCAATGTGCGGCGGTAGGCTTGCCTGATGCCCTTCAAAGACGACTGAGGTGATCGAGCGATCTTCTGCCGTCACGGCTTCGGCCGCCGCCATGAGAAGCTCTGCCGATTGCACCGGATCGCCATGGTAGAAGGTCACAGACGCGATGCCGGCCTCGACCTCGAATGCGGCTTCGTGGTGGCCGTAAGCGGTCTTGAGGTGGATGAGATTGGGGGCGAGGCTGACGTAGCTGCGCGACTGCAGAGCGCGCCTCTGTTTGACGGCGTCGAAATCCATGATGTTCTCCTTGGCCGGTCGGGGTTCGGTCGGGCTTTTGGCGCTGCGAGCATGAAGCGTGCTCATGCGCCGATTTAGTAGAATGACGATCCGTCTCCCGCTGGGTTTAGGGGTAAACGAAGAAAAAAATTCTCATCAATTTTCTAAACTGCAGCCTGCCGGATCCGTCACTTGCGCATGATCATCATCACCGCAGGAGCTGCGAATGGATAATCTTGACCCTCACGACGATCTCTGGATCGCCGTCATCGACACCGAGCGTCGCTACTCGGTCTGGCCGCAGGACAAGCGGATTCCCCTGGGCTGGGAGCCGGCGGGTTTTGCCGGTTCGCGCCAGCAATGCCTGGCGCATATCGCTGTCGTCTGGGCAGATCCGCGCCCCCTCTCCTTGCGCTCGGCAATCGCCGGCGATGCGCGTCTCTGAAAACGGCTGGATGGCACGGATGAACAAACAGATCACAAACTTCGCAGATGCCTACCCGACCGATGCGGCAACGGACACGGTCTTCGAGAGCTTCCCGCTGACGATCGCGCAGAAGCGTATCTGGTCGCTGGAGCAGATCGGCAACGACACGGTGTTTCCCGACCAGGTCATTTCGCTGCGATTGAGCCCGGCGGTTGACGTCAAGACGATTGCCGGCGCCTGGCGGACGCTGATGGCGCAACATCCGTCGCTTGCCACCCGGTTCCGCCGGCTGGCGGGCGGCCGCGTCGAGCAATACTGCGGCGCATTGACCGCAGTACCGATCGAGATTGTCGGCGAACGTGCTGCTCTTGCGGAGGCCGATGCGTTGGCCGCCCAGAAAGCCTTCCGCGACCGGCGCTTCGATCTCCTTGCTGCTCCGCCGGCGCGCGTTCAGATTGTCTTGCTTGCCGATGGGCAGTCTCTTCTGACGATCCTGCTTCATCCGATCATCTGCGACGACTGCGAAAAATCCGTTCTTGCCGGGTCGCTGGCGCGAATTCTCGATGGCAAGCCCGTCGGCGACATGCATCCGCTAGAAATCTCGGCCGGGACACGGGAGGCCGATTGGCTGCAGACGGAGCAGGCGCTGGAATCCCTCTCCTATTGGCGGAACAGGATCGGTCTCGACTACGCCGCCTCGACCTTTCCCACCCGCTTCAACAGCGGCGGGCTGGCAGGCGTGGCGCGCGCTCAGCATCGATTTTCGATCGAGCCCGGTCTCTGGGAAAAGCTCGGTCGACATGCGCAGCATAAGGGATATCAGGTCGAGCGCGTACTTCACGCCGCCTTTTGCGCGCTGCTGGCGCGCTACAGCGGCAACTATGCTTTGCTGACCGGGCTCCTGATCGCGCGGCCGGGGAAAGAACACTTTGCGAACCGCGGCCGTGCCGAACAGGTTCTTCCCCTTATCCTGTCGCTGACATCAAGAAGCTCTCTCGACGATGTCATTGGAGCGATCTCATCGGCAACGGAGGAGGGGCTTGCCCGGCTCGTTCCGCTGGAGCGCATCACGCAGGAACTGGTCGTCGACGAAGCGGCTGCCCAGGAAGCCGTGGTCAAGGCGCTGTTCGAATTCCGTGAGTCGTATCCGGTCCCCGGGCACGCAACCAATCTGGAACCTCTGGGCGCACGCGCCGATAGCGAGCTTTCCCTGGTGATCGAGGCGGGCCTGGATGGGACCGCATCCGGGCTCATCGATTATGCCCAGGATCTCTATGACAGCGCCCTGATTGCCCGCGTTTCCCGGCATTTCATCCTTGCGCTCGAACAGTTCGTCGCACGGCCGAATGTCCGCATCAAGGACATCGAACTCGTGGGGAGTGATGAGCTCGATCATTTGTCGGCGCCCTACGAAGACGAAGTTGTCAACGATGACAGGCCGGTCCACGAGCTGATATCGGCCCATTCGCGCCAGACGCCGGGGAAGACGGCGATCGTCTATGGCGACGAGGAATGGAGCCATGGCTGGCTGGAAGCCAGCACCAACCGTCTCGCACGCCGGTTGCGGCATCTGGGCGTTCGCGCCGAGGTGACGGTCGCCATCTTCATCAAGCGCTCTCCGGAGGCAATCGTCGGGATCCTCGCGACGCTGAAGGCGGGCGGTGCCTATATCCCGGTCGAGCCCGACCATCCGCCGGTGCGCAACCACCACATTCTGCGCGATGGCGGTGTCAAGATCGTTCTGACCCACAGCTGGCTTCGCCATCGGCTGCCGGAAGAGCTCGACACCATCATCCTCGAACTCGACAAGATCGACCTCGACGGCGAGCCGGATACGCCGCTTGATATTCCGATCCACAAGGATCAGCTCGCCTACGTCATGTACACCTCCGGATCGACAGGATTGCCGAAGGGCGTGGCTGTCGAGCACGGGCCGCTGACGCACCATCTGCAAAACACCTCGCGTATCTATGGCATGAGCTCTGACTCCCGCGAGCTGCCGTTCCTGCCTTTCAGTTCGGATGGCGGGCATGAGCGATGGATGAACCCGCTGATGGAGGGCGGCAGCATCATCCTGCCTGACCAGCCGCTCTGGACACCGGAAGAGACATTGACGGCGATGCGCAAGCACGGCGCCAACAATGCCAGCATTCCGACCACCTATCTGCAGCAACTGGCGGAATGGGCAGATGTGACGGGCGGCGCGCCGCCGATGCGGCTTTACTCCTTCGGCGGCGAAGGGCTGGCGCAGCCGACCTTCGATCTATTGTCGCGGGCGCTGAAATCGGAATGGCTGATCAACGGCTACGGGCCGACCGAAACCATCATGACGCCGATGGTCTGGAAGGTGAGGGCCGGCACGAAATTCCAGGGGGTCTATGCTCCGCTCGGTCGCGCTGTCGGGTTAAGGCGCGTCTATGTGCTCGACCCCGATCTCAATCCGTGCCCGATCGGCGTGACCGGCGAGCTCTATATCGGCGGCGAGGGTATCGCACGCGGCTATCTCGGCAAGCCGGACACGACGGCGGACCGCTTCATCCCCGATCCGTTCTCAAGCGACGGCGGCCGGCTTTATCGCTCCGGCGACCTGACGCGTTGGCGTGATGACGGAACCGTCGAATTCGTCGGTCGTGTCGACCATCAGGTGAAGCTTCGCGGCTACCGGATCGAGCTGGGCGAGATCGAAGCGGCTCTCCTCCAGCAACCCGGCGTCGGCGAAGCCCTGGTCGTCCTGCGCGATGACGATGCCGGCGGCGACAAGGCGCTCGTTGCCTACGTCGTTCCCAAGAAAGACGAGACGTTGGACGTCGAGACGATCCGCGCCGGCCTCGAACGCAGCCTGCCATCCTACATGGTGCCGTCTGCCGTGGTCGAACTGGAAAAAATGCCGACCAATCCGAACAGCAAGCTCGATCGCTTCGCGCTGCCGGCGCCGCAACCGGTCAAACGTGCCATCGTCGAGCCGGCGACCGTGCTCGAAGAGGAGGTGCTGGATGTCTGGCGGCAGGTTCTCAAGCTGGAAGCAATCAGCGTCGAGGACAATTTCTTCGCGATCGGCGGCAATTCGCTGGGCGCGATCCGCATCCTTTCGCAGCTGCGGCAGCGCCGGCCGAAAACCCCGCTCATTGTCGCCGATATCTTCAACAATCCGAC
This sequence comes from Rhizobium sophorae, assembly GCF_013087515.1. Classification (GTDB taxonomy): domain Bacteria; phylum Pseudomonadota; class Alphaproteobacteria; order Rhizobiales; family Rhizobiaceae; genus Rhizobium; species Rhizobium sophorae. The sequence goes on along the minus strand of NZ_JABFCN010000023.1, from coordinate 140,675 downwards.
CATACGCTCTTTTGCCGGCGTGATGGAGCAGGGGGACCAACGGGATCTCTCCGAGGTGATCGTGCTGCGCGCTTCCGGCAGCAAGCCGCGGCTCTATTGCTTCCCGGGGCTTCTCGTCAGCACCCGCGAATATGTCAAGCTCGTCGACTATCTCGGAGCCGATCAGCCGGCGACCGGCTTCATTTGCCACTCGCTTTCAGAGAAAAAGGCAGTCGGCGCTCCGGTCGAAGAGATTATCGAGAGCTATGTTGACTATATCAGGACGCATAGTCAGGGAGCGCCCTGCTATTTCCTTGGCTGGTCGTGGGGCGGTCTTCTTGCTTATGACGCTGCCCGCGCCCTCGGTGGCCAAGTCGACGTCAGGATGATGGCGATGGTCGATGTTTGCGACCTCGGATCGGAATTCGCGATCGGCGCCAAGCCGCGCTTCCGACCGGGCGAGCGCGATGCGCTCCATCGAGACGTACAGGCATGGCTTCAAAAGACGGCGATGCGCCCCGAATGGGACCGGCTGCTGTCAACGATGGACGCGGATACCTACGATCAATTCCTGCGCTTCGTCGGCGACGAGAAGGACCCTCTTCCGACCGACGGACCCGATATCAGCAGCCGCGAGCATACCTTCTGGGTGCTGATCGACAATGCCCTGATCTTCCGCAAGCACCGGCTCGTTCCTCACGATGTGCCGATCTACCCCTGGGCTGCCGACGACAGCCTCAACCGCGGCCTCAACCTGATCGACTGGCGCCGCCTGTCGCCGCGGGCACGTGCGGCCGAAATCATCACCGGCACCAACCATCTGCACATGATCGGGTCTCCCGCCTTCCACTCAAGGCTCGCCCTGCGTCTCAAGGAAACAGAGAAGGATATCGCATGACCGTCGCTTTTGCCCGCAGGGATGCCGAACCGCTGGATATTGCCGGCATCGGCATCGGCCCCTCCAATCTGAGCCTCGCCTGCCTGTTCGAGTCGGTGCCCGAGATCAGAAGCCGTTTCTTCGAGCGACGAGACTCGTTCGACTGGCATCCGGGTATGATGATGCCCGGCGTCGAGCTGCAATCGTCTTTTCTGAAAGACCTCGTCACCCCGGTCCTGCCGACCAGCCGCTGGTCATTTGTCTCCTATCTGGTTGCCCATAAGAGGCTCTACGCCTTCCTGAACGCCAATTATGACGCCGTTCCCCGGCAGGAGTTCGCGCGCTATCTCGCTTGGGTCGCTAACGGCGTGGACGGCCTGCGCTTTGGAACGGAGATCCGCAACGTCGAGCACCGCGACGACCGCTTCTTCCTGCGGTTCGACAATGGGCAGGAAGAGGCGCGAAACCTGGTAATCGGCACGGGGTCTTCACCTTTCGTGCCCGACTGGGCAAAACCGTTTCTAGGCGCCGACTGCTTTCATAACAGCGAGGCCAAATCGCGTCTCAGCGATCTCGGCGCCGCCCGCATCGTCGTGGTCGGCGGCGGTCAAAGCGGCGGTGAGGTCGTCGAAGCCCTGCTTGCCGATCCTGGTTCCATGCAGGAGCTGACATGGATCAGCCGGCGTCATAATTTCGAGCCGATTAACGACACACCGTTTTCGAACCAGGTTTTCTCACCGGAATACGTGCGGGCCTATCTGAAGCTCGGCGGCGAGCAGAAGCAGGCCGCTTTGAAGAACTCGATCCTGACCAGCGACGGCTTGTCGATTTCGACGATTCACGCGATCTATCGACGCCTCTATGCGTTGCGTTATCTCGAGCCGAGCACGCTCAACGCATCTCTGGCCCCAAATCGTGATGTGATCCAGATGGAGCGGAACGGCAATGCCTATCGGCTCATCGTCAGGAACCAATTCGACGGTGGGATCGAGGTGCTCCATGCGGATGCGGTGGTTCTGGCAACCGGCTACCGGTTCCGATTGCCCGATGCTCTCGGCTCGCTGGGCGACAGGATAACGCTCGACAGAAACGGCTATCCGCTTCTCAATGACGACTACACGATGCAGTGGACGGGTCCGAGGGCCAACCGGCTGTTTGCGCAGAATGCGGGCCGGTACTCGCACGGTATCGCCGACTCTCAGCTCAGCCTCATGGCCTGGCGCAGCGCAACTATCGTCAATACGCTTCTCGGCCGGCAGCACTTCGATGCGGAACCCGACAACGGGCAACTCGCCTGGGCGACGGAGACCGCTTCCGCAATGCCTCATCAGCTCCGAACCGGCTATTCGGACGGCATGCTGTCGTCCTGAAACAGGCGTGTCGAAATGCCGGGGAACCCGGATTGAGAGCAAGCAGCCAGCGCGACGACGTGCTGGCTGCCGCTTTCGACCAGACGGTGATGCCATCGCCGGTCACGATCGCCGCCATCGACCATGACGGGGATACCATCCTTCCAGGAAAAGGCGACGTTGCGGGGATTCTCGCGCAGCCCGACGCCGAGTGCCTTCAGATGGCTCTCCTTCAGCGTCCAGAGTGCAATGGCCGCGCGCGCGCGTTCGCGCGCAGGCAATTCCGCAAGGCAGCGCCGTTCGTCCGCGCTGCAATAGTTATCCACTGCCGCCGCTTCGATCTCGGTATCGACGCGTTCGCAGTCTATTCCCAGGTGGTCACATCCTGAAGCGACAGCGACCGCGACAAGCCCGTCGGTATTTGCGAGGCTGAAATGCGGCCTCTCACGCCCCTCAAGCCTCAGCTTGCCGCGGTTGTCCGGGGACAACAGGAGCTTGCCCGGCAATATCCCGGTATGCACGCTCAACAACCGCCGCAGGAGATACCGGCCGGCAATGAAGGAGATCCGATCGCGCTCGAACCGGTAGGTCGCAGCCCGCTCCCGTTCATCCGGTGAGAGCGACTGCATCCAGCGGTTCCAGTCTCCTTCGTTCTTGGAATACGGCCAAAGCGCGATTTCAATGCCGGCAGCTTGATCTTCAGGTTGGTGCATTTTCACTCGCCGTGGCAGCTATCTCCCTGAATTTTCAAGAACTCTGGGTCGTAACGCGTTTAATTGATCGCGGAAGTATTGGTCAACTCAGAAGATCTTCGCAAATGCGGCCAGAACATTGTTTAGTTAATACTAAATTATGGAATCCGGTGCGAGATCTTGCATAAGCCGGCACGCAGCTCGTCCCAGCTATCTTCGAGGAGACCCGCATGAAACGCCCGAGTATCAAGCAAGCCCTGATCTTAAAGTTGTCGATCATCACTCTGTTCATGGTTAGCCTGTCCTATGTCTCGCTGAGCACGATTTCGACGCTTCGTGCCAATACCGAGCAGATCGGGACCTTCTGGATGCAGCGGCTTGTGACGGCTCGCGAGATCAAGGATGACTTCCTCGACCTGAAACTGGTCTATGCCCAGTACCTCCTGGAGGATACGGCGGAGGAGCGGATGGTCGGACAACAAAAAATCGATGCCGCCGGCGCTGCGGTCGAGAAAGTCGTCACCGAATACGAAAAAGGCCTCCGCACCGAGCGTGGACGCGAACTGATCAACCAGATGAAGCCGGAACTCGCCAAATATCGCGCGCTGGCAGAGCAAATGATCGCGCTTGAAAATGACGGGAAGACGCCTGAAGCAATCCGTCTTTTCAAGGAAAATATGGAGCCACAAGCCGAGCTGGTGAACAAGGCGGTGGCGGATCTGGTCACTTTCATTCTCAGCCAGGCCGAAGGCTTTGTAGCCGCGAGCGGTGCTTCCGCGCAATCCGCTTTCACGCTGACGGCCGCGATCGCAGCGCTGGCCGTGCTTCTTGCCATAGCCGGCATCTTATTTGCGATATCGGGCATCGCCAACCCAATCCGAAGCATCGCTTCCGCCATGAGGCGCCTGTCGGATGGCGATCTTGACAGTGATATTCCCTATGCCGGTCGCGCCGACGAAATCGGCGAAATGGCCGGTGCGGTTGAAATCTTTCGTCAGAATGCCCTCAACGTCGTCAGGCTCGAGAAGGAAGCCGCCGAATCCCGCAGCGAGAGCGAGGCAGCGCGCGCCGCAGCCCAGCAGCGCGCCGAACGCGAGGCGGAACAATTGCGCTTCGCGACCACGACATTGGGCGAAGGCCTCCGGCGGCTTGCATCAGGCGACATCTCCTTCCAGCTTTCGGAGCAATTTGCGGCCGAATATGAAGCCCTGCGCGAAGACTTCAACGCTTCGCTCCGGCAATTGGGCGCGACCATCGGCGCCGTGCTCCAGACGGTACACAGCATCGATAATGGTACGGGTGAGATTGCATCTGCCGCGCAGGATCTTTCCAAACGCACCGAACAACAAGCCGCCTCCCTCGAGGAGACGGCCGCAGCCCTGGACGAGATCACGTCGAATGTGACGATGGCGACCAAACGCACCGACGAGGCGCGCAATGTCGCCAAAGAAGCCGATATCAGCGCCCAGCGGTCGGCAGCGGTCGTCTCGGAGGCGGAAGGGGCCATGCGACGCATCGAGAACAGTTCACAGCAGATTTCGAACATCATTAGTGCAATCGATGAAATCGCCTTTCAGACGAACCTCCTGGCGCTGAATGCCGGCGTTGAGGCTGCCCGTGCGGGTGAGGCGGGCAAGGGTTTTGCTGTTGTCGCCCAGGAAGTCCGTGAGCTCGCCCAGCGAGCCGCCCAAGCGGCCAAGGAAATCAAGGGCTTTATTCAAAAGTCATCAACTGATGTGGAAAATGGCGTGAAACTGGTTCTTGAAACCGGAACCTCGCTCAAGTCGATCGGTGAGTACGTCGCCCAGATCAACCAACTCATGGACGCGATTGCCACATCGGCGCGCGAGCAGTCGACTGGACTTGCCGAGATCAACACGGCCGTCAATCAGATGGACCAGGCGACCCAGCAAAATGCGGCGATGGTCGAGCAGTCGACGGCTGCCGTTGCCTCGTTGTCCTCCGAGGCAGGCCGCCTGCGGGATCTGGTCAACCAGTTTCAATTGGACGGCGACAAAAGCACGGCGGACGTGCAGCGCAGCGGACGGGCCTTTGAAGGCAACACGCCAATCCACTTGGTCTCTTCGCGGCGCGTGACGCAAAGATGACGCGCGGATGACGTCAGATCAGATACACGAGATAAGTTGACCTCCGTCCTGACGATTGCTGCATGGATCCAGCATGTGGCCATTCCGGCTAATCGGCCGGGGTCACGCGGGTCCAGAACGCGTTGAACACGACCGAATCGAAGAAGGCCGAGGCGCGGACAATACGGCCGTCGCGCATGTCGAGAAACCAGGCATAGGTGTTGGCGTAAGGCTCCCCGTCGCGAGCGATGCCGCGAGCGTCGAAAACGACGATCACAGTGTCGCCGTCGGCATAGACGTTGCGGATCGCGGGCTTCAGCGGCGCCTTCATGCGGGCATTAAACGGGCGGATCACTTCGCGTAAAAACGCCTCGCGACTAGGATAGGTCTTCGATGCCAGCGAATAGCCCTCGATCGTCCAGCGGGCGTCGTCGGCGAGGAGGTCATAAGGGCTGCCTGTGCCGGCCGCCCACGCTTCAAAGCCAGCCTCGACGGTCGTCTTGTTGCGGCGTTCGGTTTCGGTCAGCGTCTGCGGTGCAGCGCGCGCTTCCAGCCCACCCAGAGCCAGAATGGTGGCGGCGATACCGAGGGCAGCGTTGAAGATGCGGCGGAGAAAGGATTCCGGGCTGCGGACAGTTGCGGTTGTGGACATGGTTTCCTCCAAGGGTCGGGTTGGTGGCGCGACACCCGCTGGCCGGATGCCGCTTGCAGCGCTCGCCGCCAAAAACTCTGCTCAGATCTGGTTTTCCCAGGCTCTCAGCTGATGCTCCTTCAGCATGTCCTCGATGACCTTCGGAACCACGTTGCGGAACCTGCCGGTGTCGGCCGGAACGATGTCGATCATACGGTCGATCATTTCCTTCGGGTCCATCTTACCTTCGGGGGTGGCGAAGAAATCGTCGAAGCCCTTGCGAAGATCGCCGCGCTTGGTGAAGTTCTTGCTGTCATCCAGCCAACGGAACGGATTGTCGGCCATCGTCTCGTTGTAGCCGGTGTAGTAGGCGCCCGGATTGATCGTCTGGATCTTGATGCCATAGGAGGCGAGTTCCTGCTGCAGCGCTTCGGCGATCGATTCCAAAGCGTGCTTGGTGGAGACATAGGTGCCCCAGTTGGCCGGAGTGAAGAGGCCGCCCATCGAGGACGTGAAGACCACCTTGCCCTGCTTGCGTTCGCGCACCCATTTCTGGACGACGCCCTGGGTCAGCACCAGCGGCAGGAAGACGTTGACTTCGTAGTTCTTTCGAACGAGCTCGATCGGGATTTCCCAAACCGGGCCGGCTTCGCCCATGCCGGCATTGTTCCAGAGGACGTCAAAGTCCCAGCCCTGCGCCTGCCTGATGTCGTAGGGGTCGGTGAGGTCGAGACGCTCGACGCGGAAGTTCTTGTATCCGAGGGCGGCGACTTCCTCACGCAGCGGCGTGACCTGCGACGAAACCTGTGTGGTCGCGATGATGCTGTGGCCGTTCTTGGCCATGCCGATGGCGGCAGCCTTGCCGAAGCCGGAGCCTGCACCGGTGATCAAAATGGTCCTGGTCATGCGACATTCCTTTCGATATTTCGGGGTTGGTTAAAATCAAGCGCTGGCAAGAGCATCACGCGACGGCTGCAGCCGCTGCCTGCGCGATTTCCAGGTCCTGCGGAACCGCTCCGCCGGAAACGCCAACGGCGCCGAGCACCGTGCCGTTGCGGGCAAAGAGTGGGATGCCGCCGGCAAAGGGAGTGAGGCCACCGTTGGATAATTCGAGGGCATGGGCGGGAGCGCCGGGCTTGCAATATTCCCAGACGGCCTCGCTTGTGGTTTGAAACAATACGGCCGTCCGGGCCTTGCCCATGGCAAGGTCGATCGAGCCGAGCACGGCGCCATCCATTCGGCTGAACGCCTTGAGATGGGCTCCGGCGTCGAGGACCGTGATATTGACCGACACGCCGATTTCTTGAGCGCGCGCCTCGCCTGCAGCGATGATCCCGCGAGCTTGGTCGATGGTAATCATCTCCCTGTCTCCCTTTTCGTTTGGGGACCAGTGCTCCCCGCTCGATGAGACAGGTGTAGGCCGAAAAGGGTTTTGCAGTATTTTCAGCTCTTGCTGCGCTATGTGCAAATCTTGCGCTCCGGCGTGCGTGCGCGCACCAACGGGCGAACTCTCTCCGGCAGGCGGAAACCGCTAGCCGGTGATGAGCGCGCGGTACTGGCCGGGTGTCAAGCCGGTCATCTTGCGAAAGACGCGCGTGAAATTCGCCTGCGAGCCGAAGCCGGTGTCGAGCGCGATCTCCACAATCGAGGATCGCGCAAGCCGCAGCTTTTCCTTGGCCGCCTCGATCCGTCGCTCGGTGACGTAGCGATGTGGCGCCAGGCCGGTGGCCTTGCGAAACATACGGGCAAAATGAAAGGGGCTAAGGCAGGCCTCGGCGGCAAGGTCATTCAGCGAGATCTCTGCGGCGATGCGGGCTTCGATAAAATCGAAGACGCGTTGCAGCCGTTTTGGATCGATGGTCGGCACCCGCGCGGCAGGATGCCACCGAGCAGACGAATAGGTGCCCAGCAGGTGCGCCGCCAGCGCCATCTGAATCCCGTCGAGGAAGAGTCGATCGGCCGCTTCTAAGCTTCGATTCAACAAACCACGAAAAAGCTGGCCGATCTGCAGCACCATGGGATCGGGGACGCCGCCCGCATAGGCGAGCTGCACCCGGGCCGGGTCGATTTCAAAGTTTGAAAGCGCGCTCTCACCGACGAGCGACGGCGGCAGGAAGATGTGCAGGGACTCGGGCATGGTGCCAATGATTTCTACGTCGCTTTCATGAACACCCGCGGGACATATCCAAGCGACGCCGGGGCGAGCGATAGCCTCCTTCCGATGACCGTCACCGGTCCATCTGATCTTCGACTGACCCGAGAGCAGGACGGCTATCTCCGTGCATTCGAGCGTAAGATCGACCTGCCAGCCCGGATCGAAACGTCGGAGTTCGACCTGCAGCGATGAGCATTCAACGAGCCCGCCCACTCGCTCGCTGGTTCGATACTTTCTGTCCCCTTGCGATTCTACGAAAGTCATGTCGCATCCACGCCGTGAAGATAGATCTAAACTCGAATTGTTCAGTCTCGGCGGGCCGATTGCCGCCGCCACGCTGCCATCAAGCTGGAAATCATCTTTAACTTATTAAATTAATATTCTTCAGGCGTGCCGCACTGCTGTCGGGAGCCTGCGTATTACGATCAGGATTTTGGCTAAAATTCCGGCGAGCGCAAGTCCCATAGCCCGAAGTGATACTGCCACCATATTTGCGACCTCCGCCACCAGCATGTCAGGCGGCAGCCTCGCCGACATTTTGATCTGCACGGTGCGAAGGCAGTCGTCCTGCTTTTTTGTCGCAAGACATTATGGGCACGGCGATATTCTCATAACCTGCAGCATCCTGTAGGCTCGATATCTGCAGCCCTCAGGAAATTTCAGATCGATGAAGAAGACCTTCAATCCGCCCTCGGTGCGCCGGCCTTTCGGGAATTACAATCACGGCCTGCTCGTTCCGCCTGGGGCATCGCTTCTGGTCACGTCAGGCCAGCTTGGCATCGGTCTCGACGATGCTGTTCCGAGTGACGTCAACGCGCAGGCGGAACTCTGCTTCGAGGCGATCAAGGCGATCCTCGAAGAGGCGGAGATGAGTTTTGCCGATGTGATACGGATTTCAGGCTTCGTCACCCGTCGCGAGGACTTCCCGGCCTATATGGCCGTACGGGATCGCTATACGCTCGATCCAAAGCCGGTCTCCACCCTGATCGTCGTCGGCGGCTTTACGCGTCCGGAATTCCTCGTCGAGGTCGAGGTGACGGCTGCGAAGATCTTTTAAAAGCGCTCCATTGCCCCTCCGACACGGGCGAGGAATTTTGCCCGCGTCTCCGGCGTGCAATTGTTCATGTCGTAATGGGCGAGGAACGTCACCGGCCTTACCGGATTGATCTGCGCCCTCAGCACGCGCTTGACGATTTTCTTCGGCGGGTTGCCGGCGGCAAACGCCCGGAAGGGCGTTGCGCCATAAGTCAGGACGGCTGCGAGCTTGCGGATGTGGCGCAGCCGCGATTCCACCTTGCCGTTGACCAGTTCGAAGGAAACGCCCGGCAGCCATACGCGGTCAAAATATCCCTTCAGGATCGCCGGAAAGCCGAAGTTCCAGATCGGGGTGCAGATCACCAGCCCCTCGGCCGCCTTCAACCTTTCGACATGCGATCCCACCAGCTTCAGGTTTTCCGGATAATCGTGATAGACGAGCCGGTCGTGGCGCGAGAGCACCGGATCGAACTGCTCTTCATAGAGGTCGCAAGCGTCCACCATATGCCCGGCCTTCCGCAGACTCTCGACGGTCTGCCGGTAAAGCGCCTTGCCGTAACTTTCCTCGACCGGGTGAGAGTGGAGGACGAGAACCCTCATGAGGCCTCCATCAGGGCCGCCAGGCCTGGGAAGAGATAGTTCTTGCCGGCGTTGAAATCGAAATCGGGATTTTCCCAGGCAATCATCTTGCCGGGATTGAGCAGGCCCTTCGGATCGGTTTCCTGCTTGAAGGCAAGTTGAACCGCGTCGGTGCGCTTCATGCCGCCTTCTTCAAGCGTATAGCGGTGCGGGTTGAAGATCGGGCATCCATTGTCCTGGTGGATCTTGATGATCTCCTCCAGCCGCTCTTCGGTGGTATAGCGCACCAGCGGCAGACCGGAGCACTGGATCTGGCCGTCGAATTTGATGAATTCGAGATGACCCGGCACTTCGTCACCGAAGATTTCGACCATCTTGCGGACTTTGGCGACATGATCCGGTCCCGGATATTGCACCTGCAGATAGGTGAAGCTCGGGTCGACCTTCAGCGCACGCAATGTCGTGTGGTTCCAGGCAAGCTCATAGGCATGCGGGATGCCGCGCATGCTTTCCACCTTGTCGGAGCGGAACATGATCTCGCCCTTCTGCGCCGCCGCGAAGGCGAGAAAGGCATCTAGGGAGTGAGGCGCGATCATCAGCACGACGATCGACTGGCCCTGACGGATGTAGGGTTTGTGGCGGGTGAAATAGTCGTAAGGAATGGGAGCGGCGATCGGCGCGATCTCCTTGACGAGGATGCCGTTGCATTTCGCCAGCGCATCGGAGAAACGCACCGCTTCCATGAAGTCGTCATAGCCGACCAGCACATCGACCCAGTCATAGGCAGGTGCAAGCGGCATCTCGATCTCGGTGATGATGCCGTTCGTGCCATAGGCGTGGCTCACCTTCTGAAGATCCCAGCCGGTGAGGTCGAGCACGCGCGGTTCGGCTTCCATGGTGACGACGCGCAGGCGCAATATATTGCCGAGGTCGCGCAAGCCGCCCCAGGTGATCGAGCCGACGCCGCCGGAACCGCCGGCGATGAAACCGCCGACCGTCGCCGTCTGGGCGGTGGAGGGGTGGAAGCGCAGCTCCTGGCCGGAATGGGCCTTGGTCTGCTTGTCGAGTTGGGCAAGCACAATGCCCGGTTCGCAGATGACGCGGCCGGGATGAATCTCCTTGATCTTGTCCATGGCGGCAAGATTCAGCACGATGCCGCCGGAAAGCGGCATGGCCTGGCCGTAATTGCCGGTGCCGGCGCCGCGCGGCGTGACCGGCACGCCATGGGCATAGGCGACCTTCAGCGTCCGGATGACCTCGTCCTCGGTCTTCGGCGTGACCACGAGATCGGCGGAAACATTGTCGAGCTGCGCCTTCAGGATCGGCGAGTACCAATAGAAATCCCGGCTCTTCTGGCGCACCAGCGCCGGATTGTCCTCAACGGCGATGCCTTCGAGTTCTTTTTTGATTTTCTGATAATCGGCCATGTCAGGCTCCAACGACGCTATCGAGTTCACGGTAATCCGGCAGGCTGCGGTCGATCACCTTGCCGCGGCGAAGCACGACGCGGTCAGCCTGAGGACGGGACAGGAATTCACTCCAGCGCCGCGCGCTGAAGAGCACGAGATCGGCGGGATCGCCGGCGGCGATGCGGCCCTTGTCCGGTCGTCCGACGATGGCGGCGGGCGAGGTGGTGACGACGCGGGCGGCGGTATCGAGCGGATGGTCGAGATGCAGGATCCGCACGGCCTCACGGAAGACCTCCACCGGATCGAGATCGCCATAGGCATAGAAGGGGTCACGGGTATTGTCGGATGCGACCGCGGTCGCGACGCCGGCGGCGGCCAATTCCTTGAACAGAGTGACGCCGCGCCAGCGCGGGGTGCGGCCGGGATAGCGATCCTGCAGATACATGTTGCACATCGGCAGCGCGATGACCGCGATCCCTGCCTTGGCGACCAATTCGACGGTGCGCGCGGCGGTGTCTTCGTCCTGGCGGGCTAGCGAGCAGCAATGGCCGGCGGTCACCTTGCCCTCGAAGGCGTTGCGCAGCACGGCCTCGGCAATTGCCTTCAGCGTCTCGGCGCCGCGGTCATCCGTCTCGTCGACATGCAGATCGACATCCAGGCCCTGCTCTGCAGCAGTCCTGAAGAGCGTGTCGAGCTGCCAGACAAGCTCCGGTCCCATCCTGGTGACGCCGCCAAGCAGGCCGCCGTTTTGCCGGATTGTTGTGACGAGATCGGCAAAGAAGGTGCTGTCTGCCATGGCATCCGGCGGGAAGAGAGCGACCGCCTGCAGTGCAATCCTGTCCTTCCAGGCATCCCGGATTTCGGCAAAAACCTCGAAGGAGATGCGATGCTGGGGTGCAAGCGAATCCAGGTGCGTGCGGATCAGGCTGGTGCCATGGGCATAGGCGGAGCGCAGCGAGAATTCCATGCGCCGTTTGACGTCTGCGGCCGACCAGTTGGCTTCGCGGTCGGCCCTGACGGCATCGAGCGCGCCCATGAAGCTACCGTCGGGATTGGCCTGGCGCGGCCAGATATGGCCTTTGTCGAGATGGGTATGGATATCGGCAAAGCACGGCCAGACCATGCCGTCCCTGAGGTCGCTCCTGGCATAATCGGCGGGTGCGGCGCCGGCCGGCCGGATGTCGGCAATCATGCCGTCGCTGATGACGATATCGACCGTGGCCAACCCTTCCGTGACCGGCACGTCGATAGGCTCGAGGGTGACGGCAGGCACTGTCGCATTGCTCAGCACGAAGCGGGCCGCATTCGGCGGGGATATGAAGGAATAGGTCATCAGTTTTCCCGTTTGATGCTGCTTTCATGCCAGCGGTGAAGGCTCAGCCAGGCGATCAGGGTGGTGAGGCCGAAGATTGCTACGCCGAGCATGGAGAGCATCAACAGGGCGGCGAAGAGCCGCGGGATGTTCATCCGGTACTGCGCTTCGAGCAGGCGGAAGGCGAGGCCGGAGCCCGCACCGGCCGAGCCTGCGGCAAATTCGGCGACGACGGCCGCGATCAGTGCGAGGCCGCCGCCGATGCGAAGACCGGTCATGAAATAGGGCTGGGCGGCTGGCAGTTTGAGAAAGAGCAGCGTCTGCCAGCGCGAGGCACCATAAAGCTCGAAGAGGTTGATGAGATTATGGTCGACGCTCTTCAGTCCCTGAACCATATTCGAAAGGATCGGGAAAAAGGCGACGAGGAAGGCGCAGATGAGCAGCGCGACCTGCGTGGAGGGAGCGTAGATCAGGATCAGCGGCGAGATCGCCACGATCGGCGTCACCTGCAGGATGACGGCAAGGGGATAGAAGGCAAGCTCGACCCAGCGCGACTGCACGAGAAAGATCGCAAAGCCGACGCCGCCGACAAGCGCCAGCATCAGCGACATGAAGGTGATCTTGGTGGTGACCCAGAGGGCAGGGGCGAGCGTACCCCAATCCGTCACGAAGGCGTTTGCCACAGCAGCCGGTCCCGGCAGGATATAGGGTGGCACGCCGGACAGTTTCACATAGGCGTACCAGACGAGGATCAACAGGGCGATGACGAGGAAGGGGATGGCGATGCGCAGCGCAAGATTGCGGCGCCTTGCGTTTGCGGTACCCTTACCGAGCAGCGGCGATGTGTCCGTTTCGTCACTCATCAATGATCCCCTGCCGAATTGATCGCCCCGATCAGCGAATGCGATACCGTTTCGCAGGCCTTGCGGTATTCTTCCGAGGTGCGGTAGTGCGCGTCGCGTTCGAGGCTGGTGATCAGCGGGACGTCGGCATGCACGCGCCCGGGCCTTGCCTTCATCACGACGATGCGGTTCGAGAGATAGGCTGACTCGAAGACCGAATGCGTCACGAAAATCACCGTAATGCCGGTCGCCTTCCACAGCCGCAGCACGTCGTCGTTGAGCTTCTGGCGGGTAATCTCATCGAGCGCGGCGAAAGGCTCGTCCATCAGCAGCAGCTTCGGCTTCGTCACCAGCGCACGGGCGATCGAGACGCGCATCTTCATACCGCCGGAAAGTTCGCGCGGATAGGCCTTGGCAAAATCCTGAAGGCCGACGGTAGTCAGCACTTCCATGATCTGATCATGCGCGGCTGCCTTCGAAACGCGCCTCAACCTCAGCGGCAGATGGACATTGTCGAACACGTTCTTCCAGGGCATCAACGTCGGTTCCTGGAAGACAAAGCCGATATCGCCCTCCGGCAGGCCCTTCGAATTGATGCGCGAACTCGGCCAGTCGATCGTTCCAGAGGTGACATCGCCGAGACCGGCGATGATGCGCAGCGCCGTCGACTTGCCGCAGCCGGAAGGGCCGAGCAGGCTGACGAACTCGCCGCTTTCGACGGTGAGCGACATGTTCGAAAGGGCGACAGTGCCGCTGGAAAAGACCTTCGAGACCGACTGCATGATAACAAGCGGCCGCTTGCGCGTCTCTTTCGGGGATACCGCCTGGGCTTTTGCTGGGAGCATTGCTGTCTCGTTCATGCGGGAGGATACGGCCCGCCACGTCCTCAATGGCGGACCAGGAGAGCCGTCGGTCGGCTTATTTCTTCAGCGACATTCCGGTGCCCTTGCAGACGAACTTCGTCGTGAAGGCCTTGGTGTAATCGGTATCGGTCTTGAACACCTTGATGGCCGTCATCTCGTCGAAGAACTTCTTGTAATGAGCGTCAGTGATGCAGCCGATGCCCTTGTCGAGGCTGTCGCCGGATTCGATGATGCCGTATTCCTTCATCTTGGCGATCGAATAGGCGATCTGGCCGTCCGTTATTTCAGGATTGTCCTTCTTGATCAGCGCGTTCGCCTTTGCGTTGTCGCCGTAAAGGTAGTTGTACCAGCCCTCGATCGAGGCATCGACGAAGCGCTGCACGACGTCGGACTTGCCGTCGATCATCGCCTGCGTCGTCGTGATCATCGTCGAATAGGGCGAATAGCCGTTGTCGGCGAGCAGGAAGACCTTCGGCTCGAAGCCTGCCTGCTTCTGGATCTCGTAAGGTTCGGAGGTCAGATACCCCTGCTGAGCAGAGTCCTTGTCTGCAAGGAAGGGGGCGGGACTGAAGTTATAGGGCTTGTACTGCTCGTCCTTGAAGCCTTTGAAGTTGGCTTTCATCCATTCGAAATAGGTGAGGTAGCCGTCCTTGCTGAGGAACAACGTTTTCAGCTTGGCGAGGTCCTCGAACTTGTCGACGCCATTGTCCGGATGGGCGATCAGTACCTGTGGATCCTTTTGGAAGATCGCGGCGACGTCGACCAGCGGAATGCCCTGCTCGACGGCGGATATCTCTCCCTGAGGACCACCCATGTAGAAATCGAGCTTGCCGGAGATCAAGAGCGCGCTGTTTGCAGCATTCGGGCCGCCCTGGACGATGGTAACGTCGAGGCCGTATTTCGCATAGGTGCCGTCGGCGACGGCTTGGTAGAAGCCGCCATGTTCCGCCTGGGCAAGCCAGTTCGTTCCGTAGCTCACCTTGTCGAGGGCAAGCGCCGGCGAGGCGGCGGCAAGCATCGAGGCGAGGCCGAGGCAGCTCAGGAATTGGGTCTTCGTCTGTGCTTTCAACATGGTCGGCAGTTCCCCTTTTTGACCGAGGGAGGCCTTGGTCGGCCTCCTTTTCAGGGAATTTGAGCCATTGCCATGCGCTTTGAAAAGCATCAAAATTCGTGCGCATTGATGCCTTTTCGGCATCTCTGGAAAAGCTGAAGATAATTTGTGCGCCCTGCGCAAAATTTATGCATCGGAGAGATCATGTTGCACTCCAGACGCCTCCTTTACATCAACGAGATTGCCCGTTGCGGTTCGATCCGCAAGGCGGCCGCGCGCCTCAACGTGGCGTCGTCGGCGGTCAACAGGCAGATTTTGGCGCTGGAGGAGGAGATCGGGGCGCCGCTTTTCGAGCGGCTGCCGCGTGGCTTGCGGCTGACGGCTGCCGGCGAACTCTGCATCGAGCATATTCGGGACGTGCTGAAGAATTATGAGCGCCTGGAGGGGCGCATCCGCAGCCTCAAGATGCAGCAGGCGGGCAAGGTGCGCATGGTGACGACCGTTGGGCTTGCCGCCGGGCCGCTGCCCGAAATCATCGCGCGCTTTCTTTCAGAGCATCCGCGCGTCTTCGTCCAGCTGCGCAACGACACCGGCGGCACGACGGCCAGCCCCGTTGTATCAGGCGAGGTAGATATCGGTCTCGGCTTCAACATCCCCGCTATGCCCGGCATTCGCACGCTCGGAAATTTCGATATCCCGATCGGTGTCGTGCTGCCGCCGGGGCACCACCTGATCGGTCCCGGGCCGATTAACCTCGCCGATGTCACCCAGGAAAAACTGGTTCTGGCGCAGCCGGGCACCAGTCTGCGCGAAGTGATCAACCTTGCTTTTGCGCGTCTGCCCATCTCGGTCGAGCCGGTGCTGGAAACCAATGCGTCGGAGATGCTGAAACAGCTCGTCAAATGCGGCACCGGGTTGACGCTGCTCAATCCGCTTGACGTCATTACCGAATGCCGGCGCGGCGAACTCGTCTTCCGGCCGATCGCCGAGCCGCATGCGCGTTACCAGCAGATGAAGCTGTTTGCGCGCGCCCGTGCGCCCCTCGACGCGGCCACCAGCCTTTTCGTCGAATATCTGCTCGCCGAACTGCTCGGCCTGGTGCAGGAATTGCAGGCCAAGGGTCATATTCCGGCGGATGTGAAACCCGCGGCTGAGCCTATTTCACATAGAGATTCGAAAGCGGATAGGCCTTGAGGTCCCGGAGCAGCTCGACGAACCCCCTGACCTGATGGCGGCAGATCGCCTCGCCCTTTTCGGCAGTGGCAATCGAGGCATCGCCGACCACGCCGAGGGGATTGAGGTCATGCGCGATCCAGGCCAGCGAATGCGGCGGCAGAGGCTGAAGAAATTTGGATTGCTCCCGCATCCATTCGGCCTTCGAGGCAAAGT
This sequence comes from Rhizobium sophorae, assembly GCF_013087515.1. Lineage (GTDB taxonomy): Bacteria > Pseudomonadota > Alphaproteobacteria > Rhizobiales > Rhizobiaceae > Rhizobium > Rhizobium sophorae. Next base: position 124,425 of record NZ_JABFCN010000023.1, on the reverse strand, counting down.
TTTGGGCCTTGTCCATGCGCACCAGCTCGGGGCGGAAATGCAGCATCAACGATGTCTCGACATCGCCGCCGTGGATGCCGTATTTGCTCTCGTGATCGCTGACCATGCCTTCCGGATGGCCGAAACGGCCCCATTGCGTGGAGACCACCGCCATTTGATGGCGCACGCGCAGTTCGCGCGCGACGATGCTCATGATGTCGACATTGCCGCCGTGGGAATTGACGATCACCATCTTGCGCAGCCCGGCTTCGGCAACCTTTGTGCCGATCGCCGTCCAGACGGGGATGAGCAGCTCGGCGCTGAGCGACAGCGTGCCGGGGCCATAGATATGTTCGTTGGCCTTGCCGATCTCCTGTGTCGGGAGGACCAGAAGGTCCAGATCCTCCGGCCGCTGCCTCTTCAGCTCCGCCAGCATGCCGGTCGCGATGGCAACATCCGTTGCGATCGGCAGATGCGGGCCGTGCTGTTCGGTCGAGGCGATGGGCAGAACGGCAATCGTGGTCTCGGGGGAGAGGCCGGCAAAATCATATGTATTGAGTTCGTTCCAGTAAAACGGCGTGGGCATGCGGTCTTCCCCTTTCGTCACCTGCTTCGATAGGGAGTAGGGAATAATGATGGGCCCGAAAAGCATCATTTTTTGCGCATGGCGCTGCTTTTTTTCGCGCGCGTCGGCGGGCGTTACTCCGCTGGCGCTTCTGCATCCAAGCCACCTTTATTGAAAATGTGGGTCACGGCATCTTATGACCGCGGCTCGGGGAATTCATGAGCCAGATCGATAACCGTATGCAACGGATAGGGTCTAATCAGAAGGCGGAGTTGCACTACCTCAGCAGACGGCGTTGACGCGCGCCTATGTCCAACGAGCAAGGTGGAACAGTTCATGCCAAGCCAGATACAACTGGAACTTTCCCGTCGAGATCTGCTTATCTCGTCGGCCGCAACGATTGCGGTCACCGGAGCCGTCGCGCCCGCGGCGGCACAGTCCCCAGGAAATGACATGGCCTATACATCCAAAGTTTCCTTCGCGGTGAACGGTGAGAACCGCGATCTCGAGGTCGACAACAGAACGTCGCTGCTCGACGCGCTGCGCGAGCACCTGCATCTGACCGGCACGAAAAAGGGATGCGACCACGGCCAATGCGGCGCATGCACCGTTCTGGTCGACGGCCACCGCATCAACTCCTGCCTGACACTGGCGGTCATGCACGAAGGCGATCAAATCACCACGATCGAAGGCCTCGGCCAGCCAGGAAACCTTCATGCGATGCAGGCGGCCTTCGTCAAGCATGACGGCTTCCAGTGCGGCTACTGCACGCCGGGACAGATCTGTTCCTCCGTGGCGGTGCTCGAAGAGATCAAGGCGAACATACCGAGCCACGTCACCGGCGATCTTACGGCTGAGGCGGCCGTCACTGCGGCCGAGATCCGTGAACGCATGAGCGGCAATATCTGTCGATGCGGCGCCTATTCCAACATTGTCGATGCCATTTCGGAAGTCGCGGGGATAAAAGTATGAGAGCCTTCACCTACGAACGCGCCTCGTCCGTCGAGGCTGCGGCCAAGGCGGCAGCCTCCAATCCTGAAACCAAATTCATCGCCGGCGGCACCAATCTCCTCGACCTGATGAAGCTCGAGATCGAAACGCCAACGCATCTGATCGATGTCAACGGTGTCGGCCTCGACAAGATCGAATCCACGCCGGAGGGCGGGCTGCGCATCGGCGCCCTGGTCCGCAACACCGATCTTGCAGCGCATGAAACCGTTCGCCGTGACTACGGCCTGATCTCCAGGGCGCTTGTCGCGGGCGCCTCCGGGCAATTGCGCAACAAGGCGACGACGGCCGGCAACCTCCTGCAGCGCACGCGCTGTCCCTATTTCTATGACAGGAACCAGCCGTGCAACAAGCGACAGCCGGGCAGCGGCTGTTCCGCCATCGGCGGCTTCAGCCGCCAGCATGCAGTGGTCGGGGTAAGCGAGAGCTGCATCGCCACTCATCCGAGTGACATGGCGATCGCCATGCGGGCGCTCGATGCCGTTGTGGAAACGGTCAAGGCCGACGGCAGTCGTCGCGCGATTGCGATCGCCGACTTTCATCGGTTGCCCGGCGACATGCCTGATATCGAGACCGTTCTTGAGCGCGGCGAGTTCATCACGGCGGTCCTGCTGCCGCCCCCTGTCGGCGGTAAGCACATCTATCGCAAGGTGCGAGACCGCGCCTCCTATGCCTTTGCGCTGGTCTCGGTCGGAGCCGTCATCCAGCCGGACGGCACAGGACGGGTCGCCGTCGGCGGCGTCGCCCACAAACCGTGGCGCATCGAGGCCGCCGAAGCCGAGCTGCCGAAAGGCGCGCGGGCGGCGGCAGGCGTTCTTCTTGCCGACGCCCGTCCGACCGAACAGAACCGTTTCAAGGTCGACCTGGTCGAGCGCACGCTCGGCGCGGTCATTGCCGAAGCAAGGGGTTGAGCCATGCAGTTCGATACGCCAGCGACAACCAACCCGATCGACAATCTGAAGGTCGTCGGCCAGCCGATCCACCGCATCGACGGCCAGCTCAAGACGACCGGCCGGGCGATGTACGCCTATGAGTGGCACGATCCGAATATGCGCTACGCTTATGGTTATCCGGTCGGCGCGGCCATCGCCAAGGGCCGCATCACGTCCATGGACGTTTCCGCCGCCAAGAAGGCTGCGGGTGTGCTTGCCGTCGTAACGACGCTCGATATCGGCGAGCGGAAGAAGGGCAAGTTCAACACCGCCAAGCTTTTCGGCGGCGACGAGGTTCAGCATTATCACCAGGCAATCGCGGTCGTCGTCGCCGAGACCTTCGAGCAGGCACGCGCCGCAGCCTCCCTGGTCAAGGTCGACTATGCCGAAGAAGAGGGTGCATTCGACCTCGGCCAGGCAAAGGATTCGGCCGTCAAGCCGGATGAATCGCAGCAGCCCGATACCGCGGTCGGCGACTTCGAGGCTGCCTTCAGATCGGCTCCCGTCACTGTTGACGCGTCTTACACGACGCCCGACCAGTCGCATGCGATGATGGAGCCGCACGCATCGATCGCAGCCTGGAACGGCGACGAGGTGACCGTCTGGACGTCCAGCCAGATGATCGACTGGTGGCGGTCCGACCTTGCGACAACGCTCGACATCGACAAGGAGAAGATCCATCTCATGTCGCCCTTCATCGGCGGCGGCTTCGGTGGCAAGCTGTTTCTGCGGGCCGATGCCGTGCTTGCAGTTGTCGGCGCGCGCGCGATCGGGCGCCCCGTCAAGGTCGCCTTGCCGCGCCCGTTCATGATGAACAACACCACCCACCGGCCGGCGACGATCCAGCGGATCCGCATTGGAACCGAGCGTGACGGCAAGATAACCGCCATTGCCCACGAAAGCTGGTCCGGCGACCTTCCGGGCGGCGGACTGGAGACCGCCGTCAACCAGACGCGGCTCCTCTACGCCGGTGCGAACCGGATGACCGCGATGCGGCTGGCGACGCTTCATCTCCCGGAGGGCAATGCCATGCGCGCTCCGGGCGAAGCCCCCGGACTGATGGCGCTCGAAATCGCCATCGACGAGATTGCCGAAAAAGTTGGTATCGATCCTGTGCAGTTTCGGATCATCAACGACACGCAGGTCGATCCGGAGAAGCCGCAGCGGCCTTTTTCCCAGCGCAATCTCGTCGGCTGCCTCACGCTCGGGGCGGAGCGGTTTGGCTGGCGTGAAAGAGGAAGGCCGGGCTCCAGACGGGATGGCAGCTGGCTTGTCGGCATGGGCGTCGCCGTTGCCTTCCGCAACAACCTTGTCCTTCCCTCCGGAGCGCGGGTAAAGCTCGACCGGGAAGGCATCGTGACGGTCGAAACCGATATGACCGACATTGGGACCGGCAGCTACACGATCATCGCCCAGACGGCCGCCGAGATGATGGGAGTCACCATCGACAAGGTCGCCGTCCAATTGGGCGACTCGCGTTTTCCTGTTTCGGCGGGTTCCGGCGGACAGTTCGGCGCGAACTCTTCCACGTCCGGCGTCTACGCAGCCTGTGTCAAGCTGCGTGAGGCCATTGCCAAGAAACTCGGCTTCAGCTCCGAAGACATCGTCTTCGAGAATGGAGGAGTCCGCTCGGGCAATCGTTCCGTGCCCCTTGCCGAGGCCGCCGGTCCGGATGGTCTTGTCGGCGAGGACACGATCAAATGGGGCGAGCTCACCGAGACGCATCAGCAATCGACATTCGGTGCACACTTCGTGGAGGTTGGCGTCGACATTGCCACAGGAGAAAGCCGCATCCGCAGGATGCTCGCAGTCTGCGCGGCAGGTCGGATCCTCAACCCGATCACGGCCCGCAGCCAGGTCATCGGCGCGATGACGATGGGGGCCGGCGGCGCGCTATCCGAGGAACTGGCGGTCGACACCCGCCGCGGCTTCTTCGTCAACCACGATCTCGCCAGCTACGAAGTGGCGGTGCATGCCGACATTCCGCACCAGGAGGTGATCTTCATGGACGAGACCGATCCGATGTCCTCGCCGATGAAGGCCAAGGGCGTCGGCGAGCTCGGTCTTTGCGGCGTCGCAGCGGCCATCGCCAACGCCGTCTATAACGCGACTGGTGTCAGAGTTCGGCACTATCCGCTGACGCTTGACAAGCTCATCGGCGGCCTGCCGGACGTGGCCTGATGATGTCGACGGCGGTCTCAGACCCGGACCGCCGTCACTTCCCGTAGGATTTCCCATGGATCAGACACTCGCGCCCATCACGGCGCCAATTCCCGTCAGGGCATCGTCCACCGACGATCCTGCGGATCTGCTTCGCTTCGCGATCGACGCGCATCGTCTTTGCGCGGTGGCGCTTGCAACCCTCGTCGATGTCCGAGGCGGGGCTGCGCGTGCGCTCGGCGCTCATATGGCGGTTGCCGCAGACGGGCGGTTCTGCGGCTATGTCTCCGGCGGATGCGTCGAAGCCGCCGTGGCTTCCGAAGCGCTTCTGGCAATGGCGGAAGAACAGGACCGCACGGTCAAGTTCGGCGACGGCTCTCCCTTCTTCGACATTGTCCTTCCCTGCGGTGGCGGAATCTCCGTCGCGATCCATGTCCTGAAGGATGTCGGAGCTTTGCAGCATGTTCTGGATCGTCTCCGACGGCGGCAGGCAGCCGGCCTTGCCTATTCGCCAGAGCGGCAGACGCTCGAACCGGTAGACCCACTGCCACGGGCGTGCTGGCTCGATCGAGATTTTCTGACCGTCTACCGTCCCCGCACCCGCGTCGTCCTTTCCGGGCAGACGATCGAAGCGCAGGCCGTCGCACGACTGGCCGAAGCTTCCTGCTACGACGTGATCGTCAGGGGACAGGGCGAGGGGAGCAGGGTTGCAGCCGATATCATCGACCCCTTCACGGCCGTCGTGCTCCTGCATCATGACCTCGACGCCGAAGCCGCCATTCTCGAGACCGCGCTTCACTCGCCTGCCTTTTACATCGGCGCACTCGGCAGCACCCGGACGCATCATCGGCGTGTCGAGTGGTTGAGAGCCATGGCTTTCAGAAAGGACGACATCGGTCGCATCAAGGCGCCCATCGGGATGTTCGGCCCGACGCGGGATGCGACCTCGCTCGCCCTGTCGGTTCTGGCTGATATCGCTGCGGCAAGACTGGTGGCTTATGCGTAAGGCGTCAGTTGCGATCGTCATTCTCGCTGCCGGCAAGGCAAGCCGGATGGGTGAGGGCGGGAAGCACAAGCTGCTGGCCGAGTTCGACGGCGTGCCGCTCGTGCGGCGGTCGGCATCGACCGCGCTCGGTGCGGATGCAGCCTCCGTTATTGTCGTCACGGGTCATCGCAGGAGCGAGATCGAGGCCGCGCTCGATGGGCTCGATCTGACTTTCATCGATAATCCCGATTACGCCAGCGGCATGGCGAGCTCACTCATAGCCGGATTCTCATCGAGGGACGCTGACAGCGCCGAAGGCATTCTCGTCATGCTCGCCGATATGCCCGGCATTTCCACATCTCGATGCCCTGATTTCCGCCTTCCGCAACGCGGGCGGCGAGGCCATCGTGCGCGCCGTTTCGCAGGGCAAGCCCGGCAATCCCGTTATCCTACCACGTTCTCTCAATCAGGCAGTCCTCAGGCTTGAAGGCGATGTCGGCGCGCGCGATATCATTGCGACGTCAGGCTTGCTTGTGCTCGATGTGGATGTTGGCGACGCGGCCTTGCTCGACGTCGACACGCCGGACGAGGTATTGGCCGCGGGTGGCGCAATGAACTGACCCGGGGAAGACAGCGCGCAGCCCGGTGGCGCGCCGCTATCGAAGCTTTCGACGTGGACAGCCTTTGCCTGGAGGATCCGCCACGTCGTCGAAAACAGGACGCGGCTAAAGGTGGCACCGGACCCATCTGGTGGACCAGCCGCCGCGCCTGAACGGGAAGTCAAACACCTCATTGCTGGCTGCGGAGGCTCCCCAGCATAGCCTTGAATCCCGCAACCGCCCGCTTCGAAACCCCCTCCGGATCCTCCGCATTGGCGATCCACAGCGCCATATGGCTGCTGGCGCCATTGATGAGGCGAGCGGCGGTTTCGGTGTCGATGTCGATGATCTCGCCATCGGCCTTGAGACGGTCGAGGCTGCGGGAGAGGGCGGCGATACAGCCGGGGGTGTTCTGCCATTGCGAGATATCGCCGAGTACAGCCGGGCCATCGCGAAACATGATACGCTGGATTTCGGGCTCAAGCGCCATTTCGATATAAGCGGAGCACTCGTCGACAAAGCCCTGCCAGCGCGTGGGAGCGGTGGCCGAAACTTCGTTCAGCCGTTCAGTCATCTCCGCGTCGATTTCCATGATGACGGCCTGGAGCAGGCCCCTCTTGTCACCAAAATGGTGATAGAGGGCCCCGCGCGTCAGTCCCGCTTCGCCGGTGAAATCGTCCATTGAGGCTTCCGCGTAGCCAATCGTGCCAAAGGCACGCCGCCCGGCTGCGATAAGTTTGCCGCGGGTCTCTGCGATCATCTCCTGGCGCGGTTTGCGCATGGCTTCTCCATTGGCATACGCCGCGTATCTTTTTCATTGACATACGGGACGTATGCATTATCTAAACACATACGCTCCGTATATAAGTGCTCTGTCCGATAACTGGAAGGATCGTGCCATGTCAAATCCGTATAGACAAATATTCGCGGCACCTGGGGCCAAGGGCTTCTCCGCAGCCGGCTTTTTCGCACGGCTTCCCATCGCCATGGCGCCGATCGGCATCGTCGCCATGCTCTCCCAGGCGCATGGTGAATATTGGCTGGCAGGCGCCGTGTCGGCGACCTATGCGCTCACCAATGCGGTGATCTCGCCGCAGATTTCGCGAGCGGTCGACCGGCTGGGCCAGACGGCAGTGGTCGTTCCCACAACCATCGTATCAGTATTGGCGTTCATCGCGCTGATCGCGGCGGCCAACCAGAACTGGCCGGTGTGGACGCTGTTTGCCTCAGCCTTCCTCGCGGCAGCCATGCCAAGCATCCCGGCGCTGATGCGGGCGCGCTGGACGGAACTGTTTCGCAACCAGCCTGAGCTCAACACGGCCTTCGCGTTCGAAAGTGCCGCGGACGAACTGGTCTATATCGCCGGCGCTTCGCTGTCGGTGGGGCTCGCCGTGTCACTTTTCCCGGAAGCCGGCATGATGGTGAGCACAGCTTTTCTAGCGCTCGGGACGGCCGCCTTCATCGTGCAGCGCGGCACCGAGCCGAAGGTGCGTTATGTCGCCGGCGCGGCTTCGGTTGGCTCGGCGATCCGGCAGCGTCCGGTGCAGATCATCACACTCGCGCTGATCTTCGTCGGCTCGATCTTCGCAACCGCTGAAGTGAGTGTTGTCGCTATTACCAAGGAGCTTGGTCAGCCGAATGCGGCAAGCCTGGTCATCGGTGTCTATGCCCTCGGCTCCTTCCTATTGGGTTTGACTCTCGGCGCGCTCAATCTGCGCATCCCCTTGCATCGTCAATTGCTGATCGCTGTTGCTATTCTCGCACTGACCTCGCTGCCGCTGCTCGTCGCCGGCAGCTCGGTAACCCTGCTTGCTGTCGCCGTCTTCGTCAGCGGCATCGCGATCTCGCCGACCTTTATAACGGCCTTCGGACTGATTGAGCGTCGCGTGCCGGAATCGGTGCTGACGGAAGGTGTCACCTGGGTGATGACCGGCATCGGTATCGGTATGGCGCTCGGCGCCTTCGTCTCGGGCTGGGTCGTCGACAGCTATGGTCCCCAGAGCGGATTCTGGGTCTCTGCGGCGGCCGGGGCCGCGACCGTCCTTATCATTGCCCTTGGTCAGCGCACCCTGTCGGGCGAGTGCACCGGCGGTGAAGATTGCGCCATGCTGGAGCCAGCGCAGTAGCAGGGCGGGCGGTAGACAGGAGCGACGCAGGAGGATTCACCTTGAACGGTTCGAAACCGTCAAGGTGAAGGCCGTGGGTCAAGTCGCATTTCGGGAGAACTCACGAGCTAGGTCGAGGAATGCTCTGACGCCGGCCGATAGATTTCGGCGTCCAGGATAGTATAGGCACAACCCTGGATACGGCGGCGTCCAATCTTCGAGAACACGAACAACGCGCCCCGCCTCTATGTCCGAGAGAATGTCCTGTTCGAAGAGATAGCCCACGCCGGCGCTTTCGAGCACGGCTGTCCGCGTAAGGCTGGCCTCATCGAGTGCGATTGGCCCCCGCACGTCTATCTGCACCGGCTCGCCGTCTTTTTCGAACCGCCATCGAAACAAGGAGCCGTCTGGCAGGCGCACACGAATGCACCTGTGATTGAGAAGATCCGGAGGGACCATGGGCTTACCATGTTTCCCGAAATACTCGGGAGACCCAACCACTGCGTGTCGCTGAGGCCGGCCGAGCGAAACGGCAATCATATCGCTGGGAACGAGGCCTTCAACCCTGACGCCCAGATCGAACCCGTCCTTGACGATATCGACCATCTTACCCTCGGTAACGATATCGACATTCATGTCCGGATAGCGGCGCAGGAACTCCAGCACGAGCGGTGAGATGATGGCGCGCGCCGCAAACGGCGCTGCGTTGATCCGTATGGTTCCGGAAGGAGTCTCGCGGTGGGAGCGTACCAGATCCAGAGCAGCATGGAGATCCTGCAGCGAGGGCCTGACCTGCTGCACAAACAACCGGCCGGCGTCCGTTAGCGACACACTGCGGGTGGTGCGGTTGAACAACCGCACGCCAAGTCCCGCCTCGAGCCTGCTAATCGTGTGGCTCAACGCGGTCGTGGACATGCCGAGATCAATGGCCGCTGCTCGAAAAGTCCCGCGCCTGGCAATTGCAATGGCCGCTTCAAGTTCCTTCAGGCTGGTTAGTTCCATTGTCCCGATCTGTTCATCATCGCATGCCGGTTTATCCCACTTATTTATGCAATGGTCGAGGGATAAGTATCGGTTAGGTTATGAGGAGAACACAATGGATATGCCCGGTATCATTAACACGTACTTTGAAGCAGACCGTCGCAATGACGCGAATGCGCTGCTGGACACCTTTGCGGTCGAAGCCGTCGTCGAAGACGAACGAGCGCGCCATCAAGGCGTCGCCGCAATCCGAGAATGGTGGGTGGCTGCGAAGAAGTCGGCTCAGTACGTTGCTGAACCTTTGGAATGCACGGTCGACGGTGACAAAGCGCTCATCCGAGCCAAAGTGAGCGGCCAGTTTCCCGGTAGCCCGGTGACCCTCGCCTACGACTTTGCCATCAAAGACGGCAAGATCGTCAGGCTGGAGATCCAATAATGACTGACTTTCTCAATTTGGAAGGCAAACGCGTCCTCATTACGGCTGGGACCAAGGGCGCCGGCGCTGCGACCGTCAGTTTGTTTCAGGAACTCGGCGCGAAGGTGCTGACGACAGCGCGGGCGCGTCCGGAAGCCTTGCCGGATGAATTGTTCGTTGAAGCGGACCTGACCACCGAGGAAGGCTGTGCAATCGTCGCGGATGCCGCGCGCCAACGTCTGGGCGGCGTTGATATCATCGTGCACATGCTAGGCGGTTCGTCAGCGGCCGGCGGTGGATTTTCTGCGCTGTCGGAAGACGACTGGCATAAGGAGCTGTCGCTCAACCTTTTTCCAGCCGTTCGCCTGGATCGGCAACTGGTTCCGGACATGGTCGCTCAAGGAAACGGTGTGGTGGTGCATGTGACATCCATCCAGAGAGTCCTGCCGCTTCCGGAATCGACGACGGCCTATGCTGCGGCGAAGGCAGCGCTTTCCACTTACAGCAAGGCAATTTCGAAGGAAGTTTCGCCCAAAGGTGTCCGGGTCGTTCGGGTGTCGCCAGGCTGGATCGAAACGGAAGCTTCGGTCCACCTTGCAGAGCGCTTGGCGAAGCAGGCCGGTACTGACCTCGAGGGCGGCAAAAAGATCATCATGGACGGGCTGGGCGGCATTCCGCTCGGTCGTCCGGCAAAACCGGAAGAGGTCGCAAACCTGATTGCCTTCCTCGCCTCCGACCGGGCTGCTTCGATCACTGGTACCGAATATACGATCGATGGAGGGACAGTGCCAACAGCCTAGGCGCCGGCATGCACGGCAAATCAGGTCGGCGCGTCCCATCCGCCGATGTGGGAATAGATCGCGTTGCGGAGATAACGCACGTCGCGGTTCAGAGCGGCCAAGTCCTGCGGTTTCTGGGTCGAGGCAGCAAGCAAGGTATCGCTGAGACAGCCTGCCTTGTGCTGCAATGCCCGGCCTTCGTCGGTCAATTCAATCAACACCTGGCGCTCGTTGCTCAGGTTTCTGGTCCTACGCAGGAGGCCGGATACCTCGAGGCGCTTTAGAAGCGGCGTCAGCGTGCTGGATTCCAGGGCAAGGGCGTTGGCAATGGCACCCACCGTTTGTCCATCTTCGCTCCATAACACGTTGAGCACGAGATACTGCGGGTATGTCAGGCCCAGCTCATCGAGAAGGGGCTTGTAAGCACGCTGGATGGCAATACCAGCTGTATAAATTGCGTAGCACAATTGGTCGTGCAGAGCGGGCGGGTCGTTGTGGCGGTCGGTCATTCTGAGCTCCTGTAGATCTCCATATAGCCTATGCAATAGCAAAAATAAATATCGCGATAAGAATTATCTTGACGAGCAATCTAAAGTCTGCGAGCTTACATATATCGCGATAACAGTTATCGCAGTTAACGAGGAGATAGCCATGACACGCAAGACCACGACCACCGTAGCCGCAATTGTTGCTGCAGCCTCACTGTCCGCTGCCGCATTGCCGGCGAACGCAGCGGACACCATCTCTCAAGACCAGTCCGTCAGAAACGTTGTGCTTGTCCACGGCGCGTTTGCAGACGGTTCTGGCTGGAAGGGTGTTTACGACAATCTCACCAAGCGCGGCTATCGCGTTACGATCGTCCAGAACCCGCTGACCTCCCTCGAAGACGACGTTGCCGCCACCAAACGTGCGCTGGAACGGCAGGATGGTCCGGTCATTCTCGTTGGACATTCCTGGGGCGGCACGGTCATCACGGAAGCGGGCGTCGACGCAAAGGTTGCTGGCCTCGTCTATGTTTCTGCTCTGTCCCCCGATGCCGGCGAGACAACGGCACAGCAATACCAAGGATTTGCTCCTGCATCGGAATTCGTCATTGAGACCACGAAAGATGGCTTTGGATATGTCAGCCCGGAAAAGTTTAAGGCTGGCTTTGCTCATGACGTCAGCGATGCGGATGTTGCATTCATGAGGGATGCGCAGGTCCCGATCAACATGTCGGCGTTCGGCACGAAGTTGGAAAATGCTGCATGGCGCACCAAGCCGAGCTGGGCCGTCATCGCTACCGAAGACAAGGCATTCGATCAGGCGATGCTGATCCACATGGCAGAGCGCATCAAGGCGAAGATCACCAAGGTTTCGGCAAGCCACGCCCTGTTCATGACGCAGCCGAAGGTCGTCGCCGATACCATTGATCAGGCCGCTAAGGCCGTTTCGGCGAAGAAGCAATGACAGACGTAGCCTCATCGGGACAGTCCGCACTATCCCGATGACGACGAGCAGGGGCTGTCGAATCGAGCGAGGTCGCGCCGAAGCGAGCACATGGAAGGCCGCACGATCTCGGACTGGGATCCATTGCCCGCATTCGCCCCCGGGATCCCCAGCAATTTCGCTATTTATTTTGAATCCATTCACGGAGGTAGTCACGTGAAGCTGAATAGCCATGACCAGAATGCACCCGAAAATCCGCCCACTCCTCAGCGCGAGGTCGGTGATGTTTTCGACTTCATTGTCTGCGGCGCCGGGTCCAGCGGCTCCGTTGTCGCTGCGCGACTAGCAGAGGATGGGAACGCGAGCGTTCTGCTGCTCGAGGCGGGTGGGGACGATGCGGCCGAAACCGTTACGAACCCTGCGCAGTGGCCGCTCAATCTCGGCTCGAGCCGTGACTGGGGCTTTGTTGGACAACCGACCCCCGGCCTGGATGGACGACGTCTTCCTCTCAGCATGGGCAAGGGGCTCGGTGGCGGTTCGAGCATCAATGTCATGGTGTGGGCCAGAGGACACAAGGGGGACTGGGACCACTTTGCCGCTGAAGCCGGCGATGACGCGTGGGGCTATCAGTCTATCCTCGGCTACTATCGCCGGATCGAAGATTGGCAGGGCGCTCCGGACCCAACGCGTCGCGGCATGGGAGGACCGGCCTACGTAGCGCAGCCGCAGGCGCCCCAACCGATCGCAGAGGCCTTGTTGAGTGCGGCATCCACTATCGGCATTCCCGTCTACGATAGCCCGAACGGTGAAATGATGGAGGCCCCGGGCGGCGCATCTATCGCTGAACTGCGGATCCGGGATGGCAAGCGGGAGTCTGTCTTTGGATCCTATGTCAGCCCGCTCATGTCGCGCCCAAACCTGACTGTGCTGACCAACGCACTGGTCACGCGCCTCATCTTCGATGGCAAGCGCGTGACGGGGATCGAGGTTCTCGTCGATGATCGGTTGCGTCAATTCACTGCGCGTTGCGAAACGGTACTGTCGCTAGGCGCGATCAACACTCCGAAAGTGTTGATGCAGTCGGGCATAGGTCCAGAAGATGAGCTGCAAGCCCACGGCATTCCCGTGGTTCAACACTTACCTGGCGTTGGGCGCAATCATCAGGATCATCTCGCATTCGGGTGCACCTGGGCATATCGAAAACCAGAAGCCGTCGGTGGTAGCGGCTGCGAAGCAAAACTCTACTGGAAAAGCGAATCGCGTCTTGCGCAGCCGGACATTCTTCAGTGCCAGTTGGAGTTCGCTGTGCCGTCACCGATCGAGACGGGCCTCGAAACGCCGCAACATGGGTGGACGATGTTTAACGGTCTCGCCCAGCCAAAAAGCCGTGGTCGATTGCGGCTCTCCGGCCCCAATACGAATGACCCCATCCTGATCGAACCGAATTCGCTCAGCGCGCCGGAAGACATGGCGGCCGCCTTGGCTGCGGTCGAGTTGTGTCGCGAACTCGGAAACAGCGATGCCTTCACGCCACTGGTGACAGGCGAGGCGGCTCCGGGCGCGCGCTACAGGTCAGGGACGATCGACTTTATCCGGCGTTCGGCGGTCACCTACTGGCATCAATCCTGCACAGCCAAAATGGGACGCGACAGCATGTCGGTGGTCGACAACGAACTCAAGGTGTACGGCGTCGATGGCCTGCGCATCGCAGACTCCTCGATCATGCCGAGGATCACCACCGGTAATACAATGGCGCCCTGCGTTGTCATTGGAGAGCGGGCGGCTGATCTGATCCGAAAGATGCATAGCCTGCCAGACCTGAGCGGAGGGCTCACTCAGCCCACTTGATGAAGAGATTTACGTGGAGCTCAGCGGCCAGCATACGCGGGCCGCCGAGCTTTTTTTGCACAGTGCCGGGACGACGGTTCGTATTGGGTCAAGACCCTCTATTGGGCAGAACCTTACCAAGGGCTTGTCTGGATCAGGCGTTACGCCGCCAATTGCCAGGCGTAGTGCCGACTATACCTGCAAAGACGCGCGTGAAATGGCTTTGGTCCGCAAAACCGCAGGCGATGGCCACTTCGGCGAGCGGAGCATTTGAGGTCCGCAAGAGGTCGCGGGCACGGTCTATTCGCTCACGAAGAAGCCACTGGTAAGGCGTCATGCCGGTTGTGTCGCGAAATGCGCGAATGAAATATCCGCGTGAAAGGTCGCAGAGCTTTGCAACCTCGGAAATTGACACGTTGCCATCTAGGTTTTCGCGAAGCAGACTTTTCGCCAAATCCTCATGTGAGCGGGAAAGCTTTTGCGACCTATCGGAAACTTTAACGGGCTGGCCGCCGTAGCGCTGGAGCAGATAGGTGCCGATGGCTGTCGTCATCTGGTCGACGAACAGCGCGTTGGCTTCTTCCGGTTTTTCGAGTGCCGGAATCAGCGCCCGAGCAAGATTGGCAAGCACGACATCTTTCGATGCGATTTCGGCTGACAGGGAGGTCACGCGTGGTATCTCTGCATCATCGGCAATTTTGATGAGAGACGCTGGCGAGATTTCAAACAAAACGAAATCGAAGGGCCCGCCCAGGTCTGCCTTGTACGGTTCCGAGAGATCACGGATATAAATCGAGTTTTCGGCAAAGTCGTGGGTTGTCGCGTGATGTTCGTGGAAGATGCGCCGCGTGTGGCCACCGAGCGAGGAAACCCCGACGACAAAACCTCGATCGCTTGCCGGCGTCATGACCTGATCAAGTTCAGTTTTGGCTGTCGCCTTCCGAAAGATATCAATGTCTGAACCAGGCAGGCTTTGGTTGATCGACAACTGCTTCAACGAGCACCCGAACCCGTCGATCGAGTTTCGAGTGGAAGATTGGTGGCGGTGGGGGAGAACTTGGACCACGACGCAGTTCTTTCATTTTTAGACACTCGAACACGGGACCTACCGGTTTTGGTAGCTTTCCCACGCTATGCTTGCCTCACGACAATTTGTTCAATCGGCTCCGCAAGGATCCTTTTGTTCAAGATTGCCGTTTGAAACCTGTGTAGGAAATTTGGAAGCGCGGCATCTCGTCGGTACGGCTATATAGTCCCCAGCCAGGATGATCGAGACACATGTGAGTGAAGCGTTGACGGTCAGTGAGAGAATTGCGGCATGTTTTGAGATTACGGCCGCAAGGGCGCTGGTAATCAGGCCCCTTTGCGAAGCCAAGCTGGCTGTCGTCCATCTCGAGCATTCCTATGGCAATGGCGAACATACAATCGTCCTGCCGGCTGATGACGCTTTTCTGCTCATGCTCTATCTCGTCGACGTTGATCATCGCGACGTTCTGCCCGACGGAACACGGACACCTCTGAAGACCTATTCCAGAGGCTCTATGTGTCTCATCAGTCTGAGGAATGGCGCCGCAATTTCGATTCGTGGCTGCTTCGAAGCACTCGTGTTTCATATCCCAAGCGCGCTTTTTATCGAGCTCTTTGAGGAAGCAGGCGAGCCGCGTATTGATGACCTGACAACCTGCCGCGGGATAAACGATCAGGTGGTCCGCAATATCGGCGGTGCGCTGATACCGATGTTCGACATGCCGGAAGAGGTCAGGGACACACTGCTTCCTCATATCGGATTAGCGTTAAGCGCCCATCTTGCGCATCGTTACGGGCGGTCCCCCATCCAGCACCTTTCGGGCACCGGTCAGTTGTCTCCGCTGCAGGAAAAGCGCATCAAGGCGTACATAGCTGCCAACCTGTCAGGCGGCACTCCGGTCGATAAGATCGCCGAAGCATGCGGGTTTTCAGTCGATGAGCTCTGTTCCGGATTTCTGAGCACGACCGGGCAGTCTGTTTCGGAATGGATTGCGTCATATCGAATGAGCAAAGCCCAATCGCAACTGAGCAGAACCGGTGAAACTATTGCCCGGATCGCTGCAGAGTGTGGGTTTCCGGAGGAAAATGAATTCGTCGCAACCTTCACGAAGGCCGTCGGAGTGCCTCCTGCAGACTGGCGCTTGCGTAACCGACACTGACAGAAAACCGTCAAGCAGCGCCGCTCGGCTTTGAGCTAAACTTCGGAACGGACCGCTCAGGACTGTCCTGGTGACAGCCAGCTTCGTCGGGTTTGTTCGGCCGGATCCGGGTGCGGCGAAGGCAGTCACACCCGGACAGTCCAATCACGCTTGGATAAATGCCAAGAGGTCGGCGTTCAGGACGTCAGCGTGGGTTGTCAGCATGCCGTGCGGATAACCCTTGTAGACTTTCAGAGTGCCGTTCTGGACTAGCTTCACGGACAGCCTGCCCGCGTTGTCGATCGGCACGACCTGGTCGTCGTCGCCGTGCATGACGAGGGTCGGAACGGCGATTGCCTTCAGGTCTTCCGTCTGGTCCGTCTCGGAAAAGGCCTTGATCCCATCGTAATGGGCCTTCGCACTGCCCATCATGCCCTGCCGCCACCAATTCTGGATAACGCCCGGATAGACCTTGGCGTCAGGACGGTTGAAACCATAGAACGGACCCGTGGGGAAATCGACGAAGAGCTGTGCGCGGTTCTCGGCGACGCCCTTGCGGATGCCATCGAACACTTCGATCGGCAGGCCGCCCGGATTTGTTGGGGTCTTCAGCATCAGCGGCGGAACGGCGGAGACCAGAACGGCCTTGGCGACGCGGCCGGCCGGCTGGCCAAATTTTGCAACATAACGAGCAACTTCGCCGCCGCCAGTCGAATGGCCGATATGAACGGCGTTCTTCAGATCGAGCGCTTCTACGACCGCGAAGGCATCGGCGGCATAGTGGTCCATGTCGTGACCGTCAGAAACTTGAGCAGAACGGCCGTGGCCACGGCGGTCATGTGCCACGACGCGGAAGCCCTTTGCCAGGAAGAACAGCATCTGCGCATCCCAATCGTCCGAGGAGAGCGGCCAGCCATGGTGGAAGACGATCGGCTGGGCATCCTTCGGACCCCAATCCTTGTAGAAGATTTCGACGCCGTCCTTGGTGGTGATATAGCCCATTCTATTGTCTCCTTTGATTGAGGTGGTGGTGGAAGCAGCGTTGGCTGCTAGGCCAAACGATGTGGGAAGTACCATGGTGGCTGCGGCGGCAGCTCCGGAAAGCAATGCGCTGCGGCGGGTGATGGAGGGGATGTTCTCGGTCATTTTCCGGTACCGTGATCCTTTAGTGGCTATGATTCGAGGGTAGGGGGGGATGCTGCTATCCCGCGTTGTTAGGCGGCTCCCGGCCGGTTGATTGTCAGGAAATGCCGCACGACCGGTTTGTCCGTTCCCGAGTGATAGGCGAGGACCTGGCCTTGCAGATCAGCATCGGCATTTGAAACCCGTTTGTGCTGGCGAAGATGCTCGGCCCAGGATTCGACCATGAACCATTCGACGATCTTTTGCGGATCGGCGGAGTCTTCGGTCACCCCCCATCCATAGGCCCCGTCCCGCCGCCGCTCGTGGGACATCTCATCCAGCGCATGCAGGAAGGCTGTGCGATGATGTTTTTCGACATGGTATTCGATGAGGATCAGGACCGGGCCACGGTCATGGGCTACCGGCTCGGCGACCAAGGGTTCGGGCCAGTGATTGGATGGCACCATATCCGCGTCGCCGGCCGGCAGCTTTAAGCGATGCATGATGAAGCCCGCGATGAGCAGTCCCGCCGCGCCGATCAGCAGCGCTCCCGGCACTCCAGCAGCTTCACCAACGGCACCCCAGCCAAGACTACCTGCCGTCATCGCGCCATTGAAGACGGTGAGATAGACCGCCAGACCGCGACCGCGGACCCAGTTCGGTAGCACGGCCTGCGCTGCCCCATTCAGCGTGGTCAGGGCCGTGATCCACGCAGCTCCGAGAAAGAGCAGAACAATGATGGCGACCCATTTCGGCGGCGCGAACGACAAAGCGCCCATGACGAGTGCTGTGATAACAGCGGCACCGAGCAGCAGGCCGTCGGCAGTAAAGCGTTCGCGCAATTTAGGCATGAGCAATGCGCCGCCGATTGCGCCAGCGCCGACGGCGCCAAGCAGGATACCGTAGAAGCCTGCGTCACCACCGAGCAATTGTCGGGCGACGAGCGGCAGGAGTGCCCAGATGGCGCTGGCGAAGGCAAAGAAGATCGCCGCGCGCAAAAGTACGACATGCAAGGGCTTGCTGGCGCGGGTGTAGCGCAGGCCTGCACGGAACGCGCCGAAGAAGCCTTCAGCCAACGTATCATTTGCATTCTTTGCCCGCGGCCACCAGACGAGCGCCGCAATGACGACGAGATAGCTCGCAACATCCGCGCCATAGGTGACGCCTGCACCCAAGGCTGCAAGGAGAAGTCCCCCGGCGGCCGGTCCGATCGACCGCGCGATATTGATGCCGAGCGAGTTGAGCGCGACGGCGCTCTTGACGT
The DNA here is from genome assembly GCF_013087515.1 of Rhizobium sophorae. Lineage (GTDB taxonomy): Bacteria > Pseudomonadota > Alphaproteobacteria > Rhizobiales > Rhizobiaceae > Rhizobium > Rhizobium sophorae. The sequence goes on along the minus strand of NZ_JABFCN010000023.1, from coordinate 106,111 downwards.
CCTCTCTCTTCACCAGCTCCGGCACGATCGCCTGCCAGGTCGGCCCCATTAGCGCGGCGCCGATCCCGCCAAGGAAGGTCAGGCCGATCAGCGCGCTGACCGAAAGCATGCCGGTATTTGCCAGGATCATCAGGCTTACACTGACTGACGCGAGCAAAATCTGCACGGCAATCAGAAACTTGCGACGATCAAGAATATCGGTGAGCACGCCCGCAGGAATTGCCAGGAGGAAGATCGGCAGGGTTCCGGCCGCCTGCACCAGCGCGACGGCGGCCGGGGAGGCCGATAGATCGGTCATGAGCCAGGAACTGGCGACATCGCGCATGAAGCTGCCGGTATTTCCGAGGACGGTTGCAGCCCAAAGTACTGCGAAGACTGGCTGGGCAAGGGGAGCAAAGCTGCCCCCGGAGGATTTGGTAGCGCTCATTTGCCAGCTCCCTTGGTCAGATCATTTGCGGCGACAATGATGAAAGCGCCAGCGAGCCCGAGATGTTCGAAGAAAGCGTTGGTTGCCATCATGCGGTCCATGCCTGGGGGCAGCTCCCAGAAACGAAGGGCGATAAGGGTGGCAAAGAGCGTGAACCCGGCGAGCGCCAGCGCTCCTGCCCAGCGAAGGATCCCCGACACCACCATGGCCGAGGCCGCCAATTCGAAGGCGATAACGGTGACTGCGAAGAGTGCCGCGGGACGCAGGCCGAAATGGTTCATTTCAGCGATTGCGCCCTGGAAATCGAAGAGCTTGGTGAGCGGCCCCTGGATATAGGCCGCGCAGAGAGCGAGCAGCGCGATGAACCGTGTCGCTGGTGCAGCGATGATCCGCGCAAGAAGCGAGTCCCGGTGGCGGGTGGACGAAAAATGATCAATCATGTCTGCTCCTGTCGTGTAGTCGATCGAAACAAGGGGCTTTGTTTGCCGTTAGTGGAGCGATATTGGCCAGAAAGATTACCTCCAGCAATTGCATTAATTATTTCGATTTAGTTGCGATTGTCGCAATAAACGATCTGGTAGAGCAAATTGGGCAGCGGAGGCCGCTGCCCACTCAATGTGGTCGCTAACCGCGCGGGGTCAGACGGCCCAGCAGGCACAACCAAGCGCACCGAAGAAGCCCTTGAGATCGGCAATCGGCAGCTTCGATGTCCAGGCACCGGCGTGGTCGTGACCATGAACGTTGCAGGAACTGGCGCAACCGCACGTCGAGATCGCGGTACGGCGCAACGAGTTCATGCCTGCGCCCTGCGGTTCGCCCCATGCAGCGTAGCCGCCGAACGTGCGCGCGGGAGACCAGTCCGGCATGGCGGGAGGCACGTCGTTCTCGTCGAGAGACTTGAAGTCGCCCGCACCGAAGACGATCTTGCCGCCGACCATGGTCAACTGCGAGGTGAGAAACGAGATCTCGTCCTCTGCGCAGGTGAAGAAGTCCCTGTCCGGCACGACGAGATCGGCGAACTGGCCCTTTTCGATCCGGCCCTTCTTGCCTTCTTCGTTGGAAAACCAGGTGACCTTCTCGGTCCACATGCGCAGCGCCGTCTCGCGGTCGAGGCAGTTGGCACGTGGATAGAGCTGCATGCCGCCAACGGTCTTGCCGGTCACCATCCATGAAAGCGAGACCCAGGGGTTATAGGAGGCGACGCGCGTCGCATCGGTGCCGGCGGAGACGTTGATGCCCTTATCAAGCATGCGCCTGATCGGCGGTGTCGCTTCTGCAACGCCGTGGCCGTATCGCTGGACGAAATATTCGCCCTGATAGGCCATGCGGTGCTGCGTGGCGATGCCGCCACCGAGCGCTGCGATCCGGTCGATCGAGCGATCGGAAATCGTCTCGGCATGGTCGAAGAACCAGTTGAGGCCCTCGAGCGGGATATCCTTGTTGACCTTCTCGAACACATCGAGCGAGCGGCTGATCGTTTCGTCATAGGTGGCGTGAAGCCGCCAAGGCCAGCGGTTTTCGGCCAACACCCGAACGACGTCCTCCAGTTCGCCTTCCATTTCCGGCGGCATGTCCGGGCGGGGCTGACGGAAGTCTTCGAAGTCGGCGGCGGAAAAGACCAACATCTCCCCCGCACCGTTGTGGCGGAAATAGTCGTTACCCTGCTTGTATTTGACCGACTGCGTCCAGTTGAGGAAATCCTGCTTCTCTTCCTTCGGCTTCTGCGTGAAGAGATTGTAGGCCAGACGTACCGTAAGCTGGTCCTCGTCCGAAAGCTTCTGGATCACCGCATAGTCGTCCGGGTAATTCTGAAATCCGCCGCCGGCATCAATGACGCCGGTGATGCCCAGCCGGTTGAGTTCGCGCATGAAATGGCGGGTGGAATTGACTTGATATTCGAACGGAAGCTTGGGGCCCTTTGACAAAGTCGAATAGAGAATGCCCGCATTCGGCTTGGCAAGCAAAAGTCCCGTCGGATTGCCACTGGCGTCGCGCGTGATCTCGCCGCCCGGAGGGTTCGGCGTGTCCTTGGTATAGCCGACGGCGCGAAGGGCGGCACCGTTGAGTAGTGCGCGGTCATAGAGATGCAACAGGAAGACAGGCGTATCGGGTGCAATAGCATTGATCTCGTCGATCGTCGGCAGGCGTTTTTCGGCGAACTGGTGTTCGGTGAAGCCGCCGACGACACGCACCCATTGTGGGGCAGGCGTGATGGCGACTTGCCGTCTGAGCATGTCCATCGCATCGGCGAGCGAGCGGACGCCGTCCCAGCGGAGCTCCATGTTGAAGTTGAGACCGCCCCGCACAACGTGGGTGTGATTGTCGATCAGACCAGGCAGTACACGCTTGCCCTTGAGATCGACGATCTTCGTATCCGGTCCGGCGAGCACCATGACGTCGCGGTCGGTACCCACGTCCATGAATAGGCCGTCCTTGACGGCGACTGCGGTGGCGTTCGGATTTGCGCGATCAAGCGTCGTGATCAATCCATTGTGAAGAACGATATCTGCATACATGGAAGCGTCTCCGGTCTTGATGGGATCGGCGGCATCGGCCTGTGAAAACAAGTTTGAAAAGGCGAGGCTCGATGCTGCGCCCAGGAATGTGCGGCGCGTCGTCATCAGCTTTTCCCCGATGTTAAATCTTGATGGGGTGGGTTCACCGCCACCACGGTTTCCCCACCTTTCGGCAGGTGACCGAACATGTGCGGCTTGACCTGATGAAACCAGGAGACGGCGACAGCCTCTCGAGCCCAGATGCTCTTTGCCAGCGGTACGAGCTGCTCGCCGACAAGGATGCCGAGCAGCCCGATGAGCGCGACGACAGGCGGGGCAGGCGAGCGGACATTGAGCAGGCTGTAGATCACGCCCACCAGCAGGCCGGCACCAAGTGAAAGAAGATAGAGTTTCATGGGGGAACCTCGCGTGGTGAAAGAAAATCACTCCGGCAGGACGCAGCCGGCCGGAGTGATTGACGGTTTACTTGGCAGGGTTCGGGCCGATCCGCTTGCCGTGCTTGACGCGTTCGGCACCACCGTGGACATGCGTAACAGCATAATCGATGCCCATGCCGTAGGCGCCGGAATGCTCCTTCACCAGCGACGTGACCGCATCGTAGGTTTCCTTGCGAGCCCAGTCGCGCTGCCATTCGAGCAGGACCTGCTGCCAGGTGACCGGAACGACGCCGGCCTGTACCATGCGGTCCATCGCATATTTGTGCGCATCGACGGACGTGCCGCCGGAAGCATCCGCAACCATGTAGATCTCATAGTCGGTGTCGTTCATGCAGGAGAGTGCGAAGGTCGTGTTGCAAACCTCCGTCCAGAGGCCGGCGACGACAATCTTCTTGCGGCCATCGGCAGCCTGCTTGGCAAGCGCGTCGCGGACGTTCTGGTCGTCCCAGGAATTCATCGACGTGCGCTCAAGGATATCATTGTCCGGGACGACAGCGAGCAGTTCCGGGAAAGTGTTGCCCGAGAAGCTGTCGGTCTCGACGGTGGTGATGGTCGTCGGGATGTTGAAGATCCTGGCTGCCTTGGCAAGAGCGACCACGTTGTTCTTCAAGACCTGGCGGTCGATCGATTGGACGCCGAAGGCCATCTGCGGCTGCTGGTCGATAAAGATGATCTGACTGTTCTGCGGGGTGAGGACCTGAAGCTTGCTGGACATCTCGTGTCTTCCTTTGACTGGGTTGAAGGTAGGTAATGGGGCAGGGAAGGCGGCACGTCTTGAAAGTTATGCCGCCTTATTGTTGGAAAGCGACCTCAGGCGGCGAGCGGTGTTAGCCCGGCTTCGATCTGGTCACGATAGGGCTCGTAACGAGCCGGCAGTTTCAAAACCTCGCCGAGGTGTGCCGTGTCTTCGTCGCGGTCGAAACCGGGTTCGTTCGTGGCGATTTCGAACAGGACGCCGCCGGGTGTGCGGAAGTAGATAGCCCAGAAGTAATCGCGGTCGATGACAGGTGTCACCTGGTATCCTGTATCCATCAGGGCCTTGCGAACTTCGAGCTGCTTTGCGCGGTTCTCGACGGCGAAGGCGATGTGATGCACCGAACCCGCGCCCTGCCTTGCGAAAGGCGTTTTCGCAAGAACCTCGAGGTCGATCGTATCGGCACCATTGCCGCCGGGCATGATGAAGCGGGTCACATCGCCATCCGTCTCAGCGCGCTGGTAGCCCATGAAACCGAGCAGTTCGGACGTGGCAGCGGCGTCATGCAGGCGGAACTTGGCACCGGTGAAGCCGCGGATGCCGACGCTTTCGTCGATGCCGGCGCCATTCCAGGCCTTGCGGCCATCGTTTTCCGTTTCGACAAGGGCAAACCCTTCGCCGTCCGGCCCTTTGAACAGGAGGCGGGCAGCGCCGAAGGCAGTGTCGGTATGCAGGTTACCGGCTCCCTTTGCCGACAGGCGATCCTGCCAGAAGGAGAGTGAGCCCTTGGGCACCGCGAACTGTGTTTCGCTGACTTCGCCGACGCCCGGGCGGCCGCGCATCACGTCGGGAAAAGGGAAGTAGGTCATGACGGAGCCGGGGGTGCCGGCCTCGTCACCGTAATAGAGGTGGTAGACGTTGGGGTCGTCGAAATTCACGGTCTTCTTGACGCGGCGCAGGCCGAGCGTGTCTGTGAAGAATGCGTTGTTCTGGCGGGCATCCGATGCCATCGACGTGATATGATGCAGTCCCTTGATATCCTTGATCATGATGCTTGCCCTTCCGCGGCGGCGTTGGTTTGTCTGGTGTGATTGAAAACCTACGCCCGTTGATCATCGGTCGGAATTGCAATAATAATTGTTAGTGAATTGCCATGGATGAAATAATCAATGAACGACTACAAGCTGCTGCGAACCTTTCTGCTGGCCGCCGAGAAACGGAACTTCGCGCAGGTCGCGCGCGAACTCGACATGACCCCCGCAGCCGTCACGCGGGCGATCGCAGCCCTGGAAGAAGACCTGGGCGTGCAACTCTTCGTGCGGACCACGCGCCAGGTATCGCTGACGACCGACGGCGCGATCTTCGCCGCCCAGATACAGCCGGTGGTGCAGGCGTTGGACAACGCACGCAAGGACGTGATGAATACCCACAAGGCGGATCATGGCCGCCTGCGAATCAGCGCGCCGACCTGGTTCGGCCGGCAGGTCCTGCCGCCCATCCTTTCGGCATTCAAGGAACGCTACCCGAAGATCAGCTTCGAGATCTCGCTTGCGGATGGACTCGTTGACATCATCGATGACGACTATGATCTGGCAATCCGCATTTCCGCGGCACCCTCGGACAAGTTCACGATCTGGCGCAAGATCAGTGTCGTGCGCCGTATCCTCGTCGCAGCGCCGGGCAGCCGGTTTGCCGACATGAAGCATCCGAACGAGCTCATTCCCGACGATTGCCTGGCCTACAGCGGTGACAGCAAGCGGGAAACCTGGACGCTGTCGGACGGCAGTGGTAGCGCCACGTTTTCTGCGGGCCGGGCATTCAGCGCCAATAGCGGAGAGGTGCTGGCGAGCATGGCCGCCGACGGCGCCGGGGTCGCCATGCTACCCAAGTTCCATGTGGCCGAGCATCTTCGGACCGGACGGCTTGTCCACGTCCTGCCGGACTGGTCGCCGCCGGACTTGTGGCTGACACTCTATTACCCCCCGTATCAGGCACTACCGCCGCGTATCGCCTCGTTCTCAAAGTTCTTCGAGCAACAGATCCCGGCGTTTTTTTCGGCAATCGAATGAACCGGGTTTGTTTTTAAAGGTTTTCGAAACGGATATTGCTGCACCCGACGGCCCCGGCTTTTCAACAGCTCTATTGTTCCCAAGGGGCCGCTCGTTCGAACCTGTTCAAGGCGACCAACCTCACGGCAGCTGAGCCCCGCTCACAGCAACGTAAACCGAATAAACCGACCGCGTCGCCGCGATAAACAGCCGGTTGCGTTGAGGCCCGCCGAAGGTGAGGTTGGCGACGGTCTGGGGTACGCGGATCTTGCCGATTAGTTTGCCTGCCGGGTCGAAGCAATGCACGCCATCGGCGGCACTCGACCATAGGTTCCCGTTGACGTCGGTGCGGATGCCGTCCGGGATGCCATTGTCGATGAGGCAGAAGACGCGGCCGTTCGTCAGCCTGTTGACATCGACCACGTCGAAAGCGCGGATGTGACGCGGCAGGCTTTCGTCATGGCTGGCGGCCGAATCCGCCACATAGAGGATTGTCTCGTCGGGCGAGAAGGCGAGACCGTTCGGTTGGGTGAAATCCGTGACGACCGCCGCAAGCGCGCCGGTCATCGGATCGAGCCGGTAGACGTTGCGGGTCGCCTGCTCCGGCTCGGCGCGATAGCCTTCATAGTCCGACATGATGCCGTAGGTCGGATCGGTGAACCAGATCGTGCCGTCTGATTTCACCACCACATCGTTCGGCGAATTAAGCCTGCCGCCCTCGAAGCGGTCGGCGAGCACGGTGATCGAGCCGTCGACCTCGGTGCGGGTGACGCGGCGCGTTCCATGTTCGCAGGAGATCAGCCGTCCCTGCCGGTCGCGCGTATGGCCGTTGGTGAAGTTCGACGGTTGGCGATAGACGGAAACGCCGCTCTCGGGCGTCCAACGCAGCATGCGCTGGTTGGGAATATCGCTCCAGAGCAGCTGGTTCGCGTCGTTGAACCAGACGGGACCCTCCGCCCAGCGGCAGCCGGAATAGAGTTCGTCGAGGCCGGCGCTGGTTACGATCATCTGCCGGAAGCGCGGGTCGTGGATTTCATAAATGCTGGCCTCGGCCATAGCGGTCTTCCTAATTATCGCATGCCGGCTCGGCGACCGCCGGCGAGCATGATGACGCTGATGATGATGAGGCCGGTCATGATCAGGCGGATACCCGCGCCGAGCCCGTACGTGTTGAGCATGGAGACGACCAGGAACATGAAGAGCGATGCGCCCCAGATGCCCGGCACGTTGGAATCGCCGCCGGCAACCGCCGTGCCGCCGATCACGACGACGGCGATCGACATCAGCAGATATTCCGAGCCCATGTTGAGTGCGGCGCCGCCCGAGAAGCAGGCGAGCAGATAGCCGGCGACCGAAGCGAGCACGGCGCAGAAAAGGTAGGTGACAAAACGCGTGCCGTCGACCGGTATGCCCGCCATGCGCGCGGCCGGCATGCTCTGGCCGATCGCCGAGATCCATCGCCCATAGATCGTCTTCTCGAGCAGGAACCAGGCCAGCAGCGAGATGAGGAGTGCGACGATCGCCACGTTCGGCACGCCGAGCGTGTGCGACGTGGTGAATTCCGCCAGCACGCTCGGAGGCTTGATGCGCAGTCCCCGGTTCGTCCAGATCGCCGCGGACTGCACGATGAAGCTCATGGACAGCGTGGCGATGATCGGCGGAATGCGCAGCGCCTTGATGAGTGCATAGTTGCCGAGGCCGACGACGAAGCCGATGACGATGGCGACTAGGAACCCGGGCAAGATCATGCCGTTTTCGACATTCATCAGCTTCAACGCCACCGTACCGGCAAGCGTCATGGTGGCGGGCACCGAGAGATCGATGTTGCCGGGGCCGAGCGTGATGACGAACATCTGGCCGATGCCGACGATGACCGAGAAGGCCGCGAAGGTCAGTGCTGCCTGTGATAGGCCAAGCGTGCTGGCGCCGAGCGTCACCATGATCGTCAGGAACCAGACGATGAAGGCGGCAAGCCACGACCAGATCCAAGGTTTGCCGAACAGGCGCAGAAGCGGGGTCATCGGCGTTTCTCCCGCTTCTCCAGGCGATTCAGCATCAGGCGAAGTGCCAGCACGATGATCAGGATTGCGCCCTGAGCCCCGATCTGCCAGTCCGGCGAGATGCGCAGGAAGGACAGGAACGAACCGGCGAGCGTCAGTGTCAGCGCGCCGATGACGGCGCCGATCGGGGAGACGCGGCCGCCGATGAACTCGCCGCCGCCAAGGATCACGCCGGCGATCGACAGCAGCGTGTAGCGCAGCGCGATATTGGCATCAGCCGAGGTGGTCAGGCCGACGAGGGCAATGCCGGCGAGCACCGCGAAGAGGCCGGCAAGACCATAGGCGCTCGCGCGCGCCCCGACGATCGACCAGCCGGCGCGCTCGACCGAGCGTTGGTTGCCGCCGATGCCACGCATCAGCACGCCGAGCGAGGAGCGCATGACGAGAAGATGGGCTACGGCGGCGATGACGATGCTGGCGACGATCGCCATCGGCGCCAGCGGCGGCTTGACTGTCATCAGCCAGCGGACCCAGTCCGGCGCCTGCCCGCCCGGTGCCGGCAGCAGCAATACGGCAAGGCCGCCCCAGACGAAGCTCATGCCGAGGGTCACGACAATGGAGGGCAGGTTGCGCAGATAGATGACGACGCCGAGCGCCGCATAGGTGGCGATCGCGCCGGCAAGGATCAGCACGCCGATCACGGGAGCATCCCGCAGAAAGGTCGCGGTGACGCAGGCGACGAAGCTGACGAAGGCGCCCATCGAGAGATCGAGATCGTTCACCGCCATCACGATCATCTGAGCGATCGTCGCAAGCGCGATCGGCACAGCCAGGTTGAACAGCAGGTTGAGCCCGACATAGCTCATGGCGCGCGGCTGCAGCCAGAAGACGGCGGCGAGCAGCAACGTCAGCGACAGGGCGGGAATAGCAAGACGCATGGCGTCGGACGACAGCCGAAACGTCATGCGGCGACCCCTTCGAAGGAGGCGGCGATGATATTCGTCTCGTTGACGGCATCACCGGCGAGTTCGGTCGTGATGCGGCCTTCGCGGAAGACGTAGACGCGGTCGCAGAGGCGGACCTCGTCCATCTCCGTCGAGTACCAGATGAAGGTGCGGCCGCGCGCCGCTTCCTCGCGGATGATCGCGTAGACCTCCTGCTTGGTGCCGACGTCGACGCCGCGCATCGGATCATCCATCAGCACGACAGGTGCGCGCGTCGCAAGCGCGCGGGCAAAGAGCACCTTCTGTTGGTTGCCGCCGGAAAGCGACAGAATGCGGTTGTCCATATCGGGGGTGCGAATCTCGATGCGCCGCTTCCAGTCGGCGCCTTTCGTCTGCTCTTCGTCCGCGAGGATGAGGCCGCGCCGGGACAGGTCACCGAGCGAGGCGATGGAGAAGTTGCGTAGGATGCTCCACAGCTCGAAGACACCGTTGAGACGGCGGTCGCCGGCGACGAAGGTGACGCGCGGATCGCGCTCCGGCAGCCAATTGCCGGACTGGGCGGCATGCAGCGCGAGCAGGAGCTCGGTCTGCCCATGGCCCGCGAGACCCGCCAGTCCGATGATCTCCCCCTTGCGGGCCGCAAAGGAAAGGCCCTTCACCTGATGGGACAGAATGAGCGGAGCGGTGGATTGTTGACGGCCCGAGCGCTGCTTGGTCTCCTCCTTCGCAACGGTGCCCATCGCTTCCACGAGGCCGTAATGGTCGAATCGCTGCGCCGGACGTTCGGCGACGACGCGACCGTCCTTCATGACGATGATGCGGTCGGCGGTTTCGAGGATCTCGTGCAGGATATGCGAGATGAAGATAACGGACCCGCCCGTGGCGATGAAGCGGCGGACATGGTCGAGCATCTGCCGGGCAAGGCTTGCATCGAGCGACGAGGTCGGTTCGTCGAGGATCACCAGCCTCGGCGCAATGCCGGCGTCGGAAAAGGCCATGGCGATTTCGACCATCTGCCGTTCGGCGATAGAAAGATCTCCCACGGTCCGGCTTCTGTCGATGCCGTGGCCGGGAAAGACGGCGTCGAGACTCGTCTCGATGATTTTCGCGGCGCGCTTCCGCCAACCGAAGCCACCGAGATGGCGATGCATGATGCGCGTGTTTTCGACGATCGAAAGGTTGGGGCAGAGCGAAAGCTCCTGGAAGACGCAGCGCACACCGCGGGCACGCGCAGCGTTGATGCCATAGCGCTCCAGCCGTTCGCCGTCGCTCGCCACACTTCCTTCGTGCGGTGTGAGACCGCCGTTGATCACGCTGACGATGGTGGATTTGCCGGCTCCATTGTGCCCGACAAGCCCGACGCATTCTCCCGGCATGACGCGAAGGGTCACGCCATCGAGTGCCCTGACTGCGCCGAAACTCACCTTGGCGCCATCGACGGCGATCACCGCATTCAAAACGTCATCCATGCTGCCCGCCATGCCTGCTTGCAAAAAATGCCGCGCGACCTTCTGCAGTCGCGCGGCAGTCGCCGGGAGAATTACTTTGCCTGCTCGATGACCTTGATTGCGTCTGCCTGCGTGTATTCCACGTTGGCGACGCCGCCGGCCTGGGTATTGGCGAGGTTGGTTTCGAGATTGTCCTGGTCGATGCGCAGGAAGGGCACGACGAGGTCCTTCTTGACTTCCTTGCCGTCGAGGATCTGCTGGGCCACCCAGAAAGCGAGCGTGGAAACGCCAGGCGCGATGGAGACGGACATGGTCTCGTAACCCTTCGCGTCCTTCTGCTCCTTCCACCACTTCAGCTCGTCTTCGCGGTTGCCCATGATGATGATCGGCATCTTCCGGTCGGTCGCGGCAATCGCCTGCGCGGCGCCGTAACCGTCGCCGCCCTGCGTCACCACGCCGACGATGTCGGGCAGGCTCGGCAGGATGCCGGCAACAGCCTTCTGCGCCACGTCCTGCGCCCAGTCTCCGTGAACGGAGCCGACAATCTTGAACTGCGGGAACTGCTTGACGCCCTCGTGAATGCCGGCAGAGATCTCGTCGTCCACGAAGACACCGGCAAGGCCGCGGATCTCGAGCAGGTTGCCGCCGTCGGGAAGTTTTTTCGACAAGTACTCGACCTCACTGCGACCCATTTCCTTGAAGTTGACGGCGATGCGCCAGGCGCAGGGTTCGGTCACGATGCCGTCGAAGGAAACAACGGTGATGCCGGCGTCGCAGGCCTCCTTGACCGCGCCGTTCAGCGCCGTCGGCGAGGCGGCGTTGAGCACGATCGCATCATAGCCCTGCAGGATCATGTTCTGAATCTGCGCGGCCTGTTCCGTCGCCTGGTTCTCGGCGGTGGTGAAAGGATCGGCTGCGGCAACGGTGCCGGCCTTCACGGCTTCGCCCGTCACCTTGCCCCAGCTCGTCAGCATGGCCTGGCGCCAGGAGTTTCCGGCATAATTGTTTGATAGGGCAATTTTCTTGGCCGACGTGTCGGCAAAGGCGGAAACGGGCATCGCGGCGCAAGCAATAGCGGCCGATGCCAGAAGCATCTTGCGGATTGTCATGTCTTCCTCCCTGATGATCGCGCCGGTCGGCGGATCGCTTCACTCCTGCCGGCCAAATCGGGTCCGAGTGAAAATTGTTCTTGCACTGAGCTTCCTCCTCTCAGTAAGGGCAGGATGCGGGAGATCGATCGGCCTGTACAGGGGCAAGGCGGCAATCCGTTTGCGGGTTTTGCGCAACAAGCTGCGGGTTTACGCAAGACGGCGGCGCTCCCGCAGGCGCTTACTGGGAAGGAGTCGCGGCGGGTTGAGGAGCCCGGCGCCGTCTCGGGAGGAACTGACGATGCTGCATCTCGTACCCGCAGCCATGTTCGACCATTATCTCGGCATTTCCCGGCTGCTCGCGGGCCAGCTCGACTTTCGCTCGGCTATCCGTTCCGTCGCGGCAGAGGTCGCCCATATCATCCCGCACGACCATCTCGATGTCTGCGTGCTGCTCGAGGGCGGCAACTACCACACCGCCTATGAGACGGGCATCGAGACTGCCTGGGGCGGCCTGGCCGGCGCGCCTGTTGTCAACAGCCCAATCCGCTCGCTGCTCCGGGGCGAGGTTGATTTTCTGCTGGCGGACGACGCCATGACCGATCCGCGTTTCCACTTCGAGGGCGCATTCAAGCGGCCGATCGTCGAACAGTCGCTGAGAAGCCGCTTGCATGTGCCCATGAAGGTGCAGGGCACGATCATCGCAGCGCTTTCCTGTTCGTCGCACAGGGCGGGCGTCTATACGATGGAGGATATCGAACGCGCCCGCATCATCGCCGACCTGCTGACGCCCTATTTCTTCGCGCTGCAGGCGGCCGAGCAGGCGCAACGCTCGGCGATCGTCGAGGCGGAGGCCCGCGCTCGCGAGGAGGGCTTACGGCAAGGTGCGCTGAAACTTACCGAAGCGCTGGAGCAGGAACGCCAGCGCATCGGCATGGACCTGCACGACCAGACGCTCGCCGACCTGACGCGGCTCGCCCGCCGGATCGATCGGCTGTCGCGCAACGGCGAGCTGGCGCCCGAGACGCTGGAACCGATCTCCCGCTCCCTGCAGCACTGCATGCAGGATCTGCGGCAGATCATCGAACAGGCAAAACCCTCCGTGCTCCAGCTCTTCGGCCTCGCCCAGGCGATCGAGCATCATCTGGACCGATCGACCCGCGACACGGGATCGGGCATCGAATGGGGCCTTGTCGACGAGACGCACGGCGCGCTGGAGCGACTGGAACCGACCGTCAGTGTCGCGCTGTTCCGGATCGCGCAGGAGGCGATCAACAATGCGGTGCGCCATGCCGCGCCGCTGGCCGTCACGGTGCGGCTCGAGGCCGACGACGATCGGCTGTCGATCGAAATCTCCGACGACGGGACCGGGCTCGCCAAGGCGCGGGGACGGATCGGCGGCGGCATCGACAATATGAAGACCCGTGCGCGGCTGATTTCGGCGCGCTTCACGACCGGGCCCGGCCACAACAATCGCGGGACTGTGGTGCGCGTCGTGCTACCGCTCGCACCGCACGACCCGCCGAGCGGGCCAAACTGAGGAGAAGGGCACCATGAAGGTTCTGATCGTCGAGGACGACCCGCTACACCGGTCCTATCTGCACGAGGCGGTCAACGCGGCCCTGCCGGAATGCGACACGGTGATCGAGGCGGAGAACGGAACCGCCGGCGAGAAGCTCGCCCGCGACCACAAGTCGGCGCATATCGTCATGGACCTGCAGATGGCCAACCGCAACGGCATCGAGGCGGCGCGCACCATCTGGAAGGAGCGGCCGGAAACCCGCATCCTGTTCTGGTCGAATTACTCGGACGAGGCCTATGTGCGCGGCGTCTCCCGCATCGTGCCGGATGGCGCCGCCTATGGCTACGTGCTGAAATCCGCTTCCGACGAGCGGCTGAAGCTTGCGCTGCGCTCGATCTTCATCGAGAGCCAGTGCGTCATCGACCGCGAGGTGCGGGGCCTGCAGCAGAAGAGCCTCGGCCAGACGAACGGCTTTACCGATTCCGAATACGAGATCCTCGTCGATATCGCGCTCGGCCTCACAGACCGGGCCATCGCCAAACGCCGGAGTCTCTCGCTGCGCAGCGTGCAGAACCGCCTGCAGCAGCTCTACGACAAGCTCGACGTCTACCAGAGCGCCGGCGACGACCACGAGGACGGCCGCTTCAATCTGCGCGCCCGCGCCGTCACGGTCGCTTTCCTGCGCAAACTTTTGAACTACAGCGCTCTGGAGCGGGCGGAGGCAGAGCTGCAGGAGTGGCTTGAGGGAAAGTAGTTTCCGGACTTAGGTGGAATGACTGGGGATCAGAGAGGTGGGCTGCGGTCCTGCCTTTCACGGCGTATGAGCAAGCGCGATCGCATCGGCGGCTTCCTCACAGCGATCGCTGAGCGTGCTGGTCGCGACACGGATGTGACTGCTTGGCAGGACCGAGAATTTGCTGCCTGGATTGACGGCGATATTGCGTGCGGCGAGTGTCACCATCGCGAATGGTTCGGAGACGACGGGCACCCAGAGGCACAGGCCCTGGCCTGGCGGTATCGCTATGCCCCGTTCGCCGAGCGCAACGGCAAGAGCGTCCCGCCTCTGCTGATAGATCTCGCGCGCCTCGGCGATGAGCCGCCAGGTTGCCGGATCGCGCAGTAGCCAGGCGGTGGCACCTTGCAGGATACGGCTGGTCCAGCCGGCGCTGAAGGAGCGGTAAGACTGGATCTGATCGACGATCGGCGCGGAACTCGACAAAACCGCAAGACGCAGATCCGGGCCGAGGCTTTTCGAGAGTGAGAGGATATGGATCGTCCGCTCTGCAAATCGGCCGCCCAGCGACTGCGGAGGTGCCGCCGACACGTCGCCGACGCCGTCATCCTCGATAATAAGCGTATCGCTGTCTTCCAGCACATCTCCGAGCAGACCGAGGCGGGATGAACTGACCGCAACGCCGGTCACGGAATGCAGCCGCGGCTGGAATAGAAAAGCCGCCGGACGTTGCTGCAATGCGTCGCGCAGCGAATCCGGCAAGGGGCCTTCGCCGTCGCAGGCGACAGGGATGATCTTTACGCCGAGGTCTTCCAGAATATCGAGCAGCCGCATCGCGGTCGGATGTTCGATCGCGACCGACGAACCCGAGGAAACCAGCGCATGCAATATCGTATAGACGGCGTTGTAACCGCCATTGGTAGCTAGAAAGGCTTCCGCCTCATAAGGCCATCGCTCTGAAACGGCGTCCTTCAACTCAGGGACGATCCGGCTGCGCTCATAGCTGTTGAGGTCATCAACGGACGCGCCATAGGCCATTGCTTCGGCGAGACGAGGAAGAAGCGCTGCATCCGGTCCAGCTAAGGTGAGGTCGAGCACACCTGCCGCATAATTTCCCGAGCTAGCGAGACGCTCCGGCTTGGCGACAAAGCGGTCGCCGCTGACCCAGGTGCCGTTGCGCCCCCGGCCGCTGATGATCTTCTGCCGCCGCAATTCGCTCCAGGCTTCGGAGATCGTTGCCGGACTGACATGCAATTCGTAAGCGATATCGCGGATCGCCGGCAGGCGCGTCCCAATGGGCAGGACACCGGCACGGATCAGCGCGCTCGTTTCGAGAGCGATCCCCCTGATGCTTCGGTCGGCTATTTTTTCGGCAAACCAGGAGGCTTCGATCGCGTCGCCCATTTTTTTCTCACTTTAAATGTTCAATAACGTAATAACATTTGTACTTACCATTTTGAACATTTAATTTGCCCCTCGTCGAGCCATTTCAGTGAGTTTTTGCATGCCTGTGACGCTTCGCATCGCCCTTAGAGACTGGGATTACATGACACCGCTTGTGCTCGGTGATGTCAGCTCTTCCCGTCTCGATATTAAAGTGGATCGTGTGGGCACTCTGGTCTCCAGCCTTGCCGATGACATAGCGCATGACGCCGCGGAAATGTCGTTCAGCCGCTATTCGCAGATGCGTCATGACGGCGATGATCGGGTCATTGGCATGCCGAACTTCATCATGCGCGGCTTCCGCCATCGCTGCATTATCACCGCCAAGGCCAGTCCGATCCGCAAGCTGTCCGATTTGGCCGGTAAGAACATCGGCGTGACCGGCTGGCGCGATTCAGGAAATACCTGGACCCGTGCTGCGTTGCGCCGGGAAGGCGTCGGCGTCGAGGATGCCATGTGGTATGCCGGGCGCCTGACGGAGGCTCACCCGATTGTCGACCGGCTCGATGGTTTTGGACGGCCCGGCCGCATCGAACCTGCTCCCGGCGAGCGTCCGATGGTCGATCTTTTGCTGGATGGCGGGCTTGACGCCGTGTTCACGCCTTTCATGCCGAAGGGCTTCTTCCATCAGGAATCGCCCTTGCGCCAGGTGCTGGATGATTTTCGCGCCGCTGAAGTCACTTATTTCCGCGAAGTCGGCTATATCCCGGGCATGCATCTGATCGGCTTCAAGGCTGACATCGTCCGGGAGCATCCCTGGATCATGGATGTACTCAGCGAACTGATCGACGAGTCCCAGTGTCTGTGGCTGGAAAAGCGTGAGAAATACGCCGACACCACGCCCTGGATGATCGACGAGCTGCGCCGCTGCGCGGCCGACTTACCGCCGACCTGGAGGGCCAGCGGGCTTGCCGAAAACGAGGCGATGATCGCCGACTTTGCCGAGGAACTCTACGAACAGAAGATCATGCCGCGCCTTTTGACGCCCGCCGATCTGTTTCCGTGGCATGCCAAGGCCAGATGAACAAAGCCCGGTGAAACTCTCGCAGGCCTCATCGTTGAATTACTATTTTCGCAAAACCAAAAAGGGGAATGACATGCATTCGAAACTGATCGCTTCCGCCGCCCTGCTGGGTCTGATGATGACGACTTCGGTCTTCGCTCAGGAGGCAGCCGTACCAAAGCAGACCGTCAACGACGCTCTTCGCGCCCGCCTGCCGGAGAAGATCCGCACGGACGGCAAGATGATCTCCGTCAACAACGGTTCCTTTCCTCCCTATGAGATCGTCACCGGTACAAAATTGACCGGCGCCAGCGCTGATCTGACCGATGCGATCGGCCAGATGCTCGGCGTCGAGATCGAGCACGAAACCGTCAGCGGGTTGAGCGCGTTGCTCGCCGGCATCAATTCCGGCCGATACCAGTTCGCCTTCGGCCCGATCGGTGACTTCAAGACCCGTGAAGAGGCCAATGATTTCATCGACTGGGTTCAGGAATACGTGGTCTTCTCCGTCCAGAAGGGCAATCCGAAGGCCATCACCTCGCTCGACAGCGCCTGCGGCAATCGCATCGCCGTCATGGCCGGCGGCTCCGCCGAAAAGGTGATCCAGGCCCAGGTCGAAAAATGCAAGGCGGCGAGCAAGCTGGCGCCCGAAGTGCAGTCCTATACCGACCAGCCGAGCTCGATCCTGGCGGTCCGCTCCAAACGCGCCGATGCCTTCTTCTCGTCGCAGGCGCCGTTGACTTATTTCGTGTCTCAGGCAAACGGCCAGCTGGAACTGAGCGGCGTCGGCCAGAAGAACGGCTTCGACGATCTCTATCAGGGCGCCGTCGTGCCGAAAGGCTCGCCGCTCGGCCCCGTTCTGCTCGACTCGATCAAGGCGTTGATGGATAACGGCGCCTATGCCGCCATCATGAAGAAGTGGGGTCTTGAGAACAACATGATCAAGCAGCCCGGCATCAATCTTGGTGGAGCCCTGCCGAAATGAGCAATGACCGCACGACTGCTGCGCCGCCTTTGGGCGGTGCAGACTTCCGGGACGTTGCCCATGCCCACAAGCCCTTTCAAACGGGCCGGCTCGTCCTATGGGTGGCCGTGCTCCTGATCGCCGCGAACTTCCTGTGGATCGTCGCCCATAACGAGAATTTCGGCTGGCCTGTCGTCGCGGCCTATTTCTTCGATCCGACTGTCATCAACGGCCTTTACGTCAGCCTGGGCCTGACGGTGGTTGCGATGGCCATCGGCATCGTTCTCGGCCTCGGACTGGCGATCGCCCGGCTGTCGAATGACCGGCTCGCACGTTCGCTGGCGTCGCTGTTCATTTGGTTCTTTCGCGGCACGCCGCTCCTGGTGCAGCTGATCTTCTGGTACAATCTCTCGACCCTCTTCCCCGAACTTTCGATCGCCATTCCGTTCGGCCCGACGCTCGCCAGCTGGGAGACCAATTCGGTGATCACGCCGATGACGGCGGCGATCGTTGGCCTTGCCTTGAACGAAGCGGCCTATATGGCCGAAATCATTCGCGGCGGCCTGCTCTCGGTCGATCGCGGCCAGTTCGAGACGGCGGAAGCCTTCGGCATGACCAAGGCAAGGGCACTGTGGCGGATCATCATTCCGCAGGCGATGCGCTCGATCGTGCCGCCGACTGGCAACCAGCTGATCAGCATGATCAAGGCGACGTCGCTCGTCAGCGTCATCGCCATGGCCGATCTGCTCTATTCCGTCCAGTCGATCTACAATCGCACCTTCGAGATCGTGCCGATGCTGCTGGTCGCGGTCCTCTGGTATCTCTTCATCACCTCCATCCTCAATCTGGGCCAGAGCTATATCGAGGCGTATTACGGTCGCAGCGAACGGCGCAACACCGCCGCTGCCGCCAAATCCGAGACCCTTGTCGAGGAGGCAAGCCATTGACCGCTGCCGAAATTGCAAAGCCTCTCGTCAGAGCCCGCAACGTCCACAAATCCTTCGACCAGCTCGAAGTGCTGAAGGGGATCGACCTCGACGTCATGCCGGGTGAAGTCGTCGTCGTGCTTGGCCCGTCCGGGTCGGGAAAATCGACCTTCCTGCGCTGCATCAACCATCTCGAGGCGATCAACAAGGGGTTCATCGAAGTCGATGGCGAACAGATCGGCTATCGCCTTCGCAAAGACCGGCTGGAAAAGCTGTCCAGCAACGGGATCGCCAGCCAGCGGCGCAAGATCGGCATGGTGTTCCAGCAGTTCAATCTCTATCCGCATATGACGGTGCTGCAGAACATCGTCGAGGCTCCGATCGGCGTACACGGAGAAAGCCGCACGGCCGCGACCGAGAACGCCCTGCGGCTTTTGGAGCGGGTGGGGCTGTCGGAAAAGGCGGGTAGCTATCCCCGTCAGCTCTCCGGCGGGCAACAGCAGCGCGTCGCCATCGCCCGTGCCCTGGCGATCAAGCCGAAGCTGATGCTGTTCGATGAGCCCACCTCGGCGCTCGACCCGGAACTGGTCGGCGAAGTTCTCTCCACCATGCGCGATCTGGCCAAACAGGGCCTGACGATGATCGTCGTGACCCACGAGATCGGTTTCGCCCGTGAAGCGGCCGATCGGGTCGTGTTCATGGACGGCGGCAGTGTCGTCGAGATGGGCAAGCCCGAGGATGTCCTCGGCAATCCGCAACATCCCCGGACCCAGGCTTTTCTCGCCCGTTTTCTCTGACTGGTGTCAGCTTCTGCTTCGACCTTCGGGCCGGAGCAATCGCCCTTTTCGATCAAGACTGGATGTTTTCATGCCCACGCTCGACAATGCCTATGCCCGCGTTTCCGACTTCGAAGCCATGGAGGCAGAGCTGAAGGCGACCCGCCAGTACCTGCACGCCCATCCGGAACTCTCCTTCGAAGAAGCGGAAACAGCGAGGTATGTCGCCGAAAAGCTGGAAGGCTGGGGGTATGACGTGACCCGCAATGTCGGCGGTCATGGCGTTGTCGCCCGGCTCAGCGCAGGCAAGGGCAGCAAGGGCATCGCCATCCGCGCCGATATGGATGCGCTGCCGATCGTCGAGGAAACCGGACTTGCCTATGCCAGCGGCACCCCCGGCAAGATGCATGCCTGCGGTCATGACGGCCACACGACCGTGCTGCTCGGCGCAGCCGAATATCTCGCCCGCACCCGCCGCTTCAACGGCACGGTGACGCTAATCTTCCAGCCGGCTGAAGAGGCGAGCAAGAATAGCGGCGCCCAGGCGATGATCGCCGACGGTCTGTTCGAGCGGTTTCCCTTCGACGCCATCTTTGGCCTCCACAACCATCCCGGCGCTCCCGAAGGCACCATCCTGCTGCGATCCGGCCCGATGATGGCGGCGTCGGATACCGTCGAGATTACGATCAAGGGCAAAGGCGGCCACGCCTCGCGGCCGCACCTGTCCATCGATCCCGTGGTCGTGGCGTGCAACCTCGTCGTCTCGCTGCAGACCATCATCTCGCGCAACCTCGATCCGACCCAGACGGCGGTCATCACCGTCGGCACGATCCATGCCGGCGATGCAGTCAACGTCATTCCGGAATATGCCAAGCTCGCATTGAGCGTGCGCTCCTTCGAGCCTGGCATTCGCGACCTCCTGCAGGAACGCATCACCAAGCTCGCCCGCTCGGTGACAGAAGGGCACAATGCTTCCCTCGTGATCGACTACGATCGCGGCAATCCTGTTGTCGTCAATTCGCCTGATGAGACGGATTTTGCCCGGATCGTCGCGATGGAACTGGTCGGCGAAGACAAGGTTGCGACGTGCCCGCTCATTCCGGGTAGCGAGGATTTCTCGCACTTTCTCGAGCACAAGCCGGGCAGCTTCCTGCGTCTCGGCAATGGCATGAATTCCGCTATCCTGCACAGCGCCAAATATGACTTCGCCGATGCCAGCCTGACGGTCGGCGCGGCAATGTGGGCTAGGCTCGCGGAACGCTACCTCCAGGACGACGCCTGAAGTCCCGATCGCCCAGCTTGACCGCGTCGCATTTGGAGCTAGCCTTTCAAGCGAGAACATTATTTTCGACATTTCTCGCCGCTATCCAGGATGCGCAGCATGATTGCCAACTACAACGACGCCGGCCTCGACCTGTCATACGACCCCGAATTTTACGCACTGATGGCAGAAAGCTTCGAACGAAGCGTAGGACGGCGTCTGGCGCCGGAAAGCCAAGGCGCCGAATGGCTTTACGACCGGTCACCGGCAGTTGTCCTTGCCCACAACACCGACGCCGATCCGCGCTTCATCTACGCAAACCGCGCGGCCCAGGCCTGCTTCGAATATTCACGGGACGAGTTCATCACTTTGCCATCGCGTCTTTCGGCGGAGGCGCCCAATCGCGCGGAACGTGAGAGACTTTTGAATGCCGTGGCGGCGAATGGCTTTATCGCCGACTACCGTGGACTTCGCATCGCCAAGTCGGGGCGGCGTTTCTATATCGAAAAAGCCATCGTCTGGGATCTTGTCGACCGCAGCGGATGCCGTCGCGGTCAGGCTGCGACATTCGATTCCTGGCAAGACGTGCAGGCGGATTGAGCGCCGGCTGCGGAGACGCCAACCACGTGCCGGATATGTCCGCAGCTTTGCAAACTGTGTCGTTTGCCATTTGGTTGCCAAAAAACCATGATTGCGTCACATAGATCGCACATCGACACTCGGCATGAAGAATTGGATCAACGCTGAATGCGCATAGCCTACTTTTTCCTTGGTGCATTTCTTGCAATTGCACAGTCCGCATATGCTGAAGTTGCATCACCGCCTGCACTGGCGCCTCTAAAGCGACAGGCGCAAGCCGCCGAGTTGAGCGCGCAATTTCTTTCGCGGTATAGCTACAAGCCCGTCCCACTCGACGACGCCTTGTCGGCCAGGATCATGGATGGGTTCATCAAGTCACTTGATCCGGACCGCATGCTCTTCCTGCAAGCCGACATCGACGGATTCATGTCCGACCGCAGCGAGATCGATGATGCCATCGAGGAGAGAGACTTGAAGATCCCGTTTGCGATCTTCAAAGCGTATCAGCAGCGCGTTGTCGACCGCATGAACTATGCGCGCAACCTGCTTAAACAGGGCTTCGATTTCAGCGCGCAGGAAAATTATCCGGTGCTGCGCGATAAAGCGCCGTGGCCGCAGTCGGAGGCCGAGAGCAATGAGCTTTGGCGCAAGCGCGTCAAGAGCGACTGGTTGCGGTTGAAACTGGGCGGCCAAAACGACGCGGCCATTCGAGAAACACTCGACAAACGTTATGAAAACACACTCGAGCGCGCTTACAAGTTCAAAAGCGACGACGTTTTCCAATCGTTCATGGACGCCTACGCAACGTCGATCGATCCGCACACGGACTATTTCGGTACGGCCGCTTCAGCCGACTTCAATGTCTCGATGAAGCTTTCGCTGTTTGGTATCGGTGCGGTTCTGCAGGAGCGCGACGACTACACGACGATCCGCGAGCTCGTGCCGGGCGGACCGGCACAGCTGTCCGGCAAGCTCTCGGTCGGAGACCGCATTACCGGCGTCGGTCAAGGCAAGGACGGCGCGATCAAGGACGTGGTGGGCACGCGCCTTGATGAAGTCGTGCAGATGATACGCGGGAAAAAAGGTTCGATCGTGCGTTTGGACATCCTGCCGGCAGATGCCGGAGCTGATGCCACGCATCGCGTCATCAGCCTGGTGCGCGATAAGATCAGTCTCGACAAGCAGGCCGCCAGGAAGACTGTGTTGTCCGTAAAAGCGGGCGACGCCACGCGTAAAATCGGGATCATTACCCTGCCGGTATTCTATGAGGATTTTGAAGCCAAGCGCAAAGGAGACAAGGATTACAAGAGCGCCAGCCGCGATGTCGCCAAGCTTCTCGGCGAGCTGAGCCAAGAAAAGGTCGACAGCGTTCTCATCGACCTGCGCAACAACGGCGGCGGCTCGTTGGACGAGGCGATCGATTTGACTGGCCTGTTCATCGGCAATGGTCCGGTCGTTCAGCAACGCGGCAGCGATGGCAAGGTCGAGGTCAGGAGCTCGGAGCTTGCAGCGCCTGTTTGGACAGGCCCGGTGGGTGTCCTGATCAATCGCGGGTCGGCGTCGGCTTCGGAGATTTTTGCCGCGGCAATCCAGGATTACGGCCGCGGCGTGATCGTCGGCGAACCCAGTTTCGGGAAGGGCACCGTTCAGACCGTCGTCGATCTCGACCGGATCGTCCGCAACAGCAAACCCGAGTTGGGGGAGCTAAAGGTAACGATTGCCCAGTTTTTCCGGGTCAACGGCGGTACGACGCAGTTGCACGGCGTGACGCCCGATATCAGCTTGCCAGGACTTTTCGATCCGAAGAGCTTCGGCGAGACCAGTTATGACAATGCCCTGCCGTGGGCGCAGATTAAACCTGCAAAGTACACGGCTGTCGACAACGTCACGACGTTGCTGCCGACATTACAAAGCCGCCATGATGCGCGGGTTGAGAGCGATCCGGACTTCCAACGCCTGATAAAAGACATTGCCGACCTCAAGGCGCAGCGCGAAAAAGGGGTCGTTTCCCTCAATGAAGCCGAACGTCGCAAAGAAGCGACGGCTCGCGAGAAACGGTTCAAGGATCGAGCGGAAGCAGGGGATGGCGAGGATCTTGGAGATGACGGCCTGGAGGCAGGCGAGCGCAGCCTGAGTGCCGATATTGCCATCGAGAATGCCCGCAAGAATGCAAAAGACGTCTTGCTGAACGAGGCCGCCGCCATTCTTGCAGACGAGGCGGATCTGCAGGAAGGCGTGCTCAAGGCAGCCGCAAAACAATCGGGAAACACGGACGGAAAATAATCATCGGGCGGGCGAGCACTTCCTTGACGGGCTGGATCACAATGCTGGGCCAGTGCAGTTGTCGGCCGCCCGTGCGCTCTTCCGCACCAATTTTAGAGGGCGAACGCCGTCCACTGGGATTGCCGCTTGACGCTCGACAAACGCAACTTCACACTTACAGTATCGAAGGTGAGTCGGACAGACTATACCGTTTTTCACATCCGTCGCTCACCTTAGAAGGAGTCGCCAGCAGGGGCTGATCGGTCCAAGCGCCGACCGACGCGGGTGGGTCGCAAATAGGATCGAGGTTGATTGAGTTCGAACTCGCAGCCGCTCCTATTTTGCTTGTGGGGTCGCGCCGTGGATAAAGTGCTATCAGCAGTCGATCCTCCTCGCGACAGCCCACTTTGGAACCGGAATTTCCCATTGCCGAGAAACGGCTGGTCTCTGCTTTGGGCGGGGCTTTTGATATCTGTTTTGCTTCTTGCAGGCATGGTTGTTTTTTATCGTCAAGTCCACCACCTCGAAGATCCGGTCGGGGTCTTTGAAAATCGAGCTCTCAATAAGGCTGCCCGATCTTCTGGCATAGCCGCCCGCCCCGATCCGGAAGCTCCTTCTTCCCTCCCGCCGACGTCGATATCGCTGCAGCTGATCGAGGTCCCGAAGCTGGAATTGGCAAGTCAGTTTCTGCGGATGTGGCGCGTCTCGGGGCCGAATATTTGCGGTGCTCTTCGAGGGGCCGGCATCGAGATGAGCGAATGGAAAGCCGCATCGATGCGAAATCGCAGCTATGAATGTTATTTTCAGCGCATCTACGAACGGGACGAGGTGCGTCCCCTCAGCTCAACCTTCCTTAAGGTTCGTGGAGATGAAATGGGCGATATTGTTGAGATCCGCGCCAAGATCATTGGGCCGACGACCGACGCTCAGGGACGTCTCGCCCCGGCCGTCCTGCGCATTTTCGAGATCATTGTGAAGCAGGCCTGCTGGCGTGATTTCGAAGATACTCTTGCCTCGATCCAAAACCTTCGAAATGTCGAATACGAACGATTCGGGTCCTATCTCAGCTTCACGCGCGAAGCAGGCAGCGCAAATATCTTTAATTTTGTTCTTGGTCTTAAGGCGACTTCAAGTTCGCAGGTGAAGACCAAGACGTATTTTTCGACTGAGCGCTGGCTACGAATACCCGCAGTACTCCTGCGAACTTCATTCTCAGGGAGCGCTTGGGGACGTCCATATCAGCCAATTGCGCTCAATGACGTCGCAAGTACCCGTCACAGTCCAAAATCAAGCTGGAACTGTGGCTGAACATCGACGATTTCATCGTGCGACCACCGAAAAGCCGCCGATGCCGCCGAACGCATGGACAGGCCCGGAAAAGAACATATCTTCGAGGGGCCTTCCTTTCTGGAAGCCTCGAACCAAACAGCACGGGCAACGATCCATGACCAAAGGCTCCGATCTTCTAGTGGCAGCGCTTGAGAACGAAGGTGTCGAGCGCATCTTCGGCATTCCCGGCGAAGAGAATCTCGACGTCGTCGAATCCATCCGCAAGTCGTCGATTGAACTCGTCCTCACCCGACACGAACAGGCGGCGGCCTTCATGGCCGCGACCTATGGTCGCCTGACTGGAAAGCCCGGCGTCTGCCTGACGACGCTCGGGCCCGGTGCTCTGAACCTTTCGACGGGTGCCGCCTATGCCTTGCTCGGTGCGATGCCGATGGTGATGATAACCGGTCAGAAGGGTATCCTCTCGTCCCGCCAGGCGCGTTTCCAGGTGGTCGACGTCGTCGCGTCGATGAAGCCGCTGACCAAGCTCGCAAGGCAGATAGTGTCGCCGCAGATGATCCCGACCACGGTCAGGGAGGCGTTCCGCATCGCCCAGGAGGAAAGGCCGGGGCCGGTGCATCTGGAGCTTCCGGAAGATATTGCGGCCGAGGAATGCCAGGAGGTGGCGCTGATTGCGCCGCATCAGCTCGAACTGCCGACGGCAAGCGATGCGGCCCTCGATCGCGCTGCCGCCCTCATCGCCGCAGCCAAACGTCCGCTTCTGATGTTCGGGGCCGCCGCCTCGCGTCCCCGCTCGACCTCCGACATTGCCCAGTTTGTGATCCGTACGCGCATTCCGTTCTTTACCACTCAGATGGGGAAGGGAACGGTTCCCGGCGGAACCGAACTTTATATGGGCACCGCCGCGCTGTCGGAGCGGGATTATGTCCACGAGGCCATCGAACAGGCCGACCTTATCATCACGATCGGCCATGACACGATCGAGAAGCCACCGTTCATCATGGGCAAAGGCGGCCCGAAGGTCGTTCATGTCGGATATCAGCCGGCGACCGTCGAGCAGGTCTATTTCCCACAATCCGAAGTCATCGGCGACATCGGCCCTTCGCTCAAGGCGCTGGCGGATCGCCTCGAGGGCAAGCTGCCGAACGCGCAGGCGCTTCTTCATCTCCGGGAACGCATTCTCGAGCGCATCGCCGCGCGGGCGACGGAGGATCGCTTCACGCCACAGCGCCTGGTTCACGATATAAGAGAGGTGATGCCGCATGATGGCATCCTGGCGCTCGACAACGGCATGTACAAGATCTGGTTCGCCCGCAACTACCGCACGCGAATGGCGAACACGCTGCTGCTCGACAATGCTCTTGCAACGATGGGAGCGGGGCTGCCGTCTGCCATGGTTGCCTCGATGCTCTACCCGGAGCGGCGGGTCATGGCGATCTCAGGCGATGGCGGCTTCATGATGAACTCCCAGGAACTCGAAACCGCCGTTCGGCTGAAGCTCAACCTCGTCGTTCTTGTCATCGAGGACAATGCTTACGGGATGATCCGCTGGAAGCAGGCGGTGGACGAGTTCCCGGATTTCGGGATGACCTTCGGCAATCCCGATTTCGTGAAATATGCCGAATCCTACGGCGCCAAGGGAACCAGGGTCGACGATATCGGCCAGTTCAAAAAGGTTCTCGAAGAGGCATTCTCAGGCGGCGGCGTTCATCTGGTGAACGTTCCGGTCGACTACTCGGAAAATGAACGCGTGCTGGTAAAGGAGCTTCGCGAACGGCTCCCCGCGATATTGGAGGCCTGAGGCTGCCGCCTGCCAGCAAGGTCCACAGGCGTTCGGCCGTGAGACGACACGGCACGATGGAGATGGCCGACGAAACGATGGTGGTATTCAACCCGGCTACCTAGGATCAGGCGGCATTCCGCCGGAGGTTCTGGGGCGGTATCAGCGGCGATCCTCATCGGTGAACGGGTGTCGATATGGTGTCAAACATCACTCAAAATTAGACAAGCATTGGATAACGGCTTGTTCGGCCAGGATAGGCTTGCCTCGCCTGTTGTCGGGAGGCATGGTCTGTCCCGGAACAGCGGAATCACGAGACTACGGACGGGGCTCATTGCCGCGCATCTGAATACGCGCGGCGCTGTAGACCATGCTCGAAGGCTCGCGGCGCATCGCAAACATGGCTGGTTAATGTTTTCCTTCCTGCACAGTTCGGACCTTCATATTGGCAAGCGATTTGGCAATCTTCCCGAGGATTTGAGAGGGCGCCTGCGCGAGGCGCGGCATGGCGTGATCGCCAGGCTTGCCGGTGCGGCACGAGAGCATGGGGCTGGTGTCATCCTGCTTGCGGGCGACACCTTCGATACCGAGACGCCGACGCCTGCCGTGCTTCGCCAGGCGCTTGGCGAGATGGCCCGGAATACGCCGCTGCGCTGGGTTCTGCTGCCGGGCAACCACGATTCGCTGCTGGCGGACCAGCTCTGGAGTGCTGCGCGCGGCGTGCTGCCCGATAATGTCATCCTGGCAACGGAAGCGGCGCCGCTTCCGCTTGGACCTGATATCATCCTGCTGCCGGCGCCTTGCACGACCAGGCGACCGGGCCGCGACCTGACCGAATGGATGACCGGTGCCGGGACGCCGGACGGCGCGATCCGCATCGGCCTCGCCCATGGCCCGATCCAGGAATTTTCGGAGGATGCCACGGCCACGAACGTGATTGCGCCGAACCGCGCGGCGCTGGCCGGCCTCGACTATATGGCGCTCGGCGATTGGCACGGATCGATCGCGGTCGACGCCAGAACATATTATAGTGGCGCGCCCGAGCCGGACCGTTTCAAGCATGACCGGCCGGGACAGGCGATGGTCGTTTCGATTGCCGGGCAGGGGGCGATGCCGACGACGACTGCAGTCGCGACCGCCAGCTTTTCCTGGCAGACGTTGCAGCTTCCCCTGCTGGCGTCGGAGGACGGTGTTGAAGCGCTGAAGGCTGCGCTGCCGGACCCGTTCGCGCGGCGACAAACCCTGTTGCGCGTCGCGCTGTCCGGTCGTACCCGGCTGAACGGGCGCACAGCAATGACCAGCCTGCTGGAGCAGGTCGCGCCGGAATTTGCGCATCTGGAGATCGATTCGGAACTGCTGGGGACCGATTGCGAAAGCGATGATCTCGAGATCATCGACCGAGCCGGTGCGCTGCGCGATACCGCGGAGTTGCTGCTTGCCGAAAGCCTCGACCAATCCCGCTCGGGCGATGACAGGGGCGTGGCGCGTGAAGCGTTGATCCGCCTGTTTTCCTATTGCGAGGCGATTGATCGATGAAACTCAACGCTCTTCGCCTTCACAATGTCAAACGCTTCGCCGGCCGCGGCATATCCGTCGAAGGAATCGCCGACGGCGTCAATGTGCTGAGCGCCGCCAACGAACACGGCAAATCAACCTGTTTCGAGGCGCTGCATGCCCTGTTCTTCCAGCCGCACGGCGGCACGCCAAAGAGCGTGCAGATGCTGCGCCCCTATAGCGGCGGCAATCCGATCGTCGAGGCCGATATCACGATCGAAGCCGGACGCTACCGCCTGACCAAGCAGTTCTATGGCGGCCGGCGCGCCAGCGTCACCGATCTCGGCAGCGGCCGGCTCGTCGCCCAGGCCGACGAGGCCGAGGCTTTCATCGGCGATCTCATTTCCGGCGGAACTGCCGGCCCGGCAGGCCTGCTCTGGGTGCGCCAGGGCGTCACCGGCATCGAAAATCGCAGCAAGAGCGAGGAAGAAAACGACAAGCGAGTGCGTGAAAGCCTGCTGTCTTCGGTGCAGGGCGAGGTGGAGGCGCTGACCGGCGGACGGCGCATGTCGGCGGTGCTCGAAGCCTGCGAGGAGGAACTCAACCGCCTTGTCACCGCCACGCTCCGGCCAAAGGCGGGAGGCCGCTTTGCCGCCGCGCTCGACGATCGTGACCGGCTGCAGGCGGAAGAGGCGCGGCTGGCCAAGGAGGTGGAGATGCTGCACGGCGCGCTCGACCGACGCCGCTCAGTGCAAGCGAGACTCAGCGAACTGGAAAACCCTGATGAGGAAGCCGGCCGAAAGACGGCGATTGCCAATGCCGAGTCGGTGCTCGTGGCCGCTAAACTGCACGACAGGGAGCTCAAGGCACTCGATGCCGAAGCTGCCTTGGCCGCCAGCCGCCGCGATGAGGCACAGCAGGCATTCGACCGCTTCCACGCGGCATTGAACCGCAGTGACGAACTCGCGCGGCGTTTCGCCGTGACGGAAAAAGAGCTTGCACATGCAGCCGAGCGACGCGCGGCATCGCTTGTTGAAAGCGAGGCCGCAACGGCGGAGGTTCAGGCGGCCGAAGAGGAAGAGCGGGTAAACCGCGAATTGCTGGCCCGGCTGGAGGCGGCGCTTCGTTCGCGCCACGCCGCAGAGCGGCTGGCGGAGGTTCGTCTGCATCTCGAACAGGCCGAAGCGGCGCGGCGGCAGATCGAGGACGGGGAGGCTGCGCATGCATTGCTCGCCATTCCCGCCGATGCGATCGAACGGCTCGAAGCGTTGGACCTCAAGATCGTTGGCTTGCGTGCAGCAGCCGAGGTCGGTCTTCCCAGGCTCAGGATCGACTACCTCAAGGAGGCCTCCGGATCGGTGAGCATGGACCGCCAGCCTTTGCCGGGGGGCGAGGACAAGAGTTTTGCCGGGGTGGCGAGGCTCGACATCGCAGGCGTCGGCACCCTGACGATCCATTCCAGCCGACAGGCAGAACAGGACGGGGCGCTCGAAAGCGCGGAAGCCACGCGCCAAACATTGCTTGCCAGGCTCGGAGTCGACAGTTTGCGGGCGGCGCGACAGCGCGATATTGCCGCCCGGAACAAGCAGGAGGAACTGGTGCGGGCACGCCAGCGATTCGCAGACGTGGCGCCGAATGGCATCGACCAGCTTCACCTCGATGCCGCACGCTTTGCGGAACTCAGCCAGGATCCAGTCGAACTCGACGCCGACCCGGAAGAGGTGCGCGCCCGTCTCGCGGATGCGACGCAGCGTATCGAACTGGCGCGAAACCGGGCGCGGGAAGCATCGGTGATGGGCACGGAGGCCGGCGAGGCAATATTTCGGGCGCAGACGGAGCACGCCAAACTTGGCCATGACCTCGAGGCCATCGCGGCGATCATCGGTCCTGAAGCCGGCCGACCGGAATTGCAACGGGACCTTGCGGCCAGGCTTTCCAGCGCCAAAGAACAACTCGACGCGGTTGAACTCCGGGCCGGGCCTTTGCGCAGAGCCGGGCGGGACCTCGCCGGCGCGGAAGCCGCCCTTGCCAGGGCACGTTCGGTCGCCGACGCCGCAGCGCGTGAAATTGCCAGGTTACGCGAGGAGCTTGCCGACCTCGGCGGTCAAATTCGCACCCGCTCAGACAGTGCGGTGGAAGAAAACTGGTTGGAAACTCGCGGTTTGCTTGACGCGGCGCGGGAGCAGGTGAAGCGTTTCGAAACCGAGGTCGCCGTCCTCGATCGCCTGCGCAAGGCGCTGACGGCGACGCGGGCAGCCGCGCGCGACCTCTATCTCAAGCCGGTCATGAACGAACTCGCCCCGCTGGTCGGCCTGCTGTTCGACGACATCTCGATTACCTTCGACGGCGACACGCTGCTACCGCAGATCGTGCGCCGCAACGGCCTGGACGAGGATGTCGACCGGCTGAGCGGCGGTATGCGGGAGCAGCTCTCGGTGCTGACCCGCCTCGCATTCGCAAGGCTGCTTGCCCGCGACGGCCGGCCGGCGCCGGTCATCCTCGACGATGCGCTTGTTTATTCCGACGACGACCGGATCGAGCGGATGTTCGATGCGCTGCACCGCCAATCGCGCGACCAGCAGATCCTGGTCTTCTCCTGCCGCCAGCGCGCCTTCGCCAAGCTGGGCGGCAACGTGCTCACCATGCAGCCATGGCAGCCGGATTGATGAGGATCGATGCTCAGGCGAGCACTCTGCCACGCTCAAGCCACAGATAGGCTGCAGCCGTCCAGGAAAAGCCGAGGCCGCCGCAGCCTTCGCCGGTGACCGGGTCGAAATATTCGGCGAAACCTTCCGTTTCGATGGCCGCGATGGTGGATTTCCGCAGCTCTTCGGCCGCATCCGCATGGCCATTGCGCTTCAGTCCGTCGATCAGCAGCCAGTTGATGATCGCCCAGGCGGGGCCGCGCCAATAGCGCTTCGGCTCCCAGCTGGCGATGCCGGGTTTGGTCGTCGGGAAGGCAACCTTGAGATCCTTGGACCAAGCCTTCATTTCCGAGACCAGAGCATTGGCAACCTGCTTGTCGAGGTCCAGCGAAAGGAGGGGGATGAAGCCGGCTTGCGTTGCGGCTTCGACATCTTCGCCGGAGATCAGGTCTCGCGAGACGAAGCGCGAAAGCTCCGGCCGCCATTGGGCCATCATCGCCTTGCGAGTGCGGTTGTTGAAGGCCGCGATCTCGATCGCGTCCTCCGTCCGGCCGAACAGGCGGGCAAGATGTTCCAGATCTTCGCCCGCCTTGAGCAGGATTGCGGTCGTCTGGATCTCGGCGACCTTAAAGGATGCCTTTTCCCATTGCCTCGCCGGATCCCAGCCGCAGGCAGCATAGGTATCGACGAGATGGATGAAGCGGCGGTAATCCTCGTCGCGCGGACGCATGTCGGCATCGACATGGCCGGTATCCTTGCGCACGACGGGGGTATCAGTGGTGATAGGTACACGAGCGAGCGCGATGTCCCAGGCGGGAGAATTGTCGCTGCCGCTTTCCCAGGGATGCAGGAGTGCTACGAGCCCGGTGCCATCGGGATCGCGGGCGGAATACCACCAGCGGTGCCATTTCAGCGCCGCCTCGTAGAGGGGCAGGGTGCGCGTCTCGGCATCGTTGCCAGCGGCTTCATGCAGCTTGCGCAGTGCGATCGCGAAGACCGGCGGCTGGGTTATGCCGGAGGTCGGGATCGTATGCTCAGTGCGCCAGACGTTCGACCCCGGGAAATAGGTTTCGCTTGGCGCGTGAAAGACGATATGCGGGATCATCCCGTCCGCCCACTGACCCTCGACCAGCCGTTCCAGCTCGCGATAGGCGCGATCGATATCGTAGAGCGCGAAGCCCATGGCGACGAAGGCGGAATCCCAGTTCCACTGAAAGGGATAGAGCCGGTCGGTCGGCACCGTATAGCCGCCGCGATCGTTGGCGGCGAGGATGCGCTTCGCCTGGTCGATATGCATGTTCATTCTGGGTACTCCGGTATTCTTAGGCCAGCACGGCCGGAAAGGACTTGCCGCTTTCGGGCGAAAGCCAGGTGATGCGCTTTTGGTCAAGCTTCAGACCGATCATCTCGCCGCTCTTCACGGTCTCCGAGGCCGGCAGGATGACGCGGACGGGCTGGTCGTGGATCGAACCGGTCAAAAGCAGGTGCGAGCCCATCGGCTCGGCAACCCGCACCCTCATTTCGAGACCCTGCGGCAATGGCGCGAGTTCGACGGCCTCGCCGCGCAGGCCGAGGATGATTTGATTGCCGGATTCCTGCGGCGCCACAAGCCGTTCTGTACCGGCCGCCACATGGCCGTTCGTAACCGGCAGTTGGATGAAGTTCATCGGCGGGTTGCCGATGAAGCCGCCGACGAAACGTGTCGCCGGATGATTATAGATCTCGACCGGATGGCCGACCTGCTCGACCACGCCGCCATGCATGACGGCGATGCGGTCGGAAAGGCCCATCGCTTCCGTCTGGTCATGGGTGACGTAGATCGTCGTAGTCCCCGCCGATTGCAGCACGGTCTTGAGTTCGGTGCGCATTTCAAGGCGAAGCAGCGCGTCGAGGTTCGAAAGCGGCTCGTCCATCAGCAGCACCTTCGGTTCGACGGCAAGGGCACGAGCGACGGCGACGCGCTGGCGTTGGCCGCCGGAAAGCTTGTTCGGGTAGCGGTCGAGATATTGTTCGATATGAAGGAGGCCGGCCGCCTTCTCGACCTGCGTCTTCACGCGTGCGTCGTCGGCCTTCTGCATCCGCAGCCCGAAGGCGACGTTTTCGTAAACCGTCATATGCGGAAAGACCGCGTAGTTCTGGAAGACCATCGCAAGCCCGCGATCCCGGGGCGCGAGGCCGATCACCGACCTGTCGCCGATGCGGATATCTCCCGAGGTTGCCGTCTCGAGGCCGGCGATGATGCGCAGCAGCGTGGTCTTGCCGCAGCCGGACGGACCGAGCAGCGAGACGAATTCGCCGTCGTTGATCGTCAGCGAAACCTCTTTCAGCGCCTGGAAGGCTCCGAAGCTCTTGCGGATGCGGTCGATGACAATATTGGCCATATCTCTGATCCCGTTATTTGGAGGAAATGCCCCAGATCGCGAAGAGGTAGCGCCTGACCGCGAAGATGAAGACAACCGAGGGAAGGATGAGCATCAGGCCCCCGGCAAAGCGGTAGTGCATCGGGCTTTCCGAAAGCACGGTCAGCAGGTAGGCCGTCAGCGTGCGGTTGCGAACCGTCAGCACCGAGGCGGCAAAAACCTCGTTCCACGAGATGACGAAGGCGAAGACCGCGGTCGCGACGATGCCGGGAAGCGCCAAGGGCGCCACCACCTTGAAGAAGGCCTGGATGCGGGTACAGCCGAACACCCAGGCGGCTTCCTCCAATTCCCTCGGCACGCCGAGGAAAATCCCTTGTGTGACCAGTGCGGCAAACGGCAGCGCCAGGACCGTATGGATGAGGCCCACGCCGAGGATCGTGTCGTAGAGGCCGAGCCGGATGAAGGAGACCGTCAGCGGCAGCGCCAGGATCGCCAGCGGGAAGGCGCGGGTCAGCAGCACCAGAAGCCGGTAGCTGTCCTTGCCGCGGAAATCATAGCGGGCGAGCGCATAACCGGCCGGCGCGCCGAGCAGGATCGAAAGCGCCACCGTAATGCCTGCCGCACCCAGCGAATTGAGAAAGGACTGGACGACGCCTTCCGTCTTCAGGAAGAGAAGGAAGGGCTCCAGTGAAATGCCGGTGGGAAGACCGGTCTTTGGCCAGACATAGACGCCCTGGCGACCGCCGAGTGCGCCGAGCGCGACCAGATAGATCGGCACCAGCACCCAAGCACAGAGTGCGGCAATGCCGCTCCACAGCAACCAGCGCCGCGAGGAGATGAAGCCGGCGGCGTTGGAGGTGTCCGCAGCCGTGTTGATGGTATCCGTGGTCATGGCAGGCGCTCCGGATCGACCTTCAAGGCTTTCAGATAGATGAGCGTGGCGGCAAGCGAGATGATCATGATCAGCACCGCATAGGCGGCCGCGACGCTGTAGTTCTGGTTCTGGTTCTGCCAGTTATAGGCCTCGCCGACGAGGACCGGGAAGTTGCGACCGCCGAGCGCATAGACCACCGCGAAGACCTCGAAGGCGAGCACGGTGCGCAGGATCAGCGCCGATTGCAGGGCCGGACGGATCAGCGGCAGGGTGATGCGCCAGAAGCGCGTCCACGGGCCAGCCCCGAAGATTTCGGCGGCTTCGCTGAATTCCTTCGGCACCTGGTTAAGGCCGGCAACGATGATCACCATGACGATTGCCGTGCCGCGCCAGATTTCGGCCACCGCAATCGCGATGAAGAGCGCGACCGGTGTCTGGTAGGAAAGCCAGCTTGCCTGCCTGCCGATGATGCCGAGGCCGAAGAGCAGCGAATTCAGATAGCCGGTATTCTGCAGGATCGACAGCCAGACGAGACCGGCGGCGAGGTCGGAAATGCCGAGCGGGATAGTCCATATCCACAGGATCGTCTCGCGTCCCCGGCCGACCTTGGCGACCATCGTGCCCATGGCAAGCGCAATGGCGATCTGTACCGGCACGACCGCGATCGTCAGCAGGAAGGTGTTCTTCACCGAGCGGGTGAAATTGATATCGGTGACCATGCGCTCGGCATTTGCGAGCGATGGCGCGCCATTGTCCGAAACCGCCAGCCAGATCGTCTGCACCAGCGGCACGACGAAGAGCAGTGCCAGGAAGGCGACGGATGGCAGGATCAGCAGATAGGGGATCCAGTGTCGGCTATTGGTCATCGGCTCCCGCCTTGACGAGCAGAGTGGTGAAGGAGCGCCCGGGCATTTCGCCCGGACGCCTGCTAAGCGGATTTATTCGACCGGGCAGGGGCCGTCGCTCTTGGCATCGGGCGCCCAGCAGGCAGCTTTCGTGTCGGTCATCAGCTTGGCCATCGTGGCGCCCTGGGCCTTCAGCACGTCTGCAACGGGCTCGTTCTGCAGCACGATGCGCTGGAAACTGTCCATGTAGACCTTGTTGAATTCGCCGCCCTTGTCGCCGAGGCCGACCGGGAGCAGCGAGATGACCGCGTCCTTGGAAGCCTGGGTGGCGCTGACCGCACCGGCAAGCAGGGCGACGCCCGCATCGAGATCCGGCGGCAGCTTGACATTCAGGGTGGGGAAGAAGCCGACCTTCGAGGCGGTCAGGAGCTGCGTGTCCGGCATGGACAGGTGTTCGATGATCTTTTCTGCGCCGGCCTTGTCGGGCGCCCCCTTCGGGATTGCGAGACCGGCAACGACCGGCATGTAGCCGCGACCCTTGGGACCGGCAGGCGCCGGGAAGACCACATAATCATCCGGTGCGGCAGAAATGGCATTCTTCAAACGGGCGATATGGTCCCAGGCGACCATGACTTCGCCGGCTGCCAGCGGCTCCTGCATGAAGTCGTAGCTGGTCGAGTTCGGTGTTACATAGGCCCATAGCGTCTTCAGCTTCTCCCAGCCGGCGGCCGCATCAGCACTCTGGAAGGTGCGCACGACACCGCCCGTGAAGGAGGGGTAGAAATAGCCCTGGAAGTAACGCGCCATCAGCCCCTTCGGGCCGGCCGGGAAGCCGATCTGCGGCTGGCCCGTCGCCTCCTGCATATTCTTGCCCCACTCGATCAGCTGATCGTAGCTCAGTGCGTTCACGTCGGCGCCATCAGGCAGGTATTGCAGCGCTTCCTTCTTGGCAGCCATCACATAAGTCGCCTGCATCCAGGGAATGTACTGCTGGGTCGACTTGCCGAGCTTACCGAGGTCGAGCAACGACTGCGGCATGCCGCTCGCTGCCAGCTTCTTGGCGAGATCGTCGAGCGGCTCGAGCGTGTCCTTGTCGGCGAGCGGCGAAAGCTCGCCATGCAGCGCACCGACGAGGCTGACGGTGTGCTTGCCGGCCTGGCGTTCGGCTTCCATACGGACGGCAAACTGCGGCGGCTCCTCGACCACGTAGTCAACCGAGCCGACGTCCTTCAGGAGTTCCTCGCGGACGACGGTCGCTTCCTCGATTGGACGAAGCTGGGTGGATACGAAAACCGTCTGGGCAAGCACCGGCGAGGCGAAGGCCAGCACGGTGGAAGCCAGAATCCCAAATGACATGATATGTTTCATCTTCTCCTCCTTCATTGTTCTTTGTTTGAGATGCACTGCTGTCTATGCCGCCTTCAGGGGACGGCGATGGCTGTCGCGATCGACGAATTCGATCGCGTGAAGCTCCTGGAGTTCTTCGGCGGGTTCGCCGGCAATGGCGCGCAGCAGCAGCGAGGCGAAGCTCGCGCCGAGGTGTTCGCCGGTCATGCGCATGGTCGAGAGCGGCGGGCTGGTGAAGGCGCCCATCGGCAGATCGTCATGGCCGACAATGCTGATCTGGCTGCCGCCATCGACCTCGCGCAGTGCCCGGAGTGCCCCGATCGCCATTTCGTCGGTGGCGCAGACGAGTGCGGTCGGGCGCGACGGTTGGCGCAGAAGTTCGAGTGCTGCGAGATAACCGCCCTGTTCCAACGGCGCGCCTTCGGCGCAGAGGTCGGGCGCAAGGCCGCATTCCTCCATTGCCGCCCGCCAGCCACGGCAGCGGTCATGTGCGAAATAATATTCCTGCGGGCCGGCGATATGGCCGATACGACGGTGGCCGGCGGCATGGAAACGCAGCGTCGCGGCCCGGAAGCCGGCAAAGCCGTCACCGTCGATAAAGGGATGCGGCAGCAGGCTTTCGGTGCGGCCGTTGGTAACGAAGGGAATGCCACGCGACTGCAGGAATTCGACGCGCTCGTCCTTCCGCTTGGTGCGGACGAGAAGCATGGCGTCGACGCGCCGGCCATCGACGAAGCGGCGGCAGATGTTGAGTTCGCTCTCGCCGCGCGGCACGGGCGCAATCACCAGATTGAGGCCGGCAGCAGCAAGATGTTCGGCACAGCCGGACAACATATCGAGGAAATGCGGAGGGCCGATATGGCCAGGATCGCTCGGCAGCGTGACGGCAACGAGCTCAGCGCGTTGCCTGCGGAGGCGGCGGGCCGAAGCATTCGGCCGGTAGCCAACCTTGTCAGCGGCCTCGCGAACCCGCTCGCGCGTGGCAGCCGATACATCGGCATAACCGTCGAGCGCACGTGACACCGTGGTGATCGACAGTCCCAGCGATTGCGCGAGTTGTTTGAGATTGGCCAAGATCCTTCCTCCCGAAGTGCGAAAAGATTCTCCAAAACGTTTTGGGAGTCAAGCCAAAACGTTTTGGCTTGATGAAAGCCACGGGAATCCTACGATTTATCTCTGGCTGGCAAAAAACGCGGGACCTGTAGGAAGGCAGCTAACAACGCTCAACGCAGATTTGGAGGGACCACGATCTTGTGTATCTGGATACGCTCCGGAAGTTCGCACAGCAGTTCGGCATCTCGCGCCAGATGATGAACCTGCTCCGGATCACCTTTCGTAAACGCCGTCATCGATTGCATGTCGGCCCAGTAGGAGATCGTTGTGAACCATGTTTCATCCTTTCGATCTTCGCGCAGCAATTGGACGCCGAGTGCCGTCTTTAGCAGTGGCGGAACTCCCTCAGCGCGATTGTAAGCTTCGTATTCATCGGCAAATTCCGGCTTCGTGCGACCGCGCCAGATACGGGCGATAGTTGGAACTTTCGTCATGTTCTGCTCTCCGTGACATCTGAATGAAGCAAGCCGACGGTCGAGGACGTCTGCCTCAAACGGCATGGCATCGTGGAACAGGGCACCAAGCCCGCCAACCAACCAGAGGCGATTATGCGCCGGGCATGCGCCATCCGGGCATCACACCCATTCACAGCCCGGAACGTCTGCTCCACGAGCAAAAGGAGATGAGTCCCACAATCGATTATTCAAGGTCTGCGTGAGCCGATCGACCCGGCCTCGGGTCTGGACCCTTTAACCCCGCTTGGGGGCTCGGTCGCTGATGGCTCGCGAGTGCGTTCATTCGATCAAAATCTAATCAACGGCGTAACCTGATTTGAAAGTCGGTTTGGTACGGAGGGTCTCCTTCCGGGAAGTGACGTCATGATCCTTGAGTTGCAGAATGCCATTCTGGAAATGATTGCCAAAGGGGAACCGTTGGCAGCAACGATCGAGCAACTTTGCCTCCGGGTTGAGGCCGCCGTTCCTGGGATCATCGCTTCGGTGCTGACGTTCGACGGGAGCCGTCTTCACACACTTGCTGGACCCTCCCTTCCGCCTGACTATTCAGCGGCTGTCGACAATCTTGAAGCCGGACCTCTTGCGGGCTCCTGTGGCGCTGCTGCCTATTTCGCAGAAGCGGTCGTTGTCACCGATATCGAGACCGATCCTCGTTGGCAGGACTTCAAGTCCCTGGTTCTTCCGTTGGGGTTACGGGCTTGCTGGTCCAGCCCGATCAAGAGCGGCGAGCGGGTGATCGGCACCTTCGCCTTCTACTATCGAGACCAGGGCGGTCCGAAGGCCGTCGAACGGGACCTCGTCGAGGCTTGTGTCCATCTCTGTACAATCGCCATCGATCGCGAAGAACGGGTGATGGAACGTCAGCGGCTGACATACAGCGACGCTATGACGGGACTGTCGAATCGCGCTCGTTTCAACCAGCTTCTCGCCGAAGATCTGCCTCGATCCGGGCGCGCCTGGGGCCTCTTGCTTGTTGATATCGACAATTTGAAACTCGTGAACGACACGTTCGGGCACGCAGCCGGCGACGCATTGATTCAAGTGGTCGCAGACCGGATCTCCGCGACAGCAGGCGCCAAAAACACCTTTAGGCTCGGTGGAGATGAGTTTGCTGTCATTGTGTCGGACGACAAAGACCTTGATCTGAATGCGAGGGCAACCGACATCTTCAAAGCACTGTCCTCTCCTTCAACATGCGACGGTCATGTTGTCTTTCCCGCCGCGACGATTGGCGGTGCGTTGGCGGAGACGGAAACAAACCCTGACCAGACCCGCCAGAACGCCGATGTGGCGCTCTATCATGCGAAGGAACACAACCGCGGCCGGTACGTGCAACACTATCCCGGCCTGGGCACCGCCCTGACTAGACGCTTCAGGGCGGTTCGGGACGTGGGTGTCGCCCTGGAAGACGATCGAATCGACGCGCATTACCAACCGATCTTGCGCCTGGATACGCGGGAAATTGTCGGTTTCGAAGCTTTGTGTCGAATGACCACGCCTTCAGGCGAAATCATAGCCGCAGCGCATTTCCATGAGGCGACAAAAGACGCGCATATCGCTGCTGAGCTGACGCAACGGATGTTGATTAGAGTTGCGAGAGACATCCGCAGCTGGCTCGCCCGAGGCCTTCCTCTCCGGCATGTCGGCATCAATCTGTCCGCCGCAGATTTTCGTGGCGGTAATCTGCAAGACAGGCTGTGCCGAATTTTCGGGGACGCGGAGGTTCCTCTCAAGCACATCATCCTCGAAGTGACGGAATCGGTTTATCTCGGACAACGGGACTATGTCGTAGCGGACGAGATAAAGGCTCTTCGGTCCAAGGGCTTGCGGGTTGCCCTCGACGACTTTGGCACGGGCTACGCGTCTTTGACCCACCTGCTGACGGTGCCGGTCGACATCATCAAGATCGACAAGTCCTTCATCGACCGCATGGTGCCGGGCGACGCTGGGACCTTCATCGTTGAGGGCCTGATCGGAATAGCTCACAAGCTGGGAATCCGGGTCGTCGCAGAAGGGATTGAAACAGAACCCCAAGCTGTTCAATTGAGCCAGCTCGGCTGCAAGCTCGGACAGGGCTATCTGTTTTCGAAAGCAGTCGATCGAACGGTTGCCGCGGCCATTTTAGAGCAGCATGGACAACGGCTCGACCAAGACAAGACCCGTGCCGGAGCCCTATAGCTTGAGCGAGTTTTCGCGCTCGGGCCAGCCCCGGATACCTGAGACAACGCTTGAGTACCAAGATCATTTTGAACGGATCAGAGATGCGAAAACGAATACATGTCAGCCAATTGCGGGTAGGAATGTATGTCGAGGACGTCGAAATCGAGGGGGAAGACAGGACACGCCGGTTCAAGCCGTTCCTGATCTCGGCCGCCGGTCAGGTCGAGAGTTTGATGGCAAACCGCCTGATGACGGTCGTTATCGACGTCCGAAAAGGCGCGGATGTCGATCCGGGCGGGGCACAGGACATCGACCGGGCTGCGTTTGACGCCCAGCTTCGTGCCGTGTTTTCGGCAAAGGATATCAAACAGGCGAGGGAATGCGTCGAGGATACAAGACCGCAGATCCGTCAAATGCTTGCCCACGCCAGGATCAAAGCCTCTTTCGCCAGCGATGCGGCAAGCGCAGCTGTGGAGCGGATCATGTCGGCAGCCTTCGACAACGCCGGAGCGCTGATCGCAGTCGCAAAGCTGAAGGAAAAAGATGAGCTGACGTTCCTCCACTCGCTGGCGGTAAGCGCGCTGATGATCACCCTAGGGCGCAGCCTCGGTCATGGAGAAGAGGATGTGCGGGTATTGGGACTGGGTGGACTGGTTCACGATCTTGGAAAAATGGCGCTCCCGGACGAAATTTTGACGAAACCCGGTAAGCTGACGGCCGAGGAAATGGATCTTGTCCGCGGGCATCCTCAGCGGGGATATGAGCTGGTTTCTCATGTCGCGCACGTTCCGAAGCCGGTGCTCGACATTTGTCGCTACCACCACGAAAAGTTCGATGGCTCCGGCTATCCTGATCGGCTCGCCGGAAAGAAGATCCCTTACGTCGCCCGGCTTGCGGCGATTTGTGACGTCTACGAGGCGCTGACCACGATCAGGCCGTATAAGCGCGCCTTCTCGCAAGCAGAGGCGATCAACATGATGATGAATTCGCCGGGCCATTTCGATAGCCAGCTTCTTTCCGCATTCGTGTCAAAAATGGTGATCAGCGGCACGCTCCACTAAAGCCGTGCGACGGTCGCGCTAGGGAACATGGTCAGAAGTGATATTCTGCTGGCAGGCGCGATCTTGCTTTCCGCGATCATCGTTGGTGGCGCGATCCTCATCCGTCCCTCCGATTTTGATCGATGCCTGACGGTGATTTCCGCCGAGATCTATCGCCGGGACCAAACGGCGACGCTGGATCCGCGTGAGGTCGAAGCGCACGCCGCACTCGTCTGCTCAGGTAGTGAGCCGAAATAGGTAGGCACCCAGAGCCATCACGACCTCGTCGGTTGGAATCTCATCAGGGCACTGGAGTGTTCTTGGAGCTCACCCTTTCCCGGAAATGACGGGGGGTCGTACCCGTTCGCTCCTTGAAAATCTCGTAGAAGCGACTGCTGGAACCAAACCCACAGTCAAAACCGATCTGGAGGATCGGATCGTCCGTGTCCGTCAGCAGCTGCATCGCCCGGGCAATCCGATGTCGAGTCAGGTATTCGTTGACTGATATTCCCAAAACCTTTCGGAAAGCGCTGTTGGCGGTGCTTGGATGCATGCCCGCGAGTTTTGCGAGATCGGCTACGCTTACCGGATCTGCGTAGCCGGAATTGATGAGGTCGATCAGCAACTCGACGTGTCGCACCGCCTGGCCGGCCAACGATGTCGGAGAGACATGGGTTGGCGAATTGTCGCTTTCAGCATTGTCCAGGATCAGACGTCGTATTCGCAGTCGTACTTCCTCCACGACCAATCTCCGTCTTGCCGCACTGCCGCACTGCCATTCCTTTTCCCATCGTGGGAGGGTCAACGCGTCCATCGTTTCCTGACTTGCCTGCGCCAGAAATCTCCCTTGCATGATCGACTGCCTTGCTTTCCTGTCCACCGGCAGACCCAGAAAATCTATAAGGGGAAGATAGAGGCATACCAGCGGCGCATTTTGGCTAACAGCGATCGTCTGATGGGGAATTGCCGCCCAGAATAAAACCAGGCGGCCGGCCTCCACCTGTTCCTGCCTTCCATTAAAAAGGTAGGTCATCTGGCCTGCCATGAGCAGGTTTATTTCTACGTGGTCATGCCAATGCGGTGCGGCCATCGCGTCAGCGATGTGACGCTCGATCAAGAACTCCCCTCGGGATCCAATCCATTCGCCGCGGCTTTGGGGATGTTTCATGTGGCTGAGACTCGAATTCCGGAATTAATAGGCCGATGTCAGGAAGAAATTCTGATCTAGAAGGAGCAATAAGCAATCACAACCGATGGGGAGATTGCAATGCCGAAGATTTGCCTGGTAGGCGCTGGTAGCACCGTTTTTGCACAGAACATTCTGGGAGATGTCCTGTCCTCACAGAGAGGCGGCGACTACGTCATCAGCCTCTTCGATATCGATCCAGAGCGATTGAAGACGTCAGAGATCGTCGCTCGCCGGATCTGCGAGTCGCTTAAGCTTTCAAACGTCAGGATCGACGCCACACTCGACCGGCGGGAAGCACTGCGCGGTTCTGATTTCGTGATCCTCATGATGCAGGTCGGTGGCTACAAACCGGCGACCGTCACGGACTTCGACATTCCGAAGAAATACGGTTTGCGTCAGACGATCGCCGACACCCTTGGCATCGGCGGCATTTTCCGCGGCTTGCGGACGATACCAGTCCTTGAGGGGATCTGCGGAGACATGCAGGAGGTTTGTCCGCAGGCTCTTCTGATGCAGTACGTCAATCCGATGGCCATCAACTGCTGGGCGATCAAGGATCTGGCCCCGGAAATCCGCACCGTCGGCTTGTGTCATAGTGTGCAGCACACAGCCGGGCATCTCGCGCAATGCCTCGGCGAGGACATTGCCGACGTGAACTACGTTTCGGCCGGGATCAATCACGTCGCCTTCTTCCTGAAATTTGAGAAAGTTCATAGCGACGGACGGCGGGAAGACCTTTATCCGAGACTGAACGCGCTCGCCGCCGATGGCCGCGTTCCGCCGGACGATCGGGTGCGGTTCGATGTGCTCAGACGACTCGGCCACTTTGTCACCGAATCCAGCGAGCATTTCTCCGAGTATACCTCCTGGTACATCAAGGAGGGACGGGGGGATCTCATCGATCAGCTCAATATCCCGTTGGACGAATACATCCGGCGCTGCGAAGTGCAGATCAAAGAGTGGCATGCCCTGCGCAAGGAACTGGAAGGCGACAAGCCGATCGAGGTGTGCCGCAGCAACGAATACGCGGCCGGCATCATTCATGCCGCGGTGACTGGCAATCCGGCGCTGATATACGGCAATGTCCCAAACAACGGCCTAATCGAGAATCTGCCCGATGAATGTATCGTGGAAGTGCCTTGCCATGTCGACAGAAACGGAATTCAACCGGTCCGAGTCGGTCGGATCCCCTCTCAGCTTTCCGCCGTCATGAACTTGAGCGTTTCCGTGCAGCAGTTGACGGTCGAGGCGGCTCTTACAAAAAACCGAGAGCGCATCTACCAGGCCGCTCTGCTCGATCCGCACACGTCTGCGGAATTGTCTCCAGACCAAATCTGGAACCTTGTCGACGACCTGATCGACGCGCACGGCGATTTGTTGCCGAGATATCAGTGAGATCCCGCGGGTAAGCCCGCCACAAGCACTGGTGCGGATGGCAATTCATTCGTTTTAGACGCGCCGTGAATTCACGGCGCGTCTTTTTCATGTCCAGGCCCCATCAAATAAATCACAAAACGTCATAAAATTGATTGACACTGATCATTTGAGATGAAAATGTGACCGAAATTGAGATCTATCGTGAGGGAGGTTTTCGTTGAGCCAGGCAGTCGGAGTGAAGGTCGATCGGCTGGACGCCATTCGCAGCCACCTCTACGCGAACGGCTTTTCGACCATCCAGGCGCTTGCCGATGCGATCGGAGCATCGCTTGCCACGGTTCGCAGAGACCTGCAGATCCTCGAGCAGGAGGGCGCCATTGATCGCGTGCATGGTGGAGCACGCATTGCCGAAGGATCATCGGTTGAGGTTGCCTTTCAGGAGCGCGAAAAGCGCCATCTATCGGCCAAACGGGCGATTGCCACTGCGGCCTACGACCTGCTTCATCCGCGTACGGCAATCTTTCTCGACGCGGGAACCACCGTCCTGCAGCTTGCGCGCCTCGTTCGCATCAACCCCATGCCGCTCAGGATATTCACCAACGGCCTGACGGTAGCGCAGGAATTCCTGAATATTCCGAATTTGGAAGTGGTGCTTCTCGGCGGTCAGCTGCGTAGCGAGAATGCGTCGCTTGTCGGACCTCAGGCAGAGACAATGCTGGAAACATTATGGTTCGACCAGCTCTTTCTTGGCGCCAGCGCCATCAGCTCCGACGGTGCGATCTACAGCGTGGACAGTGCGGAAGCGAGCCTCAACCGGCGCATGCTGGCTCGGTCCGCCAATCGTTTCGTCCTGGCCGATTCCTCGAAATTCGGAACCACGGCGACCTACAAAGTCGCGCCGCTGGACACCGCGAAAGTCATTACCGATTCCGGGCTTTCGCGGCATTGGCGCGAGGAGCTTGTCAACTTCGGCGTTGACGCAACAATCGCGGATCTGAGGGCGAAAGAGTGAGCGACGCGCTGATCCTCGGCATCGACGGTGGTGGAAGCAAGGTGTTGGTTGCCCTCGCGGACAAGCGTGGCCGGATATTGCGGCGTTCGCTAGGCCATGGCGTCAATCCCATGGACAATCCGAATTGGCTCCAGGAGCTGGATCAGCATCTCCTTCCCTTTCGCGATGAAGGAAATCTGGCGGCCGTCGCCGCAGCGCTGCCCGCCTACGGGGAGGTCGAACGCCTGTCGGCTCTACAGCGCGATGCGATCGAGCGCCTGTTCCCAAACGTCCACCGGCGCGTCCTCAA
The DNA here is from genome assembly GCF_013087515.1 of Rhizobium sophorae. Lineage (GTDB taxonomy): Bacteria > Pseudomonadota > Alphaproteobacteria > Rhizobiales > Rhizobiaceae > Rhizobium > Rhizobium sophorae. The sequence continues at coordinate 61,770 of NZ_JABFCN010000023.1, read as the reverse complement.
CGACGTCGACGCGGCGCACCTCGGTGCTTTTGCGGGCGAGCCGGGTATCCTTATTCTTTCCGGCACGGGTTCAATGGCATGGGCGCGTAATTCCAAAGGGCGGTCGGCGCGGACCGGCGGCTGGGGAGATCTCATCGGTGACGAGGGCAGCAGCCATTGGATCGGGCAGAGGGCGCTCAATCTCGTCAGCCAAAGCCTGGACGGGCGTGCTCCGGCAACGGCTCTCGCAAAGGCCCTGTTTGACCATCTTCGCATCGACTTGAACAATCCCATGAATGGGCTCGGCGATTGGGCCAGCTCCCTGGCGAATGAACGGGCGGACATTGCAGCGATTTCGGCCCTCGTCGATCAGATCGCACTTGGCGGCGACAAAGGAGCGGTCGGGTTGATCGAGCAGGCCGCCGATGAACTCGCGAAGCATCATAAGGCAATTGCCGGCCACTGTGATCCGGATGCCGACTGGACCTATGCCGGCGGTACTTTTTCGAGCCGGCTTCTTTTGGAGGCGCTCGAACGGCGAATTGGCAGGCCTCCGGCTTTGCCGAAACTTCCCCCGATTGGCGGCGCGCTCCTGGCTGCCGCCCAACTTCTCGACTGGCCACTAGACGACGGCTGGTTCGGGCAAATCGTGGCCACGGCCGAAGGCGGTGACTGCGTATCCCAGTGAATTGAGCTCAAGAATAATGAAGGATGGGAACATGCATAAATTGATCTTGCCTCTACTTGCATCGGCGACCTTGGCAATCGCCGTACCCGCTCTTGGCCAGGACGCCAAGCCGCTTGCCGGTCAGTCGATCACGGTGCTCATGCCATCGCCGCAGGGACCGAACATCGCCTCGGACTTCGAAGCCGAAACCGGCATTCACGTCGACCTGCAGACCCTGTCGTGGGACGACATCCGCCCGAAGCTGGTGACGGCTTTGGTTGCCGGGACAGCGCCAGCGGATGTCACCGAATTCGATTGGTCCTGGACCGGTCAGTTCAGCGCGGCCGGTTGGTATATGCCGCTCAACGACGTGATCGACGCCGATACGGTTAAAGATATCGGCGTTGCCAAGATCTTCACGGTTGACGGCAAATTATTGGGAATTCCCTATACCAACGACTTCCGGGTGATGCTCGTCAACAAGAAGCATTTCACGGATGCAGGCATCACCGAGATGCCGAAAACATTGGACGCCCTGGTCGCTGCAGCCAAGAAGATCAAGGAAAAAGGCACTGTCGAGTATCCGATCGGCCTGCCGGTTTCAGCGACGGAAGGTGCGTCTACGAGCTGGTATCTGCTGACCAAGGCCTTCGGTGGCGAACTCTTCGACAAGGATTTCAATCCGCTCTTCACCTCGCCGGATTCGGCTGGTTACAAGGCGCTTGCTTTCGAGCTGATGCTCCTCAAGGAAGGGCTGGTCGATCCGGCGTCCACTGGCCTGAAGGACAGCCAGATCAATGAGAGCATGTTCGCGCAGGGCATCACCAGCATCATGATCTCCGGTGAGCCTGGTCGTCTTGGCCAGATGAACGATCCCAAGCAGTCGAAAGTCGCCGGCCAGGTAGAGGCGATCCTCGTGCCGACGGCCAGCGGTGAAACGCGCAGTTTCGGCCTTCCGGAAGCGCTGGCTATTCCAAACGTCTCTCCCAACAAGGAGGCGGCGATCGCCTTCGTCAAATGGTTTACCAGCAAGGACTTCCAGAAGAAGAATGCTGTGAACGGCTTCCTGCCGACACGCACGTCGGCGCTTTCCGAACTCAACGAGTCCGGAAAGCTCAACAGCGGCGACGCTCTGGTGGCACAGTCGAAGACGGTTGAGCCGCTGTTTCCGCAAGGCACGCCGCCTTGGTACCCGCAATTTTCCAGTGGTGTAAACACGGCGATCAATAGCGCTGCCAAGGGACAGATGAGCGTCGACCAGGCGATGGAGGCTATCGCTTCCGCCGCCAAGCAGGCAATGGCGCAATGACAGCTTTGGCGTCCGAAGAGGCCACGAGCAAGCGTGGGGTCGGCTTCAACGCCGACGCCACACTCGGCTTGCTGTTGGTGTCGCCCATCATTATCACGATGGCAGCTTTGGTCTTCTACCCGATGGGAAGAACCGTCTGGGACAGCCTGCACAGGGTCAACCCCATGCAGGCCGGCACGCCATTCGTCGGTCTTGAGAACTACAGCCGAATGCTGTCGGATGGCCAGCTCGCGACGACCTGGAGCAACACGCTCATGTATGTTGTTCTGGCTGTCGCCGCCGAAACCGTGTTCGGCGTTCTTGCCGCCGCTCTCATCAATCAGATCAAGGTCGGGCGGCAGTGGGTTCTCGCAGCGGTGATCTTGCCCTGGGCGCTGCCCGGCGTTGTGAATTCGGTCATTTGGCTTTGGATTTATCAACCGGGCGCGGGTCTGTTGAACGGTATTCTTTCTGCGCTGGGGCTCCCCTTCGAAAATCATGTCTGGTTCAACGATCGCACCAGCGCCATCGTCGCCGTAACGGTCGTCCATGTCTGGCGCATGATGCCTTTGACGATCGTCATCGTCCTTGCCGCGATGCAGAGCATCCCTGCGCATCTCTATGAGGCTGCGCGGATCGATGGGGCGACGCGCGTTCAGATGTTCGGATGGGTAACCCTTCCGCTGGTTCGCAGTGCGATCGCTGTCGCCATGACGAACGCAACCGTGAACGCTTTCAATCTCTTCGACGAGGCGTGGGTTCTGGCGGGTGCCAGCCTCGAGACCCGACCGGTGCTCGTGCAGATCTACCTCGAAACATTCCAGAATCTCCGCTTCTCGTATGGCATGGCGCTATCGGTCGTGATCACTCTCGTGTCTCTGCTGATTTCGCTCGTTTACGTCCTTCGCGTCTATCGCAACACACGGTTCGACTGATGAGATCTACTATTGCCTATCGAATGATAATTTGGACCGGTGTCGTCGTCCTGTTGATCTGGTCTCTGGGGCCGATATACTGGACCATCGCGAGTTCGGTTACGCCCAGCGAAGACTTTTCGACCCGACCGATCAACTTCTTTCCGCAGCACTTTACGCTCGATCACTACTCCCGGCTGCTTGGCATCAATATTGCGCGGATCGGAGGTGTGGAGGTGTTCAAACAGTTCCGGGCCGCGTTGCTCAATAGCGTGGTGACCTCAATCGCTGCCACCTTGCTTTGCGTCGCGATATCCTCTCTTGGGGCTTACGCGTTCACCAGGCTTCAGTTTCCTGGCCGCAAAGTGCTTTTTATCGCTGTCGTCGCGACGCTGGCCATTCCTGCCTACGCTGTCTTGATCCCGCTCTATCAGATCATGATCAAGCTGCATCTCGTCGATACCTATGTGGGCGTCTCGCTGATCTATGTCTCGGCCTTCCTGCCTCTGTCGCTCTGGCTGTTGCGGAGCGTGTTTGAAGCTCTTCCGATCGCACTGGAAGAGGCGGCGCAACTCGACGGAGCGGGCCGGCTCTACATCTTCTTCAACATCGTCCTGCCGCTGGCCGGACCGGGTCTGACGGCAGCGGCAATCCTTACGTTTCTGGGTGCCTGGGGGCAGTATCTCGTACCGCTCATTTTTTCGCCGCAGGCAACGAAGCCCCTAACGGTTCTGATCCCGGAATTCGTCACGAAGAACTTCATCGACTACGGGCTCATCACCGCGAGTGGCTCGATCGCGATCGTCATCCCCGCCCTCGTCGTCATTTTCCTCAACCGTTACCTCGTCAGCGGCCTGTTGGCTGGTTCCGTCAAATAATCGGAGACTTCATGAGCACGACCGAAAAGGTTATTTTCGAGCAATTTCCCTATTGGGAGAAGGCCATTGAATTGAATTCAGCCGACGACCGCGCGGAGCTGCTCGTCTTCGTCGGCTGCGGCACATCCTTCAATCTTGCGCTCTCGCTGGCAGCCTATGCCAATATGGCCGGACGCAAGGCAATCGCGGTCCCCGGTGCCGAATGGCAAACCCGGCCGTCGGCTTTCTGGCCGGAGTGGCGCAACACGCACGTCGTCGCGCTTTCCCGGAGCGGCGAGACGACGGAGACAGTCGCCGCGGCAAAGGCAAGCCGGGCCGCCGGCGCCTTCGTGACGGCGATAACCGTCGAACAGGAAAGCTCTCTCGCGAAAAATTGCGATCGGATGATCGCGGCCGAAACCCATCCGGACGAAGGTATCGTCATGACGGTATCGGCGAGCCTCATGGTCCTTCTCGGTTTGCAGATGATCGGGCAGAAGGTTCCTGCCTCTGTCGTGAATTCCGCCCGGCAGCTCGCGAGCGCTCTCGATGCGGCACTTCCTGGAATTATCGCCGACCGGTCGCATTTCGTCTTTCTCGGTGGAGGCCCCCTCTTCGGCGTCGCCCTGGAGGGAGCGCTCAAGCTCATGGAAATGAGCCAGATCATGACCCAGGCTTTCCACCCGCTGGAATACCGGCATGGGCCGATCAGCCTCGTTGACGCAAAGACGGTTGCGGTCATGCTGTACAGCTCCGACCAGAGGGAGGCGGAGACGAAACTGGTGGGAGAACTGAGAGAAAAAGGCGCGGTCGTCATCGGTGTGGGTGGTCCAGGCGATCTGGAACTCACCGTCGATGTCGATCTGTCGCTTGCGGGCCTCGTTGTCCTTCCGGCGCTGCAGGTCCTCGGCGAACGCGCCGCGCAGGCTCGGCAAATCGACACTGTCTCTCCCCGTCACCTGACGAAGGTTGTGACGCTCGCATGACGTCGATCGAAGAGAACCGGCAGACCGCGCTGCGAAAGCTTTTCGGTGCCCGAAACCTGCCTTTTCCCCATGGCGTCACTTCGGTCTGCTCGGCGCATCCGCTGGTTATCGAGGCAGCCCTTCGGCGTGCCGGCATGGAGCACCGGGCGGTCCTCATCGAAGCCACCTGCAATCAGGTCAATCAGGAGGGCGGCTATACCGCGATGACGCCGGTGGACTTTCGCCGGTTCATCGAGGACATCGCCGCAGCGACTGACTTTCCAGCCGAACGCATCATCCTCGGAGGCGATCACCTCGGCCCCAACCCTTGGAGAAAGTTGGCGGCCGAGGAGGCAATGCTGCGCGCCGCGGCTATGGTGACGGCCTATGTCGAGGCAGGGTTTGAAAAGATTCACCTGGACACGTCGATGGGCTGTGCCGGTGAACCAACGGCGCTCGATGACGAATTGACCGCGGCGCGGGCCGCTCGATTGGCAAAGGCCGCTGAGGAGACCGCTCTTCGTTCAGGCCGCCGTCCGCCGGTCTATATCATCGGAACCGAGGTGCCGCCTCCAGGTGGTGCAACGCACGCACTCGAAGACATCGAAATTACCCGGGCCGATGCGGCGATGAAAACGCTGGCGGTTCACCGGGCGTCGTTTGCCGAAGCAGGTTTGGCGTCGGCAATGGAGCGGGTCATTGGGATCGTGGTTCAGCCGGGCGTGGAATTTGGCAACACGGACGTGGCGCTCTACAAGCCTGAACGGGCCAAGAGCCTCATTCGTTCGCTGGACGACATGCCGGGCTTGATTTTCGAAGCACATTCCACCGACTACCAGCCGGCCGAAGCCTTGTCTGCTCTCGTCGACGGCGGCTTTGCAATCCTAAAGGTCGGACCGGGGCTGACTTTCGCGCTACGCGAAGCGCTGTACGGTCTCGATGCGATCGCTGACGTGCTTGCCGGGAGGACGCCGCGAACCGGACTGGTGGCGACCATGGAAAAGATCATGGTTGAGCAACCGGCAAGCTGGGCGGCCCACTATGGCGGCAGTCCCGATGAGGAGCGATTGCAAAGGCATTTCAGCTATAGTGATCGAATTCGCTATTACTGGCCGGATCCTCGCGCATCCGCCGCGGTCGGCGAATTGTTCAGCCGGCTCCCCGATGAAATTCCCGAAACTCTGATCAGCCAATATCTCGGCCGACTCTATTCCGGCGTGGTGTCAAAGCAGGTCGCTCCGAAGGCACGCGAACTCTGCCTTGCTGCGGTCGACGCGGTACTGGCGCCTTATTCAGCCGCCACGGCAAGCCGGTGAGCAATCGACAGCCGTGTCAGACGAGCGGCCGCGTCCCGAAGATACCAACATTCAGCCGGAGAAAGTTATGGCGTCAGTAAGTGTGGCGAATGCCCGCAAGAGCTACGGTCACTTCGAAGTTCTGCATGGGGTGGATATTGATATCCAAGACGGCGAATTCGTAATCCTGGTCGGTCCGTCCGGGTGCGGGAAGTCGACATTGTTGCGGATGATCGCCGGCCTCGAAGAGATTTCAGCCGGCCGGATATCGATCGGCAGCAAGGTCGTGAACAATGTCGCGCCAAAAGAACGCGATATCGCGATGGTTTTCCAGTCATATGCGCTCTACCCCCATCTGACAGTCGAGGCGAATATGGGTTTTTCGCTGAAGCTGGCGAAAGCACCCAAGGAACAGACCAAGCAGCGTGTTCGAGCAGCCGCTGAAATTCTGGGGCTCGAGCATCTGCTCGACAGATATCCGAAAAACCTGTCGGGTGGCCAACGCCAACGTGTGGCGATGGGCCGTGCCATCGTCAGAAATCCGCAGGTCTTCCTGTTTGACGAACCATTGTCTAACCTGGACGCGAAGCTGCGGGTGCAGATGCGTTCGGAAATCAAGCAACTGCATCAGCGACTGAAGACAACGACCATTTACGTCACCCACGATCAGGTCGAGGCCATGACAATGGCCGATCGGATTGTTGTGATGCGGGACGGCTTCGTCGAACAAATAGGCTCTCCGCTCGATCTCTACGACCGGCCGGCAAACCTTTTCGTGGCGGGCTTCATCGGTTCGCCGGCAATGAACCTTATTCGAGGCCAGGTCAGCACCTCGGGGCCGCTGGAGTTGATCGCGGACGGCGGAGGTAAGCTGCCGCTGCCCGAAGCAGCGCCATTGGAACGCGGCGCACAGCTTATCTACGGCATTCGCCCTGAGCATCTTACAATCGGACAAGGTCCTGTGGCCGCTGAGGTCGTTCTCGTCGAGCCCACCGGTGCTGAGATCCAGGTCACCACGAAGTTTGGTGAGAATCATCTCGTTGCGACGGTAAGAGAGCGCCTTGATCTCCGCGCCGGCGACCAAATCGTCATTAGCCCGGACCTCAGCAAACTGCATCTGTTCGATGCAAAAACCGAACAACGGTGGAGTCTGTCTAGCTAATGTGACTATTTTTTCGGACTGGCAGAACGTGGAGGTCAAACTGATGGCAGCTCGGAGACGAGTTCGCCCACGCTGGCCAATGGTTCGCTGAAGGTCAGCGTTCAAGGCTGCCGGCGGCGGCGATTATCTCCGCCGCAGTCGGGAAGATGCAAAGGCTGTTCGGTCCGTCCAGCGCCTCAATTTGCGACCAGGCGATGGTGCCGTTCTCATTGACCAGGAAGTGCCCGACGAGCTGGGTGGCGTGGTTCGAGAAGATCGCCATATCGGCTTCATCAAGCTCGAAGCGGTCCTTGGCGTTGAGTATCGTATTGGCTTCCATCGGCTGTAGCACTTCCGGCAACTCGCCCGTGGGGTTGATGCGCGCCGCCTGGAACTGCGCCATCGTCGCGCTATAAGGCCATTCGGGCTGCTTGCTGCTCCCATCGGGCAGGAACTCAGCATGGGGCACACCATAGGCCCGATGTGTGTGGCAGTCGGGATCGCATAGCAGCGTTACTGGCGTCGGACGGTGGCGGAAATACAGGCGAGCGCGTTCTACTGGTGTGTTGATAACGGCCACGGTCTCCACTCCGGAGGCGCGCAGGCTGGGCTGTATGCCAGCAAGCTGTTCGACCTGGCGCCGACAGAACGGGCAGTGTAGCCCGCGAAAGAACCCGATCAAGAACGGGCGACCGCTCAAATCGGCGAATGAGACCGTTCCATCGAAGTTGGCCGTGGCTAGTGCGAAGGCGGGGGCGGTTTCTCCTGGTTGCAGCGGGCGATTCTGGTCTCCCATGGAATAATTCCTTTGTCGTATCGTCCAGGTGGACGACCGAAATTCAACTATATCACTTGTCGCAAGAAGGCCCAGCGTTCGATGTTGGGATCGCCGAATCTGGTCGGAACGCGATTTGCCGCTCTGACCGGCGTCGAAGCTGACCCTTCATTGAACCGCCTGACGTCGTCGAGAGCTTGCCGGTATCGATCACCGCTCCTATCTTATTTAGAACAGACTGATGGAGCAACGAGATGGCGGAGCTTGTAGCTGACACTCTATTCGACACGACGATCGAGATCATTCCTCCGGAAGACACAAAAGAGCAGCCGGATAGTCGTGCTTGCCTTTGCTGCAAGCGGCGGCGTCGGTGGATGGACGACGATGGGTGCGGCATCTGTGAGGAGTGCCTGGCCTCGTGATCGATACAAGAAGGGCACAACGCGATGGTCATCCGCAGCGCCGGACTTCTCATCTACCGGCGCATTTCCAAGGACAACGAAGTCCTTCTCGTCCATCCGGGCGGTCCTTTCTGGGCTAGGAAAGATGAGGCTGCCTGGTCGATCCCGAAGGGGCTGATCGAGGCCGGCGAAGACGAGCTCGCGGCCGCAATCAGGGAGACTGCCGAGGAGCTGGGTGTCGCAGTCGATGGCAGGTTCACACCATTGGGCGAATACCGACAACCCGGCGGTAAGATAGTCGTCGTGTGGTCGATCGAAGCCGATCCGGTACTGGACGTGAATGCGATACAGAGTTCCGTATTTCAAATGGAATGGCCGCCCCGGTCAGGCCGGGTAAAGAGCTTTCCGGAGGTCGATCGTGCGGGGTGGTTTTCCCTGCCCCACGCAGCCATAAAGCTGTTGAAAGGGCAGCGACCGATGCTTGCCGACCTCCTGACACATCTGGAATGATCGGCCCGAAATTATTGATTGAGCCGTCCCAGCTGGCTGCACTATGCGTCAGGTGCGCGGCAGCCATGAGTTGCTTCTTAAGACAACCATCCTATCTGACAGTCACCGCCATGTGACTGAAATCGAGAAATTGGAGCTGCGATCCGCCTTGGGCACGCGCGAGGAGACAATCATGAACGGCATTTCCAAAACCCTGAACGACATGACGCTTGTCGAACGCTCGAGCCTGCTCGACACCGTCGCCGACGCCTTGGAAGCAACTGCCGAGGAGGCGGAAGGTGAGGGCGACACCCGCTTCGTCGCCAACTCCATCTGCGTCGCCAATACGATTCGCGGACTATCCGGCGATCTCACGCCGCGCGATCTGCAGGCAGCCGAGTTGCTTCTTGAGCAGGGCATCATGCTCGTTCACCAGTTCTCGAACCGGGCGAAAACGAACGGAGTGGTCCACTAGTCGTGGACGAAGGCGGCCCTGTCAGCAATCCGCTGTGTCACTGTGGACGGCGGCTGATGGATTGAGATAAAGCCGTTAATCCGCGCCGAAGATAACGGATGCTGCCGACCCCTGTTGAGAACGAGCGGTCTCAAACGCGGCAGACCGTTGTGAGCCGGGAGATTAGCAGACACGCCAGGAAGGCTTTATTTTTCATGGATTGCCGGTTCAACGCGCAGCTGTATCGAATGGCCGATACAGCAGGGTTCACCTTTGTTCGATCAGGAGAAGCGTGATGCAGCCTGGTCGCACAGGCCTTGCCGTATGCATGATGGTGGCCGCCGCATTTTTAAATAGTCTCGACGCAGTCATCGTGCGTTTGCTGGCCGGCGAGGTGCATCCATTGATGATCGGCTTTTTCCGGTCGTTTTTTGGACTTCTGGTCGTCACGCCCTGGATCGTGTCCCGGGTCGACCTGAAATCCTCTCCCTATCGTGTTCTGCATGTCGTGCGTGCCGGTCTGAAGCTTGCCTCACTGGTTGCTTTGTTCGTCGCCTTTGCGCACGCGCCACTCGCCGATGCGACCGCGATCAATTTCACCATGCCGATGTTTCTCGTTCTCGGTGCTTGGCTGGTGCTCAAGGAACATGTCGGCATCTCCAGCGTGGCCGGCATTGTCGCAGGTTTTATCGGCGTCATGATCATCATTCGCCCTGGAGCGTCCGGTTTCGACCAATGGCTGCTTTTTGCGCTGGCAGGAGCGGTCTTGACGGCAGCCAGCCAATTGATGCTGCGGCGGATGGCATTGAAGGATAGTGCCGACCGGTTGGTTGCATGGAATCTGATAGCGACGGTGCCGCTTGGCCTGATCGTCATGCTGCCGGTCTGGTCAATGCCGACCTGGAACCAACTCGCACTGCTTGCCATGCAAGGGGCACTCGGCGCTCTCAACATGACGCTCATCACGCGCGCTTTCGGCATGGCGGCCGCAAGCGTCCTGGCACCGCTTGACTTTCTCCGACTGCCCATCGTGGCCCTTATGGCCTTCTCATTTTTCTCGGAAGTTCCGGCCGCACAGACTTGGATCGGCGCGGTCGTGATCATCGGCGCGGCCATTATTGGAACCCGCGACATGACATGGCGACGCAAACCACCGCGATAAGCCCCGATCATTTTTGGGGTTCACAAAAATTTTAGATGAACTAATATTTCAGTTATAACGCCGGTCGTCGAGCCGGGCCTGTTGCCGGCGGGGTATGACGGGCAGCCGGACGAACGGACATCACGGCCCAATGGGGTTCACTCGGGAGGAGTGCATGAAGAGTTTCATCGGCAAACGCGCGATCGCCAGTGGCGTATCGCTCGTGGTGCTTATCGTCATCGTGTTCTTCCTGTCCCGGCTGACGGGCGATCCGACCGACCTCTATCTGCCGATCGATGCGACTACGGAAATGCGCCAGCAATTCCGAGAGATGAACGGTTTCAACGATCCGTTGATCATCCAGTTCGGCCGTTATGTCTCGGATCTTGCCCAAGGCAATTTCGGTCAGTCACTGCGACAGGCCCGTCCGGCCATGGATGTCGTGCTGGAGGCTTTCGTGTGGACCTTCTGGCTGGCAGTCATCACCATGGCGCTGGTCACGGTCGCCGCGATCGTCATCGGTTCGCTCGCGGCGTTTCGCGTCGGCGGCGTCTTCGACCGCCTCGCCACTTTCTTCTCGCTGATCGGCGCTGCGGCGCCGGATTTCTGGCTGGCCATCGTGGCGATCGTCATTTTCGCCGTCAAACTACATGTCCTTCCGACATCGGGAACGGGAACTTTCTGGCACTGGGTCCTGCCGGTCAGCGTGCTGTTCATCCGGCCTTTCGGCCTGATCCTGCAGGTGGTCCGCGGCTCGATGATCAGTGTTCTGTCTTCCGCCTATGTGAAGACGGCCCGCGCCAAGGGGGTCCGCTCGAACTCAATCATCTTCATTCACGGACTGCGCAACGCCATGCTGCCGGTGATCACAGTCATCGGCGACCAGGCGGCCGCCATCTTGAACGGTGCCGTCGTCGTCGAGACCGTGTTTGGCTTTCCGGGCATCGGCAAGCTGATGATCGATTCCATTTTGCTTCGCGATTTCGCCGTCGTTCTGGCCGTCATCATGGTCTCGGCACTGGCGATCTTCATCATGAACCTGTTGATCGACATCGCCTATGCGCTGCTCGATCCGCGCATCCGGTATTGAGCGATGACGATGGCCGACACACAAACCCTCGCCGAGAAAAAACCAAGCGGCCCGATCGGGCGCTGGCTGACGATGCTGTGGGCGGACAAGCTCGCTTTTTTCGCGGCTCTGTTCCTCTTGATCGTTCTGCTCTGTGCGCTGTTTGGCCCGTTCCTGCTGGAGGCCATCGCCACCAAGCAGAACCTGCGGGGCCGCAACGCACCGCCGTTCGATATCACCCGCGGATTGCTTTATGTCCTCGGAGCCGATGCGCTCGGCAGGCCGCTTCTTGCCCGCGTCATCGTGGCGGCACAAAACACCATCCTGGTGGCCGCGGCAGCCGTGCTCGCATCATCTGTCGTCGGTACGGCGCTCGGTCTGGTGGCAGGTTACAGCCGCTCTTCTGCTGCTCAATGGATCATGCGCCTCGGCGACGTCATCATGTCCTTTCCGTCGCTGCTTCTGGCGGTGATCGTGCTCTATATGCTCGAGCCCTCGGTCACCAATATCGTCCTCGTCCTGGCGATCACCCGCATTCCCATCTATCTGCGCACCACGCGCGCCGAAGTGCTGGAAGTGCGCGAGCGGATGTTCGTGCAGGCGGCGAAGGTCATGGGAGCATCGTATTGGCGCATTGTCTTCCATCACATCCTGCCTGTGATCTTCCCGACGCTGGTGACCATCGCGACGCTGGATTTCGCTTTCGTCATGCTGGCGGAATCTTCCCTGTCATTCCTTGGGATCGGCATTCAGGCGCCTGAGATCACCTGGGGTCTTATGGTTGCTCAAGGACGGCCCTATCTCACCAATGCCTGGTGGCTTTCCTTCTGGCCGGGCCTTGCAATCATTCTGACGACGCTGTCGCTGAACCTTCTGTCGAATTGGCTGCGTATCGCACTCGATCCGACGCAACGCTGGCGCCTTGAAATGAGGGGCAGGAAAAATGGCTGAACATCTTTTGGAAGTGCGTGACCTCTCGGTCGAGTTCCACACCGCCAGCGGAACGGTCAAGGCGGTGCAGGATGTCAGCTGGCATCTCGATCGCGGCGAGACGCTGGCGATCCTTGGGGAAAGCGGTTCGGGCAAGTCCGTGTCGGCCTCGGCGATCATGAACCTGATCGACATGCCGCCCGGCAAGATCACCAGCGGCACCATTCTCCTCAACGGCCGCGACATGCTGAAAATGACGACCGAGGAGCGGCGCTCGATCAACGGCGCCAAGATCGCCATGATCTTTCAGGACCCGCTCGCCCACCTCAATCCGGTCTATCCGGTCGGCTGGCAAATCACCGAGATGATGACGACGCATGGCCAGTCGGCGGAACGCGCCGGCGCGAGGGCGCTCGAATTGATCGGGCGCGTCGGCATAAGCGATCCGCAGGCGGCGATGCGAAAATATCCGTTCCAGTTCTCCGGCGGCCAGCGGCAGCGCTTGATGATCGCCATGGCGATCGCCTGCAAGCCCGATATCCTGATCGCGGACGAACCCACCACCGCGCTTGATGTTACGGTGCAGGCGCAGGTGCTCGAACTTCTGCAGGAGTTGCAGCAGGAAACCGGCATGGGCCTGTTGCTGATCACCCACGATTTGGGCGTCGTTGCCGAGATCGCCGACCGGGTCGTGGTGATGAATTCCGGCTGTGTCGTCGAAACCGGCAATGCGGCCGAAGTCTATCGCAACCCGCAGAACGCCTATACGAAGAAGCTGATTGCTGCCGCACCGGGGAAGGGTGCGATGGCCCAGGAGCGTGACCGGCAGGGCGAACCGCTGCTGCGCGCCATTGGCTTGAAAAAGAGTTTTGGCGCATTCCAGGCGCTGAAGGGCGTGGATTTCGTCATCATGCCCGGCGAAACGGTTGCCGTTGTCGGCGAGAGCGGTTCCGGCAAGTCAACCCTTGCCCGGGCGATCGTTCGCCTCGATGATCCGCAGGAGGGCCAGGTTCTCTATCGCGGCAACGATCTGCTTGCGATGACCCCGAGAGAAATATTCGGGCTGCGTCGCGATTTGCAGATGGTCTTTCAGGACCCCACCCAGTCACTGAACCCGCGGATGAGCGTGTTCCGTTTGATTTCCGAGGCCTGGGTCATTCACCCGGATATCCTGCCGAAGGCAAGATGGAAGGAAAGAGTGGCCGAGTTGCTGGTCAAAGTCGGCCTGAAACCGGATATGGCCGACCGGTATCCACATCAGTTTTCCGGCGGCCAGCGCCAGCGCATCGCGATTGCCCGTGCGCTCGCGATGGAGCCGAAACTGATCATCTGCGACGAGGCGGTTTCCGCACTCGACGTGTCGATCCAGGCACAGGTGATTGCCCTGCTTGAGGGCCTGCGTCGTGAATTCGGCCTTTCCTACCTTTTCATTGCGCACGACCTGCCGGTGGTTCGCGATTTCGCCGATCGTGTCATCGTCATGAAGGCCGGCGAGATTGTCGAGGAGGGGCCGGTGGAACAGATCTTCAACGCGCCCTCCCACCCCTACACGCAGGCGCTTCTTGCCGCGAGCCTCGATCCCGATCCGGAGGTCCAGGCCACCCGACGCGCTGCCCGCCATTTACAGGAAGGACTCGTTTCCGCATGAAGCCCGATGTTATCGTCGCCTATCCGCTCCGGCCCCATCAGATGGCGATGCTGGAGGAAAACTACACGCTGCACCGGCTCGATCTTGTCAAAGGCGAAGAGCGGGAAGCTCTCTTGCAGCAAGCCGGCCCGGTCTCTTCCGCACTGGTCTGCAACGGCCATGTGACGATCGACGAGGCCCTGCTTTCGAAATTGCCGGCATTAAAGCTCGCCGCCTGTTCCTCGGCTGGCTACGACCAGATGGACGTCGAGGCGATGACACGGCGCGGCATCAAGCTCACCAACACATCGGAGGTGCTTTGCGACGACGTTGCCGACATGGCACTGCTTCTGATGCTGGCGGCACGACGGCGCCTGCCGGAAGGCGATCGCTATGTGCGCTCCGGCGATTGGGGGCGGAAGGGCATGATGCCGCTGACGACATCGACGTCGGGCAAGAAGGCTGGGATCGTCGGCCTCGGCCGCATAGGGATGGCGATTGCCAAGCGATGCGAAGCTGTCGGGCTGACGGTCGGCTATTATGGGAGGACGAAGAAAGCCGGCAACGATTTTGCCTATTTCGACACGCCGGTAAAACTGGCCGGCTGGGCCGATATCCTGATCGTCGCGACCCCTGGCGGGCCCTCGACCGAGGGATTGATTTCGGCGGACGTGCTGAATGCGCTCGGACCGACGGGCAGCTTCATCAACATTGCCCGGGGCACCGTCGTCGACGAGCCGGCCTTGATCAAGGCCTTGCAGGAAAGGCGGATCGCCTCGGCCGGCATCGATGTCTACCTCAACGAACCCAATCCCGACCCGCGCTTTGCAGCGCTCGATAATGTTGTGCTCTATCCCCATCATGCCAGCGGTACCGAGGAAACGCGCGACAGGATGGCGCAATTGACGGTCGACAACCTTGCCGCCTTCTTCGCAGGCCGGCCGCTCCTGACGCCGGTCAATTGACCCCGGCAAAACCCGCGGGCCGGTTCAGACGAAGTAATCCGGGAACTCCTTCCTGAGCTCTTCGACTTTTGCGACGGTCTGGCTGAGATGCTCACGGATCGCGTCGACGGCACCCTGTTCGTCGCGGGCGGCAATCGCGTCGATGATGGCATGGTGCCCATCGAGGATGCTCATGATCTTGCCCTTCTCGGGCAGATGCAGGCGACGAATGCGCTCGAGATGGCCGGACCGTTCGCGTATCAATTGGTGGAGACTGCTGCGCTTGGCGCCTGCGAACAATGTCTGGTGAAAGAGCTCGTCGAGCTCCTGGAAGATCGCGATCTGATCGGCGTCGTCGGCGACTGCCGACTGCATCTTGATGATCGACCGGGCGCGGGTGATGACGCTCGGATCCGGATCCGGATCGGTTGCAAGGCGGCGGCAAACTTCCGTTTCCAGGGCAACGCGAAGGAAATGCGCCTCGTAAATCTGCAGGACGTCGATCCTGGTCACCACAGTGCGGGACTGCGGATAAATGCGAACCAGACCCTCCTGTTTGAGAAGCTGCAATGCGTCACGGATGGGAGTCTGGCTGACTTCATAAGTCTCGGTGAGTTCGGTGCGCGACAGCGTAGTGTCCGGTGGCAGCTGAATGGTGATGATGCGCTTTCGCAGATCATCATAGACCCGCTGGACGGTACTGCCGGCAACGACCGGAAAGCCGGGCGCGGTCAGGCCGAATGTAGAGGCGAATTGGGAATTCATGTGAGGCGTCCTTTTCGATTCCATTCATAGCTTTGCACGACCTAATGCACAAGAACGCAAACTTTCCATTGATATATATGTCAAACTAAAATATCAGTTTGTTCAAACGCTGAAATAAGCAAGCGAAAAGGTGGGAGAAAGCCGTGACCCCGAGGAAAACCTACGAGCAATTGCGGTCCGCCCGATGGATGCTGCCGGATGACCAGCGCTCGTTCGGCCACCGGTCGCGGACCATGCAGATGGGTTACGCGCCTGAGGATTGGCAGGGAAAGCCGATCATTGCCGTAATCAACACCTGGTCCGATGCGCAGCCGTGCCACATGCATTTCCGTGAACGCGTTGAATGGGTGAAGCGGGGAATTCTTCAGTCGGGTGGGTTCCCCATGGAGCTGCCCGCTCTTTCCCTTTCCGAAAACTTCGTCAAGCCGACCACGATGCTCTATCGCAATATGCTGGCGATGGAGACCGAGGAACTCCTGCGGAGCCATCCTGTCGATGGCGCCGTTCTGATGGGCGGCTGCGACAAGACGACACCAGGCCTTGTCATGGGCGCAGTCAGCATGGGCATTCCCTTCATTTATCTCCCTGCCGGCCCGATGCTTCGCGGCAACTATGCCGGCAAGACGCTGGGCTCCGGTACCGACGGCTTCAAATACTGGGACGAGCGCCGCGCCGGCACGATCACCCAGGAGGAATGGCAGGGCATCGAAGGCGGAATCGCCCGCAGCTACGGCCATTGCATGACCATGGGAACGGCGTCGACGATGACGGCGATCGCCGAGGCTATGGGATTGACACTGCCCGGCGCATCCTCGATCCCCGCAGCCGACGCCAACCATCAGCGCATGTCGGCGGCCTGCGGCCGCCGCATCGTCGATATGGTGTGGGAGGATCTGACGCCGGACCAGATCATCACGCCCGCGGCCATCGACAACGCAGTCACGGTCGCCATGGCGACCGGCTGCTCCACCAATGCCATCATTCACCTGATCGCCATGGCGCGGCGCGCCGGCGTTCCGCTGGAGCTCGATGATCTCGATCGCATTGGTCGCACGACGCCGGTTCTCGCCAACATCAGGCCTTCCGGTTCGATCTACCTGATGGAGGACTTCTTTTATGCGGGTGGCTTGCGCGCCCTGATGAAGCAGCTCGGCGACAAGCTCAATCCAACCGCGATTACCATCACGGGCAATCCATTGGTGGACGGCCTCGACCGGGTTAAGATCTACAATGACGACGTTATCCGGCCATTGTCGAACCCGGTCTATCACGAAGGTTCGCTGGCCGTGCTCAAGGGGAACCTCTGTCCCGACGGTGCGGTCATCAAACCGGCGGCCTGCGACCCTAAATTCCATCGCCATTGTGGCCCGGCGCTGGTCGCCGACAGCTATGCGGAGATGAAGAAGATCATCGACGATCCCGACTATCCGCTGACGCCGGACACCGTTCTCGTGCTCCGCAATGCCGGCCCCCAGGGCGGACCGGGCATGCCGGAATGGGGCATGATCCCGATGCCGAAGGCGCTGTTGAAGCTCGGCCTGCGCGACATGGTGCGTATCTCGGACGCCCGAATGTCCGGAACCAGTTTCGGCGCCTGCGTGCTGCATGTTGCACCGGAATCTTATGTTGGCGGGCCTCTTGCGCTGCTGAAAACGGGGGACATGGTCGAGCTCGATATTCCGGCACGCAGTCTCAATATGCTGGTTTCCGAAGAAGAGATCACAGCGCGGCGGGCCGCCTGGGTCGCGCCGACGCGGCATTACGAGCGCGGTTACGGCTTTATGTTCTCCGGCCATATCGAGCAGGCCGACAAAGGCTGCGACTTTGATTTCCTGACGACGGAATTCGGTGGCAAGACGCCGGAACCGGCTATCAACTGAGGCGCTACGATGTTTGATCCCAATCGACGTACGATTCCCGCACAGCCCCCCAAGGCCGGCTTCGCTGCCGGTCCGTCCACGTTGGACGCCATCCGATCGGTCACCCTGTCGCTCGTTTACCTGCCTTTGGCGCGGCCGATCAGCGATGCCAAGGTGTTGACGGGCCGCCAGAAGCCGCTGACCCAAGTGGCCTTTCTATTTTGCGAGATCGTCTCCGAGGCTGGCCATAGCGGCCTCGGTTTCAGTTACTCGAAGCGGGCAGGCGGACCTGCCCTCTATGCACATGCCTGCGAGCTTGCCGACAACCTGATCGGCGAAGACCCCAACGATACCGCGCGCATCTGGGACAAGCTCTGCTGGGCAGGAGCCTCGGTCGGCCGCTCCGGCATTGCAACGCAGGCAATCGCCGCCATCGACATCTGCCTGTGGGACCTGAAGGCGAAACGCGCCGGCTTGCCGCTTGCAAAACTGCTTGGTGCCCATCGCGACAGTGTCGCCTGCTACAACACTTCCGGCGGCTTCCTGTCATCGACCGTCGAGGAAATCCGCGATGCCATCGATCACTCGATCGCCTCCGGCATCGGCGGCATCAAGATCAAGGTCGGACAGCCGGACCCGATGATCGACCTGCGCCGGCTTGATGCGGTGACCAGCCATATCGATGGCCGTGTCCCGCTGATGGTCGATGCAAACCAGCAATGGGACCGCACGACGGCCTTGCGTTTCGGCCGGCTGGTCGAACCGCTCAATCTTGAATGGATCGAAGAGCCGCTCGATGCCTATGATGCCGAGGGTCATGCGGCACTGGCGCGGGAACTCGCCACGCCGATCGCCACCGGCGAAATGCTGGCAAGCGCCGACGAGCACATGGCGCTGATCCGGGCCGATGCGGTCGACTTCATTCAGCCGGATGCGCCGCGTGTCGGCGGCATCACGCCCTTCCTGCGCATCTGCACGTACGCCGAGGCGAAACGTATGCGCTTGGCCCCGCATTTCGCCATGGAAATCCATCTGCACTTGGCGGCCGCCTATGCGCATGAGCCGTGGGTGGAGCATTTCGATTGGCTGGCGCCCCTGTTTAACGAACAACTCGAGATCAAGGACGGCCGGATGATCGTGCCGGCACGTCCGGGGCTCGGTTGCAGCCTGACCGGCAAAGCCCGCGACTGGACCGTGGAAACGCGCAGCTTTGGTGTCTGAATGAGAACGAGGAGGAGGAAATATGAACCCCGCAACCCGTGAAAAACTGATGGGTGTCTCCGTCGCGACGCTTTGTTCTGCGCTGTTCAAGCGCGGCCTGAGAAACCAGACAATCCAGGATGTGCGGCCGGTGCAGCCGAAGGGCCGCAATATGGTCGGACCGGCCTTCACGCTGCGCTACATGCCGGCGCGCGAGGACCGCAACGCGATGAACGTCTTTCGGAACCCGAAACATCCGCAACGGCTTGCCATCGAGACGTGCCCGGAAGGCTCTGTTCTGGTGATGGACAGCCGCAAGGATCCGCGCGCAGCCTCTGCCGGCGACATCCTAGTTACTCGTCTGATGATGCGCGGCGGCGTCGGCGTCGTCACGGATGGCGGCTTCCGGGACGCCATGACGATCGGCGGCCTCGATATCCCCGCCTATCACAACCGTCCCTCCAGCCCGACGAACCTGACGCTCCACGAGGCAATCGACATCAATGTGCCGATAGGCTGTGGCGATGTTGCGGTCTTCCCGGGCGACATCATGGTTGGCGACGACGATAGCGTGATCGTCATCCCGGCTGAGATTGCCGACGAGATCGCTGATGAAGCGGTGGAGATGACCGCTTACGAGGATTTCGTCACGGAACGCGTCAAGCAAGGTCATACGATCATTGGCCTCTACCCGGCCACCGACGAAAGCAATCTGACGCTCTTTGCCGAATGGCGGAAGGTGAATGGCCGCTAAGGCGGCGCATCTTGAACAACGGAATCAGGACGGAGCAAAGCTCCGCCGAGGAGATTAACAATGAGCTGGACCCCTTCAGGCAGACATTTCATCGCCGGCGAATGGATTGCCGGGACGACGACATTTCGGTCCGAGCCGGCGCATGGGCAGGCACACGACTTCGCTGTCGGCACAACGGAATTGGTCGACCGCGCCTGCCGCGCTGCCGAAGCTGCTTTTGCAGCATTTTCGGCAACGACACGCAAGGAACGCGCCATTTTCCTCGAGGCAATCGCCGAGGAGATCGACAAGCGCGGCGAGGCCGTAACCGTCATCGGAACGCAGGAAACCGGACTTCCAGAGGGCCGGCTCAACGGCGAACGCGCTCGTACCACCGGCCAGCTCAGACTGTTTGCCGACCATATCCGCAAGGGCGCGCATCTTGATGTGCGTATCGATGCGGCCCAACCCGATCGGCAACCGGCGCCGCGCCCCGAGATCCGTCTGGTGCAACGGCCGATCGGCCCCGTCGCCGTCTTCGGCGCTTCGAATTTTCCGCTGGCATTCTCGACGGCCGGCGGCGATACGGCAGCCGCGCTTGCCGCGGGCTGCCCGGTCGTGGTGAAGGGGCATTCGGCCCATCCCGGCACAGGTGAGATCATTGCCGAGGCGATTGCAGCCGCTATCGAGCGCACCGGAATGCCGGCCGGCGTCTTCAGCCTGATCCAGGGCGGCCGCCGTGATGTCGGAACGGCTCTGGTGACGCATCCGGCCATCAAAGCCGTTGGCTTCACCGGCTCGCTTGCCGGCGGACGGGCGCTCTTTGACCTTTGCGCCCAGCGCCCTGAGCCGATCCCCTTTTTCGGGGAACTCGGCAGCGTTAATCCGATGTTCCTGCTGCCGGCCGCTACCGCTGCCCGGGCCGACGCAATCGGTTCCGGCTGGGCCGGTTCACTGACGCTCGGTGCCGGCCAGTTTTGCA
Organism: Rhizobium sophorae; assembly: GCF_013087515.1. Taxonomy (GTDB): domain Bacteria; phylum Pseudomonadota; class Alphaproteobacteria; order Rhizobiales; family Rhizobiaceae; genus Rhizobium; species Rhizobium sophorae. The sequence continues at coordinate 41,295 of NZ_JABFCN010000023.1, read as the reverse complement.
CCAAGCCCGGCATCGCCGTCGTCGTCGACGGGCCGGAGGCGGACAAGTTTACCAGTGCTGCCAAATCCGCTCTTGAAAAGGTGGCGCCGCAGACGATGCTGACCAACGGCATCGCCACGGCCTATCACGATGGTGCCGACCGCCTGCGGGCGAGCAATGCCGTCGCGCCGGTTCTCGCTGCAAAGAGTGCTGGCCGCGACGCCGCGCCGAACCTGTTCGAGACCAAGGGCTCGGCCTGGCTTGCCGATCACTCCCTCAGCGAAGAGGTGTTCGGCCCTCTCGGCCTCGTCGTGCGCGTCGGCTCGCCTGAAGAGATGGTCGCCCTTGCCGAAAGCTTCCAGGGACAGCTGACCGCGACGATCCATATGGACGACGCCGATCTTGGCCTTGCCCGCGACCTGCTGCCGATCCTCGAAAGGAAGGCGGGCAGATTGCTGGTCAATGGCTTCCCAACCGGCGTCGAGGTTGTCGATTCCATGGTGCATGGCGGACCCTACCCGGCCTCGACCAACTTCGGCGCAACAAGCGTCGGGACCATGTCGATCCGCAGATTTCTGCGCCCCGTTGCCTACCAGAATTTCCCCGCGGACCTGTTGCCCCAAGACCTGCGCAATTGAAGGAGTGCCAAATTGATTGCCCCGACTGAACTTCGCGAGATCATTCGCAACGGCCTGCTGTCCTTCCCTGTCACGCCTTTTGATGCCGAGGACCGGTTTGCCGCCAGGCCGTTTTCAGCGCATCTGGAATGGCTGTCATCCTACCCCGTTGCCGGCCTGATCGTTGCCGGCGGCACCGGCGAGCTGTTCTCGCTGACGCCGGGTGAGGTGGTCGAGGTGGTAAAGGCCGCCCGCGCCGTGTCCGGCGATGCACCCGTTATTGCCGGATGCGGCTACGGCACGCGCATTGCGTGCGACATGGCGCGCGAGATCGAGGCGGCAGGTGGCGACGGCATTCTTCTGCTGCCGCATTACCTGACCGAGGCGCCGGCAGATGGGATTGCCGCGCGTGTACGAGCCGTTTGCAAGGCCACCAATATGGGCGTTATCGTCTATAATCGTGGCCAGGCGCGGGTTTCGGCCGAGCAGCTTGCTCAGCTTGCCGACGAATGCCCAAATCTGATCGGCTTCAAGGACGGTACCGGCGACATCGATACGGTGCGCCGTGTCACGATCGCGCTCGGTGACCGACTTTCCTATATCGGCGGCATGCCGACACACGAACTGTTTGCCCAGGCCTATCGCGGAGCCGGCATGCCGACCTATTCCTCGGCGGTCTTCAATTTCGTGCCTGAAACGGCACTGAGATTCCACAAGGCATTCCTTGCCGGTGACGACACAACCTGCGAACAGATGCTGCGCGATTTCTATTATCCCTTTGCCCGTATTCGCGATCGCAAGGCCGGTTATGCTGTTTCTGCGGTCAAGGCAGGCGTGCGGTTGCGCGGATTTGAGGCCGGTCCGGTGCGGGCGCCGCTGACGGATCTTACCGACGAGGAAGTCGAGATGATGCGCGAACTGATTGCTTCGGCAAGCTAAAATAAAGCGTTCCAGACACGGTTGAGGCCTCCGCGGTTCGGAGCGCCTGGGTTGAAGGTCGTCATTAACTAGTATATTAGTGCACTTGTGCTTTGCAGAACCATGAGGAGATGGCACCGGAGCACCGGAAACGGGACGCAGATTGACTGTGAGGAGCGCCAAAGGCGCATGGGAGGAGAACGAAATGAAACTGCATTTGTTAGCTGCCTGCTTTTCAACAACGGTGCTCGCGCTGAGTTTCGGCTCGGCTCAGGCGCAGGATGCCAAGAGCAACGTCACTGTTGTGCTTGCCGAAACCGTCGATGTCGTCGAGCCCTGTATGGCTGCCCGCCAGGACGTCGGCCGGGTCATCTCTGAAAACGTCAATGAGATGCTGGTGGAGTTCGACTACGTCAATGGCGGCCTCAAGCCCCGCCTGGCGACGGAATGGTCGAAGATCGACGATGACACCTGGGAGTTCAAGCTGCGCCCGAATGTCAAATGGCACGATGGCAAGCCGTTCACCGCCAAGGATGTCCAATTCACCATCGAGCGCAACAAGAACAAGAAGCTCAGCTGCGAAACCGGCGGCAAATATTTCGGCGGCACGGAGTTCAGCTTCGAAACGCCCGATGCCAACACGATCCGCATCACGACAAAACCGGCGCAGCCGATTCTTCCGCTTCTGATGACGGTGATGGCTGTGGAATCGGCTGAGGCCACACCAGCCGACGAATTCACCCGCAAGCCGATTGGCACCGGCCCTTATACGTTCGACAAATGGGATATCGGCCAGTCGATCGTGCTGAAGCGCAATCCGGAATATTGGGGGGAGAAGCCACAGGTGGAACAGGCGACCTATCTGTTCCGCTCCGACAGCGCCGTTGCTGCCGCGATGGTCGATGCCGGCGAAGCCGATATCGTTCCGGCCGTATCCGTACAGGATGCCACCAACAAGGAAACCGATTTCGCCTACCCGAATTCGGAGACCACATCGCTGCGCATCGATACGCGCGCAGCACCCCTTAACGATCGGCGCATCCGCGAAGCGATGAACCTCGCCATCGATCGTCAGGCGATGCTCGGAACGCTTTTCCCCGAACAGGCAAAGATCGCTACACAGCTCGTCGTGCCGACCACGATCGGCTACAATGCCGATATCCCCGCCTGGCCCTTTGATCCCGAAAAAGCAAAGGAACTGGTCGCAGCAGCGAAAGCGGACGGCGTGCCGGTTGACCGCGAGATCCGCATCATCGGTCGCAATGGGCAATATCCCAATGCCACTGAAGCGATGGAAGCTATGATGGCGATGCTTCAGGAAGTCGGCTTGAACGTAAAGCTCGACATGTATGACGTCTCCGTGTGGAACGGCTACTTCGTTGCACCCTTCGTCGCCGATTCCGGTCCGACGCTGACCCAGTCGCAGCACGACAATGCGACCGGCGATCCCGTCTTCACCGCATTCGTAAAATACGCGACCGACGGCTCCCACTCCATGGTTCGCGATCCCGCCGTCGACGCGCTGATCGCCAAGGCGACGTCTGCCACCGGCGACGAGCGCACAAAACTCTGGAAGGAGCTGTTCGCCAAAGTGAATACCGAAATCATCGCGGACATCCCGATGTTCCACATGGTCGGTTTCACCCGCGTCTCGCCGCGTCTCGACTTCAAGCCGACGATCGCGACGAATTCCGAACTGCAGCTGGCGCAGATCCGCTTCAAGTAGGCTGGTCTGTCGAATTTAGGCAGGGGCCGCCGCCAATGGCGGCCCGTGCTTTCCATGACATGACGGATAGATGCCTATGCCTCTGATTGATCGCGTTGCCCTAACTCAATTCGCCGAGCAGATATTGACCCGCGCCGGCATGGAGATCGACAAGGCCGAAGCCACTGCCGCCGTCCTGGTGGAAGGCGACATGATCGGCCACGAAACCCATGGCGTCAGCCTTTTGAACTGGTATGTCGAGGCGTTGGAAGACGGCTCACTGGCGAAGTCCGGCAGCTATGAGGTCGTCAATGACCGCGGCGCAGCCTTTGTTTGGGACGGCAAATCCTTGCCCGGTGCATGGCTGCTGACCAAGGCGATCGAGCAAGCCTGCGAACGCGTAAGCGATCATGGCGTCGTCACCGCCGCGATCCGCAACTGCCATCATACCTGCGCTCTTTCGGCCTTCATGCGGCAGGTGACCGACCGGGGCCTCATCGTGCAGCTGTCGGTCTCGCATCCCGCGGCAAGCCGCGTTGCGCCCTATGGCGGCACGAAACCGCTCCTGACGCCCAATCCGATGGCGGCCGGCTTCCCGACGTCTAAGGATCCGATCCTGATCGATGTCTCGGCCTCGATCACCACCACGACCATGACGCAAAACCTGGCGAAGGCCGGCAAGAAATTTCCTGAGGCCTGGGCTCTCACCGCCGCAGGCGAGCCGACCGATGATCCACGCGAAGTGACCGAACGGGGCGGGACAATGATGCCTCTTGGCGGCCAGTTGAAGGGGCACAAGGGTTTTGGGCTCGGGCTGATCGTCGAATTGCTGGGGCAGGGGCTTTCCGGCAAGGGACGGGCCAACACGCCGTCCGGTGTCTTTTCGCAAAGCGCTTTCCTTCAGGTCATCGATCCCGCCTTTTTTGCCGGGCTGGATGCCTTTACGGCGCAGTCTGACTTTCTCGCCTCCGCATGCCGCAGCAATCCTCCGGCACCCTGGAACAATGGCCCCGTTCGCATGCCGGGCGACAGCGCCGCACGAAAGCGCCGCTCGGCGTTGGAAGAGGGCGTGCCGGTCGGCGATGCAGCTTGGCAGAAGCTTTGCAAGCATGCCGAGATCCTAGGCTTGCCTATTCCCAACGTCGCCGCGTGAGGAACACATCTCTGCTTCGAGACTTTTTATCGGTCGCCGCAATGCCCGGTGTCGGTTGCAATCAGATCGGCCAGACCAATAGCAGGATCGGCACACTGACGACCACCACAATGAGCGAGAGCGGCAGGCCCAATCGGGCGTAGTCACCAAATCGATATCCGCCCGGTCCCATCACGAGCGTGTTGCACTGGTGTCCGATGGGCGTGAGGAAGTCACAGCCGGCTCCAATTGCCACCGCCATCAGAAAAGCATCGGGTCTAAAGCCCAGCTTCTCGGCAAAGGTCGCGGCGATCGGGGCCATGACCAGAACCGTCGCTGCGTTGTTCAAAAACGGGGTTACGGCCATGGCCGCAACCAGGATGAGAGCCAAAGCACCGAAGGGCGGGAGCATTTCGGCGATCCGCGAGAGGAGGTCCGCGATGATGTCGGTGGTTCCTGTGGTCCTAAGCGAGTCGCTGATCGGAATGAGAGCGGCCAGCATGATCAGAATGGGCGCATCGAGATGCTGATAAACTTCCCGCAGAGGAACGGATCCGGTGACCACCATCAGAAAAGCGGCTGCGAAAAACGCTGTCGCGACGGGAATGCCCCCGAAGGCTGTCGCCCCCATCGTTGCCATCAGGATAATGACGGGGATCACGCCATTGCGGGCGTTGCCGAGCTTCATATCTCGTTCGACCAGCGGCAAACATCCCCATTCGCGTAGAAGATCCGGTAGTTTCTGCAAGTCGCCCTGCAAGACCACGACGTCGCCATTGCGGATCTTAATCTCGCCGAGACGCTCGGTGAAGCGCCTGTCGCGGCGGCTGACGGCAAGAAGGTTGAGCCCGGTATTGTGGAAGAGAGAAACGTCTTTTGCGCTGACGCCGATCAATCGGGAATGTTCGCCAACGATAGCTTCAACAGAACTGATGTCTTGGCGTGTCTCAGGCTGGTGTTTACGGTCGGACAGTTGAAGCTTGGCTTCACTAACGATCTTGTCGAGGGCGCTCTGCTCCCCCTCGATAATAAGAAGGTCGCCATCCTTGAGCACCGTGTCGGGAAGGGGCGTTCGTCTTTGGCCGTTGCCACCGATAATCGCAGTCACCATCGCATCGCCGCCCGCCGGCTTCTGCAGCCAGCTGACGGACCGCCCGATCGCCCCTGATGGCGTGGTGACCTTGGCCTCGGTGGTATAGTTTTTGATCGCCACCGCCTCATCCATCGACGTTTCGACCCGTGATCTTTCAGGCAGCAGCTTGTAGAACAGCGCCAGGAAGACAACGCCGGCGACCGAGAGCGCCAGGCCGACAGGCGTATAGTCAAACATCATGAACGGCTGCCCGGTGATATCCTCGCGCACCCGGGAAACGATGATGTTTGGCGACGTGCCGATCTGCGTCATAAGCCCTCCGAGCAGAGAGGCGAAAGACATCGGCATCAGGAACATCGACGGTGATACGCGTGATTTCCGTGCCATTTGCACAGCGACCGGGATCATGATCGCCAGCGCACCAATATTTTTGATGAAAGCCGACAGGGCTGCGACAATGGCAACCAGAATGATCAGCTGCATGCGTGGCCCGCGTCGTTCGGGAGAAAATCTGCGCAAGGCGACGTCCATGATCCCCGATCTGGATATCGCCGCACTGACGATGAGCGCGCTGCCAACGATGATAACAATGTCATCCGAAAAGCCGGTAAAAGCATTTTTGGCGGGGACGACCCCGATAATGATCGCAATGAGAAGTGCGCTCACGGCAACGATATCATATCGATAACGACCCCATAGAAACGCACCCATCATCAGCGTGATGACGAGAACGGACAGCCATTGATCCCAGCGCATCTTTGCATCCCCGTGGTGGCAAATAACGCTTGAAGCAAGATAACGATGCGGCGAGACGTTGATTTTTTTCTCGCCGGTGTCCGCCTCTCTATCTGATAGTTCTTTGGGGAGACAATGGAAGCGAATGATGACTGTGCCGCGGGATCAGTCAGGCGCGAAGGAGCGCAACGGTACGATAATCTTCAACGGAGTAATCGGCTGCTCTTGAACGGTCCGCCATCACCCACAATATCATTTTCATCAGGACCATTGGTGGCATGAAAGGAGGAAAAGATGCCGCTGAACGATGTTCCATGGACCCGGCCGGTGAGAATCCGGCTGCAGTGCGGTTTGGAGCGCACCTTCACCAGCGTCTACGAGGCCTTGGATTTTCTCGAGAACGAGTGGCCGTTGCGTCATGGAGAGCGCCATGATCGAGCGGTGAAGACGTGCCGTGGTGCCCTCAACGCGGCCATTCCCGCCATCATCGCCCGCGAGGCTTTCGTGGCGGCCTGTTTCGAAGCCGGCATGCCTGCCGTCCTGGCCCCCTGGAAGAGGAGGCCCGCTCCGCATCCGCTCCGGCCAGCCCGTCACGCGGCCATCTAGGGTATCAATGATGACCTCGCCTCCGATGAGGCGAAGTCTTGCCGAAGCGCGCGTTTTCCCGATGAGCGCCGGGATAAAGGCCGTGATGGAACTTCCAGCCGCCGGCCGGCATTTCGCTGTCGGGGTTGCTTTGGGGAACGACCATGGCCAGCGACAAACTATCGACGTATCGATCGAAGCGCGACTTTCATAAAACGGCCGAGCCGAGCGGTGAAAAACGCCTCGCGCGCAGCAACCATCGTCGCTTCGTCATCCAGAAACATGACGCCACCCGACTGCACTATGATCTGAGACTCGAGCTCGATGGCGTCTTCAAGTCCTGGGCTGTCACGAAAGGGCCATCCCTCGACCCGCACGACAAGCGGCTGGCCGTGGAGGTGGAGGATCACCCGCTGGACTATGGTGATTTCGAAGGCACCATTCCGAAAGGCCAGTATGGCGGCGGCACGGTGATGTTGTGGGATCGAGGCTATTGGGAACCGGAAGGAAAGAATAGCCCGGAGCAGGCGCTGGCAAAAGGCGATTTCAAGTTTACGCTGGAAGGCGAGCGCCTGCACGGCAGCTTCGTGCTGGTGCGGATGCGCAATGATCGCAACGGCGGCAACCGGACAAATTGGCTGCTCATCAAACACCATGATGAGTTCTCTGTCGAAAACAATGGCGAAGCGATCCTCGAGGAGAACGACACCTCTGTCGCCTCCGGCCGAACCATGGAGATGATTGCCGCCGGCAAGGGACGAAAGCCCAAGCCTTTCATGGTCGAGGGTGGCGACGTTCAGGCTGATGCCGTCTGGGATAGCAATCACGGACTGGCTGCCGAAGAGCGAAAAGAGGACGCCGGAGGCGGTCGAAAATCGAGACCGGCCACAAAGGTCGATCTGCCGGATTTCATTGCGCCGCAGCTCTGCCGGACCCTGGAACGCCCTCCGGCCGGGACCGGCTGGATTCACGAGATCAAGTTCGACGGCTATCGGATCCAGATGCGGGTGCTGGATGGCGAGGCGACGCTGAAGACCAGGAAAGGGCTCGACTGGACGGCAAAATATCCCGAGATCGCCGAGGCGGCATCGACACTGCCCGATGCGATCATCGACGGCGAGATCTGCGCCCTCGACGATAATGGCGTTCCTGATTTCGCGGCCCTGCAGGCGGCCCTTTCGGAAGGCAAGACCGGCGAGCTCGTCTATTTCGCCTTCGATCTTCTCTATGAGGGTGGCGAGGACTTGCGATCTCTGCCGCTCGTCGAGCGCAAGACGCGGCTTCAAAGCCTTCTGTCCGACGCCGGCAATGATCCGCGCATCCGTTTCGTCGAGCATTTCGACACCGGCGGCGATGCAGTTCTCCGGTCTGCCTGCAAGCTCTCGCTGGAAGGCATCATCTCGAAAGAGGCGGATGCCCCCTATCAATCCGGCCGTACCGAAAGCTGGGCGAAGTCGAAATGCCGCGCCGGCCACGAGGTGGTGATCGGCGCCTATGCCAAGACCAACGGGAAATTCCGATCCCTGCTGGTCGGCGTCTACCGTGGCGACCACTTCGTCTATGTCGGCCGCGTCGGCACAGGATATGGCGCGAAGAAGGTTGAAACGCTGCTGCCGAAATTGAAAGCGCTCGAGACGGCAAAATCACCTTTCACGGGCATCGGCGCGCCGAAAAAGGAGGCCGAGGTCACGTGGCTGAAGCCCGAGCTCGTGGCGGAAATCGAATTCGCAGGCTGGACCGCCGACGGTATTGTCCGGCAGGCGGCCTTCAAGGGCTTGCGGGACGACAAGCCGGCCCAAGAGGTCAAGGCCGAACGGCCGGCAAAGCCCGCGCAAACTGACGTGCCACAGCCGGTCATGGAGGTAAAGGCCAGACCTACCCGCAAAAAAGGCGCCAAGGCGGAGGTCATGGGGGTGCTGATCTCCAACCCGGACAAGCCGCTGTGGCCGGATGCCAATGACGGCAAACCCGTCACCAAGGAAGAGCTGGCCCGCTACTACGAAGCCGTCGCCTCCTGGCTGATCGAGCACATCAAGGGACGGCCATGTTCCATCATCCGCGCGCCCGACGGGATCGGCGGCGAGCAGTTTTTTCAGCGCCATGCGATGCCCGGCACCTCGAACCTTCTCGAACTGATCAAGGTCTTCGGCGATAAAAAGCCCTATCTGCAAATCGACCGGGTCGAAGGCTTGGCTGCCGTCGCGCAGGTCGGCGCCGTCGAGCTGCATCCCTGGAATTGCGAACCGCATCAGCCTGAGGTGCCCGGCCGGCTCGTCTTCGACCTCGATCCAGGTCCGGACGTGCCATTCTCAGCGATCGTTTCGGCAGCCCGCGAAATGCGGGATCATCTCGACGCGCTCGGCCTGATCAGCTTTTGCAAGACGACTGGCGGCAAGGGTCTGCACGTCGTCACTCCGCTTGCGGTCAACAAGCGCAAGCCGCTTTCGTGGGCCGAAGCGAAGGGCTTTGCGCACGATGTCTGCCAGCAGATGGCGCGCGACAATCCCGATCTCTATCTGATCAAAATGACAAAGAGCCTGAGGAACGGCCGGATCTTCCTCGACTATCTGCGCAACGACCGGATGGCGACGGCCGTGGCGCCTTTGTCACCGCGCGCCCGGCCGGGTGCCACCGTCTCGATGCCACTGACCTGGACCCAGGTCAAATCAGATCTGGACCCCAAGCGCTTCACCATCCGGACCGTTCCTGCGCTTCTGGCGAAATCGTCGGCCTGGGAAGACTATTGCGACGGCCGACGACCACTGGAACAGGCGATCAAGCGCCTCGCTAAGGCGCGGGTCGCGGCTTGATTGAGGGGCTTACCGCGGACCGGTTCGAGGTGATAGTTAGCCCGAACCGGAATTGCTTTGGGAGTTCGGGTCCCGGCCGGCGATCCACCGTGGCGACAGCCGGGCCGGTGTTGAAGTTGGATTTGTTGCAGGCAACGACACTCACCTGGCCACGATCAACAGTTTCCGTGAAGCAGTCCGAAAAGTCCATCGGTCGGAGGCTTTCGACGCTGACTGCCTTATCGCATCGTCGAGAGGTCAGTCGCCTATCGGGCCGCTGCCTCGTGGTACAACTTCATCGCGTCTGACGCGGTTCCACCATGCGTGCTTCCCTCGAAGGCGGGTTTACCGCCAATCGAACCACGGTGTCAGCAAGCCCGTCTTGCGCCGATAGGCTTCATATTCGGAAGCCAACGGTGATAGGGAGAACTTCCTCTCCTCATTGCGGGCTGCAATCACGTAGACAACCGTAAAAAATAAGACCGGCAGGATCGACCATATCGACCAAGATGCCAGCGCCCACCCCGACCAGAAGAGCAGGTAGGAGGTGTAAAAAGGGTGCCGCAGGTAGCGATAGGGACCGTCGGTGACAAGACTATCTGGATGATCGAGGGTGAACACAAAGCGCAACCTGGCCTCTCGCGACGCCGACACCGCCCACCAGAACAAGCCCGCCGACCCGATTTCAAATCCGAGTCCTACTACCTGTACCCATAGCATCTGCGTCTCGGACCAAACCAGGTACAGGAAAAACGCCGTCGTCGCGATGACGCCGACGGTGATCAGCTTTGCTCCGGCTTCCATCTTCGGTGAGTTGAAGTGGCCTCGCAACGACCACGCGTAGGACCCGACGATAGTCAGGCTGGTAATCGAAATAATGAAGTCCAGAAGAAATTTCATCTCGATACCCAGCTTGAAAGGTTGGCACAATTGCTGCTGCGACAGACCTAACCCGTATAAAACGCCAAGGCAAATGATTGATGTATGATACGCAACCGCACTGAAACGAGTCATGATTGCACGATCTGGTTTAGATCTGGTTTACGATGATCATGCACCTGCCGTAGATATTTTCGTGCAAGACTTTGGCTGGGCTTTAGGGGTCGCAGCTTATGGACGTATTTCACTGTACAATCGACACCAGCCACGGCGCTGTGCGCATCAGTGACACTATCGATGGCGCTGCACCACTGGTTATGATACACGGTTCCGGCAGCTCACGGACGGTCTTTTCACGGCAACTACACAGCCATTTGTCCCGGAATTGGCGTCTGATTGCGCTCGATCTTCCGGGACATGGCGAATCGAGCGACGCTCGAGATCCGCAGTCGACTTATACTGTCACCGGTCTTGCCGACTGCATAGGAGAGGTGGCAGCCCGCCTGGGGCTTAATCGTTTTCCCGTGCTGGGATGGTCGCTTGGCGGTCACGTCGCGATTGAGATGGCGGGCAGCGGCAACGGCATTTCGGGCCTGATGTTGTGCGGCACGCCACCGGTCCCCAGCGGTCTCCTCGGAATGCTGCGGGGATTCCATCCATCATTTGATATTCTTCTGGCATCAAAAGAGAACTTTACATCGCGTGACGTGGAGCGGTTTCAGTCTCTTTGCTTTGGAGACACGAGCAACCCCTCCTTTCGCGATGCTATAGCGCGTGCTGACGGGAGACTAAGGAGCGTTTTTTCTCGCGCAATGTTGCGGGGGCAGGGGGTGGATCAGCGCCGCACCGTCGAACAGGCTGATATACCCATTGCTTTTGTGAATGGATTTTATGACCCCTTTGTCAAACTCAGCTATTTTTCGGGCCTGAACATCCAGTTGCTCTTCGAAGGCAAAGCGCATGTAATGGAAGGTGCTGGTCACGCGCCCTTCTGGGAAAAGCCGGAGAGCTTCAACTCGATGCTCGACCGGTTCCTGAACACAGTCGCCGCTCATGAAGCCAATACCGGTCTGAAAGATCATCACTTTCTTTCGAACGGATCAGTGTTCTAAGAGCGATCCGCGGAGCTGCGGTCTCCTGTGCTTACAGTTTCCGAAACATGTCGCGGGAAGATCGACGAGTGGCTCGAAAGACGACACAGGATCTTTCAGGGCGGGTAATCGGATCGGAATTCGAGGGATGTGGCTCGCCGTTCGCCGCGGCCACGAACTCGTCCTGCAAACGACGTAGTTTCCATCGGTCGTAAAACAATACTTGACGTCTAAGTTCATTGTGCGACGGTTATGGTCGGGCAACCGTCATTGCCTTTCCCGCAGACCGATCCCGCCCTTTCATTCAGAGGCGCCTGCATGAAATCCAGAGAGATGGGAGAGCGATGCGGAATTGTTTAGGCCTGCTAGCTGCAGGAGTCTCTCTCCTCCAGCTATGCTCCTTCGCCAACGCACAGGCACCGAATGCCCTGGAGAAGGCCATCGGAGATGCGCAGCCATGCAGGTCGTTGAAGACCAAGGTATCGAGCTTCGGCATCAGCGTGGACGTAGGCGTCGACAAGCTCGATTCCGTGAAGATCGAAAACCTGCAATTGTCGGTGAATGGCAACACCGCGGAGGCGAGCGCCCGCGGCACGCTTGCTTGCAAGACCTCGGACGAAGCGCTGGTAGAGGGAGGGTTTTCAGCGACCGCTGAGGTTCGGCTGAAGGTCGACCTTACGAGCTGCAAGATGACCGACACCTCCATCGAGATCGTGAAGACCGGCGGTCGGTTTGGCGACATCGTCAAGGGACTTGAGACTGAAATCTCTAGCGCCCTCCGGCGAAGCCTGGAGAAGAACTTGGCCAAGCTTTGCGAGAAGTGACCGGTGGATCGACACCGTTAGACAGAGTTGCGGAATGACGCCGCCAAAAAGTTTCTCCAGCATTAGGACCCTGACGAAGCGAATTCCGCTGAGAGCTGTCGCCGGATTCGAAGATTTGCATTCAGGGAATGTGGATCCCTCATCGGCGTCCGCACGTCGCCGATCAGACGGAAGTCCCTTGGTGACAGTCTGTCTCGTCCTCCTCGCGAAGAAGAAATTCCGGAGAGCTGTATGGCAGCATGCCGGTGGAGGCCTCCACGTCTGTGATGCCGACCCGATCTTTACGGTCCCGAAATGCCTTCGGCGACTATTGGGAAGGGATCGAGGACTGCGTTGCAGAGGTTCCGCCGCCTTAGCGGAGCAACCCATCGCGACTGAACTCTTCCCAGCCGAGAGGTTTCGAACGTGACGCATCGTTGTGGTCGGCATCAGGTTTCGAAGGGGTCTTGGCCTTGGTCTTCAACGAACGCGTCAACTTCGCTTTCAAGGCTGCCCGTCGTCGCTTCTCGGCCCTAGCTTCAGCATCCTCTTCGCGCCAGACTGTCACCAGGTCTCGGTCGAGGATGTCCTCCACCACGCGCGGGTCGAATACGTGGAAGGTAATTTTCCTCGCCCGCCCACGCAGCTTCACCGTGCGGGTTCCTGCACTGGGCAAGCGCCCGTCGCTGAGCCAGCGATGTCTCTCGGTAGCAGAGATCGTCAGGATATCCTGGATTTCACGCGGGATCACAGGCAGGCTTTCGATGTCTTCGAGCGCGTTGGAAACGACTGAGGAAGCAGCATGGAACGCACTCTTAGCCGTTTCAGCCATCGCCAATGTCAGAGCACCCGCCTCGATTTCGAGCGACTTTCTCACCGCCAAAGGCAGACGTGCGCGAATTTCCAGCAGAATCCCCTTCGCGCGAACGGATGATCCGAGCGTGGCTGAGGTCGATAGGGGCCACTCCTTGATCAGTTCCGCATCGTCGATGGTCTTGGGTTTTGCCATGTACGAGTAGATGGGCCTTCCGCTCTGCAGCGTCAACGACGACGCCAGGACGGAAGGCATCATCTGATTACGCTCAGTCGCGGTGCTCGGGCATCTGCTTGAGCTCGTCCTTGGTCCAGCTCGTAACGGCATGAACGTCGCCGTCTTCATCGCGCATGAACTCAAGATCCGAGATCGGAACTGCAACAGGCTTCGCGCCGATACCCAGAAAGCCTCCGACGTCGATGACCGCGGAGCCGCCGGCGCCCGCGCCATGGATATGATCGACCTTGCCGACCTTCTGATCGTCGGCTCCATAGATGGTGGCACCTTCGAGGACGGCAGGGGTAAGTTCTGAAGTCGTCAAGCGTGCGTGGTTGGTGTGATCCATGATCGTTTCCTCCTTTGTGGAGGAGGGGTAATCGAAGCGCAAACTGAATGTTCCGGCTGTTGCCTGATAATCAGATCCGCTCATCTTCTCACCAAGTCTATAAGCTTTCGGCAAAGTCTCCAAAGCGGCTTGAGCGTTATCGGACTACAGTCCGGCCGGCGCTGTGATCAGCTGGTTTTCGCGGTGAGCTGATATTGCCATTCACAAAACTGCTCCAAATAACGGTTGGGGAGATCGCGCGCCATCATGCGTTGACAATCCTCTTTTGCTCAGGTCTACTGGTCCACTTACCGGACCAGTAGACCTGAGAGGGGGGAGGGGAAAAGCAATGGACGTTCGAGCGATGCTCGAAGACGAGGTTGCGGCGCTCGGTGGAGCGCCGAAGAAGTCAATGAAAGACTTCGTCGTCCAGAAGATTGCGACCTTCATTGCCACCGGCATTCTCAAGGTGGGCGATCCGCTGCCAAGCGAACGTGAACTCGCCTCCGCACTCTCGGTCAGCCGCGAGACCGTCCGTGGGGCGATCCTTATCCTTTCCACGCATGGGATTCTCTCGGTCGTGCACGGAACGCGCACGGTGGTGGCATCGGAGGATGTCGGCGAATTGGCCATCCAGGCTGCGCGGTATCGCGACATCGCCGCCTACAGTCTCGACCATGTTCATGAGGCGCGGCTCCTTATCGAAGCACAGGTCGTCAGGGCTGCCGCGGTCAAGATGGAGCCGTCAACCCTTGATTATCTCCGCAAGTCGATCGCAGCACAGGAGACCGCCTGCGACGATCCTGTTCGTTTTTTGATATGTGACCGGGAATTTCACACCGCTATCTACCGTTCCAGCGGCAACGCGGTGCTGGCCGACATGGCCGCCGACCTCTATTCCTATCTTCTGAGCCACCGAAGGCGCGTCGTATCACAGCCCGGGAGTATCGCCACGAGCATCGCCGATCACCGGATGATCCTCGCCGGCTTGGAGACGCGGGATCCGGACGCCGCATGCGCTGCCTTCGCGATCCACGAAACCCGTATTTATACGACGACCAAGTTACTCTTCTCGTAGTTCGCAGGGAGGCGAAACACGATGCATATTCTCATTATCGGGGCGGGAGGAATGATCGGCCGGAAGCTCGCCGCCACACTGGGGCGCAGCGGTTCCCTCGGCGATCATGCAATCACGCGCATAACGCTCGCGGATGTCGTGGCTCCGCCGGTGCCGGCCGGCGCCTCCGTGCCGGTGGAAGCGTTGGCTGCCGATATTTCCGAAAGCAGTGCGGCGGAAGCCCTGGCGGCTCGCCGGGCCGACGTGATCTTCCATCTCGCCGCGATCGTTTCCGGCGAAGCCGAGCGCAATTTCGAACTCGGCTACCGGGTCAATCTGGACGGCACACGATCGCTGTTGGAAGCGATCCGCCGGGAAGGAAGCCGCCAAGCCTATGTTCCCCGGTTCGTATTCTCCTCGTCGATCGCGGTCTATGGATCGCCGTTTCCCGATCCGATTCCCGACGATTACGTGCTCGCACCTCTCACCAGCTACGGAGTCCAGAAGGCGATGTCCGAGCTTCTGCTTGCCGACTATTCACGGCGCGGCTTCATTGACGGCGTCGGAATTCGGTTGCCGACCATCGTGATCCGGCCTGGTGCGCCGAATGCCGCGGCATCGGGCTTCTTTTCCGGAATCCTGCGTGAACCCCTTGCAGGCCAGCGGGCTGTTCTTCCGGTCGAGGAAACGGTCAAGCACTGGCTGGCAAGCCCGCGTTCCGCCATCAAGTTCCTGATCCATGCTGCGACGCTCGACACGGCGGCGCTGGGTGTCCGGCGCACGCTCACCATGCCGGGCGTCGCCGCCACCGTTGCCGACCAGATTGCCGCTTTGCGCCGTGCCGCCGGTCCCGAGGCGGCGGACTTGATCGATCGTCGCCGCGACGAGGTCATTGAAGGGATCGTCGCCGGATGGCCGAAGTCCTTTGCGCCCGAACGCGCGACGCAACTGGGTTTCGTCGCCGAAACCACGGTGGACGAGCTGATCGAGGTCTACCTCGCCGAAGACGCTCCGGGTGCGTCCAGATGAGATTGGGCTGGGCTAAAACCGCCCCGTAGGGAGGAGAGTATTGCCTGGGCATACCCGCATATGCGGGATTGCAGCGGCAGAAGGACTTGAGAAGATAAGGTCGCCGGCAAGATATACGAAAATACGAATACATAGCATGTAGCGCTCGATTTCTGGGAGGAGTGGGTATGGCAGGCGTTCAATTCGCGGATGTGCGGAAATCATTCGGGTCATTTCCGGTCATCAAAGGCGTGGATATCGACATTGCCGACGGGGAGTTCGTGATCCTGGTCGGCCCGTCGGGTTGTGGAAAGTCCACGCTGCTGCGGATGCTGGCGGGACTTGAGAATATTTCCGGCGGTGAGATCAAGATCGGCGGACGCGTGGTCAACACGCTGCCGCCCAAGGACCGCGACATCGCCATGGTGTTTCAGAACTATGCGCTCTATCCGCATATGACGGTACAGGAGAACATGGGTTTCTCGCTGATGCTGAACAAGGCGCCGAAGGCGGAAGCCGAGAAGCGAGTGAAATATGCCGCCGGCATCCTCGGTCTCGACAAATTGCTCGACCGTTATCCGCGCCAGCTTTCCGGCGGCCAGCGCCAGCGCGTCGCCATGGGCCGCGCCATCGTCCGCGATCCGGAAGTCTTCCTATTCGACGAACCGCTTTCCAACCTCGATGCGAAGCTGCGCGTCGCCATGCGCGCCGAAATCAAGGAACTGCACCAGCGGCTGAAAACGACGACGGTCTACGTCACCCACGACCAGATCGAGGCCATGACCATGGCCGACAAGATCGTGGTCATGCATGACGGCGTCGTCGAGCAGATTGGCACGCCGCTCGAACTTTACGACAAGCCGGCCAATCTCTTCGTTGGCGGGTTCATCGGCTCGCCGGCGATGAACATGATCAAGGGTAGGCTCGACCCCGAAAACCCTAAAAGTTTCAAGGCGCCGGACGGCACGGCGCTCCCGGTTTCCAACCCGCCTCCCGACGCCCTTGGTCGCGATCTCGTCTACGGGCTTCGCCCGGAATACATTCTGCTCGATGCCAACGGCCTGCCGGGCGAGATCGTGGTGATCGAGCCGACTGGCTATGAGACGCATCTTATCCTCAGGCTCGGCGGCAGCGACCTCAGCTGCGTCTTCCGTGAGCGCGTCAGCGCGCGGCCGGGCGAGACCCTGCGCGTTGCGATCGACGCCGCGCATGTTCATCTCTTCGATGCCGAGAGCGGCCGGAGATTGACCGACTGACGCCGTCCAGCGGCTGCGCGGGCGGAGGAGCCCCCGTCGCCCGCAGGCCGGCAGCACCCCGTTTCAGGGATGCAAGGACCGTCGTTCACCAAGCGGGAGGTGAATGGCGGGGAGTTCGCACCCGCTTTTTTTGAAGAGGAGGAATATCATGAGGTTTAAGAGACGTGACTTTCTTGCCGCCTCGGCTGCCGTTGCCGGCGCCGCCGGCCTCGGCATTCGGCCGACCTTCGCGCAGGCCGAACCGACCTACACACCGGAAAGCGGCGCCAGCCTGCGGTTGCTGCGCTGGACACCTTTCGTCAAGGGCGACGAGGAGGCATGGCTTGCCAACACCAAGAAGTTCACCGAAGCGACCGGCGTCGAGGTGCGCATCGACAAGGAAAGCTGGGAAGATATCCGCCCGAAGGCTGCCGTCGCGGCGAATGTCGGTTCCGGCCCGGACCTCATCATGTGCTGGTTCGACGACGCTCATCAGTATCCCGACAAGCTGGTCGATCTGACCGAGCTCGCCAACTATCTCGGAAACAAGTATGGCGGCTGGTATGACGGTGTGAAGGGCTATGCCGCGCGCGGCGATACCTTCATCGCCATGCCGCTGGCCGCAATCGGCAATGCGGTGGTCTATCGCGACACTCACGTGAAGGCAGCCGGCTTCAGCGAGTTCCCGAAAGACACGGCAGGCTTCCTCGAGCTTTGCAAGGCGATGAAAGCCAAGGGCACGCCGGCTGGCTTCCCACACGGCAAGGCCGTCGGCGACGGCAACAACTACGCCCATTGGCTGCTGTGGAGCCACGGCGGCAAGATGGTCGACGAAGGCGGCAAGGTAACGATCAACAGCCCGGAAACGCTGGCCTCGATCAACTATGCCAAGGAGCTCTATGCGACCTTCATTCCGGGCACGGAAAGCTGGCAGGACGTCAATAACAACCGCGCCTTCCTCGCCGGCCAGGTGTCGCTGATCGCCAACGGCGTCTCGGTCTATTACACGGCCAAGAACGACCCGAAGCTCGCCGAGATCGCTAAGGACATCCGCACGACGAATTTCCCCGTCGGCCCGGTTGGCCAGAGCGTCGAGCTTTTCCAGACGAGCTCACTGCTTCTCTTCAAGCATACGAAGTATCCGGAGGCGGCGAAGGCCTACCTCAAGTTCATGATGGAAGCCGACCAGATGAATGCCTGGATCCAGGGCTCAAGCGCCTATTGCTGCCAGCCGCTCAAGGCTTTCGCCCAGAACCCGATCTGGACCTCCGACCCGATCCACGCGCCTTATGCGCGCGCCTCGGAAAAGTTGCGTCCGAACGGCTATGCCGGCCCGCTCGGTTATGCCTCGGCAGCGACCATGGCCGACTACGTTCTGGTCGACATGTATGCGGCCGCCGTCACCGGCCAGATGTCGCCCGAGGATGCGATGAAGGAAGCGGAACGCCGGGCAAACCGCTACTATCGCGTCTGAGCCGCGCTTCAAAGCAAGCGGCATGCCGGCTTCGGCATGCCGCAAGCACTCTGCGAGTTCAAAACGCAATCTGGAGATAAGCAATGTCGATGGTGAATCCGGAGGATAGACGCGGACCGATCTCTTCGCTCCTGCAGAACAACAACGTGCTCGGCTTCCTGTTCATGCTGCCGGCGGCGGTGTTCCTCGTCTGCTTTCTCACCTATCCGCTGGGGCTCGGCGTCTGGCTCGGCTTCACCGATACGAGGATCGGCCGCGACGGCATCTTCATCGGGCTGGAGAACTACCAGTTCCTGATGGACGACAGCGTCTTCTGGCTGTCGGTCTTCAACACCATTCTCTATACCTCCGTTGCCTCGGTGCTGAAATTCGCGCTCGGCCTCTGGCTGGCCATGCTGCTCAACCAGCATCTGCCGTTCAAGTCCTTCTTCCGGGCAATCGTACTGCTTCCCTGGGTCGTGCCGACGGTGCTTTCGGCGCTGGCCTTCTGGTGGATCTACGATTCCCAGTTCTCGATCATCTCCTGGTCGCTGATGCAGCTCGGGCTGATCAGCGGGCCGATCAACTTTCTCGGCGATCCCATAAATGCGCGCATATCCGTCATAATCGCCAATGTCTGGCGCGGCATTCCCTTCGTGGCGATCTCGCTGCTTGCGGGCCTGCAGACGATTCCAGCGTCGCTGCAGGAGGCCGCCTCGCTCGACGGCGCCACGAGCTGGCAGCGTTTCCGCTATGTGACGCTGCCGATGCTGACGCCGATCATCGCCGTGGTAATGACCTTCTCGGTGCTCTTCACCTTCACCGATTTCCAGCTCATCTACGTGCTGACCAAGGGCGGGCCGGTCAACGCGACGCATCTGATGGCGACGCTATCCTTCCAGCGCGGCATTCCAGGGGGGCAGCTCGGCGAGGGTGCGGCCATCGCGGTCGCCATGGTTCCCTTCCTGCTCGGCGCCATCATGTTCAGCTTCTTCGGTCTGCAGCGGCGCAAATGGCAACAGGGCGGCCAAGATTAAGGCCAGGGTTAGAGCCAAATTGGGGTTAGGGAGAGTGATGATGTCGATAAATTCAAACGCCGCCGATCAGGTCGTGACCGACAATGCCGAAGGCATGAGCTATCTGAACCGCTTGCCGCGACGGATCGTGATGCTCTATCTGCCGATGGCCGTCTTCGTCTTCGTGCTGCTCTTCCCGTTCTACTGGATGGCAATCACCGCGGTGAAGCCGAACGAGCAGCTGACCGACTACAGCAACTACAGCCCCTTCTGGGTGGTGGGCCCGACGCTTGCGCACATCAAATATCTGTTCCTTGAGACCTCCTATCCGGGCTGGCTGTGGAACACGATGCTGATCGCGGTCTGCTCCACCTTTCTCTCGCTGGTAGCCTCGGTCTTCGGCGCCTATGCTATAGAGCGCGTGCGCTTCACCGGCTCCCGTTCGGTCGGCCTCGTCATCTTCCTCGCCTATCTCGTGCCGCCGTCGATCCTTTTCATCCCGCTTGCCTTCATCGTCTTCAAGCTCGGGATCTATGACTCGCGGCTGGCGCTGATCTTCACCTATCCGACCTTCCTCATTCCCTTCTGCACCTGGCTGCTGATGGGCTATTTCCGGTCGATCCCATTCGAGCTGGAGGAAAGCGCGCTGGTGGACGGCGCCAACAGATGGCAGATTCTCACCAAGATCATTCTGCCGCTCGCAGTACCCGGGTTGATTTCGGCTGGCATCTTCGCCTTCACGCTATCCTGGAATGAATTCATCTATGCGCTGACTTTCATCCAGTCGTCGGAAAACAAAACCATTCCTGTGGGCGTACTGACCGAACTGGTGCGCGGCGACGTCTTCGAATGGGGGGCACTGATGGCGGGCGCATTGTTCGGCTCGCTCCCGGTGGTCATCCTCTACTCGTTCTTCGTCGACTACTACGTCTCATCGATGACCGGGGCGGTAAAGGAGTGACATCTACCGCGGACACGCCCTTGCTCCTGCAGCAGTTGCGACCGCTTGTTACCGTGCGCAGGAGGAGTGTCCGCAAGATGGGATCAGGGGCCTTGCCATCATGTATCGAAACCTCATCTTGCGGAGATCGAATAATTGTAAATTGCCGCATAGCTCGTCGATACGAGCAGCGGAAATGCGGTGGTCTTGAGTATTTCCGGTGTGCCGGTCGCCGCATGGATTGCAACGAGGATGCTGGCTGAGCCGAGGCAAGCAATGAGAGGCGGCGCCCAAAATCGCGCAGATCCGACGAAGCGCTTTGAAAGCCAGTCGATCACAGACTTCAGGAAAAGCGTCAGGCAGGCGGATATCGCACCCTGCACAAGGCCGGCATAGAGCGGCAATGGCATGGCGTGCGCGCGATTGGCGAAGAGCGCCCAGCTGCCCATTGCCAAAAAGGCGAAGAGAACATGGACAACGCCGCTGCGGAGAAGCCGATGCAGTGCATTCGGCCTCACAGCGACCACCCGTGGCGGACAAGATGATGCAACAGGGTCAGAGCCTATTCTTCATCGCGGCGCGCAATATATCGTTGATCCGATCCTGCCAGCCAGGGCCATCTTCCTGGAAAAAGGCAAGCACATCACTGTCGATCTTGAGCGAAACAAGCTCCTTTGTATTCGGCAGCGCCCGCCGCTCAACAGCTTGCTCCGGCTTTTTCTTCGCGGGTTTGAACAATGCTTCGGCAGCATCCATTGGATTGACAGGTCTGCGGGGCGAGTTTGCCATCGTTATGACTTTCTATTGCCTGTCGGATCGACGTATGAGCGGCATACGGGATCTCGGCTGCTTCGTCGACTGTTTATCTTGTTTTACGACACGGGGATTTAGCCGACCTGCTCGATCGCCAGCGTGCCGGCGGCAGCAACCACTTGTCCTTGCGCTTCCGGTCTTTCGCCTCGGTGAACGCGCAAAAGCCGTCGGCGATGATCAGACATTGACTTCACAAATTCGCATTGCCGGCAGGCTCGGGATGCCAGACCTGCCGGCAATCTGGAGATATCCAGGACAAGCGTTTGCGGCTGATGGATGCCCCCACGGCATCGAGAAAATGATCCTGTCGCTGAACGCTCCGGCCGTGCAGGCGATCCCTGACAAGGCAAAGGCCCTGGAGATTTCCCGACGCGCCAACGACTTTCTGGCGGAGCAATGCGTTAAGAACCGAACCGTTTCCTGGGATTTGCCGCTTTGCCCCTGCAGGATCCGGATGCGGCTGCGCAGGAAGGCGACGGAACGACGCCGCTCTGCTACGACCTGCCGCAATACCGTCCGTTCTGGGCCGAAGTCGAAAAACTCAACGTTCCCTTCTATCTGCATCCACGAAACCCGCTGCCGCAGGATAGCCGGATCTATGCTGGCCATTCCTGGCTAATGGGGCCGACATGGGCGTTCGCACAGGAGACCGCAGTTCATGCCCTGCGGTTGATGGGATCCGGCCTGTTTGACGAACATCCGGCTTTTCGAATCATCGTTGCTCACATGGGCGAGGGACTCTCCATACATGATGTGGCGCATTGACAACCGGAATGCGTGGGTCAAGGTGGAAAAGTACTATCCGGCCAAACGCCCCGATTGCCGATTATTTCAACGAGAACTTCTACATCACGACGTCGGGGAACTTCCGCACGCAATCGCTGATCGATGCTATGCTGGAAATTGGCGCAGACCGAATTCTGTTCTCGACGGACTGGCCATTCGAGAACGTCGACCATGCTGCAAACTGGTTCGACAGCACGACCATCTCCGAAGCCGACCGTCTGAAGATCGGTCGCACCAACGCGGTTTCACTCTTTAAACTTGATCGATAGCATGGTTGCACCTTTCAGATACACGGCCAGCGCGGCCCAGGTCTTCTAGGAGCGGCTCGTTGAACCGTCTCGCCGAGGCGATTGCAGGGCAGGGTGGCAAGCGCGCCCTGATCCTTTCGACCCCGCACCAGAAGGCGGAGGCGGAACGGATCGCCGCATCCCTCGGTCCGCTTGCGGCGGGATTGTTCCACGATGCGACGATGCATACGCCGGTCGATGTGACCGAGCGCGCGATGGCGGCATATAACGCAGCCGGCGCCGATTGCGTCGTCGCGATCGGCGGCGGATCGACGATCGGTCTCGGCAAGGCAATCGCCTATCGCAACGACGCGCCACAAATCGTGGTGGCGACGACCTATGCGGGGTCGGAGGTTACACCGATCCTCGGCCAGACAGAGAACGGGTAGAAGACGACGGTCCGCAGGCCCGGCATCCTGCCCGAAGTGGTGATCTACGACCCGGAATTGACATTGGGATTGCCGGTCAACATCAGCGTCAGCAGCGGGCTCAATGCGATGGCCCATGCAGTCGAAGGTCTCTAAGCACAGGATCGCAATCCAAATTTGTCAATGATGGCGGTCGAAGGCTTGCGCGCGCTGAAGCAGCGCTTTGCCACCGCCGGCGGAGGGCAAGGGTTCTACCGCAGTCGTGATGGCGCAAGTCGAAACGCTCGCCGAGTTCGAGGCGTTCAGCGCAGGAGATCCCTTCGTCCGCTCCGGTGTTTACGCGAGCGTCGATGTATTCGAATGGCGGCCCAGTTTTGGGCTTCTTCTAGAGAGCCTCTGATCGGCGTTTTGACCTGCTGAAAGCGATCAGATATAGGTCATATCGTAGACAGCGGCGTTGTCCTGAACCTCGCGCAGCCCCTTGTACGAGGCATGGCGGAGATTGCCGTCATCCGTCCAGCCGCGAAACTCGATCTCGGCGATCAGCGTCGGCTGCACGAGGACGAGGCGCTTGCCCTTCAGGGGAACAACCGGCCGACTCGTCTTCAACCGGTCCAGCGTCTTTTTCAGGTATTCAGCATCGCTGGCACCGAAACCGGTTCCGACGGAGCCAACGTAAATCCAGTCCAGCCCTTGTCTACCGGCCAGCAGTAGCCTGCCGATGCCGCCGCGGGCGGATGCCGAGGGCTCATAACCGACGATCATGAAGCTCTCGCTCTGGACACATTTGATCTTCAGCCAGTCGCCCGTACGGCCACTGCCATAGGGCCGGTCGCGATGCTTGGCGATGATGCCTTCCAGATGACGACGGCAGGCGTGCTCGAGGAGATCTTCCGCCGGCAGCTCTATCTCCTCGGAGATGCGGATCGTCTGATCGTCGCCTTCCGGTATCAGGTCTTCAAGCAGGTGCCGGCGTACGTCAAGCTCGGTGCCGGTCAGATCGTGTCCATCGAGATAGAGAAGGTCGAAGGCGACGAGGATCGACTCGGTCGATACTCGCTTGCCGCCCCGCCCGCCGAGCGAGCGCTGCAGGGCGCCAAAGTCCGATCGGCCATGGTCATCGAGTACAACTGCCTCGCCATCGAGAATGGCGGTCGTTACGCCAAGCTCTTTTGCTGCGGCGGCGATGGTGGGGAAGCGATGGGTCCAGTCATGGCCGCCGCGGGTGATGACCCGCACACCCTTTGGCTCAATGTGGATTGCCAATCGATAGCCATCCAACTTCACCTCATAGAGCCAATCCGGCCCCACGGGCACAGTAGGCTTCAGCAGTGCAAGGCAGGGCTCGACGCGCGACGGCATCGGATCGAAGGGCAGACTGGGTTGGTCAGGGTCGCGCTTGCGGATCGGACGAGACTGCAGCGTTGAGCGAGATTCGTCGAGCAAGGGCAGAATGGGGCGACGCGAGCGCTTCATGAATAGGTCTGACGCCTCCCCGTGTGGTTTTCGGCGTCAACCGACTTGCGCCGAGCACTCATGATTCTGATGACATTGCTGGGTGCCGCCCCTTGCTTTTCCCTGCTCGGCTTTTTCATCTGCTTTTTCTTCGCTTCGATGGCAACAACGCGACTCAACCGAATCATTCGGCCGATTGTTCCGAGTCGAAACGAATCTCAATTCAAAGACTTAACGCGGAGATGCCTCCCATATTTCAAGTCCCGAATTCGCTGCCGGATCTGGATCGGGCCGAGCAGCCGTCGCGTTGTCGTCCTGGTGCGGCCTCAGTGGCTTGAACACACTCCGCTCGGGCATCCTCATCAGCATTCTTCAGCGGGCGCTGTACTTCGCGTCAAGATCATCCATGGCCTTGACGTTACCGGCAGAGCGGCCGTTCTCGTCGAAGGTCTGGGCCAGAAACGCATCAGCGATCGACTTTGCAAGCTCCGTTCCGATGACGCGGGCTCCCATGGTGATGATCTGCGCATTGTTGGAAAGCGCGGCACGCTCGGCGGAATAGGTGTCGTGCGTCAGGGCGGCCCGGATGCCCGGAACCTTGTTGGCCGAGATGCACACACCGATGCCGGTACCGCAAACGAGGATCGCCTTGTCGTAGGTGCCGTCGATGACGCCTGAGGCGACGCGGTCCGAGAGGTTGGCGTAGAAAGGATCGGCACCGGCGCTGGTGCGCGAGACTTCGTAGACGTCGAAGCGGTCCTTCAGATGGTCGGCCAGAACCTTGGCGAGGCCTTCGCCGGCGCTGTCTCCTGCAATGGCAAGTTTCATTGTCTTTCTCCTCAGAGTTTGGCGGCGCATCTGGCCAGAATGTCGAGGTAGCCTTCGACATTCCAGGCCGAACGGCCGATGAAGAGCCCGTCGATATGCGGGCTCGAAATCAGTTCTTCGCAGTTCTGCGGGTTGACCGACCCGCCGTACAAGCAGCAGATCTTCCGGCCCAGCACAGTTTCGGCAACGGCGATGATTTCAGACTGGCGGGCATCCGCATAATCCGCGGTCGCCGGGATGCCCTTCTCGCCGATCGCCCAGACCGGTTCATAGGCGAGCAGGATTTCGGCAGCCTTTTGGGCGCCCGAAAGTTTCGAAAGCGCACCGCGCACCTGGGTCGCGAGGATGTCGGCAGCCTTTCCGCTTTCGCGATCGGAAAGCGTCTCGCCAATACAGATCAGCGGAATGAGGCCGTGACGAACGGCCGCTTCGGTCTTCAGACCCACAGTCTCGTCGGTCTCTCCAAAATGTTCGCGCCGTTCGGAATGACCGAGCTCGACAAGATCGAGATTGCAGTCCTTCAGCATTACCGGCGAGACTTCGCCGGTCCAGGCACCCTGGTCGGCCCAATGCATGTTCTGAGCGCCGACCTTTACCGAGGTCTTGGCAAGCATCGCCTTGACCTCGCGCACGGCCGTGAAAGACGGAATCACGAAGCGCTGGATACGCGGGTCGCGCGCGGCATCGGCAGCTTCGAGACCGCTGGCGAAATGCGCTGCTTCAGCAAGCGTCTTGTTCATCTTCCAACTGGTGCCAATCCAGAAGCGCGGCTTTTCGGTCATGTCGGATCCTGCGTTGATGCAATGGTGAGCGTAATGCCCGCCTGCTCGAATTCCTCGAGGACAGCAGCATCCGGTGCGCTGTCCGTGATAATCGCGTCGAAGTCGGCCAGATCCGCCATGACATGCAGGGCGGTGTGGCCGATGCGCTGATGGTTGACCAGAAGGCAGGTCCTGGTCGACGACGCGATCATCGCCCGTTTGGCGCGCACGACGTTATCGTCCATGTGATAGGCGCGCCCGCCGCTGACGGCGGGCGTCGAAATGAAGGCGATGTCGGCTCTCAGCCGCGACAGTGCCTCCTCGGTCACAACGCCGAGATAGGCATTGAATTTGGCCGAGTAGATGCCGCCGAGCCCGATCAGCGTGATGCCGGTTTCGCCTTTCAGCCGCTCCATGATCGCCGCGTTGTTGGTGATCAAGGTCAGCGGCCGTTTCTGCAGCAGCATTTCGCCGAGCACGGCCGCCATCGAGCCGTCGTTTACCATCACCGTCATCCCCGGCTCGACCAGTTCCAGCGCGGTCTCAGCCATTGCCAGTTTGGCCTCGTTGCCTTGGCGCTCGCGAATACGGAAGTCGCTTTCGAATTGCGTTCCGGCATCAATGGTCGCGCCGCCGCGAACCTTGCGCAGGACGCCCGCCTGCTCGAGATCGTCGAGATCGCGATGGATCGTCATCTTTGACACGGTGAAGCGATCGGCAAGGTCGTCGAGATCGACGGTCTTGTTTTCGACGAGCAGGTTGACGATCAACTGCTGCCGCTCTTCTCGCCTCATTCCGGTCATCCCACCCATCGTTGATGTTAAGATAACGGAGTATGCGTGATAATCAACATTTATTATGTGATTTTGCGATCAAATGTTGTTGTCTTCCGGTAGCTAGTTCAGCAGTGCCTGCGCGGTTCGTTCGTCGGTGATCAGCCCGAAAAGGCGGCGGCTATTCAGAATTGCTCGGATGGCCGGCACTTTCGACTGTCCGCCCGCCAGCGCCACGAGCCGCTCCTTCTTGGTTTTGGGAAAGGACGCAGACAGCGTGCGCGCCGTCAGCGCGGTGTCGAGGATATGGCCGTCGGCGTCGAAAAAATGTCCGAGGATTTCGCCAACGCCGCCGGCGGCAGCGATGTCGTCGATTTCACCGGGTTCGACCATGCCGGACAAAACCAGTTGCGCTTCGGCATCGACAGTGCCCAGGCCGACGAGCTTCAGATCGGCATTATTGGCAAGATCGAAGACTTCTTTGACGGCACGCTGGGCCTTCAGCACTTCGCGGTCCTCGCCGGTATTGGCGAAAAAGGGAACCGGCATGACATAAGCATGGGTGCCGGTCTTTTCGGCGATGCGATGCATCACGTCATAGGGATTGGCACCGTAGTTTCGTGTCAGGCCGCCAAGCAACGAGACGAAGCGCAGGTTCTTCGCGCTCACCCTCGGCATATATTGGACGGCGGCGGAAAGCGTGCGGCCATGCCCAAGGCCGATGACTGTATTGTCGCCGCGCTCGATCTCGCGCTTGAGATAGCCGGCGCCTGCATGGCCGAGCGCGCGCAGCGGCAAGCCTTCCTCGCCGAGATCGGGTGCGACCTCGCAATATTGAAGCCCGAACCGTTCCGAAAGCCGCATCTCCAGCTCGACGCATTCGACGATATCCCCGTCGATGGTAACTTTGACGACGCCATCGGCGACCGCTCTGGCGATAAGGCGATGGGCCTTTACCGACGGCACGCCGAGGCGGCGCGCAACGTCGGACTGCGTCAGGCCACCGGCATAGTGAAGCCAAGCAGCACGCACGGCAAGCGTATCATCGGCGTCCGTCATCACGGCTCCCTTTCGAAGGTCATGCGGCGATTCCGCCGTATGCAGTGCTGCCTTTTAAAGATCTCCGCCTCAGATGTTCAAGTCGGCGACGCCGGTGTCGATGTGCGGCGCCCAGAAAGCGACGCTTTCGGCGATCTGCGGGATGACCTGGCGATCGTTCGGCTCGCGTTCCTTGAAGGAGAGTTCCAGGCAGATTTCATTGTCCTTCGCCCCACCTTCGGCCAGCGCTTGCAGCAGAGGTGCCGGCTGGATGCGGCCCTTGGCGTTGAATTCGGCGGTAAAGGGCCGGTGCCCGCCCTTGTCCATCAAGCTCTGTTTGATGTGGATGATCGGCGATACCGACGGGACGGCGCGTGCCCAGGCATAGGGGTCGTAGTCGTCGGGATCGGCGGAGGTGATGTCGCCATGATCGATATCCGCCATCATCCACATCGGGATGGCCATTCCGGCGGATGTCAGCCGCTCCTGCAGCGACTGACAGGCGCCGATCGTCTCGCCGAACTCGCGGCCGATGCTCATCGGCTCCCAGAACATGTAGGAGAGGCCTGCGGCGCGCGCATGCTCGGCGACATCGGCCCAACAGTCGATGGCGATCTTGATCAGTTCCTCGCGTCTGGCCGGATCGTCGAAGTCCTTATAGGTGAAGATCGCAAATTGCGTGCCGACCGAATGGCCGCCGAGATCGGCGGTGACGTCGGCAAAGGTCTTGAACCAGTCGACGTAGTAGCGGCGCACCTCGGCATCCGGATGTCCGAAATGGTTGAGGCGCCCATAGGGGCCGGTCATGCCCGAGGTAACCCGCACGCCGGTGCGCTTCAGCGCGGCGCTCATCGTGCGCGTCAGGCGGCGGATGACCGGCGCCTGCCAGCTCGGATTGATGAACTCGTGGGTCAACTGGAGGTCGCGGATCCGCAAATCACGCGCAACCGTGTCGATCAGATCGTCTGGGTCGGCGAAGCGGTTCACCAGCGGATTGGTATTGAGCGAAAGGGTCAGCGGCATGGCGGCATCCTTCAGGCGGCGGCAAGGCGGGTGGAAGCAAACCACTCGCCAAAGGCCGCGCGTTCCGCTTCGTTCAGATGGAGGTAATGTTTGGTGCGGCGATAGAGGATGTCCTCGGCCGTCTCGGCCCATTCCGTGGCGACGAGATAGCGGGCCTCGGCCTCATAGAGCTGTCCGCCGAAATGCCGCCCAAGCCCTTCCATGCCTGTCGCGCCGGCAACCACATTCCTGGCGCGGGCGCCATAGAGACGGCCGTAGTGATGCACGAGTTCGCGCGGCATCCAGGGATAGATATCGCGCAGGCTGTTGGCGAAGCTCTCGTAGTCGGCATTCGGAATTTCGCCGCCGGGCAGCGGCGCTTTCTCAGTCCAGTCGCCTCCCATGTTCGGGAAAATGTGCTTGAGGCGCTGCATGCCGCGTTCGGCGAGCTCGCGGAATGTGGTGATCTTGCCACCGAAGACATTGAGCAACGGAGCGCCGCCAGTCTCGTCGAGATCGAAGACATAGTCGCGGGTAACGGCCGACGGGTTGCCTTTGCCATCGTCAAACAGCGGGCGCACGCCGGAGAAGCTGTGCAGCACGTCGTGGCGACGCAGCTTTTCCTTGAAATAGCGATTGACCGCCTTGAGCAGATACTCGATTTCCGTCTCGTCGGCGGCGACATCCTCGGCCCGGCCTTCGTACGCGATATCGGTCGTCCCGATCAGCGCCTTGTCGCCCTCATAGGGATTGATGAAAATGACGCGTTTGTCGTGGTTCTGCACCAGATAGGCATTGGCGCCCGCCCAGAACTTCGGCACGATGATGTGGCTGCCCTTGACGAGGCGGACGTTGCGGCCGGAGTTCGAACCGGCGACGCGATTGATGATGTCCATCACCCAGGGGCCGGCGCAGTTCACCAGACATTTGGCACGGAAGGTTCGCGTCTCCCCCGTGGCGTTGCTTTTCGTGACCACGGTCCAACCGCCATTCTCGCGACGGGCCGACACGGCCGGCGAGCGGGTCAGCACCAGAGCGCCGTTTTCCGCTGCGCTGACCGCATTCAAGGTCACGAGGCGGGCGTCGTCGACCCAGCAATCGGAATATTCAAAGCCGCGTGTGTATTGATCGAGGATCGGCGTGCCTTCCGGGTCGCGGAGCAGATTGAGCGTCCGGGTCCCGGGCAGCTTCTTGCGCCCGCCGAGATGATCGTAGAGGAAGAGGCCGAGCCGCACGAGCCATGCGGGGCGATCCTCAGGGCTGTGCGGCAGGACGAAGCGCATCGGCCAGATGATATGCGGCGCGGCATTGAGCAGCACTTCACGCTCGATCAATGCCTCACGCACCAGGCGGAATTCGTAATATTCGAGGTAACGCAGGCCGCCATGCACCAGCTTGCCCGAGCGCGACGAGGTTCCCTGGGCCAGATCGTCCTTTTCGCACAGCACGACCTTCAGGCCGCGGCCCGCAGCATCGCGTGCTATCCCCGCGCCGTTGATGCCTCCGCCGATGACGAAGAGATCCAGGAGTTCGGGTTCGGTCATGTCATGCTCCTTCGATGCCTGCTGCATCAGAATTACGCGCCCAGTGGCGACGTCGTTGCGGCTTCGGCAAGCTTGTCCCAGGCGGGCGCCATTGCCTGGCGTACATCGGTATAGGCAGAAAAGAGCCGGTCGAACCGATGGGTCTCGCTGGCATCCGGTATCTCCGGATCGCCGAGCAGCGGCGTCACCCAGTCGGCAATGCAATCGTCCATGCTGGAATAGACGCCGACAGCCACCGCGGCCATCATCGCCACGCCGGCCGCCCCTGTCTCCTCGCGGCGCGACTGACGGATCGGTGCGTTGACGGCGGCCGAAAGTGAACGGCGAAGGGCGACGGAGCGTGTTGCCCCGCCGGTAACCCGCAACTCTTCGGGCATCGCGCCCATCGCCGCGTAGCAGTCGCGGGTGGCAAACCCCAACCCTTCGACCACGCTGCGCAGCAGGTCGGGGAAGCCGTGACGCATCGAAAGCCCGGTGAAGCCCGCGCGCGCATTGGCGTTGACGAAAGGCCCGCGTTCGCCCGCTTCGGAAATATAGGGATGGTAAAGCACCGACCCCGGCCGGCTTTCTGCAAACCAGCCGTCGATGCGCGCAATGAGGTCTGCATGCGAAGCAGGCTTGCCCGCCTCGGCCATCAGATAGGCGGCGACACCAAGGATCCAGTCGATGTTGATCGTGGCGCCCATATTCGTCTGGACCTGAGTGACGATGCCGGGAATGGGCAGGGCGATCACATAGCCGGTGCCCTCACGATTGAGCTGAACGTCGGCAACGGACTTGGCGCGCAAGTGCACGCCGGTCGAGCCGATCGTCGAGCAGGCGGCGTTGCGAGCGCCGCTGCGCACGCCTGCTCCAAGCGCCGTCATCACCATGTCGACATAGCCGAGACAAACCGGCGTTCCGACAAGAAGCCCGCAGGCCTTCGCCGCCTCCGATGTCAGCGGGTGGCTGATCTCGCTGCCGTCGATGATTTCGGGCAGGAGCCCGCGTCTGTGGTCAAGGCCGAGCGCGTCGATCACGACGGCATCATACTGGCGTGTTCTGAAATTGCCGAAGGTGAAACTTGCCTCCGATGGATCGGTTGCTCGCGCGCCTGTGAGGTTGAGATAGAGCCAGTCCTTGCAGTGCAGCGCCGCCTCCGCCCGATCGAGAAGATCCGGCGTGAAGCGGTCCATATGGGCGAGTTGCGCGCCCTGCTGGCAAGTGTTGAGGCCGGTGCCTGTTGCCTCGAAGCGGGCACGGTTCTGCGTTCCGCCGGCGAGCGAGTTGACTGTCGGCGCGGCGCGCGCGTCGAGCCACAGCCAGGCATCGGCAACCGGCCTATTGCCGCGGCCGACGAGCCATGTGCCGTCGCCCTGTCCGGTGACGGCGATGGCTGCGGTGCGGGACGCAAGATCAGGGACTTTTTCGCCGAGGCCACGCAACGCGCTGGCGCAATCGAGCCAGGTCTGATCCAGCGACTGCGTTGCCGAGCCATCGTCTCCGGTGGCGTATCGGTTGCGAACGGAAGCCGTGGCGATCTGGCGTCCGGACAGATCGAAGGCGACAGCCTTGATGACCGAGGTGCCGGCATCTATGCCAATGATGATCTTCTGGGTCGATGTCATCGCAGGCCTATCTCGCCACCATCGCAAGCGCCGCGGCGGGCAATACGCGCAACAAATTCATCCGAAGTCCTCCCGATCCCTAAACTCTCTGGGATGATGCATCCGGCTGCCAACGTCGGTCCTTTCACGGATGACGGCAATCGCGCCGCCGTTGGCAAATCCCAGATCTGGCGCGCAGCCGAAACCTCCCTAGCTTCACTCGAAATGATAACATAAAGATACCATAATGCCAGTAAGATTTTTCTAGCGATGTAATTTTTTTCATTTAAAATAGAAGAGTGAGGAGTTTGCTTCCGCCCCGCCACGCCATCAGCGGGCGGCATCAAAAGCCGCAGTATGCGCAATATTCAATCTGTGAGATATTGCATTCAAAACAGACAGATGGCGCCAGCGCTCGGTAGAATGACAAGTGTGAAAGCGTCTGCATTTTCTACCCCTTTTTGCTGCAGTGCAGCGTGATAAACAAGATGTGAGGTCGTGCATTTCAGTCGAGTTACCGCGAAAGTGCCGTTGACAGCCTATAAAATATATAACATCATTTACGACATAAATAACATACTTCTATCACGGAAGTGGGCTTCCTGATGGAGAATTTGCAGGCCCAGGCGGTTGGAGGAGACAGCCGCCGGTCTTGTTGAGGAGGCTTCCAATGCGAATTTTCGTCCAGAGTTGCGCTCTTGCGAGCGGTCCGCCGGCTTCTGTTCCGGTGCGACGCAATGCTTCAGCGCGTCTGCGATCATCATCGCGCTAGCCTTCTCCACCTCGCCATTCCAAGCCAAAGGCCGTCCGGACATGAGTACCTCGCCCGATTATCCAGCATCAAAGCCGAGCAGCGGCAATCGCACGCTCCTTGTCAGCGCGGCGTTGGCGGCCGTCGTCGTTGCGGCGATCGTGTTCGATACGACGGTCGTCAGGATCGGTTCCGAAAACGATGTCCGGCAGCAGGCATTCTCTCCGGAAACCTTCGGCGCCGAGCAGTTCCCGAAGATCAAGGCGAATGTCGAGGAGCGGGCCGTTGCGGCGGCCGATCTCGCGGCCGCCATTGCTGCCGACAAGAAGGCGGCGGCCGAGAAATACGGTACCGCGACGAGCACCGGCCCGGTCATTCCCGTCACGCTGACCGGCGTTTTCGGCGCCCGCAAGTCGAACACCAACGAAATGAAGATCGATGGGTTGCCTCCCGAGACGGTGGTCCGTGTCCAGACCGGCCCTGCGGTCAACGGCACGGACCTCCGCGATGCAACCGGCACCATCGAATTCGGCCAGTTTACCAACCAGATCCAGTATCAGGATGCCGGCTCGGCCATCAATAACGAGATGAAGAAGGCGGTTTTCGCGGGCCTGGATGCTGACGCCCTGGACGGAAAGCAGGCGACCGTGGTCGGCGTCTTCAAGCTCATCAACCCGAAGAACTGGCTCGTCACGCCGGTGAAGGTCGAGCTCAAATGAACCAGCCGCAACGCAGCAACGGGGCGAAAGGCGAGGTCGTCCTCGCTGCCCGCAACATCGCAAAATCCTACGGCAGCGTTCACGCCCTCAAGGGAGTGAACTTCGACATCCATCGCGGCCAGGTCACAACCCTGTTCGGGGAGAATGGCGCGGGCAAGTCGACCCTGATGAAGATCCTTTCGGGTGTGGCGCAGCCAAGCTCCGGCGAGATCATTCTCGACGGCTCGCCGATCAGCTTTACCTCGTCGACCCATGCCCGCGAGTGCGGGATCTCGATCATTCACCAGGAGCTCAGCCTCGCACCCAATCTCAGTGTGCGCGACAATATTTTCATGGGCCGGGAGATCATCAAGGGCGGTGTCGTCGACTTCGCTGAAGAGGCGCGTCAGACCCGCGCGCTGATGGAGGAACTCGAGGAAGACATCGATCCGCTGACGCGCGTCGAGGATCTTCGCCTCGGCCAGCAGCAGATCGTCGAGATTGCCCGGGCGCTCTCCGTCAATTCGCGCATCCTGATCATGGACGAGCCGACCTCGGCGCTGAGCGCGACCGAGGTGGAAGTGCTCTTCAAGGTCATCCACGACCTGACGAGCCGAGGCGTGTCGATCGTCTACATCTCGCATCATCTGGAAGAGGCGCTGCAGATCACCAATCACGCCGTCGTTCTGCGCGACGGAAACATGACGGCCTACGCCGAGCGCAAGGATATCGATCTCGAATGGATCGTCCGCAACATGGTCGGCGAAAATTTCGACCTCGGCAGCCCGCCGGAAGGTCATACTTTCGGAAACGTTTCGCTTTCCATCGAAAATCTCAGTGTCCCCGGTCCCTCCGGCGCTGCCTATAATGCAGTCGATCGTCTGTCTCTCAAGGTGCGTGCCGGCGAGATCGTCTGCATCTACGGGCTGATGGGCGCCGGACGCACGGAACTGCTCGAGTGTGTTGCCGGACGTCTGCGCGCAAGTGGCGGACAGGTTCTGCTCGAAGGACAGGACGTCAGTGGGCTCAGCATCGCCGGGCGCATTACCAGCGGTCTCGTGCTCGTGCCCGAAGATCGCCAGCGCGACGGTCTCGTCCAGACGATGACGGTCGGCTCCAATCTGTCGCTTGCGAGTATCCGCGCCTTCACCAAAGGGCTTTTCACCTCCGGCCATCGGGAGCGCGATCTCGTCAATGACGCGATCCGGCGCGTGCATGTGAAAACCGATGGCGGTGCGGCTTCGATCGGCTCGCTCTCCGGCGGCAACCAGCAGAAGGTCGTCATCGGCAAGATGCTGGCAACCCAGCCGAAGGTCATCCTGCTCGATGAGCCAAGCCGCGGCATCGACATCGGCGCCAAGGCGGAAGTTTTCAAATTGCTCGCGGAGCGCGCCAAGCAGGGATTGGCGGTCATCTATTCGACGTCCGAAGTCAATGAATGCCTGAGCATCGCGCACCGCATCATCGTCATGCATCGCGGCAGGATATCGGCCGAGTTCGGCTCGGATGTCACCAAGGAAAAGATCATGGCCGCCTCCGGCGAAGCCGTGGTCGCGCACTAGCCTGGATTATGGAGCACTGATTATGTCAGTCACGAATATCACCGAAAAGAAATCAGTTTCCAGTGGGCAGAAGCGCAATACCAATATCGTGCGTCTCATTCTGGAGGGCCGGGCCTTCTTCGCGCTGATCGTCATCATCGCGGTCTTCTCGTTCCTGTCGCCCTATTACTTCACGCTGAACAACTTCCTGATCATGGCGTCGCACGTTGCGATCTTCGGCATTCTGGCGATCGGCATGCTGCTCGTCATCCTGAATGGCGGCATCGACCTTTCGGTCGGCTCGACGCTTGGGCTTGCAGGCTGCATCGCCGGTTTCCTGATGCAGGGCGTCACGCTCACCTATTTCGGCGTCATCCTCTATCCGCCGGTCTGGGCCGTCGTCGTCATCACATGTGCGCTCGGTGCACTGGTCGGTGCGGTCAATGGCGTGCTGATCGCCTATCTCAAGGTGCCGGCCTTCGTCGCCTCGCTCGGCGTGCTCTACGTGGCCCGCGGTATCGCGCTCTTGATGACCAACGGCCTGACCTACAACAATCTCGGTGGCCGTCCGGAACTCGGCAATACCGGCTTCGACTGGCTCGGCTTCAACCGGCTCGCAGGCATTCCGATCGGCGTCATCGTGCTTGCGGTTCTCGCGATCATTTGCGGCATCGTGCTGAGCCGCACTGCCTTCGGCCGCTGGCTCTACGCCTCAGGCGGTAACGAGCGGGCCGCCGACCTTTCCGGCGTCCCGGTCAAGCGCGTGAAGATCGTCGTCTATGTGCTTTCGGGCGTCTGCGCTGCGATTGCCGGCCTGGTCCTCTCCTCGCAGCTGACCTCAGCCGGTCCGACGGCTGGCACAACCTACGAACTGACGGCGATCGCAGCCGTGGTCATCGGCGGGGCGGCGCTGACCGGCGGCCGCGGTACGGTCCGCGGCACCATGCTCGGCGCCTTCGTTATCGGCTTCCTTTCGGACGGCCTCGTGATCATTGGCGTCTCGGCCTACTGGCAGACCGTATTCACCGGCGCTGTGATCGTTCTCGCCGTCCTCATGAACAGCATCCAATACGGCCGCCGGGTCAAATCGTCCTGACGGCTGAGACCGAAACTTATCCACGACGGCAGGCTGGAGTCCAGGAAAGCCGATTGGGGAAAGCAACGCCGGATCACCGGCAATAACTGAGCTCACGAATGGGAGAGAGACTATGTTTAAGAAAGGCATGCGCATACTTCTGGCCGCCGCGGCCGTAGCACCGCTTCTTGCAAGCTCGGCTTGGGCAGCGGGCATGATGACGATCATCGTCAACGATCCGTCGAATCCATACTGGCTGACGGAAGGCAATGTCGCCAAGGCAACCGCCGAAAAGCTGGGCTACACGGCCTCGGTCAACGCCCACAAGGGTGACACCAATACCGAAAGCAACCTGATCGATACGGCGATCACTAACAAGTCGGTGGCGATCATCCTCGACCCGGCAAACGCCGACGGTTCCGTCGGCGCGGTCAAGAAGGCCGTTGCTGCCGGCATCCCGGTCATCCTCGTCAATGCCGAAATCAACCAGGAAGGCCTGGCGAAGGCGCAGCTTGTTTCCAACAACGCACAGGGTGCCGCCCTCGGCGCGCAGCAATGGGTCGAAGCGATCGGCGACAAGGGCAACTATGCCGAACTCTTCGGCGCGCCGTCCGACAACAACGCGGCAACGCGTTCGAATGGCTACGAGACCGTCCTTTCGCAGTATCCGGATCTGAAGAAGGTCGCCAAGGAAGTTGCCAACTGGGACCGCACCCAGGGCCACAACAAGATGCAGTCCATGCTGCAGGCCAACCCGGATATCGTCGGCGTCATCTCGGGCAATGACGAAATGGCGCTCGGTGCGATCGCCGCGCTCAAGGAAGCCGGCAAGCTCGCCAATGTGAAGGTCGGCGGCTTCGACGGTTCGCCGGATGCCGTTGCCGCCATCAAGGCGGGCGAACTCCAATACACCGTCCTCCAACCGGTTGCCGTCTTCTCCGAGGAAGCCGTCAAGCAGGCCGACAACCTGATCAAGACGGGTAACACAGGCGCCAAGAGCGAAAAGCAGCTCTTCGATTGCCTGTTGATCACCAAGGACAACATCGACAAGTACACTGGCCCGTTCGTTCTGGCGCAGTAAACGGTAGAGGGCGCTCGCAAGAGCGCCCTCATTTTCATGCTGGAAGCGATGGCCGGCGGTCCAACCGCCGGTTGCGCTTCGCCTTTTTGCCTTGGCGCGGCAATCACTGTACGAAGCTGGGATCCATAATTCAGCGACAGGGGTGACCCGTGACACAGAAGACCAGCCGGGACGACGATCTGTTGGACCAGCTCACCAGCGACAGCCGGCAGACGCGCCAGATCGCGCGCCGCCGCATGATTGCAGAGGCCGTGATGGGTGAAGGCTCGATGCGGATTGAAGACCTGACGGACCGCTTTGGGATCAGCCTGATGACGGCTCACCGCGATGTCGATGAACTTGTCAGCCGCGGCCTCTTCAGGAAGACGCGCGGTATCGTCACGGCGGCGGCGACCAATCTCATCGAATCCAGCGACGTCTACCGCTCGAACCGTCAGTCAGCCGAAAAGAAGCTGATCGCCGAGGCGGCAATGCAATTCGTCGAACCGGGGCAGGCAATTTTTTTCGACGACTCGACCACGGTTCTTCAGATGGCGGCACATCTGCCTTCGAAGGCGCCGGTCACCGCAATTACCAATTCCCTGACCCTGATGAATGCGCTGACGGGCCTGCACGATGTGACGCTGCTCGCCCTCGGCGGCCAGTATTACAATTGGTGCAATGCCTTCATGGGTCGCATGACCATCAACGAGATCAAGGCTCTCAGGGCCGATGTCGCGTTCATCTCGATGTCGGCGATCAGCGATGGCACGGTGCTGCACCAGTCTCCTGAAACAGTCGATACCAAGCGCGCCATGTTCGATTGTTCCGTAAAACGCATCCTGCTTGCCGATCATACCAAGTTCGAACGGCGTGCGCTCCACAGTTTCGCAGCACTGGATGAGTTCGATGTCGTCATCGTCGACGACAAGACCCAGCCGGTGCACATCGACCGCATGCGGTCCAGAGATATTAACGTGGTCATCGCCAAGGGCGCCGGAGGGCGCTCCTGACGGCGCCGGCCTGTTGCTCCTCGTGAGGTAAATTTAAATGCCGACACTGCTCGGGATCGATAGTGGTTTGACAGTCACCAAGGCCGTCATCTTCGATATCGACGGCACGCCGCTTGCAGTCGCGCGCCGCCGCGTCACGCAGTTCATTCCGAAGGCCCGCCATATCGAGCGTGACATGGATGAATTGTGGAACGCGACGGCCGATGCCATCCGCGAAGCGATTTCCCTTAGCGGACGGCCGGCGAGCGACATAGAGGGCATTGCCGCTACCGCGCATGGAGACGGCATCTACCTGCTCGATCACGCCCAAAAGCCGCTCGGCCGGGCCATTCTCTCGCTGGACAGCCGGGCAGGGGCGATCGTCGACCGGTGGATGGAGAGCGATGTCGCCGACCTGGCGATCGAGCTGACGGGGCAGATCCCGCATGTCTCCGCGCCATCGGCATTGCTTGCCTGGATCCGCGAAATGGAGCCTGAGCGCTACAAGCGCATTGGCCATTTCTGCAGCTGCAAGGACTGGCTGCGGTACTGCCTGACCGGGATCATCGGTACGGACCGCACCGAGGCCAGCACCTCCTTCACCAATGTCAAAACGCAGAACTACAGCGAGGACGCCCTTCGGCTGTTTGGATTGCAGGATCTCGTCCACGCCCTGCCACCAGCCTCGCGCTCCGACCAGGTCGTCGGGCGCGTGACCCGTGAAGCCGCGCAGCGGACGGGCCTTGCCGAAGGAACGCCTGTCGTTGCCGGTCTGCACGATGTCACCGCCTCGGCGCTCGGGGCAGGGGGCTATGCCAGGGGCGTTGTCGCAGTCATTGCCGGGACCTATTCGATCAACGAGACGCTTTCGTCGGAACCGCGTGTCGATCGGCGCTGGTTCTGCCGCAACGGGATTGCGCCGGGCGTCTGGAACAGCATGTCGATCTCCCCGGCATCGACGGCCAATTACGACTGGTTTCTCGACACGCTCTGCGCTGCCGAGCGAACGAATGGCGACGTGCAAGGCAACTCGATCCACGCCCTGTTGGCGCCCGAGATCGACGCCGCTTTCAAGCGCCCCTCGACGGCGCTCTTCCATCCCTATCTGTTCGGCTCGCCTTATGGCGCAGCCGCCAGCGCCGGCTTCTTCGGGCTCGGTGGATGGCACGACCGCGGCGACATGCTGCGCGCCGTGCTTGAAGGCATCGCTTTCAATCATCGCATCCATGTCGACGCGCTTCGCGACGGCTTTGCCTTCGATCAGGCGCGGCTCGCCGGTGGCGTCTCGCGAAATCCTGCCGTCGTGCAGATGTTTGCCGATGTGCTTGGCATGCCGGTCACGGTAACCGAGACGGATGAGGCGGCGGCCTGGGGTGCTGCGCTTTGCGCCGGGTCCGGCGCGGGTATCTTTGCCGATCCGCAGAGCGATCCGCGCGATACGGCTTCCATCGCGAAAACTTGCCGGCCGGATGCGGCGCGCAGCGCGGATTATGAAAAGCGTTACCGGGTATTCCGCGACATTGCCGATGCGATGATCCCCCTTTGGCCGAAGATTGCCGCGCTTGCGCCGGAGCAATCGGCAAACTGAAAAGACAATGCCTGCTGCGGCGGGCGATTTAGGACGACGAGCATGACCCCCGATTTGCAGCAACGCTTCTCGAACCTCGGCGAGAACAATATCGACGTTTTGATCATCGGGGCAGGCATCAACGGCGCCGGTCTGTTCCGCGACCTCTCGCTACAGGGTGTCAATTGCCTGATCGTCGACAAGGCCGACTTTGGTTCCGGCACGAGCGCCGCACCATCGCGGCTCATTCACGGCGGCCTGAAATATCTGGAGACGGGCGAATTCGGACTGGTGGCGCAGTCGACGCTTGAGCGCAACCTCCTGCTCAAGAATGCGCCGCATTGCGTCGAACCGCTGCCGACTTTCATTCCGGTCTTTTCCTGGACCCGCGGCATCTGGGCGGCGATCCGGACGCTCCTTGGGTCGAAGACGGCGCCACGCAGCCGTGGCGCGGTTCTGATCAAGATCGGGCTTCGGCTCTACGACTTCTTCGGTTCGCGCGACCAGGTCATGCCGCGTCATCGGCTGATCCTGAAGAAACAGGCGCGCAGGGAAATGCCGCATATTACCCCCGCCATCGTCGCCGGCGGCATCTATTACGATGCCAAGATCAGCAGGCCGGAGCGGCTCGTCTATGAGCTCGTGAGCGATGGTCTCGATACGAATGCGAGGAGCCTCGCGGCAAATTTCGCGACACTGGCTGCCGTTTCAGAAGGGCGTTTGACCTTCCGGCACCCCGACGGTCGCGAGTTCAGCGTCGCTCCCAAGCTGGTCGTCAATGCGGCAGGTCCTTGGATCGATCAGGTCAACACTTTGCTCGGCGCTCCATCGCGGCTGATCGGCGGCACAAAGGGTTCCCATATCCTGCTTGACCATCCCGAATTGGTGCGAAGCCTCAACGGCCACATGATCTACTTCGAGGCCGACGACGGCCGCATCTGCCTGGTCTACGACTATCTCGGGCTGGCACTGGTCGGGTCGACCGATATTCCGGCAGGTGATCCGGACAATGTTTCCTGCGAGGAGCCGGAAACCGAGTATTTCCTCGAAAGCATCCGCTCGCTGCTGCCGACGCTGCGCTTCGATCGCGATCAGATCGTTTACAGCTATAGCGGCATCCGCCCGCTACCGGCTTCGGATGCAACCGCACCGGGGCTGATCAGCCGCGACCACTCCGCGCCGGTGAAGGAACCCGAGGACGGCAGACCTTTTCCGGTCATTTCGCTGGTCGGAGGCAAGTGGACGACGTTCCGCGGCTTTGCGGAAGAGGTCGCCGACACCGTTCTCTCCCGGCTGCAACGCCGCCGCAGCCAGTCGACACGCTATCTGGCGATAGGCGGCGGCAAGGCCTTTCCGGCGGATGCCGAGCAGCGTAACGCTTGGATCGGCGATGCCGCGGCGCGCAGCGGCGTTGCTGCCGAGCGTGCCGGCGAACTGCTCGGCCGCTATGGCACGACGGCTGTGGCCCTGCTCTCTTTCCCTTCAAGCTATTCCGACGAACAGCGTCTGACGGGTGCTGCACGTTATAGTCTCCGGGAGATCGACTGGATCGCCCGGAACGAACTCGTTGTCCATCTGTCGGACATCGTGATGCGCCGCACGACGCTTGCGATCGAGGGCCGGTTGACGCTGGAAGGCCTGCGGGAAATCGCCGCCGTTGCCGAGGCGGCGCTCGGCTGGAGTGCCGAACGCACGGCAAGCGAAATCCAGGAGGTTGTCAGCCAGCTAAGCCGTTTCCATGGCCAGACGCTGACGGGCACGCCTGCCGCCGCCGAGCCGGAAAAGACACCCCGCCCGGCGTTGGGCTAGAACAGGATGATTTTAGGCCCGGTCGGCCTAAAATCTGAATCCTGTTCTACATTATATAGTTAGAGCTTGATGTCGTCCGAAAGACGCTCACGCTTTTCGGCATCATGCTCTAGGAGCCGTGGACTCTTGGGATTCCCAAAGCTGAGCAAATCAGATTCAAGACTGTCT
>NZ_JABFCN010000022.1 GCF_013087515.1 Rhizobium sophorae | reverse complement strand
AAGACAGTCTTGAATCTGATTTGCTCAGCTTTGGGAATCCCAAGAGTCCACGGCTCCTAAGGCGCGTCGCAATCTTTCAAATTCGCTCCTCGCGCTTTAGGTCTTTGTTCTCACGCATGTCGTTGTCGCAAAACCGCTGCACACTTTTGCGCGACATGCTCTAAGGCCGGATGACGCAGACATCGGCCTCATAGTCGCAGGGATCGTCCTGCACGGCGACGTCGATGACCTTTGCTTTCGGTGCTAGCAGCTCCGACCGAGCTGTGGGATAGCCATAGCTGTCGCCCCCGACATAGGTTCCGCCATCGGCCTGATAGACGTAAGACGTGCCGGCATAAGTGTCGCCACCACCACCCCGCGCCTGGGGTACGACGACGATGAGATTGTTGCGGGCGACGCGATTGGTCGCCGGCGATGAAAACTGTTTCAGGAACGGCATTCGTTCTTTGCGGTTCCGATATCGATAGGCGTTGTCGAAACGGATGCCGCGATCGCGCCAGGTCACACGTTCGCCGAGAAGCAGTCCGCCATGAAAAGCGTGGCGGTGGGCGGAAAAGCGACGATCATGGCGGCGGTCGCCGGCTTCGGCGGGAAGTGCAGCAAGTGCGGACAGGGCAATCAAGGCGACTGCGGACAGACTGCGAAACA
Source organism: Rhizobium sophorae (assembly GCF_013087515.1). Lineage (GTDB taxonomy): Bacteria > Pseudomonadota > Alphaproteobacteria > Rhizobiales > Rhizobiaceae > Rhizobium > Rhizobium sophorae. Next base: position 175,207 of record NZ_JABFCN010000022.1, on the reverse strand, counting down.
TGGGTGGCCGGCCTCCGGAATTCCGATCCCTAACAAATCGTTAACGCCAGATTGCGCCAAAAGCCGGCGCTTGTCCATTCAGGTCGGACAACCGGCACAAAATTTGAGCGGAAAGGGCCAGTTTTGTTAGCCTGCAAACTTCCCGGTAACGCGAATCGATTAAATTAAAAGCAGACAGCGATTGTGCTTGTCGTCGGCGTTCCCGGTGATTAAACGTCGCAATTGATGCAACGCACACAGAGAATTTTGTCATTCGTGTGGTTGACTGAGCATGCTCCGAAATCCGGGAGCGCAGAGAAGCCGCCGCGAGGTTCTGATGGCGAACGTGACAAATAACCGGCCCCTATCGCCGCATCTGCAAATCTACAAGCCTATTCCCACCATGGTCATGTCCATCGTCCACCGCATTACCGGTGGCGCGCTCTACGTCGGCACGCTGCTCGTTGCCTGGTGGCTGATCGCGGCGGCAAGCGGCCAGGGCTCCTATGACTGGGCCAACTGGGTGCTCGGCAGCCTTCTCGGCAAGCTCGTGCTTCTCGGCTATACTTGGGCGCTGATGCACCACATGCTCGGCGGCTTCCGCCACTTCATGTGGGATCTCGGCTATGGCTTCGGGAAAGAGTTCTCGACCAAGCTCGCCATCGCCAACATCATCGGGTCGCTCTGTCTGACCGTGCTGGTCTGGGTGATCGGCTTCCTCATTCGCTTCTGAAGGTCCTCTCATGGATATGCGCACCCCCCTCGGCAAGGTTCGCGGGCTCGGCTCCGCCAAGGACGGCACGGACCATTTCTGGCGCCAGCGGCTGACGGCCGTCGCCAATGTTCCGCTCATCCTCTTCTTCGTCATCTTCATGCTCGCCTATGCCGGCGCGCCCTATGCGGATGTGGTTCGCGCGCTGTCGAACCCCTTCGTCGCGGTCGTCATGGGGCTGATGGTGATCTCGGGCGTCATCCACATGAAGCTCGGCATGCAGGTCATCATCGAGGATTACGTGCATGGCGAGTTCGGCAAGATCGTTCTCCTGATGCTGAACACGTTCTTTGCGATCCTGATTGCCGGCCTCTGTCTCTTCGCTATTCTAAAAATCGCATTCGTAGGATAAGCTGACATGGCACCGACTTCACCCGCCCAGAATGGCAAGGCCTACAAGTATGTCGATCACTCCTACGACGTGATCGTCGTCGGCGCCGGCGGCGCGGGCTTACGCGCCACGCTCGGCATGGCCGAGCAGGGTTTCCGCACGGCCTGCATCACCAAGGTATTCCCGACCCGCTCGCATACGGTCGCCGCCCAGGGCGGTATCGCCGCCTCGCTGCGCAACATGACGCCGGATAGCTGGCAGTGGCACCTCTACGATACCGTCAAGGGTTCCGACTGGCTCGGCGACGTCGACGCCATGCAGTATCTCACCATGGAAGCGCCGAAGGCGGTCTATGAACTCGAGCATTACGGCGTGCCGTTCTCGCGCAACGAGGAAGGCAAGATCTATCAGCGCCCGTTCGGCGGCCACATGCAGAATTACGGCGAAGGCCCGCCGGTACAGCGCACCTGCGCCGTTGCCGACCGTACCGGCCACGCCATCCTGCATACGCTCTACGGCCAGTCGCTGCGCAACAATGCCGAATTCTTCATCGAGTATTTCGCGCTCGACCTGATCATGTCGGAAGACGGCAGCCGCTGCATCGGCGTCGTCGCCTGGTGCCTCGATGACGGCACGATCCATCGCTTCGCCGCCAAGATGGTGGTGCTGGCGACCGGCGGCTACGGCCGCGCCTATTTCTCGGCAACATCAGCCCATACCTGCACCGGCGACGGCGGCGGCATGGTGGCGCGCGCCGGCCTGCCGCTGCAGGACATGGAATTCGTCCAGTTTCACCCGACCGGCATCTACGGTTCGGGCTGTCTGATTACCGAAGGCGCCCGCGGCGAAGGCGGTTACCTCGTCAACTCCGAGGGCGAGCGCTTCATGGAGCGTTACGCCCCTTCGGCCAAGGACCTTGCCTCGCGCGACGTCGTTTCGCGCTGCATGACACTGGAAATCCGCGAGGGCCGCGGTGTCGGCAAGAACAAGGACCACATCTTCCTGCATCTCGATCATCTCGATCCGGCCGTTCTTCATGAACGCCTGCCCGGGATTTCCGAGAGCGCCAAGATCTTTGCCGGCGTCGACGTCACGCGCGAGCCGATCCCGGTTCTGCCGACCGTTCACTACAATATGGGCGGCATTCCCACGAATTATTGGGGCGAAGTGCTGAACGCCGACGGTGCCAATCCGGAACGGATCATCCCCGGTCTGATGGCTGTCGGTGAAGCCGGCTGTGCCTCGGTGCACGGCGCCAACCGCCTCGGCTCCAACTCGCTGATCGACCTCGTGGTCTTCGGCCGGGCGGCTGCGATCCGCGCCGGCGAGGTGATCGACCGCGCTGCGCCGATCCCGCATCTCAACGTCGCAGCCTGCGACAAGATCATGGACCGCTTCGACGGTCTGCGTCATGCCAGCGGCGGCACGCCGACGGCGGAACTGCGCGAGAAGATGCAGCGCGCCATGCAGGAAGACGCCGCCGTCTTCCGCACGCAGGAATCGCTGGAATCCGGTTGCCGGCGTATCTCGGCAATCTGGGGCGAGATGAAGGACATCAAGGTCACCGATCGTTCGATGATCTGGAACTCGGATCTGGTCGAGACGCTGGAGCTGCAGAACCTGATGGCCAACGCCATCACGACGATCTACGGCGCCGAGGCCCGCAAGGAGAGCCGCGGTTCGCATGCACGCGAGGATTATACCGAGGGTGCGTTCGCCGGCCGCGACGACGTCAACTGGCGCAAACACACGCTCGCCTGGGTCAACGAGGCAGGCGACGTCAAGCTCGACTACCGGCCGGTTCACACCGAGCTCATCGCCGAAGGCATCGATCCCCACAAGATCGAGCCGAAGGCTCGCGTGTACTGATCTCAAGAGGAACCGGACATGGTTGAACTCGCTCTACCCAAGAATTCTCAGATGCGCGAAGGCAAGGTCTGGCCGAAGCCGGCGGGTGCGACGAACACCCGCGAGTTCCGCGTCTACCGCTGGAGCCCGGATGACGGTCAGAACCCGTCGATCGATACCTTCTACATCGATGTCGACGATTGCGGGCCGATGGTGCTCGACGGTCTGCTCTACATCAAGAACAAGATCGACCCGACGCTGACGCTGCGCCGTTCCTGTCGCGAGGGCATCTGCGGGTCCTGCGCGATGAATATCGACGGCACCAACACGCTCGCCTGCACCAAGGGCCTCGACGATATCAAGGGTGCGGTGAAGATCTATCCGCTGCCGCATCTGCCCGTCGTCAAGGATCTGGTTCCGGACCTCACCAACTTCTATGCCCAGCATCGTTCGATCGAGCCGTGGCTGAAGACGGTGTCGCCGGCGCCGGCCAAGGAATGGAAGCAGAGCCACGAGGACCGGCAGAAGCTGGACGGCCTCTATGAATGCATCCTCTGCGCCTGCTGCTCGACCTCCTGTCCGAGCTATTGGTGGAATGGCGACCGCTATCTCGGTCCGGCCGTTCTGCTGCAGGCCTATCGCTGGCTGATCGATTCCAGAGACGAGGCGACCGGCGAGCGCCTCGACAATCTCGAGGATCCGTTCCGCCTCTATCGCTGCCATACGATCATGAACTGCGCGCAGACCTGCCCGAAGGGCCTCAACCCGGCCAAGGCGATCGCCGAAATCAAGAAGATGATGGTCGAGCGCCGGGTTTGATCAGCCTCGGTACCGATGGCGGGATAGACGGCTTCGATCTCGAAGCCGTCACCGAGATCAGCTCGTGGCTTGCCTCGGTGTGCGACGCATCGGTGCTGGTGCAATTCTTCTGCAGGGTGCGCTGGAGCGCTATTCCGGGATATTGCACGAGTTCGACAGGGATCCTGACAGAGATGAACGCGCGCAACACCTTGCTGACAAATTCTATGTGCAGGAAGTTTTGCAGCGGGACAGTTGAACTGTATCGTTTTTCGGTTAGTTGTTGTCACGGGCAATTTATGCCGCCCGACTTGATTAACCAAAGCGAATTACGATAATCGGACTTGTCTCACGCCCGTTTCTCTACGGCGAAGGCCGAATTCAGGAGTATGATGATGCAGTTGCGATATGCGATGACAGGTCTGGTGGTGGTTCTGTCGCTAGCCGGTTGTCAGCGTACGGCATATGATTACAGCTCCAACGCCAGTGCCGGCCCGGCGCCGTTGACGGCGCAGCCGGTTCCCTCGGTGCAGGGCGGGCAGCTTCCCCCACCGACCGGCAGCTCGCAGTTTCCGGCCGCGCCGGCGTCGGCGTCGCCGATGCCGGGTGCCCAGCCTGGCGCAATGGCCGCCAATGCGCTCGATATCACCAAGGAATCGATGGTCGGAAGCTGGCGTGTCAACGGCAGCTGCGACATGTTCCTGACGCTCACCAATCTCGGCAGCGGTTCGCGCGGCGGAACGCGTGGCTGCGTCGGCGAACTGACGGCGATGGGCTCCTGGGAGGTCGCCGGCAAGCAGGTGCTGCTCAAGGACCGCTCGGGCAACCAGCTCGGCAGCGTCTACAAGACGGCCGACAACCGCTTCGAGGGACAGACGAGCACAGGTCAGTCGATCAGTCTGAGCCGGTAAATGTTCCGGCGGGTCTCCGCCGTTGACTGACAGGCGGATATGCCCTTATGCAACCAATGCCGGATTATGCGCTCAGCGTCTGCGAACAGCTTAAAGCGCTGACCGCATCGGGCGCGCTCCAGGTCGATTCCGCCCAGATGGACGTGGCAAAGAGCCTGGACCGGGTGCTCGCCGGGCTGAAGCAGCGGCGACCGGCGGCAAAATCGAGCGCGCTCGGCTGGCTGTTTGCCGCCAAGAAGAAATCCGCCGACGGCATCAAGGGGCTTTATATCCACGGCAGCGTCGGGCGGGGCAAGACCATGCTGATGGACATGTTTTTCGCCTTGGCGCCGTGCAGGAAGAAACGCCGGGCGCATTTCCACGAATTCATGGCAGATGTGCACAATCGCATCGCGGCGCACCGGCTGAAGCTCAAGAACGGCGAGACCAGGCAGGCCGATCCGATGCCGCCGGTCGCCGCAGCGCTCTACGACGAGGCACAACTGCTCTGCTTCGACGAATTCACGGTCACCGACATCGCCGATGCGATGATCCTGTCGCGGCTGTTCTCCGAGCTTTTCGCGCGCGGATGCGTGCTGGTCGCGACCTCGAACGTCGAGCCCGACAATCTCTACCGGGATGGTCTCAATCGCGGCCTCTTCCTGCCCTTCGTCGACTTGCTCAAGCAGCATGTCGATGTCGTCACGCTGGATTCGCCGACCGACTACCGGATGGAGAAGCTGAGCAGCCAGCCGGTCTATCTGGTGCCGATCAACGAGCATAACGACATGGCAATGGATGCGTCATGGACGCAGGCGCTGCATGGGCGCAAGGCGCAACCGCTGGATATTCCGATGAAGGGGCGCCACATCCATGTGCCTCTCGCCGTCGACCGCATGGCGCGCTTCTCTTTCGCCGATCTTTGCGACAAACCGCTCGGGGCGGTCGACTTCCTGGCCATCGCCGAGCGTTTCGATACGGTCTTCCTCGATCACATTCCGTTGCTCGGGCCGGAAAAGCGGAACCAGATCAAACGGTTTATCATTCTTGTCGATACGTTCTACGATCATGCCGTGCGGCTTTACATTTCCGCGGCGGCCATGCCGGAGGAACTGCTGCTGCACCGCCGCGGTACCGAGGGCTTCGAATTCGACCGCACGGCATCGCGACTGTTCGAAATGCGCAGTGCGGAATATCTTGCGCTGCACCATGAAAAACGCGCCGCAGAGTAACAATTTGGTGACAGAATACCTTACGTTTACGTAAGAATTTTTGTATCTAAACGATTGAAAATGCTGCATCAAAATTAATGGATTGCCATTTTTAGGCTTTGGGTCTATGCGATTGCGTCATTGGGCGGTGCCTTGCGCGTCCGTTCGTCGAATTTGATCGCAAAGGAAACAGCGAAATGGCGCGTAACAAGATCGCACTCATTGGTTCTGGCATGATTGGTGGCACGCTGGCGCACCTCGCCGGCCTGAAGGAACTGGGCGACATCGTTCTCTTCGACATCGCGGACGGCATTCCCCAGGGCAAGGGTCTCGATATTTCCCAGTCATCGCCGGTCGAAGGCTTCGACGTCAATCTGACGGGCGCCAGCGACTATTCCGCGATCGAAGGCGCTGACGTCTGCATCGTCACGGCGGGCGTCGCCCGCAAGCCCGGCATGAGCCGCGATGACCTTCTCGGCATCAACCTCAAGGTCATGGAGCAGGTCGGCGCCGGCATCAAGAAATATGCCCCGAACGCTTTCGTGATCTGCATCACCAATCCGCTCGACGCCATGGTCTGGGCGCTGCAGAAGTTTTCCGGCCTTCCGGCCAACAAGGTCGTCGGCATGGCCGGCGTTCTCGACTCCTCGCGTTTCCGTCTTTTCCTCGCCAAGGAATTCAACGTGTCCGTCCAGGACGTCACGGCCTTCGTTCTCGGCGGCCACGGCGACACGATGGTGCCGCTCGCCCGCTATTCGACGGTCGGCGGCATTCCGCTCACCGATCTCGTCACCATGGGCTGGGTCACCAAAGAGCGCCTCGAAGAGATCATCCAGCGCACCCGTGACGGCGGCGCCGAAATCGTCGGCCTGCTGAAGACCGGCTCGGCCTATTACGCGCCGGCCGCCTCGGCGATCGAGATGGCCGAATCCTACCTCAAGGACAAGAAGCGCGTCCTGCCCTGCGCGGCCCATCTCTCCGGTCAGTACGGCGTCAAGGACATGTATGTCGGCGTTCCCACCGTCATCGGCGCCGGCGGCGTCGAGCGCATCATCGAGATCGATCTCAACAAGACCGAGAAGGAAGCCTTCGACAAGTCCGTCGGCGCCGTCGCCGGTCTCTGCGAAGCCTGCATCAACATCGCGCCTGCCCTCAAGTAGTCGCTGGGCTGAAGTAATCGAAACAGGGATACACCCATGAACATTCATGAATATCAGGCCAAGGCTCTGCTGAAGGGCTATGGCGCGCCGGTTGCCGAAGGTGTGGCTATTCTCAAGGTTGAAGAAGCCGAGGCTGCCGCCAAGTCGCTTCCCGGTCCGCTTTACGTGGTCAAGAGCCAGATCCATGCCGGCGGCCGCGGCAAGGGCAAGTTCAAGGAGCTCGGCCCTGATGCCAAGGGCGGCGTGCGTCTCGCCAAGTCGATCGACGAAGTCGTCGCCCATGCCAAGGAAATGCTGGGCAACACGCTGGTGACGGCGCAGACCGGCGAAGCCGGCAAGCAGGTCAACCGCCTTTACATCGAAGACGGCGCCGACATCGCTCGCGAGCTCTATTGCTCGCTGCTGGTCGACCGCTCGGTCGGTCGCGTGGCTTTCGTGGTCTCCACCGAAGGCGGCATGGACATCGAAGCTGTCGCCCACGACACGCCTGAGAAGATCCAGACGATCGCCATCGATCCGGAAGCCGGCGTGACGGCTGCCGACGTTGCTGCGATCTCCAAGGCTTTTCAGCTCGAGGGTGCTGCCGCCGAAGACGCCAAGACGCTTTTCCCGATGCTCTACAAGGCCTTCGGCGAGAAGGACATGGCTCTGCTGGAGATCAACCCGCTGATCGTCATGAAGGACGGCCACCTGCGCGTCCTCGATGCAAAGATGTCTTTCGATGGCAATGCGCTCTTCCGTCACGACGACGTCAAAGCGCTGCGCGACGAGACCGAAGAAGACGCCAAGGAGATCGAGGCCTCGAAGTGGGATCTCGCCTATGTCGCGCTCGACGGCAACATCGGCTGCATGGTCAATGGTGCAGGCCTTGCCATGGCGACCATGGACATCATCAAGCTCTACGGCAAGGAGCCGGCTAACTTCTGCGACGTCGGCGGCGGCGCCGGCAAGGAGAAGGTTGCTGCAGCTTTCAAGATCATCACCGCAGACCCCAAGGTCGAAGGCATCCTCGTCAACATCTTCGGCGGCATCATGAAGTGCGACGTCATTGCCGAGGGCGTGATTGCCGCGGTCAAGGAAGTCGGCCTCAAGGTTCCGCTCGTCGTGCGCCTTGAGGGCACCAATGTCGAGCTCGGCAAGAAGATCCTGAACGAGTCGGGTCTGGCGATCACGGCGGCTGACGACTTGGACGATGCGGCCAAGAAGATCGTCGCGGCGATCAACGGCTAATTTTGAGGGATCTGAAAGAATGTCTATTCTCGTCAATAAAGACACCAAGGTCCTCGTTCAGGGGCTGACCGGCAAGACCGGCACGTTCCACACCGAACAGGCGCTTGCTTACTACGGCACGCAGATGGTCGGCGGTATCCATCCGAAGAAGGGTGGCGAAACCTGGACCGGCGCAAAGGGCGAAAGCCTGCCGATCTTTGCAACCGTTGCCGAGGGCAAGGAAAAGACCGGCGCCAACGCGACGGTCATCTACGTTCCGCCGGCAGGAGCCGCTGATGCGATCATCGAAGCGATCGACGCCGAGATCCCGTTCATCACCTGCATCACCGAAGGCATACCGGTCATGGACATGGTGCGGGTCAAGGCTCGTCTCGACCGCTCCAAGTCGCGCCTGCTCGGTCCGAACTGCCCGGGTATCATGACGCCGGAAGAGTGCAAGATCGGCATCATGCCGGGTTCGATCTTCCGCAAGGGTTCGGTCGGTATCGTTTCCCGCTCGGGGACGCTGACCTATGAAGCCGTGTTCCAGACCTCCAATGAAGGTCTCGGCCAGACGACGGCCGTCGGCATCGGCGGCGACCCAGTCAAGGGCACCGAGTTCATCGACGTCCTGGAAATGTTCCTGGCCGATGAAGCCACCCAGTCGATCATCATGATCGGCGAAATCGGTGGTGCGGCTGAAGAAGACGCAGCGCAGTTCCTCAAGGACGAAGCCAAGAAGGGCCGCAAGAAGCCGATGGCCGGCTTCATTGCCGGTCGTACGGCGCCGAAGGGCCGCACCATGGGCCATGCCGGCGCTGTGGTTTCCGGCGGCAAGGGCGATGCGGAATCGAAGATCGCGGCGATGGAATCGGCAGGCATCAAGGTATCGCCCTCTCCGGCCCGCCTCGGCAAGACGCTGGTTGAAGTCCTCAAGGGCTAAGCCACCTATATAGACCGGGCGGAGGAACGGCATCTGCGCCTTCCGCCCGGCCTCGACAACACGAGACAGCAGATGCGCCGCGGACAGGCGGCAATCGGAATGCGACAGCCGGCCGTCAAGCCGGCAAATTCATCAAAGTCAGGAGGCGGACGGAAGCGTCCGCATATCACCATGGCACGGCAAGAAGCCAACGAGCAGTTTCAGATCACCTCGTTTCTGGATGGCGCCAACGCTGCCTATATCGAGCAGCTTTACGCCTGTTATGAAGACGATCCCAATTCGGTCGACGATCAGTGGCGGTCCTTCTTCAAGGCGCTGGAAGACGATCCGAACGATGTGAAGAAGGCGGCCAAGGGCGCTTCCTGGCGCAAGAAGAACTGGCCGCTTCAGGCAAGCGGCGATCTGGTATCGGCTCTCGATGGCGACTGGGGCATCGTCGAGAAGGTGATCGAGACCAAGGTCAAGGCCAAGGCCGAAGCTGAGGGCAAGCCTGCCGACAGCACCGAGGTGTTGCAGGCGACGCGCGATTCCGTGCGCGCCATCATGATGATCCGCGCCTACCGCATGCGCGGCCACCTGCATGCCAAGCTCGACCCGCTCGGCATCGCCGCTCCGGTCGACGACTATCGCGAGCTGTCGGCGGAGAATTACGGCTTCACGGCCGCCGATTACGACCGCAAGATCTTCATCGACAATGTGCTCGGCCTGGAATACGCGACCATCCGCGAGATGATCGAAATCCTCGAGCGAACCTATTGCTCGACGCTCGGCGTCGAATTCATGCATATCTCCAATCCGGAAGAGAAGGCCTGGATCCAGGAACGCATCGAAGGACCGGACAAAGGCGTGGCCTTCACACCGGAAGGCAAGAAGGCGATCTTGGCCAAGCTCGTCGAAGCTGAAGGCTACGAGCAGTTCCTCGACGTCAAGTTCAAGGGCACGAAGCGTTTCGGCCTCGACGGCGGCGAATCGCTGATCCCGGCGCTGGAACAGATCCTCAAGCGCGGCGGCCATCTCGGCCTCAAGGAAGCCGTGTTCGGCATGGCCCATCGCGGCCGCCTGAACGTGCTCTCCCAGGTCATGGGCAAGCCGCACCGGGCGATCTTCCATGAGTTCAAGGGCGGCTCGGCTGCTCCTGACGAAGTCGAGGGCTCGGGTGACGTCAAGTATCATCTCGGCGCTTCCTCCGACCGCGAATTCGACGGCAACAAGATCCACGTTTCGCTGACGGCGAACCCGTCGCATCTCGAAATCGTCGATCCCGTCGTCATGGGCAAGGCCCGCGCCAAGCAGGACATGAATGCCACCGTCTGGGACGGCGACATCATCCCGCTTTCCGAACGCGCCAAAGTGCTGCCGCTGCTGATCCACGGCGACGCGGCCTTTGCCGGCCAGGGTGTCATTGCCGAAATCCTCGGCCTTTCCGGTCTGCGCGGTCACCGCGTCGCCGGCACCATGCATGTGATCATCAACAACCAGATCGGCTTCACGACAAACCCGGCCTTCTCGCGCTCGTCGCCTTATCCGTCCGACGTCGCCAAGATGATCGAGGCGCCGATCCTGCACGTCAACGGCGACGATCCGGAAGCGGTGGTTTATGGGGCGAAGATCGCCACCGAATTCCGCATGAAGTTCCATAAGCCGGTCGTGCTCGACCTGTTCTGCTACCGCCGCTACGGCCACAATGAAGGCGACGAACCGTCCTTCACGCAGCCGAAGATGTACAAGGTGATCCGCGCCCACAAGACCGTGCTGCAGCTCTATGCGGCCCGCCTCATTGCCGAGGGCCTGCTCACCGACGGTGAAGTCGAGAAGATGAAGGCCGACTGGCGCGCCCATCTCGAGCAGGAGTTCGAGGCCGGCCAACACTACAAGCCGAACAAGGCCGACTGGCTGGACGGCGAGTGGTCGGGCCTGCGCACGGCCGACAATGCCGACGAGCAGCGCCGCGGCAAGACCGCCGTGCCGATGAAGACGCTGAAGGAAATCGGCCGCAAGCTCTCTGAGATCCCGGCGGGCTTCAACGCGCACCGCACGATCCAGCGCTTCATGGAAAACCGCGCCAACATGATCGCCACCGGCGAGGGTATCGACTGGGCGATGGCCGAAGCGCTCTCGTTCGGCGCACTCTGCGTCGAAGGCAGCAAGATCCGCCTCTCCGGCCAGGATTGCGAACGCGGCACCTTCTCGCAGCGCCACTCGGTTCTTTACGATCAGGAAACCGAAGAGCGTTACATCCCGCTCGCCAATCTTTCGCCGACGCAGGGGCGCTACGAAGTCATCAATTCGATGCTTTCGGAAGAGGCCGTGCTCGGTTTCGAATATGGCTATTCGCTTGCCCGCCCGAATGCGCTGACGCTCTGGGAAGCCCAGTTCGGCGATTTCGCCAACGGCGCGCAGGTGGTCTTCGACCAGTTCATCTCGTCGGGCGAACGCAAGTGGCTGCGCATGTCGGGGCTCGTCTGCCTGCTGCCGCACGGCTATGAAGGTCAGGGTCCGGAACACTCCTCGGCCCGCCTCGAGCGTTTCCTGCAGCTTTGCGCGGAAGACAACATGCAGGTCGCCAACGTCACGACGCCGGCGAACTACTTCCACATCCTGCGCCGGCAGTTGAAGCGCGACTTCCGCAAGCCGCTGATCCTGATGACGCCGAAGTCGCTGCTGCGCCACAAGCGGGCGGTCTCGACGCTTGCCGAAATGGCCGGAGAGTCCGCCTTCCATCGCCTGCTCTGGGACGATGCCGAGGTGATCAAGGACGGTCCGATCAAGCTGCAGAAGGACAACAAGATCCGCCGCGTCGTCATGTGCTCCGGCAAGGTCTATTACGATCTTCTCGAAGAGCGTGAAAAGCGCGGCATCGACGACATCTATCTCCTGCGTGTCGAACAGCTCTATCCGTTCCCGGCAAAGGCGCTGATCAACGAGCTGTCGCGCTTCCGCAATGCCGAGATGGTCTGGTGCCAGGAAGAGCCGAAGAACATGGGCGCATGGTCGTTCATCGACCCCTTCCTCGAATGGGTGCTCGCCCATATCGACGCGAAGTACCAGCGCGTCCGTTATACCGGCCGTCCGGCCGCCGCCTCGCCGGCGACGGGCCTGATGTCCAAGCATCTGTCGCAGCTCGCCGCATTCCTCGAGGATGCATTGGGCGGTTAAAACAAGGGGGGCGCAATGGCTTATTTCTTTCTGAGACTGCAGCCGCCGCGCCCCACTTTCCCGCATGACGGGACCGGGGAGGAAATGGCGGCGATGAAACGCCATGCCGAATACTGGCATCGGAACGCTCTCGCGGGATCGGCGATCATCGTCGGCCCCGTCTTCGAGGGTGAAGGCGCCTGGGGCATGGCGATCGTCGAGGTCGAGGATCAGGCGGCGGCGCAGGTTCTTGCCGACGGCGATCCGATCATCGCTTCCGGTTTCGGTTTCCGCTTCGATATCCTGCCGATGCCCTCGATCATCTCGCGGCCGCCCGCCGTCTGAAACGCATAAACGAAAACACACGAAATCAGGATCTGAACAATGGCCACAGAAATCCGCGTTCCAACTCTCGGTGAATCCGTCAGCGAGGCAACCGTCGGCACCTGGTTCAAGAAGGTCGGCGACGCCATCAAGGCCGACGAGCCGATTCTCGAGCTTGAGACCGACAAGGTGACCATCGAAGTTCCAGCACCTGCCTCCGGCACGCTTTCGGAAATCGTTGTCGCCGCCGGCGAGACCGTCGGCCTCGGCGCATTGCTCGGCCAGATCGCCGAAGGTGCTGCCGCTGCTGCGGCGCCGGCTGCTGCTGCACCGGCCGCCGCGCCTGCTGCTCCGGCTCCCGCCCAACCGGCCGCTGCTGCTCCGCCCCAGCCGGCGGTTGCCGCTGCTGCTGCGTCGTCATCGAGCGCCTCCGTCTCCACCATGCCGCCGGCACCGGCAGCTTCGAAGATGCTTGCCGAAAACAACCTTTCCGCCGATCAGATCGACGGTAGCGGCAAGCGCGGCCAGGTGCTGAAGGGCGACGTCATCGCCGCCGTCGCCAAGGGCATTTCCGCTCCGGCCGCCGCCCCCGCGGCGACGCCTGCCGCCGCGCGCGGCCCGTCGACGGTCGAGGATGCCTCGCGCGAAGAGCGCGTGAAGATGACGCGCCTGCGCCAGACGATCGCCAAGCGCCTCAAGGATGCGCAGAACACCGCCGCCATGCTGACCACCTATAACGAGGTGGACATGAAGGCGGTCATGGATCTGCGCAACAAGTACAAGGACATTTTCGAGAAGAAGCATGGCGTCAAGCTTGGCTTCATGGGCTTCTTCACCAAGGCGGTGACGCATGCGCTGAAGGAACTGCCGGCCGTCAACGCCGAAATCGACGGCACCGACGTCATCTACAAGAACTACTGCCATGTCGGCATGGCCGTCGGCACGGACAAAGGCCTCGTCGTTCCTGTCATCCGCGACGCCGACCAGATGTCGATCGCCGAAATCGAGAAGGAACTCGGCCGTCTTGCCAAGGCGGCCCGTGATGGCTCGCTCTCCATGGCCGACATGCAGGGCGGCACCTTCACTATCACCAATGGCGGCGTCTACGGTTCGCTGATGTCTTCGCCGATCCTGAACGCACCGCAGTCCGGCATTCTCGGCATGCACAAGATCCAGGAGCGGCCGGTCGCGATCGGCGGCCAGGTGGTCATCCGTCCGATGATGTATCTGGCGCTGTCCTACGATCACCGCATCGTCGACGGCAAGGAAGCGGTCACCTTCCTCGTGCGCGTCAAGGAAAGCCTGGAAGATCCCGAACGTCTGGTTCTCGATCTTTAAGGGAGCGCTTTCGATGCGGAACCGGATCATGCGAGCGGCGCGCCTTCTTCTTTGCGCTGCCGCCGCGCATGTTCCAGTCTCCGCATCTGCCGCCGGTTGGGATATCGGCAAGGCAAGCAGCAATTTCGAGCTGGTGACGCTTGGTGACGCCGAACTCTCCGGCCGGTCGATCGGCGTGATCCACATGGGCAATGTCGAGCTGACCTCGGGACGCATCGTTGCGGCCGATCCGCTCGCCCAGCCCGATCGTCCGGCGCTCGCGAGAACGGTTGCGCCGGGCGACTATCCGGTGACGCTCTACCAGGCCTTCGGGCGCATCGCCGCCGCCAGCATGCGGTTTGCCGAAGGCAAGCCGGATCATTGGGAGCTTGCGGTCCTGCCCGGGCAGGACCCGGCGACGCTGAAGGACGGCGAGATCTTCGGCTATCCCGTCGATGCCGGCCTCGGCTGTTACATGGACGCCGATACGCCTGATCTGATCGGAGAGCGCGAAGAGCAGGTGCAGGCGCAGAAACCGGATTCCGACGTCAACTATTACGACGACGTGCTGGCGTCGGACCTCGATGCCAACAAAGGCATCTATGCGCTGCACCGGCCGGTCGCCGGCCGACGAGGCAATGTCGCGGTGTTCTGGAGCGGCTGGGGCGACGGTTTCTATCCGGTTTTCTGGGGGCTCGACAGGGATGGCCGCGCGTTGGTGCTGCTGACGGATTTCAGCGTTGTCGAGAATGCCGACGGACGGAAGGAGCCGAAGCTGCAATGAGCGGAAGGAGCGGGATCACGACGAGACGGACAGGCGTGGCTGCAATCGCAGCCGCCGCGTTTTTCGTTGTGCCGGCCTCCACCTTCGGTGCCGAATGCAAGCAGGAGCAGGCTGTCTACGCCGATCGCGACGGTGCCTATGAATTGCGTTTTGCACCGCTGAATTCTCCATCGGCTGCCGCCAGCAACCAGTTCAAGGTCAGCGCACTCAGGACACCCGTCGTGATGGACGGTTATGTCATGCCGTCGGAAGATCCGGTGCGCGCCATCGGCATCCTGATGTTCAACTGCCCCGAAGGCGACGCTACCGGCGCCGATCTTGATGCCTGCACGGTCTGGCAGGGCGCCGTCTATGGCATGGATGCCGAGGGCGAGATGGACAACCTGCAGCCCGAAGGGGCTGCGGCGGCCGAAAAACTCGTTCTCCCCGGCCTTGGTCCCGCCATTCGCGAATCCAGCGCCTGGGGCGAGGGCAAGGCTACGGTGGCACCCTGGGACGTGCTGACATTTAAGGAGTGTGCGACATGAGCGATGCACCTGTTGTTCTCGTTACCGGCGGAAGCCGGGGTATCGGCGCTGCGGCCGCGCGGCTCGCCGCACGTCAGGGCTGGCGTGTTGCGGTGAATTACGCCGCCAACCGCCAAGCCGCGGATGCCGTCGTGGCTTCGATCACTGAGGCCGGCGGCGAGGCCGTGGCGATCCAGGGCGATGTCGGCAATGCTGCGGATATCGTCTCGATGTTTACGGCAGTGGACCGGCATTTCGGCCGGCTCGACGGGCTCGTCAACAATGCCGGCATCGTCGACTATCCCCAGCGCGTCGACGAGATGTCGGTAGAGCGGATCGAGCGCATGCTGCGCGTCAATGTGACTGGCTCGATACTCTGCGCCGCGGAGGCGATACGTCGCATGTCGAGCCGGCATGGCGGGAAGGGTGGGGCGATCGTCAACATCTCGTCGATGGCGGCGATTCTCGGTTCCGCGACGCAGTATGTCGATTATGCCGCTTCGAAGGCAGCGATCGACACCTTCACTGTCGGGCTGGCGCGTGAGGTCGCTGCCGAGGGCATTCGCGTGAATGCGATACGGCCCGGCGTCATCGAAACCGACCTGCATGCCTCCGGCGGTTTGCCGGATCGCCCGCGCGAGTTGGCGCCGTCGATCCCGATGCAGCGCGCCGGCACGCCCGAGGAGGTGGCGGATGCGATCCTCTATCTTCTGTCACCTTCGGCTTCCTATGTAACCGGCGCGATCCTCAATGTGAGCGGCGGCCGCTAGACCGACAGGTGAAAACAACATGCGGTATGTTCTCGAATTCCTCGGCCTGATGTCGCGCGCGGCCAATTAAACGAAAAATCCAAAGGGAAAGAAGCAATGTCCTACGATGTGATCATTATCGGAACCGGCCCGGGCGGCTATGTTTGCGCTGTGAAGGCAGCCCAGCTTGGCCTCAAGGTTGCCGTCGTCGAAAGGCGGGCGACCTATGGCGGCACCTGCCTGAACGTCGGCTGCATTCCGTCGAAGGCGTTGCTGCATGCCTCCGAAATGTTCCATCAGGCCGGCCACGGGATGAGCGCGCTCGGCATCGACGTGCCGGCGCCGACGCTCAATCTCGGCAATATGATGGCCCACAAGGATGCGACGGTGAAGTCGAATGTCGACGGCGTCGCCTTCCTCTTCAAGAAGAACAAGATCGATGCCTTCCAGGGCATCGGCAAGATCGTCTCGGCCGGCAAGGTCTCCGTCACCGCCGATGACGGCAAGGTGCAGGAGATCGAAGGCAAGAATATCGTCATCGCCACCGGCTCCGACGTCGCCGGCATTCCCGGCGTGCAGGTCGAGATCGACGAAAAGACCATCATCTCATCCACCGGCGCCATAGCACTGGAGAAGGTGCCGGAAACGCTGATCGTCGTCGGCGGCGGCGTCATCGGGCTCGAGCTCGGTTCCGTCTGGTCGCGCCTCGGCGCCAAAGTCACCGTCGTCGAATATCTCGACACCATCCTTGGCGGTATGGACGGCGAAGTCTCCAAGCAATTCCAGCGCATGCTCGCCAAGCAGGGCATTAATTTCAATCTCAGCGCCAAGGTCACCGGCGTCGAAAAGGCCGACACGGGCGCCAAGGTCACCTTCGAGCCGGTCAAGGGCGGCGACAAGGTGACGCTCGACGCCGAGGTCGTGCTGATTGCCACCGGCCGCAAGCCCTATACGGCGGGTCTTGGCCTCGAAGAGGCCGGTGTTACGCTCGACAATCGCGGCCGTGTCGAGATCGACGGCCACTACAAGACCAATGTCGACGGCATCTATGCGATCGGCGATGTGGTCAAGGGTCCAATGCTGGCGCACAAGGCGGAAGACGAGGGCGTGGCGCTTGCCGAAATCCTCGCCGGGCAGCATGGCCATGTGAACTACGAGGTCATCCCGAGCGTCGTCTACACCCAGCCGGAAATCGCTTCCGTCGGCAAGACCGAGGAAGAGCTGAAGGCGGCAGGCGTCGCCTATAAGGTCGGCAAGTTCCCCTTCACGGCGAACGGCCGCGCGCGTGCGATGCTGGCGACCGACGGCTTCGTCAAGATCCTTGCCGACAAGGAAACCGACCGGGTGCTCGGCGGCCATATCGTCGGCTTCGGCGCGGGCGAGATGATCCACGAGATCGCCGTACTGATGGAGTTCGGCGGTTCGTCGGAAGATCTCGGCCGTACCTGCCACGCGCATCCCACCATGTCGGAAGCGGTGAAAGAGGCCGCGCTCGCGACCTTCTTCAAGCCGATCCATATGTAATCTTACATATTCGTAACAAAGCATACAGCCGCTTGCCGGAAGGCAGGCGGCTGTTTTAGTTGTTGCGTATCGTAGAATTCAGCATCCGCGAAGGTCCAGAAAATGCAGCAGCCGTCCATCGAGGGTTACAGCCTGAACCAGCGTTTTCTTCACTGGACCGTGGCGCTGCTGATCTTCTTCAACCTGCTGTTTCCCGGCGGTATGAATATCTGGCATCGTCTGATGCGCAGAGGCCAGGTACCGACGCCGGAACAGATTTCGTCGGCGAATATCCATGCCTATGTTGGCATCGCCATCCTGCTGCTTGCCGTCCTCAGGCTCGGGCTGCGTTTTACCAAGGGCGTTCCGGACGAGGTCGCACAGGAGCCGGCGATCTTCCGTCTTGCAGCGAGGCTTGCTCATGCCGGCCTCTACATCCTGATCTTCGCGATGCCGCTTTCAGGCGTCGCCGCCTACTATTTCGGTATCGATCCCGCCGGTTCGTTCCACGCGGATGTCCTGAAGATCATTCTCTGGGCGCTGATCGCGGCGCATGTCGCCGGCGCCCTCGTCCATCAGTTCTATTGGAAAAGCAATGTTCTGCGCCGCATGACGCTCGGCTGACCGGCGGATTCAGTTCACCGCGGTGACGGTGAAGCCCTGCTGGCGCAGCAGTTCGATGACGCCATCCTTGCCGGGCAGGTGCAGGGCGCCGACGGCCATGAAGACGTTGCCGCCGTCGAGAATGGGGGCGGCGCGCTCGGCCATCACCTTATTGCGGTCAAGGATGACGCGCTGCTCGAAGGCGGTATAATCGCTGTTTTCGCCTTCCTCCTCCGGTGTCACGGTTTTCAGCATCGGCATGGTCATGCCGATGTCGCCGGAGAGGTAGAGGTCGGTCATCGTCTCGACGACGTCGCTCATCTTGTCGCCGAGCTCCAGCGTCTGGATCAGCGATTTCAGATGGAATTCGATCGGCAGATCGGCCATGGCCTGGATCTGCTCGGCAAGGGTTTCCAGCCCCTTGACCTGCTTGCCTTCGGCAATCGCATCGGTGGCGATCTTCTGGTCGAGGAACTGCGCGCCTTTTGCCTTGCGGGCGATTTCGCAGGCCGGCAGGGCGACGGCGCTCGAAATCATCCAAGGCCGCATCCTGGAAACGGCGCTGATCGGGATACCGCGCTGCTTGAGGCCGGTTTCGAGACGCGTGTAATCCTCGGGAGAAAGCAGCTTGTCGATCGTCGTGCCGTCGGTGAACATCGTCAGCTCCGGCTTTGCGAGCAGGGCGGCGGTCGCCTTCCGCTCATCGAGGATCTCGTCGGATTCGATGATGATCGTGTCGGCGGCGTCGTGGGCGGCCTGGGCGCGCGGTGGCAGGGCGAGCACGCGCGGATCGGTGACATGCATGCTGCCGAGCAGCCACGAGGGTGCAAGTCCGGGCTTTTCGATCTTCCAGAAGATGCCCTGGCCGTTTGGTGTGGCGTCGGCTTCCTTCAGCGCCTCTGCGTAGCGGGCGGGGTCGTTCTGCTGCAACTCGACCATCAGGTTGCGGCCGGTGCAGGCGACGTCTTCGGCCGCCGCCGGCCTTGCCGTCAGGAAGGCGGCAAACAGGGCAGCGAGAAGCAGCATGTGAAAGGCTGCAATCAGCCAGAGCAACAGATTGGCCGGCACTGCGAGGTAAGACGTCCGGCGGCCGATTGATGTCGTCATGATGGGTGTTCCGATCACATACTCTATAGGCTTCATGCTCTACGCCCGGCTTGCGCATATTCCTTTAAGAGAATGCCTTAACGGAAGCTTAAAGCGCCTCTCATCAAATTGGAGTCATGCGAGGCGCTTTAAGCCCTATGGTTTATGCATGCTGTTGTCCCAAAACCGCTGCGCACTTTTGGGCGACATGCATTACGCGCGCGGATGCGCCCGATCATACACCTCGAGCAGCCGCGATGCATCGACGCCGGTATAGACCTGTGTTGTGGAAAGGCTGGCATGGCCGAGCAATTCCTGGATGGTGCGCAGATCACCGCCACCGGCAAGCAGATGGGTGGCGAAGGAGTGGCGCAGTGCATGGGGTGTCGCCGTCTCCGGCAGGCCGAAGGCGCTGCGCATCTTCTGCATCGTGCGCTGGATGATTGCCGCCTGCAGCTTGCCGCCGCGGGCGCCGCGAAACAGCGGTTCTCCGTTTTCGAGATGATATGGGCAGAGCGCTCGGTATTTCTCGACCGCGTCGAAGACCACAGACAGCAGCGGCACCAGCCGCGTCTTGTTGCCCTTGCCGGTGATGCGCAGCGTCGTCGCGCCCTTCTGCAGGGCGGCGGGAGTAAGATCCAGCGCTTCGGAGATGCGCAGGCCGCAGCCGTAGAGCAGCGTCATGACAGCGGCGTCGCGCGCCGCAATCCAGGGTTCATCATGGAGCTGGGCGTCGTCGCTGACGACGGTGATCGCCTGGGTGTCGGACAGCGGCTTGGGCAGTGATTTCGGCTGTTTCGGCGAGCGCACCGCGCCGGCGCCTGCGGCGTTGACCAGGCCCTTCTTTTCGAGATGGCGCAGCAGCGAACGAAGACCGGCGAGATTGCGGCCGAGCGATCGGGCACCGGACCCCTGCTTGCGCCGGGCCGCCAGGAAGGCGCGGAAATCAGCGGAGCGCAACTCCCTGATATCGCCAAGCGTCACCGGGCCGGCGAGATGGCCGGTCAGAAAGGTCAGAAACTGGCGGGTATCGCGCTCGTAAGCGTCGAGCGTGTGCTCGGAAAGACGGCGCTCACTGGCGAGGTTGTCGAGCCACGCGGCCCGTTCCGCCATCAGGCGCTGATCGGCGATAACAAGCAGTTCGTTCACGTTGCTGGCCTTGATTTTGCCTTCAAGTCCGCCAATTTGGAGCAGGAACAGTTATGGAATTGCTAATGCCGGCCAAGCCTTTGTCATCCTTCGATCATATTCTACTGCGATAGCTTATTCCCCATAGACAGGATCTTTCATGGCACGGCGCGATTCCATGACGGCTTTCGGACAGCTCGCGGAAGCGATCGCTCTCGTTTCACAGGGAAAGCCCGGTCATATCGTCGATACGCTGATTGCCGAACGCGGCCAGAGGATCGTGAAAAATCCGCTCTGGCCGGTCATGCGGCCATTTCTCTATACGCTGCTGCGCTACAACAAAGCGCTCGAATTCGCCAATGCGGTCGCCAAAATGCCGGGCTTCCAATCGTTCGAATATCTGAGCGACGTGCTGAAGCTCGACATCGGCATCACCCATGGTGAACGCATTCCTGATACCGGCGGCTTCATCCTCGTCAGCAACCATCCGACCGGCATTGCCGACGGCGTTGCCGTGTTCGATCTTTTGAAAACGCGCCGGCCGGACATGATGTTCTTTGCCAATCGCGATGCCATCCGCGTCAATCCGCGGTTTGCTGAGATGATCATTCCCGTAGAATGGCGGGAGGAGCACAAGAGCAAGCTGAAAGCGCGCGAGACGCTGCAACTGACGAACCATGCGGTGAAGGAAGGCAAGGCGACAGTGCTTTTTCCCTCAGGCCGCATCGCCTATTGGGCGAATGGCCGGCTGAATGAACGCCCATGGAAGACCTCGGCCGTCGGGTTGGCGCGCAAATATAATCTGCCGATCCTTCCCGTCCATATGACGGCACGCAATTCCGGCCTGTTCTACTGGATGGCGAAGTGGTCGACCGAGCTTCGCGACATGACCGTGTTCCACGAACTGCTGAACAAACGCGGCGACCGCTTCGATTTCGTCATCGGCAATCTCATTCCGGCCGAACAGCTGGACGGCGATCTCAACGAGGTGACGAAGGCGCTGGAGAAACATACGGTGCACGACATGGCCAGGGATGGCGACGCGAGTTTCGTGCCGGCCGGCCTGCCGGTTGCGGCGACGCGCAGCGAGATTCCGGTTCCTGCCATCTAACTACCGGCATTGCCATGACAATCGATATTCGCAGGCTCCGCGATCGGTTGCCGCGGGAGATCGCAGATCTCGAAAGGGAGGCCCGGCGGGAAGGCTATCGCCATGTCGCCCGCCTTATCGACGAATGGTCGATCGGCGATAACAGGTTCGAACATCACGGCGAAAGGCTGCTTGGCGCCTATGTCGATGACGCCATCGTCGGCATCGGCGGCATGACCGTCGAATCAGCCATATCAGGGGCGTTACGGATGCGGCGTTTCTATATTCGTCCCGCAATGCGCAGGCGCGGCATCGGCCGGATGCTTGCCCTAGCTCTGCTCGACCACGCGCGTTCCTGCTGCAGCATCGTCACCGTTCATGCGGGCAACAATGGTGCGGCAAGATTCCGGGAGTCGCTCGGGTTTCAGCCCCACGGACGAGATGGACATACGCATCTGCTCGAGCTGCAGCGCCACAGCGATGATCCAGCGGCTTCGGATTTGCGCCAGTGCATCACGCCCCGATCTCCTTGAGGCGGATGGCTTGGCGCGCCAGCAAGCGCTCGACATCGGCAATATCGAGTGCCGAGAGCTTGGCGCCCGGCTTGCGCAGGGTGGCGGACTTGATTACGCCGCGCTTGGCAAGCACATATTTGCGCGACGCAAGACCGATGCCCTGCTGCTGTTCGTAGCGGGCGAGCGGCAGATAGGCATCGAAGATCACATGGGCGCGATCGGGATTTCCGGCTGCATAGGCCTCGACGACGCCGACCATCATCTCGGGATAACAAAAGCCGGTCATAGCGCCATCGGCGCCGCGGCCCATCTCTTCGGGCAGGAAAAGCCCGCCATTGCCGCAGAGGATCGAGATGCGCCGCATGGCGCCCTTGTCGCTGGCGGCACGAAGTGCCGAGATCTTCGACAGACCCGGCCAATCCTCATGTTTGAGCATGACGCAGTTCGGCACCTCGTTGACGATGCGCTCGATGACCTTGGGCGCGATCGTCACGTTGGTGGTGAGCGGATAATCCTGCAGCACGAAGGGCGTATCGCCCAGGGCCTCGCCGACCGACTGGTAGAAGGCGAAAGCCTGATCGTCGGTCTTGACGGTCCAGGGCGGCGCGACCATGACGCCGGCGGCACCTTCACCCATGACGGCTTCGGCGAGTTCGCTCATCGGCGCAAGCCCCGGCGCCGAAACGCCGACGACGACGGGAAGGCGCCCGTCGAGGCGCCTCAGCACCCGTTCGACCACTGTCCGCGACTCCTCGGCGGTCAGCTTCGGAGCCTCGCCGAGCTGACCAAGCGCCGTCAGGCCGGTGACGCCGGCACCCTCGTAGAAATCGACCATGCTGTCGATACTGGCGAGATCGAGCGCGCCGTCATCGGTGAACGGGGTTACGGCGATCACATAGACGCCCTTGGCATCTTCAGTCAGTCTGGCCATTCGTGCTCTCCAATTCAGCGGCCGAAGAACAGCGCTTCGGCATTTCGAACAAAAATCTTTTCAGCAATCGCGGGGTCGTCGATGGCGGCCTGCATGGTCTCTACCAGCTCAGTGTCATCGGGCATGCCGTCCCACAATTCGGTGTGCGGCCAATCACTGCCCCAGAGCAGCCTTTCTGCATGGCTGGCGGCAAGAGCGCAGGCGACCTCGGCAAAACCGTCGCAATTCACATCCTTCGTCAGACGATAGGGCGCGGTGACTTTGACGTAGGCCTCGGCTCCGTCCATCAGTCTTTTCAGCGCATCGACATGCGATGATCTCGTCTCTCTGGCAAGCGGAATGAAGCCGAGATGATCGATGACGATGGGCAGGCGGATGCCGGACAACGTTGCCGCAATATCGGGAAGTTGTTCGGGATTGATCTGCAACTGCAGCGACCAGCCGAGGGGGACAATGCTTTCCGCCAGTGTCCTGGCGGCGGCGAGTGGGAGGCCGCCCTTGTTGCGCGTATTGATCCGCACGCCGCGCACGCCGAGCCGGTCGAGCCGCTCTATCTCGGTTTCTGCGGTTTCGGGATCGATGACGACGATGCCGCGCAGACGATCTGGATAGGCGGCCAGCGCATCGAGCAGCACCCTATTGTCGAGGCCATAGACGCTTGGCTGCACCAATATGCCCTTGGCGATGCCAAGGCTGCCGGAGAATTCGATCCAGTCGGAAATCGTCGCGATGTCTGGCGTGTAGCTGCGTGGGGTGTTGAGCGGAGCGCCGGCGCGAAAGACGTGGAAATGCGTATCGACCGTGCCCTGCGGCAGTGCCGCCCGCGGCAGTCGCGTCAGCGGCCGGCGGGGCAGGCAAAGCGGTGCCTCCATATCAGCGGCGCTCATCGCGCGTCGAGCTCCTCGCTTTGCAGGAAATCGAAGTCGGCGCCTTCGTCGGCCTGGAGCACGCGCTCTTGATAGAGCTTCGCATAACCGCGCGACGGCGCAGGGGAAGGCCGATTGACGACATCAATCATGCGGCGATCGAATTCCGCCTGGTCGATATCGAGGTCGATACGCCGGCCCTCGACGTCGAGGCGAATGCGATCGCCGGTGCGTACGATGGCCAGAGGGCCGCCATCGGCAGCCTCAGGCGCGATATGGAGGATGATCGTGCCGAAGGCCGTGCCGCTCATGCGGGCATCGGAAATTCGCACCATGTCCTTCACGCCCAGCCGCGCAAGCTTGCGGGGGATGGGTAGGTAGCCGGCTTCCGGCATGCCCGGCGCACCCTTTGGTCCGGCATTGCGCAGAACCAAAACGTCATCGGCATGGACGTCGAGATCGTCGCTGTCGATGCGCTGCGTCATATCCTCGACCGAATCGAAGACGACGGCGCGTCCGATATGCTGCAGCAGATCCTTGGAGGCAGCCGATTGTTTGATGACGGCGCCGCGCGGCGCAAGATTGCCGTGCAGGACGGCGATCGTTCCGATCGGCTTCAACGGTTTCTCGACGGTGCGTATGATGGTCTGGCCCGGCTCGTCGACGACATCGTCGATGATTTCGCCGATCGTTCTGCCGTAGACCGTCGCGGCGCTGCCGTCGATTTCATGGCGCACCGCCTTCAACAAAGCCGGGACGCCGCCCGCCTCGTGGAACTGCTCCATATAATGCTGGCCGGAGGGCTGCAGGTCGACGAGCAGGGGAATGCTTCGGCCCAGCCGGTCGAGTTCGGCCATGTCGAGGCGCAGGCCGAGGCGGCCGGTGATTGCGGCAAGATGGACGACGGCATTGGTCGAGCCGCCCATCGCCTGCAGCGCGACGAGACCGTTGCGGATTGTCTGCGGCGTCAGGATATCGCGCACCGTCGGGGCAGCCTCATCCATGGCGAGACGCGCGGCGACACGCCCCGTCTCCTCGGCAAGGCGAACCCGTTCGGATTCGACGGCGGGCGCCGAACCGGCGCGAGGGAGGCAGAGGCCCATGACTTCGGTCAGGTTCGCCATGGTGCTCGCCGTGCCCATCACCGTGCAGGTGCCGATCGAGCTGGCCAGCTTGTTGTTGACCTCGGCGATCTCGGCCTCGTCGATCTCTCCGGCGCGGAAGCGTCCCCAGAAACGGCGACAATCCGTGCAGGCGCCAAGCCGTTCACCCTGGTGGTGGCCGACGGCCATCGGACCGGTCGGCAGGAAGATCGCCGGTATCTCGCTGCTGGCAGCTGCCATGATCTGGGCCGGCAGGGTCTTGTCGCAGCCGCCGATCAGGACGACGGCATCCATCGGCTGGGCGCGGATCATCTCTTCCGTTTCCATCGCCATCAAGTTGCGCAGATACATCGAGGTCGGCGAGGCAAAGCTCTCGTGGATCGAGATCGTCGGAAACACCATGGGCATCGCACCCGCCAGCATCACGCCGCGCTTGGTTGCCTCGATGAGTTGCGGCACATTGCCGTGACAGGGATTGAAATCGCTGTAGGTATTGGCGATGCCGACGATCGGACGGTCGAGCGCATCGTCCGAATAACCCATGGCCTTGATGAATGCTTTGCGCAGGAAAAGGGAGAATCCCTGATCGCCATAACTCGTCAGCTTGCGGCGAAGACCGTTCGACAAACCTGTTCCTCCCTCGCCAAATTGATCCATGGCCGTGGCGTCAGGGTAGAGGGATACGGAGGATTGTCAATAAATAAGATGGCGCCACTGTATCGTATTTTTGGATTTCGTCGGTAATCACCATAAAATACAATGGGAATCTCGAGATTCGTGCTTTCGTTTAACAATCAACCGATTGGCTTTTGCGGAGAAGCAGGATAGATTATTGATAAAATGGGATTGAATACAGAGGAAGCGCGATGATGGGAACGGAACGACGGCGTATCGGCATTGTCGGTGCCGGCTGGGTCAGTGCCTACCATCTGCCCGCATGGATGCGGCAATCGGAAAGAGCCGAGGTCGTGGCGATTGCCGACCCGTCGCCGAGCGCCATCGAAGCCCGGCTTGCCGCCTTCGATATTGCGCGCAACTATGCCAGCGTGCAGGCGATGCTGGATGCCGAGCAGCTCGATGCCGTTGATATTTGCGCGCCGCGGGAATTCCATGTCGAACTGGTCCGGCTGGCGGCAGCAAAAGGGCTCGACATCATCTGCCAGAAGCCGCTCGCACCCTCCTGCGGCGAGGCGGTCGAGTTGCTGGAAGGCCTTTCCGGCAGGGGCAGGCTGATGGTCCATGAGAACTGGCGGTTCCGCGCCTATTATCGACGGCTGAAGGCGTGGCTCGACGAGGGGCTTGCCGGCGAGATCCGCCAGGTGCAGTTCGAATTCCTGTCCAGCGGCATGATCGCGGATGCGGAGGGAAGAAGGCCGGCGCTGATACGCCAGCCGTTCTTTCGGACGCAGGAGCGGCTGCTGGTCATGGAAGTCATGATCCATCATCTCGATACGCTGAGATATCTTCTGGGCGAGATGGAGGTGGTCAGTGCGCGGCTTGAGAGGAGTAATCGCGATATCGTCGCTGAGGATGTCGCCAGCGTCGTCCTGCGCCGGACGAGCGACGGCGTTCTCGTCACCGCAAATGCCAATCTCGCCGTGCATGGCGCGCCGCCGGCGCCGCGCGATCACCTACGCATCTTCGGTACGCGCGGCACGCTCGAACTTAACGGCAATCTGCTCTCGGCTGAGGGTGCGCAGCAGCGCCGGGAGAGCTTCGATCCCGACGAGACCTACCAGGGCGCCTATGACGCGACCATTTCGCATTTCCTCGACAGCCTCGACGGAAAGGTGGCGATGGAGACATCGCCGGGCGATAACATCAAAACGCTTGCTCTCGTCGAAGATATCTATCGCTTGAGCCGGTTCGACCCGGAACGCAATCCACTGTAACATGGCCCGCCGCCGTCAGAGGAGATGACATTGCAGACGCTCAACGAAAGCCGCGAAGACGGTATCGAGCATGATGATCTCAGCATTGCCCGCGCGCTGGAGGAGGATATCATTTTCGGGCGGCTTGCGCCCGGAACCCGTCTGACCGAAGACGCGCTCCTTGCCCGCTTTCATGTCACGCGCCATTTCGCCCGGCAGGCGATCGTGCAGCTCGAGACGATGGGCATCGTCGTTCGGGAGCGCAACAAGGGGGCGACGGTCCGTTCGCTGACTGCTCGCCAGGTTCAGGAAATCTACGATGTGCGTGAGTTGCTGCAACGGCAGGCAGCGCTGTGGATAAAGCTGCCGGCACCCGAGGCATTGATCGAGGAACTGCTGGCGCTGCACGAGGAGCATGGCAGACACATCGAATCCGGCTATCTCAGGGGAGTGCACGAGGCCAATGACAAATTTCACCTGACGCTCTTCGGCGCCTGCGGCAATGCCCATCTGGTGCAATCGATCGAGCTCTATATGCGGCTCAGCCTGCCGGTTCGCGCCAATTCAATGTCGAGCAAGGAATCGTTGCGCATCTCGCATGAGCACCACCGGTTGATGATCGAGATGTTGCGCGGTGGGGATAACTGGGTGCTCGCCCAGCTCTGCGTCGACCATCTGCAGCCGAGCAAGAAACGTTATCTCGCCTATGTCAGCGAGAATTGACCGTGTCACGTGAAGGGAGCGCAAACTTTCGATCGCGCTCCCTCGCCTACCGGCTCACCAATCAAGGCGCAGGAGAGACACGCCCTGACGCGGTAGGGAGACCTTGAGGGCGACCCTGCCGTCATCGACCTTGACCGACGCCTCACCGTCGATCTCGGCGAGCTTTCCCGAGGCTTCCAGTCTGGCATAGTCTTCGCCGGCCGGATTCTGCGGTTTGCCCATCGCCTTCCAGACGCCAAAGGCGTTGGAATGCTCCTCGTCCATCCTGAAATGCTTGAGCGAGGCGGACTTGTCGCCCCAGCCGTCGAGATTGACCGTGATATTGGCGGTCGGCCCGGCTTCATCATCGTCGTGGTAGTGCCAGACGAGAATGGAAATGCCCTTGTCGTCACGGGTTGCCACGACGTTGATATCGGGCTTGCCGCGCACGCCATGGCTCATGATATCTTCGATGTCCCGGCGATAATCGCTTTCCGATTCCAGCCATTCGCCGCCGAGTTTGCCGAGCATGCGGAAGCCGTTGAGAACAGCCTTGTCGACGCCGTTGGTGGCAAGATCGCGGAAGCCGTCGAAATAGGGCTGGTCATCGAAGAGGAACGCCCAGGTGACCGCGCCTTCGATGTGGATGTTGGCGCGTCGTGCAAGCTCATAGGTGCGGATCATGCTCTCGACGACATAGACGCCGTAGAGCGGGCCGTTGCGATAACCGTTCTGGGGATGGACGCGTGCGGAGCAGGCCGCACAGCCTTCTGGATCGGATTCGCCGATCACCACGGGCAGGTGGCGGAGTTCCGGAAACTCGTTGATGATGGCAAGGTTCGTCTCGATGTCGCGGAGCTGTTTGTGCAGGCCCATCCGCACGTGACCCTCGTAGATCACAGGATTGCCCTTGGCGTGGAAGGCGAGGAAATCGATCGGCGACTTGTTGTCGACCACGTGCTTGAGGAAGGCGCGCAGGAAGGTCTGGGCCTTTTCGTTGGCAAAGGCGCCGCAGGTATGCGGACCGCCGACGCGGGCCTTCGGAAGCGCGCGTTTCAAGGCCTTGGCGCTGACGTCATACATTTCGCAAAACTGCGGGATGGTGCCTGTCCAATAGTGACCGTCCGGCTCGTTCCACACTTCCCACGGCCAGCTGGAAACGACGTCTTCGCCATATCTTTCGGCAAGATGGCGCGCCCATGCTTCGATCAGGTCGCCCCATTTCTTCAGGTCGTTTGGCGGGGCCGTCCAACCCGTGGTGATCGTTGCGTATTTGTCGGCCGGCTCCCATTGGTGGCGATAAGGACCGCCGAAATCGGAGAGCGCTTCGGGCGTGAAGCCGATCTGGATGAGCGGGATGTTGCCGGCCTCGACATAGGTGTCGAAGATCTTGTCGATGATTGTCCAGTCGTAGACCGGATTACCGCTCGCATCCTCGGTATAGGCATTGGTCGAACCCCATTTGAGGGCAGGCAGGCCATCGCCGCTGGTCAGAAGATTGTGCGCGCGGATGCGCGGCGGCTCCGGGCTGAGCTCTGTCAGTTCCTTGAGCAGCTTCCTGCCATGCGGTGAGTAAGTGTAGTTCGGCTCGTCGTATCCGAACCAGTTCCACAAGGGTTCGTATTTGCCGGTCGGCCGGTTGGCGTGAACGGAGATTGTCACGTCATAGGGGCTGCTCATCCTGGTGTCCTCTTGAACGGTCATGCAAAAGCCTCCTCCCGAAAGCAGCTGACCTGTCTGGTGATCAAGTACGGCCTCTTGGGAGGGCGCCGTGCTCGCCGCAAAAGCTAAGCCAAACACTCACTTTGTCAATAATATAAAAAAGCACGTTACTGCGCTACGCCAAAAATGCCTGAAAATGCGCAATTTTTTATAGGCCGCAAAATTATCAGTTGCCGTTTATCAAAAAATTGTCGATAACTATGGCGTGGGTTCTCCCGTCGCCGAGGAGTGCACGTGCCCTGCGGCACGCGCAGGCAGGGGTTCGCTGGACGCCATCGTCAATTGATTACGGGAAGCGCTCGCCGTGGCGAGTTGAGGAGGAGGAACATCCGATGAAGTTCCCTAAATATGCAGCCATTGCCTTATTGTCGCTCATGGCCCTTCCGGCATTTGCGCAGGATTTCATTGCCGGCATACCGCGCAACGAAACGCTGATCATCCAGGGTACGCCGCAGCAGAATGCCGACTGGTTCAACCTCTGGGCTCCCGGCGGCGGGGCGGCGGCAAACATCAACGGCCTGCAGCAGCTGACTACCGATACGCTGTGGTTCATCAATCCCGAGGGCGGCAAGGATGCCTGGCAGAATGCGCTGGCCAGCGAGCCGCCGAGCTACAACGCCGATTTCAACGAGATGACGGTGAAGTTGCGCAAGGGCATCTTCTGGAGCGACGGCGTCGAATTCACCAGCGATGACGTGGTCTATACCGTGCAGACGCAGATCGACCATCCCGGCATGGCCTGGAGCGCGCCCTTCACCGTCAATGTCGCGAGCATGGAAAATCCGGATCCGCAGACGGTCGTCTTCCATCTGAAGAAACCGAACTCGCGCTTCCACACGCTTTTTACCGTGCGCTGGAATGCCGCCTGGATCATGCCGAAGCACGTCTTCGAGAAAGCCGCAGATCCGCTGTCCTTCAACAATAATCCGCCGGTTTCGCTCGGCCCTTACCAGCTGCAGAGCTATGACAAGGGCGGCAACTGGACTATCTGGAAGCTGCGCGACGACTGGCAGCGCACGTCGATCGGCCTAGCTGCGGCACAGCCGCCCGAGGTCAAATACGTCGTCTATCGTGCGGCCGGCAATCCGGAGGCCCGCGTTATCGAACAGCGCAACCACAATCTCGACGTCATCAACGACATGGCGCCCGAGGGCATGTTCTCGATCATGCGCGACAGCAAGAGCACGGCCTCTTGGCTAAAGGGCTTTCCTTTCGCGCATCCGGACCCGACGCTGCCTTCCGTTCTCTTCAATACGAAGAAGGCGCCCTTCGACAACAAGGACGTGCGCTGGGCTCTCGCTCTGCTGATCGATATCCGCGAAGTGGCGCTTGGCTCCTATCGCGGCGCGGCCAATATCGCCGCCCTTGCCACGCCGCCGACGGGTTCTGCCCCGGACGATTATTACGCACCAATGCAGGACTGGCTGACGAATTTCGAACTCGACACCGGTTCCCGCAAGATCAAGCCCTACGATCCCAATATCTCGTCGCAGATCGCCAATATGGTGCGTAGCCAATGGGCCGATCAGATCCCGACCGATCCGGCCAAGCTGCAGCGTACCTTCGGCTTCGGCTGGTGGAAGAAGGACGTTCAGGCTGCAACCGAGCTGCTGCAGAAGGCAGGCTTCAAGAAAAGCGGCCGCCAGTGGGTGAAGCCCGACGGCACGCCCTTTACGATCCGCCTGCAGGTGGAAGGCGATGCCATCCCGACGCTTGCCCGCGCCGGCACGGTGATTGCCCAGCAATGGTCGCAAGCCGGCATCGCCACCAAGGTCGACGTCGCCGGCCCGACCAATGGCCAGCGCCTCAGCACCGGCGATTTCGAGACGGCGATCTACTGGAGCATCGAGACCTGGGGCGGTCATCCCGACCTCTCCTTCTTCCTCGACAGCTATCATTCGGAGTTCATCAAGCCGGTCGGGCAGATCCAGCCGCCGCGCAATCTGCAGCGCTGGCAGGATCCGCGTCTCGACCAACTGATCGAGAAGAACCGATCGATCGCCTTCGATTCGCCGGATGTCGCCAAGCTCGGCCAGGACTTCCTGAAGCTTGCCGTCGAGGAAATGCCGATGATCCCGCTGATGGCCTACAACAAGTTCGCACCGCTCGATACGACCTACTGGACCAACTATCCGAGCGCGGACAACCCCTATTCGGCCTCGGGTCCGAACTGGTCGAACATCCGCTACATGGTGGTCGGGCTGAAGGCCAATCCGGATGCGCCGAAGCCTTGATCGAGGCACAACAAAGGAAACAGCCGGCCGCCGGCTGTTTCCGTTCTGCTATTGAAGGGTCGATGTCATGAACGGCTTTCTGATCTATGCGGCAAAACGCTTTCTGCAATTTCTCTTCGTGGTCTTCACCGGCATCACGCTGGCCTTCCTGATCGCGCATTTTTCGCCGGTCGATCCGATCGAGCAGACCGTGTCGCTGTTGACGAGCTTCGGCTCCACCGATCCGCAGGCCGTCGAAATCCTTCGCGAATCGCTGCGTGAACTTTACGGCACCGGCGGCCCGCTGCTCGACCAGTATTTCACCTTCTGGGGTCGCGTCCTGACCGGCGATTTCGGCCCGTCTCTCTCCTCTTTCCCGACCCCCGTCATGACCGTTATCGGCCGGGCATTGCCCTGGACGGTCGGGCTTCTGACGCTCGCAACAATCATTTCCTGGATCATCGGCAATTTTCTCGGCGCGCTTGCCGGCTATTTCCGCAGCAGCAAGCTGCTGAAGGTTGCCGGTATCGTCATCATGGCGTTGCAGCCGATCCCGACCTACATCATCGGCCTCAGCCTGGTGATCCTCTTCGGCTTCATCTGGCCGATCCTGCCGATCAGCGACGGCGCGCAGGTCAATCTCGCGCCCGCCTTCAACTGGGCCTTCATCAGCTCGGTGATCGAACACGGCATCCTGCCGGCCCTGACCCTCGTGCTCGTCGGTATCGGCGGCTGGTTCATCTCGATGCGCTCGCTGGTTTCCAACATCGTCACCGACGACCACGTCGTCTATGCCGAACTTGGCGGCGTGCGCTCGCGCAGCATCTTTTCGCAATATGTGGCGCGCAACGCCATGCTGCCGCAGGTCACCGGCCTGGCACTCAGTCTCGGCAACGTCTTCGGCGGCGCCGTCATCGTCGAGTTCGTCTTCAATTATCCCGGGATCGGTAAGCTTCTGATCTCCGGCATTTATTCCGGCGATTACAGCCTCGTGCTCGGTGTCACCACAATCGCCATCATCGCGGTTGCCGCCGCGGTCTTCGTGATCGACATCATCTATCCGCTGATCGATCCACGCGTGAAACTGGGGTAATCCGTAATGTTCAAAGTCCTCAGAGACCTGCTGCGCTACAACAAGGAGTTCCTGCTCGGAACCATCCTGATCGCTATCATCCTGGCGCTGATCGTGGTGTCGTTCTTCTCGCCCTATGACGAGAATGCCATCTATGTCGTCGCGCCCGACATGCCGCCTTCGGTCGAATTCTGGCTCGGCACCACCTCGCGCGGCCAGGAGGTTTTCTGGCAGATCGCCGCCTCGATGCGAAATACGCTGTTCTTCGGCATCATCGTCGCCTTCGTCAGCCGCATCATCGCCATCGCCGTCGGCCTGATCTCCGGCTATATCGGTGGCCGGACCGACCAGATCATCATGGCGGTCAACGATACGCTCGGCGCACTGCCGAACATTCCGATCCTGCTGCTCCTGGTCTTCGTGCTTCGCGACCAGATGACGTGGTTCATGCTGGCGATCACCGCAGCGCTGCTCGGATGGACGCATGACAGCCGCCTGATCCGTTCCGTCGCCCTGTCTCTCCGGCAGCGGGAATTCACCCGGCACGCGGTCTTCTCGGGCATGCGCACACGGCAGATCCTCATCCGCGAACACCTGCCCTATGTCATGCCGATCGTCTTCTTCACGACGATGAACAATATGATCTGGGCGATCGGCCTCGAGGTGACACTCTCGGTGCTCGGATTTTCCGACATCAACCGGCCGACGATCGGGGGTATGATCTACTGGGCCAATGCGCATTCCGCGATGGTATCGGGCATATGGTGGTGGGTCGCCTTTCCGATGCTCTTCGTCGTCATCCTATTCCTTGGCCTGTTCATGCTCGCCATGTCGGTCAACGAATATATCGACCCGCGCTCGCGTCTGGCCCGCATGGGAGCTTGAGGAGATGCAGAACCTGATGAGGACGCAGCCTTTGACCCTTGCCGAAAACGCCATGGACGCACTGACGATCGACGGGCTGAAATGCTATTACGTCAATGACTATTTCGGTGTGCGGCGGGAAATCCGCGCAGTCGACGATATCAGCCTGACCATCCGCAAGAACGAGATCTACGGCATTGCCGGCGAATCCTCGAGCGGCAAGACATCACTGATCAAGACGTTGGCCGGCGCCATCCGCCCGCCGATGCGCGTCGTCGGCGGAACGGTGAAATTCAATTTTGCCGACGGACCGATCGATGTCTACGGCGAACCGAACAAGATGAAGGCGGCACGCTGGCGTCATCTTTCTTACATCATGCAGGGCTCGATGAACGTGCTGAACCCGGTCAGAAGGGTCAAACACGCCTTCACCGATTTCGCCTCCCGCCATATGAACCTCGATCCCGCCGCCTTCCGCGCGCGCGTCGAGGCGCATCTTGCCAGGCTGCATCTCGATCCGCATGTGCTCGAGGCCTTTCCGCATCAGCTTTCGGGCGGCATGCGCCAACGTCTGACGATTGCTCTCGCCACTGTCTGCGAGCCGGAATTCATCATCGCCGACGAGCCGACGACGGCGCTCGACGTGCTTGTGCAGCAGGACGTTCTGGCGCTGATCAAGGAAGTGCAGGCCCGCATGCAGTCCTCGGTCATCTTCGTGACCCACGACATGTCGGTGCATGCCGCCATCACCGACCGGCTGGCCATCATGTATGCGGGACGGCTGGCTGAGGAGGGGCCGACGCAGACGATCTTCGACAATCCCCAGCACCCCTACACCGTCCACCTGATCGGCAGCCTGCCGCGCATCGGTGATGTCTCGACGCGAAAGAGCCTCAGGGGCAAGCCGCCGGCACTTTCGGATCCGCCTTCGGGATGCCGCTTCCATCCACGCTGTCCGATCGCGATTGACAAATGCGCACGTGAAGTGCCGGCCATGCTGCCGAGCGCGACGGGCGGGCGGGTCGCATGCTTCCGTGCCGGGGAGTACCAGATCCAATGAGCAGCCACTTCCTTCTCGAACTCGACCATGTGACCAAGCTCTTTCCGATCGGCGGTTTCTTCTCGCGCGAAAAGATGAAGGCGGTCGACGATGTCAGCTTTGCGCTTACCGCCGACAAGCCCGAGATATTCACGATCGTCGGTGAATCCGGCTCCGGAAAATCGACGCTGGCGAAAATGATCCTCGGCAGCGAAAAGGCCGATCGGGGCAGCATTCATTTCGACGGTACGGATGTGAAGGCGGTGCGTTCGCGCAGGGATCGTGAGGCTTTCATGGCCAAGGTCCAGCCAGTCTTTCAAAATCCCTTCGAAGCTTTCAATCCGCTGACGCGGATCGACGAGTATCTGCTGGCCACCGCCCATCGCTTCAAGGGAGCAAAGAGCCGCGCCGAAAAAGAGGCGTTTGCCGACATTGCCCTCCAACGTGTCGGCCTGTCGATGGCGGAGATAAAAGGCCGCTTCTCCCACGAGCTTTCAGGCGGTCAATTGCAGCGCATCGCCGTCGCCCGTGCGCTGATACCCGAGCCGAAGCTGATCGTGGCGGACGAGCCGGTCTCGATGGTCGACGCATCGCTTCGCATGTCGATCGTCAATCTCTTCCGCGATCTGCGTGACGCTCTCAAAGTCTCGATCGTCTACATCACCCATGACCTTGCGACCGCCTATTACATTTCCGATCGCGTGGTGATCATGCGCAAGGGCGTGGTGGTGGAGAGCGGCGATGCCAGGGACGTGCTCGAACATCCGAAACACGCCTATTCGATCGCGTTGAAGAACGCTGTCCTGCCGCCCAATCCGCGCGAGGCATCGGCGATCCTGCGCCTGCGGCAACGCAATGCCGAGACAAGTGAAGCCTATTCCGGCAGTGGCGACCGCCTTGCCAGGTGAAGCGCAATTTCTGAGCTTCACACTTTAAATCGTCGCGACGACCCGGAACGCGTCGCTCCCTCTTTGCGGTTCCAATTCGATCGATTTGCGGGCATGGTCTCGCGCGATGAGCACAGATTCGTCCGATCTCTTTGGCGCGCTTTTCGAGGCACCGCCCGCGAACCGAACGGTTCCCGTGCTGGTGCCGATGCCGGCGCCGAAACCCTATTCCTATTCGGTGCCGGATGGCATGGCGGTCGAGCCCGGTTCGGTCGTGCAGGTGCCGCTCGGCCCGCGGCAGGTGATCGGCGTCGTCTGGGACGGCGGCGAGGACGGCGTCGATCCGAAGAAGCTTCGGCCGATCAGCCATGTCTTCGACTGCCCGCCGCTTTCGAGCGAGATGCGGGATTTCATCGATTGGGTGGCGACCTATACGCTCTCGCCGCCCGGCCTCGTCGCGCGCATGGCGCTCCGGGCGCCGAACGCCTTCGAGCCGGAACCGATGGTGGAGGGGCTGAGGTTCGTCGGCGGCGAACCGGAGCGGATGACGCCGGCGCGTGCCCGGGTGCTTGACACCGCCTCCGACGGCTTTTCATGGACACGCAGCGGCCTTGCGCATGCGGCGGGCGTCTCGACGAGTGTCGTCGATGGGCTGATCACGCTCGGTATCTTCGAGACTGTATTCCTGCCGCCGCCGCCGGTCGTTGCGATGCCGGATCCGGATTTTGCCGCCGCACGTCTCGAAGGGCCGCAGAAGCAGGCGGCCGAAGAGATCGTTTCCGATGTCGGCAAGGGCGAATTTTCGGTGTCGCTGATCGACGGGGTGACCGGCTCCGGCAAGACCGAGGTTTATTTCGAGGCGATTGCCGAGACGCTGAAACGTGGCAAGCAGGTGCTGATCCTGCTGCCGGAGATCGCGCTGACGGCCAGTTTCATGGAGCGCTTCCAGGACCGCTTTGGGGCAAAGCCGGCCGAATGGCATTCCGATCTTGCGCCGCGCATGCGCGAGAAGGTCTGGCGCCAGGCGGTGACCGGCGAAGTGCGCGTCGTGGCGGGCGCTCGCTCTGCGCTCTTCCTGCCCTTCGAGGATCTCGGCCTGATCATCGTCGACGAGGAACACGATCCCGCCTACAAGCAGGAGGATCGCGTCTTCTACAATGCTCGTGACATGGCCGTCGTGCGCGGCCGCATCGGTGATTTTCCCGTCATTCTGGTGTCGGCGACGCCGTCGGTCGAAAGCCAGGTCAACGGCCAGAGCGGGCGCTACAGCACCGTCCACCTGCCGACGCGTTTCGGCGATGCGGCGATGCCGGACCTACATCTGGTCGATATGCGCAGGCACGCGCCGGAGCGGGGCGGGTTCCTGTCGCCGGTGCTGATCCGGGCGATCGGCAAGACGGTGGAAAAGCGCGAACAGGCGCTGCTCTTTCTCAATCGGCGCGGTTATGCGCCGCTGACGCTCTGCCGGGTCTGCGGCCACCGGTTCCAATGCCCGCAATGTTCGAGCTGGCTGGTGGAGCATCGCTTCCGCAAGCAACTGCAATGCCATCAATGCGGCCATGCCGAGCGCACGCCGGAGGCGTGCCCGGAATGCGGCACGCTCGACCATCTCGTCGCCTGCGGGCCAGGCGTCGAGCGCATCGCCGAGGAGGTGGAACGGCATTTTCCGGAGGCGCGGACGATCGTTCTCTCCTCGGATATCATGGGCGGGGTGAAGCGGCTGCGGCTAGAGCTGGAAGCGATCGCCAAGGGCGAAGCCGATATTGTTATCGGCACCCAGCTTGTGGCCAAGGGCCACAACTTTCCGCTGATGACGCTGGTCGGCATCGTCGATGCCGATCTTGGCCTTGCCAATGGCGATCCGCGCGCGGCCGAGCGCACCTTCCAGCTTTTGTCGCAGGTGACGGGCCGGGCCGGGCGCACCGGCCTTAAGAGCCATGGGCTGCTACAGACCTATCAGCCGCAGCATCCTGTCATGCAGGCAATTGTTTCCGGCGATTCCGACGCCTTCTACGAGCGCGAGATAACCGAACGCGAACGCGCCCTGTTGCCGCCTTTCGGCAGGCTCGCCTCGATCATCGTTTCGGCCGAAACCCGCCATGATGCTGAAAACCATGCGCGCGGCATGCGCAACGCCGCACCGCAGGTGTCGGGCATCTCGGTGCTCGGCCCGGCCGAAGCGCCGCTCGCCCTGGTGCGCGGCCGCCACCGCTTCCGTCTTTTGGTCCACGGAAGGCGCAATTCGGACATGCAGGGGTTCCTACGGGCGATGCTGTCGCAATCGCCCAAGGAACGGGGATCGGTGCAGGTGCAGCTGGATATCGATCCGCAGAGTTTTCTCTAAATGAATGGGGGCCGCCATTCCCTCCTTTTTCGGCGCATGCCATAAAACACTGATTCATCCGGGTGATTTGGGGCTGACGCATGGAGTTTTACTTTCCGACCGAGTTTGGCGAGCAGCTTGCCTTTTGCTCCGCTGCTTTCACGGCGCTCGCTGGCTTCATCATGATGTTCGCGCCGGGCCACACTTTCCGTCTTCTCGGCCTGCAGGCGCAGGAAGGGCGGCCGGAAGGATATGGAGAGGGACGCTCGATGGGTGGTTTCTATCTCGGTTTCGGGCTGTCGGCGATCATGCTCGCCCAGGACTGGATCTACATGGCGCTCGGCGCCTCCTTCGCGATGGCTGCCTTTGCCCGTATCATCTCGATCCTGTCCGATAAGGGGAGTAATCTCGTCAACTATTTACTCCTGGTTGTGCAAGTCGCTTTGGCCGCGCTACCGCTGCTCTATGTCTTCGGCTTCACTCAGACGTGACTCTCGCTCCCGTCAGGTGGCTTCTTTGGCCTGCTTTCCGGCCATTGCGCGATTTTGCAGACAGAAATTCATGTGAAAGGCGTATTCGGGCATTACGCGTGTTGCGAGTCCGAACATCCTATGTTAGACGGACCCCGAATTTCGGAAGAAGCAAGAGGCTTCTCTTGTGATTTCTGGGGGAAATCAAAACGAATTCAAGATCATAGGTTCGGCGCCCGCCGAGAGCCGGATTTTGGGTTGAAATCAGGGAAATTTGTGCCAGTGGCAGACACGTCCCAGCTTACTTCTGGTGTTGCAGAACGCTATGCCTCGTCGCTTTTCGAACTGGCGCTCGAGCAGGGCGCCGTCGACAGCGTCACCGCCGATCTTGACCATTTCCAGGCTATGCTGGATGAGAGCGCCGATCTGAAGCGCTTCGTTGCAAGCCCGGTTTTTTCCGCTGAAGACCAGCTGAAGGCGATCGTCGCCATCAGCGAGAAGGCTGGCATTAGCGGTTTCTTCGCCAATTTCCTGAAGGTCGTGGCGCGCAACCGCCGCCTGTTTGCCCTGCCGGGCATGATCAAGGCCTTCCGCATCATCGCCGCGAGCCATCGCGGTGAAATCTCCGCCGAGGTCACCTCGGCGCATGCGCTTTCGCAAGCGCAGGAAACCGAATTGAAGGTGGCACTCAAGAGCGTTACCGGCAAAGACGTGACGATTGCCGTCACGGTTGATCCGTCAATTCTTGGTGGTCTGATCGTGAAGGTCGGGTCCCGTCAGATTGATACGTCTCTTCGTACCAAACTCTCTACCCTTAAGCTCGCATTGAAAGAGGTTGGCTGATGGATATCCGCGCCGCGGAAATTTCCGCAATTCTCAAAGACCAGATTAAAAATTTCGGCAAAGAGGCAGAAGTCTCGGAAGTCGGCCAGGTTCTCTCCGTCGGTGACGGTATCGCTCGTGTCTATGGTCTGGACAATGTCCAGGCCGGTGAGATGGTCGAGTTCCCGGGCGGCATCCGCGGCATGGCGCTGAACCTTGAAGCCGACAATGTCGGCGTCGTCATCTTCGGTGCCGACCGCGACATCAAGGAAGGCGACACCGTCAAGCGGACCGGCGCCATCGTCGACGTTCCGATCGGCCCTGAGCTGCTCGGCCGCGTCGTCGACGCGCTCGGCAATCCGATCGACGGCAAGGGCCCGATCAACGCGACGCGCCGTTCGCGTGTCGACATCAAGGCTCCGGGCATCATTCCGCGCAAGTCGGTTCATGAGCCGATGTCGACCGGCCTCAAGGCCATCGACGCGCTGATCCCGGTCGGCCGCGGCCAGCGCGAGCTGGTTATCGGCGACCGCCAGACCGGCAAGACCGCGATTCTTCTCGATGCCTTCCTCAACCAGAAGGCCATTCACGACAACGGTCCGGAAGGCGAGAAGCTTTACTGCGTCTACGTCGCCGTCGGCCAGAAGCGTTCGACCGTCGCGCAGTTCGTCAAGGTGCTCGAAGAGCGCGGCGCACTGAAGTATTCGATCATCGTCGCCGCCACCGCGTCCGACC
Organism: Rhizobium sophorae; assembly: GCF_013087515.1. Taxonomy (GTDB): domain Bacteria; phylum Pseudomonadota; class Alphaproteobacteria; order Rhizobiales; family Rhizobiaceae; genus Rhizobium; species Rhizobium sophorae. The sequence goes on along the minus strand of NZ_JABFCN010000022.1, from coordinate 135,706 downwards.
CGGCGCCGATGCAGTTCCTGGCTCCATTTGCCGGTTGCGCCATGGGTGAATATTTCCGTGACAACGGCATGCATGCGCTGATCGGTTACGACGACCTGTCCAAGCAGGCCGTGTCCTACCGCCAGATGTCGCTGCTGCTGCGCCGCCCGCCGGGCCGCGAAGCCTATCCGGGAGACGTTTTTTACCTGCACTCGCGCCTGCTCGAGCGCGCTGCGAAGATGAACGACGACAAGGGCGCCGGTTCGCTGACCGCTCTGCCGGTCATCGAAACGCAGGGTAACGACGTGTCGGCCTTCATTCCGACCAACGTCATCTCGATCACCGACGGCCAGATCTTCCTTGAAACCGACCTGTTCTACCAGGGTATCCGCCCGGCCGTGAACGTCGGTCTGTCGGTTTCCCGTGTCGGCTCGGCGGCACAGATCAAGGCGATGAAGCAGGTCGCCGGCTCGATCAAGGGCGAGCTTGCCCAGTATCGCGAAATGGCCGCCTTCGCCCAGTTCGGTTCGGACCTCGACGCTGCGACGCAGCGCTTGCTGAACCGCGGCGCACGCCTGACCGAACTCCTGAAGCAGCCGCAGTTCTCGCCGCTGAAGACGGAAGAGCAGGTCGCCGTGATCTTTGCTGGCGTCAACGGCTATCTCGACAAGCTGCCGGTCGCTTCGGTCGGCAAGTTCGAGCAGGGCTTCCTCTCATACCTGCGTTCGGAAGGCTCCGCCATCCTCGACGCGATCCGCACGGAAAAGGCAATCAGCGACGATACCAGGAGCAAGCTCACCGCTGCTCTCGATAGCTTCGCAAAGTCTTTCTCGTAATCGGGCCCTAAGTTAGGACGGATAACGGATGCCTTCACTTAAGGATCTGAAAAACCGGATCGCCTCCGTCAAGGCGACGCAGAAGATCACCAAGGCGATGAAAATGGTCGCCGCGGCGAAGCTTCGGCGTGCGCAGGAGGCGGCCGAGGCCGCTCGGCCCTATTCGGAGCGCATGGGTGCAGTTCTGGCGAACATCGCCAAAGCTGTCACCGATGCCGACGGCGCGCCGGCGCTGATGACCGGGACCGGTAAGGACCAGGTTCATCTGCTGGTGGTGTGCACGGCCGAACGCGGTCTTTGCGGTGGCTTCAACTCGCAGATTGCGCGCTTCGCACGCGAACATGTGCGCAGGCTGGTTGCCGAGGGCAAGACGGTGAAAATCTTCACCGTCGGCAAGAAGGGTTACGACATCCTTCGCCGCGAATTCTCTTCGCTGATCATCGAGCGCAAGGAATTGCGCGACGTCAAGCGCGTCGGCTTCGAGAATGCGGATCAGATCGGCAAACGCATCATCGAGATGTATGCTGCCGGCGAATTCGACGTCTGCACGCTGTTCTATTCCGAGTTCAAGTCGGTGATCAGCCAGATTCCGACGGCGCAGCAGCTCATCCCGGCTTCAACGGGAGCTGTGCAGACCGAGGATGCTGCGCATGCGGGCGCCGTCTACGAATATGAGCCGGATCCGGCATCGATCCTCGAAGATCTGATTCCCCGCAACATCTCCGTCCAAGTCTTCCGCGCGCTCCTTGAGAACGTCGCAGGCGAGATGGGCGCCAAGATGAGCGCGATGGATAATGCGACGCGTAATGCCGGTGAGATGATCAACAAGCTGACGTTGAGCTACAACCGCCAGCGTCAGGCGCAGATCACCAAGGAACTCATTGAAATCATTTCGGGCGCGGAAGCGCTCTGAGGCTAGGAAAAGAGGGTCAGAAAATGGCTGAGGCAGCTACCCCCAAGATCGGCTCTGTCGGAAGAGTCACCCAGGTTATCGGCGCCGTCGTCGACGTTGCTTTCGAAGGCGAACTGCCGAAGATCCTGAACGCGCTGGAAACCAGCAACAACGGCAACCGCCTGGTTCTCGAAGTTGCGCAGCACCTTGGCGAAAACGTCGTCCGTACCATTGCGATGGACTCGACAGACGGTCTTGTGCGCGGCCAGGAAGTCGGCGACACCGGCGCTCCGATCATGGTTCCGGTCGGCAACGAGACGCTCGGCCGCATCATGAACGTCATCGGCGAGCCGGTCGACGAAGCCGGTCCGCTGGTCACCGCTCACAAGCGCGCCATCCACCAGGATGCGCCGTCCTATGTCGAGCAGTCGACGGAATCGCAGATTCTCGTCACCGGCATCAAGGTCGTCGACCTTCTGGCTCCCTATGCACGCGGCGGCAAGATCGGCCTCTTCGGCGGCGCCGGCGTTGGCAAGACCGTTCTGATCATGGAATTGATCAACAACGTCGCCAAGGCGCATGGTGGTTACTCGGTTTTCGCAGGCGTCGGTGAACGCACCCGCGAAGGCAATGACCTCTACCACGAAATGATCGAATCGAACGTCAACAAGCATGGCGGCGGCGAAGGCTCCAAGGCGGCACTTGTTTACGGTCAGATGAACGAACCGCCGGGCGCGCGCGCCCGCGTCGCCCTGACCGGCCTGACTGTCGCCGAACACTTCCGCGACCAGGGGCAGGACGTTCTGTTCTTCGTCGACAACATCTTCCGCTTCACCCAGGCAGGTTCCGAAGTGTCGGCTCTGCTCGGCCGCATCCCGTCCGCCGTCGGTTATCAGCCGACGCTCGCAACCGACATGGGTCAGATGCAGGAACGCATCACCACGACGACGACCGGCTCGATCACCTCGGTTCAGGCCATTTACGTTCCGGCCGACGACTTGACCGACCCGGCGCCGGCAACCTCGTTTGCTCACCTTGACGCAACGACGGTTCTGTCGCGCTCGATCGCTGAAAAGGGCATCTACCCGGCGGTCGATCCGCTCGACTCCACCTCGCGCATGCTCGATCCGATGGTCGTCGGCGAAGAGCACTACGAAGTCGCCCGTAAGGTCCAGTCGACGCTGCAACGCTACAAGGCCCTGCAGGACATCATCGCCATCCTTGGCATGGACGAACTGTCCGAAGAGGACAAGATCGCTGTCGCGCGCGCCCGCAAGATCGAGCGTTTCCTGTCGCAGCCGTTCTTCGTCGCCGAAGTCTTCACCGGCTCGCCGGGCAAGCTGGTTGCTCTCGAAGACACGATCAAGGGCTTCAAGGGCCTCGTCAACGGCGAATACGATCATCTGCCGGAAGCTGCCTTCTACATGGTAGGCTCGATGGAAGAAGCGGTCGAAAAGGCCAAGAAGCTCGCAGCTGCTTAATGAGCGATGCGCTAGACGAGATATTCTGCTGCGACTCCCTGAAAGGGGTCGTGGCGGATCTTCCGGAACCAGCAGCGCCGACTGTCTATCGCGCCGATAATGGCGTGCTCATGATGGTGGTGGGTCTGGTCCAGAGCGAGGAAGGCCTCGGTTATCTCGATCAAGCGATAATGCACTGCCCGTTCTGCGGGACTAAATTGCAAGATGCGAAAGCCATAGCCGAGAAGGTAAGTCACTGATGGCTGACAATTTCAACTTTGAGCTCGTTTCGCCGGAGCGTCTGCTGCTGTCGGAGATGGTGACGGAGGTCGTCATCCCCGCGACTGAAGGCGAGATGACGGTCATGGCAAACCATGCGCCGACGATGACGACGATCAAGCCGGGCGTCGTGAGCGTGCGTTCGGCCTCCGGTAAGAAGCAGGACTACGTGGTGTTCGGCGGTTTTGCTGATATCCTGCCGACCGGCTGCACATTGCTTGCCGAATCCGCGGTTCCGGTCGAGGAACTCCACAAGGACGAGCTGACCCGTCGCATCGAGGCCGCCCGCCAGGAGCTCGAACATACCGAGCTGCACGAGCACAAGTCTAAGCTTGAGCACTTCATCATGGAACTGACGCATCTGAGCGGCGTCGTTCAACAGGATTGATTGCAATCGGTAAGATCAATGAAAGGCGGCCGCGATGGCCGCTTTTTTGTTTCTGTCTTCATCTGTCAGTGTGCAGGAAAACAGCGTTATCGACCGAGTTGAAATGAAGACGCGGCCGCAGCAATTCAAAGTGCCAATGCGACCTTTGCGCGTCTGAAAAGACGCGTTGCGCTGTAGGACCGCCTACCTCCGGCAGTGATGCCGGATCATCTCAGAAGCCGGTGCCGCCGCGCAGCTCGATGACGACCGTCTTAAGCAGTATCTTCAGGTCGAGCAGAAGGCTGAAATTCCTGACATAATAAATATCGCAGGCGATGCGAGCGCGGGCTTGCAGCGGTCGTGCCGTCGGGCCGCGCCAGCCGCGTGTCTGCGCAAGACCGGTGATGCCGGGGCGCATGATGTGGCGGTGGTGGTAGTCCGGCACCAGTTCCTCGTAGAGCTGGCCGGCTGCCCGCATATTGATGGCGTGGCAGCGCGGGCCGACCAGTGACATCTCGCCCCTGAGGACGTTGAAAAGCTGCGGCAGCTCGTCGATATTGGTCTTGCGGAGCACCGCGCCGATGCCTGTCATCCGGCTGTCGCCCTTGACGGTCTGTTGAATACCGCTGGGATCACAAGCTTCCGCGCGCATCGACCGGAACTTGAAGACCGTGATCTTCCGGCCGTTCAGCCCCCAGCGGATCTGGCGGAAAAACACCGGACCGCCATCGTCGAGTTTGATGAAAAGAGCGATTGCCAGAAAAAGCGGCGCGAGCGCAATGAGGGCGCTGACTGAGGCGACGATGTCGATCAACCGCTTCACGCCCAGCCGCACAGCCATCTTTTGTTCGATAAGGGAAAAGCTATCCGGCTGGCGAATGTTGGAGTTCGCTATAACCAGGGTCTTGGTTTTGTCCTGACGCTGAGACGGATCGAAGCGTGGATTCGTCTTCGAAGTAAAAGCATTCATTACGCAAGGTCCACAAGTTTAGATGCGATACTGAACAACAGTGAGACAAATACATGGTCACGTATCGTTTGTCATCGGTATAAATAAGAATTTGATAACCCTAAAGACACCAAAAATGGGAGTATTCCGCGTTAACCTTAATGCCCGTAGTTGCGCTTACGGGAAATTTATACTTTGAAAGGAGTAGCCCGATTGGGTTGACGAGATGTCAGCCGGTTGCCGAAATCGATCGCCGGTTTTTCCAGCAGGAAGTAGCTGAGGCTCGCGACCAGAAGGGTGAGCGCCGCCGCAAGCCCGCAAGATTGCAGCCAGCCGGCGACGACATTTTCCGAGGAAGCGCCGAACGAACCCGGGTCGAGCCTCTGGATCAGTATCAGGATGATCTCCTGCCAGATATAGATGCCGAAGGAGATCTTTGCGATGTAGCGGACAGGAGCATTGTCGAGCAGCTTGCCCAGGCGTTGCGAATGGCTGAGCGAAACGAGCGCCGTTGCGACCGCCAGCGGAAAGACCGGAAAACCATAGGGGATTTCGAGCCAGCCGTAAGCTTCGGCGGAGCCGCCGGGCGATATGATGAGGCGGTAGGCGGCAATGGCGAGGGCGAGGAGCGCGGTGGCATCGAACCAGGAAGAGCACCTTCTTGGCAGCAAGACCTCGACGCCGGCGGCAAGCGCGCCGAGCGCGAAGACGGCGAAGAAGCCGATCGGGTTATATCTCGGCATCCATTCCTTTGCCCCGCCCTGCAGGCCGTACTGCCAGCCGCGTTCGATGTCGTCGAGCGGAAAGAGGGTCAGGATCAGCAGATGGGCGAGGAGTACGCCCGTGATGACGCAAAGCCAAGCGAAACGAGCACGCAACGGGCGCTGCCTGAGGAGTGGCAAACGAAACAGCAGGAGAAAGCAGACCGGCAGGAGCAAATAGCTGGTGACCTCGAAGGGAATGGACCAGAGCGGCCCGTCGGCTTCGACAGGAAACAAGGTGCGCCAATGCCACTGGCTCATGAACAGCAGCCCGGAGACGTAGCGGAGCACGAGCTCAGGCGTCAGCGGCAGAGCAAGCAGCTTCAGGCTGAGGACGAAGCCGATGGTGGCGGCGAACCAGAAGCCCGGAGCGATGCGCGCCATCCTGCGGATCGTGTAATGCCGGAGGCTCGGCATGTCGCCACCCGCGTCGAGCGCGCGCCAGAAGGGATGAGCAAGAAGAAAGCCGCTGAGCACAAAGAAGATGGCAACGCCGAAATTGCCGAAGCGGAGGATGTTTGCGGTCGGTCCCAGTTCGTCGGGGATTCTGCGCATATCCAGCCGCAGCGCGAAGTGGTGGGCGAGCACCAGCAGACAGGCCGTCGCGCGCAGAAAGTCCGCTCCGGCCAGTCTCTCCTCTTGTCGCATCCTGCCTCCCCACCTTGCCCAGAGCATGATGCCGAAAAGTGTGAGCGGTTTTCGGACGACATCATGCTCCGGATCTGGGACATTGCAGCGGAAAGCCGCGACGGGCAAGGCAGGCGTTGGGCTCAGTCGAGGAGTTCGTTGGTATAATAGGTGGAAAAGTCCGGCTTCTCCTTGAGTGCGGCGCCATTCGCATCGACCAGAATGCCATTCTCCATCAGGAAGCCGCCGAGGGCCTCGGCCTTTGCCGGGTCGAGCCTACCGATCACACCGGCCTCGGATTTCAGAAAGTGCCCCTCGATCAATGCCTTCTGAGAAGCCTTTACCAGTTCCGTATTCATCAGTGCGCCGTTGCTTCCAGAGATCAGCAGGTCGCAGGCTTCGTCGGGATGATCGACGGAGTAGGCATAACCCTTTCGTGTCGCCTGGATGAAGGCGCGGGCGTGTTCCCGACTTGCGGAGAGATAGGCGTCGCTGGAGACGATGACCGTTGTCTGTTCGTCGGGAATGCCATAATCGGAATAGTGGAAGCGGCCGATCTTCCGGTTTTCCAGTTCGGCGGCAATGCCTTCCCAGGTGTAGATCTCCAGCGTGAAATCGATCGAGCCATTGTCCAGCGCCTCGTAAGCGGAGGTGCCGAGGGTGACGGTCTTGACGTCGCCTTTGCCGCCATCATTGCGGATCATCGCGGAGATCAGCGCACTCTCCCAGGTGCCGCCAAAGCCGCCATAGGTCTTGCCGTCGAGGTCTTTCGGGCTCTTGATGTCGTCGCGTCCACCCTTGAAGATCAGGCGTGCGGTTTCCGTCTGGACGACGCCGTAGACCATCTTCACGTCACCGCCGCCAGCGCGTTGCGTGAGGGTCTCGATCTCGCTGCTGATGCCGAAATCGGCAACGCCGTTCGACACCAGCGTTCCGGCGCTGGTATCGGTGAAGGGGAGAATCTCGACATCGAGCCCGGCATCGGCATAAAAGCCCTTCGCCTTGGCGACATAAATGCCGATATGGTTGGTGTTGGGTGTCCAGTCGAGCGCGATGCGAACCTTTGCGGGTGCCGATTGGGCGAAGGTGGGGCGGCTGGCGAGGCTTGCCGCGATGGCGGCGAAGATCGTCTGGCGACGGGTGAGAAGCAGCATGGTGACCTCCTCAGGTCTCAGAGCATGATGCCGAAAAGTGTGAGCGGTTTTCGGACGACATCATGCTCTAACTCTTTAAATTAGAAAAGGATTCAGATTTTAGGCCGGCCGGCCTAAAATCATCCTATTCTACCGGATGAAGCAGGGTTTGCAGGATTTCGGTTTCGATCGCCTGGGCCGCCGGCGAGCCGAGATCGGCAATGCTTCTCGGACGGGGCAGGGGAACGCGGAATTCACGGATGATACGCGCCGGACGGGCCGAAAGCACGTAGATCCGGTCGGAAAGGAACACGGCCTCGCGAACATCATGGGTGATCAGCAGCGCCGTCCAGCGGTGCTCGGTCCACATGCCTTGCAGCCATTCCTGGATCTGCGTGCGCGTCAGCGCGTCGAGCGCGCCGAAAGGCTCGTCGAGCAGCAGCATGTCCTGGGTCTGGACGACGGTGCGCAGCAGTGCGGCGCGCTGGCGCATGCCGCCTGACAGGTCGGAGGGATAGTGATGCTCGAAGCCGGCAAGGCCGAAGCTCTCGAACAGCGGCGCGACGGCGGCGCGGGCCGCGCGGCGGTTCATGCCTTTCACCTCGAGACCGAGTGCCGCATTGTCGATGATCCGGCGCCAGGGCATCAGCGCATCGCGTTGCGGCATGAAGGCGAAGGAATGCGGCGCCTGTTCCAGCGGCGCGCCCTTGAAGAGCATGGTGCCGAAATCGGGCCGAAGCGCCTGTGTCAGCAACCTCAGTACCGTCGATTTTCCGGAGCCGGATGGGCCGACGATCGAAACGAACTCGCCGCTTTCGACAGCGAGCGAAATATCGTCCAGCACCTTCATGCCGTCGAAGGACTTCGAGATGTTGCGCAGCTCAACCATTGCATCGCTCATCGGCGCTGCTCCCCGGATTGTTGCCAGGGCATGACGAGGCGCTGGATCATCAGCGTCAGCCCGAAGAGGCAGAGTGTCAGCACGGCGCTGACGACGACGGCGGCGAGCACGAGATCGGGGCGGAAATTGTTCTTGGCGTTCAGGATATAGATGCCGAGGCCGCGGGCGGCGCCGGCATATTCGGCAAAGATCGCGCCGACGACGGCATAGGTGATCGAGATCCGCAGGCCGGCGAAGAAATAGGGCAGCGAGGAAGGAAGCCGTGCCAGGCGGAAAATGCGCCAGCGGCTCGCCTTCATCGAATTCAGTAATTCGGCGATGTCGCGGTCGGTTGATTCATAGCCCTGCAGCAAGGCGACGAGCAGCGGGAAGAAGGTGACGAGCGCCACCAGCAGGACCTTCGGCAACAGGCCGAAGCCGAACCAGAGGACGACGAGGGGCGCGATCGCCACCAGCGGCAGGGTCTGGCTGGCGATGAAGATCGGCAGCAATGCCCGGCGCATGAAGGGCACGAAATCCATGAGGATCGAGGCGGCGAAGGCGAAGGCAAGCGACAGGGCGAAACCTCCGAGTGTCGCGCCGAGCGTCGGCCAGGTGTTGGCGATAAGCGCCTCGCGGTTCAGCCAGCCCTGGATGACGATGCGCGAAGGCGCCGGCAGGATGGAAGGTTTGATACCGGAAAGATCGACATAGAGTTCCCATGCCGCCAAGAAGGCGCAGCCGGCCAGCAAGGCGGGTATGCCCCGGTAGAGAGCGGAGCGGAGCGCGGCAAGGCGCGAATCCGATGGTTTTGACGGTGTCATCAGCGTTCGATTTCAGGCTTTCGTCGGGCTATTCGCGGACACGGTGATGTCGAGGGTCACATGTCCCTCGGGGTCGCCGAAGCGATAGAAGGCCTGACGAATGGTTGCGAAGACCGTGCCAGCGTCACCAGAGAGCCTGGTGCAGAAATTCTTGGCGCGGTCGAAGGTGCCGGAGCGCTTCAGGAAGTCGATGCAGCCATAGATCTCGTCCATATGGGTGCCGGTGCCCATGACGTAGAGCGAGAATTGCGCAGCGGTCGGCTGTCCGGTCTCGGCGGTGGTTTCAACGGCGGCAAGTGCGGCTGTTATACGCTCGGCAAGCGGCTCCACCTGACCGAGGGAAGGGTTGACGCCGCAGATGGCGTCGTCCGGCTCGCCGGGGCAGCCGCGTGAAACGGCAGCGGAAAGGACGCAATGCTCGCCGGTCTTAGCGGCGGCGACGAAAAGATCGTGCATGGCGGCGAAGAGAATGTCAGGCGGGCCGACCAGCAGCGTGGAGATATCATCGGTCTCGATGCGCAGCCGGTCGCGATAGGGATCGAGCGCCTTGACGGCATCGAGAATGATGCCGACGAAATTGCCGGACATCGGATAGAGTGACACTTGTGCGCCTGAGAACATCTGAACCTCGCTCCGCTGGCATTACCCAGATCAGCTTTGAAGGGTCCAGAGGCTTGCACCTCACATCTCAGCCCCGGCGATACGGAGCTCCCCTGTTATTTGCGCGGAAACTATCACCGGGATTTTCCCCCCGCAACAGCAAAATTGCGAACCCGTCCGTGCGGTCGGAATGAACCGGATGTGACGGAAAACACCCGGGCGGAGGATCTGCCCGGGTGTTCCCAAAGGTTCCGTACCTGCCGGGAACGGAACCGGAGCCCTTCGTCTTAAGCGGCGATATCGGCGTAGGGATGATCGCCGCGCGCGGCAATGAGCGCCCGCGTCCACCATTCCAGCCGCGCCATCATCCGGTCGAGCGTGTGCAGAGCGTCGCTCGGATCGTCAAGCCGTCCGGCGACGTCGAAGCGGCTCCATGGCGCGGAAAAGCTGACCGAATCGCGGATGGTGACGGCGTGGAGTTCCGCAAAGACGAGCCGTAATTGCTCGACCGCGCGCAGGCCACCGGAAATGCCGCCATAGGAAACAAAGGAGACCGGCTTGCCCTGCCAGGGCTCGAAAAACAGATCGATGGTCGATTTCAACGCGGCGCTGAAGCTGTGATTGTATTCCGGCGTGACGATGATGAAGGCGTCGGCCATGCCGAGCCGCCCGGAGAGCCTGTCGATTTCGGGGTGCGCCATGTCACGGTCGGGCGGCAGCGCAAAATCCAGTGGATCGATGATTTCGATATCGAATTGCGGGAAGCGGACGAGTTCCTGCGTCAGCCATTTGACCACCCGGTCGCAGATTCGGCCCTTTCTTGTACTTCCGTAGATCACCGCCAGCCTGATGGATGTTTTCATGCGCCGCTCCTTCTCGCGATTGGGCTTTACGATTGCTGGAGCAAGGCTTATAAAACCTCAACTAATCTTGAGGTCAAGAGGCAATGGATACAATTCCGGCAACGCCGCTCGGCAAGCTCCTGACGGTCGGCGAAGTGGCGGAGCGCAGCGGCCTGGCCGTCTCGGCGCTGCATTTTTACGAGACCAAGGGGCTGATCTCGAGCATCCGCTCCCGCGGCAATCAACGGCGCTATGGGCGCGATGTGCTTCGCCGGCTCGGCATCATCAAGGTGGCGCAGCGTGTCGGCATTTCGCTTTCGGAAATCCAGGCGGCGTTCGAGTCCCTGCCGCAGGGACGCACGCCGACCGTCGCCGATTGGCAGACGCTGTCGGCGCTGTGGAAGGATGATCTCGACGCGCGAATCAGGCGGCTTAGCCTGCTGCGCGACCGTCTGACCGGCTGCATCGGCTGCGGCTGCCTGTCGATCGAAAGCTGTCCGTTGCGCAATCCCTGCGACCGGCTCGGCAAGGAAGGGCCGGGCGCGCGGCTTCTGGAGACGGAAAACTAACCCCGGTCCTCCCCAGGAAAGATCGATACGCGCCTTTCTTTCAGCCGGCGCGCTCATATGTTAAGGGCGAATGACACAACCGGCGGCACTGTCCGCGAGGAGGACGGCTTCGTGTTCCATCCCAGACTGTTCGAAAATCGCAATGTCGTAGTGACTGGCGCCGGCCGCGGCATCGGCCTTGAAGTGGCCCGGCAGTTCCTGGACTGCGGCGCGAAGGTGATCGTCCATACCGGGCGCAAGCCGGGACGCGACCTGCCGGATTTCCTGCTGACGGCTGAATCCGAAAGACGGGCGCTGCTGCTTAATGCCGATTTTTCCGCGGTCGGTGGGGCAGCGCAATTTGCCGAGGATGCTCTCGCCTTCTTTGATAGGGTCGATGTGCTCGTCAACAATGCCGGCACCATGCTTGGCCGTTTTCCCGCTGCCACGCTCACCGACGCAGAATATGAGGCGGTCGTGCGGCTCAACCAGACATCGGTAGTGGCGCTGACGCGGGCGCTGCTGCCGGCATTGAAGGCGGCTGAAGGCGCGGCCATCGTCAACACGGTTTCGATTTCGGCGCTGACAGGCGGCAGCCCCGGCTCTTCGATCTATTCGGCCTCGAAAGCCTTCGTTGCGACGTATTCCAAGGCGCTTGCCCGTGAGCTTGCACCGGACGGAATCCGCGTCAATTGCGTGTCGCCAGGAACGATCGAGACGGATTTCCATGAGCGCTATTCCTCCCGCGAAAAGCTGGAGCAAACGAGAAAGTCCATCCCCCTGCAGCGGCTCGGCACGGCGGAGGATTGTGCTCCCGCCTATCTGTTCCTGGCGGCTCCCGCCCTCTCGGGTTACATCACCGGACAGGTGATCGAGATCAATGGCGGTCAGCTTATCTGCTGATTTACTTGGACCTTTTTTGGCATTTCTTCATTTTGACCAATTCGCTTCTGCGAATATGCTATTGTGCTGATCTACCTCATCGCCGTCCTTCCGAGATACCGAATGCCTTTGCCCAAACCCAAGCCGGGGATGTCCGGCCAGGAATTGCACACACTCGCTGGACAAGCCCATGAAGCGAGCGGCCTGCTGAAAGCGCTAGCGCACCAGACCCGGCTTCTGATCCTCTGCATACTGGCGAACGAGGAGCGGACGGTGAGTGAAATCGAAAATATCCTCGGCATACAGCAGGCAATGGTCTCGCAGCAACTGGCGCGGTTAAGGCTCGAAGGCCTGGTCCATACGCGCCGTCAGGGCAGGCTGGTCTATTACAGCATCGGCAATGTCAGCGTGCTTGCCTTCCTCGAATCGCTGTTCGATCTTTTTCCGGCTGCAGAGAACAGTTAGAGCATGATGCCGAAAAGTGTGCGCGGTTTTCGGACGACATCATGGTCTATTTCTTTGATTTAGATCAGGATTCAGATTTTAGGCCGATCGGGCCTAAAATCATACTGATCTAGAGATCGCTCTTGCGGAGCACCGCTGCTGCGTCAAAGATGAACTGACCCGGATGATGTCATGCCGGATCGGGAGACCGGATGATCGACAAGCTGGAATTCTTCATCGCCCTTGCCAATGAAAAGCACTTTGGCCGCGCTGCGGAGGAGTGCGGGATCTCGCAGCCGACGCTTTCCGCGGCCATCCGCCAGCTCGAGGATCAACTCGGCGTCATGTTGGTGCAGCGCGGTTCGCGGTTCCAGGGGCTGACGCCGGAGGGGCAGCGCGTGCTCGAATGGGCCCGGCGCATCGTCGGCGATGCCCGCACCATGCGTGAGGAGATGCGTGCCGCGCGCCGCGGGCTTTCCGGCCACATTCGCCTCGCCGCCATTCCGACCGCGCTCGCCATGCTGTCGCGCATCACCACGCCCTTTCAGGAGCGGCATCCCGGCGTGACCTTCTCGATCGTCTCGCGGAATTCGCTGCAGGTACTGAGCATGCTCGAAAACCTCGAAATCGATGCCGGCATCACCTATCTCGAAAACGAGCCGCTCGGCCGCGTCACGACCGTTCCCCTCTATGCGGAGCGCTATAATCTGATCACGGCTGCCGGCAGCCCGCTGTCCGATCGCGACAACGTGACCTGGCGGGAGATCGGCGACCTTCGGCTTTGTCTATTGACTGCCGACATGCAGAACCGCCGCATCATCAACCGCCACTTGACGGAAGCAGGCGCAACAGCGCATCCGACGCTCGAGTCCAACTCGATGATCGTGCTGTTCTCGCATGTCAGGACCGGACGCTGGGCGAGCATCATGCCGCGCAACGTCGCCAAATCCTTCGGATTTCCAGTGGAAATCCGCATGATCCCGATCGTCGAGCCGGAAGCGCATCATCTGGTCGGCCTTGTTGCGCCTTATCGCGAGCCCTTCACGCCGCTTGTCTCGGCTTTGCTGCATGAAGCGAGAGTGCTCGTGCAAGACGAAGAACTTTGATAGAAAAAACCTATCAAGCAACGAGATAGCTTTATTGATCGCCGGCTGCTTCCCTGAGATGGTGGTGACGGAATAGCATCCGGCTGGGGGAGGCCCGCTATTTCGCAACGAGCAAGCCGCTGGGAGGGCTGCCTTATGACCATTCATATCGCCGAAGGCGATATTGCAGCACGCACTCGGGCCATCGTCGCCGATCTTCGCTTTCTCGAAGGGCCGCTGCTTCCCATTCTGCACGAGGTTCAGCAAGAATTCGGCTATGTGCCGCAGGAAGCCATGCCTGTTATCGCGGAGGAATTGAACCTCTCCCGCGCCGAAGTGCATGGGGTGGTGACCTTCTATCACGATTATCGCGACCATCCCGCCGGCCGGCATGTGCTGAAGCTCTGTCGCGCCGAAGCCTGTCAGTCGATGGGCGGCGATGCGTTGGCCGAACGTGTGAAGGCGCTGCTCGGCATCGATTTTCATCAGACGACGCTCGATGGTGGCGTGACGCTGGAGCCGGTCTACTGTCTCGGGCTCTGCGCCTGCGCGCCGGCGGTGATGCTCGACGGCGAGGTCTATGGCCGGGTCGACGATCGGACGGCGGCGGAACTCGTCGCGGAGGCACGCCGATGACGGTCAGGATATATGTTCCGCGCGATGCCGCAGCGCTGGCGCTCGGGGCCGAACAGGTGGCAAAGGCGATTGCCCAGGAGATCGCCGCCCGCGGCTTCGATGCCGAGATCGTGCGCAACGGCTCGCGCGGAATGTTCTGGCTGGAGCCGCTGGTCGAGGTCGAGGTTGCCGGCAAGCGCATCGGCTATGGACCGGTGAAGTCAGAGGATGTGCCTGATCTGTTCGGTGCCGGGATGATTGATGGAAGCGAGCATCGGCTCTGTCTCGGGGAGGTTGAAGACCTCCCGTTCCTCAAGGAACAGACCCGCCTGACCTTCGCCCGCTGCGGCGTCACCGATCCGCTTTCGCTTGGCGATTACGAGGCGCATGGCGGTCTTGCCGGGCTTCGCCGCGCCGTTTCGATGACACCCGTTGAAATCGTCAAGGAAATCACCGATTCCGGCTTGCGCGGCCGCGGCGGTGCCGGCTTTCCCACCGGCATCAAGTGGAAGACCGTTCTCGAGGCCGCCGGCGAACGCAAATATATCGTCTGCAATGCCGACGAGGGCGACAGCGGCACCTTTGCCGACCGGATGATCATGGAGGGTGATCCCTTCATGCTGATCGAGGGCATGGCGATATCAGGGCTCGCGACCGGGGCGACCAAGGGTTTCGTTTATACGCGTTCGGAATATCCGCATGCGATCGCTGTCATGACCGAGGCTGTCGGCATCGCGCGCCAGGCCGGCATTCTCGGGCCATCGGTGCTCGGCTCCGGCCGCGCCTTCGATATCGAGGTGCGCACCGGCGCCGGCGCCTATGTCTGCGGCGAGGAGACGGCGCTGCTCAACAGTCTCGAGGGCAAGCGCGGCGTCGTGCGTGCCAAGCCGCCGCTGCCGGCGCATAAGGGGCTGTTTAACTGTCCGACCGTCATCAACAACGTGATCTCGCTGGCTTCGGTGCCGGTCATCATGGAAAAGGGTGCGGCCTTCTACCGCGATTTCGGCATGGGCCGCTCGCGCGGCACCATCCCGCTGCAGATTGCCGGCAATGTCAGATATGGCGGCCTCTATGAAACGGCCTTCGGTCTTTCGCTTGGAGATATCGTCGACAGGATCGGTGGCGGTACAGTGACGGGACGGCCGGTCAAAGCTGTGCAGGTGGGCGGACCGCTCGGGGCCTATTTCCCGCGGGCGCTGTTCGACACGCCGTTCGACTACGAATCCTTCGCCGCCAAGGACGGACTGATCGGCCATGCCGGCATCGTCGTCTTCGACGACACGGCCGATATGCTGAAGCAGGCGCGTTTCGCGATGGAATTCTGCGCCGTCGAAAGCTGCGGCAAGTGCACGCCCTGCCGCATCGGCTCGACGCGCGGCGTGGAGACGGCCGACAAGATCGCACACGGGATCGAGCCGGAGAAGAACCGGGCGCTGCTTGCCGATCTCTGCAATACGATGAAGTTCGGCTCGCTCTGTGCGCTGGGCGGTTTCACGCCCTATCCTGTCATGAGCGCCATGACGCATTTCCCGGAGGATTTTTCGCCGGCACCTCTGGTGGAGGCGGCGGAATGACGCGTTTTTCATGGAACGCCTGCGCTGACCTCACCATCTCAAGCAAGGAGACCAATCATGTCTCTCGTCCATGAAATCGACTACGGCACGCCCGCTTCGAAATCCGAGGCCATGGTGACACTCACTATCGACGGACAGCAGATCAGCGTGCCGGAGGGCACCTCGATCATGCGCGCCTCGATGGAGGCCGGCATCAAGGTGCCGAAGCTCTGTGCCACCGATATGGTCGATGCTTTCGGCTCCTGCCGGCTCTGCCTCGTCGAGATCGAGGGTCGCAACGGCACGCCCTCCTCCTGCACGACGCCGGTGGCGGCAAACATGGTGGTGCACACGCAGACGGGGCGATTGAAGGATATCCGCCGCGGCGTGATGGAACTCTATATCTCCGACCATCCGCTCGACTGTCTCACCTGCGCGGCCAACGGCGATTGCGAATTGCAGGACATGGCGGGCGCCGTCGGCCTGCGCGATGTGCGCTACGGCTACGAGGGCGACAATCACGTCAAGGCGCGCAGCAATGGCGACATCAATCTGAAATGGATGCCGAAGGACGAATCCAATCCCTATTTCACCTATGATCCCTCCAAGTGCATCGTCTGTTCGCGCTGCGTGCGCGCCTGCGAGGAAGTGCAGGGCACCTTCGCGCTGACGATCGAGGGCCGCGGCTTCGGCTCGCGCGTTTCGCCCGGTATGCACGAGCATTTCATCGATTCCGAATGCGTCTCTTGCGGCGCCTGTGTCCAGGCCTGCCCGACGGCGACGCTGACGGAGAAGTCGGTGATCCAGATCGGCCAGCCCGAGCATTCGGCTGTGACGACCTGCGCCTATTGCGGCGTCGGCTGTTCCTTCAAGGCGGAGATGCGCGGCGAGGAACTGGTGCGCATGGTGCCGTGGAAGGACGGTCAGGCCAATCGCGGCCATTCCTGCGTCAAGGGCCGCTTCGCTTATGGCTATTCCACTCACAAGGACCGTATCCTCAATCCGATGATCCGCGAAAAGGTCAGCGATCCCTGGCGGGAAGTGAGCTGGGACGAGGCCTTCGCGCATGTGGCGACGGAATTCCGCCGCATCCAATATCAATACGGCCGCGAGGCGATTGGCGGCATCACCTCGTCGCGCTGCACCAATGAGGAAACGTATCTGGTGCAGAAGCTGATCCGCGCCGGTTTCGGCAACAATAATGTCGATACCTGCGCCCGTGTCTGCCATTCACCGACGGGTTACGGCCTCGGCCAGACCTTCGGCACGTCGGCGGGCACGCAGGATTTCGACAGTGTCGAGCATTCCGACGTCGTCATCGTCATCGGCGCCAATCCGACCGACGGACATCCGGTGTTCGGCTCGCGGCTGAAGAAGCGGCTGCGCCAAGGGGCCAAGCTCATCGTCATCGATCCGCGCCGCACCGATATCGTCCGCTCGCCGCATATCGAGGCCTCCTATCACCTGCCGCTGAAGCCCGGCACCAATGTCGCGGTCATGACGGCGCTGGCGCATGTGATCGTCACCGAAGGGCTCTATGACGAGACGTTCATCCGCGAGCGCTGCGACTGGTCGGAGTTCGAGGACTGGGCAGCCTTCGTCGCCGAACCGCAGCACAGTCCCGAAGAGACCGAGATCTTCACCGGCGTGCCGGCGGCGGATCTGCGCGGCGCGGCGCGACTCTATGCCAAGGGCGGCAACGGCGCGATCTATTATGGCCTCGGCGTCACCGAACACAGCCAGGGCTCGACCACGGTGATCGCTATCGCCAACCTGGCGATGGCGACCGGCAATATCGGCCGTCCCGGCGTCGGCGTGAACCCGCTGCGTGGCCAAAACAACGTGCAGGGTTCCTGCGACATGGGTTCTTTCCCGCACGAATTGCCGGGCTACAGGCACATTTCCGACGATGCGACGCGCGATATCTTCGAAAAGCTCTGGGGCGTGAAGCTCAACAACGAGCCGGGCCTGCGTATTCCGAACATGCTGGATGCGGCAGTCGACGGCTCCTTCAAAGGCATCTACATCCAGGGCGAAGACATCCTCCAGTCCGATCCCGATACCAAACATGTCGCGGCCGGGCTTGCAGCGATGGAATGCGTCGTCGTGCAGGACCTGTTCCTCAACGAGACCGCCAATTACGCCCATGTCTTCCTGCCGGGCTCGACCTTCCTCGAGAAGGACGGCACCTTCACCAATGCCGAGCGCCGCATCAATCGCGTGCGCAAGGTGATGTCGCCGCGCAACGGCTATGGCGACTGGGAAGTGACGCAGAAGCTTGCCCAGGCGATGGGGCTCGACTGGAATTACACCCATCCGTCGGAGATCATGGACGAGATCGCCATGACGACGCCGAGCTTCGCGATGGTCTCCTACGACTATCTCGAAAAAATGGGCTCGGTGCAGTGGCCCTGCAACGAGAAGAGCCCGCTCGGCTCGCCGATCATGCATGTCAATGGCTTCGTGCGCGGCAAGGGCAAGTTCATCCGAACCGAATATGTGGCGACCGACGAGCGTACCGGTCCGCGCTTCCCGCTGCTTCTCACCACCGGCCGCATCCTCAGCCAGTACAATGTCGGGGCGCAGACAAGGCGAACCGAGAATGTCGTCTGGCATGCGGAAGACCGGCTGGAAATCCATCCGCACGATGCCGAGCAGCGCGGCGTTCGCGATGGCGACTGGGTGAAGCTCGACAGCCGCTCCGGCGACACGACGCTCAGGGCGCTGATCACCGATCGCGTCGCGCCGGGTGTCGTCTATACGACCTTCCATCATCCCACGACGCAGGCGAACGTCATCACCACCGATTTCTCCGACTGGGCGACGAACTGCCCGGAATACAAGGTGACGGCGGTGCAGGTCTCGCCCTCCAACGGGCCGAGCGAATGGCAACTCGAATATGACGAGCAGGCGCGGCAATCGCGCCGCATCGCCGGCAAGCTCGAGGCGGCGGAGTGATGATGCGGGGGCGGCTCTGTAAGCAGGAACGCGCATGATGACCTTCACCGTCACCGCCCATGTCCCCGAGACCGCCCGCCGCAACGGCGTCCTCCAGACCGGTTCGCGCATCGTGCCGGAAGAGGTGCCGATCGCCTTTTCCTATGGCGGCAGTTCGCATGCTGTGATGATGGCAACGCCTGATGATCTCGAGGATTTTGCGATCGGATTCAGCCTGACCGAAGGGATCATCACCGGGCCGGCGGAGATATCAGGCATCGAGGTCGTCGAGGGCGAGCAGGGGATCGATGTGCAGGTGAGCCTGGTCGACGACGTCGCCGATCGGCTGCGGCTACGCCGCCGCAGCATGGCGGGACCGGTCGGCTGCGGGCTCTGCGGCATCGAATCGATCGAACAGGCGGTACGACCGGTGCCGGATGTCTCGAGATCGCCACTGGCGCTGTCGCATGCGGATATCGTCCGCGCCGTTTCGCTTCTGAACGAGGCGCAGCCGCTGCATCGTGAGACGCGGGCGGTGCATGGCGCCGGGTTCTATCGTCCCGGCAGGGGGCTGATTGCCGTACGCGAAGATGTCGGCCGGCACAATGCGCTGGACAAGCTCTGCGGCGCCGTCATCCGTGCTACTGAAAGAGGTGGGGACGGCGCCGTTGTCGTCACCAGCCGGATCTCCGTCGAGATGGTGCAGAAGGCGGCGATCCTCGGCAGCCCGGTGCTCATCGCCATTTCGGCGCCGACGGCTCTCGCCATCCGCACGGCCGAAGAAGCCGGCATGGCGCTCGTCGCGCTGGTGCGTGGCGAGGATTTCGAGATTTTCACTCACCCGCACCGCATCTCGCCCGGAAGCATTGCCGATGTCGCATGATACCAAGACCAAGCTCGTCTATATGGCAAACCAGATCGCCACCTTCTTCAAAAGCCAGCCGGAAAGCGAGGCCGCGCAGGGGGTCGCCACTCATATCAACAAATTCTGGGACCCGCGCATGAGGCGGCAATTGTTCGAAATTCTGGAGAATGAGGAGAACGGCCTGGACGCGCTCGTGCTTCAGGCCGTTCCTCTTATCCGAAAGCCGGAGCCGGTAAAACACTAAAGCGCGCTCCTCGCGCTTTAGGTCTTTATTTCAATGTTTTAGTCCTAAAAACCAGGATCGATCCGTGCGGGAGGGGAGGCAGGAGCAACCTGCCTGCACATGTGCCGGTGACCAGTAAAAGCTGAAATCAAACCAGATTTGAATCAAGGAGGAGTTTTCATGACTGCAGCGGAAACACGTACAGACGGGCGTTGGCGGGCCTGCTCGATCGGGAAAGGATCGTCGCAAGGCCTGGGTTCAATCGGTGGCTGGTGCCGCCGGCAGCGCTCGCCATTCATCTCTGCATCGGCATGGCCTATGGTTTCAGCGTGTTCTGGCTGCCGCTTTCCAAATCGCTCGGGATCACGGCCTCGACGGCCTGCCCCGATCTGACACTCGCCTCGGCGCTGTTCACCACGACCTGCGACTGGCGCGTTGCCGACCTCGGCTGGATCTATACGCTGTTCTTCGTCCTGCTTGGTTCATCCGCCGCCATCTGGGGCGGCTGGCTCGAGCGCGCCGGTCCGCGCAAGGCGGGCGTCGTTTCCGCCTGCTGCTGGTGCGGCGGCATCATTCTTGCCGCGATCGGCGTCATCACCCATCAGCTCTGGCTGATGTGGCTGGGTGCCGGCGTCATCGGCGGCATTGGTCTCGGCCTCGGCTACATCTCGCCGGTCTCGACGCTGATCAAATGGTTTCCCGACCGGCGCGGCATGGCGACCGGTATGGCGATCATGGGCTTCGGCGGCGGTGCGATGATCGGCGCTCCATTGGCCAACCTGCTGATGAGTACTTTCAAGACCGACAGTTCGGTCGGCGTCTGGCAGACCTTCATCGTCATGGCGGTGATCTATTTCGTCTTCATGATGGGCGGCGCCTTCGGCTATCGCATTCCGCCGGCCGGCTGGCGCCCCGAGGGTTGGACGCCGCCTGCAGCCAAGAGCACGATGATCACCACCAAACATGTGCACCTGCGCGATGCCCACAGGACAAAACAGTTCTGGCTGATCTGGGCGGTGCTTTGCCTCAACGTTTCGGCCGGTATCGGCGTTATCGGCATGGCCTCGCCAATGCTGCAGGAGATCTTCGCCGGTTCGCTGATCGGCCTGCCGGATGTCGGCTTCGCCCAGCTCGACGCCGGGCAGAAGGCATCGATCGCCACGATCGCCGCCGGTTTCGCCGGTTTGCTGTCGCTCTTCAACATCGGCGGACGGTTCTTCTGGGCGTCGCTGTCCGACAAGATCGGCCGCAAGAATACCTATTACTGCTTCTTCGTCCTCGGCATCGTGCTCTATGCGCTGGCGCCGACCTTTGCGGGCATGGGCAACAAGGCGCTGTTCGTTCTCTCCTTCGGCATCATCTTGTCGATGTACGGCGGCGGCTTCGCGACCATCCCGGCCTATCTTGCCGATATTTTCGGCACGCAGTTCGTCGGCGCCATCCACGGCCGGCTGCTGACGGTCTGGGCAACGGCCGGCATCGTCGGTCCCGTCGTCGTCAACTATATCCGCGAAGCGCAGATCGCCGCCGGCGTGGCACCCGGTCCAACCCTTTATACCGGCACCATGTATATCCTCGCCGGCATGCTGGCGCTCGGGCTCATCGCCAATTCGCTGATCAGGCCGCTGTCGGACAAATGGTTCATGTCCGATGACGAGGTCGCCGCGTTGCAGGCGAAGTCGGCGGCCGTCAATGCCGGACCGACGGGTTCCTTCGGCATCGGCACAGGCGGATTGGACGCCAAGGCGATGCTTGCCTGGGGCGTCGTCGGCATTCCGCTGCTGTGGGGTGTCTGGGTGACGCTGAGGGCAACCTTCGCGCTGTTCGGCTAAGCCATCAAAGCGCGTCGCAAGGGCTTCATGCGGCGCGCTTCATCGTCGTATACAGCGCAATCCGGTCAAAGTGTCGCCTGCACCGGCATGGTTGAGAACTCTTCCCAGCTTTGGGCGGTCGCTGCGCCGGCGCCATGCGCAACGCTTCACAGCCATGCTGACGGGGCATGGTTAATATCGCGTATAAAAGCTGTCGCTAATCTTATGATGCCAGGATTAAAGTCGCAGCTTAAGAGCAGTTCAGGTTTTCGCGGAAGCGGAGAACCGCTCTAAGCTTTTGTTTTTACGCAATTCCGGACGGAAAACCGCTTCGCACTTTTCCTGGAAAGGCTCTACCGTGTATCTCGCGCAATAAAAAAACCGCCCGAGGGGGCGGTTTTCAATAAATTAGCGGGTTTTCAGAATTAGGCAGCCAGTTCATCCGTCTCGTTTTCCTTGAACATCTTGGCGAGGTTCAGGAAGCAAATCATGCCATTCTCCGAAGCGATGATGCCTTCGCAATAAGCCCGGTCGAACGACGCGGTCACCTCAGGCACCGGCTGGACCTGGCTGGACGAGATGGTGAGAATGTCCGAGACGCGGTCGACAAGCATGCCGATGACCATGCTGTGAACCTCGGCGACGACGATGGCGCTGCGCTCATTGGCGACCGTGCTCTTCATGCCGAGCTTGAAAGCAAGATCGATGATCGGGATCACCGAGCCGCGCAGGTTCATGACACCGATGACATCGGCCGGCGCATGCGGGATCGGCGTCGACGGCGCCCAGCCGCGGATTTCGCGGATGGTCGTGGTCTTGACGCAGAATTCCTGGTCATGCAGGCGGAAGGCAATAATCTCGAGCGTATCGCCGCTGAAGTTAGTCGAATTGATCGTGGCCATTAGAATTCTTCCCAACTATCGTAAGCCAGGGCAGAAGCGGATGCGCCACCATTGGCGCGGACAAGCTTTGCCTTCATACCACGCGATGGCTTTGCGCTCGGCGAAGCATCGTTACGGTTATTGTCAACATTAGCGAAAGAGTGTTGCCCAAATCTAAATTGGTAGACGGGATTGCGAAGGTTTTTAATCTTGGATGAAAGCCAGGCGGTTTGCTGCCGATCTCCTTCGCATTCCAAGTGCTGTAGTCGAGATCGTGAGAAAAATTTCGCCGATTTTACTCAGCTGATCGTCTTTTCGATCTGCGAGACCGCCCAATCGACCTGCTCCCTCGTTATGACCAATGGCGGAGCGAGGCGGATCGTGTGGTCGTGGGTGTCCTTGGCGAGCAGGCCGCGCTCCTTCAGCGCATGGCAATATTGCCGGGCGCCGCCGGCTTCGGGTTCCAGCTCCACGGCCATCATCAGACCGCGGCCGCGCACGTCCCTCACGATGTTCGAGCGGATCGACCTGAGACCTTCTAGGAAATAGTCGCCCATAACAGCGGCGTTCTCGATCATGCCCTCTTCCGTCAGCACCTTCAGTGCGGCGCGCGCCACCGCGCAGGCGAGCGGATTGCCGCCGAAGGTCGAGCCGTGCTGGCCGGGCTTCAGCACGCCCAGAACTTCGGAATTCGAAAGCACGGCCGACACCGGATAGAAGCCGCCAGACAGCGCCTTGCCGATCAGCGTCACGTCGGCCTCGATGCCTTCGTGCTCTTCGGCCAGCAGTTTGCCGGTGCGGCCGAGACCGGTCTGGATCTCGTCGAGGATGAGGGTGACGTTGTTTGCCGTGCAAAGCTCGCGGATGCGGGTGAAATAACCCGCCGGCGGGATGATGACGCCGGCCTCCCCCTGGATCGGCTCGATCAGCGCCGCCACGGTATTTCCGTTGATTGCGGCGGCGAAAGCCTCGGCATCGCCGAAGGGAATGATGCGGAAGCCTGGCGTGTAAGGGCCGAAACCGCTGCGGGCCTCGGGATCTGTGGAGAAGCTGATGATGCTCAGCGTCCGGCCATGGAAATTATCGGCGCAGACGATGACCTCCGCCTTGCCCTCCGGAACGCCCTTGACCTCATATCCCCATTTGCGCACCGCCTTGATGGCGGTCTCCACCGCTTCGGCACCGGAATTCATCGGCAGGATCTTGTGCGAGCCGGTGAGAGCCGCGAGCTCTTCGTAGAGATAGGCGAGCTGATCGTTGCGGAAGGCGCGGGAGGTGAGCGTCAGCCTGCCAGCCTGCTCGACCATGGCGGCGAGGATCTTCGGATGACAATGGCCCTGGTTGACGGCGGAATAGGCCGAGAGGCAATCGAGATAACGGTTGCCGTCGGTATCCCAGACATGAACACCTTCGCCGCGCGTCAGCACCACGTCGAGCGGCTTGTAGTTATGGGCGCCGAGCCGCTGTTCGGTGGCGATCAGTTTTTCCGAAGTGTTCATGGCCGTTCTCCCATCTTATTTCAACGCATGTTGTTATCGCAAAACCGCTGCACACTTTTGCTCGACATGCTCTTATGCGGCGCGTGTCGGGCGATCGAAGATGCGGCGGCCGAAGAGGCTTGCCGTCAGCTCCACCAAGATGCGGGCGCTCTTGCCGCGATCGTCGAGAAACGGATTGAGTTCGACGAGATCGAGCGACGAGACGAGACCGCTGTCCGAAAGCATTTCCATCACCAGATGGGCCTCGCGAAAGGTCGCGCCGCCAGGCACCGTCGTGCCGACGCCGGGGGCAATCTCGGGATCGAGGAAATCGAGGTCGAGGCTGACATGCAGCAGGCCGTTCGCCTTGGTGACGACATCGAGGATCTCACGCATGATGGCGCCGATGCCCTGCTCGTCGATCGCGCGCATGTCGAAGACATTGACGCCGTGTTCGTGGACTTCCTCGCGCTCGCGCGCATCGACCGAACGGATGCCGACCTGGAAGACATTCCTCGGATCAACGAACGGACGGTCTTTCGGCAGGATCTCGGCGAACTCCGCCTCGCCGCAGAAGAAGGCGACCGGCATGCCGTGAATATTGCCGGAGGGCGAGGTGGCCGGGGAATTGAAATCGGCATGGGCGTCGAGCCAGAGCACAAAGAGCGGGCGGTCTTTGCTGGCGGCATAACGGGCCATTCCGGAGACGCTGCCCATGGAAAGGCTGTGGTCGCCGCCAAGAATCAGCGGAAAACGGCCGGAGGCGGCGACGTCATGGACGCTGCTTTCGAGGGCGCGCGTGAAGGCGCCGACGATCCTCAGATTGTGGGCTTTCGGATGGTTCGGCAGATCCATCGCCGGCACGATGCGCAGATCGCCGAGATCGGCGACATCATGGCCAAGCTCGATCAGCGTCTGGTCGACGCCGGCAATGCGCAAGGCTGCTGGGCCCATGGCAGCCCCTCTGCGGCCGGAGCCTTCTTCCAGCGGCGCGCCGATGAGGGTGACAGATCGCGATTGGGCATTCATGTGGAGGGCTCCGTGTTGAGGCCTGTTTCGGCCGATAATGGGATAAAGGCCTGGCGGCAAAAAGATGGAAAAGTGTCAGAAATGGACTATGATTGCGCAGATTGATAAACCCATTTTGACAAAGTGATAAGCGTGGATGATCTTGACACCGAACTTCTGAGTGCGCTTCGCCACAACGCCCGGATTTCCGTCTCTTCGCTTGCGGCGATGACCGGCGCATCACGGGCAACGGTTGCCGCCCGTATCGACCGTCTGGTCGCCAGCGGCACGATCGTCGGCTTTACCATCCGCACCGGCCATGAAACACGGTCCGCCGGCGTGCGCGCCATCGTCATGATCGAGGTGCTCGGTAAGCTCGCCGACAGGGTGGCCGATCAGTTGAGGGGCCTGCCACAGGTGCGCGCGCTGCACAGCACCAACGGCAAATGGGATTTCGTCGCCGAACTCGAGGACCGCGATCTTGCCGCCTTCGACGAGACGCTGCGCCGCATCCGGCTGATCAACGGCATCAATTCGACCGAGACCAACATCCTTCTCAAGACAAGCAAAACCGGTTTCTAAGCCGGCTTAAAGCTTGTGCATGCTTTCCTCAAATTGCTGCACAGCTTCGGGCGAGATGCATCAGTATTCCCGTTCATAGACAATGCCGGCTTCGCCCTCACCGTTGCCACCGGCCCCTCCGCGCAGCTTGACGCCGCGGCCGACATCGAGGTTGATCACCGCCTTGGCGCCGGCCGAACCGCCCTGCTGCAATTCGAAATAGGTGCGGTCGTTGAGATAGCGGCCGACGCTGACGCTCGTCTGCCCCTTGGAATCGGTGCTGACGTCGAAATCGTCGACGCCGAGCTGGTTGCGCAGGCCTTCGAAAAGCGAGGTGGAGCGGTTGCCGGCCAGCTGACTGACGGCGTCGGCGAGCTGGGCGATCTGCACCGGCGAGAGCTTCGACATCGACTGGCCGAAGATCAGCTGCGCCAGCACCTCGTCCTGCGGCAGCTGGGGTGAGGAGGAAAAGGTGATCGCGGGGTCGGTGGCGAGGCCTGCGACGTCGACGGTCAGCGTCGTCGAGCCGGAGGCCGAGGTCGCTTCCATATCGAGCGCCGGCGTCAGATCACCGGCAAAGGTGATCCTGCTCTTGTCGGAGAAATCCAGACGGCGGTTGAGAATGGTCATGCGGCCGCGGCGCATGGTGAAACCGCCGGTCACGATGGGTGCAGCCGCCGTTCCGCGGATCGTCACACGGCCGCCAAGCTCGGCATCGATGCCGCGGCCGCGTACGAAGATATGCGAGGGCGCATCGATTTCGAGATCCAGCGTGATCACGGAGGATTTCTCGCCGGGTTTCCGCTCGCCGTCATTGCGCAGCTGCGCAATGACTGCCCGCGGCGCATTCTTGTGCCGGATGTCGATTTCTCTCAGCGAGGTCGGCAATTTTTCCGGGACCGTGATCGAGGTCTTGTCCAGTCGAAGCTTGCCGCTCAGCGTCGCATTCATGATCGGCCCCCGCAGGCCGACCGTGCCGTTGACGGTCGAGACGACAAGGGTTCCATCGACATAGACCGCCTTGTCGAGCTTGATCGAAATATCGGCGGGAAAGCCGCCTGCCGGCTGGATGCCGATCGTGCCGCTGGCGGAAATCGTGCCGCCGCCGCCGAGGTTGCCGCTGAGGCGCGATATCACGGCCTGGCTGCCATTGAAGGTCACGGTCGCCGTCAGATTGTTGACGGCCATATTGCGCCGGACGTCAACGAGCTTGGCGCCATTGGTCGAGACCGTGCCGTTGATGACGGGTGCTGCGGCTGTCCCGCCGATCTGCAGGTTGACGGTGGCGACGCCGTCCGCGACGAGGCCCTGCTGCGCAAGCGGGGCGCCGAGCACAGCGAAAGGAAGATTGCCTGTGAAGCGCATGTCCATGGCACGATTGCCTGAAATCACCACGCTGCCGCCGCCCTTCAGTGACATGCCGGCATCACCGGCAAGGCTGGTGTCGACTGTCAGCCTGTTTCCGGCAAGTTTGCCCGATGCGCCGATGGTGAACGGCGAAAGGCCCGCACCTTTTGTCTGGCTCGTCGCCGCGTTCTTCCAGTCGACCTTGAAGTCGACGGAGGGCGCCGATAGCGCGCCGGTGGCCTTTGCGGTCGCCGAGACCGCGCCCTCGGCGGCAAGACCGGGAACGAAGCCGTTGGCGATACCGGCCGGAACATTGGTGGCGTTCGCCGTGACGTCGACCGACCGGATCGACGTACCGGCGATGGCAAGATTGCCGGCAGCTTTCAACGCGATGCCGCCGCCGCCAGTAAGGTTGGCGTCGAAATCCAACCTGTCACCGGCGTATTTTCCCGTCGCCGCCAGTGCAAGGCGGGACAGGCCGGCTGCCTTGGTATGGCTGGTCGCGGCATCCTTCCAGTCGAGCTTGAAATCGACGATCGGATTTGCGGGCGTTCCCGACGTCACGGCGCTTGCCGAAAGCGTGCCTTCGGCACCGAGTCCTGGAACGAAGGCATTTGCGATATTTGCCGGCAGCGCCGGAATATCGGCATTGATCGAAAGGTCCCGGATGGCCGTTCCCGCGATCGTGACGCCGCCCTTCGCCTTGGCCAACACGCCGTCCTTGCCGGCGAGATTGGCGTCGAAATCGACCCTGTCATTGGCGAACTTGCCCGAAGCCGCAGCACTCAGGCCCGAAAGGCCGCTGCTCTTGGTCTGGGCGGTCGCAGCGTTCTTCCAGTCGAGCTTGAAATCGACCGCCGGCTTCGGAAGCGCGCCAGAAGCGGATGCCATTCCCGAGACGGTGCCTTCGGCGGCAAGGCCCGGGATAAAGCCGTTGGCGAGGCCTGCCGGAAGGTTGGCGAGATCGGCCTTGACGTCAAGATTGCGGACCGACGTGCCTGAAATCGCAACATTGCCGGCGGCCTTCAGCGAGAGGCCGTCCTGGCCGGCGAGATTGGCATCGAAATCGAGCCGGTTATCAGCGAAGCGTCCCGATGCGGCAAGTGTGAGGCCCGAGAGGCGAGCGCTTCTGGTCTGGCTGGTCGCAGCATCCATCCAGTCGAGCTTGAAGTCGGCTTTCGGTGCGGCGGGTGTGCCGGCGGCGGACAGGGTGCCTGATATCGTGCCGCCGGCCGCCAGATCGGGAACGAAGGTATTTGCGAGACTGGCCGGGAGCTTGGCGATCTCGGCATCGACCTTGATGCTGTCGATCGCCGTACCGGCCAATGCGACATTGCCCGCGGCCTTCAGCGAGAGGTCTTTGTCGCCGCTGACTGCCGCATTGAAATCAAGCTTGTTGTCGGCAAATTTTCCCGATGCGGTCGCGCCGAGCGCGGCAAGGCCGGCACGTTTTGTGTGGCTCGTCGCTGCATCTTTCCAATTGAGATCGAAATTGGCGGTCGCTGCGGAAAGAGAGCCGCTGGCCGAGACCGTTCCAGAGATCGCGCCTTCGGCGGCGAGATCGGGGACGATGTTGTTTGCGATATTTGCGGGGATATTTGCCAGCGCGGCGTCGACCTTGACATTGCCGACTCTCGTGCCGGTGACGGCGATATTGCCGTTAGCCTTCAGCGAGACGCCGTTGGCGCCGCCGATCACGGTGTCGAAATCGAGCTTGTTGTCTGCGAATTTTCCCGATGCCTTCATGCCAAGATCCGCAAGACCGGCGCGTTTCGTCTGGCTCGTCGCAGCGTTTTTCCAATCCAGATCGAAATTGGCAGTGGGAGCAGCGAGCGAGCCGGAGGCCGCTACACTTCCTGAGATCGTCCCTTCGGCGGCGAGATCGGCGACGAAGCTGTTTGCGATGCTTGCGGGAACATTTGCCAGCGCGACGTCGACCTTGACGTTGCCGATCGTCGTGCCGGTGATGGCGACATTGCCGGTTGCTTTCAGCGAGAGGCTGTTGGCGCCGCCGATCACTGTATCGAAATCGAGCTTGTTGTCGGTGAATTTTCCGGATGCCTTCAGGGCAAGATTCGCAAGGCCGGCGCGTTTCGTCTGGCTCGTCGCGGCATTCTTCCAATCGAGATCGAAATTGGCGGTGGGTGCAGCCAGGGAGCCGGAGGCCGCCATTCTTCCTGTAATCGTGCCTTCGGCAGCGAGATCAGGAACGAAACCGTTGGCGATACGGGCAGGCAGGTTGAGGATATCGGCGTTGACATCCAGCACCGGCGCCTTCGGGTCGGCGAGCGCGACATTGCCGGCGGCCTTCAGCGAGAGGCCGTCATTGCTGCCGACCGTGGTGTCGAAATCGAGCTTGTTGTCGGCGAATTTGCCAATGGCGGTGATGCCGAGCGGTGCCAGGCCGGCTCCCTTTGTCTGGCCCGTCGTCGCATCCTTCCAGTCGAGCTTGAAGTCGGCGACTGGTGCTGCCGGCGTTCCAGTCACGGCAATCGTTCCGGAGATCGTCCCGCCGGCTGAAAGGTTCGGCACGAAACCGTTGGCAAGCGCTGCCGGCAGCTCGCGGATGTCTGCATCGATCTTCAGCGTTTCGCCGGCGGAACCGGTGACGGTCACCGAACCGGCGCCGGTCTTCAGCGTCAGTCCGTTCAGGCTGGCGGCACCGCCGCCGATTGCGACCTGCGTCGGTGCGGCAAGCTCGATCGGGATATTGCGGGGGCTTGCCGAGAAGCGATCAAGGTTCAAATGCACCGTGCCGCCCGCCGCTTCGATATTGCCGGTGGCCAGCACGGGATTGCCGTCATAGGCAGCATCGAGATCGAAATCGGTATGGTCTTGCTGCTTGGTAAAATCGAGCGAAAGGCCGGCGAGCCTGTTCGTTCCGGCACTCACCTCCTCGGCCTTGACCGTGCCGTTTGCCGCAAGGGCTTTGAGATCGCTGACCGTGACATCGATATCCGGCTTGACGATCGCAAGCGTATCTCGGCGGATCGAGCCGCCGGTCGCAAGCAGCTTGAGCGCAATCCTGCCACCATCGCTGCTGACGCCGAGCGACCCTTTGAGATCGCCTTCGGCCTTCTGTCCGCCGAGTGCGGCGAGCAGGCCGATATTGGGGAAATCGAAGGTCAGCGCGCCTGTCGGCTCAAGGGAGGACGAGAATTCCACATTGCCGGTCAGCCGGTTACCGCCGATATCGGCGGTCAGCGCCGGAATGCTCATCTTGCCGTCCTGCGAACTTATGTCACCGTTGACGCTGATCGGCTGGCCGTCGATCGTGCCGGTGGCGCCGATCCTACCCTGCGGGGCCTTAGGATCGGCGAGACCCGACAGGTCGATATTGAGGTTGCCGAGCATGCGGTCGGCCATTTCAAGGTTGGGCGCCTTGAGATTGGCCGTGACGGAGATTGCCGGGAGCTCACCTCCCACTCTCAACGCATAACCCGCCCCGCCGCTGGCGCCGGGGATGAGCTTGCCGATGTCAGGCAACCGGCCGGAGAGATCGGCGTTCAAGATCCCGCCGTCGAGCGCGACGTTGCCGGCGGCTTCGAGCGTGCCGGACTTCAGGACGAGGTTGGACAGCGCGAATTTCGACGGAATGGTGCCGACCACCTGGCTTTCGAGCGAGATCGGTCCGTCGAACCTGCCTGTTGCCGCAGCCGGCAGGGCTGCCGGGTTGATGGTGAGCTTGAGGTTGCCGGTCAGCGCTTGGTCTGTCAGCCGATAGGAGCCGTTGAGGCTGCCGTTGATATTGGCGCTTTCGACGGTGGTGCCGTTGAAGCCGATACCACTGGGCGAGATCTGCAGCGGAGAAGCGATCGTGATCGGGCCTTGGACCGCACGATTGAGGTTCGGCTCGGCAAAGGTCGCGTCGCCGGCAACGAGGCGCAACTGGACGCTGCCGGAACGGGCGGCGAGATTGAAGGCGTCGCTCTTTGCCGTCAGCTTGATGTTGCCGATATCGGCCTGCGGCAGGGTTGCGGTGTCGAGCGAGCCGCTGACGTTCAGTCGGGCGGTCTGCGCATCGCCTGTAAGCGCCAGGTTGAGGCCTGATATAAGAAAGCGCGCTTCGCCTTCGGCGAGCGGCCAGCGGAAATCGACAGGCCCCGACGTGCCGAGCAGATTGGCGTTCAGGCTGTTGTTGCCGGCAGGATCGAGGGTGCCCGAGGCGGCGATCACGACGCTGCCGGTGGCGATATTGCCGGTCTGGATATCGATCTTGCCGTGATTGTCGAAGGTGGTGGCAAGATCGATATTGGTCTGGCCGGCAAAAAGCGGCCGGAATGCCGATGGAAGCAGCGAACTCAGGTCACCGCCGCCCTTGAGGTCGAGGTGGTGCAGCCCATCTTCCGTAATCTGATGCCGAGCTTCGATTGCGGCACGCTGCTGCCCGTCGAGGGCAGCCTGCAATTTGCCTTTCCATTCGGATATCGGCCCCTGGCCATCGAGATCGATGTTGACGGCCGGGCTGTCCGGCAGACCGAGAAAGCCTGCCAGCAGCCCGCCCTTCGGCTCGGACAGCTGCGCCTTCAGCCGCAGCCGGTTTTCGGCTGGCGCAAAAGCGATGTCGGCGGCAAGCCGCGCATCCGGAACCGCGTGACGGCTGACATTGACAACGGCCTCGCCGCCATCGCCGTTCGCCGAAAGGCTGCCTTCGGCGGCGAGCGCAAAGGCGCGGCCGGCAACGGGTGCGGCAAGTTTGATATCGGGCAGCGCGATGCGGTCTATATCGACCTTGATCGGAAGGCTGAATCCGCCGGAATTTTCAGCTTGGGGCCGCGAGGGCAGGGTGCGCACCGGCTTGCGCAGCACGTTGATCGCTTCGATCTCGAAGCGTTTGGCATGGAAGGTTCCGGTCAGCAGCGCAAGCGGATTCCAGTCAATCGCGACGCCATGAATTTCGGCAAAGACGCCCCTGGTGTCGGAGATGGAGATCTCGGCGGCGCGAAGCCCGCCGGTCAAAAGGCCTTGCGGTTCGCGAACCTCGATCGTCATGTCGCGGTTGGAAAGCGTGGAGGCTATCTTTTCGGTGACGATGCGAGCGCCAAAACTGGTGAAGCCGAAGATCGCCAGTGCGACGACGGCAAGAATCAACGTGGCGCCGACGGCATAGCCGGTGAGCCGTACGATCCAGTTGACGATTTTTGTCAGCGTTTGCATCGGCGCGGACACTACCCCGTTTTCATGACGGCCCACAGATTGGAAAACACGAGCGGAATCGGCAATCCTAGAAGGATTGGCCGATGCCGGCGTAGATTCCGTAATCTGTGCCATCTTCGTACTTGTTCAGCGGCATGGCAAAATCAAGCCGCAGCGGGCCGAAAGGCGTTGCATATCGTATTCCGGCGCCGGCGCCGGCGCGGATATCGGAAAAACCCGGAAAGGTGCTGTCCGATACGGTGCCGACATCGATGAAGGGCACGATGCCGATCGTATCGGTGATCTTGATGCGGGCCTCCAGCGAACCGGTCACATAGGAACGGCCGCCGGTGGGATCGCCATTGTCGTTATAGGGCGAGATTTCCTGATAGCTGTATCCGCGCACGGAGCCGCCGCCGCCGGCAAAGAAGCGCTGCGTGGCGGGAATGTCCCCAATGCTGTCGCCGCCGATCAGGACGCCGGCGGCAACCTTGCCGGCAAGCACCACGCCGTCTTCCTGTCCGAACGGCAGATAGCCGGAGATCGAGCCCTCGAATGCCGCATAGGGCGTGGCGTTGAAGATCTCGTAGCCGGGCTTAGCCGAGAGCGTCGCGCGATAACCCTCTGTCGGGTTGAATTTGTCGTCACGTGCGTCGCGATCATATTGGATCGGCAAGGTGAAGGTCAGATAGTCGTTCGTGCCGAAGGCGTCGTCGTCGCGCTCCCAGCTGACCTCGCCGGCTGCCGAGACGGTGTCCTGGTCGGTCAGCTCATAGGAAAGGCCGAGCGAGGCGGTGACGAGCGTGGCGTTATAGGCATCCGGATTTTCGGTCTTGGCGACGATGCCGGCCTTCAGCGTGGCGGCGGGAAAGAAGGCGCCGGGTTTGGTGAACAGGATGCCGGCGGAATAGTCGAGGCTGCCGACATCAGTCGTTTCGCCAAGTCGCGAGACCGCTCCCTCGATCCTCAGCGTTTCGGCTTCGCCGAACAGGTTGCGGTGGCCCCAATAGCCCTGAACACCGAAGCCGTCGGTGGTGGAATATTGCGCGCCGACGCCGAAGTAGCGCCTCTTGCCCTCGGAAACTTCGATCGTCATCGGCAAGGTGCCATCCGGCGCCAATGCATCTCCTTGGTGGATGGTGACGCTCGAAAAGACGCCGAGGGCGCGAAGGCGTTCGCCAGCTTTCTTCAGCGCTTCCGGGGAATAGGCTTCGCCTTTGTTCAGCCGGGAATAACGCTGGATGAACGCTGGCCTGACGGTCTTCTCGCCGGTGACTCCGACGTCGCCGATCGGAGCGATAGGGCCTCCCTCGGCAGCAAGGACGATATCGACGGTATCGCTGTTATGATCGGCGACGACCTTGCGTTCGGTCAACTTGGCGAAGGGCCGGCCTTCGCTCTTCAATTGTTCGACGATCTTGTCGCCGGCCCTGATGATGGCGAGCGAGCCGGCCTGCGCACCGGGGGCGAGATCGTAATCGGCGGGATTGTGGTTTGCGGCATCGCCGCCGAACTGGACCTCCCTGACCTTGAAAACGGGGCCGGGAGTAATGTCGACGGTGACGGGGATCGGCCCTGACCGGTCGAATGTCGGATTGGGCGGCAGGTCGTCGATATTCTTGCCGTCGATGGTGATCGTCACCAGGCCGCCATAACGGGCCTTTTCATACAGAGTGGCGATCAGCCGCTCTCGGTCGTCACGCGCCTTGACAACGATGCCGAGATCGCCGGAAACCGGCTGCTTCTGGTCGCTGACGAGACGGGAACTGTTTTCCAACGCTTCTTTCAGGTCGGGATCGGCGGTATCGGCTTTGAGGTCGACCTGGTAGCGCACCGGATCGGGCACCTGTTCGCCTTCGTCTTCCTCTTTGCCGAAAATGGTGATGCCGAAAAGCTTGAAGGCGTAAGCGTCGCCGATCAGGACCGGTGAGAACGCAGCTGCCGCTGCGACCACCATCATGGTGCCTGTTCGCCGATACGCAGTACCTGTTTTCGGGCTTGTCCCTCTGATCCGCATCCGCCGCTTTTGGTTATGTCTACATTGAAGCTTCGTTGCCCAGCCATGAACAGCTTAGCGACAAAATCGCGCGGGGTGTACCATTTTAAATTGCCAACGCGCTAATTTAGCACAAAAAATCCCGGACGTGTGTCCGGGATTTCCTGAATTTGCCGATTTCAGAGCGCGCTCAGCGCGGGCAACTGTCGATATAGCGGCGGCCGTAGCGGTCGCGATAGTAGCACTGGCCGGGTTGTTCGGCGACGCTGCCGATGAGGGCGCCGGACACGCCGCCGATAGCGGCGCCGACTGCCGCGCCACGCACGTCGCCGGTGACTACACCGCCGATCACGGCGCCAGATGCAGCGCCAATGCCGGCGCCCTGTTGCGTCGGCGTGCAGCTTGCGATCGACAGGCCGATCAATGCGAGTATGACAACTTTCTTCATCTTTTCTCTCCGAGGTTGTTGCCCAGCGGGCAAAGGCCGTCCCTTTTTATTTTTTGTCAGGCTAGACCGAAAACTATGTCGGAAGAAAGGGTTGTCCACCGCTGTCCTGATTTTTTTCGATACAGGATGTTGTCGCCAGCTGCGCGGTTTCGCGAATTTCCATTATGCTTGCCACATCAATTTCGTTGATCGCGGCTCGCATATTCTTTATCTGGAATCATTCAAAACTCTGCGCCTTTTGCC
The DNA here is from genome assembly GCF_013087515.1 of Rhizobium sophorae. Lineage (GTDB taxonomy): Bacteria > Pseudomonadota > Alphaproteobacteria > Rhizobiales > Rhizobiaceae > Rhizobium > Rhizobium sophorae. The sequence goes on along the minus strand of NZ_JABFCN010000022.1, from coordinate 101,216 downwards.
GCAGTTGATGGTAAAGCAAAGGGCAAGGGTTGACGCGCGAACGTCCGGTCAGCAAGAACGGTCGCGTGATACTGGAGCATATGATGGATTTCGAAGCGTATTTTAAAAGCGAGCTGGACGGGCTTCACACCGAGGGCCGTTACCGCGTTTTTGCCGATCTCGAACGTCACCGCGGCAATTTTCCGCGCGCGACGCGCCATACGGCCGATGGCGCAAAAGAAGTTACCGTCTGGTGCTCCAACGACTATCTCGGCATGGGCCAGCATCCCAAGGTGATCGAGGCGATGAAGAACGCCATCGACCACTGTGGCGCGGGTGCGGGAGGCACCCGGAATATTTCTGGCACCAACCATCACCACGTCGTGCTCGAACGTGAGCTTGCCGATCTGCACGGCAAGGAAGCGGCACTGATCTTCACATCAGGCTATGTTTCCAACTGGGCGGCACTCGGCACGCTCGGTGCGAAGATTCCTGGGCTCATAATCTTCTCTGACGCTATGAACCATGCCTCGATGATCGAGGGTATTCGCCACGCCAAGTGCGACAAGGTGATCTGGAAGCACAATGACGTGGCTGATCTCGAAGCCAAGCTCGCTGCCGCCGATCCGAGGGCGCCGAAGCTGATCGCCTTCGAGAGCGTCTATTCGATGGACGGCGATATCGCCCCGATCAAGGAGATCTGCGACCTCGCCGACAAATATGGCGCGATGACCTATCTCGACGAAGTGCATGGCGTCGGCATGTACGGCCCGCGCGGCGGCGGCATTGCCGAGCGCGAGGGGCTGATGGACCGGCTGACCGTGATCGAAGGCACACTCGGCAAGGCTTTCGGGGTGATGGGCGGCTATATCGCCGCTTCGACGGCGCTTTGCGATTTCATCCGCTCGTTTGCTTCCGGCTTCATCTTCACCACGGCGCTGCCGCCGGCACTTGCCGCCGGCGCCGTCGCCTCGATCCAGCACCTGAAGGTCAGCCAGTTCGAGCGCGCCCGCCATCAGGATCGTGTCCGCAAGCTGAGAGCGCTGCTCGACCAGCGCGGCATTCCGCATATGCCCAATCCAAGCCACATCGTGCCGGTGCTGGTCGGCGATGCGGCCAAGTGCAAGTGGATCTCCGATCTGCTGCTCGACAATTGCGGCGTCTACGTCCAGCCGATCAACTATCCGACCGTGCCGAAGAAGACCGAGCGCCTGCGCATCACGCCGACGCCGCTGCATTCCGACGCCGATATCGCCCATCTGGTCGAGGCGCTGCATTCGCTCTGGTCGCGCTGTGCGCTCGCAAGGCACGTCGCCTGATTTTTCGATGATCGCTCGGTTCGAACCGTAATTCAGGGCCTCCACCGGAGGCTCTGACAGCGATCGGTCTTGCTCCCGCAAGACGCTGGAACAAACCTCCCTTGCCCGTCCAAGATCGTCCGCTCTGCGCTTGGTCTTAATACCGATGACACATCGCAATCGGCCTGACCGATGCGCATCGATCTTTCCCTGTGCTTGCCTCTTGCCGCGACTGTGTTGCCGATCCGAGCTTTGGTGTGGCGTGAGAAAACCTTTTCTCACTTGACATAAGGATTGGTAAAAGCTTTTCTCAGATCACCTCAGAAGGAGGACGTTCTGAATATATCGGGAGGAAAAAGAGGCAGGATCACCATCCACGAGGTGGCGGCGGCTGCCGCGGTGAGCATCTCGACGGCGTCGAAAGCTCTCAACGATACCGGCCGGATGGGGTCGGAAACGCGCGAACGGGTGAAACGGATCGCCGCCGAGATCGGATACCGGCCAAATGCGCTGGCGAGAGGTCTTCTCAGCAAGCGCAGCTTTACCATCGGGCTGCTGACGAACGATACTTACGGCCGTTTCACGCTGCCTGTCATGGCGGGTATCTCGGATGCTCTCGTCGATCACGGCGTTTCGGTCTTCCTGTGCGCCATCGAAGACGATCCGGCGCTCGCCCAGATCCATGTCGATGCGATGCTGGACAAACAGGTCGACGGCATCATTGCGACGGGAAAACGCCTGGATCGGCGCCTGCCTGTCGATCTCTCGAATTTGCATGTGCCTGTCGTCTACGCATTCACGGAGGGGACGCAGAACAGTGTCACCTTCCGTTCGGACGACGAACAGGGTGCGCGGCTGGCCGTGGAATGGCTCGTGAAGATCGGACGGCGGCGGATTGCGCACATCACCGGGCCGGAGGACTTCTTCTCAGTGCGGGAACGTGCCGGCGCCTATCACGAGGTGGCAGGTCACCGTGAGCCGGTGCTCTACGGCGTCTGGTCGGAAAGCTGGGGGCATGATGCGGTCGAACAGCTTTGGAAGAGGTCGGGAGAAAAACCGGATGCTCTCTTCTGCGGCAATGACCAGATCGCCCGCGGCGCGGTGGATGCGTTGCGCGAGCGCGGCGTCAAGGTGCCGCATGACGTATCGGTCATCGGGTTCGACAATTGGGAGATTGTCGCGGCCCAGACGCGACCGCCGCTGACGACGGTGGATATGGAACTGAAGGAGCTCGGGCGGCAAGCGGGTTTGACGGTGCTCGCGCTTGCGGAAGGACGGCCTGTCGAACCGGGAGTGAGGAAATTGCCGTGCCGGCTGATCGTCCGGCAGTCATGCGGGGGTGAAGCCCCGAAGGAATGAGAAGAAGAGAATGAGCAAAGGCGCGAGGAGATGCGCCATATCGGGAGGAGTGTCATGATCAAGCGTCTATTGGCGGCGACCAGCATCGCTACCTTGTGCCTGTTTTCGGCCGCGTCAGCCGCCGAGAATGTCGAAATGTGGGTTCGTACGGGGATCGGCGACGCCTTCAAGAAGGTCGTCGAAGCCTATAATTCCGGTCACGAGAACAAGGTCGTGATGACCGAGGTGCCGTTCTCCGAACTCGTGCAGAAATATGCGACGGCAATCGCCGGCGGACAGGCGCCGGACGCGCTTTCGATGGATCTGATCTACAATCCCGCCTTTGCTGCAGCCGGCCAGCTGGAAGACCTGACGGACTGGGCAAAATCCCTGCCCTATTTCAACTCGCTTTCGCCATCGCATGTTCGCCTCGGCACCTATCAGGACCGGATTTACGGCCTGCCGCTTTCGGTTGAGACCTCCGTCTTTGCCTGGAACAAGGATCTCTACAAGAAGGCCGGTCTTGACCCGGAAAAGGCACCGGCGAACTGGGACGAAATTACGGCCAATGCCGAGAAGATCCGGGCACTGGGTGACGATACCTACGGCTTCTATTTCTCCGGCGGCGGCTGCGGCGGCTGCATGATCTTCACATTCACGCCGCTCGTCTGGGGTGCGGGCACCGATATCCTGTCGGCCGACAGCAAGACGGCGACGCTCGATACGCCTCAGATGCGCAAGGCCGTCGATATCTACCGCAACATGGTCAAGAAGGACCTCGTGCCGGCGGGAGCCGCCAGCGACAACGGCGCCAACTTCCTCACCTTCACCAATGGCAAGATCGGCCAGCAAAGCCTCGGCGCCTTTGCCATCGGCACGCTGGTGACCGAGCATCCCGATATCAACTTCGGCGTAACCCTCATTCCCGGCGTCGACGGGAAGCCTTCGTCCTTTGCCGGCGGCGACAACTTCGTGATCACCAAAGGCACGAAGAAGATCGACGCGGTGAAGGAGTTCCTCGAATATGTATATTCGATGGACGGCCAGAAGATCATGGCGAAGTATGGCAGCCTGCCGACGCGTGGCGATATCGCCGACAAGGTGCTTGAGGGCCTCGATCCGCGCATGCAGGTCGGCCTGAAGGCGATCAGTGTGGCCAAGACCCCCTATACGCTGCAGTTCAACGACCTGATCAACAGCGCCAACGGGCCATGGGCAAGCTTCACCAACGCCGCGATCTTCGGCGACGACGTCGACGGCGCGTTTTCGAGTGCGCAATCGGAAATGCAATCGATCATCGATAGCGGCCAGTAAACTCTCCCCCGGCCGCGGCCGGGGAGCGGTGGCAGCTTCCCGGCCAATCCCACTCGACAGATGCGGAGCGTTTTGATGACCGGTTCCGGTTCAGAGATTCTATTGCCTCGGCGCAGGCGACGGCGCAGATCGAACTGGCGTGGCCTCGTCTACATCGCGCCGGCCATGGCGCTGGTCATCGTCTTCTTCATCATGCCGGTTCTCTTCACCGGATGGATGAGCCTGCATAACTGGCCGCTGATGGGGGCGTCCCGCTGGATCGGCTTCAACAATTATTTTCGCATGGCCAACGACACCCGTTTCATGACGGCGCTGAATTTCACGGCCTATTACACCGTAATCGTCACCATCGCGATCTTCGCGATCGCCTTTCCGCTGGCAATCTTCGTCGAAAAGGAACGGCAGTTCGTCGGCGCCTACCGGACGATCATCTTCCTGCCCGTCGTCGTCGGCCTTGCTACCGCCTCCCTGCTTTGGGTCTGGCTCGCGAATGTCGATAGCGGCTTCATCGGCCCGGCCTTGAAGGCGCTCGGCCTCGTCGAAAAGAGCCCCAATCTTCTTGCGACCTTCGACACCGCCTTTCTGACGATCGTGGTGATGGTCGTCTGGAAGATCGCCGGCTTTACGATGATCATTCTTTTGACCGGGCTTCAGGCCATTCCGTCCGAGCTGACGGAGGCCGCCCGCATCGACGGCGCCGGCCGCTGGCAGCGTTTCCGGCACCTGACGCTGCCGCTGATGCGCAAGACGATCGCACTGGCGCTGATCGTCTCCGTCACCGGTTCGATCCTCGCTTTCGACCAGTTCTACATCATGACGTCAGGCGGACCGCAGAACAAGATGATCTCGGTGGTCTACTACATCTTCAATCAGTCGTTCGTGTCGTTCAATCTCGGTTATGGCGCAGCGCTGTCGATCGTGCTTCTCGCCATCCTAATGGCGATCAGCATCGTACAGCTCTGGCTGCTTCGCGTCGGGGAGGAGCGTCCATGACCACCTCAAGGGAGCGCCGCGCGCGCAAGGCCATCCGGACGAAGTCGGCCTATCACCTGACCGGCATCGCTATCTCGATCTTCTTTCTCGCCCCCTTCGTGATCACGTTGTTGTCGTCCTTCCGGCATGGCACGGAGGCCAGCCTGCCGCCATTGCCGCCATGGCCGACCTCAGGCGTCAGCATTGATTCCTACGCACTGCTCGATACGTTCGGCGCCGGCATCTGGCGGCACATGATCAATTCGCTGTTCGTTTCGGTCGCCACCGTGGTGCTCACCGTCGCCGTCAGCCTGCTCGCCGGTTACGGCTTCTCACGCTATCGGTTTCCGATGAAGAATGCGCTTTTCGTGCTGATCATCGCGACGCTAATGATCCCGTTCCAGTCGATCCTGACGCCGCTCTTCATCATCCTGGCAAAACTCGGCCTCAACAATTCGCTGCTTGGGCTGACGCTCGTCTATGTGACGCTGCAACTGCCTTTCTCGGTGTTCATGATGCGCAACGCTTTCGACGCCGTGCCGAAGGAGATCGAAGAGGCCGCGCGCATTGACGGCGCGCGCGACCTCAGGCTCTTGGTCCGGGTTCTTCTGCCGCTGGTGCTTCCCGGCGTCGCGACGGTGGCGATCTTTGCCTTCCTCAATGCCTGGAACGAGTTTCTCGCCGCACTCGTGCTGCTCTCCAGCAATGAGAAATATACTTTGCCGGTGCTGATGACGGCGGTTCGCGCCGGACGGCTCGGCGCCATCAACTGGGGAGCGGTCCAGGCCGGTGTCGTCGTCATGACGATCCCCTGCCTGATCGTCTTCCTGCTCCTGCAACGCTACTACATGCGCGGGCTGATGGCCGGCGCCGTGAAATGATCCCAAGAAGGTAGAGCCCATGACCAAACCAAGCAATGACCGCCAGTTTCGTCCCGTCGCCGTTCCCGATGTGGAGCTCGGCGGCTTCTGGGGCAAATGGCAGGACGCCGTCTGCAATTCCACTGCCGAGACCCTGCTCGACCGCTGCGTCGAGGCTGGCATGCTCAAGGCGATCGATGTCAGCCAGCCGAGCCCGGGGGTCGTCATTCCCATTCAGCCATGGGGCGGGACGACGCAGATGTTCTGGGATTCCGACCTCGGCAAGTCGATCGAAACCATCGCCTATTCGCTCTATCGCCGGCCGAACCCGAAGCTGGAGGCGCGCGCCGACGAGATCATCGATATGTATGAGAAGCTGCAGGGCGACGACGGCTATCTGAACGCCTGGTTCCAGCGCGTGGAGCCGAACCGCCGCTGGACCAATCTGCGCGACCATCACGAGCTCTATTGCGCCGGCCATCTGATGGAAGCCGCGGTCGCTTATTATCAGGCGACCGGCAAACGCAAGCTGCTCGATATCATGAGCCGCTATGCCGATTACATGATCAAAATTTTCGGCCATGGCGAAGGCCAGATCCCGGGCTATTGCGGCCATGAGGAAGTTGAGCTGGCGCTGGTCAAGCTCGCCCGCGTGACCGGCGAGAAGAAATATCTCGAGCTGTCGAAATACTTCATCGATGAACGCGGCACCGAACCGCATTTCTTCACGGCGGAAGCAAGCCGCGACGGCCGCGATGTCTCCGAATACCACCAGAAGACCTATGAATATGCGCAGGCGCACCAGCCGGTGCGCGCGCAGACAAAGGTGGTCGGCCACGCGGTACGCGCCATGTATCTCTATTCGGGCATGGCCGACATCGCCACCGAATACAAGGACGATAGCCTGACGGCAGCGCTGGAAACGCTCTGGGACGATCTGACCACCAAGCAGATGTACATCACCGGTGGCATCGGGCCGGCGGCCTCCAACGAGGGCTTTACCGATTACTTCGATCTGCCGAACGATACCGCCTATGCGGAGACCTGCGCCTCGGTCGGCCTGGTGTTCTGGGCGAGCCGCATGCTCGGACGAGGGCCGGATCGGCGCTATGCCGACATCATGGAACAGGCGCTTTACAATGGCGCGCTGCCGGGGCTGTCCACAGACGGCAAGACCTTCTTCTATGACAACCCGCTTGAAAGTGCCGGCAAGCACCACCGGTGGAAGTGGCACCATTGCCCTTGCTGCCCGCCGAATATCGCCCGGCTGGTGACTTCGATCGGCTCCTACATGTACGCCGTTTCGGATAACGAGATCGCCGTGCACCTCTATGGCGAGAGCACCGCGCGGCTGAAGCTTGCCAACGGCGCCGAGGTCGAACTCGAACAGACCACCAATTATCCGTGGGACGGTGCCGTCGCCTTTACCACCAGGCTGGAAAAACCGGCGCGCTTTGCGCTGTCGCTGCGCATTCCGGACTGGGCCGAAGGCGCAATCCTCAGCATCAATGGAGAGATGCTCGATCTCAACGCCAATATGCGCGACGGATATGTCAGGATCGATCGCGACTGGGCCGCGAGCGATCGTGTTGCCCTCTACCTGCCGCTGGCGCTTCGGCCGCAATATGCCAATCCGAAGGTGCGCCAGGACGCCGGGCGCGTCGCCTTGATGCGCGGCCCGCTGGTCTATTGCGTCGAAACCACGGACAATGGCGACGACCTCAACGCCATCGTCCTGCCGCGTGAGCTCTCCACAGCCGAGACCGTCGTGCTGAAGGACCTCAATGATGCCGTCGCCCTCGATCTCCAGGTCGAGCGCGAGGAAACATCGAACTGGGGAACACCGCTCTACCGCAAGGCGCCGGCCGAAAGGCAGGTCGCCAACGCGCGTTTCGTGCCCTATCATCTCTGGGACAACCGCGCGCCCGGAGAGATGCTCGTCTGGGTCCAGTCGGACAAGTAGGTCTTTTGGGGATGACGAACGGTATGGCTAACAAGAGCGTCGTGCTCCAGGACGTGCGAAAAAGCTATGGCAATCTGCAGGTGGTCCACGGGATCGACCTGACGATCGCGGAGGGTGAATTCGTCGTCTTCGTCGGCCCTTCCGGCTGCGGAAAATCGACGCTTCTGCGCATGATCGCGGGCCTGGAAGACGTGACCGACGGGGAGGTCGAGATCAAGGGACGTGTTGTCACCGATCTCGATCCATCCGAGCGCGGTATCGCCATGGTCTTCCAGTCCTACGCGCTCTATCCGCATATGAGCGTGCGCGACAATCTGGCCTTCGGCTTGAAGATGGCGCGCACGAATGCCGCAGAGATAGAGACCCGCGTCAAGGCCGCTTCCGCGATCCTGAAAATCGACCATCTTCTCGACCGGCGGCCGGGACAGCTTTCAGGTGGCCAGCGGCAGCGTGTGGCGATCGGCCGGGCGATCGTGCGCAAGCCCGATGTCTTCCTGTTCGACGAACCGCTATCCAATCTCGATGCGGAACTGCGCGTTTCGATGCGTATCGAGATCGCCCGCCTCCATCGCGAACTCGGCAACACGATGATCTATGTCACGCACGACCAGACGGAAGCGATGACGCTTGCCGACAAGATCGTCGTGCTGCGCGACGGCCGCGTCGAACAGGCGGGAACGCCGCGGGAGATCTACGAGAATCCCTCCAATACCTTCGTGGCGGGCTTCATCGGCTCGCCGAGGATGAACCTGCTCAATGCCCGTTGGGGTGAGGGCGGCCTGGTCGAAGTCGCCGGCCGGCCCATCGAAAGCGGCCTGCCGCCGGCAAACAGGCTGGTTGGTGGCGCGGTGACGCTCGGTCTGCGGCCGGAGCATCTGAAGGTGGCATCCGACCTATCGGGCAGGCTGACGGCCAGGGTCGATTTTTCGGAATATCTCGGAGGAACGCAATATCTCTATTGCCAGCTTGCCGATAGCCAGTCGCTGACCGTCGAGCATCGGTCACCGATCAGTATTGCGGCGGGCGAGCAGGTGAGCCTGTTGTTTGAGCCGTTGGATTGCAGATTGTTCGACGAGGGCGGGAACCGGTTGCGCTAATAGCGGTCGTTAGGACCAAGGCGGGCGACCACTCGGCGATCGGCCCGTCTGAACTTCACTCGGCGATCGCTAGTGTCATGAGCTCCGCCGCCCTTTGCCGGGCTTCCCTGTCGGCGGCGAAGACATCGTCCATGGCGGCAGCCGGCGGCAGGCCGGCCAGATCGTCCATGACCCTTTCGGTGACCTCGGCCATGGCGAGGAAAGACAGCCGCCCTTCGATGAAAGCTTCGAGCGCGACTTCCTTGGCGCCGTTCAGCACCGCGCCTTGAACACCGCCGCGGGTCATCGCGAGGCGTGCGAGCCGCAGCGCCGGAAACCGCACCTCATCCGGCGCCTCGAAATCCAGCCTGGCGAGCTTGGCAAAATCCAGCCGCTCGACCGGCAGGTTCGACCGGCGCGGAAAGGACAGGGCATAACCAATGGCGGTGCGCATGTCGGGCGCGCCGAGCTGCGCCAGCACCGACCCATCGGAATAGCCGACCATGGAGTGGATGATCGATTGCGGATGGAAGATGACCTCGATTTGTTCGGGTCTGAGGCTGAAAAGGTGCCGGGCTTCGATCATCTCCAGCGCTTTGTTGAACATCGAGGCGCTGTCGATCGAGATCTTCAAGCCCATCGACCAGTTCGGGTGGGCGCGCGCGGTTTCCACCGTCACATCCGCCATGTCACGCAGCGAGGCGGTGCGGAAGGGACCACCGGACGCCGTCAGGATAACCCGCTCGACGGCGTGGCGCTGGCTCTCTTCCAGCACCTGGAAAATCGCGTTGTGTTCGCTGTCGACCGGAAGCAGCTTGCCGCCGCCTTCGCGGATCGCTGCGATGAAGAGATCGCCGGCCGATACCAGGCATTCCTTGTTGGCAAGGGCGATATCGGCGCCGCGGCGGGCGGCGGCAAGGGTCGGTGCCAAGCCCGCAGTGCCGACGATTGCCGCCATCACCCAGTCGGCTTCGCGGTCGGCGGCTTCCATCAGGCCGGATTTTCCCGAAGCGACCGCGATGCCCGTGCCCGAAAGTGCGCTCTTCAGTGATTCGTAATGGCGGTCGTTTGCGGTCACCGCCAGCCGCGCGCCTGATAATTTCGCCTGCCGGGCCAGCAATTCGACATTGCCGTTGCCTGTCAGCACGGAGATTTCGAAGTTCTCCCGTCCGCCCAGGTGATCGACGACATTGAGTGTATTCTGGCCGATCGAACCCGTCGAACCGAAGATGCTGAGGCGCCGCGGCGCGCTTTTGCCGGTCATCATGTGGAATTTCGCGAAAATTTCTCTCGTAGGCTCAGGCTCTACTAGGCTTTGGAGGGGGCGGCAAGTGTGCGGTGCAGCAGATTTCAACCACTGAGGGGTTTACAGAGCCGCAGGTAGATGTGATCCTTCTAACATTGCTGGCGGATTCGGTTCCGACGCGGCCGGTAACGGCCGCATGGCAAGTCGGGCGCCGCGGCGTCCATGAAGAAAAGGCACTCGTTGCCGCCGGCCTTGTGGGCCATACATTAAATCGAGGATGAAACCGGGATGGGCTGCATGGCCGCGATCCCTCATTGCGTTCGTTGCGAACGCTTTCATATGCGCTGCTGCGTCGACTCCGTGCCGCAGCCCTGTGACAGGTCAAAACGTTCTGAACTTCATGACGACATTCAAATTAGCATGCACCCTTTTCGCCATCCTGCTGTCGCTCACGGCCGCAGCGAACGCGGACGACCTGCTGATCTGGTCGCCGGCCAAGCTTTCGGACCGGTCCTACAAGGCGACGGTGGGTTTCCGCCTGCCGGCGGAATGGGAAACGAGCGCTGGCGCCGACATCGCGCTGGCCTCGACCAAAGGCGGAGCGCTGCTGCCCGATTCCGAACAGGCAATGCTTTGGGGCAGGATTACCAGGACGAACGTGACCCCGGCCGGCCGGTCACAACAGGGTGCCAGCGTCAACGTCGATACGCTGCGCGGCAGCGGCGCGCTGACCCTCAGCCGCTCGCGCAGCTGGATACTCTCCGATTCGCTCGACATGCAATCGAGCCGGTCCATCAGTGTCCAATACGACGCGGTCGAGGCCCGGCAGGCTTCGGTGACGGCATCGCAGGCCCTGAAGCTGATCCATCCCTGGACAGGAACCTCGCTTTCGGCAGGGACAGGCATCAGCAATGCCAGCGGCGACTTCTCGAGCACGGTTGGGGTCAGCCAGACCATTCTGCCGAACCTCAATCTCGATGCGTCGGTGAGCAATCCATTTTCCGGAGGTGAGGCGGGCAGCGTCAATCTCCGCTATCGCGTCAACTGGTAGCGGGTGCTGAACCAAAGTCCGCCGATCAGCGTTTCCTACGAGGTTTTCACGGAGGAACGGATCATGGTTTTCAAGGAGCAGACATTTCACGGGCTCGAACCCGAGATGGAAATAGAGATCGCCAATCGTGCGGCGGTCGAAGCGGCCGTTGCCAATGCGCTGGCGATTGCCGGCGGCATCGATGCGTCCGATGTCGAGGTGACGATGGAGAACGATCAGATCGTGCTGAGCGGCACCGTTGCCACGGTGGGCGAAATCGGGCGGGCAACCGCGGTCGCCAAGGCGGTCGAGGGCGTGCATGCGGTGCAGAACCGGATCCTGCTTGGCGGGTCGTCGCTCGACGGCACGCATTAACCAACGGCGGGCGGCTCCGAGCCCGGCCCCTGCCGGGCGAGGACTATTTCCACAGCACCGCCTATAAGCCGATCAACCGGCGAAGCGTTCGACGAGGAAGGACGAGCCGGCCAGACGATCCGTTTTCTGCGCGGCGCCGGACCCCTGCGGCTGGTAGGCGATGGCGAGCAGGACGGCGCTGACGGCGACATAGGCAACTGCCAAAAGAGTCATCTTGATACGCATGATGAATACTCCTGTTTCGCGATAAACGCGGCGGATATGGCGAAGTTCCTCATCGGCGAGATCAGATGGAAAAAGCCCGGCTGGGAAGATCAGCCGGGCTTTTTCCTGCATGGATTGCCTTATCGGCAGATTCGGGTTTCCTTGACGACCGTATGGCCGTGACGGCGGATTTTTTCCGTCTTTGTAAAACAATCCTGGGCCACGTGGCGCGGCCTCATGTGATGGCGGTAATAGGGCCGTTCCGCATGACGGTAAGTGGGGCGCGCATCATCCGTGGTGATGGTCACACTTGCCGCCTGGGACGGCATTGCGGAAAAGATGGACGCAGCAGCAAGCGTGCAGGCAAGAAGAATCTGTTTCATGACGAGCCTCTCTTTCTGAGTTGGTCACGGCATCAACTCGCCGGAAGCGCCGTCGGTTCAATCACATAGAGTTACCGATTGTGTCGACGGCAGAAACCTTTGACGCGCCGGATCGTTAGCGCTGGGGTATAGCCGGAGGCATAGATCATGGGACCGATTGCAAGGATCATCACCATCGTCGCCGGGCTCGCCGGCGGCACGGTTTTTTCGCAGGCGCCGGAATTTGCGCAGCAATACCGCCAGCGGATCGGCGGGGCGATCGACGAATTGCGCGTCATCGTCGATGACTTCAATACTCAGGCCGCCGAGCACCATCTCGATCGCCAGCAGGCGCTGAACGCCTATGCGCAATCATCCGACGATTTCCTGCGCGACCGCGGCGTCTCGATGCAGAGCACGATCACGCGCTACGAAACGCTGCTCTCGCAGCAGTTCCGCCTCGGCACCGCCGCCCCCGCCGCCAAACCATTTGTTCTCCTACGAAATGCGGATGACGTCGTTTTCGCCAATACCTGGCGGGACTTCGTGCCCGGGGTGCCGGTGAGCTTCGCCGGTCTCGTCTGGGGCGCGATTGGTTTTGTCAGTGGCTGGGTCGTGGCTGCGGTGCTCGGATTGGGTGCGCGGCGGATCGTGAGAAGACGAGGAGCCTATCGTCAGGTGCCGCGAGTTTGATACGGAGCAACGCGGCTCGGCGCCGATCTACAAGACTAGATAGTCATTCCCACTGGTCCGCAGCGTGCAAGAGGCGCGGCTGTCTTTCATAGAGGATGGGAATTCCTGTCCAGTGTGAGGCCAAATTGCCATTGGCCGTCTGGGCTCAGCGCTTAAAGACTGGTGATCCCGGCGCGATTCGAACGCGCGACCCCCAGATTAGGAATCTGGTGCTCTATCCTGCTGAGCTACGGGACCACTTGCACGCCATGCATACAAAAGGCTTGGCGGGAAGCCAAGCCTTAATTGTTGTCAGAGGCCGAGGCGCTGTTCGGCGAGGCGGACCCAGTAGGAGATGCCGTGGGCGATGGCTTCGTCGTTGAAGTCATAGGCGGGATTGTGGAGACCGGCGCTGTCGCCGTTGCCGATGAAGATGAAGGCGCCGGGCCGGGCGTTGAGCATGTAGGAGAAATCCTCGCCGCCCATCATCGGATCGATTTCGGCGTTGACGTTTGCCTCGCCAGCGATGGCGCTGGCGGTGGCAACGGCATGTTCGGTCTCATCCGGGTGGTTGACGGTGACGGGATAGTTGCGATGGAAGCTGATTTCGGCCTCGGCGCCGTGGGCCGCGACCAGGCCCTCGATGATCTGCCGGAACCGCGTCTCGGCGAGCGTGCGCACCTCGGGGTCGAGGGTGCGGACCGTTCCGGCGAAGGTCGCATCATTCGGAATGACGTTATGGGCGAAACCGGCATTGAACTTGGTCACCGAGACGACGACCGAGCGCAGCGGATCGGCGGTGCGCGAGGCGATCATCTGCAGATTGGCGACGATCTGGGCGCCGATGGCGATCGGGTCGATCGTCTTATGCGGCTGGGCGGCGTGGCCGCCGCGGCCCTTGATGGTGACGGTGAATTCATCGGTCGCCGCCATGATCGCGCCCTTGCGGGTGGCGAACTGGCCGACCGGCAGGCCCGGCAGATTGTGCATGCCGTAGACCTCTTCGATATCGAAGCGCTCCATCATGCCGTCCTTGACCATCAGATTGCCGCCGCCGCCGCCTTCTTCGGCCGGCTGGAAGATGACCGCGACATTGCCGTTGAAGTTGCGGGTCTCGGCCAGGTATTTCGCAGCCCCGAGCAGCATGGCGGTGTGGCCGTCATGGCCACAGGCATGCATCTTGCCCGGCGTCTTCGAAGCCCAGGGCTTGCCGGTGATTTCGGTGAGCGGCAGGGCGTCCATGTCGGCGCGCAGGCCGACCGTGCGACGGCCTTCGCCCTTGCCCTTGATCAGGCCGACGACACCGGTGCGGCCGATGCCGGTGACGATCTCGTCGACGCCGAATTCCTTGAGCTTTTCGGCGACGAAGGCAGCCGTATTTTCCACAGCGAAGAGGAGTTCGGGCCGGGCGTGGATGTGGCGGCGCCATTCGGCGACCTCGTCCTGCAACTCCGCGGCTCTGTTCAAAATCGGCATATCGGCGTTCCTGTTATGAAATCTCGACAATCTTTCATCGCATCACAAGGGTGTGAGGCTCATGGAAATTACTTAGTCAATGACCTTTGCCATGTCATAGCCATATAGGCTAAATAGGGGAAGATTTCGAGATTTTCCTGATATCCGAAGGACGAACCGTGTCGACGAGCCACTTCCGTTTGTTTGCTGCCTTGCGGCCGCTTTCTTTCGTGTCAGCGGCGACTGCCGTGTTTCTGACTTCCGTTCCGGTGGCCCATGCCAATCCGCACATTCTCGTAGATGTGCAGACCGGCCGTGTGCTCGAGCATGAAGAAGCCTTCCGCAAATGGTATCCGGCCTCGCTGACCAAGCTGATGACCGTATACACCGTGTTCGATGCGATCCGCGCCGGGCAGATCAGCCTTGATACGCCTATCGTCATCAGCAAACGCGCCGCCGCGCAGCCAGCCGCCAAGATGTATTTCAAGCCGGGCCAGAAACTGACGCTCGACAGCGCATTGAAGATCCTGCTGGTGAAGTCCGCCAACGATGTGGCGGTCGCGGTCGCCGAAGCCATCGGCGGCACACAGGAAGGCTTCGTGACGCGGATGAACGGCGAGGCGCTGAAGCTCGGCATGACGGATTCGCATTTCGTCAATCCGAACGGCCTGCCCGGCAAGGGGCAGTATACGACAGCGCGCGACCTTGCGGTGCTGACGGTGGCGTTGCGCCGCGATTTTCCGCAGTATGCCGGTTATTTCGCACTGGAGGGTTTTACCACCGGCCAGCAGAACGTGCCGAGCCTCAACATGCTGATCGGCCGTTTCGCCGGTGCAGACGGCATGAAAACCGGCTTCATCTGCGCTTCGGGCTTCAACCAGATCGGGTCAGCGACGCGCAACGGCCGCACGCTGGTCTCCGTCGTGCTCGGCACCGACAGCCTTGCAGCCCGCGCCGATGCGACGGCGAACCTTTTGCAGAAGGGCTTCACCACCCAGCCTGCCAGCAACGACACGCTGGGTTCGCTGAGACCCTATGGGTCGGGGCAGGACCAGGTGACCGACATCAGCGCCGATATCTGCAGCGCCAAGGGCGCCAAGGTACGCAGCGAAACGCGCGACGAAGTCGGCCGCATGAAGGTGCAGTCACCCTATATCCAGCCGATGGACCACGATCCGCAATTCGTCTTTGCCGGCCTCATTCCGGGCCAGGATCCGCAGCCGGCCGCGCAGCCGGAAAAAATGGCGCGGGGTGATACGGCAGGCGCGATCGCCAACGTGCCGGTGCCGATGCCGCGCCCGACATCCTTTTAAGCTTTAAGGTAAAATAACATGAGCGCGCTCAACGACAGGATTCCGGTCACCATCCTGACCGGCTTTCTCGGCGCCGGCAAATCGACGCTGCTCAACCGCATCCTCAAAGACCCTGTCATGAAGGATGCGGCCGTCATCATCAATGAATTCGGCGATGTCGGCATCGACCACCTGCTGGTCGAAAGTTCCGGCGATTCGATCATAGAGCTGTCCGACGGATGCCTCTGCTGCACCGTGCGCGGCGAGCTTGTCGATACGTTGGCGAACTTGATGGACGCCGTGCAGACGGGCCGCGTCAAACCGGTCAAGCGCGTCGTCATCGAGACGACGGGCCTTGCCGATCCTTCGCCGGTCATGCAGGCGATCATGGGAAATCCCGTCATCGCCACGAATTTCGAGCTTGATGGCGTCGTCACCCTCGTGGACGCGGTGAATGGGCTGCAGACGCTCGACAATCACGAGGAAGCGCGCAAGCAGGCGGCGGTCGCCGACCGGCTGATCGTCTCGAAAAAGACGATGGCCGAGGCAACGGACGGGCTGGAAAAGCGGCTGCGGGCGCTCAACCCGCGCGCGACGATGATGGATGCCGACAGCGCCGAGGCGGGCCGTGCCGCGGTGCTGGTCAACGGGCTCTACGATCCGGCGACGAAGATCGCCGATGTCGGCCGCTGGCTGCAGGACGAGGATGCACACGAGGCGCATCATGATCATGATGGCGATCACCATGGTCACCACCATCATGATCATGCGGATCAGGACCCGCATGACGTCAACCGTCACGATGCCTCAATCCGCTCTTTCTCAATCATCGAAGAGAAACCGATTGATCCGATGGCGCTCGAGATGTTCATCGATCTTCTGCGTTCGGCCCATGGCGAGAAGCTGTTGAGGATGAAGGCGATCGTGTCCGTTTCCGACCGGCCGGATCGGCCGTTGGTGCTGCATGGGGTGCAGAGCATCTTCCACCCGCCGGTGCGGCTTCCCGCCTGGCCAGGGGAAGACCGGCGCACCCGCATGGTGCTGATCACCCGGGATCTGCCGGAAGCCTTCGTGAAGGATCTTTTCGATGCCTTCCTCGGCAAGCCCCGCATCGATATGCCCGATCGTGCGGCGCTGTCGGACAATCCGCTCGCCATTCCCGGCATGCGGATTTAAACCGGTGATTTTTGTTGTTATGCGATCTTCTTCAGGTCTTGCGTTTGAGGATACTTGAAAGCCACTTGGCCTGCTGGCCGCTGAGAAGGCTGCGATAGCGCTCCTGGCTTGCCGCCAGATGGGCACGCATGGCGGCGCGGGCGGCTTCCGGGTCACCGGCAGAAATCGCCTTCAAAATCGCCAAATGCTCGCGCTGCAGGCCTTCCTGATAGTCACGCGACAGCGTGCTATCCGTACCCCAAGGGGAGGCGACGTCGCAGGGGATGGCCCGCATACCAAGCGCATCGAGAACTTCGACATAATATGAATTATTGGTGGCAGCTGCAATTTCTCGGTGGAAGGCGAAGTCGCTCTTGCCGGTTGCTTCGCCGCGCTCGAGCAGCCGGTCGAATTCGAAGAACGCTTCCTGAATCTGCGCTTCCTGAGCCGCATTGCGCCGTAGCGCAGCAAGCCCTGCGCTCTCGATTTCCAGCCCCATGCGCACCTCGATTATGTTGAGTGCATGGGAAACCTTGTTGCCGACATCGGCGCTGATCGAACCGAAGGCAATCGTCGGATGGTTCTTGACGAAGACGCCGGCGCCTTGCCGCGCCTCGACAAGGCCGTCAGCGGCAAGGGTTGCAATCGCCTCACGGATAACGGTGCGGCTGACGCCGAAGAGTTCGCCCATCCGGATCTCCGTCGGCAGCTTTTGGCCGGGCGCGTACACTCCGGACACGACCTGAGCGCGAATGGCCGAAACGACGCCTTCGGAGAGTTTCGGCCTTCGCTCGACCCTGAAGTCTACGGCTGTGTCGGTCGCCATGTCCGCACTCCTATTTGAACACGCTCGGCAGCCACAGCGAAATCGCCGGGATGTAAGTGACCAGCCCGAGCACCACGATGCCCGCACCGTAGAACGGCCAGATCGAGCGCATGGCCTCCCAGACCGAGATCTTGCCGACTGCGCAAGCCACAAATTGCACCGCGCCGACGGGAGGCGTGTTCAGCCCTATACCGAAATTCAGGATCATGATGACGCCGAAATGCACCGGGTCGACACCATAAGCCTGCGCAACCGGCAAGAAGATCGGCGTGCAGATAATGATGGTCGGCCCCATGTCCATGAAAGTGCCGAGCACAAGCATGAGGACATTGAGCAGGAGCAGCACCGTCAGCGGATCGTCGGCGACGCTCTTCATCCAGATCACCAGCGAGGCAGGCACCTTAAGGAAGGCCATCAACCAGGAGAAGGCGGCGGCTGTGCCGATAATCAAAAGCACCATTGCCGTCGTGCGCACGGCGCCCTGCGTGGCGTGAACGAAGTCTCTCCAGCTCATCTGTCGGTAGACCAGGAGGGTTATC
This sequence comes from Rhizobium sophorae, assembly GCF_013087515.1. Classification (GTDB taxonomy): domain Bacteria; phylum Pseudomonadota; class Alphaproteobacteria; order Rhizobiales; family Rhizobiaceae; genus Rhizobium; species Rhizobium sophorae. The sequence goes on along the minus strand of NZ_JABFCN010000022.1, from coordinate 83,260 downwards.
AGCAGCGCGTAGAGCACTGCGATGCAAGAGCTTTCCGTCGCAGTGAATATACCGGACCTCACCCCGCCGAAGATGATGGCGATCAGCAGCAGCCCTGGCAGCGCGACGGCGAGCAAATGAGCCACCATGACAAAGCCCGGAAAGGGTTCTGTCGGATAGCCGCGCGAGCGCGCGACGATGTAGGCGGTCACCATGAGCGCAGCCGCGAGCAATAGTCCGGGCAACACGCCGGCGGTGAACAGGTCGGCGATGGAGATCTTGCCGCCGGCCGAGATCGAATAGATGATCATGTTGTGGGACGGCGGCAGGAGCAGCGCGATCAGCGCTGCCATTGAAGTGACGTTCACCGCATAATCGGCGCCATAGCCGCGCTGCTTCATCTGCGGGATCATCAGGCCGCCGACGGCTGCGGCTTCTGCCACCGCCGAACCGGAGATGCCGCCGAACAGCGTGGCGGTGACGATGTTGACCTGGCCGAGGCCGCCGCGTACGTGGCCGACCAGTGATGCGGCAAAGGCGACGATGCGGCTGGCGATGCCGCCGCGCACCATCAGGTCGCCGGCGTAAATGAAAAAGGGGATGGCGAGGAGCGAAAATACGCTCATGCCGGAATTGAGCCGTTGGAAGATGACCAGCGGCGGCAGGCCCATGTAGAGCACCGTGGCGAAGCTGGCGACGCCGAGGCAGAAGGCGATCGGCGTGCCTATCAGCATCAGGGTGGTGAAAACACCAAACAGGATCCAGAGTTCCATCGCACTAGACTTTCAATTTGACGTTCGGATCGGCATTGATGTTTTCGATCTCGACGGCGATTTCCGCCGGCAGAATCTCATCCAGCGCATCGTCGATCGGTTCGCCGGCGAGGCGGAGCACGATACGCTCCAGCGAGAAGATCACGGCAAGCACGCCGCCGCCTACGAGCGGCAGATAGTCGAACGCGCCGGAAATACCCAGCGACGGCAAGGTTGTGTTCCAGGTCAGGCTCATGAGCGCTCCGCCGTACCATACCATTCCGGCGCCGAAGGCGAGAATGACGACGTCCGAGATCATACGCAAAACGCGCTTGCCGGATTTCGGCAGCACATAAAGCAGCACGTCGAAACCAAGATGATTGTTCTCCCGGATGCCGACGGCGGCGCCGAGGAAGATGAACCAGCTCATCAGCATGACCGAGCCCGGCTCCGTCCAGCTCGGCGAGTCATTCAGCACATAGCGGCAAAATACCTGCCAGGCGACAAAGACCGTCATCAGCACCAAGCCGGTGCCCGCAAGCCAAAGGGCGGCGTTGCTCAGGCGCGTCAGAAAATTGACGACGGGTGTCAGGTTGTTCGACATCAGGGCCTCGTCGAAATTGGGCGCTCACTCTCCCTTGGCGGAAGGAAACGAGAAAGATGTGCACGAAGCGGCGGGTGAACCGGGGTGGCGATAACTGTCCACCCCGATAACCGACGCCGCTTTCCGCGACAAAGAAGGCAGGCTAGGGCTACTGCACAGCCTTTACATCCTCGACCATCTTCTTCAGCACGTCGTCTTTCACGTGCTTTTCATAAACCGGAGCCATGGCGTCGATGAACCCCTGCTTGTCCGGCATGGTGATCTGAGCGCCGAGCTTTTCGACATTGGCGCGCGATTCAGCGACCTTGGCTGACCACAGCTCGCGCTGCTTGGCGACGCTGTCTTTGGCTGCCTGTTTGAAGACCGCCTGATCCTCCGGCGTCAGCTTGTCGAATGCCGCTTTGTTCATGACGAACACTTCCGGCAGGATCGTATGCTCGTCGAGCGAGTAGTTCTTCGCCACTTCGGCGTGCTTGGCGGTGTCGTAGCTTGGGAAGTTGTTTTCCGCGCCGTCGATGACGCCCGTTTCGATCGCGGAATAGACTTCTCCATAGGGCATCGGCGTGGCATTGGCGCCGAGGGCCGCCACCATGTCGACGAAGATATCGGACTGGATAACGCGGAACTTCAGACCTTTCATATCGGCAACCGAATTGATCGGCTTCGTTTTGTTATAGAACGAGCGTGCGCCGGCATCGTAGAAGGCAAGCACCACCAGACCGGCCGGCTCGAACGCCTTCTTGATCTGGTCGCCGATGGCGCCGTCCATGACCTTGTGCATGTGCTCTTCCGAACGGAAGATATAGGGCAGAGCCGGAACGATCGATTCCTTCACAGTGCCGTTGAAGGGCGCCATTGACACACGATTAAGCTCGATTACGCCGGAGCGCACCTGCTCGATCGTGTCTTTCTCCTCGCCGAGCTGGGCGGAATGATAGACTTCGAGGGAATAGCGGCCCTGCGTGCGCTCCTTCAACAGTTCGCCAAAATATTTGACGCCCTCGACTGTCGGATAGCCGTCCGGATGCGTATCGGACGATTTCAGCACCGTTTGAGCGCTGGCCGCCCCGCTCATGAATGAAGCGGCAACCATAAGACCGGCCGCCAGTTTAACAAAGTTCTTCATGCTTTCCTCCCGTTTTGCATGACGATGAATTCTCAGAGTGGGTATCCCGGCTTTGTGACTTAGAGGAAGGTCCTCTGCGCGCTTTGCCTTCCAGCGATGTTTCCACAACCGGGCACTGATGGTCCGGCCCGAAAGGTTGCGCCAGTTGGAAGATGCTCATCGAGACATACCAACAAGTCAAAGTGCCCATCGTGTCCGATGGAGCAGCTGCTTACCTCACGCGAACACTGTCGCTCTTCTCATGGAAACAGAAGACTTGGATCGATAGCCTCCTCTATTCTTGCCGTTCCTCCGACCGGCTCACTATGGCTAGAACCTGTAAAGTGCAATGTCAACATACAAAAGCTGTGTAGTTGTATGATGAATTTTCGCCGCGCCTGGTCTCCCACCGGCGGCTGCGAAAGCGCGAGCCGGCCAGGCTGGAGACGCGGGCGACAGCCTTATGGTGGAGGGCGTACGCTTCGTAAGAACCCTCAGGCTCGTCTCATGCCTTGATGTGCGCCGCAAAAATCTAGGGTCAGATACCTCAGCGCGTGGCGATCGTTCAGATTTGCCCGTCGCGTTTCAGGTCTTTGTTTTTACGCATCTCGTTATCGCGAAAACCGCTGCACGGTTTGCGCGACGCGCTTTAGCGCTTGCGGATCAGGAAGCGGTGGCCGCTTTCGGTCTTTTCCGTCTCGACCAGCTCGTGGCCGTCCTCATTGCAGAAATGCGGCATATCGATCACGGCGAGCGGATCGGTGGTGTCGACGCGAATGAGCGTGCCGCTCGCCATGGCGGCAAGCTTCTTGCGTGTCTTGATCACGGGGAGTGGGCATTTCAAGCCGCGAAGATCGTAGAGAACGGGGTTCAAGCCGTTCAGTTCCTCGCCCAGAATTTCCAGAACGGCTTCTTTGCCGTGGCGTCCGCCGTTTCCTGCGGTTCGGGCGCCGCAAAGGCCAGCGGGTTCTGCATCGGCACCGGCACGGCCGTAGGTGTCGCGGCCGCGACGGCCGTTGCCTGCGGCTGGGCAGGTGCTGCAGGCGTGGCGCCCGGCGCGGTCTTGGCGGCGAGGCCCTGCGCGGTGCGCTTGGCCATCAGGTCTTCAAGTTCGGCGACCTTGACCATGCGGCCGGCTTCCAGCGAGGTGCCGGTCGGAGCGTAAGCAAGTTCGCGGCCCTTGCGCAGCTTGGCGACCACGGCCTTGCGTTCGGCTTCCGTGGGATCGTACCAGGCCATGCCGTCAAATTTGCTCATCGCCTTGGCATAGTCGGCATCGTAGGTCTTGCCGTAGGAGGCGAGAGCCGCCGTCAGTGCCGGCGGCGTCGACATAGCAGGGCACTTGCCGGCGGCATTGAAGGCGCCGCCGTCGGTTATCTGCTGATTGAAGACGTATTTCTTCTCGCAGACATTTACCTCGGGCGGGCGCTTCGTCACTTCGAAATTGTCGTAGCCGACCTTCAGCATCTTCCAGAAGTCGTAATTGCTGTCGAGGCGATGCTTGACCATGTTTTCCGCGGTCATGCGGAAGGGGAAAGCCTGCAGCTGCACCGTCGCCTGGCCGCCTTTGAAAGCGTCGCGGGCAAAAGCGTAGATCTCCAGCACCTGCTGGTCGGTCATCGAATAGCAGCCGGAGGAGGAGCAGGCGCCATGGATCATCAGATCGGAACCGGTGCGGCCGTTCGCGGCGTCGTAGCGGTTCGGGAAGCCGGTGTTGATCGCCAGATAATATTTGGAATTGGGGTTCAGGTTGGCGCGCGTCAGGTCGTAGAAACCTTCCGGCGCCTGCCGGTCGCCGGTCTTTACCTTCGGGCCGAGACGGCCGGACCAGGCGCAGATCTTGTAATCGGCGATCTTGTCGAAACGGTTATCGGTCTTCGCCTTCCAGATCTCCATGGCACCTTCTTCCTTGAAGATGCGGATCATGATCGGTGAATTGCGATCCATGCCCTTGGCGGACATCTGAGCGAGGATATGGCTGGGAAGCGGCTGCTCGACCTTGTTCTTGACCTTGGAAAGATCGACCTGCGCGGTTTCCAACGCGTCATTGCAGCCGGACAGAGCCAGCGCCATGAGGGAAATATAGGCAAAATGACGTATGCGCATCCAAACTAGCCCATAAAGATAATGCGACCCGGTCCGCCCATGGAGTCCGGGCATCAAACGGAATCATAGACGGTTTATACTTTACAAGTCCTTACCAGCCTATGACGTGCCTGGAACATCCCCGCAAGCGCGAATGCTACAGATAACATCAATGTGGCCAAGATTTGGCCCCAATCGATGAGAAACCGAATGTCTGTTAGAGATTACGGCCCATGGCGAGGAATTTCTGACGGCGGTCGTTGCGCAACTGCTCGCCGGAGCGGGGTGCCATTTCGGCTAGAGCATTGGCGATCACGTCACCGGTTGCCGCTATCACGCTGTCGGGATCGCGATGCGCTCCACCGAGCGGCTCGGAAATGATGCCGTCGATGACGCCGAGCGTTTTCAGGTCTTCGGCGGTGATCTTCATGTTGGTCGCCGCTTCCCGGGCGCGGGTGGAATCGCGCCAGAGGATGGAGGCGGCGCCTTCCGGCGAGATGACGCTGTAGATCGAATGCTCGAGCATATAGACCTTGTTGCCGGTGGCGATGGCGATGGCGCCGCCCGAGCCGCCTTCGCCGATGACGACGGAGACCAGCGGAACCTTGACGCCGAGACACATTTCCGTCGAGCGGGCGATCGCCTCGGCCTGGCCGCGCTCTTCGGCGCCGACGCCAGGATAGGCGCCTGCCGTATCCACCAGCGAAATCACCGGCAGGCCGAAACGATCGGCCATTTCAAGAATGCGGATCGCCTTGCGGTAGCCTTCCGGGCGGGGGCTGCCGAAATTATGCTTCAGGCGGCTCTTGGTGTCGTTGCCCTTTTCCTGGCCGATGACGGCGACGGGCTGGCCGCGGAAACGGGCAAGGCCCGCCTGGATCGCGGCATCCTCGGAAAATTTTCGGTCGCCGGCGAGCGGCGTGAATTCCTGGAACAGCGTCTTGGCGTAATCGACGAAATGCGGGCGCTGCGGATGGCGGGCGACCTGCGTCTTCTGCCAGGGATTGAGCTTGGAATAGATTTCGACGATCGCCTCGCGGACGCGAACCTCCAGCCTGCCAATCTCATCGGTAGTGTCGATGCTCTCGTCTTCCGTTGCGAGCTTCTTCAGCTCGATGATCTTGCCTTCGAGGTCGGAGATCGGCTTTTCGAAGTCGAGATAATTGTGCATGAGGTGCGTTTCCGTTCCTTGTGCCCGGGGCGTTTTCCTGGCTCCGCCCCATGTCGCCGGTCCTATTCGTGCTTTTTCGCCTGTTTGGCAAGGGGGTGATGCGTCTGGACAAGCTGCTGCAGCCTCTCTTCGAGGACATGTGTGTAGATCTGCGTGGTCGAAATGTCCGAATGGCCGAGGAGTTCCTGTACGACGCGCAGATCGGCGCCGTTGGCAAGCAGGTGGCTCGCAAAGGCGTGGCGCATGACATGCGGCGAGATCAACGACGGCGTCAGGCCGGCGCGGATCGCCAGGTTCTTGAGGTCGCGGGCGAAAACCTGGCGCGGCAGGTATCCCTCCTTCGAGGCAGCGGGAAACAGCCATGGGCTTTCCTGCGGCTCCTTCACTGCTGCATTTTCTGCCGTCAGCAGGCGCCCGTAGGATTTGAGCGCCGATATTGCCGAATGCGACAGCGGCACCAGCCGCTCCTTGTTGCCTTTGCCGCGGATCATCAGGAAACGGCCTTCCTGATCGAGCACACGGGCGGGAAGCGAGACAAGTTCGCTGACCCGCATTCCGGTGGCATAGAGCAGTTCCAGCAGCGCCAGCATACGCAGGCGCTGCAGTTGGCCCGGAGCCGCATCTTCCGCCTCGGCCTCCGCCTGCGAAAGCAGCCTGCCGACCTCTTCGACGCCCATCGTTTTCGGCAGCGGACGGCCCTTCTTCGGCGCGTCGAGTATGCCTGTGGGGTCGTCGGTCCTCAGGCCCTCGGCATAGAGGAACTTGTAGAACTGCCGCATGGCGGCAAGCCGGCGCGCCTGGGACGAGGGTTTGAAGCCCTTTCGGGCGAGCGAGGAGAGATAGGCGGCGAGATCGGCGGAGGCGGCTTCGGTGAGCCGTATGCTGCGCTCCGTCAGGAAGGAGCGGACGTCGTCGAGGTCGCGTTCATAGGATTGCAGCGTATTGGCGGCAGCACCCCGTTCGGCGCTCATCATCTCCAGGAAGGATTCCACATGGACACGGCCGAGATCCACCATGCCGGTTACTTCCTGGTCGTGTCGATGGCGCCCGTGGCGGGCGGATTGACCCTCTCGGACGGAATGCGGATCGTCACGTCGCGCTGCTGCGGCTCCACGAAGGTCACAAGCGCCAGCATCGCTCCGTAGACCGTCCCGGCGAGGATCGCGCAGACGAACAGGAAACGGAACAGGGTCGGCATCAGGTAACTCCTTCATGCTCGCTTCTGTTATAAGAAGCCTATCTGCAAGTGCAAGAAGCGGTATTCAAGCCATGATTCCCTTGCCTGCGACTTGACGCTACACCTGCATTTGTCGATACGGTTTGCAAACAAAGTGTGAATGGACCGATGAGTGAACCACTGCTGACCGTTGCTGACAGCTTGAAAGACAGAGCTCGCGCCGCGCTCGGTTCACGCAATCTCATCCTTGTCGGCCTGATGGGCGCCGGCAAATCCTCCGTCGGGCGCATCGTCGCCAGCCAGCTCGCCATTCCCTTCATCGACAGTGATCTCGAGATCGAGCGGGTGTCGCGCATGACGATCGCCGAGCTTTTCGCCGCCTATGGCGAGCAGGAGTTCCGGGCGCTGGAAGCGCGGGTGATCAAGCGGCTGCTGAAGAGCGGGCCGCGTGTCGTCTCCACCGGAGGCGGCGCCTTCATCAACGACCGGACGCGCAAGCATATCAAGAAGGGCGGCCTTTCCGTCTGGCTGAAGGCCGATCTCGACGTGCTGTGGGACCGGGTCGCCAAGCGCGACACGCGGCCGCTGCTCAAGACCGAAAATCCGAAGCAGACGCTCGAAGGCCTGATGAATGCGCGTTATCCGATCTATGCGCAGGCCGATCTCACCGTGCTTTCGCGCGACGTGCGCAAGGAAATCATGGCCGACGAGGTCTTAAAGGCCGTGATCGAAGCTCAGAAGGAAAGTGCAGCGTCATGAATGCGATACCCTCCGCCCCCGCCATCCGAACGGTGCATGTGCCGCTCGGCGAGCGCGCCTACGACATCCTGATCGGGCCGGGGTTGATTGCGCGGGCCGGCGCCGAGATCGCCTCCCGGCTCAAGGGCCGCAAGGCGGCTGTCGTCACCGACGAAAATGTCGCTCCGCTCTATCTCAAGGCCGTCGTTGCAAGTCTGGATGAAGCGGGCATCGTCTCGGCTGAGGTCGTCCTGCCGGCCGGCGAGAAGACCAAGAGCTTCGAACATCTGATGAGGGCCTGCGATAAGGTGCTCGAAGCCCGCGTCGAGCGCAACGATTACGTCATGGCGCTCGGTGGCGGCGTCATCGGCGATCTTTCGGGATTTGCGGCCGGCATCGTCCGCCGCGGCGTGCGCTTCGTGCAGGTGCCGACCTCGCTGCTATCGCAGGTCGATTCCTCCGTCGGCGGCAAGACCGGCATCAATTCCCGCCACGGCAAGAATCTGATCGGCGTCTTCCATCAGCCGGACCTGGTTCTGGCCGATACGGATGTGCTGAATTCGCTGAGCGCGCGCGAATTCCGCGCAGGTTACGCCGAGATCGCCAAATACGGGCTGATCGACAAGCCGGATTTCTTCGCCTGGCTGGAAGCGAACTGGAAGTCGGTTTTTGCAGGCGGCTCTGCGCGCATCGAGGCGATTGCCACCAGCTGCCAGGCGAAGGCCGATGTCGTCGTTGCCGACGAGCGTGAGAATGGTCAGCGGGCGCTGCTCAATCTCGGCCATACCTTCGGCCACGCGCTGGAAGCGGCGACCGCCTATGACAGTTCCCGCCTCGTGCATGGCGAGGGCGTTTCGATCGGCATGGTGCTGGCGCATGAATTCTCCGCACGGATGAACCTAGCAAGCCCCGACGATGCGCGGCGTGTCGAGCGGCATCTGAAGGAGGTCGGCCTGCCGACCCGCATGTCCGACATTCCGGGCGACCTGCCGCCGGCGGAATCGCTGATGGACGCGATCGCCCAGGACAAGAAGGTCAAGAGCGGCAAGCTCACCTTCATCCTGACGCGCGGCATCGGCCAGTCCTTCGTCGCCGACGACGTTCCGGCGTCCGAAGTGATCAGCTTTCTCCGGGAAAAACATCCCTGATGTCGGTCGAAGGCGCTCTGGCATTTCTCGCGACATACTGGCCGGAGATCCTGTCGATCACGGCGCTGGTGCTCATGTCCGCCTTCTTTTCCGGCTCCGAGACCGCGTTGACCGCCGTTTCGCGCAGTCGTATCCATACGCTCGAGGTCAATGGCGACGAACGCGCCGGCCTCGTTCGGCAGTTGATCGAGCGGCGCGACCGGTTGATCGGCGCGCTGCTCATCGGCAACAATCTCGCCAATATCCTGTCTTCCTCGATCGCCACCAGCCTCTTCCTCGGGCTGTTTGGCAGTTCCGGCGTGGCGCTGGCGACGCTGGCGATGACTGTCATCCTGGTCATCTTCGCCGAAGTGCTGCCGAAGAGCTGGGCGATTTCTAGGCCTGAGCGCTTCGCGCTCGCCGTCGCATTTCCGGCCAGGCTTTTCGTCCTCGTCGTCGGCCCGGTTTCCTCCTTCGTCAACGCGATCGTGCGCCGGATCCTTGCGTTGTTCGGCATCAACCTCTCGCGGGAGATGTCGATGCTGACGGCACATGAGGAACTGCGCGGCGCCGTCGATCTGCTGCACCGCGAAGGTTCCGTGGTGAAGGCCGACCGCGATCGCCTCGGCGGCGTGCTCGATCTTAGCGAACTCGAACTCTCCGACATCATGGTCCACCGCACCGCGATGCGGGCGATCAACGCCGATGATCCGCCGGAAGCGGTGGTGCGCGTCATCCTTGAAAGCCCCTATACGCGCATGCCGTTGTGGCGCGGCACGATCGACAACATCATCGGCGTCGTCCACGCCAAGGATCTGCTGCGGGCGCTTGCCGAGCCGAGCATGGAGCCGCAGAACCTCGATATCGGAAAGATCGCGCAGAAACCGTGGTTCGTGCCCGACAGCACCAACCTCGAGGACCAGCTCAACGCCTTCCTGCGGCGCAAGCAGCATTTCGCCGTCGTCGTCGACGAATATGGCGAGGTGCAGGGCATCGTCACGCTGGAGGATATTCTCGAGGAAATCGTCGGCGACATTTCCGACGAGCACGATATCGAGATACAGGGCGTGCGCCAGGAGGCCGACGGTTCCGTCGTCGTTGACGGCGGCGTGCCGATCCGCGACCTGAACCGTGCGCTCGACTGGAACCTGCCCGACGAGGAGGCGACGACGATCGCCGGCCTCGTCATCCACGAATCGATGACCATCCCGGAAGAGCGCCAGGCCTTCACCTTCCACGGCAAGCGTTTCATCGTCATGAAGCGGGAGAAGAACCGCATCACCAAGCTGCGCATCCGCCCGGCCGGGGAAGACGGCGCAAAGCCCAGCTGATTCCAGTCATTTAAATTGTTACAGCGTCCTTTTGCGCGTCTGAAAAGACGCGCGGCGCTGTAGGATTGCGGGCCGCCAACGCCTATATAGGCTTTGGTGCCGCTACCAGCGGGTCGGTTCGCCGGGTGCTGCCGGTTCGACGGCCAGCGCATGCAGGCCGGCATCGAGCTCCGGTTTCAACAGGTCGGTGATTGCCCGGTGGCGCGCCAGCCGCGACATGCCGGCGAATTTTCCGGAAACGATCCTGACACGCATATGGGTTTCGCCGGTCCCGGTGATATCAGGTTGGTGGCCGGCATGCAGATGGCTTTCGTCGATGACGCTTACGCGTTCGGGCGCGAAGGCTTCGACAAGTTTTTCTTCGATGCGGGTTCGCAGGGTCATCATCCGGTCTTGCTGGTTCGCGAAAAGGGTACCTACCAAGCCAGCAACATTCCCGTTTGTCAATTCTTGTTGTCGCTTCGCGACAGCCCCATAATTAGCGCCGTCATGAGACTTGATTCCAAATATTTCGATCGCATCCGAACACGCCGCAAACGCGAGCCGGAGACAGAGCAGGCGCCGCCTACCTGTCAGTGGGACGGTTGCGACAAGAAGGGGGCGCATCGCGCTCCCGTCGGCCGCAATGCGGAAGGCCAGTTCTTTTTGTTCTGCTTCGAGCACGTCAAGGAATACAACAAGGGCTACAATTATTTCTCCGGTCTTTCGGACGGCGAGATCGCGCGTTACCAGAAAGAGGCGATTACCGGCCATCGGCCGACATGGACGGTCGGCGTCAACAAGGCGGCGAAGGACAGTCCGCTGCATTCGGAGATCCGCTCCGGCGCCTATACCCGGGTTCGCGATCCCTTCGGCTTCGTCAAGGAAGGCGGTAAGGGCAGCGGGCCGCGTTTTCCGCAGGCGCGCAAGCTGAAATCTCTGGAAAGCAAGGCCTTCGAAACGATGGGCCTCGATGCCAATGCGACATCGGCGGAGATCAAGAGCCGCTACAAGGAACTGGTGAAGAAACACCATCCGGATGCCAATGGCGGCGACCGGGGCTCCGAGGAGCGTTTCCGCGCCGTCATCCAGGCCTATCAATTGTTGAAGCAGAACGGTTTTTGTTAATTCCCGTCCTTGCTCTTGGGCTTCAATCGGGTATGGTCCAAATCGGCTGAGGCCGCAGGCAAACGCGGCTCATATTTGTGCGTTTTCCCGACATCGCCTCCGCCGACCTTCCGGACGCGGCGTTTCTTGTCCGGGACTCTTTCAAGAATGCTCGCACGCGGTCATTATCCCGCCGAGGTTTCGTTTCAGTCCCGGAGAAGCATCGCCGACGTTCCGACCTGGACGGGCGCGGAATAAAAAACGCGGCGTCACGGTTGCGACATGGCCTGAGACAGTATGGCCGGGTGGCATCACCCGCCTTGGAGACATGATGAGCAAGATCGACCTGGATATATCAGAACTGCCCGATACCACCGTTTCGGTTCGCGAAGCCTTCGGCATCGACTCCGACATCCGCGTTCCCGCCTACAGCAAGGGCGACGCCTATGTGCCGGACCTCGATACCGACTACCTGTTCGACCGCGACACGACGCTCGCCATTCTCGCAGGCTTCGCCCATAACCGCCGCGTGATGATCTCCGGTTATCACGGCACGGGCAAGTCCTCGCATATCGAGCAAGTGGCGGCGCGGCTCAACTGGCCTTGCGTGCGCATCAACCTCGACAGCCATGTCAGCCGTATCGATCTCGTCGGCAAGGATGCGATCGTCGTCAAGGACGGGCTGCAGATCACCGAATTCAAGGACGGCATCCTGCCCTGGGCCTATCAGCACAATGTCGCGCTCGTCTTCGACGAATATGATGCTGGCCGTCCCGATGTGATGTTCGTCATCCAGCGCGTGCTCGAATCCTCAGGCCGCCTGACGCTGCTCGACCAGAGCCGCGTCATTCGGCCGCACCCCGCCTTCCGTCTGTTTGCGACTGCGAACACGATCGGCCTCGGCGACACGACCGGCCTCTATCACGGCACGCAGCAGATCAACCAGGCGCAGATGGACCGCTGGTCGATCGTCACCACACTGAACTACCTGCCGCATGATCACGAAGTGAACATCGTCGCCGCCAAGGTGAAGAGCTTCGGCAGTGACAAGAACGGCCGCGAGACGGTTTCGAAGATGGTGCGCGTCGCCGACCTGACGCGCGCGGCCTTCATGAACGGTGATCTCTCAACCGTCATGAGCCCGCGCACGGTCATCACCTGGGCCGAAAACGCGGAGATCTTCGGCGATCTCGCCTTCGCCTTCCGCGTCACCTTCCTCAACAAATGCGATGAGCTGGAACGCCCGTTGGTCGCTGAGCACTATCAGCGCGCCTTCGGTGTCGAGCTGAAGGAAAGTGCCGCCAATATCGTTCTCGGAGCTTGAGACCGACCGATCATGGCAGCTCGCGGTGACAATTCGAAAGCAAAGCCCGGCGCGCCTGTCGACGTCGAGCCATTGCGCCGGGCGATAACCGGCTGCGTGCGCTCGATCGCCGGCGACGGTGACGTCGAGGTGACCTTCGCCAATGAACGGCCGGGGATGACCGGTGAGCGCATTCGGCTGCCGGAACTTTCCAAGCGGCCGACGGCGCATGAGCTGGCGGTCACCCGCGGTCTCGGCGATTCGATGGCGCTGCGGCTCGCCTGCCATGACGAGAAGGTGCATGCGACGATGGCGCCGCAGGGCTCGGACGCCCGGGCGATCTTTGATGTGGTCGAGCAGGCGCGCGTCGAATCGATCGGTGCGCTGCGCATGGAGGGCATGGCGTCGAACCTGCGTTCCATGACGGAAGAGAAATATTCCAAGGCGAATTTTACTGGCATCGAGCGCCGGGAAGACGCACCGGTCGGCGAAGCGGTTGCGATGATGGTGCGCGAGAAGCTGACCGGCCAGCGCCCGCCGGCCTCCGCCGGCAAGGTGCTCGACCTTTGGCGCGACTTTATCGAGGACAAGGCAGGGTCCGAACTCGACAACCTGTCAAACGCGATCAACGACCAGCAAGCCTTCGCCAAGGTCATCCGCAACATGCTGTCGGCCATGGAAATGGCCGAGGAATACGGCGACGACGACAGTGACGCCGACAATGACGACCAGTCGGAGCAGGAAGACCAGCCGAGCGGCGACGAACAGGACCAGGACGAGGTCGATGAGGATGCCGGCACCGATGCCGCCCCCGTCGAGGACAGTGAAGTCGCCGACGAGCAGATGGAGGACGGCGAGACCGAAGGCGCCGAAATCTCCGACGACGACATGATGGAAGAGGGTGAGGACGATTCCGAAACGCCGGGCGAGACCCGCCGGCCGAACACGCCTTTTGCCGATTTCAACGAGAAAGTCGATTATCACGTCTTTACCGAAGAGTTCGACGAGATCATCACCGCCGAAGAACTTTGCGACGCCGCCGAGCTGGAGCGCCTGCGCGCCTTCCTCGACAAGCAGCTGGCGCATCTCCAGGGCGCCGTCGGCCGTCTCGCCAACCGGCTGCAGCGCCGGCTGATGGCGCAGCAGAACCGCTCCTGGGATTTCGACCTGGAAGAGGGCTATCTCGATCCGGCCCGGCTGCAGCGCATCATCATCGATCCGATGCAGGCGCTCTCCTTCAAGATGGAGCGCGACACCCAGTTCCGCGATACCGTCGTTACACTGCTCATCGACAATTCCGGCTCGATGCGCGGCCGGCCGATCACGGTTGCCGCCACCTGTGCCGACATTCTCGCCCGCACGCTGGAGCGTTGCGGCGTCAAGGTCGAGATCCTGGGCTTTACGACCAAGGCCTGGAAGGGCGGGCAGGCGCGTGAAAACTGGCTTGCCGGCGGCAAGCCGCAGACGCCTGGCCGCCTCAACGACCTGCGCCATATTATCTATAAATCGGCCGACGCGCCGTGGCGGCGCGCGCGCGCCAATCTCGGGCTGATGATGCGCGAGGGCCTGCTCAAGGAAAATATCGACGGCGAGGCGCTGATCTGGGCGCATAATCGCCTGCTCGCGCGCCGCGAGCAGCGGCGCATCCTGATGATGATCTCGGATGGCGCGCCGGTGGACGATTCGACGCTGTCGGTCAATCCGGGCAATTATCTGGAGCGGCATCTGCGCGCCGTCATCGAACAGATCGAGACGCGCTCGCCTGTCGAACTGCTGGCGATCGGCATCGGCCACGACGTGACACGCTACTATCGCCGTGCCGTGACGATCGTCGACGCGGACGAGCTTGCCGGTGCGATGACCGAGCAGCTTGCCTCACTGTTCGAAGATCAATCCCAGCCGCGCGGCGGCCGGATACGCCGTGCCGGCTGACGCCGCTGGAAAAATGACGGTCAAGCGCCTCTGCCGTGCGGCGTCGATCGCTCTCTGCATCGCAGCCGGCGCTTCCTCGTCATGGGCCGGCGACGGGCCGGTCATTAGCCGGCAAATATCCGACTTCAGGATCGGCTCTTCGGAGACGCAATTCGGATCGCTGGAATTTCTCGGAGGGCTGGAAATGGTCTCCAGCAGAGTGCTGTTCGGCTCGCTCTCCTCCATCCGTTTCCGGCCGGACCAAAAACATTTCGTCGTCGTGCTCGATACCGGCCAATGGTTGACCGGCAGCATCGAGCGCGACGTCAAGGGCAGGCTTTCCGGCCTTTCGGATGTCGAGATCACGCCGATGAAGAACAGCGCCGGGCGCAGCTTCGAAGGCAAGGGACATATGGATGCCGAGGGCCTGGCGCTTGACGGCGACCGGATCCTGGTCTCCTTCGAGCAGGGTCATCGCGTCGATGTCTATCCCGATCCTGGCTTTGCCGGCTCGGGAGCGATCGCCACCCTGCCGATCCTCATCCCGCGAAAGATGCTGGACGACAACCGCGGCATCGAAACCATCACCGTGGCGCCGGCATCCAGCCCGCTGCGGGGCGGCGTGGTCGTCGTCTCCGAACGCGGTCTCGACAGTGACGGCAATCGGCTGGCGGCCATTCTCAGCGGGCCGCTGAAAGGGCGTTTCTCGGTTAAGCGGGACGGCAGCTTCGACATCACCGACGGTGCCTTCCTACCGAACGGCGACCTGCTGCTGCTGGAGCGCCGCTTCAACATGGCCGAAGGCATCGGCATGCGCCTTCGGCGCATCAAGGGCGCCGATATCAGGCCCGGCGCCGTCGTTGACGGCGAATTGTTGCTGGAAGGTAATTTCAACTCGCAGATCGACAATATGGAAGGGCTCGATGCTTTCCAGGCCGCCGACGGCACGACCCGTATCATTCTGGTGTCGGACGACAATCATTCGATCCTGCAGCGCAATCTGATGCTGGAATTCCGGCTTTCGGAAGAGGCCGCGTGGTCAGCACCGAATTCCCGGAAGCGGAATTGATCCTAGCCATCGGCCCGAAAATCGGAATCGATTTCAGAAAGCACGATGCCTAGGTTCAAAATGTTAGAGCGTCCTTTGTGCGTCCGAAAGGACGTACGGCGCTCTATAGCGCGTCGCGATCTTTCAGATTCGCTTGTCGCGCTTTAGGTCTTTGTTTTTACGCATGTCGTTGTCGCAAAACCGCTGCACACTTTTGCGCGACATGCTCTAGGCGTCAGACCGATGTCATATGCCTCGGCTATCCCCCGCGGCATCGACAAAGCAGCCTTCGGAGGGAAATTCATGGTGCATATCCATGTCATGGGCGCGTCCGGTTCCGGCACGACATCGCTCGGCCGCGCGCTTGCCGAAAAGCTCGATATCGCCCATCTCGACACCGACGATTTCTTCTGGCTGCCGACCGATCCGCCGTTCACGACGCCGAGGGATGCCGACGAGCGCATCGGGCTGTTGCTCGATGAGGTGGCGCGGCATGAAGGCTGGATCCTCTCCGGGTCGGCGCTGAAATGGGGAAGGCCGATTGAGCCGCTGTACGATCTGATCGTGTTCCTCAGGATCGACCCCGAACTTAGAATGGCGCGGATCCTTGCGCGGGAGATTGCCCGATACGGAAACAGAATCAGCCCCGGTGGCGACATGGCCGTAAAAAGCGGGGAGTTCCTCGAATGGGCCGCCAGCTACGACACTGCCGGTCCCGAACGCCGCAGCCTTGCGGCGCATGAACAATGGCTGGAAACGCAGACGGCGCCGGTGTTGCGGCTCGATTCGTCACGAGATATCGACGATCTGGTTGCAGAGGCTCTGCTGCATCCCGCGATCGCCGCCGGAGCGGTCCGGCGGCGTCTGTAGCTTCAATTAGCTGGCGCGAGCGGCCTGCATCGGCCGCAGCACATTCATCAGTGCGCCATAGGGCAGCAGCATGATGAGGCCGACGATCATCTTCACGGCGAAATCGCCGATCGCCCAAGAGATCCAGCGCGGAGCCTCGGTGGCGAAGACGCCGAGGATGGGGGCTGCTTCCAGCGCAAAGGGGTCGTTCGGGCCGAGGAAGACGAAGAACGCGGCGAAGGACAGCGAGAAGAACATCACCGTATCGAGCGCCGAGCCGATTAGCGAACCGACCAGCGGCGCGCGCCACCAGGCCTGGCGGCGAAGGCGGTTGAAGACGGCGATATCGAGCAGTTGGCCGGCGAGATAGGCCGAACCGGAGGCGATGGCGATGCGCGGCACCGAGGTGAAGAAGGACAGCGTCACGCCGACGGCGAAGCCGGCAAAGACGACCTTGCGGGCTGCCTGCGGGCCGAACTGGCGGTTGGTCAGATCGGTGATCAGGAAAGCGATCGGATAGGAGAAAGCGCCCCAGGTCAGGATGTCGGCAAGGTTGATGCCGGCGACTTCGGCGTTCAGCGGAAACTGGACAAGGAAGTTGGAGGCGACGACGACGAGCGTCATCAGCGCGACATAGGCAACGGTATAGCGGATCTTCAGCATTTTTTTATCCTGGGTGATGCCACCAGTTGGAGGAGCAAACCGGCAAAGCAAAAGGCTTGTCCGGTATTATCCGTTCAAGCCTTTTGAAGCCGTATGAAAGAAGGGCAGAAGCTTACGCAGCAGCAGCGGCTTCAGCGGTCTTCTTGGCGATCTGACGGCGCAGCAGGCGAGCGCGCATCGACAGTTCGCTTTCGCTGGCCTTCAGCAGGAAGGCATCGAGACCGCCACGATGCTCGACGGAGCGAAGAGCGGCAGCCGAAACGCGAAGACGATAACGCTGGTTGAGAGCGTCGGAAATCAGCGTTACCTGGCACAGGTTCGGCAGGAACCGGCGCTTGGTCTTGTTGTTGGCATGGCTGACATTGTTACCAGTCAGGACGGCCTTGCCGGTCAATTCGCACACGCGGGACATGGAACACCTATTCTTGTTTTTCTCGGGCCATCGAATTGCCATTCCCGGCAAAGCCAGGCGCGCAATCCAACGGGCATGATTGGAAAGTTGCGGTTCTATAGTCAGACAGGCTGCTCGCGTCAAGCCAAACCTTGGCCTTTCCCGCAATTCTGTCAAAAAGCTGCTGTTTTCTTCCCTTCGCGGCAGGAGTATAGAGCGCTCAGCAAGGGCCTGCCAGCGCGCAGCAAGACAAGGCTTTTTTCCATGGCTCATTCGGGCAGACGGATTTTCATTTCGGCCATCGCCGCACTTCTTGCCATACCGGCATCGGCGGCCGAAATCCAGCATCGGACGGAATACCGGGTGGCGCTCGCCGGCCTGCCGATCGCGCGCGCCGCGTTCCTGACGCAGATCGAGGACGATCACAGCTACAAGATCGCCGGCGACATCAATTCTGCCGGTCTTGCCGATCTCGTCACGACGATTTCGGCCAAGACCAGCGTCACCGGCGTCGTGCGCAAGAATAAGCTGCAGGCGTCGAAATATTCGCTCTACTACAAGAGCGGCAAGAGGAAGGCCCGCGTCTACGAGGTCAGCTACCGCAACGGCAACATCATCTCGGCGACGACCACACCGATGCCGAAGCGTCCGAAGAACTGGATCGACGTCACGCCGCGCGACATGCGCTCGGTGCTCGATCCGATCTCCGGTCTGGTCTTCACCGGCGATACCAAGGTCTGCTCGCAGACGCTGCCGATCTTCGACGGCGAGACGCGCATGGATCTGGTGCTGTCGCCGAAGGGCGACGAGGATTTTTCCACCAATGGCTTCAAGGGCAAGGCGACCGTCTGCAGCGTGCGCTTCGTACCGCGCTCGGGCTACAAGAAGGGCCGCAAGGACATCGACTATCTTAGCAAGAGCAACCGCATGGAAATCTGGTTTGCCAAGTCGGACGCGGCAAATGTATACGCTCCTGTCTATGTGCGCATTCCAACCGAATATGGAATGGTGACGATCACTGCCGTCAAATACGGCAGCAACAGCTGACGGGGCTTCTGCCTTCGTGAAGGGGGACAGGTGAAGCTTCGCGCGACGTTGATCGGTTTTACGGCCATTCTGATGTGGTCGTTCCTGGCGTTGTTCACGACCGCCTCCGGCAAGATGCCGCCGTTCCAGCTTTCAGCCGTCTGCTTTGCGATCGGCAGCATTCCCGGCCTCGTCGTGCTGATCCTCAATCCCTCGCGGCTGGCGCTGCTGAAGCAGCCGGCCAAGGTCTGGATAACAGGCATTATGGGGCTGTTCGGTTATCACTTCCTCTATTTTACCGCGCTCCGGAACGCGCCGGCGGTGGAGGCGGGGCTGATCGCCTATCTCTGGCCACTGCTGATCGTCGTCGGTTCGGCGCTGCTGCCGGGCGAACGGTTGCGCTGGTATCATGTGGCAGGTGCGCTTGCCGGGCTTTGCGGCACCTTCCTGATCGTTAGCCGCAACGGCATCGAGTTCGACGGCGCCTATGCCATTGGTTACGGTGCTGCCTTTCTCTGCGCCTTCACATGGTCCGGCTATTCACTGCTGACGCGGCGTTTCGACGCCGTCTCCACGGATGTCGTCACCGGCTTCTGCCTTGCGACCTCCATCCTGTCGCTCTTCTGCCATCTCGGCCTTGAGGCGACCGTCTGGCCGGAAACGACTTTCGAATGGGTCGCCGTCGCCGGGCTCGGGCTCTTTCCGGTCGGTGCTGCCTTCTACGCGTGGGATTACGGCGTCAAGAACGGCGATATCCAGATTCTCGGCGCGGCAAGTTATGCTGCACCCCTGCTTTCGACGCTTATTCTGGTGCTGTTCGGATTTGCCGAGCCGAGCTGGCGCATTGCTCTCGCCTGCCTGCTCGTCACCGGCGGAGCAGCGCTGGCCGCCCGGGACATGTTTCGCCGCAAAACTCCGGCGCAGCCTGCGGTTGCAGCATAGGCTTTAACCGCCTGGCTTCCAACCGGGCGGCGCCATCTCGAAGCTCGAAAATTCAAAGCCGGGTGAGACAGTGCAGCCGACCAGGGTGAAATCGCCAAGGGTTTCGGCCGATTGCCACCAATTGGCGGGAATGATTGCTTGCGGCCGCTCGCCGGCAGGAAGATTCGTTCCGAGCGTCAGGGTCTCGCTTGCCGTTCCGTCTTCCGACCGATGCAGCGAGAGCGGCGCGCCGGCGTAGTAATGCCAGACCTCCGCCGCATCATGGACACGATGCCAGTGCGAACGCTGCCCCCTGGCCAGCAGATAATAGATCGCCGTCGAATGGCCGCGTTCTCCGCCCGCCGTATCGCGGAACGTCTGCACGTACCAGCCACCTTCGGGATGCGGCTGCATGCCGAGTTCGCGGATGATGTCCTCAGGCGACATCAGAAATGGTCCTTGCGCTTGCGGATCTCTGCAAAGACTTCCTCGTTGGTCTTGCCTTCCATCAGCAGATTGCGGCGGATCGCAGGATCGGCGGCGCGCAGAAACGGGTTGGTTTCCTTTTCCAGCCCCAGCGTCGTCGGGATGGTGAATTTGCCGTCGGCGCGCAAGGCCTCGATCTCGGCAGCGCGGTTCTTCAGTCGCTCATTGTCGGGATCGACGGTCAGCGCGAAGCGGGCATTGGACAATGTGTATTCATGGCCGAAATAGATGGCGGTCTCATCGGGCAGCACGGCGAGTTTCTGCAGGGAATGCCACATGTCGGCGGCCGGGCGTTCGAACAGCCGGCCGCAGCCGAGCGCAAACAGCGTGTCAGCGGCAAAGAGGAGCTTATCATCGACGAAGTGATAGCAGATGTGGCCGGCGGTGTGGCCGGGCGTCTCGATGACGTTGACCGTGTGGTCGCCAAAAAGGAAGCTGTCACCATCGCCCATCGTCCGATCGAGGCCGGGAATGGCAATGGCCTCGTTGATCGGGCCGATGATCTCGCAGCCGAACTGTTCCTTCAGCGCCAGGTTGGCTGTGACATGGTCGGTGTGATGATGAGTGGTGAAGATATGGGTGATTTTCCAGCCGCGACGTGTCGCCGCTTCCAGAATCGGCGCCTCCTCCGGCGCATCGATCGCCGCGGTAAAGCCTGTCTCCGGATCGTGCACGAGAACGCCGAAATTGTCGGTGCGGCAGAGAAAAACGTCTAATTCCAAAGGTTTCATCGTTCAATAATCCCTTATCCCAGGAGTCTCGCGGAAATGTAGAGGTTCCGGCCTTGAAGTCCAACCGCCCGCTGATAACATTTGTCGAGATGCACGCCGATATCGTCGACTTACGCCAGTTTTATCATTCCGAGCTCGGACGTCTTGCCGAGCAGTCGATCGCCATGGCGCTGTCCTCGCTCTGGGTGCGGCTGCCGCAGGAGCGTCTGGTCGGTCTCGGTTACGCCGTGCCCTTCCTCGACCGCTTCCAGGCCGATACCGAGCGCACCTTCGCTTTTATGCCGGCCGGGCAGGGCGCGGTGAACTGGCCAATGGGTTCGCTTTCGACGACTGCGCTTGTCTTCGACGAGGAACTGCCGCTGCCGGATTCCTCGATCGACCGGGTGCTGATGGTGCATTCGCTGGAATTCGCCGAAAGCCCGCGCGAGACGCTGAAGGAACTCTGGCGGGTGCTGGCGCCGGGCGGACGGCTGGTCATCGTCGTGCCGAATCGGCGCGGCGTCTGGGCACGCATGGAGCATACGCCCTTCGGTTCGGGCCGGCCCTATTCTCGCGGTCAGCTGACAAATCTGCTGCGCGAGACGAACTTCACGCCGGGCGCGACGGCTGAAGCGCTGTTCTTCCCGCCCTCGAAGCTCAGAACCATCCTGCGCCTGCGGCGCGCCTTCGAGCGGATCGGCCGAACGCTTTGGCCGGCCTTTTCGGGCGTCATCATCGTCGAAGCGCAGAAGCGGCTCTATCAGGGGCTGCCGGTTGCGGCGCGGGCCTCCCGCCGCGTCTTCGTGCCGGTTCTCGCACCTCACGGCGTACCGACCACACGCACGACAGCGCCGCGCGTCTTTTCGAGACGCGCAAAGGACGCTGTAGCACTTTGAATGCTGCATAATTTTATCCGTAAATCGATTCCGATTTAAGGAATTATGCTGGAGCTGACGTCGCTCCCGGCGGTGTCCAACTGCTTGTGTCACGCCCATAGCTCTCGACAACAATCGCATTCCGCTTTAATGCCACTTGGTGTTTTTCAGCCCGGATTTACCGGCAATTCCAAGGTCGAACCATGAGCGTTGAGATGAGCAAACCCGTTCCGCGTCCCGGTATTCTCGATATCGCAGCCTATGTGCCGGGCAAGGAACATGCGCCGGGCGTTGCCCGCGTCTACAAGCTTTCGTCCAACGAAACGCCGCTCGGCGCGAGCCCGAAGGCAATCGAGGCCTTCAAGGCGGTTGCCGACAATCTGGGGCGTTATCCTGACGGGCAGGCGATCGAACTGCGCGAGGCAATCGCCGCCGTGCACGGCCTCAATCCGGCAAACATCCTCTGCGGCAACGGCTCCGACGAGTTGCTCGGCCTGCTCTGCCATGTCTATCTTGGCGCCGGTGACGAGGGCATCATCACCGAGCACGGCTTCCTCGTCTACAAGATCCAGATCCTGGGCGCAGGCGCCACGCCCGTCGTCGTCAAGGAGAAGGACTATACCGTCGATGTCGATGCGATCCTTGCCGCGGTAACGGAGAAGACGAAGATCGTCTTCATCGCTAACCCCGGCAATCCGACCGGCACCTATGTTTCCGTCAGCGAGATCCGCCGCCTGCAGGCCGGACTACCGAAACATGTCGTCCTGGTGCTCGATGCGGCTTACGCCGAATATGTGCGCCGCAACGATTATGAAGCCGGCATCGAGGTCGTATCATCCAATGCCAACGTGGTGATGACCCGCACCTTCTCGAAGGCTTACGGTCTTGCGGCGCTACGCGTCGGCTGGATGTATGCGCCTGCCGAGATCGTCGACGCGCTGAACCGCGTGCGCGCGCCGTTCAACTTGAACGCACCGGCAATCGCCGCCGCCGCCGCTGCCATCCGGGACCAGGCCTTCATCCAGCAGGCCGTCTCCTTCAACCAGATGTGGGTGGAGACGCTAACCCAGGCGCTCGAAGCGATCGGCCTGAAGGTGACGCCGTCCGTTGCCAATTTCGTCCTCATCCATTTCCCCGAGATCGACGGCAAGCGCGCCGCGGATGCCGACGATTTGCTGACGAGCCGCGGTTACATCCTGCGGGCCGTGCGCGGTTATGGCTTCGCCAATGCGCTGCGCATGAGCATCGGCCCGGAGGAGGCCAATCGCGGCGTGATTGCCGCGCTCACCGAATTCATGGGTCATCAGCGATGAGCGTGCAGTTCGATCGTATCGCGCTGATCGGCATCGGCCTGATCGGATCGTCGCTCGCCTATGATATCAGGCGGCTTGGCGTTGCAAGGGAGATCGTCGTCGCCACACGCAGCCCCGATACGCTGAAGCGCGCGGAAGAGCTTGGCCTCGGCGATCGCTATACGACGTCGTCGCAGGATGCAGTCAAGGATGCCGATCTGGTGATCGTCTCGGTGCCGGTCGGCGCTTCGGAAAGCGTGGCGAGGGAGATCTCGGGAAACCTGAAGCCCGGGGCCATCGTCACCGATGTCGGTTCGACAAAGGCTTCTGTCATTGCGCAAATGCTGCCGCATATGCCTGGTAATGTGCATTTCATCCCCGGCCATCCGCTGGCCGGCACCGAAAAATCCGGCCCGGATGCTGGCTTTCCCGGCCTCTTCGAAGGTCGCTGGTGCATCTTCACGCCGGTCGCCGGCACCGACGAGGTGGCACTAAAGCGGCTGCGCAACTTCTGGGAAGCGCTGGGCTCGAAGGTCGACGAGATGGATGCTGAGCATCACGACAAGGTGCTCGCCATCGTCTCGCACCTGCCGCATATCATCGCTTACAATATCGTCGGCACGGCCGACGATCTGGAGACGGTGACGGAGTCTGAGGTCATCAAATATTCCGCCTCCGGCTTTCGCGATTTCACCCGCCTTGCTGCCTCCGACCCGACCATGTGGCGCGATGTCTGCCTGCACAACCGCGATGCGATCCTCGAAATGCTGGCGCGTTTTTCGGAGGATCTCGCCTATCTGCAGCGCGCCATCCGCTGGGGCGAGGGCGACAAGATTTTCGAACTCTTCACCCGCACGCGCGCCATCCGCCGTTCGATCGTCCAGGCTGGCCAGGATGTCGACGCGCCCGATTTCGGCCGCCACGCGCTGGATAAGAAGTAATCGCCGCGATGGTGGAGGTGGCAAGCGCCGGCCTGGCGGATATCGACTGGCTGGTGCGCGAGGATGCCAGCGCCGGTGAAGCGTGGGTATCGCGGTGCGTGGCGCTCGGCGAATATCTGGTTGCCAGGGAGGCCGGCGAGATTGTCGGTTTCCTCCGCTTCTCCCGCTTCTGGGGCAGGGTTCCCTATATGGAAATGATCCGCGTCCTGCCCGGCCACCGCCGGTCGGGCGTTGGAACGGCGCTGTTTCTCGCCTGGGAAGACGCCATGCGCGGCGACGGCGCCCGCCTGCTGATGACGTCGAGCGAATGCGACGAAAGCCGGCCTCAGGACTGGCATCGCCGCAACGGATTCTCCGAAACCGGCGCGATCGAGCTGCCCGGCCTGCAATCGGTCCCGGAAGTCTTCTTCATCAAGCGAATTGCCTGAAGCGCCTCGCGTCGAGCCGTAATCATGCGACGCGCTCAGGCCTGTTCCTATTTCCTGTGCATCCCCCTATCCCAAAACCACTGGACAGTTTTGGGGGAGGTGTATCAGATCGGCGGAATCCGGCCGAGCGGGATGAAGCCGCTGACGGTGGCATTGCCGCGATCGACGACGAGATCGACGGAGACCTTATCGCCGCCGCCGGCAAGCGCCTTCAAGAGTTTCGTTGCCGTGTTGACGGTCGAGGCGATATCCGGGAAGGCCTGTTTCAGGCTGTCGCCCCAGGGGCCGAGCCGTTCGATCTCCAGCTTGAATTTTCCAGAGAGGAAGCCCTGCTCGTCGAAGGAGAAGGGGCCGGTGAGCGTCATCACCTTGCCGTCGCCGATGTCGGCGACGATGCGGCGCAGGTCGCCGGTGGCGCCATTGAGGCCGCTCGGATCACTGCCGTCGATCAGGCCGGCTTTGCCGGCGACGGTCAGATCGATGCTCGCCGACAATTTCGGGAAGATCTGGGGCCAGTCCTTGATCGCCGTATTGGCGTCCTGCACGGAGATCGCGCCGTCGAGATCGGCACCGTTCTGGCGCAGATGGATTTCGGTGCGGGCGGCATCGAAGCTCATGGTCTGGCCGGTGTAGGAGGAGAAGGCCATAGCCTTCAGACCCTCGATGACAGTCGAGCTGCGGTCGATACCCTGCAGCCTGGTTGCAAGACTCGCCTGCAGGTTCGTCCATTGGGCCGAGATCGAAAGGCCGTTGCTGGTGCGGATTTCGGCCGGCGAATCGAGTTCCCAGACGATATTGCCGGGCGCATAGACCTGGGCTGCCGAACGCAGTGCGCCGAAGGTGGCGGAGACGCCGTTGACATTGTCGTCGATGTCGATCTTCGAGCAGAACAGACCGATACGGAAGGGATAGCCGCGGAATTCGATATCGGAGCATTCGCCGCTGACGCCTGCCTGGTCGCGCGGCGCGATCGCCTTCAGCACCGTGGTCTTCAACGCCGACGCCGCATAGAACCAGCCGCCGGTATAAAGCGCGATCGCCAGGAGGACGCCTCCACCCAGCAACCAGAATTTCTTGCTGCTGCCGGATTGGCTGCTGCCGGATCGGCTTGACGCTGCCATGATGTTCTCCAATGGTGAATCGCAAATGTGATTCCGGTCTGGCGTGCGATATGGACGAATTTTGGGTATTTGGCTACGGTTCGCTGATGTGGAATCCGGGCTTCGAGTTCATGGAGCGGGCAGAGGCCCTGGTCTACGGCTACAGGCGTTCGCTCTGCGTCCGCTCCTTTGTCCATCGCGGCACCCGCGATAATCCGGGCCTGGTTCTCGGCCTCGACAGGGGGGGGGCCTGCCGCGGCATGGCTTTCCGCATTTCGCCGGAAAAATGGGATCAGGTGATCGATTATCTCCGCGCTCGCGAGCTGGTCACCAATGTCTATCTGGAGCGCCGGGTGCGGCTGCAGCTTGCCGGCCGGCGCCGGGTAGAAGCGGTCGCCTACATCATCGATCGCGAGCATGAACAATATGCCGGCGCACTGGATGCGCTTGCGGCGGCGCGGGTGGTGAACGAAGCAAAAGGCCAGTCTGGTCCGAATGATGCCTATGTCTTCAACACGCTGATGCATCTGAAGCAGATGGGCATTCGCGACCATTGGCTGGAGCAGGTCGTCAACGAAGTGGAGCGGCTGCGCGCCGCCTGATCTTAGCCAGTTGCCGCGTTCAATTTGCGCAACTCGACCAGTCTGTCGACTGCCGTCGGCGGGAGCGGCAGATGCGGATTTTGCGCGACGGTTTCGAGCAGAAGCTCGTCGCTTGCCCGCTCCGATACCTCGATCAGATGGGCGAAAAAAGCGTCCGGATCCATTCCCGGCATGATCGGCGGCAGGATCCTCACCTTGAAATGGCCGGGATAACGACGAATGCTCCGCCGCGGCCAGAAGAGGCCGGGATGCATGGCGACCGGGACGACGGGGAGGCTGAGGTCGCGGTACATCCGGGCGATGCCGTATTTATAGAGCGGCTCTGCGCCCGGCGGGCGGCGGGTGCCCTCGGGATAGATGATGAGCTGGCGGCCGGTCGAAAGCTCTTCCTTCGTGCGTTTCAGCACTTCCACCATCACCTTGCCGCGGGCGCCGCGATCGACCGGGATCATGCGCTGCTTCTTCGCATACCAGCCGAAGAGCGGAATCCACATCAGTTCGCGTTTCAGGATATAAACCGGATCCTTCAACCAGGGCAGCAGCGCGTAGGTATCCCAGAAGGACTGGTGCTTCGGCGCCAGGATGTAACTGCCATCAGGCAGGTTCTCCAGGCCCTCGATCTCGAAGGTGGTGCCGACGATCACCCGCATCAGCCAGTGGTTGGAGCGCGCCCAGTTCTTCGGGATCGCATAGGCGATCTTGCGCGGCACGACGAAATAGTAGGGCGAGAGCACGATCATCCGGATGATGAGGTTGGCGTAGAAGATCGTGTTGAAGAGAACGGAACGCAGGGCGATCATGAAACTTTCCCGAGGCATGCTCACGCGACCGGCCTACACGATATTGCCCGCCATAAAAAGCGTTTGATGACGCCCTGATGTAAAAGCCTCAATCTTGGCCGGACGCACTTGCCGAGCGCAACCCGGTGTGGCGGCCGAAGCCGGTGACGTTGCGGGCGCCGGTCAGCAGCACTTTCACATATTCGGCCAGCATGACGCGCATCGCATTCGGATCGGTGAACCAGTTGCGGCTCTTCAAATCCGAGTTGACCACGGGATAAGCGATGAACTCGATGTCGGGATCGACATAGGAGAGCTCGGCGAGGCTTCGCGGCATGTGGTAGTTGTTGGTGACGATCAGAACGCTGCGGTATCCCTTGGCGTGGATCCAGTTCGAAGCTTCCTCGGCATTGCCGATCGTATCGATCGCATCGTAGCCGATATCGACACAGCAGGAGAAGAGATCGGCCGAACCCTGCGTCATCTTGCGGATCTGCGCCGGCGTCGTCGTCGGGTGGACTCCCGAAATGAGCAAGCGCTTGCCGGCACCCTTCTGCAGCAGTTCCACCGCCTGGTCGATGCGCTGGTAACCACCCGTCAGGACCACGATGGCATCCGCCTTCGGCTCGGCCGGGGGCTTCAGCGTCGTCACGGAATCAGCGAAACGCAGGAACCCGCCGAACACTAAGGCAATTGCCAGCAAGCAGGCAAAGCCGCCCCAGCGCAGCAGGCGGCGGATCGGCCCACGCCGCGGCGGCAAACCTGCCGGGCGATCAAGCTCCGGGTCCTGATGAATCGGGTTGGGTGTTGTGTGTCCCATCGTCATGAATCGTGATTATACGCTGATTGCGGCGCGGAACAGACGCTTTCTTGGCAAAACGGCACGGTCACGATCAACTTCCGATGCCGTCGGTGCGTGTCGGGTCCGAGCGTAGCGTATCGATTTCGTAGATCGTCCGCATGACGGTCAGCCGCGCGGTGAAGGTGGTCAGGAGCGCGATGACGATCATCGTTGCGAAGATGCCGGCATAGCCGAGCACGCCGACGGAGAAGGTGCCGAAGAGCGCGGTCGCCTGGTCCGTTTCGGGGGTGGCGAGGGTGCGGCTTTGCCAGAAACCGGCGGTGGCGAAGAAGAGGGCGGCAAGCGCGCTGCCGATCGCCGAGCCCTTGAGGCTGATCTTCAGGAAATGCTTCTGGAATTCGGTAGCGACGAAGGAGCTTTCGGCGCCAACGAAATGCAGCACCTCGACGACGTGCCGATTGCCCGACAACGCGCCGCGCGTGGCGAAGACGACGGTGAGCACCATCGCCGTGAAAACCAGAAGCAGGATGCCGGTGCCGATCATGACAGTCGTGTGCGCCATGGACACCAGCCGGTCGACCCAGGTGCGGTGATCGTCGAGGGTAGCCTGCGGGATACTCTCCTTCAGCAACGCCCGCATCGAATCGAAATCCGGCGGATTGTTCTCGTCGATGGTGATGATGACGAGGCGGGGAACGGGCAGATCCTTGAGATCGAGACCGGGGCCGAGCCAGGGTTCGAGCAGCCGTGCGGTCGCCGCCTCGTCGACGATCTGGCCGCTCTTGGTGCCGACGAAGGTCAACGCCAGGTCGCGCGCCTGGGTCAGCGCCTTTTCCATGTCGAGATTGTCGTCCGGCTTGATCTGGATGGTGATCTCGCGGGAGATCTGGCTCTCCCAGCTGGCTGCCGTCGAGCGCACCATGCTGACGCCGCCAAGCGTCAGGCAGGCGAGAAAGGCCATGATCGATATCACCACCATCAAGGCGCTGCCCTGGATGTTGGAAGGCGGCAGGATCGGCGCGGTCGGACGCACGCGCAATTCCGGCCGCTTCTGTTGGGTCTTGGCAGACGCCTTCTCGGGGTTTCTGGACGGGGGCTCAGTCATAAATATCGAGATGCCCCTCTGAGAGGATCATGCGGCGGGCTTCCACCTGCTCCATCAGCGCCAGGTCATGCGTGGCGATCACGACTGCCGTGCCGAGGCGGTTCAGCTCGAGGAAAAGGTTGAGCAGGCGCTTGGCCATCGGCGGGTCGACATTGCCGGTCGGCTCGTCGGCCAGCAGCACTTCCGGCCGATCCATCAGCGCCCGGGCGATTGCGGCGCGCTGCTTCTCGCCGCCGGAGAGTACGGGCGGCAGCACGTTGATGCGTTCGCCGAGGCCGACCCATTTCAAAAGTTCCAGGACGTCGGTCTTGTAGGAACTCTCATCCTTGCCACGCACCCGCAAGGGCAAAGCGACATTCTCATAGGTGGTGAGATGGTCGAGGAGGCGGAAATCCTGGAAGACGATGCCGACGCGGCGACGCAGAAGCGGCAGTTCGGGGCGGGGGATTTCGGAAATGTCGCGCCCGAACATGCGGATCAACCCGCGCGTCGGCTGCAGCGACATGAAAAGCATCCGCAGCAGCGACGTCTTGCCGGCGCCCGATGGGCCGGTCAGGAACTGAAAGGATTTCTTCGGAATGTCGAAGGTCAGGTCCCGGAGGATTTCCGGGCCCATGCCATAGCGCAAACCGACATTCTCGAAGTGGATCAACGGGCAGCTCAGTCTGTTGTGGGTTTCACCGCACGACTTGTTAACCAACACCGTTAACAGCCGGTAAATATTGCTGGAAAGACGCCCGTTTGATGGCGATCTTTGCGAAGCATTAACCATTAAAATTTACGACTGAGCAGGATTCGTTTCAATGCCAAGATTTCCCCTGGCAGCGAAACCATGTGGACATCTGCGAGGCAGCCACCATGGAAGCATCCTCCTTCAGCCGCCGGACGCCGGACCAGACCTATGATTTCCTGCCGCCGGAACCCGCCAATCGTCAGTACCGCTCGGCGCGTCCTGCCGATATCTCCGACGCCGAATTCATTACCCTCGGCAAAGTTCGGCCCAGGGAATTCAATGCAAGGACCTATAACGACAACCGCAAGCGCATGGCTGCCGCACACGCCGCACCGCCGCCGTTCATGCCGGCAATGGCTGCTTCCGTTCTGCAGACCGTGGAATCCTCGCTGCAGCGCGCGTCGATGCGGAGCTTCGCAGCGCTGGTGCTGGCGTTCGTCGTGCTCGTCTTCGGGCTTGCGGGTGGTTTTTCCGGCCTTTCCGGCGAGCGAGCCACTTCGGGAGCATCGCTTCATTTCACCCATGTCACAGTGACGCCGCGTGATGCGAACGGCATGCGCGTGCTCGTCATCAACGGCATCATCGAAAACGAGAGCGGCACGACACAGACGGTGCATCCGATCCGTGCCGATCTCGTGACCGACGAACGGCTGACCGCAAGCATCGTCATCAACCCGCCGGCCGATGTGATCTATGGCGGCCAGAGCCGTGGCTTCTCGGCTCGCGTCCAGCATGCCGGCGGAAAAATGCCGGAGGTCCGGCTTTCCTTCCTGCCACAGACGTAACTGGACATGGGATGGGGCCGACTTTCGCGCCACCGCCGCGCCAATCCCGTTAATTTCATAACCGGTGAGGCTGTTTCAGGCTCGCATATGTGCTAACGGCTTACCCTTCTTTTCATGGAGCAAGCCCTTATGCCTGTCGTGCGCGGAAAAAACATCGAG
This sequence comes from Rhizobium sophorae, assembly GCF_013087515.1. Lineage (GTDB taxonomy): Bacteria > Pseudomonadota > Alphaproteobacteria > Rhizobiales > Rhizobiaceae > Rhizobium > Rhizobium sophorae. The sequence goes on along the minus strand of NZ_JABFCN010000022.1, from coordinate 53,196 downwards.
CCGCTCTTCACTGCCGAGCAGATCGCCGAGCGCAATCATTCGATGGCGCGGGAGATCGCCAACGGCCCGACCAAGGACCTGCTCGTCATCGCCGTGCTGAAGGGTTCCTTCATCTTCGCCGCCGACCTGATTCGCGCCCTGCATGATAGCGGGCTTGCCCCGGAGGTCGAGTTCATCACGCTGTCGAGTTACGGCATCGGCACGGTTTCGCAGGGCGTTCGCATCGTCAAGGATATCGACAGCGACGTGCATGGCCGCGACGTCCTGCTGATCGATGATATCCTCGAATCCGGCCGGACGCTGCTCTTTGCCAAGGAGCTGCTCTTCGAACGCGGCGCGCGCAACGTCACGATCGCCGTGCTGCTCGACAAGCGCGTCAAGCGCAAGGAAAAGCTGGAGGCCGACTATGTCGGCTTCGAATGCCCTGACTATTTTGTCGTCGGCTACGGCATGGATGTCGCTTATGCCTTTCGCGAACTGCCCTTCGTCGGCGTGGTGACCGGGGACGCCTGAGCTGTTGCGTTCGAGACGGGTTGTTAACCATCTCGTCTATCGCTTCCTCATCTTTACCGATCGAAAAGGAAAGTCTGGTGATTTCCGTCGCGGGGCTGATACGGAGCGATGCACATATGGCAAGAATTCTGATTACGGAAGACGAGGACTCCCTGCGGTCCTTCGTAGCCCGGGCCCTGCGGCTTGATGGCCACGAGACCGATGAGGCGGCCGATGGGGCCGAGGGGCTGGAGAAGCTTAAGGACGGGGTCTACGATCTGCTGCTTTCAGATATCCGCATGCCCGTGATGGACGGCATTGAGCTCGCCCATCAGGCAAAAGACGCTTTTCCCAGTTTGAAGATCCTGCTGATGACCGGCTATGCCGAACAGCGCGAACGGGCCGACAATCTTGCCGAAAAGATCATAGATGTCGTTGCCAAACCCTTCGCGCTTCCCGATATCCGCAAGGCTGTCGCCCGGGCGCTCGTCGCTTAGAGCATAATGGCGAAAGGTGTGAGCGTTCTTCGGACGAGATGGTGCTCACCTTCCTCGATTGAGGTCCGGATTTAGATTTTAGGCCGCTCCGGCCTAAAATCATTCTGTTAAAGCGACTGCGATGCATTGTGTGGTGGCGTAGGACCTACTGGATATCCAACAGCCGCTCGAGATAGCGCCGTTCCATTTCCTGCGGTGGATTGTTGCCGAGTTTTTCGCGGATCGCGTCAAGGATTTCTCGCGCCCGCTGAACATCGATTTCGTCAGGCACCTTCACGTCATCGCCGAAATCAGGTCCCTGGGTCCGGCGTGGCCGGCCGAGTGGGTCGCGGCCGTTCTGGTCGCCCTGGCCCACCTGGCCGTTTGGACCTTGACCCTGCTGGCCCTGCTGCGCCTGCATCATCTGGTTCATCATGTCGCGGGCGCCCTGGCGAAGCGCTTCGAGCGCGCGGCCCTGGCCCTCGACGGCCGGTTGGCCGCGGCCCTGGCCGAGTTCACGGCCGGCACCTTCCATTTCGCGTTGCGCCTGGCCAAAGCCTGGGCCGGGCTTCATGCCCATTTCGCCGAGGCTTTTCTGCAATTCGCCGAGCTGCTTGCCGAGCGCATCCTGCTGAGCGCGTAGCTGTTTCAGCGCCTCGCGCAGCTGCTCGGCCGTCATCTGGTCGGAGGGCTGCTCACCTTCCTTGCCTTGCTGTCCCTGCTGCTGATCCTGGGGCTCGCCATTCTCTCCCGGATTCATCTCGTCGAGCAGCGGGTCGTTTTCGCCCATGTCAGTCTCGCCGCGCTGCATGCGGTCCCTGAGCTGCTGATCGAGCCGGAAGGTCTGTTCCATCAGCTTCTGCTGGTCGCGCAGGATCTCGCCGAGCTTGTCCATCTGTTTGCGGGCTTCGCTGTTTTCCTGGCTCTGCTGACCGCGCTGCGGACGGCCCGCCTGCAAGTTGTCCATCATCCGCTGCAATTCCGACAGCATCTGCTGGGCCGCGTCACGATTGCCGGAGCGGGCAAGATTCTCGATCTGGTCCATCATCCGTTCCAGATCCTGCTGGCGCAGGATATTCTGCGCATTCTGGTTCGGCTGCATCGGCGCGTTCTGCATGCGTTGGGCGAGCTCGGTCATATAGTCCTGCATCGCCTTGCGCAGCTCGTCCATCAGCTTCTTGATCTCCGCGTCGGGGGCGTTGCGGTCCAACGCGTCGGCAAGCTTCTGCTGGGCTTCGCGCAGCTTGCGCTCGGCCAGCGAGAGATCACCGTCCTCCATGCCGAGGGCGATCTCCCAGAGATATTGGGCCGTATCCTTCAGCGCATCCTCGCCCTTTGCGAGCTTCATGCGCGCCAAGGCGGATTCGAGCAGCAGGTAGTTGGTAAGCTTGGGGATCGTCTCCTCGGGACGGATGGTCAGCGCCTCGTTCAAGGCGATCGCCTGCGGCATCTTGCGCGTATCGAGCGCGAAGACCTGCCGCTGCTCGGCGACGGCTGCGGCAAGCGGCTCGTTGAAGGGCCGCGACGGCAGCACCATCTCATGCGGCGGGCTGCGGCCGGTCTGGCCAGCGGCATCCTTAGCGACGAGGGTGATGCGCACGCGCTTGCCGGCAAGCGGATGTTCGGTCAGGTTCCGGCTGGTCACGCCCTTGGCGTCGCGGGCGTTGCGGCGGGGGATATCCAGCCGGTACTCCGGCAGCGGATAGAGCGGCGTCGCCGTCGGGTCTGTTTCGACGGGAACGATCTCCGCATGCGCCTCCTGGACGCCGTAATCGTCCTTGACGGTGAAACCGATTTCGAGCGCGCCGTTGACACTGGGCTTCGGCAAACTGTCGAAGGCAATCTCCGGCGCCTTGTCGGGAAGCACGTCGAAGCTCCAGCGGCGGCCATTGACCTCGAGTGCGCCGTTCTCCTGGAGCTTCATCATATGCGTCTGCGCGACAAGAGCCTGGCTGGCCGGTGCCGCCGCCTGTTGCTCGCTGCCTGATGCGGCCGTTTGCTGCGGCTTGGTATCCGCCTGCACGGCGATATCCTGGGCCTCGCCATTCGCCTTGCGGAACACGACTTTTTCGGTCGTCTTTCCGCCGCTGACGCGGACAGTGAGGCCTGAAAACTGCGGAATGCCGATCGGCGCCTGCTCGCTGCCGTCAGCCGTCAGGTAAACCGGGGCGCGGCCGGTATAGGAAGGCGGCGTCACCCACGCGTCGATGCGCACCGCCGGATCGCTGACCACCGGCTCGGGCGCTGCCTGCAATGCGTCGCGGATCGAACCGCCGTTGATCGACAGCGAATAACCGAAGGCAGTAACAAGCAGCAGCGCCGGGACGGCGCGCAACGCGAAACGGTCATGCGCGGCAATATCAGGCCGCGGTAGTCCGGCATCGAGCGCTGCGATCTTTTCGGCCATGCGCGTCTGGTGCTCGCGCCAGAGCGCCCGGCCGAAGGGCGTATCGAAGGCCGGTTCGTCTTCCTGGACGGCGACCGGCTGGTGCGGCAGGCCGTTGCGCTCCTCCAGCATGCGGTCGGCTTCTGCGACTTTCGGCCAACGCAGGGTGCGGAACGGGAGGAGCGAAACCAGAAAAGCGGCGGCAAAGGCAATCAGCAGCAAGATGCGCAGCCAGTCCGGCACGCTGCGGAAGAGGCCGAACCAGGAGGCGCAGAGATAAAAGGCGATGACGGACAGTACCGGCATCAAAGGCGGCAGCAACTGCTCGAAAAAGAGCACGATGCGCGCCAACAGGCGTTTCGTCGTCACCAGCCGGGCAAGCGAGGGACGGAACGCAAATGCACCTTTCTTCTGCCGCGAGGGGCTTGTCATCGGTCCGGTCTCCGCGATCTGGCGTTCTGGAACAGAGGGCGCTTCCGGCGATTGCGGGGCAATACGCTCGTGAACGAAAGGATAACACTCTTTGTGGCGAAGGCGAGGGCGAGCGGCCGGTAATACCGGCTTTTCACGTCTATTCGCCAAAAAGTGATGGCTTGTTCAGTCGAGCCAGGCCGGAACGGAGTCGAGGCTGATCAGTTCGGCATAGGTTCTGCGCGGGCGAATCGTATGAAAATCGCTGCCCCTGACCAGAACTTCGGGCACCAGCAGGCGGCTATTATAAGTGCCGGCCTGGACCGCGCCGTAGGCGCCGGCAGTGCTGACGGCCATTAGGTCGCCGGGCTTCGGCATCGCCATCTCGCGGTCGAGTGCCAGATAATCGCCGGTCTCGCAAACGGGACCGACCACGTCGGCGCGGATGCGGGGCGCGTTGGCCGCCGAAATCGTCACCGGGCGGATCTCGTGATAGGCCTCGTAGAGCGTCGGGCGGATGAGATCGTTCATCGCGCCGTCGACGATGACGAAGGTCTTTTCGCCGCCATCCTTCACATAGAGGACTTCGGTCACGAGGATGCCGGCATTGCCGACGATCAGGCGTCCGGGTTCGGTGATGATCTTGCAGTCCAGGCCGCGCAGCTGGTTCTTGACGATTGCGGCATAGGCATCCGGCAGCGGCGGCGGATTGTTGTCGTCCTTGTAGGGGATGCCGAGGCCGCCGCCGATATCGACGTGATGGATGGTGTGGCCGTCGGCGCGTAGCGTCGCGACAAGGTCGTGCAGCAGCTTGAAGGCGTCGTCGAAGGGCTGCAATTCCGTGATCTGGCTGCCGATATGCATGTCGATGCCGGTGACCTCGATGCCCGGCAGCCTGGCGGCATGGGCGTAGATGGCGCGGGCGCGCTCCCAGGAGATGCCGAACTTGTTTTCCTTCTTGCCGGTCGAGATCTTGGAATGCGTCTTTGCATCGACATCAGGGTTGATGCGGAAAGAGACCGGCGCTTTCTTGCCCGCGCTAACGGCGCGCTGGTTGAGGATCTCGAGCTCCGGCTCGGATTCGACGTTGAAGCAATAGATGCCGGCCTCAAGGGCAAAATCCATCTCGGACGGCGTCTTGCCGACACCTGAGAACATGATGCGGCTCGCCGGAATGTCGGCGGCAAGCGCGCGGCGCAGCTCGCCTTCCGAGACGACATCGATGCCGGCGCCGAGGCGGCCCAGCGTCTTCAGCACCGCCTGGTTCGAATTCGCCTTCATCGCATAGCAGACCATGGAATCCATGTCAGCGAAGGCTTCCGAAAAGACGCGGTAATGGCGCTCCAGCGTCGCGGTGGAATAGACGTAAAAAGGGGTGCCGACCGCCTTGGCGATCTCGGGAACGGGGACGTTCTCCGCATGAAGGACGCCGTCACGGTACTCGAAATGGTTCACGGGTTTGTGCCTTAAAGAAGAGGATCGAGAAGGAAGGGCTTGTCGACGGTTCCCGGCCGTTTCGTCGGCTTGGAAACGTCGCCTTCCTTGGTTGCCGCAGCGCTCGGCGGATCGAGGTCGCCCTTACGCCCGCATCCGACAACGGCAAGGCCGATGACGGCGAGAACCGCCGTCAGGCGGACGAGGTGCGGCAAGCTCTTCATGGATATCCTCTTATGCGGCATGTGATGGCATCATTCATATCGAATGATGGACATCTTCATAGCGAAGTTTATTCGCCTTGTGCACCCTGATTGTTGGGCGGTCTTTCCAGGCCCGCATGAAGGGCGCGGCGGCTTTTCGCCACGCCTGGTATCTCTTAGTTGCGGGCGCGCCAGAAGGCGATCTGCCTTCGCACTTCGGACGGCGCCGTGCCGCCGAAGCTCTTGCGGCTGGCGACCGAGGCCTCGACGGTCAGCACGTCGTAGACCTTGTCGGTGATGTCGGGATGGATCGCCTGCAGATCGGAGAGCGGCAGCTCGGCAAGGTCGCAGCCCTTGCTTTCGGCGAGTGCTACGGCCCGGCCGGTGACGTGATGGGCGTCGCGGAAGGGGAGGCCCGCTTCGCGCACCAGCCAGTCGGCAAGATCAGTCGCCGTCGAATAGCCGGAGCCGGCCGCCGCCTTCATGCGCGCGGTGTTGACGGTCATGTCGCGCACCATGCCGGTCATGGCGGCAATTGCCAATTCCAGGCTCTCGGCGGCGTCGAAGACCTGTTCCTTGTCTTCCTGCATGTCCTTGGAATAGGCGAGCGGCAGGCCCTTCATGATCGTCAGCAACGCCACCAGCGAGCCGTTGATGCGGCCGGTCTTGGCGCGCACCAGTTCGGCGGCATCCGGGTTCTTCTTCTGCGGCATGATGGAGGAGCCGGTCGAGAAGGCGTCGGAGAGACGCACGAAACCGAATTGAGGGGTCGACCAGATGACGATCTCTTCTGCCAGACGCGACAGGTGCATGCCCGCAATCGCTGCGATCGACAGGAATTCGATGGCGAAATCGCGGTCGGAGACCGTATCGATGGAGTTGCGGGTCGGCTCGCGGAAACCGAGCGCCTTGGCCGTCATGTGACGGTCGATCGGATAGCCGGTGCCGGCAAGTGCGGCGGCACCGATCGGGCTTTCATCCAGATGCTCGATGGCGTGGCGCACGCGCGAGCGATCGCGGCCGAACATTTCGACATAGGCCATGCAATGATGGCCGAAGGTAACGGGCTGGGCGGTCTGCAGATGGGTGAAGCCCGGCATGACGCTTTCGGCATGTTCTTCGGCGCGGTCGAGGAAGGCAGCGATCAGGCCGGTCAGCATCTGCTCGGTCTTCTGCAGCTCTTCCTTCACCCAGAGACGGAAGTCGAGCGCCACCTGATCATTGCGCGAGCGGGCGGTGTGCAGGCGGCCCGCCGCCGGTCCGATCAGCGTCGCCAGACGTGCTTCGACATTCATGTGGATGTCTTCGAGCTGACGCGAGAATTCGAAATTGCCGCTTTCGATTTCTGACAGGATCGTGTTTAGCCCGTGAACGATCTTGTCCTTATCTTCGGCGGAAATGATCCCCTGATGGGCGAGCATCGTCGCATGGGCAATCGAACCGCGGATATCCTGCGCGAATAGCTTCTTGTCGAAACCGATCGAGGCATTTATCTCCTCCATGATCGCGTCCGGGCCGGAGGCGAAGCGCCCACCCCACATCTGGTTGGAGGATTTGGTGTCCGTGTTGTTCTCGGCCATGGAAGATGCCCGTCCTGGAGAATGAAATGACGACGAAAAAACCCTTCGGCCTGCCGTCCGGAAAATTGATCGCAATCGCCGCCGTAGCAGGTGTCGTTGCAGGTGCGGCAGCGGTATACGTGAAGGAGACGGGGATTGGCAATGGGATCGGCAGCAGCGCTTCGGCCGAATGCTCGCTGGCGAAGGAGCGTGCTGCCAATCTGGCGCCGCTGATGAAGGGGCAGGTGGCCGCCATGGTTGCCGCCACCGAGCCGCGCAAGCTGACGGCGGTTTCCTTCAACGGGCCGGATGGCAAGCCGCTGACGCTCGACCATTTCGCCGGCAAGACCGTGCTTCTCAATCTCTGGGCCACCTGGTGCGTACCCTGCCGCGAGGAAATGCCGGCGCTGAACGCACTCGAAAAGGAGATGGGCAGCGACAGGTTCCAAGTCGTGCCGGTCAATATCGACACCGGCGACGACGAGAAGCCGAAGACTTTCCTGGCCGAGACCGGCGTCGATGCGCTGCAGTTTTACCGCGACAACACGATCGGCGTCTTCAACAGCCTGAAGAAGGAAGGCCTTGCCTTCGGCCTTCCGGTGACGCTACTGCTCAACGACAAGGGCTGCCTGATCTCCGCCATGAACGGCCCGGCCGCCTGGGATAGCGAAGACGCCAAGGCGCTTATCAAGGGTGCGATCGGGTCGTAACGACGTTGATCAGGAGTCCCCATCTCCTCTCATGAGGAAGACGCCTGCGATTCCGATAAGGACGCAGCATTGCAGCAGGAACATGGGTGTTTCGGTCGACATGGCGTTTCCTCCCGTTCCCGGCAAGGAAAGCATTTCGCGGGCGTTCGGTCCATTCGCCCTTTCTGGTGATGGTCTGCTTACCGCGTCGGGACCGGCACTTCACCGCGATAGTCATAGAAGCCGCGGCCGGACTTGCGTCCGAGCCAGCCGGCTTCGACATATTTCACCAGCAGCGGGCAGGGACGATATTTCGAGTCCGCCAGGCCGTCATGCAGCACCTGCATGATCGAGAGGCAGGTGTCGAGGCCGATGAAATCGGCAAGCTGCAGCGGTCCCATCGGATGGTTGGCGCCGAGCTTCATCGCGGTATCGATGGCATCAACCGTGCCGACGCCTTCATAGAGAGTGTAAATCGCTTCGTTGATCATCGGCAGCAGGATGCGGTTGACGATGAAGGCCGGGAAATCCTCGGCGACGGTGATGGTCTTTTCCAGCGTGCCGACGAATTCCTTGGCGGCGGAGAAGGTCTTCTCGTCGGTGGCGATGCCGCGCACCAGTTCGACCAGCTTCATCACCGGCACCGGGTTCATGAAATGTATGCCCATGAAGCGTTCGGGGCGGTCGGTGGCGGCAGCAAGGCGGGTGATGGAAAGGGAAGAGGTGTTGGTGGCAAGCAGCGCTTCCGGCTTCAGGACCGGACAGACCTGGGTATAGATCTTGCGCTTGACCGTTTCATCCTCGGTGGCGGCCTCGATGACGAGATCGGATGGGGCGAGATCATTGACATCGGACGAGCCTGATATGAGCGACAAGGTCGACTTGCGTTCCTCTTCGGTCATCTTGCCGTTCGTCACCAGGCGGGCCAAGTTGCCGTTGATGGTGGCAAGGCCGGATTCGATGCGGTCCTGCGAGAGATCGTAGACGTGAACCCTATAACCTGCGGCGGCCGAAACATGCGCGATGCCGCAGCCCATCTGGCCGGCACCGATAATACCAATATTCTTCAACACCGCATTCATCTCCAAACCCCCGCACGGCATTCGCCCCCGCGCCGCCGCATTTTTCTAGCAATACTGCCGGACGAAGGATCGCCCGGCAGCAGTAGTAGCCCGATAAAAGATAATTTTCCAGTCATTCGCACGTGCGAAAGAAAGGCATTTGACGCGGTCAGAGCGCCTTTTGCAATTCCGGCAGGGCGTCGAAGAGATCGGCGACCAATCCATAGTCGGCGACCTGGAAGATCGGCGCCTCCTCGTCCTTGTTGATGGCGACGATGACCTTCGAATCCTTCATCCCCGCCAGATGCTGGATGGCGCCTGAAATGCCGCAGGCAATGTAGAGCTGCGGCGCCACCACCTTGCCGGTCTGGCCGACCTGCCAGTCGTTCGGCGCATAGCCGGCATCGACGGCCGCACGCGATGCACCGACGGCGGCACCGAGCTTGTCGGCAAGCGGCAGGATGACCTCCCTGAACTTCTCGGCAGAGCCGAGTGCGCGGCCACCGGAGATGATGATCTTGGCAGACGTCAGTTCCGGCCGGTCGGAGGCCGACAGCGCATCGCCGACGAAGGTCGAAAGCCCCGGATCGGAAACCGCCGGGATCGCCTCTACGGTGGCCGAGCCACCTTCCGGTGCGGAGGCAAAGGATGCGGTGCGCACGGTGATCACCTTCTTGGCATCGCTCGCCTGCACCGTCTGGATGGCATTGCCGGCATAGATCGGCCGCTTGAAGGTATCGGCAGAGATCACCTCGATGATCTCGGAGACCTGGGCGACATCGAGGAGGGCAGCGACGCGCGGCAGCACGTTCTTGCCGACCGAGGTGGCGGCAGACAGGATCGTGTCGTAGCTGCCTGCCAACGAGACGATCAGGTCGGCCAGCGGTTCGGCCAGGTTGTTGGCCAGTTCGTCGCTTTCGGCCAGCAGCACCTTGGAGACGCCGGCAAGCCTGGCCGCTTGTTCGGCAGCAGGCTTGGCCGCCTTGCCGGCAACGAGAATGTGGATGTCGCTTGCCTGTTCCTTGGCGATCTTTGCGGCTGCCGTCAGCGCCTTGGCGGTCTGATCGGACAGGCTTGCATTGTCGTGGTCAGCCAGAAGAAGAATGGTCATGATGATGGCTCCTGTTCCAACCTGATTACAGCACGCCGGCTTCGTTTTTGAGCTTGTCGATGAGTTCGGCGACCGACTTGACCTTGACGCCGGCCTTGCGGCCGGACGGCTCCTCGGTCTTCAACACCTTGAGGCGCGGCGTGGTCGAGACACCGAAGTCTGCCGGGCTCTTCTTGTCGAGCGGCTTCTTCTTCGCCTTCATGATGTTCGGCAACGAGGCATAGCGCGGTTCGTTCAAGCGCAGATCGGTGGTGACGACCGCCGGCAGCTTGACCTCGATCGTCTGCAGGCCGCCATCGACTTCACGGGTGACCTGAGCCTTGCCATCACCGATCTCGATCTTCGAGGCAAAGGTCGCTTGGGGCATGCCAAGCAGTGCTGCCAGCATCTGGCCGGTCTGGTTCGAATCGTCATCGATCGCCTGCTTGCCGACGATGATCAGGCCGGGCTGTTCGGCATCGGCCACAGCCTTCAAGATCTTGGCGACAGTCAGCGGCTCGACCGCATCATCGGTCTCGACCAGGATCGCCCGATCGGCGCCCATGGCAAGGGCCGTCCTCAGCGTCTCTTCGGCCTTGGCCGGACCGATCGACACCACCACCACTTCCTCGGCCTTGCCGGCTTCCTTCAGCCGCAACGCCTCTTCCACCGAGATCTCGTCGAACGGGTTCATCGACATCTTCACATTGGCAAGCTCGACACCCGTGCCATCCGGCTTCACCCGGATCTTCACGTTGTAGTCGACAACCCGTTTGACTGGGACGAGTATCTTCATGGGGTCCTTCCTTCAGGAGAAACTGGCTTCAGAGACTTTTTTAGAAAATGCGCGCTTGGGCGCCGCTCCGATTGTCGAATGGCGACATGGATACGCGCTTTTCCTCCAAATTCAACGCTTCCATGACGCCGGCAGACGATTTGCCTCGGCAATATATGGACGTTTACGTTCACGTCAATATTGTCGTTTAGCGTCGGCCCCAGGGAAAGCGCTGCGCCGTCCGCCCGTCCGGGCCGGCCGCGATGGCCGGGCCAGCGCCTGCGTCGTTTCTCACGGCGCGGGGCGTGACGATCTGCCGGTCGAAGAGCGGCACATCAGGCCGGCGAAACACCAGGATCAGGAAAGCGCCGGCAAGGATGCCGCCGACATGCGCGCCCCAGGAAACGTCGCCATCAGGTGCAATCGCCAGCATGAAGAACTGCTGCCCGATCCACAAAAGCAGCGGCACGAAGGCCGGCAAGGGCAGCGGCACACGGAAAAACACCAGCACCCAGACCCGGACGCGCGGATGCAGCATGACATAGGCTGCAACGACGCCGGAGACCGCCCCCGACGCGCCGACCAGCGGTGCTTCCGAGGTCATCGTCAGCAGGCCGTGGCAGAGCGCGCCGGCGGCCGCGCAAACGAAATAGAAGATCAGGAAGCGCAGATGCCCCATCGCATCCTCGACATTGTCGCCAAAAACCCAGAGGAAGATCATGTTGCCGGCGAGATGCCAGAAGCCGGTATGGACGAAGGCGTAGGTCAGGTAGGTCAGCGGCTCCGGTACGATTTCGAGCCCCGGCGCCAGCACCGCGTGGCCGAATGCGATTGCCGGGATGTAGCCGAGCCCGACGGTCGTCGCCTGGGCTGCCTGCTCGCTCTCCAGGCTGGTCAAAAGCCAGACCGCGATATTCAGGGCGATCAGCGCGAGCGTCACCCACTGGACCTTGATATGTTTCAGCGTATTGGCATCGTGAAGTGGTATGAACATAAAGGCCCCCCGGCGATCGTGATCGGGACAAGCCTATCTGTTTTTTCCCGGAACCCAAAGCACATCCGCATGGCCCCGGTCATTTGCATGACGTGCGGCGACGAAGAGGAAATCGGAGAGCCGGTTGACATATTTCATCGCCGGCTCGCCGACGATTTCGCCGTCGGTGCGGGCAAGCGCCACCATCAAACGCTCGGCGCGTCGTGCAATCGTGCGGGCAAGATGCAGATGGGCGGCAGCCGGGCTGCCGCCCGGCAGGATGAAGGACTTCAGTGGCTCCAGGCCGGCGTTCAACTGGTCGATATCGTGCTCGACGCGGTCGACCTGCGTCTCGACGATCCGTAGGGGCTCGTAGGCGGGCGGCTCACCAGTGTCAGGGGTAGCGAGATCGGCGCCGAGGTCGAAGAGGTCGTTCTGGATCGATATCAGCATGGCGTCGAGTTCCGGCAAGCCGGCCGTGTGCAGCCGCGCCAGGCCGATCGCGGAATTGGCCTCGTCGATCGTACCGTAGGCCTCGACGCGCAGATCGTCTTTGAGCCGGCGCGGGCCGGACACCAGCCCGGTCGTGCCATCATCGCCTGTCTTCGTGTAGATCTTGTTGAGTTTTACCATATGGCACCGCCCCTTGACGGGAGGGCGTTCGCATCATCCCATCCTCCCGCACCAAATCTGTTCAGCCTGGGGCCGATATTGTTGATTTCGTTGGCAGATGATGTCCCTGACACGGGCGTCTGCGCCGTGAATGGCTCCTTCCGCCTGCTCCGTCCTCCGTCATGCTCGGGCTTGACCCGAGCATCCACACCACGTCCATCAGCCGCTACGGGCATGGATCCTCGGGTCAAGCCCGAGGATGACGGAGAGTGGGGTTGGCCTTCTCGCCAAACTCTCCCCGGCATACTGACGCACACCGCGTCGGGGTGTTTCCTCAAGCCGGCACTCATCTCTCTGTACCCATCATCATAATGTCCGCTCCATTGGTCACCTCAAGTCGGGCGGCCGCCGCCGGTCAGCCACAGCGTCACCATGATCAGGATGACGGCGATCGCCTGCAACAGCACACGAAGCTGCATCAGCTTGTTGGAACGGTTGGGATCGCCGCCCTTCATCATGTTGAAGAGGCCGCGGATCAGGACGAGGGCGACGACGCCCATGACGATGATCGCGAGGATATAGGTGACCGTGGACATGGATTCAGCTTTCTCAGTCAGTCCATCCAGCGCATCAGGCGGTAGAAGAGGTCTGCCGGAAGCAGCCGCTTCAGAAACATGCCCTGCTTAGCCGGAGTCGTTACGGGATAATGTGGCCTCGGATTTTTCGAGTTCAATGCGTGCTTCAACACGGAATAGACCGCTTCCGGGCCGAGTTTATGGCGGTTGACCGGCCCCGATCCGTCGAGTCTCGCCAATTGTCTGATGTAATCGACCGCGTGCGGCGAATTTTCGAGGTCGATATGCTCCTTGATCTTTGCGAGCGCATTGGCGGTGAACCGCGTGGCGATCGGTCCCGGCTCGATCAGGCTCACATGGATGCCGCTGCCCTGCAGCTCCATGCGGAGCGTGATGCTGAGGCCTTCCAGCGCGAACTTGGACGCGGTGTAGGCGCCGCGATAGCGATAGGGGACGACGCCGAGGATCGACGAGCATTGCACGATCCGCCCTTGGCCACGTTTGCGCATCGGCGGAATGACCTGCCGTGTCAATTCATGCCAGCCGAAGAAATTCGCCTCGAACTGCGCGCGCAGCGTTGCCGTCGATAGATCCTCGACGGCGCCCGGCTGGCCATAGGCGCCGTTATTGAAGAGCGCGTCGATGCGACCGCCGCTGCGTTCCAGAACCGCGCCGACCAGGTCGGAAATCGTCTCGGTCCTGGCATAGTCCATCAGGAAGGCCTCGATGCCCTCGGTTTCCAGCCCCGGCAAATCTTCCGGCTTGCGCACCGTCGCGAAGACACGCCAGCCATCGACTTTCAGCGACCGCGCGCAATGAGCGCCGATACCGGACGAACATCCGGTCACGACGATGGTGCGCTCTCCCGCCATGGAATGATTCCTGTACAAAATGGGACTCGTTTCCCATATTCGGCCAGAGGATACAATCTGGAAAGCCGGAGACCGAATGCCGAAGGTGCTGCGCACGATCTACGACGTGGTCTATGACGCGATCTGTCACATGGTCGAGGACGACGGCTTTGCCATGGCAAGCCATGTGGCGCTGTCGAGCCTGCTTGCGGTTTTCCCCTTCTTGATCTTCGGCACCGCGCTTGCAAGCTTCCTCGGCGCCGATCAATTTTCCTCGACCGCCATCCACCTGATCTTCGACACCTGGCCCGAGGCGATCGCCAAACCGCTCGCCGACCAGGTGCTGCAGGTGCTGACCATTCCGCGCGGCGGGCTGCTGACGATCTCGGTGCTGGCGGCCGCATATTTCGCTTCGAACGGTGTCGAAGCGCTGCGCATTTCGCTCAATCGCGCCTATCGAGTGCAGGAAACGCGGGCCTGGTATTTCACCCGTCTCGCCAGCCTCGGCTACGTGTTGATCGCGGTCATCATCTTCACGGCGATCAGCATTCTGCTCGTCGCCCTGCCGCTGGCGCTCGATTATTCGAGGAAATGGTTCCCGCTGTTTGCCGATACGCTCGACATCGTCTTCAGCTGGCGCATCTACGGCACGCTGGTGGTTCTGACCGTCGGACTGCTGGTCATGCATCTCTGGCTGCCGGCCGGCAAGCGGCGGGTCTTCGACGTCATCCCCGGTGTGCTGCTGACGCTGCTTCTCTGGCTCGCCGGCGCACTGATCTTTGCCTATTATCTCGCGACCTTCGCCAATTATACGGCAACCTATGCCGGTCTCGCCTCTGTCATGATCGTGCTGATCTTCCTCTACATGGTCGGCGTCATCTTCATCATCGGTGCGGAGATCAATGCAGCGCTGATCAAGTTCCGCGTCTTCCGGATGTTTTCGCACACGCTTTCGATCGTCGGCAGAGAGCGTGTCGAAAGGCAGTCAGAGCCCGACAAGGCGGCGAATATCCGCCCCTGACATGCCCTGGGCGCGCAATTCGCCAAGCCCGCTGTCGCCTTGGCTTTTCGAAAGCTTGCGGCCATCGGCGCCGAGAATGAGACGATGATGGTGATAGACCGGCTGCGGCAGGCCGAGCAGCACCTGCAACAGCCGGTGCACCGATGTGGCGTGGAAGAGGTCGAGCCCGCGCACGACATGGGTGACTCCCTGCAGCGCATCGTCGACAACCACGGACAGATGATAGCTCGATGGCGCATCCGAGCGCGACAGGATGACGTCGCCCCAGACGTCGGGTTCTGCGGCAATCTCGCCTGTCCTGCCGTCGCCCGTTTCCGTCCAGAACAGCAGCTCGCCGATCAGGTCGAGCGCTTTGCGCATATCGAGCCGCCAGGCATGTTTCTTCCCCGAGGTCAGCATGTCCCGCCATTCGTCTGCCGGACGCTCGCGATCATTTGCGGGATAATGCGGAGTGCCGTCGGGATCGCGCGGCCAGAATTCACCCGCCGCCTCGTAGGCGACGACGCGCGCCTTCACCTCGCCGCGCGTCAGAAAGGCCGGATAGACCAGTCCGCGCTCGATCAGTGCGTGCAACGCCGCCTGATATTCGGGAAAATGTTCCGACTGGCGCCGCACCGGGCTTTCCCAGCTGATATCAAGCCATTCGAGATCCCTGAGGATGCCGGCCTCGAACTCGGGCGTGCAGCGCGTCTGGTCGATATCCTCGATGCGCAGCAGCAGGCGCGCTTGTTCGGCCTGCGCCATGTCGCGGTTCAGAAGGGCCGAGAGGGCATGGCCGAGATGCAACGGTCCGTTGGGGCTCGGCGCAAAACGAAAAACGGGTTTTTGACGCTCACTCGTGGTCATGCTTTCTTCTGCCATGGATTCGGCTTTCGAACCACTGCGAGGCAAAGTGCAGATCATTCGCAACGAAGACGATGTCAGGCAGGGGCTCGAAGCGCTGCTTCGCCTCGATCCGCGTCTTGCGCCGATCGTTGCGGAGGCCGGGGCTATTCCGCTCAGGTTGCGCGAGCCCGGCTTTGCCGGTCTTGCCCATATCATCGTCTCGCAGATGGTGTCGCGCGCCAGCGCCGAGGCGATCTGGCGGCGCATGCTGCCGGCGGATGGCTTGCTGACGGCCGAAGGTTACGCACTGCTTCACGCCGAAGCGTGGCGCGAATTCGGTCTGTCGCGCGCCAAGGCCGAGACGCTGTCGCGGATTGCCGAAGCGGTCGCCTCCGGCCGTCTCGATCTCTCCGGGCTATGCCTGAAGCCGCCGGGCGAGGCGCTTGGCGAACTGACCGCACTGAAGGGTGTCGGGCCGTGGACGGCAGAGGTCTATCTGATGTTTTGCGGCGGCCATGCCGATGTTTTCCCGGCCGGCGATGTCGCGCTGCAGAATGCCGTCGGGGCGGCATTCGGTCTTGCCGCGCGGCCGCAGGCGAAGACGCTTGTTGAGCTTTCGGCGGTCTGGTCGCCGTGGCGCTCGGTGGCGGCACGGCTTTTCTGGGCCTACTACGCCACGAAGATGCGCCGTGACATGGTGCCGATCGGCTGATCGGCAACACTCTTCAAATTGCCTTTATCCTCTGAATTTATTGGACTTCACAATCCTGTAACAACCGGCCTAATATACAGGTGCAGATGCCGAATCGATCAGGAGAGTCCCTTGACGATTGCAGTCTCCCCACAGGCCCTGCCGGCGCTCGTCCTGAACGCTGACTACCGGCCACTGAGTTATTACCCCTTGTCGTTGTGGTCCTGGCAGGACGCGATCAAGGCGGTATTTCTCGACCGTGTGAACATCATTGCAGAATATGAACATTCGGTTTCCTCGCCGAGCTTTTCGATGCGGCTTCCGAGTGTCGTGTGCCTGAAGACTTACGTTCAGCCGTCCCGCAATCCCGCTTTCACCCGGTTCAACGTCTTCCTGCGCGACCGGTTCGAATGCCAGTATTGCGGCGCCCATGACGACCTGACCTTCGACCACGTCATCCCGCGCGCCCATGGCGGTGAGACGACTTGGGAGAATGTCGTGGCAGCCTGCTCGCCCTGCAATCTGCGCAAGGGCAGCAAGCTTCCGAAGCAGGCAGGCATGTTCCCGGCGCAGAAGCCCTACCAGCCGACGGTGCAGGATCTGCACAATAACGGCCGGCTGTTCCCGCCGAACTATCTGCATGAAAGCTGGCTCGACTATCTCTATTGGGATACCGAATTGCAGCCCTGATCGAACGGCCTGCAGCGCCGCGCCTCCTTTCAGAGGCGCAAAGGACGCTGCAGCCCTTCGAATGCTGGATTTATCAGGCGGCCTTGCGAACGCCGACAAAGGCGAAGGCTGCGAGCAGGATTCCGGCAATCACGTTCCAGCCCGCAAAAGACAGGCCGAGCACGCGCAGCGCCGCATCGGTGCAGGACGGCCCCTTGATGGTGTTGAGCTCCCCGAGCAGATCGCCGGCATTGGTCGTCATGCTGCTTGCCG
Source organism: Rhizobium sophorae (assembly GCF_013087515.1). Lineage (GTDB taxonomy): Bacteria > Pseudomonadota > Alphaproteobacteria > Rhizobiales > Rhizobiaceae > Rhizobium > Rhizobium sophorae. The sequence continues at coordinate 36,130 of NZ_JABFCN010000022.1, read as the reverse complement.
TCGTCGAGCAGGTGGCTGGGCCGGGCCAGAAGTGCCATTCGACGCCGGCGTGATAAACTCCCATGCCTGCCGTCACCAGCATCAGGATGCCGGCCGCGAGAATGAGCGCCCGGGTGATCCAGTTCGGCAGGCCGACGAGCTCGGAGATTGCGGCCAAGATCGCGATCGGGATGGCGTAATAATAGGGCTGCCGTTGCAACAGGCAGAGCGCACAGGGAATATAGCCGCCGATATACTGGAAGCCGAGCGCGGTACCGACCGCCGCCGCCATGCCGATGGCGAGCAATATGGAATAGACAAAGCCGGGGCGGGCGAGCGGCGAGGAAATAGTCATGGCGGAGCTCCGCGAGTTTAGTAGAGCATGAGATGCGGATTGATTTTAGGCCTGTTCGGCCGAAAATCATCCTCGCCTAGTGAGCGAAAGAGCGGTAGCCGACATATAGCACGATCACCGTAGCGGCACCGATGCCAACGATTTGGCCGAGGCGCTTCTCGATGAAGTCACGGATCGGCTCGCCGTAGCGGCGCAGCAGCCAAGCGAGGAAGAGGAAACGCGCGCCGCGTGCAATAATCGCCGAAACAATGAAAAGGCCCAGATTGACGTGAATGACGCCAGACAGGATCGTCACGATCTTGATCGGCGGCAGATGCGCAAGACCTGATGTGACAAGCAGCAGCAGGATCCACTCGTAGGTGACATAGGCCTTCATCTGCTCAAAGGCATCGAGCTTGCCGTAGAATTCGAGAACCGGCCGCGCCACCGTCTCATAGGCGTAAAAGCCGAGCGCCCAGCCGGCGATACCGCCGAGTACGGAAGCGACGGTCGCGACCAGCGCGTAGCGATAGGAGCGTTCCGGCCTGGCAAGCGCCATCGGCAGGAACAGCACATCGGCGGGGACGAGAAATATGGAGCTTTCGACGAAGGCGATGACGGCGAGCCAGATTTCGGCCGATTTGCGCGCGGCCAGAGACATGGTCCAGTCGTAAAGTCTGCGGAGCATTCCGTTTCCTTCCTGTTGCAGTGCAAAAAGCTTTAGGGGCCGGGCGCGGTGCTGTAAATGCTCGCCCGTGTCCTTCCTGCCACCGCCGTCAAAATATTTCGTGATGACGGGTGTCCGCGCCTCTCCCAAGATTTCACGGGATTGCGAATCGGCCATTCTGCGGCAAGCTGATTTAGGGTCGACGTACAGGGTGGCATGAGAATGTTCAAAGTGATCGAAGGCGGCCGTGGGCAGGCCGTGCAAATGGATGACTGGTCCGAAGAGCGGCGCGGACCAAGCAGAGACGACGTGCGCCGTGAGGCTGCGCGGCGGATCAGCGAGAGCGGCTATCATCTGTCCCGAATTCGGGAATTCGCGACCGGCGTGCCGATGCTGGCATCACTTAAATACCTGTCGCTGCAGATCGATTTCGCAGCAGAGACGTTGTCGCGGCTCGATCCGATCCCGGAGGATTTCCGCTCCGACGGCTATTGGCCGGCGGGCTGAGGCAATCGCGGCAGCGTAATTGCCGCTGACACGCGGTGATGTTGGCGTCAGGACAGGTCCATCGACTTTTCCCATTGCTGCCGCAGGACGTTCATTTCCGTCCGCTTCTGGGCCATTTCGCTGACGGCGGCGCGCAGATGTGGATGGTGGGACATGAACATGTTGAAGTCGCGCCGCTCGAGCACCTCGAACTGGCAAAAATCGACTGCGATGACGTCGGCGGTGCGCCGTGCGCCGGTCAGCAGCGCCATTTCCCCGAAAAAGGCGCCCGGCTCCAGACGGATCGCGCCACTGGCGAGCCGCACTTCCACCGCGCCGGACGAGATGAAATACATGCTGTCGCCGCGGTCGCCGCGGCGGATGACGCGTTCGCCGGGCGGTGCGGATTTCGCCTTGAAGAGCAGCAGCAGCTCCTCCTGCGCGTCCTCGTTGACTTGTGAGAACAGCGGGAAAGTCTCGATCAGCTGCTGCATCTTCAGTTGATGCTGGCGCTCGCGCTCTTCGCCGAGCGCCCTGATCTTTTCCAGTTCTTTGCCGAGCGCCTTCTGCCTGCTCCTGCCGTAGCTTTCCCAGAGGGAGGGCCACCTCGAATGGATAACTTTCTTCAGGCCGTCGGTTGCGAAGATCACGATCGGGTTGAGTGTGATCGACAGGATCGCGGCAGCCAGGATCAAATCCTGACCCTCATGCGGTAAAAGCCCGAGTGAGACGCCGAGGCCGGCGAGAATGAAGGAAAACTCCCCGATCTGGGCAAGGCCGCCGGCCAATGTCAGTCCCATGCTGATCGGGTATCTGAGCAGGATGACGATGAGAAAGGTGATGATGCCCTTGCCGAGGATGACGAGCGCCAGCGCGCCGATCACGGCCAGCGGCTCGCGCACCAGGATCGAGGGATCGAAGAGCATGCCGACGGAGACGAAGAACAACACGGAGAAGGCATTCTGCAACGGCAGCGAGTCGGCCGCCGCCCTGTGGCTGAGCTGGGATTCGCTCATGACGACGCCGGCGAAAAAAGCGCCGAGCGCAAAGGAGACGCCGAAGATTGCCGCCGAGCCGAAGGCGATGCCGAGTGCGATCGCCAACACCGTCAGCGTAAAGAGTTCGCGCGAGCCGGTGCGGGCGATCATCGTCAGCAGCCAGGGCACGATTCGAGGGCCGAGGAAGATCGCCATGGCGGCGAAGGCCGCAACCTTCAGCAGCGTCAGGCCGATCGTCAGCGCCAGCGGCAGGTCGCCGAGGCCGTGGTTGGCCGTTTCGCTCACGTTGCCGCCCAGAAGCTCCGCGAGCGCCGGCAACAGCACCAGTGCCAGCACCATCACCAGGTCCTCGACGACCAGCCAGCCGACGGCGACGCGTCCGCTTGCGGCGTTGACAAGGTTGCGCTCCTCCAGCGCCTTCAAGAGCACGACGGTGCTCGCTACCGACAGGCTGAGACCGAGGACGATGCCGGCGCCGAGGCTCCAGCCCCAGAGTTTGCAAAGGCCGATGCCCAACAGGGTCGCGAGGATAATCCGTCCGATGGCGCCAGGCACGGCGATGCCGCGCACGGCGAGCAGGTCGGAGGCGGAAAAATGCAGGCCAACGCCGAACATCAAAAGGATGACGCCCATCTCGGCGAGCTGACCGGCAAGGGCGGTATCGGCGACGAAGCCCGGCGTGAACGGCCCCATCAGGATGCCCGCCATCAGGTAGCCGACGAGTGGCGGCAGCCGAAGCCGGTCGGCGCCATAGCCCAGGATCGCCGCGAAAACGAAACTGACGGCGACCGTCGCGATAAGTCCTACTTCCTGATGCACGTCCGCCCTCTCTTGTGATCGCGGCGGCCACTTTGGACGAAGCGCAAGCAAAATTAAACAGTTGATTTGGGGATGGGCTACTGTTTGAGGCCGCCTTTGTTCTCAGTCCTGGCTAAGGAGACGTAGACGTCGTTCATGGCACCGTCCGGCCGTCACCGATGTTGGAACCACATGCGTCTTGTCTCGTTGCCCTTTCATCAGACAAGGAGAAACGACATGCGGAAGATCATCCTGAACTGTACTGTGGCGGCCCTTGCCGCCTGCTCGTTTGCTGCGCCTGTTCTTGCCGACAGCGTTTATGTGAGGGAGCGTTCCTATGATGATGGCTATCGCAATGAGCGGGTCCGACCCGGAATCACCATCAGCGAACGTGGCGTCACTTTCGGTGCTGTGCGCGAACGTGAGCACCGCCGCTATCGCGATAATGCCTGCGAAACCAGGAGCGTCACCCGACAGACCGATGAAGGCGAGGTCACGAGGACGGTTCGACGCTGCAATTAACGAAAAAATATGCGATAAGGACGAAGCCCGGTTCCGACGAGCCGGGTTTTCGCCTTTCGTTGCGCGAATATCTCAATGCGGTGGTGAAAGTCGTCTGTCGGTGTTATGAGCACGCCTTTGGTAAAAGCGCACTCCCAGCGCAAACACCGCCCGCACAGGATTTTTCAGAATGATTGAGCTTACGCCGTCCCAGATCGCCGCACTTAAACTCGCCAGGGATGGAGACCTTTATCCTCAGCCGGCCAATAAATGGACGCACGAGAACGCGACAGTGACTTATGCAAAAACTGACCGGTGGAAAGAGCGGCCTCAGAAAATAAAGTCGGTTACTGCCAAGACGCTGGGCGAGTTGAAGGAGCCGGGTTTTCTGGAGAGGCGGCACCTGGATGACGACGCATCAAAAGACGTCTACGGCATCACGATGGCCGGTAAGATGTGGCTGCTGAAGAACAAGTAGTTTCACCTGAAATGCGAAATTTGCTCGGTAGTCGCCTATCAGGTCTTCAAGGGCTACGCGAAAGCATTTGAGATGACGGTGCTGCTACCGGAGCACTATCGAACCGGTCCGCTTCGTTCCTCACGGAACTGCGGCGCGACAGCCTCCGCTTAGCTGCTCTCTTCGGCCTGCCGAGCCGAAGCTCGCAGGGCGAAGGCTGGTGCCCCATGCCGGGGTCGAACCAGCACTTCTTTCGAAACTCGATTTTGAGTCGAGCGCGTCTACCAATTCCGCCAATGGGGCAACGGATATGAACGGGCGGCTGTCTAACATGCGAGCACCCGCGCGCGCAAGACAGGCAAACGAAGTTATCGGACTGACCCGTTAGAGAGATCCGGCCTCGCTCGAGGCCGGATTTCGTCTGATATCAATGGGCGGCGGCCGGTGCCGGGCTGCTCAGGCCGGACTTCTTCAGCGTGATCGCCAGGATCGAGGCCAACAGGCAGAAGGCGCCGGCGACGAAGAAAGCGGGCAGGTAGCTTGAAAGCTCCGTGCGCGAGAGGCCGGCGCCATAGGCGGCGGTGGCGGCTCCCAGCTGATGGCCGGCAAAGACCCAGCCGAAGACGAGGCCGACCTTTTCGCGGCCGAAGCGGTCGGCGGCGATCTTGACGGTCGGCGGCACGGTGGCAATCCAGTCGAGGCCGTAGAAAATGGCGAAGATGGAGAGACCGTAAAAGCTGAAATCGCTGAACGGCAGGTAGAGCAGCGAGAGGCCACGCAGACCGTAATACCAGAACAGCAGCCAGCGATTGTCGAATCGGTCGGACAGCCAGCCGGAGCCGATGGTGCCGAAGAAATCGAAGATGCCCATGACAGCAAGCACACTGGCGGCGGCCACCGGCACGATGCCGAAATCGCCGCAAAGGGTGACGAAATGGGTCTGGATCAGGCCGTTGGTGCTGAGGCCGCAGATGAAAAAGGTGGCAAAGAGGATCCAGAAGGTCGAGGTCTTCGAGATTTCCTTAAGCACGGTGATCGGCGTCATCAGCGCGACGCCAAGCGAGGTGCTTGCTGGTGGCGGCGTTACATCAGTTTCGCCGAGAGCCGGCAGATTGAGGTCGGCCGGGCGGTCGCGCATGAAGGCAAGCACGGCAAGGGCTGCGACCATGATCATGGCGCAGACGAAAAACACCGTCGAGCGCCAGCCGTAGCGTTCCGTCAGCTCCGCCATCAGCGGCAGGAAGACGAGCTGGCCGGTGGCCGAGCTTGCCGAGAGCATGCCGACGACGAGGCCGCGGTGCTTGGTAAACCAGCGGGAAGAGACGGTCGCGGCGAGCACCATGGCCGTCAGGCCCGTGCCGAAGCCCACGACGATGCCCCAGAGCAATAACAACTGCCATAGCGTCGTCATGAACAGCGAACCGATGAAGCCGGCACCGATCAGCGCCAGCGCGAAGACGATGACCTTGCGCACGCCGAAATAATTCATGAAGGCGGCGGCGAACGGACCCATGAAGCCGAACAGGATCAGGCGAATCGCCAGCGCCGAGGAAATCTGCGAGGTCTCCCAGCCGAACTCGTCCTGCAGCGGCTTGATGAGCACGCCGGGTGCGCCCATGGCGCCGGCGGTGACCAGCATGGTGAGGAAGGTCGCGGCAACGACGACCCAGCCGTAGTGGATGTTGCGCCGGGCAAGGGTGGAGGCGAGGACGGTGGAAACCATGGGCAAGATTCCGTTTGAATTCAGCTTCGAGAAGATACTGGACCGATTTACATGATGGCCATCATATTTCTTGCGTATTGATGATGGACGTCATATATTTTGTCAAGCGACTATTTCTGGAGACGACAATGCGGGTCAGCCGCGAAAAATTTGCCGAAAACCGCGAAAAGATCCTGAGCGTTGCCGGCGTGCTTTTCCGCGAAAACGGTTTCGACGGGGTCGGCGTCGCCGACATCATGAAGGCGGCGGGGCTGACGCATGGCGGCTTCTATGGTCATTTCGGTTCGAAGGACGATTTGGCGCTTGAGGTTAGCCGCAAGCTGATCGACAGGGTCGAAACGCGCTGGAAGGAGCATATCGCCGAATCGCCTGACCGGCCGCTGGCCGCGCTTCTCGACCACTATATCCACTGGCGTACGGTTGACGATCCGGGCGGCAGCTGCGTCTTTGCAACGCTGATCCAGGAAGTGAGCCGCAGCCGCGGCGCCGTCCGCGCGGTCTTCAGCGACGGGCTGTCCGTGCTGGTCGACACGCTTGCCGATATCGTTCCCGGCGAAACGGAAGAGGAGCGCCGCGCCAATGCGACGACAACACTCTCATCGATGATGGGTGCTGTCATTCTTGCCCGTGCGGTCGAGGACAGGGCGCTTGCCGAGCAGTTTCTGGTGACGATGCGCCGGCAGCTCGATCCTGAGAGCCAGAAATAATCTCAGTCGCGAAAGGCGATGGTTTCGATCTCCCTCTCCACGTGGAGAGGGATCTACCTTGCATGTGCCTGAGGACCGAGAAGCCAGCGGCTACTTGAAGCCGGCGATGGCGTGCGGGATGTAGGGTGCCTCCAGTGCCGCGATTTCTTCGGCGGTAAGCTTGACCGAGAGCGAGGCAACGGCGTCCGTCAGGTGGGTCGGTTTGGACGCGCCGATGATCGGGGCGGTCACCGCACTCTTCTGCAGGATCCAGGCGGTTGCGACCTGGGCGCGGGAGATGTTGCGGGCCTTGGCGATTTCGGCCACGGCTCCGACGATCTTGCGGTCGGCATCGATGGACTGCGTGTAGAGCGTCTTGCCGAACTCGTCGGTTTCGCTGCGTGCCGTCGTCTCGTCCCAGTCGCGGGTCAGGCGGCCACGGGCAAGCGGGCTCCAGGGGATGACGGCGATCTTCTGATCCTCGCAGAGCGGCAGCATTTCGCGCTCTTCCTCTCGGTAGAGCAGGTTCAGGTGGTCCTGCATGCTGACGAATTCGGTCCAGCCGTTCAGCCTGGAGACGTAGAGCGCCTTGGCGAATTGCCAGGCATACATGGAGGAGGCGCCGATATAACGCGCCTTGCCCGATTTGACGACGTCGTGCAGTGCTTCCAGCGTTTCCTCGATCGGCGTCGTATAGTCGAAGCGGTGGATCTGGTAGAGATCCACGTAGTCGGTGCCGAGGCGACGCAGGCTGTTGTCAATCTCGTCGAAGATCGCCTTGCGCGACAGGCCGGCGCCGTTCGGGCCCGGCCGCATGCGGTTGAACACCTTGGTCGCGAGCACGATGTCCTCGCGTTTGGCGAAGTCCTTTATGGCACGGCCGACGATCTCCTCTGAGGAACCGTTGGAATAGGTGTTGGCGGTGTCGAGGAAATTGATGCCGAGGTCGATCGCCTGCTTGATCATCGTCCGGCTTTCTTCTTCCCGCAGGCTCCAGGCATGATTGCCGCGGCCGGGATCGCCGAAGGTCATGCAGCCCAAGCAGATCTTCGACACTTCGAGACCGGTCTTCCCAAATTTTGTGTATTCCATGAAACGACTCCGTGATGAATTTAATAACCCCCAGGCTGCCTTGCATGATTTAGCGCGAGATGGCCAAAGTCGCAGGGTGGCAAATGAAGAATCCATGCTGCATGCGCACAATGATCCGTGATCGAGACTTCTGAAGCCGCGCTGATCGCCGTCGAGTCTGGCTGCAGCTTGCACATCCGCGCCGCAAGATGTTAGCTGATGCAGCATTTTTATCGGAATCCGACCATGCAACTGCCGTCCCACGATCGCTATGACGATCTCTATTGCAATTTCTCCTGGCAGACCCCGGAGGATTTCAATATCGGCCGCGCCGTCAGCGACGACTGGGCCGCGAGGGATCCCGAGCGCGTCTGCCTTGAGCATTTCAGCCCCGACGGCGATCACCGCGCAATGACCTATCGCGCGCTCGCCGATCGTTCCTCGGCCTTCGCAAATGCGCTCGTCTCACTAGATATCAAACGCGGCGATCGCGTCGCGCTGCTATTGCCGCAATCCTTCGAAACGGTGATCGCACATGTGGCGATCTATAAGACCGGCGCGATTGCGCTGCCACTGGCGCTGCTCTTCGGCGTCGAGGCGCTGGAATACCGGCTGAAGGCGGCAGGGGCCGCGGCCGTCGTCACCAATGCCTTCGGTCTCGAACGCATCCGGCAGATCCGCGGACGCCTGCCGGCGTTGAAGAATGTCGTCAGCATCGACGGCGCGAGTGGCGATGCGGATGATTTCGCCGAACTGGTGGATGGCCATCCCCCTGTCTTCGACATCGCCAAAACCGGTCCGGACGACCCGGCGCTGATGATCTTCACGTCGGGAACGACGGGGCCGCCCAAAGGCGCGTTGCATGGCCACCGCGTCCTGCCCGGCCATATTCCCGGCATGCAGTTTGCTCATGAGGGCTTTCCGAAAGTGGGCGACAAGGTCTGGACGCCGTCCGACTGGGCCTGGGCGGGCGGTCTGCTCAATGCGTTGCTGCCGAGCCTTCTGCTCGGTGTTCCCGTCGTTTCGTCACCGGCGCAGAAATTCGATGCCGGCATGGCCTATCTCATCATGGCCGAGATGAAGGTGCGCAACGCCTTCATCCCGCCGACGGCGCTGAGATTGATGCGGTCCGTGTCCGATCCGCGCTCGAAATATGATCTGGTGCTGCGCACCATCGGTTCGGCCGGGGAGGCGCTCGGCCGCGAGACCTATGAATGGGCGCGCCATACGCTCGGTATCACCGTCAACGAGTTCTACGGTCAGACGGAGTGCAATTTCGTGCTCGCGTCGAGCGCTGCCTATGGCGTCACCAAAGCGGGCGCCATCGGACGGGCGGTGCCCGGGCATCGTGTCGCGATCGTCAGCGAGACGGGTGACGAATTGCCCGTCGGCGAACCGGGCCAGATCGCCATCGCCAGACCCGATCCTGTCATGTTTCTCGGCTACTGGGACGACGCGGCGGCGACGGAACGAAAGTTCGCCAAAGGCTGGCTGCTCACCGGCGATATCGGCCGACAGGACGCTGAGGGCTATATTACCTTCGACGGACGCGACGACGACGTGATCACATCGTCGGGATATCGCATCGGCCCCGCCGAGATCGAGGACTGCCTGATCGGCCATCCCGCCGTGCAGCTTGCCGCCGCCGTCGGCAAACCCGATGCCGTGCGCACCGAAATCGTCAAGGCCTATATCGTGCTGTCACCAGGCCATCATCCAAGCGAGGCGCTGGCCGCCGAGATAAGAGAATGGGTGAAGACGCGGCTTTCGATGCACGAATATCCGCGCGAAGTGGAATTCATCGATGCCTTGCCGCTGACCACCACCGGCAAGGTGATCCGCCGGCTGCTGCGGGAAATGGCTGCCAACAAGGGATAGAACCGCTACACATTTTGCTGGAATGCTTAGCCCCGGCCGGCAAGCGACATGATCTTCTCCCGCAGCATCTTCGCCATATTGCGGGTGCTGCGGTACATGTGAAGCTGGGCGGTGACCTGGCGCATGTCGCGGTCGCTGTTCTGCGTCAGGCCGATCACCAGCGTTCCCATCTCCTCGCGCTCCTGCCAAAAGCGGCTCATGATCGGATGATCCGAGACGGCGCAGGAATCGGAGCGGACGATATTGGCGTCATCGAGATGCCATTCGGTGAGTTCGCTCATCAGCAGCTTGCCCGGCGAATAGCGGGCATAGTTTTCGTCGTAGGCGGTCTTCCAAGTATAGGCCTCGCCGCCCATCATCAGCACGACGATGGCGGCGATCGCCTTGCCGTTGAGATCGATCGTGTGAATACGCACGGCATCGACGGAGGCAAGGTTCGACACCGCCTCGCGGGCGAAGGCCGTATGATAACGATCGGTGACGAGAGCGCTTCGCCGCTTGCCCTTCCAGCCGCCCGCTTCCATCGCCAGGAATTCCTCGAAGCGGGTATGGATTTCGCGCGGCTGGCGGGCGACGGCATAGACCGCGGTTCCCTGTTCCTCCAGCAGGCGCCACTGGCGGCGCATCTCGCGCATATGCGAGGAGGAGATGGTTTTGCCGAGATAGACCGGCGCCTCTTCCTCGCTCTGCAGCATCGGGCGCAGATAGGGATTGGTAACGGTGACGGGAAGATTGCGGCTGAGCGCCACGGCCTTGATCATGCGAACGAGGATCCCGTTCAGCCTGAGATCCGGCAGTACCAATATGCCGGGCAGATTAAGATCACGCGCGGTCAGCCCTTCGAAGAGATTGTCGAGGGTTTCGGCGGCATCCTCGGCATCGACGAGCGGCGTGCCGAGCGGACCGAAACTGTTTGACCAGCCGCGGATGATCGACGGGCCGACGGCAAAGCCCGGCTTGTCGACCGAAAACGGCAAGAGGAAGCGCATGCGGCTGCGGCCGGCATTGTGGTCGCGGATCAGGGCGAAGTTCACCTGCCGGTCTTCGAGCCGCGGCATGGCGGGGGCGAGGAAGCGGCCGGAGAAAAAGACATTCGGTTCCATCGCCCGGTTGGACAGGAAATCGAGCTCATCCTGAAGCTCATAGCCGAGCTTGCCGGGATAGAGGCAGAGCTCGCGCCCCGGCCGGCCGATCTCGGCGCGAGCCTCGGCCTGCGGCGCTTCGAAATGCAGCGCTGCGAGATCATGCACCATGCGGTTTGCGGCGCTGTCGGTGCTTTCGGTAACGGGGGGAACACGCACCATCTATCGAACTCTCATTTCTGGCGTTGCGGCGGAGGGGCTGGCGAAGGCGAAAAGAACGATGTCGAGGGCGCGGCGCACGGCCACATGCAGCAGGATTGCCTCGACGGCCATGGCCGAAGCCGTGGCGATCGCCGTGCCTTCGATGCCGTAATGCGGGATTAAAGCGAGGTTGAGGCCGACATTGGCCGTCAATGCGCCGGCATAGAGCGCGACGCAGAGGTTCTGCTTGCCTGCCATCATCAGCAGCGTTTCCGCCGGGCCGACCAGCGATTTGGCGAGGATGCCGGCGAGCAGGATCGCCATGACCAGATAACCTGATGTGAAAGCGCCGCCGAAGAGTGACAACAGCAGATGACCGGCCGCAAGCACGACAAGGCCGACCCCGAGCGCCGGCCAGAAGGTCCAGCGGGCGGCGTCGATGGCTGCGGCTGCCAGTTGGGCGTGGTCGCCTTCTGCAATGATCGAGGAAAAGCGCGGGCCGGAGGCTGCCTTGACCGAGAAATTGATGAAATGCACCAGCGCCATCGTCTTGGCGGCGGCGAAATAGATGGCGACATCGTGCGGCTCGAGGAAGATGCCGACGACGACGACGTCGGAGTTGGTCAGCAGGAAGCTCACGCCCTCGATCAGGAAAATCGGAAAGGCGACGCTGAACCAGGCGAGGAAATCGACCTTGCGCGGGCCGTTGTCATAATGCCGGCGAAGGCGGTAAAGCGTTGCGGCATACTGGCCGAGAGCGGTGACGTAGGTGGCGGCGAGCGCTGCCTGCATCGCGGTGACGGCCGTGTGCTCGGCGCCGATGGCAATCGCGATCAGCATGAAGAGGATGATGAGGATCGGCCGGACGATATAGACCGGGCTCAGCGCCATCACCGGCCAATGGTTTGCCCGTGATGTGCCTTCGAGAATGTCGCCGAGCGCGATCATCGGCATGGCGAGCAGGCCGATGAAGATCGGGACGAGATAATAGACCTGGATCGTATCGCCGAAGAAATGCAGCCCGAGCATACCGACGGCGAGCACCGCCGTGCCGGACAGCAGCGCAAAGATGCGCGCCGTGCCGGTCAGGCCGCGGATTTCCTCGAAAGCGCCCGCCGCCCTGTATTGCGGCAGGAAGCGGACGATCGCGGTGTGGAAACCGAGGCATGAGAGATCGCCGAAGACGACGACCAGCACCCAAACGAAAACGAAGATGCCGTATTCATATTCCCCCATCAGCCGGGCGAGCACGATCTGAGAGACGAAGGCAAGCGCTGCGCTGAGGACACGAATCGAAAAGGCCGTCAGCGCCATGCGCTGGGCGGCCGCCCTCTCACCGCGTTCGGTGAGCACGGCAGCAAACAAACGCAGCGTGCGGCCGCCGATCGGGCGCAGGCCCGCGGGCAGCATCTTCTCCGCTGTTTCTATGACCGCCATGATGAACACGCAAAACTCTGAGGTCAGGCAAATCGCCTCTGAAGTCTTGACAGAACAGGGTTAAGAAACGGTTCCGGATCGGGTCTGCCGTCCAACGCTGAAATTCCGGCTTTCCGGCATTGCCGCAGAAAAGAAAATGCCGCCCCGAGGCGGCACTTTCGCGGATCTTTGCGGGCTTGCCTCAGACCTGCTCGAAGGCGCCGTGGCAGTGCTTGTATTTCTTGCCGGAGCCGCAGGGGCAGGTCTCGTTGCGCCCGACCTTGCCCCAGGTCGCTGGATCATCCGGGTTGCGATTTTCGGGAGAAACGATGACTTCCGATGCCTGGTAGATCGCCGGGGCGAAATCGTCCTCGCCGGTCGTCGGATCAAGGTGATGGGCCTGCATCAGCGGCGGTTCAGGCTCGGCAGGGGCCTGCTGCACGAGTTCGACGCGCATCAGCTGGGCGGTGACGGCCTCGCGCAGATTGTTGAGCAGCGCCGTGAAGAGCTCGAAGGCTTCCGACTTGTATTCCTGCAGCGGATCCCGCTGGGCATAGCCGCGGAAGCCGATGACGGAGCGCAGATGGTCGAGGTTGACGATGTGCTCGCGCCAGAGATGATCGAGCGTCTGCATGACGATCGAGCGTTCGACGTAATGCATGATGTCGTCGCCGAAACGCTCGGCCTTTTCCGTGAAAGCCGCATTGGCGGCTTCCGTCAGGCGCTCGCGGATGTCGTCCTCGCCGATGCCTTCTTCCTTCACCCAGTCCTCGACCGGCAGGTCCAGATTGAGAATGTTCAAAGCAGCGGTCTTCAGGCCGGCGGCATCCCATTGTTCGGCATAGGCGCGCTCGGGGATATGCTTTTCGACCATGTCCTCGATCACCTCACGGCGCATGTCGGAAACGGTCTCGGAAATATTGGTCGATTCCATCAGTTCGAGGCGTTGCTCGAAGATCACCTTGCGCTGATCGTTGAGAACGTCGTCATACTTCAAGAGGTTCTTGCGGATATCGAAGTTGCGGGCCTCGACCTTCTTCTGGGCGCGCTCCAGGGCCTTGTTGATCCAGGGATGGACGATCGCCTCGCCTTCCTTGAGGCCGAGCTTGGTCAGCATGCTGTCCATGCGGTCGGAGCCGAAGATGCGCATCAGGTCGTCCTGAAGCGAGAGGTAGAACTTCGAACGCCCAGGGTCGCCCTGACGGCCGGAGCGGCCGCGCAGCTGGTTGTCGATGCGGCGGCTTTCATGGCGCTCGGTGGCGATGACGTAGAGACCGCCGGCTTCGAGCGCCTTCTGCTTGAGTGCCTTGATCTCCTCGACGATTGCCTGGATCCGGGCATCACGCTCCGGTCCGGCTTCGACTTCGCCGAGTTCGCGCTCGATGCGCATCTCGAGGTTGCCGCCGAGCTGGATGTCGGTGCCGCGGCCGGCCATGTTGGTGGCGATGGTGATGGCGCCCGGCACACCGGCCTGGGCGACGATGTAGGCTTCCTGCTCGTGGTATCGGGCGTTCAGCACCTTGAAGTCGTCGAAGCCCTGCTTGCGCAGGCGCTCGGCGAGCAGTTCCGATTTTTCGATCGAGGTGGTGCCGACCAGCACCGGCTGGCCGCGCTTGTGAGCGTCGAGGATCTCCTCGATGATCGCCTTGAACTTCTCGTCGAAGGTCCGGTAGACCTCGTCGTCCTCGTCCAGGCGCTTGATCGGCAGGTTGGTCGGAACCTCGATGACATCGAGATTGTAGATGTTGGCGAATTCTTCCGCTTCCGTCTGCGCCGTACCGGTCATGCCGGCGAGCTTGTCGTACATGCGGAAGTAGTTCTGGAAGGTGATCGAGGCCAGCGTCTGGTTTTCCGGTTGAATCTGCACCTTTTCCTTGGCTTCGAGCGCCTGGTGCTGGCCTTCCGAATAGCGGCGGCCCGGCATCATGCGGCCGGTGAATTCGTCGATGATGACGACTTCGTCGTTGCGGACGATATAGTCCTTGTCGCGCTGGAAGAGCTTGTGGGCCTTCAGCGCATTGTTGACGTGGTGGACGATTGCGACGTTCTCGATGTCGTAGAGCGCGTTGCCCTTCAGGAGGCCGGCCTGGCGGAGCAGGTTCTCCAGCTTCTCGGTGCCTTCTTCGGAGAAGTTGGCGGAGCGCTGCTTCTCGTCGATCTCGTAATCGCTGGGCTCCAACAGCGGAATGAAGGCGTCGATCGTATTATAGAGTTCGGAGCGGTCGTCGAGGGGGCCGGAGATGATCAGCGGCGTGCGCGCCTCGTCGACCAGGATAGAGTCCACTTCGTCGACGATCGCGAAGTTGTGGCCGCGCTGGACCATCTGGTTCTTTTCGTACTTCATGTTATCGCGCAGATAATCGAAGCCGAGTTCGTTGTTGGTGGCGTAGGTGATGTCGCAGGCATAGGCTGCGTGGCGCTCCTCGTCGGAGAGACCGTGGACGATGACGCCGGTGGTCATGCCGAGGAAGCCGTAGACGCGGCCCATGGTCGCGGCGTCGCGCTGGGCGAGGTAATCGTTGACGGTGACGACGTGCACGCCCTTGCCGGAAAGCGCGTTCAGATAGACCGGCAGGGTGGCGACGAGGGTCTTGCCTTCGCCGGTCTTCATCTCGGCGATCGCATTCGAATGCAGGATCATGCCGCCGACCAGCTGTACGTCAAAAGGTCGCAGGCCGAGAACGCGCCGCGAGGCTTCGCGCACGACGGCAAAGGCCGGGATTAGAATGTCGTCGAGCGTCTTGCCCTCGGCGAGCAGGGCGCGAAACTCTGCGGTCTTGGCCGCGAGCTGCTCGTCCGTCAGCGCCTTCGTCTTCTCTTCGATAGAGTTGATGGCGGCGACGTTCGGCTGGAAGGACCGCACGCGGCGGTCATTGGAAGACCCAAATAACTTGCGGGCTATACCGCCAAAGCTGACCATATGACTGGTCCTTTCTCAATATTCATCCCCGACGTTTCTTGTTCGCGGCCCAGCCGAAAATCAGGCGCACGCTTAAAACGCCCGGAAACTGTTCTGGACGCGAGGTTGCGTGACAGATAAGAGGGGGGTCGAATGATGTCAACGGATTTGGCGGATACAGAAAGGCCACAATCCGGTGTTGATGGCTATTTTGGGCTGGATTCAAGGGATGCTGAAACCGGCCATGTAACTGTGAAGGGTATTTCATGTTGAGCACCAACAAACTAGCCGTTCTGGCGTTTGCAACTTTTGTCGCGCTCCAGGCCCCCGCCTATGCCGATGACGCCGTCATCGCCAAGGTCGGCGCCCTGGAGATCCACCAGTCGGAACTCGACCTCGCCGTCGCCAATCTGGACCCGCAGTTGGCGCAGCTTCCCGATGACCAGAAGAAGGTCGCAGCCCTTTCCGCAGCCATCGACGTGAAGCTGCTCGCCGCCGACGCTGCCACCGAGAAGCTCGATCAGACCGACGAATTCAAGAAGCGCATGCAGTATCTCTCCGACCGCGAGTTGCACAATGCCTATTTCAAGAAACATGTCGTCGACATCGTGACGCCTGACGAAGTCAAGGCCCGTTACGACAAGGAAGTCGCCGCCCTGCCGAAGCAGGAGGAAGTCCACGCCCGCCACATCCTCGTCAAGACTGAGGACGAAGCCAAGGACATCATCAAGCAGCTCGACGCCGGCAAGGATTTCGCCGAACTCGCCAAGGAAAAGTCCACCGATCCGAACAAGTCGGAAGGCGGCGATCTCGGCTATTTCTCGCGCGGCCGGATGGTCAAGGAATTCGAAGACGCAGCCTTCGCGCTTGAGAAGGGCACCTATTCCAAGACGCCCGTCAAGACCGATTTCGGCTTCCATGTCATCAAGGTCGAAGATAAGCGCGATGCCCCGCCGCCGCCCTTCGACCAGGTGCAGGATCAGGTTCGTCAACTCGTCATGCGCGACAAGTATCTTGCGCTTCTGAACCAGGCAAAGGCGTCCGCCAAGATCGAGATCACCGACGAGACGCTGCGCAAGGGTTACGACCAGGCAAACAAACAGCCGGAGCCGGGCAGCGAGCCCGTCGCGCCGGCGCCGCAGCAGTAATAGTCGCATCAGGGCCCGGTTCTTCCGGGCCCTTCACTATCGTAGTTGTCGCATTTCCGGACGGCGAAGCGGCGTCCATTTCGCCTGGAAATGCTCATTGGCAGGTCTCATCATGTCCGGTTCCGTCTCTCCGCTCGCTCCGAAATCCTTCGTCTCGATGCCGCCGCTGCGCGGCGTGCGCCTGGCGACGGCCTCCGCCGGCATCAAATATAAGAACCGCACCGACGTGCTGATGATGGTCTTCGACAGACCGGCGGCCGTCGCTGGCGTTTTTACCCGCTCGAAGTGCCCGTCGGCGCCGGTCGATTTCTGCCGGGCCAATCTCCCCCATGGCAGTGCGCGTGCCGTCGTCGTCAATTCAGGCAATGCCAATGCTTTCACCGGCCTGAAGGGCCGCCAGGCGACCGCGCTGACGGCGAAATCGGCTGCCGCTGCCGTCGGCTGCGCCGAAAACGAGGTCTATCTGGCCTCGACCGGCGTCATCGGCGAACCGCTCGATGCCACCAAATTCGCAGGCGTTCTGGACCGAATGCAGGCCGAAGCGACCGGCGATTTCTGGTTCGAGGCCGCCAAGGCGATCATGACGACCGACACCTATCCGAAGGTTTCGACCCGCAGCGCCGAGATCGGCGGCGTCGCCGTGACCATCAACGGCATCGCCAAGGGCGCCGGCATGATCGCGCCCGACATGGCGACGATGCTCTCCTTCGTCGTCACCGATGCCGACATTGCGCCCGCCGCGCTGCAGGCGCTTCTGTCCGACGGCGTCGGCCCGACCTTCAATTCGATGACCGTCGACAGCGACACCTCGACTTCCGATACGCTGATGCTGTTTGCAACGGGTGCCGCAGCCGAGGACGGCCAGGCCCGCATCAAGCGTGTCGACGACCCGCGCCTTGCAGCCTTCCGGGCCGCACTCAACGAAGTGCTGAAAGATCTGTCGCTGCAGGTGGTGCGGGACGGCGAGGGTGCCACCAAGATGCTCGAGATTACCGTGACAGGTGCCGAGAGCGATACCGCCGCCAAGCGCATCGCCTTGTCGATCGCCAATTCGCCGCTGGTCAAGACCGCGGCCGCCGGCGAAGACGCCAATTGGGGCCGTATTGTCATGGCCGTCGGCAAATCCGGCGAGATGGCCGACCGCGACCGTCTCGCCATCTGGTTCGGCGATATCAGGGTCGCCGTCAATGGCGAGCGTGATCCCGATTATTCCGAGGCGGCGGCCTCGGACGTCATGAAGGCGCAGGATATCCCCGTCAAAGTCGATATCGGGCTCGGTGCGGGCACGGCAACGGTCTGGACCTGCGACCTCACCAAGGAATATGTTGCGATCAATGGCGACTATCGGAGCTGATCGTTCATTGGCGCAGGCATCCATTTCCCCACACAATCTGCCGCTGGTGCGCAGGCTGGAGGCCGTCGGCTTCCGTGCCTGGCCGGCGGCATCCGTGCAATATGACGGCAGCTGGCAGGTGCGGCTGACGGCCGGCCACCCGTCCAACCGGCTGAATTCGATCGTGCCGCTCGATCCCTCGGATCATCGCGACGTCGAAATCCGCCTGGAAAAGGCGAGCCGGAAGTTCGAAGCTTATGGTCGCGCCGCCGTGGTCCGCCAGACGCCGCTTGCCTCGCCGGTGCTGATCGAACTTCTACGCGCGCAGAACTGGACGCGCTTCGACGATACGGTGGTGATGACCTGCGACCTTGCCGAGGCGGAGCTGCCGGATACGCTTGATCACCTGCCGACCCATGATGTCGGCCGCTTCGTCGACGCCAACCTTGCCGTCGACCAGGCGCCGCTGAGGCTGAAGCCGGCGCTTGCCGAGATCATTTCGGCGATCAAGCCGCCATCCGGCCTGTTCATGATCGAGAACGCGGCGGACGGCCCGCTTGCGACGGTGCTCTGTGTCCAGGACAACGACCTCGCCGGCATCATGTCGCTTTCGGTCTCCGAGGCGCGGCGGCGCGAGGGGCTTGGCACGGAGATCCTGACCTCGGCGCTGCGCTGGGCGCGCATGCGCAGCGCCCGCTCGGCCTGGTTGCAGGTGAAGCTGTCCAATCGTCCGGCCATCGCACTCTATGAGCGCCTCGGTTTTCGCGACGCCTATCATTATTGCTATTGGCAGCAGGAGCCGCGATGAGCGAGGCGGGCCGGAAGATGTTGCTGGTCGCCGCCTGTGCGCTGATCGATGCCGATGGGCGCATCCTGTTGGCACAGCGCCCCGAGGGAAAGTCGCTCGCCGGCTTGTGGGAGTTTCCCGGCGGCAAGGTCGAGCCGGGTGAGACGCCCGAGGAAACACTGGTACGCGAGCTTGAGGAAGAGCTCGGCATCCACACCAAGATCGCCTGCCTCGCGCCGCTGACCTTTGCCAGCCACTCCTACGAGACCTTCCACCTTTTGATGCCGCTCTATATCTGTCGGCGCTATGAGGGCATTCCCCAGGGCCGCGAGGGCCAGGCGCTGAAATGGGTGCGCCCGCAGGCGCTGCGCGATTATCCGATGCCGCCGGCCGACGAGCCGCTCATCCCGATGTTGCAGGATTTACTTTAGCATTATCTGATTATTATTGTGCCACACCATTTTCGGCTGTGGATATTAATGGATCGTTTAACACCTTCTGCCAAAGATCGGCCTCAATCAAGCATCTGGCGTGCGTGTATTAAAAGGCTTGACGTCATGGACGATGATTTCTGGAAAGCTGTCCGGGAAAAGGAACGGGCTTCGTCTGCCTCGCGCAGGACGGGTGCGCTGAATATCGCGCTTCTGTTCGGCACGGCGGTAGTCGCGCTGACGCTCATCTTGACGCCAATGCTTGCGGATTCCTCGAAGAAAAGCGTCTTTGCCAGTGCTCCGGCGGATTTCGATACAATCACGACGGGATCGATCCCCAAGAGCGAAAGCGGCAAGCGTTATACGATCCGCCGCAGCGTCCTCCAGGATACGCCCGGCTCGGTCTGCGTCGTCCAGGGCTATGGCGTCGGCGCCGGTTGCTGAAAAATGCCGGCCGTCGCCCGATGGTCGTGGAATGGTCGTTTGTCGTCTTCGCGCTAAAGGTTGGGGTAATGCGTCTTTTGAAAGCATTTCTTGCGGATAACAGAGGTGCGACGGCGATCGAATATGGTCTCATCGCCGCGATCATTTGCACCGCGCTCATCTCCGGTCTGGGCTTTTTTACCAATGCCCTGCAGAACGTCTTCAACGTGATCAACAACAATCTGCCCGCGAATTGAGGAAGCTCTGGGCGGTTACTGCCTGAGCTTGTGCTCTTCCACCTTCAGCGCATCGGCAAGGCGCGCCTTGGCCGAGCCCGGCTGGAGCGGCTTTTGCTGGCTCTCGTGCGGCGCCCATCCCGAGACATAGATGATTGAAAAGGTCGCGCGGATACGTCCATCGGGATCGGAATAGCGCTCGGCGTAGATTTCGGCCGCGCGCACGAAGAAGGCGCGCGTCAGCGGCATCCGGCCGCGGGCCGCAAGCGGATTGCTCATGCCCATCGCTCTCAGATCCCGCATCAGCGGAAAAAGCGAATCATATCGTACCGTGTAGTTCTCTGCATCGATCACCGGCAGCGCGAAGCCGCCGCGCTGCATCAGGCTGCCGACATCGCGCACGTCGGCGAAGGGGATGACGCGCGGGCTCGCGCCGCCTGTCATCTCGATCTCAGCGGCCAGCAGCACATCGCGCAGTTCCTGCAGCGTGCCGGCGCCGGGGATCGCCGCCATGAACAGGCCATCCGGCTTCAGGGCGCGGCGGATCTGGATGAAGACACCCGGCGTATCGTTGGTCAGATGCAGGCTGAGCGGCGCAAGGATAAGATTGGCCGATTGCGGTTCGAGCGGCACGTCCTCGAGCGGCGCCTCGATCAATGTTTCGCGCGGCCCAGCGTAGGCCTTCTCGCTTTCGATGCGGATCATCGTGCCGATTTTGCCCGTCGCCAGCGCGGCACGGGCGGCAGCACCGGTTGCGCCATGCAGTTCGACGGCGGTTTCGAAAGTCCGCTCGACGACCGTAAGCCGCTCGGCCATTTCCTCAGCGGCAATGTCGAGCAGAAAGGCGGCTTTCGGGTCGTTGTTTGCAAGCGCGCGATGGCGATGTGCGGCGATCAGGGCTCTGTCGAAGATCGTTTCCATGGCGATGTCCTTAGTCCCGCGCCGCTTGTGCGGCAAGACGATTTTCCTTTCACGAAGAACACGCTAGAGCGCCGCGTCCACAGGACGCGCTAAGGACGCTCTATCACTTCTGAATCTGTGCATAATCCCTTCCGAAAATCGATTCCGATTTTCGGGGTCATGCGCTAGTCTCAGCGGCATGGGACTGATCAACACTGAAAAACCGTCAGAGTTCTTGCGGGCGCATCTCTTGCGACCGTTTTCGGCGCTTGCCGACTTATTCTATCCGCCCGCCTGCTCCGTCTGCGGTATTTCCACAGGCGGCCATCGCGGGCTCTGCGCAAAGTGCTGGTCCGGCATCCGCTTTATCGAACGGCCCTATTGCGAGGTGCTCGGCATTCCCTTTTCGCACGATCTCGGCGCCGGCATCCTCAGCGCCGAGGCCATCGCCAACCCGCCGCCCTTCAACCGGCTGCGGTCGGCGGCAACGCACGACCATGCCGTCCGCGATCTCGTTCATGGGCTCAAATATCGCGATCGCACCGATTTGGCGCCGATGATGGCTGCCTGGATGCTGCGCGCCTCCGACGGGGCGGTCGAGAGCTGCGATGCGCTGATCCCGGTGCCGCTGCACCGTAGCCGCATGCTGGCGCGCAAGTTCAACCAGGCAGCCGAGCTTGCCCGCCATATGGCAAGGCTCTCGGGCAAGCCGCTGCTTGCCGCCACGCTTGTTCGCGTCAAGCGCACCAGCCAGCAGGTCGGCCTTGGCGCCAAGGCGCGCGAGGACAATGTCAGGGGCGCTTTTGCGATTGCCAAGGATTGCGAAAACGACATTTTCGGCAAGCGTATCGTCCTCGTCGACGACGTCTATACCACAGGGGCGACGGTCGCTGCGGCATGCCGGACACTGCGCAAGGCGGGTGCGGCCGACATAACGGTTTTGACCTTTGCAAGGGCTCTCTCCGAGCCTATATGACAGGAATACCCGGCATCAGTCTGGAGAGATTATGGTACCCGTCACCATCTATACACGGCAGTTTTGCGGCTATTGCACCCGCGCCAAGTCCCTTCTCGAAGAAAAGGGCGTCGAATATGTCGAGCACGACGCGACCTTTTCGCCGGATCTTCGCCAGGAGATGATCGGCAAGTCGAACGGCCGTACCACTTTTCCGCAGATCTTCATCGGCGGCGATCATGTCGGCGGTTGCGACGATCTCTTTGCGCTCGATCGGGCCGGCAAACTCGATCCGATGCTGGCGGCTTGAGGAAGAACCGATGAGCTTCAAGGCAGCCGCTGTCCAGATGTGCTCCGGGGTCGATCCGGTGAAGAATGCCGCCGCCATGGCGCGGCTGGTGCGCGAGGCTGCTGCCCAGGGTGCGACCTATGTGCAGACACCCGAGATGACCGGCATGCTGCAGCGAGATCGTGCGGCGGCACGCGCCGTGCTTGCCGACGAGGCGCATGACATCATCGTCAAGACAGGCTCAGAGCTCGCTAGGGAATTCGGCATCCACATGCATGTCGGTTCGACGGCGATCGCCCTTACCGATGGCAAGATCGCCAATCGCGGTTTCCTGTTCGGTCCTGACGGCAGAATCCTCAATCGCTACGACAAAATCCATATGTTCGACGTCGATCTCGACAACGGCGAGAGCTGGCGTGAAAGTGCCGCCTATACAGCCGGCTCGGAGGCCCGCGTCCTGTCGCTGCCCTTTGCCGAAATGGGCTTTGCGATCTGCTACGACGTGCGTTTTCCTGCCCTCTTCCGCGCCCAGGCGGTTGCCGGCGCCGAAGTGATGACAGTTCCTGCCGCCTTCACCAAGCAGACCGGCGAAGCGCATTGGGAGATCCTGCTCAGGGCACGGGCGATCGAAAACGGGGTCTTCGTCATCGCCGCCGCGCAGGCCGGCCGGCACGAGGACGGGCGCGAGACCTTCGGCCATTCGATGATCATCGATCCCTGGGGCGCGGTGCTGGCGTCGGGCGGCGCCAGCGGCGAGGCGGTCATCGTCGCCGAGATCGATCCTGCCGCGGTCAAGGCCGCGCATGACAAGATCCCGAACCTGAGGAATGGCCGGGAATTCTCGGTCGAGAAGATTGCGGGGGCAGTCGCCGGAGGCGTCGCCGCTTGATCCGCTATTCCCTCACCTGTGACAATGCCCATGAATTCGAAGGCTGGTTTTCTGAAAGCGCCGATTTCGACCGTCAGGTCGCGACCGGTTTCCTGACTTGCCCGGTCTGTCATTCCGCCGCCATATCCAAGCTGTTGATGGCGCCTTCGGTGTCGACGGCGCGGAAAAAGGACGAGAGGCAGACGCTGGCGATGGATGCCATGCGCCGCGAGGCCCTGCAAAAACTCAAGGAGGCCGTTGCGGCGGTCAAGGCCAATTCCGAGGACGTCGGCACGCAGTTTCCCGAGGAAGCCCGCAAGATCCATTACGGCGAGGCGGATGCCCGCGGCATCATCGGCCAGGCGACAGTCGATGAGGCGCAGGCGCTCTTGGAAGAGGGTATCGAAATCGCAGCCATTCCAGTTTTGCCGGAAGACGTAAACTGAGATGCACCTCGGCGCGTCTGGCCTCTACAGTTTCGGCCGGAATGTCGCACTGCTGAAAGCGTAGCCGGCTGATTGCCGGTGGGTGCTATGCCGGCCGCTTCGCCAGCAGCATATAATTCACGTCCATATCCTT
Organism: Rhizobium sophorae; assembly: GCF_013087515.1. Classification (GTDB taxonomy): domain Bacteria; phylum Pseudomonadota; class Alphaproteobacteria; order Rhizobiales; family Rhizobiaceae; genus Rhizobium; species Rhizobium sophorae. Next base: position 13,005 of record NZ_JABFCN010000022.1, on the reverse strand, counting down.
GGACAGGTTCCACTGGTTCGACAGCGGATTGAAGAAGACGCCGGTGCGGTCGGTGATCTCAAGGCCGCTTGTCACCAGCGGCTTTTCCAGTTCTTCCGGGCGCACCAGCTTTTCATACTGATGCGTGCCGCGCGGCAGCCAGCGTAGAATGTTCTCGGCGGCGAAAATGGCAAGCGCTGCCGCCTTCATCGTGCGGTTGATGGTGGCAACGAAGATCAGGCCGCCGGGGCGGACCATTTTTGCGCAGGTCGTCATGAAGAATTCGACATCGGCGACGTGTTCCACCACCTCCATGTTCAAGACGATATCGAAGGTCTCGCCGGCGTCCGCGAGTTCCTCAGCGGTGACCGCGCGATAGTCGACCGAAACGCCGGAGGCCTTCGCATGGGTGGAGGCGATGCCGATATTCTTCTCGGACGGATCGGCGCCAACGACGGAAGCGCCCATGCGGGCGACAGGTTCGGACAACAGACCGCCGCCGCAGCCGATATCGAGCACGCGCAGACCCTCCAGCGGGCGCGCGCTTTTTGGATCACGGCTGAAATTTTCGCAGGCCTTGTCGCGGATATAGGCGAGCCGGACGGGATTGAACTTGTGCAGTGGTTTGAACTTGCCGGTCGGGCTCCACCATTCCGCCGCCATCGCCGAGAAGCGGTCCACTTCGCCTTGGTCGATCGTGCTTTTGGCGCCTTCCGTCATCGTCCACTCCTTCATTCGTGACATGTGAAGTCGGATGATCGGGGGCATAAGTCAAGGGGCGCGGATCAGGGGATTGGCGAGCGCGGAACCGCTCGCCAATAGCTTTTATCGCGTGCGCTTGCCTCCCCCCGCCAAACTCGCTAAGAGACGCCGCAACTTGGGGCCTTTAGGGCCTGGGCTTTTAGAGCGGTTGCAGAAGTTGGCAATCCGGTTCTTTGGCCCAAGCGGTCTGCCCCAGAGCTTTCGTGATGCCGGGTCCGGTTTTCCGTTTTCCCGGCGCCAGTCGTGGTAGAGGCATATGGCACGCATCGTAATGAAATTCGGCGGCACGTCCGTCGCTGACCTGGACCGTATCAAGAACGTTGCCCGCCACGTAAAACGCGAAGTCGATGCCGGGCACGAGGTGGCGGTGGTCGTCTCGGCCATGTCCGGCAAGACCAATGAACTGGTTGGCTGGGTCCAGGGCACGCCGAAGGTGATCGGCGCCAATTCTCCGTTTTACGATGCGCGGGAATATGATGCGGTGGTCGCATCCGGCGAGCAAGTGACCTCCGGTCTGCTGGCCATCGCATTGCAGGCGATGGATATCAATGCCCGTTCCTGGCAGGGATGGCAGATCCCGATCCACACCGACAACGCGCATGGCGCGGCGCGGATCATGGAGATTGACGGCTCCGACATCGTCAAGCGGATGGGCGAGGGGCAGGTCGCCGTCATCTCAGGCTTCCAGGGGTTGGGACCGGACAACCGTATCGCGACGCTCGGGCGCGGCGGATCGGACACGTCGGCCGTCGCAATCGCGGCAGCTGTCAAGGCAGACCGCTGCGATATCTACACTGATGTCGACGGCGTCTACACCACCGACCCGCGCATCGTGCCGAAGGCGCGCAGGCTGAAAAAGATCGCCTTCGAGGAAATGCTGGAAATGGCCTCGCTCGGCGCCAAGGTACTGCAGGTGCGCTCGGTCGAGCTTGCCATGGTACACAAGGTGCGCACCTTCGTGCGCTCATCATTCGAAGATCCCGATGCTCCGGGCATGGGCGATCTGCTGAACCCGCCCGGAACGCTGATTTGTGACGAGGATGAAATCGTGGAACAGGAAGTAGTTACCGGCATCGCCTATGCCAAGGATGAGGCTCAGATCTCGCTTCGCCGTCTTGCCGACCGGCCGGGCGTTTCCGCGGCGATCTTCGGGCCGCTCGCCGAATCCCATATCAATGTCGACATGATCGTCCAGAATATTTCCGAGGACGGGTCGAAGACCGACATGACCTTCACCGTACCGTCAGGCGACGTCGAGAAGGCGATCAAGGTGCTCGGCGACCATAAGGAGAAGATCGGCTACGATGTCGTGCAGAACGAATCGGGGCTGGTGAAAGTATCGGTCATCGGCATCGGCATGCGCAGCCACGCGGGCGTTGCCGCTACCGCATTTCGTGCACTTGCCGAAAAAGGCATCAACATCAAGGCGATCACCACCTCCGAGATCAAGATTTCCATCCTGATCGACGGTCCCTATGCAGAACTCGCTGTCAGGACTTTGCATTCCTGCTACGGTCTGGATAAGAATTGATTCCCAGCGGGCGGCCTGCCCCTTCAGGTTGAGGAGATGAGGCCGGCCCGCCGGGACTGAGTGCGTTGTTTCGGGAGCTTGAGACGCCATGAGAGACCTTTCCGGCGGTCCGCGCGTGCTGCTCAGGCGGTTGCGCGAGTTGATGGCGGAGCCGCTGGAGCCGCAGGAGCGTCTTGACCGGATTGTTCGCCAGATCGCCGGCAACATGGTGGCGGAGGTTTGCTCCGTCTATGTGCTGCGCGCCGACGGCGTACTCGAACTCTATGCGACCGAAGGCCTCAACCGCGAGGCTGTGCACCTGGCGCAATTGAAGATGGGGCAGGGCCTGGTCGGCACCATCGCGGCCTCGGCCCAGCCGCTCAACCTTTCCGACGCGCAGTCGCACCCTGCCTTCCGCTACCTGCCGGAAACGGGTGAAGAAATCTACCATTCCTTCCTCGGCGTGCCGATCCTCAGGACCGGGCGCTCGCTTGGCGTTCTCGTCGTGCAGAACAAGGCGAGCCGCAACTATCGCGAGGAAGAGCTGGAAGCGCTCGAGACGACGGCGATGGTGCTTGCAGAGATGATCGCCACCGGCGAGCTCAAGAAGATTACCAAGCCGGGCCTCGAACTCGACCTGACGCGTTCGGTCACCGTCGACGGCGATACTTATAATGACGGCATCGGCCTCGGTTACGTCGTGCTGCACGAGCCGCGCATCGTCGTCACCAACTTGCTGAACGAGGATACCGAGAAGGAAATCCGGCGGCTGGCCGAAGCCATGGGCTCGCTCAGGATTTCGATCGACGACATGCTGTCGCGTCGCGACGTCTCGATGGAGGGCGAGCACCGCGAGGTGCTCGAAACCTATCGTATGTTTGCGCACGACCAGGGCTGGGTGCGCAAGCTCGAGGAGGCGATCCGCAACGGCCTGACGGCGGAGGCAGCAGTCGAGAAAGTGCAGAGCGACACCAAGGCGCGGATGATGCGGTTGACCGACCCTTATCTGCGCGAACGCATGCATGATTTCGAGGATCTGGCGAACCGGCTGCTCAGACAGTTGACCGGTTATACCGGCCGGACGACCGGGGAAGGTTTCCCCAGCGATGCGATCATCCTGGCGCGCGCCATGGGAGCGGCCGAACTGCTCGATTATCCGCGTGCCAATGTGCGCGGGCTGGTGCTGGAAGAAGGGGCAGTGACGAGCCATGTGGTGATCGTTGCGCGGGCCATGGGCATTCCGGTCATCGGTCAGGCAGCGGGCGTAGTGGCGCTCGCCGAGAACGGCGATGCTGTGATCATCGACGCCGACGAGGGACATGTGCATCTGCGGCCGATGGCCGATCACCGGCGCTCCTACGAGGAAAAGGTTCGCTTCCGCGCCAGACGGCAGGAGCAGTTCCGGGCGCTGCGCGCCGTCGAGCCGGTGACCAAGGATGGGCAGCGGATCGCGCTGATGATGAATGCCGGCCTGCTGGTCGACCTGCCGCAGCTTTCGGAATCGGGTGCCGAGGGCATCGGCCTGTTCCGCACCGAGCTGCAGTTCATGATCGCCTCCACCATGCCGAAGGCGGAGGAGCAGGAGCAGTTCTATCGCAATGTGATAAAGCAGGCGGCGGGCCGCACCGTCACCTTCCGTACGCTCGACATCGGCGGCGACAAGGTCGTGCCCTATTTCCGCGGCCATGAAGAAGAGAATCCCGCACTCGGCTGGCGCGCCATCCGGCTGTCGCTCGACCGGCCGGGACTGTTGCGCACCCAGCTGCGCGCCCTGCTGAAGGCATCGGCCGACACCGAGTTGAAGCTGATGGTGCCGATGGTGACCGAGGTTTCCGAGCTGAAGATGGTGCGCGAGCTATTGCAGAAGGAAGTGCAGCACCTCTCGCGCTTCGGCCACGGGCTGCCGCGCAAGCTGCAATTCGGGGCGATGCTAGAGGTGCCGGCACTGCTCTGGCAGCTCGACGAGTTGATGGAGGCGGTTGATTTTGTCTCGGTCGGTTCGAACGATCTCTTCCAGTTCTCGATGGCAGTCGATCGCGGCAATGCACGGGTCTCGGACCGCTTCGATCCACTGGGCAAGCCGTTCTTGCGCATCCTGCGCGATATCGTGCGCGGGGCGGAGCGGAACAAGACGCCGGTGACGCTCTGTGGCGAGCTCGCCAGCAAACCGATCTCGGCGATGGCGCTGCTCGGTATCGGCTTCCGCTCGATCTCGATGTCGCCGGCCTCGATCGGACCGGTGAAGGCGATGCTGCTCGGGCTCGATGTCGGGGCACTGGCGAAGGCGATGGACGAGGTGCTGGACGATCACCACGCCTTGATGCCGATGCGCGAGGTGCTTGCCCGCTTCGCCGAGAGCCACAATATTCCCCTTTAGACAGAGATTAAGAAGAATCGGAGTGAAGGGTGGCCAAGCTTCCCGTTGAAAAGATGCGCGAGCTGGAACGTCGTTTCGGCGAGATCGAGGCGCGCATGTCGGCTGGCCCGGCTGCCGATGTCTATGTGAAGCTCGCATCCGAATATTCCGAGCTGCAGCCTGTCGTGACGAAGATCCGCGTCTATGAGAAGGCGGTCGCCGAGCTTGCCGATCTCGAAACGCTGCTCGAGGACAGGTCGGTCGACCGCGAGATGCGCGACCTCGCCGAGCTCGAGCTGCCCGAGGTGAAGGAACAGATCGAGGCGCTTGAGCAGGAGATGCAGATCCTGCTTCTGCCGAAGGATGCAGCGGATGAAAAGAGCGCGATCCTCGAAATCCGCGCCGGCACGGGCGGCTCGGAAGCGGCCCTTTTCGCCGGCGATCTCTTTCGCATGTATGAGCGCTTTGCGGCGGAAAAGGGCTGGAAGGTGGAGGTGCTCTCGGCAAGTGAGGGCGAAGCCGGCGGCTACAAGGAAATCATCGCGACGATCACCGGCAGGGGGGTCTTTGCCAAGCTGAAATTCGAATCCGGCGTGCATCGCGTGCAACGCGTGCCGGAAACCGAGGCGGGCGGGCGTATCCATACGTCGGCCGCAACGGTTGCGGTGCTGCCAGAGGCCGAGGAGATCGACATCGAGATCCGGGCTGAAGATATCCGCATCGACACGATGCGCTCTTCGGGTGCGGGCGGCCAGCACGTCAATACGACGGACTCGGCTGTGCGCATCACCCACCTGCCGAGCGGCATTGTCGTCACCAGCTCGGAAAAGTCGCAACACCAAAATCGCGCCAAGGCGATGCAGGTGCTGCGCTCAAGGCTTTACGATGCCGAGCGGCAGAGAGCCGACAGCGAGCGCTCTGCCGATCGCAAGAGCCAGGTCGGCTCCGGCGACCGCTCGGAACGTATCCGCACCTATAATTTCCCGCAGGGGCGGGTAACGGACCATCGCATCAATCTGACGCTCTACAAGCTCGACCGGATGATGGAAGGCGAGATCGAGGAGGTCGTCGACGCGCTGATGGCCGATTACCAGGCCAGCCAGCTGGCACAGCTCGGCGAGCAACAATGAGCTCGACGGTCGCCGATATGCTTGCCGAAGCGCGCCGTCGCTTCACCGAAGCAGGTATCGTCGACCCGGGGACCGATGCGCGGCTGCTTGTCGCGGGTCTTCTGAAACTGTCGCCGACCGAGCTGTTGACGCGATCGGCCGAGAGGCTTTCTGCCGAGCAGGCCGAAGTGATTTTCAAGGCGCTGGAGCGGCGGCTTGCTCATGAGCCGGTGCATCGCATTCTCGGCGAGCGGGAATTCTACGGCCTGCCGCTTCGGCTTTCGGCGGAAACGCTGGAACCGCGGCCGGATACGGAAATCCTGGTCGATACGGTTCTCGTCTATCTCAAAGACCTTGCAAAGACGCAAAACCGTCTCCATATCCTTGACATGGGAACCGGGACCGGGGCGATATGCCTTGCGCTTTTGAGCGAATGTCCTGATGCGTCAGGTGTCGGCAGCGACATATCGGCGGATGCACTTTTGACGGCAAGATCGAATGCAGAAAGAAACGGGTTGCAGGATCGTTTTGAGGCCGTACAGTCGAATTGGTTCGAGAACATCCAGGGATCCTTTCACGCGATTGTCTCAAATCCGCCCTATATTGCTTCCAATGTCATTCACGATCTCGCTCCCGAAGTGACGAAATTTGATCCGGCTGCGGCTCTGGATGGCGGCCCGGATGGACTTGACGCTTACAAAGCCATAGCCAAGGATGCGGCAAGGTTCATCAGGCCCGATGGGGTCGTCGGACTGGAGATCGGCTACGATCAGCGAAACGAAGTGACGGCGATCTTTGAAGCGAAAGGCTTCAGGTGCCTCAAATCCGTGAAAGATTATGGTCAGAACGACAGGGTGCTCGTGTTCGCGCTCGCGTGAAAGACGATAATGCGGCATTGGACGAGACATTATTGTTATTGCGAAGAAAAGGCTTGGATTTCCCGGTGAAGCAATATAGGTTGCGGTCACGTGTTGGGCAGATAGGAATGAACGAGATTCGTTCGGTACTTGGTTTGCCTCGGGGGTCCGCTCTTTTAAACGAGAGTTTCAACGGTTGAACACGACCCAATGCGTGAATCAGTCAAACTGACTTGAGAACCAAGCGGCAGGTCGGCGCAAAGGCGCAGTATGCTCGCGGCACAAAGGTCCTGATCCGGTTTTCCGGTCATGGCGGTTGGTGCCATGTATCCATCACAAACAGAGAATTCAGGTGAACGATCTATGAGGCCAGGACAGCAGAACAAGCGCGGTCGAGGGCGTGGTAACAATAACAACGGCGGCGGCGGTGGAAATAACAATAACAACAATTTCAACCGCAAGGGCGGCAATCCGCTGACCCGTTCCTATGACAGCTCCGGCCCCGATGTGAAGATTCGCGGTACGGCGCAGCATATCGCCGAAAAATACGCGCAGCTCGCCCGCGACGCCCAAAGCTCCGGCGACCGTGTGATGGCCGAGAACTATCTCCAGCACGCTGAACATTACAATCGGATCATCGCCAGCGCCCAAGCGCAGATGCAGGAACGCTTCCAGCGCGACGACCGTGGTGAGTACAATGATCGCGAAGGTGCGGACCGCGACGGCGACGACATGGATAACAATGAGAATGACAATGACAATGACGGTGACGATGTCGTTATCGTCCAGCCGCCGCAGAGCAGGCCGCACCAGCCGCAGCAGAGCAGACAGCACCAGGCACAGCCGAAGCCGCTAGCCGCTCAGGCGCCTGCACCCCAGTCCGAGGCCATCGATGGAACTGGCCCGCAGCCGGAGATCGAAGGCATTCCGGCCGAAGTCGCGATGGACGAGGAAGGTGCCGGCGGCCAGCCGCGCGAACGCCAGCCCCGCCGCCGCAGCACCGGCAGCCGTCCCCGTCGCCCGCGTCGCGGTGCTGAGGGCGAAGAAGCCGCCGCTGAAGGCGAGGGCGCCTCTGCCGAGGCGCCGGTGCTGGCTGACGTCGCCTCGGAATGAGGATTTCGCTTCCCCTTCAGGGGAGAGCGTGGCGTTCATGCGATCTACTCGAATTAGCTTGAAAATCCCCGGCCTTGTGCCGGGGATTTTCATTTTATGGGCTCTTTAAACTGGCAGAACAGGCTACCATATTCTCTTCGAACTGCTTCGCCCGAATCCCAGCCGGGCAAAGCGCGACCTGCCTTTTCAGGGGGTCGATCTCAATCATCGGTCTGCGCCTCGTCAGGGCAGGGCGATCCATGGAGGTAGAATATGAATATCGAGAAATATTCGGAGCGGGTGCGCGGTTTCATCCAGTCCGCTCAGACCTATGCGCTGGCGCAAGGTCACCAGCAATTCACGCCCGAACATGTGTTGAAAGTCCTGCTCGACGACGATCAGGGAATGGCGGCGTCGCTGATCGAGCGCGCCGGCGGCGATGCCAAGGCCGCCCGCCTGGCCAATGACGCGGCTCTCGCCAAATTGCCGAAGATCTCCGGCGGCAACGGAAACATCTATCTGGCACAACCGCTCGCCAAGGTCCTTTCGACCGCCGAAGAAGCGGCGAAGAAGGCCGGCGACAGCTTCGTCACGGTGGAGCGCCTGCTGCAGGCGCTGGCGATCGAATCCTCGGCCTCGACCTTTTCGACGCTGAAGAACGCAGGCGCGACGGCGCAGGGCCTCAACCAGGTCATCAACGACATCCGCAAGGGTCGGACGGCGGATTCCTCCAATGCTGAGCAGGGTTTCGACTCGCTGAAAAAGTTCGCACGCGATCTCACCGCCGAAGCCCGCGAGGGCAAGCTCGACCCGGTGATCGGCCGCGACGACGAAATCCGCCGCACCATCCAGGTGCTTTCGCGCCGCACCAAGAACAATCCTGTGCTGATCGGCGAACCCGGCGTCGGCAAGACGGCGATCGTCGAGGGCCTGGCGCTGCGCATCGTAAACGGCGACGTGCCGGAATCGCTCAAGGATAAGAAGCTGATGGCGCTCGACATGGGCGCGCTGATTGCCGGTGCGAAATACCGCGGCGAATTCGAGGAGCGGCTGAAGGCCGTGCTCAATGAAGTCCAGGCGGAAAACGGCGAGATCATCCTGTTCATCGATGAGATGCACACGCTGGTGGGCGCCGGCAAGGCGGATGGGGCGATGGATGCCTCCAACCTCCTGAAGCCCGCCCTTGCCCGTGGCGAGCTGCATTGCGTCGGCGCGACCACGCTTGATGAATATCGCAAACATGTCGAGAAGGATCCGGCCCTTGCCCGCCGCTTCCAGCCCGTCGTCGTCGACGAACCGACGGTCGAAGACACGATCTCGATCCTGCGCGGCCTGAAGGAAAAATACGAGCAGCATCACAAGGTGCGCATCGCCGATGCGGCGCTGGTGGCGGCGGCAACGCTTTCCAACCGCTATATCACCGACCGTTTCCTGCCCGACAAGGCGATCGACCTGATGGACGAGGCGGCGGCGCGGTTGCGCATGCAGGTGGATTCCAAACCGGAAGAGCTCGACGAACTCGACCGCCGCATCATGCAGCTGAAGATCGAGCGCGAAGCGCTGAAAAAAGAAACGGACGTCGCGTCCGCCGACCGTCTGAAGCGGCTTGAAACCGAAGTGACCGATCTCGAGGAACAGGCCGATGCGCTGACGGCCCGCTGGCAGGCGGAAAAGCAGAAACTCGGCCTTGCCGCCGATCTCAAGAAGCAGCTCGATGATGCCCGCAACGAACTGGCGATCGCCCAGCGCAAAGGCGAATTCCAGCGTGCCGGCGAGCTGACCTACGGCGTCATTCCCGATCTTGAAAAGCAGCTCGTCGATGCCGAGAAGCAGGATGGCGACCGCGGCGCGATGGTGCAGGAGGTGGTCATCCCCGACAACATCGCCCATGTCGTGTCCCGCTGGACCGGCATTCCGGTCGACAGGATGCTGGAGGGCGAACGCGACAAGCTGCTTCGAATGGAAGACGAACTGGCGAAATCGGTGATCGGTCAGGGCGATGCGGTTCAGGCCGTGTCGCGCGCCGTCCGCCGCGCGCGCGCCGGCCTGCAGGATCCGAACCGGCCGATCGGCTCGTTCATCTTCCTCGGTCCGACCGGCGTCGGCAAGACGGAGCTCACCAAGGCGCTCGCCCGCTTCCTCTTCGACGACGAAACGGCGATGGTGCGCATGGATATGTCGGAATATATGGAGAAGCACTCCGTTGCCCGGCTGATCGGAGCACCTCCCGGCTATGTCGGTTATGATGAAGGCGGAGCGCTGACGGAAGCCGTGCGCCGCAGGCCCTATCAGGTCGTGCTGTTCGACGAGATCGAAAAGGCGCATCCCGACGTCTTCAACATATTGCTGCAGGTGCTGGACGACGGACGTCTGACGGACGGCCAGGGCCGGACGGTCGATTTCCGCAACACGATGATCATCATGACCTCGAACCTCGGCGCCGAATATCTGACGCAACTGAGGGACGGCGACGACAGCGACACGGTTCGCGAGCAGGTGATGGAGGTCGTGCGCGGGCATTTCCGGCCGGAATTCCTGAACCGCATCGACGAGATCATCCTCTTCCATCGCCTGAAGCGCGAGGAGATGGGCGCGATCGTCGATATCCAGCTGAAGCGGCTGGTGGCTCTGCTGTCCGAGCGCAAGATCGTCATCGATCTCGACGAGGAAGCCCGCCACTGGCTGGCGAACAAGGGTTACGATCCGGTCTACGGCGCAAGGCCGCTGAAGCGGGTGATCCAGAAGTTCGTGCAGGATCCGCTGGCCGAGCAGATCCTGTCCGGCCAGGTGCCGGATGGATCAACGGTGACGGTGACGAGCGGTTCGGACCGGCTGCAGTTCAGCACGAGGCAGACGGTGAGCGAAGCGGCGTGAATCCAGTTTGCCGGATGAATGAGAAATGGCGGCTTCGGCCGCCATTTTTCGTTAGGCGGGAGTACCGACCGGCGGGTCATTGTCGGTTTAATGGAAATTACTTGCTCGCCACCTGGTCTGGCGTCTGGTTGTTCAGCAGCGTATCGATGCGCTTGCGCTCGTCCTCGAATTTCGCCAGCGCCTCGCCCTGCAGCGATTTTCCGCCCGGCAAGCGAATGCGCAGTGGATCGACCTTGGTGCCGTTGACGATCAGCTCGTAATGCAAGTGCGGGCCGGTGGATTCGCCCGTCGTGCCGACCCAACCGATCACCTGGCCCTGGCGGATCTTGGCACCGGGGACGACGCCCTTGGCAATGGCGCTCTGGTGATTGTAGGAGGATTCATAGCCGTTGGCATGGCGCACGATCGTCTGGTTGCCATAACCGCCGGAATCCCAGCCGGCTTTTTCAACCGTGCCGTTGCCGGCGGCGATGATCGCCGTACCGCGGGGTGCAGCCCAATCGACGCCGGTGTGCATGCGGGCGAAACCGAGGATCGGGTGGCGGCGCATGCCGAAGCCCGATTTGAAGATGCCATTCGGCACCGGATTGCGCAGCAGGAACTGGCGGATGCTCTTGCCGTTCTCGTCGAAATAATCGACCGTGCCGTCGTCGGGATCCTGGAAGCGGTAGAAGCGTGTCTGCGTATCGCCGAAACGGGCGTTGACATAGAGGAGTTCGGAATCTTCGGTCGCTTGACCGGCGCTGTCGGCAACGGAGAAAAAGGCCTCGAGACTGTCGGTCGGCCTCAGCTGCGCCTGGAAATCGACATTGCTGGCGAGCAGCTTGATGATCAGCGCCGTCATATCCTTGGTCATGCCGTAGGAAAGGGCAGCACGATAGATGCCGTCATAGACGCGCGGCAGGTTCTGGCCGGGGGGCGGTGCGAAGGAATTGTCATCGAAGGCAGTGGCGATGGCATCCAACATCGGCGGCTCGCTGCCGGGCACATATCTGCCCTTGTCGTCAACGGCCACGGTGACGAGATGGCGCGTGCCGCGATAGACGCTGGCTCGAATGATCTTTGCCTGTTCGCCCTTCTGAATGATGCCGATGCGCAGCACGTCACCCTTGTCGAGATCACCAGAACCCAGTTGCTGTGCGATATAGCCGGCAATGCCATCGGCATATTGCTGCGGATAGCCTGAATCCGTCAACGCCTTGGCGATCGGCGTGTCGACACGCACTGGCAGGATGTCGTCGGCGAATTCTTCGGTTTGCGGCGTGATCGATTCCGATGCGGAGACCGTCATGTTCTGTTCGAGCACGCGGGCGGACAGACCGGCGGTCAGATCGACATCGGCGTCCTCGTTGGAGAAACGACGCGGATCGACGTAATAAAGGGCTGCGAGCTGAGTGTTGCCGTCGGTCAGCACCGAGCCGTTGGAGCGCACATTCTCTTCGACCTCCTCGAGCGACAGGCCGGACGCCATCTGCATGCTGGTCTTGCCGGTCGGGAAGGGAATGGTCTTCAGGCTGACTTCGGATTCGACGTCGGAGCCGTAAAGCGCGCCTGTGCGGCTTTGCGGTGCGGGCTGCGGCTCGTCGGCGGAAAAGATCGCCAGAGGATCGAAGTCGGGATAGTCCTCCGTCGCCACATGGTTGGCGGCCAGCGTCATCTTCACATGGGCGAAGGGCTGGCGGCGCACGACTTCCTTTTCGCCGTCATGGACGACGGTGGACACTTCCAAGATGGCACGGTCGGACGGTTTTGCGGCGATGGCCGGCGCGATCAGCCGGCCACCGCGGACCACTGTCGTATCCTCATGCGCGTCTGCCGCGACGCTCGCATAGGCTTCGGCGGGGATCGCCAGTTGCTGGCGGCCGTCAAGGGCGGCAAAAAGGGCGACACCCATCAGGACGGATGATGTAATGCCGGTGAGGAACGTGCCCGAGAGCCAGCGCAAGGAAACCTCGCGGCGGTCGGGTGCGCGCCTGCCGTCGGCCAGAAGCGGAGGCTCGTTGCCCAACGAGCGGATCATCATTTTCTCCGTCATCATGGCAGTCGGGTCCGCGTCCTTACATCAGGCGTCTGTGGGAGCATTTATCGGCCATCCTGGCTGGGGCGAAAGATGTGCATATTTTGGGCATGGAAGTCAAATCACTCAGGAAAAGGCAGTCTGCCTGCATTTGCCTGTGTGAATCATGTGTCTCTTAAGACCAGCAGATTGTGATGATGTCGGGGCGCAGAAGACAAAAGAGCGTTCTTTCCACGAAAAGTCGAAAGACATTCATTTTTCCTGGCCATCTAAGGCCGGTCGGAATCCGGGAAAGGACCGCATTTGAGTGTCGCCCGGAATTTTGCCTGGAAAAACAATGACCTGAAAGAAAAATCAAATTTTTCAAAAAGCGCTGTTGACTGTTTCGGTGGGTTAGTTCTATAAGCCCCCTCACTGAACGAGGGCGGCGGCGCTGCTGGCGACGAAGT
>NZ_JABFCN010000021.1 GCF_013087515.1 Rhizobium sophorae | reverse complement strand
GAAAAACTTTGTTGTTCCGCGAGGAATGGGCGCACCGCGCTCAGGGGAAGAAAGTTTTGCAAGGCCGTTGCGGGAGGACGATCGAGGCGAAGCCGGTTTTCGATCAGACACGCCTCATCGAGCCCGCGAAGGACGTGGCCTGATCTGCGGCGGAAGGGAATATGGCGATGGCAGCTGCGCCCCGACTGCCTGCCGGATCCCTGCAACGGTGGGCTCGCCGCCCCGTCCACATGTCAAAATCAAACGTCCGGGAACAGCCAAGCAAGGGCGTTGCGTTGGCCGTTCTTCGGGCTATCGTCGTGCTCGCGAATCGTCGCCCATCGTCGAAATCAAGCCATCCCGGAAGCTCAAGCCGATCGACCGGAAAACCTCGATCTGGGGCAAATTGGATCTCACGGCTGATCCCGACACGCTCCCCACGTTGAGGCCTGAACAGTTGCCGGCCGCTGGCGAGACCAACGACCGACGCTAAAGTCCTCAGGCAGCGAGCCGGTCGTCGGCACGTTCGGGCTGTAGGCCATGCAGGAAACTTACGGCCCGTTGCGCATGCGCCGCCGCCTGGAAGATCGCCCGCCTGTCGTCGCTCAGGACCTTGAGCCAGGAGTCGAGGTACGAGGCGTGATCAGGGCGGGGCCTGAGCTCGGGAGCAATGCCGAGATCGGCGCACAGGAAGCAACTGCCGAGTTCGGCGATCAGTTCCTCTCGCGCCCGCTCGGATTTGTCCTCGTCATAGCGGCTGAGGTCGCGGCCGAGGCGATGGCCCGGCGCCGTCCAATGGGTGACCTCGTGACTCAAGGTCGCGTAGTAGCTTGCCGCATCCTTGAAGCTCTCAAATGGTGGCATCTGGACGATGTCGGCGGCCGGCGCAAAAAAGGCCTGGTTGCCGCCATGGCGAATTGAAGCACCGGTGTTGCGGAAGAACCGATCGGCATTCTCGATGCGCTCGACGGGATCGAGAACCGGAGCCGGCTGGTGATGATACTGGTCGGAAAGTCCGTCGATCTGTTCGACGTTGAAGACACTGTACGCCTTCAGGAAAGGAATCTCCCGCTCGACCTCGCCGCCGTTCCCGTCGGTTTCGGACTTGGTGAAACGGCTGGCGAAGACGACCGTGGCGCCTGTTTCGCCCTTGCGGACGGCAGCACCCAGTTCGAGGGCCTGCTTGAACGTCATCCACGTGGATGACGTATATCCCCGGGCGCTGCCCTCCGACCAAAGAAGCAGCACGTTGACGCCGGAATACGGCTGCCCGTTATGACGCAGCGGCCGGGTAATACGGCCGGTCGTGTTCTCGGCGTTCCATGGCTTCATCCACGGCCGCACGCCCTTCGCCAGATCCTCAACGATTCTGTCCGTGATCCGGGTATAAAGATCGACCCGCTGTTTCTCCGTATTGCTCATCTTCAAGCCTCCGTTTTGAGGCCGCGCCCGTCGCGGCCCGTTACGGAGGGCAGAAGGCAGGAGCCGATCAGCCGGCCGATGCACCGGAACGGCCGGAACTTCAGTGGAGGACGGCGGAGCCGTTGCATCTGCCGGTGGCTCCTGCAGACCCGACGAACGGAACGGGCCGTGAAGGGCGTGCCATCCGCCTGATTTCCGTTTCCCTATTGGCCGCGTCAGCGACACGAAAACAGGCCGGCTCCGCCATGGAACCTGCCGTTCACGCGTTTGTCGAGAGGCGGGGCCGGAGCCCCGCCGGCACGGCCTAGTCGAAGGCCGAGATCTGGGCTTCAGCGGCCTTGCGGCTGAGCGAATGACCCGGCTGCTCGACCGGCCGGTCGAAAGGCTTCCAGGTCTCGCCGATCACCTGGGCATAGGCGGCGACGGCGCCTTCGGCCGCCATTCTGAGCGAATGGGCCTGTATGCCCATGTCGGCGGCGAATTCGCGCTTGCGCTGGGCGGCGCTGTCATAGCCGACGGGGCCGTCGAGATCCTCGTCGCGGGCATCGTTGGCGGCCTTGGCGGTGGCATCGCGCGCCTCGGTGACAGCGCGGCTGTAGAACTGCCCGGCGCCGTGGGCAGAGCCGACGAAGGCGCCGACGATCCGCTGCAGGTGGATCTGCATCGCCTTGTCGCCCAGGCCCTCACCGAGCGCATCGGCGGTCTCGATGACGAGCCGTTCGTGCAGGTCGCGAATGCCGTCGCTGTCGATGACCGCCGTGCCGAAACTCTCGGCGATCTTCACCGCCTGGCTGGCGTCCGGGCATGTCAGCCGGACCATTTCTATAGTGGCGCCCTTGCGCAGTTGCACGACGCGGGCAGACTGGCGAGAGGAGGGTGCGGACTTGGCCATGATCGTTTCCTTTCGAGGTCGTCCGATCGGGCTCCGGCCCATGCCGGCTTGCCCTTCGGTGCGGTCATTCCAACCGGCGGAAGACGGGCGTTTCAGGGTCCGGTCCTGCCTGGACGAGCGGAGCCGGTTTGCGGGCGACGAGGGCAAACTGCCCGCGAACGAGCACGCGAGCCTGATCCGTGAAGGACGGCGGGGTCCGGCCGCCCCGCGGCGCGACAGCGGCCTTGAAGCGCACGGCCGCCGGTTCAGACCGCAGCAAAACCGAAGGGCGATCCGGCAAGGCGCGGGACTATGATGTCCTCGAACGAAACGACAGGCCCGCCCGCTTGCCTGAGCCTTTCCAGCTCACCGACGTCAAGCGCTCGACCTATCGCTTGGCCGGCTTCGGCAACCGGTAGGATTGTAGCCAGGTGGGACCGTGCGAGTTGCGAAGTCCACGAAGCAGACCGCCGTCATCATACGGCGGCCCGCCCATCCAGGCGTTGTTGAGGATCGATTTCCAGCGCCTTCCATTCCTGGCGGCATAGGCCTGAAGTGCTGCTTCCTGTTCCGGCGTCAAAGGCGGCAGCGTTTCGCGTGTGCGACGAACGGTGCGCGTTTTTGGTCTGGGATCCGCCGGTGCTTCCCTTAGAGCGATCAACCGCCTGAGTTCCGCGACACCGGCATTGAGGCAGGCTTCGCCTTCGAGGTGATGGAACTGCAGCCAGAAAGCGGTGCGCTCCGCCGGTGATGCGCCGATGCCTGCTCTTCGCTCCAGGTCTCCGATCGTGCTCATGGCGTCCTGCCTCCCGGACCGGTAGCAGCCACGACTGTGCCGTCGGACCCGGCTCTCGCCCGCAGCGCCGCGATTGCCGCATCCTGTCGGGCGAGTTTTCTCGAAAGCGCATCGATTTCCGGCTGACGCTCGGCGGTGATCGCTGCCAGGTTGGCCCGGTAGCGTTCGAGAAAGGCGCCTGCTTCCGGCGCCTTGCCGCGGCGATAGCCGGAGTGACGGCGACCAAGCTGGGGAATGATCGTGATCATGCGTCGCATGATCTGCCGGTCGATCAGATCGAGCTGGTGCTGGGTCTGCCGTCGCGCCGATTCCATTCTGGTAAACTGCCCGGCGCGTTGCTCGGAGTTGGACATTACGACGCCCTCCCGCGCCAGGCGGCGAAGCTGGAGGAACCCTCATAGGCGGCATGCCGTGTCTCATCGATGACGAAGCCAAAGCGGCCGGCCGCATATTCGTCGCTCTGCACCAGGAAGCGGCGCTCTTCCACTCGCTCGCCGCGCGCGCCGCCGATGGTGGCGATCACCTCGATCATACCAGTGTGATGGTCCGAACGAAGTGCCGCGGTGACGATCCAGTCGCCGGCATGCTCTCGTGCGAATGCCTGGGCGTCTCTCTGGTAAGACTCGCCGGGGGCGAGCGCCCGACCGAAGATCGTTTCCCAGGCGTCCGGCCAGCTGTCGCGGATAGTCTTATCGGCGCACTTGCGCTCATAGGTCGTGAACAGGTCCGGAAAGGTGAGTGCGACGATTGCCCAGGCAGCGTCCTCTTCATACCAGCCGCCATCTGTCCTGAGCATCGGGTGGACCTTGGCATTGCTGGCGTCAGAGAGCCTGAAGCCACCGTGACCTGCCGTCGTATGGCAGACAATTCCATCGGCGTAGACGGTGGCGCCCTGCGACGGACCCCATGGCGTGCTGCAGGTCACCCGGACGGTCTGGCGGGATAGGAGCCGCAGTTCGCGGCTATGCCCGGCCTGTTCGATCATGCGGTTTCGGAAAGCGGCTTCGCCCTCAACAGAGCCGTAGTGCGAATAGAAATCATCGCGCTTCAGTTCCGCAAGCGGCCGTGACACGCGCCAGGCGCTGGCGAGAAAATACTGGCCATCCCGGGCCGGAACCATCGCGAAGACGAGATCGCCGACATGTGCGACAGCCATGCCGTCGGCGCTTCTGCCGAACTCCGCCCCCGACGCGTCAGGGGCGGAGACTTCGTTGGAGTCAGAAGAAAGCATAGTCATGCCGCAGCCCTCCCTTCGATCTCATCTGCGGCGACCTCGTCGGCAGTCGCCTCCTCGAGAACGGCATGCGGATAGCCGTGCCGGGTGAGCCATTCCGCGGCCGCCTGCCGATTGTCGGCCAGGTGAACGAGTTCGGCATTGGCGCCGGGGCGATCGAAGACGCGAACAGATCCAAGCGCGGGGCGCTCGACGACTTTGAATGTCAGGCCGCTATCGAGCGAAAAGGTCCGGTGGATACGGACGGTGATGATGCCATTTGCGCCGAGATCGCCTTCATGCAGCGTGAAACACGGTGTCAGACTGGTGTTGCCGACGCAGCGCTCGCCTTCCTTGCGGATCAGCCGGCCCTGGCTATTGCGTGTTTGCCAAGCGGACAGTTTCTTCCTGTGGCGCTCGGGCGGTCGTGGGGTACCATCCGACCAGGCGACGATGGAGCCGATCGGGGCGAGGTCATAAATCAGAGACGCGGACATCGCATCCTCCTTCAGGTTTTTGTGGGTGGTGGAAACGAAACCGCCGCCGGGAGGACCGGCGGCGGAAGATCAGGCGGAGAAGGACGGGGGCGGCTATTCCGCCGCGATCCCGTAGGCGGTTTCCTCCTCGTCGGAGGCGGCATCACCCACGGGTTCGGCGACGGGATCGCCATGTCCCGTCGCTGTTGGATCGAACCTGTCGACACCGACGTTCTCGCCCTCAGCACCGTCGCCGTCGTCGCCGGTGAGATCATCGGCGTGCTTCATAAGATCTGCGATGTCCTTCGGGTCAGGCGCAAACAGCGCCGCCGGAAGGACGAAGGCAGCATCGGCCGCGAAGTGACCGATAAGTGCCGCGCGGGTTTCGCGGACCCGTGCCCGCGGGACGAGATTGACCGACTTGGCGGCGGCTTCGAGCGCCTGACGCGACAGGCAAAGCAGGAAATCCTCGGTGCCCATGTTTGGAAGGAAAGCGTCCGCGCCGATCGCGTCACCGGCAATGCGCGAGACGACGCCACTGTTCGACATGCCGCGCCGGCATGAGAGCACGTCGATGAGAACGGAGCGGGCGGCGACACGCACGCCGTCCATGTCGAACGACAAGCGTCCGTCTGCGGAATAGAGGCGCGCGACATGACGCTGGAAACGCTTCGATCCGAACACGGTGTCGTTGGCACCGGAATCGACCCGAACATTGGTGCCGGCAAACGCCATGACCAGGAGCGCCATCAGCATGTCGTCCTCGATCGGCGCCCGGGCGAGCGCCTCATGCAGCGCATCGGTACGGAAATCGCCAATCATGTCCTGGCCCTTCTGCGTGACCTCGGGCCTGGTCTTCCCGACGACATCGGTGTCGTCGTCGGCCTCCGTCGAAGCGTTGCCGGCCGGACCGGATCGCCCTTCGGTTTTCCTTGCCTCCGGCATCCGGTAGTGGACGCTCTGCACCTTGCCGTCGCGATCGAGATACATCGCGGTGCAATCGCCCTTGGCCGGCTTGCCGTAGACGCGTTCGGCCTTCTTGGGCAGTTCCGGCTGGCCCCAATTGTTGACCTCGACGATGGCGCCCTTCTTCGGAAGGTTGCTCGCCATCCACTCCTGCTGGGCGCCGAGAAAGGCTTCGACATTGGTGGTGTAGCGATTGTCCTCGTCGGCAGGGCCGAACAGGTCCTCGGCCCACTCGATACCGTACGCGAGGCGAAGATCGTCGCCAAAACTTGCGTCGCGGGCATGCATGCGGGTTTTCGAGAGGCCGTTGGCGATCTGCCACCAGGCCGCCGTGTCGCCCTTCTTCGGCTTATGGGCTTTCCAGACCTCTTTCTGCTCTTCGGACGATGCGGCCGCGATCGTCCTTAGCTGCTGCTCGTTGGGCATGTCCCCCTTCGCCATCTGGTCGAGCATGGAAGGCAGCACGTTGGCGAGCAGACGAAGCTTGCGGATCTGGCGGACGGGAAGCGCGAGCGCCACCGCGATCGCCTCCTCGGTCCAGCCGAGCGCGACCAGCCGCTCGATGCCCCGCCATTGGTCGACCGGATTGAGCGGCTCGCGCGCAATGTTCTCGACCATCGAGCGCATGGCGCCGTTGTCGTTGGCCGCCTCAACGACGATCACGTCGATTTCCTCGAGACCGGCGGCAATCGCCATTCGAGTGCGCCGGTGACCGGCTTCGATGATGTAACCGTTGCCGCCGACTTCCGGGAAAATGACCGGCGGCTGGATCACGCCGACGGCCTTGATCGTCGCCAAAAGCAGGGCGTCGGCCTGCGGCGTCGACTTCGATTGGCGCGTGTTGTCGGGGTTGTCCTTCAGCGCACGCGGATCGACCTTCATCAGTTGCATGGGATGCTCCTTGTCGGGGATTGGACACGGCCCTCTGCCTGCCCTTCTCGCGTCTTCATTCTTTCCGAAGACACTTTCCGGACCGCCGAGCGGGCGGCTGGGTGCAACTGCGGCCGAGCATCGCTGCCGCGAAGGACGAGCGGGGCTTACAGCCCTGCGAAGGACGAGTGGCGGGATGCGGAGGCGGCGGTTGAGCGGAAGCGGCGACCAGCCGACTGCTCTGCGACCGGTTCATCTCCCTCTTCCTCCTTTTCTCCCTTGCCTGCTTCTCATTTCGGCGGCTGACGCCGCCGGCCTGCAAAAACGCATCGGCTTGCAAGCGACTGGATGTCGATCGGGATAGATGGGAGATAAAAAAATGGGCCAGCGGAAACCGCGGCCCATGAAGTGTGAAGGTCAATAAACCTCCAGAGGGGAACAGCTGCTGCGGCGGAACTGGGAGGAAAGCCGCCATGTGCATCAGCTGTGTGCACTATGCTCGAATTTTGACCACTTGGAAAACACTTTTTGTGCACTGCAGCTATGTGAATGCTGCAGCGCTTCCAAAATCCGCGGATGGAGGTCAGGCAAATGGCGTCAGACCTCAGGCCGCTTCCGAGTGGGCCAAACCCTCCTCGCGTGCCACGGCTGCCAATGCCTGATCGACGTCCCGTAGTTGCCGGCGCTTCTCGGCGAGTTCTTCGGAAAACGCAAACAGGCCGCCCTCGCGCGAGCGGTAGGAGGCGAGACGCCGCTGGGCGTCATGAAGGCGATGGCGATAGCGTTCCTGCTCCTCGTCAAAACCGTCGAGCGCGTTTTCGAGGCGGGAGGTAGCGCCAAGCGGCGTCACGGTCACCGGCAGATCGATTTCGTAATCCGCTCCAGTGCGTTGGAGAAGGGTCGTGTAGCGATACCCATCGTCCCTGCCGAATCGCTCGCCGAAATAGACGAGATCGAAGCCTCCGATCGAGGCGATGACGCTCTCGTCTTCCTGCTGGAGCTGAACCAGGGTGAGGATTTCCTTCATCAAGGCGCGACCGGCGGCTTTCCGCTCGTTGAAAGCCTCGTCGACGACCGTCATGGCAAAGGCCTCGGCCGCGGTCGGAACAAGACGGTCAATGTCCTTGCCGATTTCCGCAACACGTCGCTCCGAAATCTCGATATCGCGTTCGGCGTCGCGGATCTGCCGGCGCACCGCATATTGATCGTCGTCATGGGCGGCGCGCAGCCGTTCGAGCCGGGCAATGTCCGCCTCGAGTCCCGCCTTCTGCATCAGGCGTTCGTCGCCACTGGCAATCGCCTTCGCCATGGCGAACTGATTGGCCGCTCCTTCCCCGAGATCTTCCAGCCGGCGGATCGAGGTATCGCCAGACAGCGCCGCCGCGATGAAGCGGGCCTTGCGTTCGTTGTTCTGCCACATCGAGGCGTCAAGCGAACCTTGGGTGGCGTAGGCGAAAATATCGACCTCGTCATGCTGGTTGCCCTGACGAACGATCCGGCCCTCGCGCTGTTCGATCTGCGAAGGCAGCCACGGGACGTCGAGGTGATGCAGCGCCTTAAGGCGCAGTTGCGCATTGACGCCGGTCCCCATCGTGTCCGACGAGCCGATCAGGAAGCGGACCTTGCCGGCGCGGACGTCGGCGAACAGACGCTGCTTCGCCTCGGTCTTCTTGTAGTCCTGCATGAAGGCGATTTCGGAGGCCGGAACGCCCAGGCGGACGAGCTCATCCCGGATCCAGCGGTAAGCGGAAAAGCCTCTGCTCTTCTCGACGTTGATGGTGCCGAGATCGGAGAAGATCATCTGCGCCGCGCCAGGCAGATCGAAGGGCTTGCCGTCGGGTCGCACGAACGTGCTTTGCGACGTCTCCTGCCAGATACGGAAAGCGTTCTGGACGAGCAAGTTGAGCTTGTTGTCCGGCTCGTTGTCATTGTCCACGTCGACCAGGCGCAAATCGATGGCGGCATGGCGACCGTCGGTGATGACGGAGAGCAGGATGTCGTCGCCGGGCTGCGCCGGCCCCTCACGCATCTCGATCGCCTTGATACGGGCGTCGAGGACCGTCTGGTAATTCTTGAATGCCTGGGTCGGCTTGGCCGTCAGGATCTGCCGGCGGCCGGTCGAGATCTCAGGCACCTTGACGTAGTCGCGGAGATCGCCGGGCAGCACCACGTCGGCGAAAGACCGGAACATGGCGATCAGTTCCGGGACGTTGACGAAGGAAGCAAACCGGCTGACCGGCTTGTATTTGCCTGATGGCTGGATCTCCAGTTCCGTCGTCGTGTCACCGAACGTCGAGGCCCAGGCGTCGAATTCATGCAGGCCGCGTTCGGCCAGCGCCGCGTGCCCAAGCTGACGTTGGACCGAAAACATCTCGCCAAGCGTATTGGTAATTGGCGTGCCGGAGGCGAGAACCAAAGCCCGGCCGGGGTCCTTCGTCTCGACGAAACGAGACTTGACGTAGAGATCCCAGGCACGCTGCGAACCGTTCGGATCGATGCCTTTCAAGGTCGACATGTTGGTGGCGAAGGAAAGCTTGCGGAATTCCTGCGCCTCATCGACGATGATCTGGTCGACGCCGATTTCGGAAATCGTCAACAGGTCGTCCTTGCGGGTGGACAGCGCCTCCAGTCGTTCCTTCAGTCCCTCCTTGAGCCGTTCGAGACGCTTGCGGGAGACACGGTCCTCGCTGTCGACCTTGGTCAGCAGCTCCTCGTAGAGCTGCAGTTCATCCTGGATCATCTGCTGTTCGAAACTCGACGGCACGGCGATGAACCGGAATGCCGAATGGGTGATGATGATCGCGTCCCAGGTCGCCGTCGCCGCCCGCGAGAGGAAGCGAGCGCGCTTGTCCTTGGTGAAGTTGGTCTCGTCGGCGACGAGGATGCGGGCGTTCGGGTAGAGCGCGAGAAACTCGCGGGCGGCCTGGACGAGGCAATGGCCCGGAACCATCAGCATCGCCTTGGCGATCAGCCCGAGCCGGCGCTGTTCCATGATCGCGGCCGCCATGGTCATCGTCTTGCCCGCACCGACAGCGTGCGCGAGATAGGCCGAGCCGGACGAAATGATCCGCCAGATGCCACGCTTCTGATGCCCATAAAGAACAAAGGCGCCAGAGGCGCCGGGAAGCATGAGATGGGAGCCGTCGAACTTTCGAGGCGCGATATCATTGAAACGATCGTTATAGACCCGCGCCAGCCGGTCGGTGCGATCAGGATCGGTCCACACCCAGTTCTGGAAGGCCGTCTTGATTTTCTGCAGCTTGTCGCGGGCGGCTTCGGTATCGACGACGTTCAGCACCCGCCGCTCGCCATCGGCATCCTTGAAGACGTCGAAGATCTGCGGCACGCGGCTGTTCAGCGCATCGGCAAGCAACTCGCCGGCGTGGCGTCGGTCGGTGCCCCATTCGGATGTGCCGGCCGCCGTCCATCCAAGTTGCCGCGCCTCGACCGTCCATGAACCGAGTTCCGGCATGTGGTGGATCCTGATCTCGGCGCCCATCGTCTCGTGCACGAAGTCGACGATATCGGCGGCCGGAATCCAGGGAGCACCCAGCCGTGCGGTGATATCAGACGGGCGAAGGTCGGCGGGCTGCACCGCCTGAAGCGCACGGACATTGCGCTCATAAGCGGGATCGAGCTCGGCCGCAGCTGCCGCGGCAGCAAGTTTGGTGCGCACGGCCCCAGAGAGATAAGCATCCGAGGTTTGCCATGAGCCGTCGGCGGGATCGCAAAAGATTGCGTCACCGAGCGCATCGAGAACCGCATCCGTGTCGCAATGCAGAAGCTCGGCGATATGATCGAGGTCGATGCGCCCGCGTTCGTTGAGGACGACCGCTAGAGCATCGGCTGCGGAGGTGATGACGGGCGGGGAAGGGGGCGCGATGACGCGTTCCGAGAAAATCGGCCCGGGCCTGGCGGTGTCGGTTTCGAGGTCATAGTCCTCGATGGAGGCAACCAGCCAGCAGTCGGGATCGTCGCGAAATGGCATAAGGTTCGGCTGGCGATGGGTTTCACGAACCTCGCCCGTCGTCTCATCCTCGATGATCGAAACCGTGGTGTGGTTGATCGGGCCAAAATCGCGCACGAAGTTCGACCAGGCGATGCGCAGCCGCACCTGTAGCTCGCGCCACGGCCGGTCCAGTTCCTGGGCTTTCAGGACGTCGCGCACGGCTTCGCGGATCGGGATCAGTTTGCGGATGATCCGGACGTGCTTTTCAGAAATTCCCTCGCCACTGCGCGCCTTGCGCACCTGCACCGCGACGGGCTCGCCATCGACGACCTGCATGAGGCCGTGCCTGACATCGACAAAATAGCTGCCTTCGCGCATCTTGGCATCGTCGGGGCGGAGATCGACGTTCTCGGCAAGCTCGTCCTCCAGATCGATGTCGATGGCCGTCGGCTCGCCGTCATAAAGGCCTTCCGGAAGAAGAGCGATGGCTGCCGTCAGCGCCGCGTCGAGCTCCTCGCCGGCGCGTGATCGGCACGTATAGGTCTCCCCGAAGGGACCGGAGCTCAGGGCATGGTCGCCGAGGACAAAATCAGGATGCCGCGCGAACCACCTGTTCACGCGGATCGCGCCCTCGTCCTTGGTAGCCGGCCGGACTTCCTCCAGGTCGAGCCACGAAAGGTCGCCTTCCGGCTCGCCTGCCTTGCGTTTGCGAAAGAAGAGGGTGTCGACCACGACATCCGTTCCGGCGTCGCGCCGAAAACTGCCTGCGGGCAGTCGGATTGCGGCGATCAGGTCGGCGGACTTGGCGATGTGTTCGCGTGCGGTGCCGTCCGCCTTGTCCATGGTGCCGGCGCTGGTGACGAAGGCAGCCAGGGCGCCCGGCTTCAGGAGATCGATCGATCGGGCAATGAAGTAATCGTGCAGCCGAAGAACGAGCGAACGATATTGCCGGTCGGAGCGAACCGTCCGATCGGAGAAGGGCGGGTTGCCGATGGCAAGATCGTAGATCGCATTGAGGTCGGCGCGCGCGAAATCGCCATTGATGATGCGCGCCTTCGGCTGCAGCAGTTTCGCGATGCGGGCCGTGACGGGATCGAGCTCGATGCCGGTGACGTAGCTCAGTTCGCGGTACTGTTTCGGCATCAGCGCCGGAAACAGGCCCGTTCCGATCCCGGGCTCCAACACACGGCCGCCGCGCCAGCCGAGACGTTGAATGCCCATCCAGATTGCCCGAATGACGAATTCGGGGGTGAAGTGGGCATATTGGGTGCAACGGGCAAGCGACGCATAGTCGCCCACGCTGACCGCGGATTGCAGCGAGTTGCCGAGATCGTCCCAGCCTGTGCGGAAGTCGGCTTCGCCCGGCCGCCGGAACATGCCATTTGCCAGCTCGCCGGCGCCGAAGCCGGTGAAGCGGATGAGCCTCGCCTGCGCGGCCGGAGTCACCGGCAGGTTCATCTTCTCGATTTCGTTGGCGGTGAGGATTGCCGCAACGTTGATGCGTGCCCGCTCCTTCCAGCTCGCGGCGAGCTCGCGGTCGCCATCGTCGAGATAGAAGTTGGCGCGCTGCCCCTGCTTCCGCGGGACCGGCCGGTTGGTCACCGGCAGAGCCGGCTCAGAAGAGGGCGGGGTCGGGTCAGGCTCGTCGTCGTTGGCGGCAAAACCGCCGAACGCAGCGACGCCAAGACCAAGTCCTGATGACAAAGCGCTGCTGCCAAACATATCAAGGGTGAAGGGATCGCTGCTCATCGAAAACTCCTTGTGAGCGAGCGTCATCGATCCGCCGCAAGCGACAGTCGAGGAACGCGAAGGGGGGAGGCCGCCTGCATGGGCTGCGCGGCTATCGTGGTCCGAGCGCGATCGCTTCGCGCACGGATGCAAACGGAAACTCTCAAGCCGCGATCGGCGAGGGGAGGTGGCGCAGTTGTACCGGCAGTTTGGCGGCGATCTCGTCCTCGCTGAGGTCTTCCAGCAGCTTCAGAACAGTGCCGCCTTTACCGCCGTAGATCATCAGGGTGCGTTTGCCGCGCGAAGCCTCTGGCCAGCGCTCGCCAGCATAGCCGCGATAGTCGTCCGCCGTACTGCTCCAGATATGCTCGAGACGCTCCTCGCGCGTCATGGACCGAACCGGGCGGCTTTCGCGCTCAATTATCGCGACGCGCATGGTCTCGACGGAGGCTTGATCGGCAAGATCACAATAGCCGTGAAAATAGCGGATCGCCTCATCGATCCGGAGTGCGAAGAACACCGATGTCACCGAGCCGGTCAGGAACTCGCGCATCGCAAACATCGAACCGCGGATCCAGAGCGGCGGCAGGATTTCGAACATGTAGTCGTGCTCGGCCTCGCCGATCTCGAACCATTCGCCGGCATAGAGCGGCGTTGCGTCGGCTTCCCAGCGGTTGGGCCGCTGGAGATGACGGTCGAACATGCGGAACATCTGCGGTCGGCTTGCGACACCCTGGAAGACTTTTCGGATTGCGGGAGAGGGGTTCATCTACAGCTCCTTCGGAGGTTTCGGACCGAAGCGCGGCACTGTCCTCTCGACCGTGCCTTCCTATTCAGTCCTTCATGACCCCTTGGCTGCCGCCGGCATCGCGACCGTCAGGGTCAAGGGCCGGCTACGCCGGGCGAAGCCTCCCTTGACGCGGGCGGCGCGGATGCGGCACGCCTCCTCCTTCCATCCTTTCCCTCTTTTCCTTTTCCCTGATCTTCAGGGTTTCGTTCCAGTCCTCTTCCGGCGGCCGAAGCCGTGTCCAGTCGCAGCCGGCATCGTCGGCAAGCGTCCGCAGCCGTTCGGCAAACATGTCGCCCTGGGGATTGGCGTCCGTCGCCGCGATGATCTGGACGCCAGTTTTCGCGGCCAGCTCCCGCAACGCTGCCTCCGTGGCCGGCGACCATCCGCCGCCGGTGCTGAGATAAAGCGTGCCCTCCCGCAAACCCTCGATCGCCGCGAGGCTCATGGCATCGATCGCGGCTTCTGTGACGGCCAAGCGCGATGCGCTGTCCGAACCGAAACGGAAAAGAACCTTGGTTCCTCCGGATGCAAAACCCCGGTATTGCGGACCCCGCGCTTCCCAGCCGGTCAAGGCCCCCGCCTGGTCTCGGTGCGCCGCCCACATGCTGCCTTGCGGACCTTCTCGCAGTAGGTCGCCTTTGATAGTCGCTCGCAGCACGTAAGTTGGCACGTGGCGCTCGCCACTGAGGTATCGACATGTCGAGGAACCGGGCCAGGGTCGCCGGCGGGACTGCCAACGATCGGGAAGAGAGAGGTCGCATCTCTCGCCATGTTTCGCCGGCTGCCACTCCGGCTCCGTGATCTGAAACCCGATGAGAGCCGCGATCCGTTCTGCGCCTTCGAGAAAGCCGACCCGTTCGAGATGCTCGACGAGCCGGAACACATCGCCTTTCGCGTCGGACAGTGGATCGAACCATCCGCGTCCTTCATAGGTGACGATGACGATCTCGCCGCCGCGGCGGAATTTGACTGCCCGCCGTGTGCTTTCCTTCGCGTCTATTGCAAACCCGGCATGCTCAAGCACCGCCGCACATCTGACCTGCTCGCGCAACGCTTCTATTTCTCTTCTCTTCATTTTTCCTTCCGATCGCCCGGCGATCGGCCTCCATAGCCCTTCCTTGCCCGTCGGTTCACCCGACCCCTTTCGGCAGGCCCCAAAGAGCAAAGGCCGCAAGGGCGCGGCGCGCAATTGTCGGATCATGCAAGCTGAAATTGGCCGCGGCGAAGCTTCCCTTGCGGCCCGCCGCTCGCAAGGGGCACGCCCCGGCGGTGCCGGCTCAATGAGCCGGCCAAGGCATGTACTCATGCACGATCGCCAGATCGTCGTCGGCGTCGATCTCATCGGAAGGAATGACGCCATATTCGCCGTCAACTTCGAAAAGGGTGACCGGTACCATCAGGTCACGGGAGAGCTGGAAGGCGTGGGACTGGGCGAGAGAGAGATCGTGCGACATTTGAGAGGCTCCTTCGGGAGCGGGCCAATTCCCGCTCGATGGCTCCTCCAAAGGCACGGGTCCGGGCGCGATCACCGCGACGCAAAGCGGAAGCGGCCGCAGCTTGCTAGCGGACCCCTCGCGGGTTGATCGTGGAAGATCCGGAACCGGCCAGGACGCCATCGGTAAAGAGCGGGATTGGCTTGCTTCCGTTTGGGCCACCGTTTGACGCACGATTTTCGAGCTTCGTGCCAGGTCGTCGCTCCCCCAGGCCGATTACTCGTGTCTTCGATTTAGCGGGTCAGGTGTTAGCTGAGCGAAGGACTCTGCGTCGCCGCGTGACCGAATGTCGCGTCAGCTTCAGTCGTGGCACCGCCTAAGTTGCGATGAGTCGTGCCTTTCGCGGTTTGCGGAACCCGACCCTGCAAGCGAGAGCGATGGTGCCCGGAGACCGAATGCATAGTTCGCCGCCGACCCAATCTGTCCGCTAAGTTTGATTCCCGGATGGCCGCGAAAGCGGGTGTCCACCCTCGGGCGGCACACGGAGGAGTGTTGCCGGATTTCTATCGCGGCGCGTTTCACATCAATAACCGAGCGGCACTCTGGATTGGCTTCCCCTTAAGCTCGGCATCACTTCGGTTCTCAGTATGATCACGCTCAAGAAGCGATGACACTATTGAAGCCTATCACGGGTTCCCTCAGACAACTCCTTGAGGATCAGCGCGCAAGACGTCGCACCAGCATCCAGCACGCCGAGCGATCGTTCGCCCAGCCTGCTGGCTCGGCCGATCCGTGCGATCAAGTTCACCGTCGAATCGCGGCCACTTTCGGCTGCCGCAACGAGGAGTTCCAATGCCTCGTCGAAGGATTTTCCTTCTGATGTCGCTTTGTCAAAAGCTTCAACAGCAGGCACCAACGTGTCAAGCAATGTCTTGTCGCCGACTTTAGCCGAACCAATTTCTTGAATACCCGTCAAGCCAGCATGCAGCATTCGGCTGAACGTCTTGCTGTCGATCTGGTCGACCTGATCGATCTGCTGGGCAAACTCGGTGAACATCACACCGTAAAGCGGACCCATAGATCCGCCGATCTCGGTCATCAGGACTGTTCCCAGGGTCTCAAGCGCTTTTGCGAGCGATAGCTCCTTGCCGCGTATCCGGTCGGCCACTAAACCGAAACCTTTCGCCATATTTATTCCGTGATCGCCGTCGCCAATCTTGCCGTCGATCTCGCTGAGGTAGTCGCGGTTGTCGATGATCGCTCTTGCCATGGAGACTACGATTTCTCCGGCTGCCGCGTTATTCATTTTTTGCATTGTTCCCTCCTTAAAGTGTCGCCGCGCAGCGAACCTCGACCTCCAGTAGCGACTTTAGCTCTTCATCGAGCGCCATAACCGTCAAAGTCGCTCCAACCATCTCAAGAGACGTGAAGTAGTTACCAACATACGCTTTGTGGATCCTGAGGCCGCGGCCGGAGATTTCCTCCTCGACTGTGTCGAAGAGAATGTAAAGTTCGTTCAGCGGTGTCGCGCCAAGGCCAGATACCAGTACGGCCACTTCTGTCCCCGAGCCGAGATCATGGTCATCCAGCACGATCTGGCACATATCCTTGGCGACCTCTGATGCGCTCTTGAGCGCTTCTACTCGCACGCCCGGCTCGCCGTGATGGCCGATACCGACTTCAATGGTGCCAGGCTCGATCTGGAAGTTCGGATGTCCGACCGCTGGAAGAGTGCACGGCCCCAATCCGACACCGACCGAGCGGCAATTGTCGATGGCCTTCTGCGCTGCGTCACGAACCTCGGATAGGCTGGCGCCCATCGACGCTTTCGCTCCCCCCACCTTCCACATGAAGATCTCTCCGGCAACGCCTCGGCGCTTCGCCTGCTCCTCCGCGGGGGCGGAGCATACGTCGTCGGTTGCAACGACCGTGGCAACCTCGATGCCGTCCTTTGCGGCGAGCTTCATCGCCATCTTCACGTTCATGTTGTCTCCGGCATAATTTCCGTAGAGGACAACGACCCCTTTCCCACCATTCGCTTCGCGTATGGCATCCTGAAAGCTCTTGGCCGTTGGCGACGAAAACAGCTCGCCGACCGCGACCGCGTCAAGCATGTTGCGGCCTATATAGCCAATGAAGGCAGGCTCGTGTCCGGAGCCACCTCCAGTTACGACACCCACTTTTCCTTGCGCGGGCCGGTCAATCGCCGTCACCACGCGTTGGTTTTCGGCGAGGCGCACGATGTCTCGGTGTGCCTTCACAAAGCCCTTGATGGTATCTTCCACGACCTCATCGCGGTTGTTTACAAAACGTTGCACTGCGTCCTCCTCCAGACACGGTCATTGATTGTCGTTGAGCGCTCGCCGGACGACCTTGAGCGACCGAGCCAGCGAGTCCTCGATCGATGACAGCGGCACGGGATCTCGGCGGCGAACGGGCTGCGCCTGCCGATTGCGATGCAGTCTCAAGGGAAGTTCAATACTGACCGGGAGGCTGTCGAGCTTTGCGATTGCAGCCAGGAGGCGCTCGCACCCGACCTTGCCGTCGCCGATATCGCAGAAAAACCAACCTTCGTCGGTTTCACGAACATCCTTGATATGGGCGTGCGCCGATTCCGGCAGCGCCAGGATTCCATCACCTGCGAGATCGTCCATGTCCGGTCGATGTGACGCTGTGTTTGCGGCGTCGTAATTTAGCTTTAGAAAGGGCGATCCGAATTCCTCAACAAGAGAAATACCGTCTCGCGCGGTGTTGATCAGGCTATCGCTGCCGTCTCCTGGGTTTTCCAGGCCAACGATGATATCGAAGGCTTCCGCTCTTCTCAGTATGGTTTCGACGTTGCGACGGAATGTTGCCTCTCTTTGTCGGGCGGCCGTGTTGGTCGCAATAACCTTGGCTCCAATCGCCGCGGCGAATGCCATGCGGCCCGTGAACACTTCGACCGAATCTTCGAAACCGAGGTCGATGTGCGACGACATTGCATGACACAAGAGCCCCGAAAACCTAAGCGCGCTGCGCCAACTGGTCATCTCGGAAGGTTTGAAGGCGGTCTCGTCAAAGGGTTCTGTATATCCAACGATAAAGGCCGGCTCGAAATGCGTGAACCCGAGGGTTGCCGCGCTCTCCAGTGCGGCCTCTCTGCTATGCCCGTCGTACGGCGCGCCGGACACGGAGATCACCCGTTCAGCCATGCATTCCTCCCTTAGAAGAACGGCGCAAAGTCCGTTCCGAAGGGCAAAGTGTTAAAAACGCTTCATCCGGACAAGCGAATTCCGTCGGTCAATGCATGAATACATCTCAACAGCTGCATCATTTGCGTTAAATTTCCTCATGGAATATAGATGAAGGGCGTCCTCCAGCGTACTGAATCTCTCCAGTGGGAAAGGTGGCGAGGCACGCATAAACGGGAGGAGGGGTGATGAGCGCGTTGGAGTTTCCTTCGCTGCGATCGCTACAGGTGTTGGAAGCTGTCGCACGTCTTGGATCTTTTGGAAAAGCCGCCGAGGAACTGAGCATCAGCCCCTCGGCCGTGAGCCATCAAATGGCCGCGCTGGATTCGGAGCTCGGAATTGCTTTATTTCATCGCTCCGGGCGTTCAATCATACTGACTGACGCGGGGAGGGCTTACGCCGAAGAGATCAGCGCCTCGTTTCGAAGGATCGAGAGCGCCACGCGCAATTTCACGAAGAAGGGCAAAAGTGACATTCTGAATATCCATTCGGTCGTCAGTCTAGCTTCGCAGTGGCTCATGCCTCGCCTGGCCCGGTTTAGCGCCCGCTATCCGGAGATCGATCTTCGACTGCACGCTTCTGGTGACCCGGCCGAGCTCAGGACCGGCAACGTCGATATAGACATCCGCTACGGAACGCAGCCCGTGGAGGTTGGCATCGCCGTCGAGCCCTTCCCACCCGAGCCAATAATGGTCCTGTGCGCCCCATCGTTGGTCGAGGGCGCAAACGGAATACGCTCACCGCAGGATCTCGCCAGATTTCCGCTCATCCACTCCGAAGTGAACCTCTATCGCTGGCAGGATTGGGCCGACGACCACGGTGTGAGGCTCAACATGGATCGGGGACTGCGTTTCGATAGATCTTTCATGTCCATCAATGCGGCCGCGGATGGACTTGGCGTTTGCCTGGAAAGCCTCATACTCGTCCGGCAAGATCTGAAAAGCGGGAGGCTCGTTGCGCCGTTTGGCCCGGAAGGCCCCAGCATCAATTGCCATAGTCTCGTGTACTTGAGGTCCAGGGCAAGAACACCAAAGATCGCTCTGTTCAAGCGTTGGATCGAAGAGACCCTGGCTGGCGACACGGTTTCTGCGAGTGAGATCGACGTCGGCGGGAGGTGAGTTATGCACACTCAGGGTCGGTGATGCGCGACTGGTGGATCAGACGCGCATCCCCGACGTCAGGCAGTGGTTTAGCCAAAGAATTTCCGGAGTTCGTTCGCTATGAATTCGGGAGCTTCTTCCGCAACCCAGTGACCCGAGCCCGGGATCAATCCGCCTCGAACGTCACTCGCCACCCGCTGCATTGATTCCATCGTCTCCATGCCGCGGCCAAAACCACTGTCTCCGCCCAGGGCGAGGACCGGCATTTCGAGCTTGCCATCCCTCTCGAGGAATAACTCGTTGTCTTTGACGTCGGTTGGAAAGCCCCGATAATAGGCGAGAAGTGTGCGTAGGCCACCCGGTTTTAGGTAGGTACGGAAATACTCATTCTTGTCTTCCTGAGATAGCACGTTTGCCCGGCTGCCATAATTGTCAAACAACCATTCCAGATAGATATGCTCGCGACCGCCGAACATCGCTTCCGGCAAATCCGGCGTCCTGAAGAAGGGGTGGTGCCAACGCCGGCCGCCTTGCGACATGTCCGCTCCATCGCCAGGAATGGTAACGTCCAGGATCGCGAGCTTGCTAACAGCCTCCCGGTGCTGCGCGGCCAGGGCAAACGCCACCGGGCCGCCCCAGTCGTGTCCCACAAGATTGAAGCGATCGATCTTCAGATGTTCAGAAAGAAGCTCCCACACGTCTTCGGCAATCGTCTTCTTGTCGTACCCATCGGCGGGCCGGGAAGTGTCGCCGAGGCCCCGCAGGTCCGGCGCGATGATCGCGTACTTGTCGGCGAGGAAGGGGATCACGTGCCGCCATTCGTGCGAACTCTGCGGCACCCCGTGAAGGAGAACCAGCGGCTTACCGGATCCTGCGGTCAGGTAGTGCATGTTGATGCCGGACAGTCGCGCGTAATTGCTTTTGATCTCGGCACTCATTTCTTTGCCTCCTTCTGGCCCGCGGTCATCCCCCGATACGCACGAATGACCTGACTGTCATCTGCCGAGCCCGACCCCTGGCCAGACGCGGCAAGGAAGAACTGATGCGCAACGGAGGCGAGCGGCAGGGCGGCCCTGGCAGAGGAGCCAGCGGCAAGCACGATACCGAGATCTTTCACAAAGATGTCTACCGCGCTCGTTACCTCTGGGTCTTCCAGAAGCATACGCTGGCCACGATCGTTGAGCATCCAGCTGGCAGCCGCCGAGCCGGACACGATCTCGAGTACCGTTGAGGTGTCGAGCCCAGCCCTTTCGGCGAGCGACAGCGCCTCAGCCGCTGCCGCCAAGTGTACACCGCACAGCAACTGGTTGACCGCTTTGGCAACCGATGCCTGGCCAGGCCGCTCCCCGAGATAATAGATCTTGGAGCCGAGCACGTCGAGAAGATCGCGGCTCATTTCATAGGTTTGCCTGTCGCCAGCCACCATAATGGAAAGCGACGCGTCACGCGCTCCGGCGACGCCGCCGGAAACAGGTGCATCCAGAAACCGGTGACCGCGAGCAGTCACGGCCTCGGCGAGCTGTTCAACCTCGCCGGGAGGGCATGTTGACATCAGGACGACGATGCTGGTCCTGGTTGAATTTGCCAGGGCGCCCCGTTCGAAGAGGGCTTGGTGCGCCTGGTCGATGTTGACCACCATCAACATCAAGACGTCGGTCTCGCTGGCGGCTTCTGTGGCGTCTGGATAGGCAGTCCCGCCACTGTCAGCGAAGCTTTTTAGAGCATTCTCCGAGATGTCAAACCCCTTGACGTTGAAGCCGCTTTTTAGGAGATGCGACGCCATGGGCAATCCCATGGAGCCGAGACCAAAAAAACCGATTGTCGGTTTTCCCGGTCCTCGTGCCGGGCTCGGCTTTGTTTCTAAAGCTTGGTGCAATTCCGGTCTCCTCCGAGATACTGGCACGTCATAGGTCGGCACATCCCACCGGAGTGCCATGGTCGCATGCAAAGCGGTTAGCATAGCGGCTTCCTCCACATCAAAAGAGTTTGCCCAAAAAACATGTGATCTGGATTCATGTTGCCTGGCGCGTTCTCCTAGAAAAACTTTGTCTCCATCGCGGGTCACGCCGAACTCGCCTGAGTTCAACTCACCATTGGCCTGAGGCAATTCATTTGCGGACGTTTGGCGCAAGCGCCTATTTTACGTCCAGCCGCACAGTGGGAGGCTTCCGGCTTCAGCGACGTCACACCAAGGTCTAAGCAACCTGCGAGAAACTGAGGACCGCTTACGAGGAGAGCGCCTGCGCTGGAGGCTCCTAAAAACATCGACATAGATCAACACGGTTAGAGGAGGAACCAATGATCACAATGAACCGCCGTACCCTTATTATGAGTTCCGTGGCGATGACCGCCACGCTTGCGGCACCTCGCACAATGCGCGCGAGCTCGCCAGAGTTTTCGTTTAAATTTGCCAACATCATGCCCGTTGATCATCCGCTCAACACCCGCATGACCGAGGCTTCCAACAAGATCAGCGAGCAAACAGACGGCCGCGTGAGTATTCAGGTGTTTCCCGCGAGCCAGCTCGGCACCGATGCTGATATGCTCAGCCAGCTTCGATCGGGTGGCCTGGACCTTCTTGCGCAGACAGGCCTCATCGCAGCGACACTCGTTCCGCCCGCGGCCATCACCGGCGTAGGATTTGCCTACCCCAACTATGCTCAGGTCTGGAAGTCGGTGGATGGCGAGCTCGGCCGGAGCATCCGGACGGCTTTTGAGAAGGTCAACCTGATCGCCTTCGAGAAGATGTGGGACAACGGCTTCCGGCAGACCACCTCGATCGGCAAACCGATCAAGTCGCCCGAGGACCTCAAGGGCTTCAAGATCCGCGTCCCTCCTGCGCCGCTCTGGACATCGCTCTTCAAGTCCCTCGGCGCCG
The DNA here is from genome assembly GCF_013087515.1 of Rhizobium sophorae. Classification (GTDB taxonomy): domain Bacteria; phylum Pseudomonadota; class Alphaproteobacteria; order Rhizobiales; family Rhizobiaceae; genus Rhizobium; species Rhizobium sophorae. The sequence goes on along the minus strand of NZ_JABFCN010000021.1, from coordinate 119,036 downwards.
CGCCGACATCAATTCCATGGGGCGAAACCTATTCCGCGCTTCAGACTCACGTGGCTGACGGTCTCGAAAACCCGCTCGCTGGCATTTACTTTGCCAAAATGTACGAGGTTCAAAAGTATCTTTCCCGGACCAACCATATGTGGGACGGCTTCTGGATCCTCGCCAATCGGGACAACTTCGAGATGTTGCCTGAGGACTTGCGTGACATTGTCGTCACCGAAATCAATCGCTCGGCTCTCGTGCAACGCGCTGATGTCGAAAAGCTGAATTCCGAACTCCAGGCAGAGCTGACGAGCAAGGGTCTTGAATTTATCGACGTCGATACTGCCCAGTTCCGCGCGACGCTGCAGGCTTCGTCGTTCTACTCCGATTGGAAGGGGCGTTTCGGCGAGGAAGCATGGGCGTTGCTGGAGTCTACCTCGGGCAAATTGATCTGAGGCGTTGACATGGCTACTTCTGAAAATGTCAGCCCCCCGGTGATTGGCGCGTGGCCAGTCCTGGCCAAAGCTGAAGCGGGCGTGGTGCGCCTGATTGAATTGATCGCCGCAGCACTTGTTGTCGTCGAGGTACTCGTGCTGTCGGCGGGCGTCTTCGCCCGCTATGCATGGGGCGAGCCGCTCATCTGGTCGGACGAGCTCGCCTCCATGTTGTTCCTCTGGCTTTCGATCGTGGGCGCGGTCCTCGCTTTTCACCGCGGACAGCACATGAGGATGGGCGTTATCGCGGACGCGATGCCGCCCGTCGTAAAGGCAAGACTGGAGGTGGCTGCACTTGTCTTTTGCCTTTCGGTCTGCGTGCTTCTTCTACCCAAGGCCACGGTCTACGCTCTTCATGAAGTTCCGGTCGTCACTCCCGCGATGGAGGTTTCGGTCGCATGGCGTTCGTTTGGTCTTCCGATCGGACTTGGCCTGATGCTTATCCTTGGCGTGACCAATGCCCTTCAGCGCATCAGGCTGAGCGATTTCCTGATCGGAGTCCTTGTAGCCGCATGCTTGATAGGGTTGGCGATTGCGGCGAAACCGTTGATCATGGCGATGGGCAACTGGAACCTCGTGCTTTTCTTCGTAGTCTTCATCGCACTAGGTGTGCTGAGCGGCGTACCAATCGCGTTCGTGTTCGCTCTCGCTGCCATCAGTTATGTGGCTCTGGGTACGAGCCGTCCGATAAGCGTGATCGCGGGTCGGCTTGACGAGGGAATGTCGCATCTTCTCCTGCTGGCGGTCCCGCTGTTCGTGCTGCTGGGTATGCTGATGGAGGTTACGGGCATGGCAAAAGCGATGCTGAACTTCCTGGCGTCCTTGCTCGGACATGTCAGAGGCGGCCTGTGTTACGTCCTCGTCGCGGCAATGTATCTGGTGTCTGGGATATCGGGTTCGAAGACCGCCGACATGGCTGCTGTCGCCCCGGCACTGTTCCCGGAGATGAAAGCGAGAGGATCAAAGCCCGGTGATCTCGTGGCCCTGCTTGCGGCTACGGGTGCGCAGACGGAGACGATCCCGCCGAGCCTCGTATTGATCACCATCGGATCGGTTACGAGCGTATCGATTTCGGCCCTGTTCATAGGCGGTCTTTTGCCGGCGTTCGTCTGCGGATTGATGCTTTGCGTTGTCGTCTGGTGGCGCTATCGCAACGAGGACATGTCGGGTTTTCGCAAGCCGCCGGCCAGGGAGATCTTCCGCACATTCCTGATTGCGCTTCCGGCTTTGGCCCTGCCTTTTATCATCCGTACAGCGGTTGTCGAAGGCGTTGCTACCGCCACGGAAGTCTCGACAATCGGCATTGCCTACTCGCTGCTGGCAGGCCTCCTCATTTACCGCCGGTTCGACTGGAAGCGGGTGGGTCCGATGCTGGTGGAAACGGCGGTCTTGTCCGGAGCCATCCTTTTCATCATCGCGGCGGCAACGGCTGTGGCCTGGTGCCTAACTCAATCGGGTTTTTCGCGTGGGCTGGTTCAGACGATGGCGGGTCTACCCGGAGGAGCGCCGATCTTTATGATCGTGTCGATCGTCGCGTTCATTGTGCTCGGTAGCGTGCTGGAAGGCATTCCCGCGGTGGTTCTGTTCGCACCTCTGGTATTTCCGATCGCCAAGGGATTAGGGATCCACGACGTGCACTATTCGATCGTGGTCATTCTCGCCATGGGAGTGGGCTTGTTCCTCCCGCCGTTCGGCGTCGGTTATTATGCCGCCTGTGCAATCGGCCGTGTGAACCCGGTGGAAGGGATAAAGCCGCTGTGGGGGTACATGATCGCCCTGCTTCTCGGGCTTGCGATCGTCGCAGCGGTGCCCTGGATCTCGATCGGCTTCCTATGACGTGCGACCGTAGGCGGCCGGTAGAGAAGTCGGCCATTCTACGATCGTAACCATGTCGGATAAGGCGGAATGCCGGGCTGGCAACGTGCTTCAGAAGCATGCTGCTGGCTCCGCAATATGCCCGGGAAGGAATGTAGCGCCCACCGGAAGATCGTTACGTCCTCGCGGTTTTCCGTGGCTTCTTCCTCAAGGAGCGGTGCGCTCTTCGAGGGAAGAGGTAACATCTATCCTCCTACCGCTTAATGAACACAGTTGGCGACCTGACGCAGAGCCACTCACATGACAAAGAGGCAGCCAAGGCGATCCACGATAATCTTGCCGATACTCGGATGCGAGCCGCGTCCCGCAGTCAGGGAGCCAAGAGTTCTTTCGAACTCACCGTAAGCCAACGAGATCTGATGGCCGGAGCAACGCGGTACCCCGAAACCGCTTGTTTCGATTGATTAATCGCAGGTCCGAGCGAGATCATTTGTTGAGCGATGCTCATTGAAATGGACTTGCAATTCAATTGTCGTAGACCTGCCACTTGATACCTTTCCAATGCAGACAAAGCCGAAATCCGTCGCAAGACAAGCGCGGTCTGCAGACGCTTTTTTACAAATGGGGAGGAGTGAAATGGGAAATGAACGTTTCGAGATCGACCGCCGCAACTTACTATTGGCAGGGGGAGCTGCTTTGAGTGGAGCCGTTTTGGGTGCGAACAGTATAGCGGCTCACGCTAGGGCGAGCCCCGTTTCCGGGGCACAAGCTCCGGACTTTTATCGATTTGCCATTGGGGACGCCCAGGTAACCATCGTATCAGACGGCCCACTTCCGCTCGGCGACCCGACACAAAGCTTTCTCGGCGTCCCGGCCGACGAGATAAGATCCATGCTAAACCACAGCTTCCTGCCCACGGATGAGATCGTTCTCGCTCAGAACGCACCTGTCGTAAACATCGGTGGCAAGCTGATTTTGTTCGACACGGGGATGGGATCGCTTAAGCAATTTGGCCCGACGACTGGCCGTCTCAAGTCTTGCTTGGCCGCCGCGAATATTGCGCTGGAAGATATTGACGCTGTCGTCTGTTCGCATGCTCATTGGGACCACGTCGGCGGAATCTGGGGCGACGACGGGAAACCAACGTTTCCAAACGCCCAGGTGTACATCAGCCAAACCGACTACGATTTCTGGACCGACGAGAAAAAACTTGGAGGCGATCTCAACGGTCTTGTTAAAGCCGCGATCCACAACCTCAAACCCGTGCGGGACCGCATGGTTTTTTTCCAGGACGAACAAGAGTTTCTTCCTGGTATTCATGCCATTAGCGCTCCTGGACACACACTCGGCCATAGCTGCTTTATGATTGAATCAGCAGGAAAGACAATGTGCTATGGCGGCGACCTCACTCATCATCCTGTGCTTCTGTTCGAAAAGCCTTTGATGGAATTTGCGTTCGATACCGATCCCAAACTGTCGGCTCAATCGCGTGTGCGCATTCTGAAAATGCTGGCCTCCAATAGAATACCCTTCATGTCCTACCACTTCCCATGGCCGGGCTACGGGCACGTTGGCATAGCGGGAGAGGGCTTCGAGTATTTTCCTGAGCCACTACATCTTAGCCTGTTGGACTGAGTGGTAGAGAAGGGCGCGAGGGCAATACCTTCGCGTCAATCCTATCCGGAGGGCAGTCGAACGAAATCATCACATGGCGGAAGTTACGCAACAAGCAGTGTGCGCCTTCATCGCGTTGCTAGACATCAAGTCTCGCGGGAACGCCAACTGAAATCAAGAGCGATCGGCGGACCGCACCTAAAGGCCATTCCTGATCGGAAACATATCCTCGCCGTAGTGGTGAAGCCTCGTGTGATGCCGTCGGCATAACCAGCGCACCTTTAAAGGGTCGTCGTATTGATCATGATGGGCGTCGACCATTTCAATCCCGCAGACCTCACATGTTTGCTTTTCCAGCTCGCCTGCCTTTACAGCTCGCTGTACAGCAAGATGAGCATCATATTTCGCTGGATTAGCACGGCGCCAATTTGCTTGGCGGGTGTCGGTTTTCAGCATCGCCGCATCCTGTGCCTGTAATTTTGCGCTCTCGACCGATAGATACCTGGAAAGGGCTGCAGGCTCAAGTTTCGGCACAGATCGACGGCGTCTGTCCGTGGCTCCGCGTCCGAAAACAAGATTTCTCATTGCCAGAAATGATCAGGGTTGGGCGATCGAGATCCACCTTTGCTGCCCGCAATCTTCGCACCGGCGGATACGATATCGCTCGGGTGGATCGGTGCTCCCGATCTTAGCGCGCTGGATGACTAAGCTTGAAATTTCTGCTCGATACATATGTCCTGAAGGAGATCGGTCGAGCCGAACTGCACGAGAATGTGGCAGCCCTCGATATGATTGAGGATTCCGATCTCGCGGCTAGCGTGAGCTCAGTTCGAGAGACTGCGAAAGGCATCAAAAAAAAGCGTAGGACCGACGCTGTCGCGAACGTGTCCGCCAACGCTTCCGACGCCATCTTCGCCGCCTATGAAGGTCGGTATCCTTCCTGTCGATGACAATATCGCCCGTCTTGAGCCATTCATTCACTCATTCACCGAGCTTCACCGCCACTGCGCTCTTTTTTTGGGACTCAACCACCGCCAAACGTAGTCTTTGATTCTCTGCACGATTAGAGCGCTAAGACAGCGCCCTTTTGCGTGACAGTTCCACTCAAACGGATGTCGGTGGCCGAGAACCCAACCATAACTGCAAATTCCCCCGTCTCTATCCGCCAGCACCGCTCGGTCGTGTCGAAGAAGGCAAATGTTCGGGCGTCAAGAATGAAACTGAGCCTTCGTTTCTCACCGGGTTCCAGGCCGATTTTCGAGAAGGCCTTCAATTCTTTAACCGGTCTGGGTACAGATGCTTCAACATCGCCCACATAGATTTGCACCACTGCCGAACCTGGCCGCTCGCTGACGTTGGTCAATCCCAGTGTCACTGTCACCGCGCCGGCAGGATCCGGCAGCCCCACCGTCAGGTCTGACATCGCAAAGCTTGAATAACCGAGACCATGACCGAAGGGGAACAGTGGCTTAATGTCCTGGCGATCGTAGTGCCGATATCCAACGAACACACCTTCGTCATATCGCACATGGCCATTCTTGCCTGGATAGACCGCGTCATCCTCGGTATGTGTGGGATTGTCAGCCCAGCGCACGGGGAAAGTCTGTGCCAGTCGGCCCGAGGGCTCGGCCTTGCCAAGGAGCACATCGGCGATCGCGTTGCCAGCTTCCTGACCGGGATACCAGCATTGCAGTACTGCACGAGCACCGGAAAGCCAGGGCATTTCCACCGGTCCACCGGTTTGTAGGACGACAATCGTGTTCGGATTGGCCGCAATTACCGCCTCAACAAGCTGGTCCTGCAGACCAGGAAGTGCAATGCCGCGGAGATCGGAGCCCTCGGTATCCCAGTCGCCCGTTCTGCCCACGAAGACTACCGCATGATCAGCCTTCGCGGCGACGGCTGCTGCCTCGGCAATCTCCGCTTCGGCCGAAAACCTGCCTATTCCTACCCGAATTGCGGCGATATAGAGGTTGACGTGATCGTGCCGGGCGTACTCGGCGACGACCTCGTATGTACGGCCGGCTTCGAGCGTGATTTCGCCCACGACCTCCTCGCAGCCTTCTTCAAAGAATGTGGTACCACGTGTCCAGGAAGCCCAGGCGTCCACCACAAGCCTGCCGTCCACATAGACCCGACCAAGCCCGGCCGAGGTCAGGCCGACGCGATAGACGCCGGCTTCTAAGGCTGTGAATACGGTGCGCATTCGGGCGGAAAAGCGATACGGATCGACTAGGCCCCCGGCCACGGGGGGCAACCATACACCGAGGCTCGACGGTTCCTCGATAACCTTCACGGGCTCGCCAGCAAGCTCCCTTTCTTGGAAAAATTCGAAGGTTGTCGGGTTTTCGATCAGCGGCTGAAACCGATAATTGCTGCAACCCTGAGCGTAGCACACGTTCTCCTCACCCAGGGCGTCCGCCAGCCCCTGCCACGGACTGACGACATAGTGGGGGTTCAACTGCGCCGAGCCGCCTCCCATAACCTGCGCGATCTTGGCATTGGGTCCAATGATGGCGACCGTACCTTGCTGAGCCAATGGCAGGATGCCGTCATTCTGTAGCAGAACTGCGCTTTCCGCTCCCGCGCGCCTGATGAGTGCCCTATGTTCCGGCCGATTAATGGCGTACTCCTTAAACTCGCGATGATCGTTGATTGCGCCGGTGCGTTCCATCAGGGTCAGGATATTGTGCACACAGGCGCGGACGGTCTCGACACTTACCTCGCCCGCGTCGATCGCCGCCAGAAGCTTGGAGCCGCGGTCGCGGGTCGGGCCCGGCATCTCCAGATCCAGCCCAGCATTCACGGTGGGTGCGGTCGAACGCGAGCCGAAACAGTCCGACATCACCACGCCGTTAAAACCCCAGTCACCGCGTAGTACCTCGTTCAACAACCAATGGCTTTCCGCCGTGTAAGTACCGTTTAGTTTGTTATATGAAGACATCACGGCCCAGACCTTTGCCCGCTTCACCGCCGCCTCAAAGGGTATTAGGTAGACTTCGCGCAGAGTGCGTTCATCGATATCTGAAGAGATGGTTGTACGTTCGATCTCGGACTCGTTGCCGGCGAAATGTTTTATCGTGGCACCCACTTTCTTGGACTGCAGACCTTCGATATAGCCGACGGCAAGTTCCGCCGTCAGTATCGGATCCTCAGAGAAACACTCAAAGTTGCGGCCGTTTGTGACGCTGCGCTGGATGTTAACGGTCGGCGCCAACGAGACATGAGCCCCTTTGGAAAGAACCTCGTCACCTAGCGCACTGCCGATTTCCCTGGCTAGGTCCGGGTTCCAACTCGCTCCGATGGCAATGCCTACCGGGAAAGCCGCTGCAGTCACACCCCCGACAAAAGACCCCGCCCCGCGGGCGCCGTTGGGGCCGTCCGTCAAGCGCAATCTCCCTATCCCTAGGCGGTCGATGGGCGGTAAAGACCAGAACGTATCGCCGGAAAGTAGCGAGACCTGCTCGGCCAAGGTCATATTATCGAGCAATGCTCTCGTATCAGTCATCTTCTCTGCTTCCTCAATCTCAACACTTACCGTTCCCAGATCGGGCATCTCTATATGCATATTGGGAAAGCTGGTGAGGTCGGCGTCATCCGTGGAGCCGTCCATCCATGAGAAGGAAGGCCCGTTTGTTCACCAAGGCGCCGTCACCACGACGACGACATGTTCGCAGCCTTCACGTGGCCGAGATGACGTCACCGCTTTCCACTGAAAACAAGGACATCGCGGTTTGATCGATGTCAGCGGTGAAAGTTGTGCCGGCTGCGGCAGCGCCGGTTCTGGAGTTATTCCTCCGCAAGTTCGCGAGACAATTTGAAAACCTGAACATGCTATCAGACAATCTGTTGACAGACAATCCTCAGTCGCGCAGCCTCGTGTCGTCATTGATGATTCGATGTCTCCATCGGAGGCGGATCCCGATTGATGAAGCTTCTTCACCGCCTATGGACAAGGATGGACCACGATGGACAGGCTGTTGTCCCGTTTCCGGCTACAGACAAAAGTAATCATTTTCGTACTGCCTTTCATAATCAGCATTTGCGCGGTGGGATTTTTGGGGCACTACGCCGCGGGTCTCCTACAAAGCCGCCTGGAAACCTCGAGCCAGGTGATGCAGGTGCTCTCGGGTTTCCGTGACGTCTCCGCCTCGATGAGAGAGTTTCTCGATGAGGCGTCGGAAGAAAGGCGCGATCGCGTGAAGGCTGACCTGCTCGCCCAGCAATCGCATCTGCAAGCTTTAGTGACGAATGCCGGAGCTACGGGGGAAAGCGAAGGCCTCCTGTCGGCAAACGCGATTATGCGGGACGTGGTGGACAATTTTGGCTCTCTCTGGAGCATCCATGAAAGCGAAGAGCAACTGATAACCTCGATCGCCAATCATTCTGAATCGCTGGTTTGGTCGCAGGATGAAATGCTCAGGCTAGCTGACGAGTTGAGGAAGTCCGGCGAGCAGTCCGAGGGCGCCGCCAAATCGATGTTGCGCGATGCCGACAGGGTGACAGGCTATGCAACCTTCTTCCTTGATTTTGCCGCGGGCTACCAATCCGCCGGAACGACCGAGCTGAAACTCGAATATTTGCGCGGCAAAGTGGGCGAGTTGCGTCGAAGCGCCCGAAATCTGCGGGCTTCCTTGCCGTCGGACGCTACAAAACTGTCGAGCTCGGTCGACGGCGCGGTGAAAAGCGTAACAGAAATTCTGTCGCAGGGCGCCGCATCGGACAACGCCGTAGGCCTCGACACCGCAATGTCCGCGTTCAAGGAAATCTCCGTCGGGATTAACGCGGTGGCGAACCAGCAAACAAAGAAAGCAATCGTCGAGTTCGCAGGTCTCGACCAACGTTTGGCCAAGATCAGCAGCGCCTTGGACGGCAGCCGAAGACTTTCGGACTCCAGCTATCTCATCAGGATACACCTTGCGCGCTTCATAGCCGACCCTACCGAACAAAACCGCGCGCAACTCATCCAGAACTTCGACAGAACGAAGAAGGAGATATTGGACATCTGGAGTGCCGCTTCCGATCTCGACCTTTTCAAGGCAGTCCAGAATACGGTCCCTCCGGCGGTAGAGGGTATGACGCAGGACAGTGCGAAGCTCGTCGAGATCTCGGAAGTCAGGCGTGCGCAATATAGGCAAACGACAGACCAGTTGAACACCATATGGGGCCACCTCACGACGTTTGCCGACGCCCAGCGTGCCAGGGCCATCGAAGAGACGGCCCGTGCGAACGGCATTGCCCTCATCACGATATTTGCAGGCGTCCTCGTCGCGCTTCTCGCTGGCTTCGGGATGATTGCGACTTTCAAGAAACCTGTCGTCCGGTTGACCGACGACATGCGGCGTTTGTCCGAAGGGGACCTTGACATAGAGATCGGCGGTTCTGAGCGCGCTGATGAGCTCGGAGAAATGGCCCGGGCACTCTGTGTCTTCAGGGAGAATGCCGTAAGGAAAATCGAGATCGAGAACGACGCGGATCGTCAACGATCAGCTTCCGAAGCTGAACGTCGGCACAACGAGGCGGAGAAAGCCCAGATCGACAAACAGATCGGCGACGCCGTCGACAGTCTTGCCGCTGGGCTGGAGAGGTTATCCAACGGTGATGTTTCGAGCACGATCGATCAACCGTTCTCCGGGCGGCTGGAACAGTTGCGAAAAGACTTCAACAATTCGTTGCTGCGCTTGCAGGCGACGATGTCGGAACTTCGCGGCAACATCGTGCTCATTCGGCAAAATGCAGACAATCTCAGCAGTGGCGCCGATGATCTCTCCCGCCGCAGCGAGCGCCAAGCCGCGTCGTTGGAGGAGACAGCGGCTGCGGTTCATCAACTCACCGCGACGGTGCATTCGTCGACAGAGCAGGCGCAGGCCGCAGCCCGGCTTGTAAAGGAAACCAAGCAGGCCGCGGATGCGTCTGCTTCAGTGGTCACGAACGCGGTCGACGCTATGGGCCGAATAGAAGCGGCTTCCGGGCGCATTTCGCAAATCATCGGCGTAATCGACGAGATCGCTTTCCAGACCAATCTCCTGGCACTCAATGCCGGCGTCGAGGCCGCGAGAGCAGGAGAAGCCGGGCAGGGTTTCGCGGTCGTCGCCCAAGAAGTCCGGGAACTTGCCCAGCGGTCGGCTCTAGCCGCCCAGGAAATCAAGGGACTCATCGCAAGATCGACCGAGGAAGTCGCCTCGGGATCGCGATTGGTGAACGAGGCGGGCAGGGTGCTCATTGCAATATCGTCGAATGTTGCCGGAATTTCCGAAAGGGTTGAGCTTATCGCTGCGGCAAGCAGGGACCAGGCGGCTTCGCTTATCGAAGTGAACCAGGCCGTCGGCGAGATCGATGACAGCACCCAGCGAAACGCTGCCATCGCCGAGCAAGCCCACGCCGCCACTCAGGAACTCACAAAGGAGACCCAGCGACTGATGCAGCAGATAGAACAGTTCAACATCGGCAGGCCGAGGGGTCACATGCTTTCGATCGTTTCCTGACGACAGACTATCATCAATATTCTGTTGACAGATTTTCATACAATCTGTCAAATGGTACAGCCAATCTGGGAGGATATCCGGCGTGCTCAATGACCAAGCGCATCAGACTAAGTTGCCCTATTTCTATCCGTTCAAGTTCGGAACCGGCGAAATAACGGTGCTTTCGGACGGACCGTTGGAATTGGGCGACCCGCGGGAGAATTTTCTCGGAGTCGACGCGGCCACAGTGACGGAAATGCTCGACAGGAACTTCCTGTCCAGTTCGTCGGTAACCCTCGAGCAGAACATCCCGCTGGTCAAAATTAACGGAAAGACCATCCTGTTCGACACCGGGATGGGGACGTCGAAGATTTTCGGGCCGACGACCGGCCGCTTGCTGAAAAGCATGCAGGAGGCAGGCATCGACCCCTTGGAAGTCGATGCCGTGGTGTTGTCCCACGCACACATCGACCACACCGGCGGACTTTGCGATCAGGACGGCAAGCTTAATTTTCCGAACGCGAAGATCTTCATAAGCGAAAGCGACTTCGATGACTGGACCGACGGAGGCAAGCTTGATGCCGGTTTCAAGGCTCAGGTGGAAAATGCCCGGAGAAACCTTCTTCCACACCGTGATCGGATAGCGCATTTCGTGGACGGTCAGGAGTTCCTGCCGGGCGTGCAAGCGGTGCACGCTCCAGGCCACACCTTGGGCCACTTTTGCTTCCTCATGCAGTCTGACAACGATCGGCTCTGCTTCCTCGGCGATCTCACCCATCATCATATCCTGCTGATGGAACGCCCGTGGATGGAGTTCAAGTACGACACCGATCCCAAGCTCTCGGCGCGCTCGCGCACCCGGGTGCTGGATATGCTCGCGACAGACCGCATACCAGTGATGTCCTATCACTTTGCGTGGCCCGGGCTCGGCAACGTCGCCCGGGAGCGGGAAGGCTTCCGCTACGTACCCGCCGCCATGCAGATGCTCTCGAGATAGGAATACACGACAATGCAGATGAAATCCGTCATTCTCCGAGAGTCAGGGCTTCCCAAGCCGTATGCAAGTTCGCGACCTCTCAGTGTCGAGACCGTCGATCTGACGCCTCCGGGCAATCTTGAGGTCCTGGTCAAAATCAAGGCCGCTGGTGTGTGCCACTCCGACCTGTCGGCGATAAACGGCGACCGGCCCCGCCCGCTGCCTGTCGCGTTGGGGCATGAAGCATCCGGCATCGTCGAAGAAATCGGACCCGGTGTCGATACAGTGAAGGTTGGCGATCACGTCGTGATGTCGTTCCTGCCGATCTGCGGACACTGCGATTACTGCGCGGGAGGACGCGCTAGCCTCTGTGAGCCTGGCTATCGCGCAAACGCCGCCGGGACATTGTTGAACGGTAGCAAGCATATCCGTCTTCGCGGCTACGATATCAACCATCACAGCGGCGTATCGGCGTTTTCGGAATACGCGATCGTGTCGGCGCACTCGGTCGTCAAGATCACCAAAGATGTGGACGTCACGATGGCGGCCCTGTTCGGATGCGCCGTCATGACAGGCGTCGGTGCGGTCGTAAACACGTGTGGCGTGAAGCCGGGACAGTCGGTCGCCGTCATCGGCCTTGGGGGCGTGGGCTTGTCGGCGGTCCTCGGAGCGGTGGCCAGCGGAGCAAGCGAGATCGTCGCCATCGATTTGATGCCGGAAAAGCTTGAGCTGGCTAGGTCGCTGGGCGCGACGCGTACCTTCCTGGCAACCTCGCCGGATGTGGTCGGCGAGGTCAAGGAAGCGACACGCGGGGGAGTGGACTACGCCATCGAGATGGCAGGGTCGAGCAAAGCGTTCGAAACCGCTTATGGCATTACGCGGCGCGGCGGCACGACAGCCACAGCGGGTCTGGCGAACGTGAACACCAAATTCGAGATCTCGCCGCTTCCTCTTGTCGGGGAAGAACGCATCATCAAAGGCAGCTACATGGGGTCCTGCGTGCCTTCGCGCGATATTCCCCGTTATATCGACCTGTTCCTCAAAGGCAGGTTGCCCGTGGAGAGACTGCTGTCCAGCACTGGCCCGCTTGAGGAAATCAACGAGGCCTTCGACCGGTTAGACCGTGGCGAGGTGATCCGGCATCTGCTGGTTCCCTGAGCCTGCGGAAGGAGCGAGAATTTGAACGACTGGAAAGTCCTGGCGATACATTACGGCACTGCGGTTCGGCCCGTTAGCGAACTCGGCCTGGAAGCAGGAGATCCCCACGACGCCCCGGGCAGGATCGAGTATTTCGTCTGGTTGATCCGCCATGGTGAACGTCTGATCCTGGTTGACACCGGGTTTAGCCCGCAGGAGGCTGAAAGGCGCGGGAGGACCATGTTGATCCATCCGGTCGAGGCGCTTCGCCAGCTCGGGATTTCCGCATCGTCCATTACCGACGTCGTTATCACGCATCTCCACTATGATCACGCGGGAAACCTTGTGGACTTCCCCAAAGCCCTGTTCCACTTGCAGGATCGGGAGATGGCCTACGGTACAGGACGATGCATGTGCCATGATCGTCTTCGGCGTCCCTTCGCAGTGGACGCCGTCGTTGATGCGGTCCGCCTGACGTTTTCCGGCAGAATGCGCTTCCACGACGGGAACGGCGAGATTATGGAGGGACTCACCATCCATCTCGTCGGCGGTCATTCCAAAGGCCTTCAGGTCGTGAGGCTGGACGATGGCGATGAAGTCGTCGTCATCGCATCGGACGCACTCCATTTTCAACGCTATCTGGAGCATGACGACGTCTTTCCGCTTTTTGCCGATTACGCCGACGTACTGGAGGGATACCGAACGCTCCGTGAACTATCAGGACCGTCCGGCTTACTTGTTCCAGGCCATGATCCCGCAGTCCTGACGGGTTTTCCATCGCTGTCACCCGATCTCGCTTTTGCAAAGGTTCTACGGTAATGGGGACGCGTGGAATGTCCGGTAAGAGATAAAGCTGAGGCGTTCTTCGCTTTTGTCAGACAATCGGGTTGTCTCACCAGGATAACCCACCATATAGTACCATGACTTGCACGGCCGCTTTCGGCCTTGGTAAAACGGACTTTTGGATCCAATGGGTGATATGGATTTACAGATTGCACGACAGAGTGCCACATTGCGCACTCAGGTAGAAGATAAACTGCGGCAGGCGATATCAAGCGGCCGTTTCAAGCCGGGTCAGCGCCTCGTTGAGCGAGAACTCTGCGAGTCGATCGGTGTAGGACGGACATCAATCCGCGAGGCGCTTCGACAACTCGAGGCCGAGGGCCTCATTACCAGCTATCCGCACCGCGGTCCCGTCGTCAGCACTATCACTTACGAAGAAGCCGCTCAGCTCTACAGCGTCAGGGCTTTGCTAGAGAGCTATGCCGGAAAGGAATTCGCTGAAAACGGAACCGCCCAGGATATCCATACACTCAATGAGGCGGTTGCTGAGTTTGCGGAAGCGGCGGCAAGCGGCGGTGGGAGCAGGCTCATCAAGGCGAAAACCGCGTTTTACGATTGCCTGATGCAAGGGAGTGGAAACGTCTTCGTCAAGCAAATGCTGACATCGCTCCACAATCGGGTGACTCTTCTGCGCATGACGTCGATGACGCAGCCGGGGCGCTTGAACCACAGTGTGGAAGAGATAAAGGAGATCGCTGCGGCCATTACTGACCGAAACGGAGCGAAAGCCGCCGCAGCCTGCAAGTACCACATCGACATGGCGGCTAAGGTCGCACTGGACTACCTTCGTAAAACCTCCGAAAACGACGGCGATTAAAGGAAGCGGCAACAGCCGGTATTGACAGATTGTCTGATAATCTGCTTATTCGAAGTCATGGCGCTGCCGACGCGTGCGGCCTGGCGCTCGTTCGAACAGGGAGGTTGCTTTGGGCACTTTTAATGAATTGCGGTCCCGCATGGCGGAGGCTCTTGGGGATCCGGAATTGCCCCGGCTCACTCCGGACCTGACAATGGACATCGCCTTCTACGTCGGCGATCAGGTGATCGCCCTCAATTTCGCTGAAGGCGGCGCGGCGATCTGGGGGGAAAGCGATGACCCCCAGGTGACAGTGAGGGCCACTGCAGACGCCTGGGAGCAGCTTCTGATGACGCCGCCGCCCGCCACCTTTCATTCCTTCACGGCGTTACAGCTTGCAAACCCTCTCTTCGAGATCGCCGGCTCACCGCTCGCCCTCGCGAAAGCACGCCCGGCTCTGGAACGGGTGATTGAGCTCGTCGTAACGTCCCCCGAGATGAAAGCGGAGCATGCGCAACGCGACCTGCGTCAAATCCGGGGGCAGTATGCCGTCGTCGATATCGATGACGTCCCCCATGAAATATATTACGAAGAAGCAGGCGAGGGGGTGCCGGTCCTGTTTCTCCACACCGCCGGAGCGGATAGCCGCCAATTCTTGCCTCAGCTGGCGGACACCGAGCTTGCGAAAAACTACAGGCTGATCGCGGTTGACCTACCATTCCACGGTCGGTCCATGCCGCCGCTGACATGGGACGGCGCACCCTACAAGCTCACGGCATCGCTGTACCTGAAATGGTGCACGGCCATACTCGAACAGGTGGTTCGCGAAAAGGCGATTGTCGCGGGTGGGTCCATGGGCGCGGCAATGTCGCTGGTTCTCGCCGCGGAACGGCCGGAGCATGTCCTCGGGATCGTGGCGATCGAGCCACCTTTCCGCTCCAAGGGACGCCGGAACCCATACCAGCACAACGTAAACGTACACGGCTCACTTCATAACTCGGCGTATGTCAGAGGGATCATGAGCCCACTCAGCCCCGCAGGGGACCGCAGGAGGTCAAGCTGGATCTATTCGCAGGGAGCACCCGGAGTTTACCCAGGCGATCTTTCCTTCTACAGCGACGAGTTCGACGGAGCAGTGACAACTCCCCGGATTGACCCGTCGCGCACCCCGGTGGCGCTGCTCTCGGGCGACTATGACTACTCAGCCACTCCGACGGATGGGGCCAGGCTCGCCGAACTTATTCCGGGATGCCTCCACCTCGTCATGGATGGGCTGGGTCATTTCCCCATGTGCGAACACCCGAATTTCTTTCGGAGCTATCTTGTAAAAGGGCTCGAGTTCGTACGGCAAGCCGCGCGCTAAGCGGTCGCAGTGACTCTGGTCGCTCGGTGCAACACGCCGGGCGATCAAATTTGAAAGTGGGCGGGCGCCTACCGAGGCTTCGCAATTGGCGTCCCGGCGATGACACAGCCGGCATCGGGGGCGGCATCCTCACGCTCCCGAGAAATTCCGGTAAGAAATTGGAAAAATTCCCGCGATATCTGAGTGAAGGATCAGGCGCGGCGATGCGTTTAAAAAATGCCGTAGCGGCGCCTCATCGCAGGGTCCTGATCACGCAGCCTTGCGCGTGATCTCTATCTTCCCGCCGCGGCCTCTGTGTTTCCGACATGTAGTTGCCACAGTAAAGGTGCCTCCCCTTGGTCAAGAAGGAGGCACCCATCAGCACCCATGTGCTTTAGCGCACCAAGTGGTTCCCGATCGACGATCCTCCGTCGACGGTGAGAGTGCTTCCGGTCGCAAACCGCGAGCGGTCCGAAGCTAGAAAAAGCATCGCCTCGGCGATCTCTTCCGGGTCGCCCATCCGGTGCAGGGCTGCACGGGCGTTGAAGTCTTCCCGCAGGGCTTGCGGGTCTGCCGCTTCGGCGAAAATCTTGGTGAAATAGGGAGAGTCGATCGTTCCGGGGGCGACAGCGTTGACGCGGATCCCGTCTTTTGCGTGGTCCAGTGCCATGGCTCTCGTGAGTGCCGAGATCGCGCCTTTCGACGCCACGTAGGCCGTGCGGTTAGCGATGGCTGACACGGCCGTGTATGAGGTCGTGTTAATAATGGATCCGCTGCCCTGTTCCGCCATGATGGGAACCACGTATTTCGAGCATAGGAATATCCCCTTCACGTTCACCGCCATGATCCGGTCCCAGTCGGATTCGGCGATGGTCGTGACGTTTCCGGTCATTCCGAACCCCGCGTTGTTGACGAGAACGTCGATACGCCCCCATTTTTCCTTAACTGACCTAACCATCGCCTCTACTTCGGCGGACAAAGACACATCGGCCTTTAACGCGATCGCACCTGTCCCCATTTCTCGCGCGACGTCTCGTGCGGCATCGATGTTGACGTCGACGACGCCAACCTTAGCGCCCTGGCGCGCAAACAGTTCAGCTGTAGCGCGCCCGATCCCGCTGCCAGCCCCCGTCACCACACATACTTTCGATTCCAGATCCATAATCGTCTCCTCTTTCGCTGTATCGAGAAAACATTTTCGCAGACAATCTGTCAATGACGAATAAAACGTGTTGACAGATTGTCTGCTAATCTGCTTATCTTGGCTATCAAATGACTTGGGGAGGTAACCATGGCTGGTGCTGAAATAGCAGCGCAAGCGGCGTTCAAGACCGCTTTGCGCCGGTTCACATCGACAATTTGCCTGATCACAACGGAATGGGAAGGTGCCCGTTACGGAATGGCTGCAACCGCCGTCCAGTCGGTGACGGCTGACCCGCCGACCCTCCTGGTTTGCATCAACCAATCTGCTTCGATCAGCGGCCCACTCAAGCTTACGGGAAAATTCGCGGTCAACATGCTGCATCTTAGCCATGCGCCTTTGGTTCCGCTGTTTAGTGGAAAACTGAAGGGAGAGGAGAGGTTCGCGCATGGTGAGTGGATCACGGCTGGCGGCGTTCCCATCCTCGGCGACGCCCAGGCCGCATTCGTCTGCAGCCTCAACTCCGCAGTCTCCGTCGGCACCCATGATGTCGTTCTAGGGGAAGTTATCGAGGCCCGGTTTATCGAGAATATTGCCCCGCTCCTCTACGAGGACGGGAAATTGGTTAGATCGGCAGCGCTGATCGATGCTGCCGCCTGAAACGTTTGGCCGAGCTTTTTCGGCCTATCACATCCACCAGCCTTTCGGCCGATAATGAGGAGTTTGATCCGTGACTATTGCCACCGATGTGAAATCGCAAGTGAATGGGCGTCCCGTCAGTGAACGGTTCGAAAAGGGTCTGCAGACCCGTCGGGAGGTTCTCGGCGGTGCATATGTCGACGCTTCGGTAAACAAGGCGACCGAGTTCAACTGGCCGATGCAGGAGCTTGTCACCGAGTATTGCTGGAACGAGATCTGGAACAGGCCCGGCCTCGACCGCCGTTCACGCAGCCTTCTCAATCTGGGCATGATTTCCGCCCTTAACCGCCCCCACGAGTTGAAGCTGCACGTTCGCGGCGCGATCAATAACGGCCTCAGCAAGGACGAGCTTCGTGAAGTTTTCCTTCAGGTCGCGATCTATTGCGGCGTGCCCGCGGCGATCGACAGCTTCCGCGTCGCACAGGAAGTCTTCGAGGACATGGGCATCTAATCGGTGCCCCGACCTTCGGGCCGGGAACAGACCAACTCTGTGGAGGAGACTTCAATATGACGACCAGCGATGATTTCCGCGCCGCCGGAAACCCGATGTTTAACAGCAACAAGCTGAAGCTTGGCGTATTTGGAACAAATTGTTCGAGCGCATGCGCCATCACCACCGCGGAATCAACGTTCGAACCGACTTTCGAACATAATGTCGAAATTGCCAAAAAGCTCGAAGCGGCTGGGTGGGAATGCATGGTGCCGATCGCCCGGTGGCGCGGTTTCGGCGGGCCGACGAACTTCAACGGCGTGAACATGGACACGTTCACCTGGGCCGCGGCCCTGGCTGCCGTGACCACGAAGCTGCAATTTTTCTCGACGACGCATATCCCGACCCTGAACCCGATCGTCGCGACGAAGATGGCGACGACGATCGACAATATTTCGAAGGGCCGATACGGCCTGAACCTGGTGACGGGTTGGTTTACCCCGGAAATGGAGATGTTCGGCGTTCCGATGATGGAACACGACACCCGCTACGAATATGCCACGGAATGGATGGAAATCGTTGACACCTTGTGGAAGAAGAACGGTGTCACCTATGACGGCCAGTTCCTCAAGGTGAAAGACGCGTTCAGCGAGCCGAAGCCCTATAACAAGGAGACGGGCCGCCCGGTCCTCATCTGCGCCGGCTCCTCGGGCAAGGGCCTGCACTTCACCGCGAAGTTCTGCGACTTCAACTTCGGCTTCATGCAGGACATGGAATCGGGCGCAGCCTGGGTGAAGAAGGTGAAGGAACTGGCTCGCGAGGAATACAAGCGCGAACTCGGAACCTTCACCGCGTGCCCGGTCGTCGTTCGCGAGACCGAAAAGGAAGCCCAGGACTACTATGACTACTACGTGAACCAGAAGGGCGATTGGGAAGCCTGCGAAAACATCTGCGAGGTTCTCCAGGTTCAGTCACAGAACCACTCGGCGGAGATGTACCAGAAGTTCAAGGAGCGCTTTATCGCTGGCTGGGGCGGCTACCCGATCGTCGGAACGCCGGAACAGGTCGCCGACAAGCTCGTCGCGTTGAGCAATACGGGCGTCGACGGCGCGCTTCTCACAATGGTCGACTACAACGAAGAACTGCCGTTCTTCAACGACCGCGTCATGCCCCTGCTGAAACAGGCTGGCCTCAGGAACTGACCGTTCCGCGGGCGGCTAAGCCGCCCGCCACCGATCCGAAATCGAAACACGTTTCACCAATTCCGTGGCTCGACGCCAACGGCGTCGACTGCTGTAGCGGATGTACGAAGGGGAGGAGACCCTACACATGCTGAAGAAGGTTTACACCGCATTGAGCGTGATCATCGGGCTAGGCCTGATGACCACCGCCGCATTCGCGGACGGATTAGACTCGCTACCACCGGACCAGAAGCAGCTTTACCAGCTCGTGGACCCGGCAATTCCCCTCGGCGGTACGCCGCTCAAGGATTTTGTGGCGAAGCGGCCGCCGCCGTGGAAAATCGGCTACGCGTCCACTTATGCCGGCAACACGTGGCGTGCCCAGATCCTCACTGAAATGAACGAGGTTCTGCTTCCCAAATACAAGGAGGCTGGACTGGTATCTGACCTTGTCGTCACGCAGTCCGACCTGAAGGACGCGACGCAAATCCAGCAGATGCGCCAGATGGTCGACGACGGCGTCGATGCCATCATCATCTGCTGCTCGAACGTGACGGCCATCAACCAGACCATCGAATACGCGCATTCCAAGGGCGTCCCGGTTTTCTCCTTCTCGGGTTACGTGACATCGCCCTACGCGATCAATGCGACCGAAAACAACACCCAGGGCGGTTACACGGCCGCGAAATGGCTGGCGGAGGAAATCGGCGGTAAGGGCAACGTCCTGACGGTTTCAGGCATCCCGGGCTTCGCATCGTCCGACAGCTTCAATGTCGGTGCCAAGAAGGCGTTCGACGAGTATAAGGACATCACCGTCGTGGGCGATGTCGCTGGCAAGTGGACCGATCAGGTCGCCCAGGTCGAAGTCCAGAAATTCCTCGCGACCAACCCTACCGAAATCGCAGGTATCCTGGTCCAGTCGGCGTCGGAAAACGGTGTCGTCAACGCGGTCCAGCAGTCCGGGCGCGACATGATGCCAATCGTCCTCGGCGGCGAGGCGTCGGCGGCGTGCTACTGGCGCAACAATCCCGACTTCATCAGCCAGAGCTTCCATTTCTGGCCGCCGCGGGCCGATGCTCGCCTGGTGTGGGACGTGATGATGAGGACACTCCAAGGCCAGGGGCCGAAGATCCAGTCGATCCTGCGACCGGCTCTTCCCTACACGATCGACGATGTGAAGGAAGCAATTCCGGAAGATTGCGATCCGAACTCCACGGCGTGGATCGAGCCCAAGGGCGACGCATGGTGGCCCGCGGACGTAGCAGCACAGTACTTCGAGCGCCCGGAAGATCCGCTGGCCTGGCGCCCGAAGAAGTAATCGACGACCTCCCAAGTTGTCCAGCGACCTCCGCGCCGGCTTCATCCGTCGGCGCGGAGGACCTACGATAAGGAGCCAGAAGTTGGAATTCCACAAGATACAGCGTTTGCCTCCTTACGTCTTCGACCAGGTGAACCGTCTCAAGTCCAGCGCGCGCGCGGCCGGAGTCGACATCATCGATCTTGGAATGGGCAATCCCG
Organism: Rhizobium sophorae; assembly: GCF_013087515.1. Taxonomy (GTDB): domain Bacteria; phylum Pseudomonadota; class Alphaproteobacteria; order Rhizobiales; family Rhizobiaceae; genus Rhizobium; species Rhizobium sophorae. The sequence continues at coordinate 98,604 of NZ_JABFCN010000021.1, read as the reverse complement.
ATCTTCCCACGCCAAGCTGGGTTGTGGACAAGCTATGCGAAGCGGTGCAGCATCCGCGCACGCACCGCTATTCGGCTTCCAAGGGCATTATCGGGCTTCGCCGCGCCAAGGCTGCGTATTACGCCCGCCGGTTTAATGTGAAGCTTGATCCGGATACCCAGGTTGTTGCAACGCTCGGGTCCAAGGAGGGGTTTGCGAACATGGCGCAGGCCATAACCGCCCCCGGGGATGTCATTCTCTGTCCGAACCCTTCCTATCCGATTCATACGTTCGGATTTGTCATGGCAGGGGGCGTGATAAGGTCGGTACCGGTCGAGCCGGATGAGACCTTCTTCCAAGCTCTCGAAATGGCGGTGCGGCATTCGGTACCGAAGCCTCTGGCGCTCATCATAAGCTACCCGTCGAACCCCACCGCTCGCGTCGCGACGCTCGACTTCTATAAGGACGTCATCGCCTTCGCGAAGAAGCACGATCTCATCGTTCTGTCGGATATCGCCTACGCTGAAATCTATTTCGACGGTCCGCCGCCGCCGTCTGTTCTCGAAGTCCCCGGCGCGATCGACGTGGCCGTCGAGTTCTCCTCGATGTCGAAGACATTCTCTATGCCCGGTTGGCGCGTTGGGTTTGCGGTGGGCAACGAACGCCTCATCCGGGCGTTGACGCGCGTGAAATCGTACCTGGACTACGGAGCATTTACGCCAATCCAAGTCGCCGCCGCTCATGCCCTAAACTCGGACGGGGAGGACGCCGCGCGGGCCCGAGACATTTACAAGACGCGCAGAGATACACTGGTGAAGACCTTTGCCGATGCCGGTTTCGACGTTCCAGCTCCTGCGGCGACGATGTTCGCATGGGCTAAGATACCTCCGGATTTCCGACACCTTGGCTCGCTGGAGTTTTCGAAACTCGTGCTCGAGAAGGCACAGGTCGCGATTTCGCCTGGTATCGGTTTCGGCGAGATGGGTGACGAATTCGTACGGCTGGCTCTCGTGGAGAATGAAGACAGAATCCGGCAGGCTGCACGGAACCTGAAGCGGTGGCTTTCCGCGAGCGCGCGACCGCCACAACTCGATAAAGCAATGAAAGGATTTTGAAGATGCCGATCCTCGGATCTTGCCAATGTAAAGCGGTCCAGTACGAAGTGTCGGAACTGGACGGCCCGATGTGGAACTGCTTCTGCCAGACGTGCAGAAAGTCCCATGCGGCCGATCATAACACTGCCGCCAAGGTGAAGAGTGAGAACTTTAATCTGATTTCCGGCGATGACGTCCTTCACAGCTTTGAGTCGACGCCTGGAAAACTGAGGTGGTTCTGCTCACGGTGTGGTTCGCACGTTTATGCCGAACGGCCTGCCAACCCGGAGATGAAGGTGCTGCGGGCAGGCACTTTTGACACTGATCCTGGTTCAGTTCCTATGTCCAACGTCTGGCTGTCCCACGCCACGCCGTGGCTTGCCCACGACCCCGCGAAGGAAAACTTCGAAGAATTCCCGTGATCCTTTCACGGTTGCGCGCCCCTATGGGCTGATCGACAATGAGTGCGGTTTGCCCGGGCACGCCCGTGAAGGGGCTAAATCGAGTGGCACTTGCCGCGTTCGAAGCGTGGAGGTTGGGCTGTGACGTATCCCCCAATTGAAACGGTCGCCTTCATCGGAGTGGGTGCGATGGTAATTCCCATGACCGGACACCTTCAACAGCGCTTTGGTCTTGGCTTGATAGCGGAGGCCGCCAGATCGCTTCCGATCTGGCGGACGAGTTCCGGTTGAGAACCACTGACCGGACGTCAGGTGCGTGCCAACGCGCTTTCGCAAATATCGGGGCGTCTAGCGACCATATCATCGTGATTTCATCGAAACCAACTCGACATCCCGACAAGGGCATGACGTCTCTATTGACAGATTAGCAGACAATCTGTCATTCTGCAGTTCGCCGGGTGAGTACTCGGAGCATTCAAAGACGGCAGTCACAATCCAGCAAGAGGCCGGGCATCGGATGCCCTGGCGCGATTTGCTGCTGCCTAAAGGGAGGATGGGCATGACGAATGACGTCGCCGTAAGCATGACGGCCGTTGCCAAATCGTTTGGCGAAACGAAGGCTTTGAAGAAATGCGATTTTGTCGCCAGGGCAGGAGAGGTGCACGCGATCGTTGGCGAGAATGGCAGCGGCAAGAGCACCATGGCGAAGATCATGTCCGGCGTTATCGCTGCCGATGGAGGATCTGTCCTAATCCTTGGCAAGTCCATCACCTCGCCAGTCGATGCCAAAGAGGTTGGTCTCGCTACGATCTTCCAGGAAGTCCTTGTCGCCGATGAGGCAAGTGTCCTCGACAACCTTTTCGTGGGAAGCGAGGACCTGTTCTCGCTTCGGAAATCCTCCAAGGAACGTGGAAGCGTTGCGCAAAGCCTTCTGGACCGCCTGGTCGGAAAGCATATCGATCTCAGGCAGAACGTCGGTGATCTTCCGCTCAGCATCAAGCAATGGATCGTTATCGCCCGCGCCGTCCTGAGGAAACCCAAGGTCTTGATCCTGGACGAGTCCTCGGCTGCACTCGATCTCGACGCGACCGTCCGGCTCCACGAAGAGATCGATCGGCTCCGGTCCGAGGGGTGCGCGGTAATCATCGTCACGCACCGCATCGCTGAGCTCGTCCGTATCGCCGACCGGGCGACAATACTGAGAGACGGTTTCACCGTCGGTGTCCTTGAGAAATCCGAGATCACCGAGGCGAACCTCCTCCGCATGATGACCCCTCAAGACCGCCAGATTTCCGCCGCCGCTTCAACGTCTGCAGCGGGCCTGTCGGGTGATCGCAAGGAGGTTCTTTCCGTGCATGGCGCGCGCCCCCAAGAGGCATCGCAACCCTTCGACTTCGTCCTTCCGCAGGGATCTATCGTGGGCGTTGCGGGTCTGGACGGCCAGGGCCAGGACGCGTTCGTGCGACTGGTCGCCAGGATTATGTCGCCGTTCGGAGGGGAGGTCCGGATCCTGGATCGGGAAAGCACCGGTCTCGTCAAAGTCAGCACGCTCGACGACGCCGCGAATAAGGGCATTGTGTACGTATCCGGAGACCGGAAGCGGGAAGGAATTTTCCCACAGCAGAGCATTTTCGAGAACCTCGCCATCGGTATCTACCAAAAGAACCTGGGGCCGTTCGGTGTCATCAGGCGTAAAAGGCTGAAGCAGACGTTTGCCCGGGAGGTCGAGCGGCTCCGCGTCAAGATCGGGCACCCGGACAACCGCATTACGTCCCTTTCCGGGGGTAACCAGCAGAAGGTCCTGATCGGTCGTGCCTTCGCCAATGATCCCAGAGTGATCGTTCTTAACGACCCTGCTCGAGGCGTGGACCTCAACACCAAACGCGACCTGTATCGCGAGCTTCGGCTGTTTGCCGAAGGTGGCGGCTCGGTAATCTACCTTTCAAGCGAGATCGAAGAGTTTCTCGGTTTCGCCGATCGCGTTGATGTCTTTCACAAAGGGAGCATCCATCGTTCCCTCGACGGCCCCGACATCAACGAAGAAACCATTCTCGCTGCAATGTTCGGCCGCTCGGTTGCCGACACCATGGAATTCTCCAAAGAGAGAAAGGCACACTGATGTCGCAACGTTTTGGATTTCCTGCGCTCGACAGGTCGCTGACCGTACCGCTCGTTCTTTTCGGAGTGTTGCTCGTCGCCGCAGCCGTGCTCTCGCCGCGGCTGTTCACCGCAACCGGAATGGGCGGAGCAATCATCGTCGCAGCACCTTTGATCCTCACGACGCTGGCCCTGACACCGATCGTGATGGCAGGCCGCGGTTCGGTCGACCTTTCCGTTGGCCCGCTGATGGGTTTCGTGAACGTCACCCTGATCGGCTGGCTCTCAGCAAGGGGTTACACGTCTCCGCTCGCAGTGATTTGCTGGGTGGTGGCAGTCGGCGCACTGTATCAGTTGCTGCAGGCGCTCATCATCATCTACGTCCGGGTCGCCCCCATCATCGTCACGCTCTCCAGCTTCCTCGTCCTTTCAGGCTTGAACCTCATGGTCATGTCAAGGCCGGGCGGCGTTGCGCCGGACTGGATGATGACGTGGGGAGCAGGAACGACGATCTTATCTCCGGTGCTGATCATCGTCTTGGCGGCGTTGGCTCTTTGGGCCGTTATGCGCCGGACCACCTTTTACTCCCACCTTCGCATGACAGGCGCTGACGAACGGATGGCCTACACGAGCGGGGTGAAAGTCGACACCGTACGCATCTGCGCCCATCTCCTCGGCGGCGTCTTCGTCGGCCTTGCCGCGCTCAGCTATACGGCATTGATCTCTTCTGGCGATCCTACCCAGGGAAGCAGCTACACGCTCCAGGCGGTTACCGCCCTGGTGCTCGGTGGCGCAAACCTGGCTGGCGGGAGAGGAGGAGCTTTGGGGGCCACGCTTGGTGCGCTGAACATGTTCCTCATCTCGTACCTGCTTTCCGCCTTCAGCTTCGGAAGCGTGACGGGGTTCGTGACGCAAATGGCTTTCGGCCTGATCCTCGTGGCATCGCTCCTCGTCAACGTATTCATGACGGCCCGGCGCACGGCTTTCTAGAGAGGACTGGTAATGACTTCACTCACAACGGAACAGACGATGAGCCAAATCACAGGACGATCGGTAAAGCTTCAGCGCAGCATCGTAATTGGCTTTGGTCTGCTTGCCGCACTTCTCGTGTTGGGTACGATCCTTGTTCCGGGGTTTATCTCGCCCCGTAACGCGCGTTCGATATTGCTGCTTGCCGCTTTCCTGGGGCTTGCATCGTTGGGACAGACGCTATGTGCCATGGTTGGCGCGCTTGATCTCTCCATTCCATATGTCATCGGGGGAGCGAATATTCTCTTCCCAAGCCTGTTGGTCACCGGGATGCCTGCCTGGCTGGCCGTGATAGCGGTCGTTCTCCTGGGAGCAGCAATCGGGCTTGCGAACGGCTTTTTGAGCTTCAAGCTGCAGGGCCAGGCTCTCATCATGTCCCTTGGGGTCGGCTTCGCATTTGTCGGCGCGGTACAACTCTACACCTCCATCGGTTCCGACTACGGCGGAACGGTTTTCGCCCCCGTACCGGACTGGCTCCGCAATATCGCCGCGTTCAACGGGAAGACCTTCGGGCTGCCCCTGCCGCCAGTGGTACTGGTGTGGCTCCTCGTCACGCTCGTCACCATCTGGGCTCTGTATAACACATGGTTCGGCCGCTCCATCTACGCCGTCGGCGGCAGCAGGACTGCAGCGGCACGGCTTGGCATTTCCGAAACCAAGGTCTGGACCAGCATTCACGGTATCAGTGGGGCGATGTCGGCACTGACGGGCGTATTGCTGCTCGGGTTTTCCGGCGGCGGCTTCGTTGGCGTCGGAGACCCATATCTCTTCACCACCGTTGCGGCCGTTGTGATCGGCGGCACCTCGTTGCTCGGTGGCGCAGGCGGATACGGGGCAACCGTTCTCGGGGTACTCGTATTGACGATATTGACGTCCCTGCTGGTCGGGCTCGGCCTCAGCTTTGCCGCGCAACAGGCGATCGTGGGTTTGCTGATCGTGCCGATGGTGGCCGTCTACGCGCGTACCCCGCATATCCGCAACCAGATCTGATCGGAGGGCCGGCAAAATGAAGATTGTCGCGATAACCGGCAATGTCTCGCGCCCCTCCAAGACGCGGGCGCTCGGGGAATACGCACTCTCGAGCGTCTCGCCCGGCCACGGCCGGTATCTCTTTGACCTGGTCGATGTTCTCCCGGTGTTAGGAACCACGCTGTGGCGTTCGGAGGCTCCTGCTGGACTTGCGAACGTTCTTGACGCAATCCAATCTTCAGACGTCCTCGTTGTGGGGACACCGGTCTTCAAGTCCTCGATGACCGGTCTTCTCAAGCATCTTTTCGACCTCTTCGAAATGACAGCCCTGCAGGGTAGACCCGTTTTGATATTCGCAACGGGCAAGGCCGAGGCCCATGGCGAGCATGTCGAGGCTCACCTGCGCTCATTGATGGGCTTCTTCAAAGCCGAGGTTCGCGGTGACTTCATCTATGCGATGGACGGCGACTTCCCGGATTCGGCACCATCTGCGGAACTTCGGGAGCGGGTCGACCGCCAACTCGCACGCACTCTGGGCCATGGTTAGTTCAAGGAGAAGAACATGAAGTTTGCTTCCATCGAGAGCGCGGTTAAAGCAATCGCCGCCGGAGAGATGATCATCGTCGTGGACGACGAAGACCGGGAAAACGAGGGCGACATCCTCGTTGCCGCGGAGAAGGTGACGAACGATCATGTTGCCTTCATGATGCGTTATGCGCGCGGCCTGATCTGCGTTCCCTTGACCGGGGAGCGGTTGGACGAACTGGATATCCCGCTCATGGTGGAGCGCAACTCGGATTCCATGCAGACGGCGTTCACGGTCTCAGTGGACCTGATAGAAGGCGTATCGACCGGTATTTCCGCAGAAGACCGCGCCAAGACCATCAGGGCGCTTGCCAACGCATCGACGATGCCGGAGGAGCTGTCCCGGCCAGGCCACATATTCCCCCTGCGGGCAAACCCGTCGGGTGTTCTCGGACGCCCCGGCCATACGGAAGCCGCGGTGGATTTCGCTCGGCTCGCCGGGCTCGAGCCAGCGGGTGTTATCTGCGAAATCGCCAACGACGACGGCACTATGGCGCGTCTTCCCGAACTCAGCGAATTCGCCGCGCGCCACAACCTTCTCATGGTGACCATCGAAGCCCTGATCGATTATTGCCGCGAGATCGATGAACGCGGCCCTCGTTTAGAGGACGCGGGCGCGGCGGCGGCGCTGTCGAATGTTTCGTATCTGGCAAGCAGACGTACTACATGCCCCCAGCGGGAGAGCGGAACTACTGCGTTCGCAGTCTCTGATACAGCACAAGAAAAGTGCGTTTCGCAGGTGCCAACGGGGGGAACGGACCTTGGGTTCGCTGTGCGATGATTGGGCATGACAAACCGTGACCCGCTTTATCGCCCCCGCCGCTTTCCTGCTGAAATTATTGCGCACGCGGTGTGGCTTTCTTTCCGCTTTGCTTTTGCGCCTGCGGGTGATCGAGGCCATGCTGGCCGGTCCTGGGATCATTGTCTCGCACCAGACGATCCGCCTGTGGGCAGAGTAATTTGGTCATACCTCCGCCAACAACAAGCTTCGATCCTACCACGCTGTAAAACGAGAGTTCATGCCGGATGTAGCGCTTCGGCTCCACCCTGTTCCACACCCCACCCCATGACCTCACCACGAGCCATCGTCGCGAACTGGGAGTAGAAGCGATGAACCTATGGGCCCAAATTGCTCGCGCATCACTGACAAAATCGACCGGCGTCATGGGCTCGTCTCTTTGCCCTTAAGTCTAAGATTCCCGTCGAAGTGACGGCGAAGGACCGGCTGCAAACCCTCAATTGCCCTGTTCGCCCGTCGATGGCGAAAGGCCGACCTCATGCTTGGAAACCGTTTCGGGAAGGAAGTGATGATGTGGAGAGTTGAGAGTGTCCCCTCCAAGATTGACCATTTCTCGCTCAAAGGCACTTGCAGCGAGGAACTCGCGGAAGCGCTTTCCAGGCTTTCCCCGCAATCTCCAGCGCATGTACAGGGCGACAAGACGATCGCCTACGATATACATGCGATTACCAATGGCCCGATTGCAGTTATTGCCGCGCATTACGAGGGCGACCTAACGGTCCAGCACCAGGGACCGGCGGAGGCAAACATTATCATGCTTCCACTATATGGGCGATCGGTCGTTACCGTGGACGGCAGACAAATCCTGTCAGAGGGAAGGCGTGGCGTTTTCGTGAACAGTATGTCGGCGAGTACAACCCAATTCATTGGGCCCAGGAAACATTTGGGTCTTAGGATCTCCCATGATGAGCTGACGCGCCGTTTAGCACGTCGGCTCAATACGCCAATAAGAGGCAGCCTCGATTTTTCGCCAGAAATCGACCTATCGGTCGGGTTCGGCTCCCTTTTGGTGCAACTGGTACCAGTGCTTTATGCTGGATTACGAGACGGAACCCTCCTTCAATCGCCGATAGCACTTAATCTCCTCACCGAAACGACGATAGAGCTTTTGATCGAAGCTGCGCAGCATCGCTACTCACCTGAGTTATGCCGCGTTGCTGAACCACCCTTACCCAAGGCCGTTAAGCGGGCGGTCGACTATATGCGTGCCAATATTGCTCGGCCGCTATCTCTTGAGGAAATCGCAACGGCTTGTGGCGTGAGCCGACGCACTCTTCAGAGCGGTTTTCGCAACTTCCGAAATACGACCCCTCTGGCATTTCTGCAGCACCTACGGTTGGAATCAGTGCATCAGGAACTGATGACAGGCGAGCCTGGCATCTCGGTCAAGCAGGTCGCTCTGAAATGGGGCTTCATTCATAGAGGCAGATTTTCTGCGGACTATCGCAAGCGCTATGGAGTATATCCCTCTGAAACATTGCGTATATCGGAGGCGGATTGCGCCGACTGATCTACGATCAGTCAGCGCGCTCGACCGTCTTCGAGGCTTGATAGCAACAGAACTCTCCAGCAAACCGACTGGCTCGGCCCAAGATCTGTCTTGCAGATGATCCCCTGAACGCAACGATGTTCCGATCTGCGCAACGCAGTTTCAAATCAGTACAGGGGTTAATCATATGGTAAGTCTGCCGAGCTCATCTCATATGTAGCGGTCGATTTCACAATGTTCTTGACCGCGTCGCTAATGGAATCCGGTGTAATTTATAGTCCATGAGGAACGTATGTCCAGACTGCCGCTATCCCTACTTTTAATGATTTTGGCAATTATTCCGTTGACGGCGTTCGTACTCATCGGAGTATCAACATCACTGGGATATTACCACGAATATTCTATGTTCCGAAGCGCACAAACAACGCAGCAACTTGGGCGGGAAGGCGGATTCCTCGCCCAGGCTATAGCGGCGGAAGCGTTTGCAGGCGCCGACGTCCGTCGGGCGAAGCGAGCCGCATCGGACAGGGCTTTTACAGCGGTCTTTTCCGCTTACGACTCTTGGAAAAAGGCATTTGACGATCCGGCCATAGAACGGGCAGTGCAGATCATTCGTGAAAGGCGAGACAATATCGATAGCTTCCGCCGGCGCATCGATGACGGAACGGCGGGCGAGGCGGAGGGAGCCGTTGCCTTGCGCCCAGCTGCCGTTGCGGGTTTGGAGCTCGTCCGTCGCACTGGGGCGACTGTCAATAATTTGAATTTGGCACGCCAAATTACCGGTTTTCACGCGCTGATGCAGATCACGGAAGCTAGTTTGCTGGAGATCAGGCCCGGCCGAGCTTTCATCAAAAATTCAGCGATCTCCGTCGATCTATTTTCGTCCCTCTTACAATCAAAAAATCTAAAGCAGCTTTATGTGCCTACGATGCACGAATTTCTCCCTGCCGATCTCGTCAAATCTTATGACGACTTCGAGGCCAGCGCCGCAGGCAAGTTCATCGCGGGCGTTCGCGATCAGATGTATGCGAACCAGCCGGGCGTTTCCTTCCCCCCCGAGACGTTGGATCGATGGAATGAAATCACCCAACAGCGGGCTGCTTTGTTGACCGAGCTCATAATGCGCACCGGCGACAAGTTGGACGAGATGGCATTTCAGCGGTACGCCGATCTTCGCAATGCCTTTATCGGCTACTCCGGCGCCACGCTTCTGATCATGTCTACGGTACTCATTCTGTGCATTTCGGTCGTTCGGAGAATTTCAAATTCCATTCGGACTCTGACAAGCCGAATGAAGGCACTCGCAGAAGGCGATACGTCGGCGCCGGTACCCTTGACGATCCGACGCGACGAGATCGGGGACATGGCGCGTTGCCTTGAGTTTTTCCGCGGCGCGGCCATACAAAAAAATCAAATGGAGACATCCGCGGAAGCTGAGCGCATTCGTTCTGAGAAAGAGAAGCTGGATATTCAGATAAGGGCTGAAAAAGAAGCAGATGAGCGCCTCGTTCGAGCGACGACGGCATTGGCAACCGGGTTGAAGCGGATGGCGGATGGAGACTTGATTTATGAGATTGAGGAGCCGTTAGCGCCACAGTTTGAAAGGTTGCGCGGCGATTTCAACGCTTCCATTCGTCAGCTCCGGGACGCGCTTGTTACCGTCGGCCATTCAGTCGAAACGGTCACGAATGGCAGCTCGGGCGTCTCGGCCGCATCTGAAAATCTTTCAAGACGCACCGAGCAGCAGGCGGCTTCGCTCGAGGAAACTGCAGCGGCGTTGGAGGAAATAACCGTCAACGTTGCATCGACGACAAAGAGGACGGCCGAGGCGCGCGGAGCCGTCCAACAGATGCGAGATCATGCGGAAATGTCCGGTCGGGTTGTACGCAATGCTATCGGAGCCATGCATCGCATTGAAAACTCCTCCAAACAGATTTCGCAGATCATCAGCGTCATCGACACGATCGCCTTTCAAACGAACCTCCTGGCGCTGAACGCCGGCGTCGAAGCAGCGCGTGCTGGCGACGCGGGAAAAGGCTTTGCGGTTGTTGCCCAGGAGGTCAGGGAGCTTGCGCAGCGCTCAGCGACAGCGGCAAAAGAAATCAAGGATCTCATCGGCAATTCAGCTCTGGCCGTCGACGAGGGCGTAAGGCTCGTGAGCGAAACCGGATCGGGCCTGAGAACGATTGAAGAGCTTGTGCAGGATGTAAATCTTCATATGGACGCAATCGCAACGGCCTCCCAAGAACAATCGTCGGGCCTGCGCGAGATCAACGGCGCGGTTAATCATATGGACCATGCCACTCAAGAAAATGCGAGCATGGTCGCGGAGATGAATTCTGCAGGATCACACCTCGCCCAAGAGAGCCAAAGCCTAGCCGCGCTGTTGAGACATTTCCACTTCAAAGACGAGAGCGGGGATTTCAAGCCACAGAAGGTCTCGGGCGAACCTGGCAAGAGTTTCCCGGCCGGTCAGACAATGGTTGACCGCGGAAACTATCCGATGCGCCGCGGTAACCTGGCGCTCGCGCCTTCGAATGATGATTGGCAAGCGTTCTAAATCATATGGGCGGCGTCGCCGACCACAGTCAAATACACATCTTTGATGATTGTGAACGAGAGCGATATCCCGGTGGGGTAGCGGCATGGTACTCCGCCAAATGACTTGTGCGGTCCTAACAAAACCCTGGCTTGACGCATGATTGTTCAGCCACGTTACAAGAGGACTTGGCACATGAAACAGATACGTCAATCGGAACTAACATCCCGCCTCGGACAGCCTGTAGAAACGCAGATGGCGACTGATGCTCAAAACATCCAGGGGCGTCACGCCTTACGCAATGCGGTCAATGCCAGTCCTCCGCTTGCTACGGGCACGGCACCGCCATTTTCGGAGGCCTCCATTGTCCGGCCATCGCCCGGTCACGACGAGGATGTCGCGAGGCTTGGGCAACCCTTTGAGAAGTCTTTTCGGGCGCCCCCCCGGCAACCTGAGACAAACGTCGACATGCCATTCAACGCCGAAGAGATGTCCAGTGCCGTCGTACTCGACGCGATCCCGCTACCCGTCTTCTTCAAGAACAGAGATGGGGTACACCTTGGTTGCAACAGGGCGTTTGAAAGCTTCTCCGGTCGCTCAAGAGCAGAGATTATCGGAAAAACCGTTTTCGATTTGGTACCCGCACCCATAGCCGAGACGTATGCCGCGTTGGACGAGGCGCTTTTTGCAAATGGCGGTGTTCAGCAATATGAAGCAAAGGCCACCGCCGAAGATGGTGGCGTAGTTGATCTTTTACTCAGCAAAACAGCGATCACTGATATAGCTGGCAATAGGGTCGGCTTGGTTGGCGCGATGTTGGACATCACAGAGCGGAAACGTACGGAGCATGATCTCAAAGAGGCTCTTGAATTCGCAGAGGGAATTATCGCCGCCATTCCTGACGTTCTGTTCGAGGTAGATGCCGACGGTCGCTACCTGCAGGTCTGGGCCAGGGATCAGGAGCTCCTGGCGCAACCAAAAGAAGTGCTGCTCGGCAAGCTTGTCCGCGATTCGCTCCTTCCAGATCAGGCCGACATCGCTATGCTGGCTCTTGAAGAAGCCGATGAAACCGGCGCCTCCTACGGTCGATGTATCCGTATCGCCCTTCCAAATGGCGAATCCCGTTGGTTTGAACTGTCGGTCGCAAAGCGACCAAGCAGCAATCACTCAACCGTCACTTTTCTTGTGTTATCTCGCGATATTACAGAGCGAAAGCACGCCGAGGGAACAATCATTGAAGCTCGGACTCGCCTCTTGAGTGTACTGCAGACCATTCCGGACATGGTATGGCTGAAAGACGTAACAGGCAAATATCTGTTGTGCAATCATGCCTTCGAAGGATTGGTCGGCAAGGCAGAAGCGGAAATCGTCGGGAGAACGGATTATGATCTGTTTACTCCCGAACTCGCCCAGTTTTTTCGGGACAAGGATAAAGAGGCCATGCAAGCCGGCCGTATTCTCATCAATGAGGAACGGATCACCGATCACGAGGATGATCGATCAGTGCTTTTGGAAACTCGTAAGGTTCCGGTATTCGCGGGGGGAAAGCTGACCGGGATTCTCGGCGTGGCCCGCGATATCACCGAACTGGACACGTCCCGTAAGAAAATCCGTCAGATGGCATTCTATGATTCTCTGACCGGCCTCCCTAACCGGACACTTTTCAATGAGCAGTTACGCGAGATGATCAGGGACGCGGCTTCGGCGGGCCAGCGAGCCGGGGTGATGCTAATCGACATGGACCATTTCAAAGCAGTCAATGACACTATGGGACATCCCGTCGGTGACGAGTTGCTGCGGCAGGTGGCGACCCGCTTGAGAGAAGGCGTCCGTACTACCGACACAGTGGCGAGACTCGGTGGCGATGAGTTTGCTGTCTTGCTTCCGAATGTTAAGGACACTGAGGATTTGGCTCAAATTGCCAGCAGAATGCTCGCCGCATTCGGAGAACGTTTCATGCTTTCCGACAGGGAGTTCTTTGTATCCTGCAGTATTGGGATATCGGTATTTCCAAATGACGGCGACGCACCCGACGATTTGGTGAAATATGCGGATTCTGCGATGTATCTGGCAAAGCGTTCTGGGCGTAGCAACTTCCGCTTTTACTCAAGAGATCTCACGATTGGGGCTGAAAAGCGCCTGGCGCTCGAATCAGACCTACGCCTTGCTATGAAACGTGGGCAACTTGAACTCCATTATCAGCCAAAGGTCCTTTTGGACAACGGAAAGGTGATCGGTTCAGAAGCCCTGCTTCGATGGCATCATCCGAAGGTGGGAATGATCCCTCCGGGCGAATTCATAGGTGTCGCCGAGGAGACCGGATTGATCATCGATCTGGGACGCTGGGTGCTGCATGAGGCGTGTCTGACGGCTGCCGCCATGAACGCAGATGGACTGTCCCCGCACAAGATCGCGATAAATTTGTCTCCCAAGCAGTTTCAATGCCCGCATTTGTCGCAAACGATCGCGGACATATTACAGGAAACCGGTTGTCGTGCGGAGTGGATCGAGGTCGAAATAACTGAGAGCCTCCTGCTCCACAACTGTGAGGGCGTTTCGACGACACTCTCTCAATTGCATGCGAGCGGAATTTCCATAGCGATCGATGATTTCGGCACCGGCTACTCATCTTTGAGCTATTTGGCCAACTTTCCCATTGATACCCTCAAGATCGACCGGTCATTCATCAATCGATCCGACAAGCGTAGTCGGGAACTGGTGAAGGCAATTCTCTCGATTGCGCGTTGCCTAGGGCAAAATGTGGTCGCTGAGGGCGTGGAGACGGTTGAACAAGAAAAATTCTTGACTGAAAGCGGCTGCGCTGTGGCACAGGGCTTCTACTATAGTAAGCCCATTCCGAAGTCCGAACTTCTCGTCGCGAACGCACGCCCCTGAGGGCATCGTGACGGCAACGGACCTTGGGATTTGTCGTGCGATGATATGGCATGATGGATCGTGACCCACTTTGTCGCCGCGAGCCCTTCTTGCTGAAATTATTGGCTACGCGGTGTGGCTTTAGTTCCGTTTCGTTTTTGAGCCTGCGGATGGTCGAGGACATGCAGGGCCGCTCGTGGGATCATTGCCTCGCACCAGACGATTGGCCTGTGGGCAGGGCACTCTGGTCGTACCTTCGCCAACGACATTCGCCGCCGCAGTTCCGGTCGGCTCGCCCACAAGTGGCATCTGGATCAGACCGGTGTTTCGATCCGTAGCAATAAGCATTGGCTCGGACGAGCCGTAGATCAGGACGGATTTGTTCTGGATGTGCTCATACAAAGCCAGCGACGTACCAGACGGCCATGCGGGCCGCACATCAGCCGGCTGATGACCTCGTTCCATTCCAATCCTGATTGTTGCCGTGCCGCTGTTGATTGTGCGCGTGAAGCATGCGCTCGAGGCCGAAGCATAAATCTCACGGAATTTGATGTTCCGGCGTGAAGGGCGCGCCGGGACCATCAGTTCAGAGCGCAAATAAATGGTTATTTCACCCTTAGTTTCAACAGGTTAGAAAAAAGCAGATAAGGGTTATTATGGAACAGGATCAGTAATAGCCAGTAGAATATCCCCAGCATCCGGGGCGAGAGTGCCCAGGCCGGGCACATCGTCGTTCCTTCGGAACCGGATCGTTTCTAGAATTCCTGCTGACGCGACCAGCGGCATCTCCCATGTCATCAACCCCGCCCGAGGCCGGCCGGGGTAGCGTTTCACTGCCTACACAGCACGCAAGATCAGTTGGTGGGTCTCCAGGAAAGCGGATCTGCTGGATTGTCGAAAAATTTAGCGGCAGCGTCAGCAGTCCACCAAGCTGCATCCTTCGGTTCGAGCCAGTCTTCACTATTAGGGTCGCAATCAGCTGGCAGATCCGATTTTACATCATCAATCGTGTAAGGAATCGCCGGTCGCAGAATAGACTGTATCTTCGGACCTTGACCCTCCAGAGTGCGCATCATCACGTCCCATACGAAACGAGCCTCGGAGCGCGGCGGCCAGAAGTGGAAGCTCCTGCTTACAAATTCAGGATTCTTACGCCAGTAGCATGATGCCGAAGCCTCTCCGCCAAGCACGACCGGCACAATCTCGCGCCCGGACTGGCGGACGGCGTCGATCACACCAGACTCGGCTCCCGACTGAACAATAATACCATCAATTCGGCCAGGGTTGGCGGCAAGGAACTTCTGAACTTCGGATTGTGCGACGCTGTCTGTCCATTTCCCGTCAACTTGTCCCACGACGTTGATCTCGGGATAGTACTCCAAGGCTTTTGTGGCGCCGGCCTGAAAGCTGTCTGAGGAGGCGAAGCCAGTGATTCCGGACACAAGCAGCACATTGCCGCTACCTTCGATCTCTTCCGCCAACCACTTTGACGCCTCAAAACCGCCCTGCATGTTATTCTCTGTCGCATTGATTGCGAACGGCGACGTCACATAACCGGAGTATGAGATAACAGGCACGCCCTTCGAATGGGCGTACTCTATTGTCGGGTTGAGCGCTGTAAGGTTGGAGCAGCATATGATTATGGCGTCGACACCATCATCTACCATCTGCCGCATTTGGCTGATCTGGGCGCTATCATCGAGATTGGACTGCGTAACGACGAGCTCGGATACCAGCCCAGCCTTCTTGAAAGTCGGCAGAAGCTTGTTTGTAAATTCATCAAGGACGTTCGCACGCCATGTGTTATCAGCGTAGCTCGAGGCGTAACCAATTTTCCACGGTGGCGCTCGCTTTGCTCTGAAATTCCGAAACACAGACTCTCCCGTGGGCAACCGCGGGTCCAATAACTCGTAGGTCTTCCGCTCTTCCCGCGGCAGTTCACTGAGCCCGCCAGCCTTCGCCGTCAGCGGGATGGCCAGGGTTGCAGCGAGAAAAAATCCAATTATCAACTCACGTACGCACACGGATAGGCACCTTTCAAAGTCTGAGCACTGGATGATAGTTTCGTTGTCTTAAGGTTGGCCCGGGCCGTGCTGAATCCTGCGCGACGGAGAGCGACAAAGAGCTACCAGGAGAGAGACCGGCGCATCGAAGCGAAATCGTGCGCTGGGGTATGTGACTTTCATTCGATCGAATGGCGGCATGGCCCGCCATCGGCATGCTTCGAATCTCACTACGCCTGCCTTATGCAGCGAGACTTACCCGATGAGCTGGCCTGTCATCTGTCAACTTGAACCCAGCAAGCCGTTCGCTGAGTTCGACAGTCTGATCAGAAAGCGTCTTCGTTGCAGCGTTTGTCTGCTCAGCCATGGCTGCATTCTGTTGCGTCCCCTGATCAAGAACATTGACGTTGTTATTGATCTCGGCCAGCGAAGTCGCTTGTTCGCGGCTGGAACTCACAATCTGGTCAATGCGATCAGAAATCTGCACGATGGATGCCGCTATACTGTGCAGAGCCTCCCCGGTCTTGCCGACGTAATCCGAACCGACGGCCACCTCTGACGAAGATTCTGAAATCAACTGCCGGATCTCGAGCGCTGCGGCTGACGATCTTTGGGCGAGCTCGCGCACTTCTTGTGCGACTACCGCGAAGCCTTTTCCAGCATCGCCGGCACGAGCTGCTTCAACGCCGGCATTCAGCGCAAGCAAGTTCGTCTGGAATGCAATGGTATCGATCAATCCTATGATCTGACCGATCTTGTAAGATGCATCCTGAATTCGTGCCATGGCGCTTATAGCATCAGTTACAATGATGGCCGCGCCCTCTGCATGTTCCTTGACTGCAGAAACAAACGCTTGTGTCTCGCAGGCATTCTCCGAAGAGTTCCTCACCGTCGCAGTCACCTGCTCAACGGCTGCTGCGGTTTCTTCGAGAGAAGCAGCTTGTCGTTCAGTCCGTCGTGACAAATCATCAGAGGCTTTGAAAAGTTCGTCGGTTCCCCATTTGATTTGTTGGGTGTTTTCGTCGATATGGGACACGGTTTCCCTGAGGACGCACAGTGAGTGGTTGAAGTCACGCCGCAGTTGCTCGAGATTGGGATGGAAGTGGCGGTCGATGGTCTGCGAGATGTCTCCTCGCGCCAATCTAGAGAGTGCCTCCCCGAGTGTTTGTACAGCGCTGGACACTTCTTTCTCAAGCTGAGCACGTTCAAACTCACGATCCGTTCGCTCCTGATCAGCCGTTTTACGGTCGTCTTGCGCGCGGGCTTCAACCTCGAGCTTCGAGACCGCATTTCCGCGAAAAACTTCAAGCGCGCGAGCCATATCGCCAATTTCGTCTTTCCGCTGGCAGCCAACGATGTCTGATTGAAGATCACCGGTCGCTAGCCCCTGCATGCGCCTTGCGATCCGTTCGATTGGAGCGCGCAATGTCACCATCAGGCCGGCTCCGGCCAAGAGGGCGACCAAAACACCGGAGACGGTAGCAGCTGCGGACAATAGTCGGGCGAAATCACTTTCCCGGTGAGCGTCATGTTCCTGAGTCGACGCGAACGACACGAGATTTTTCCATATCGACTGGACGGTTTTATCCGCCTCTGCGTATTGCGCCTGCCGCCCTTCCGCGATCTTGACCAACTTCTCGGTATTCTGTTCGATGGCATCCCCCTGTAAGTAGAGGACCTCCTCCATTTTGGGGAAGTCTGGCAATGAACCGGCTACGCCTCCAACCGCTACGGTGTCACGAGTCAGTTTCGTAAGCTGCTCAATGAGTCGCTCCTGGTTTTCAGTGCTGGCCGCCCGCAACAGGTTGTTTATCTCAATTTCTATCGAATCGGCATCCTGGCCTACCGATGCCACTGCCGCAATGAGCGTCTCCGATTCCGCCAATGGCTTATCCAAGGCTCGAACTGCTTGGGTTCCCTCGATCATATGCTGTATGGCGTCATCTCGCAGTCGCGGGGCAAACGCACTAAGGTCGATCCCTAGGCTGTGAAGGAAAGCGCTATCCAGCCCGGAATTGGCGACGACGCTGGAGATTGCCTGTTCCAAGTTTGCGACTGCTTGTCCACCATCGCCCGTTGCAACGACGCGCTTGACGGTTTTCATCGCCTTTTTGATCATGAGCGCCTGTTGCTGTGCCTCGGGGGTTTGCATCGCGCTGGCCGGCAGATTCACCAAATTTTCCGACAACCGCTGCATAATTGCCGCCGTGTCGATTGAGCGGGTAGCCTCTCTGAGCATCGTTTTGCCAGAGTTTTCCTGGTTGCGGACCTGCGCACGGACTTTAACCGCGGCCAGCTTCAGGTCGGCCGCGACCTGCTTGATCTCGGTCAAGCTTGCGGCAACGTCACGACGAATGGACAGCTCATCGTTGTGCAGGGACCACATGCGGTCCATGCTGTCAGAAATCGCGGACATTGCGGACTCACTGCTTTCAAGAGCACGAGTGTCACTACCAACGTCAGTGGCGACTTCCTGAAGCGACAGCATCGTGGCGCCCTGCCCCCTTAGACTTGCCAGGGCCTCATCACGGTTCTCCGTAGAACTCTGCGCCAAAAACCGGTTCATGCTCTCAGAGACGTCCCGAAATCCGCTCAAAGTCTCGAGAACTTCGCTCGATAGCCGAAGGCGAGATTGCAGCAATCCGGTCGCCTGTAGGCTCACGACACCGACGGCCGCCAGGATCATGACCAGCGGCACCAGTACTAATAAGACTTTCGCTCTGATGCTGAAAGCGGATAGCAAGCGATCGACGAACATAAAACCTCCAGATGACTAAAGCGGGCACTGCCACCCATTTCTGGAGTTTTAGTTATTCGACCTAAACGAAGAGGAAGAAAGTTCGACTGCGGAAATGCAAAGTGCTTTACATCTTGTTAGGATTTCCACGTCGAATTGACGCTCAAACTATCAACCTTAACGACAGGTTAATGTCTTCTCGAATTATCGTCGGAAAGGACTATCGTCAGGTTTCAGGTCGATGTGCAGGACGTTCCCCGTGAGCTTTCCAGACAGTTCTGGATTTGCGAGGAATTGGACAGCTTGAACAAGTGTCCTAAGCGTCTCACTTTGAACGTAAGATGTAGAACGCGCATTTCTGGTATGAACAGCGTTTATACGAAGCCCCGAGTCGAAATACTTCTTCGCCATCGCACTCGTCGTAGTTCGTAAGGCCGCTTGGAGCACAGCTTCGCGGTCGGCCTCTAGCAGCGACTTCTCGTCGAACCAGGCGATATTCACAACAGCGAGTTCCTCTCCCTGGAGGCGGGAGCCGAAAGCACTTGTCACCCTTATCAGGTTGGAGACGGCATCAAGCCCAAGATCCGTAGCGGAAAGCGGTTCGGCGCATTCACGGCGACGGAAGGCTATGTTCACCAGAATATCGACCCGGCTCCAGCGTAGGTAGACCTGATCGACCATTGAATTGACATACACGTCCCTATTCAAATTGACCTTAACCGGAAACAAATTCGTCCCCGAGACTGCGGTTAAAGAACTGAAGTCTGAAGGGTCGAGGTCACCTACGGCGACACGGTAGCCAGTTTCGAGGAAAGACTGCGCAAGACAGAAACCGACCGGGTTTGACGCGCCCACCAACACGCATACTTTGCCTGCATGAGAGCCGGCATCGGTTTGTCCTCCTTCGATAAACCCTTCCGTCGGCGGTGTCCGGCAAGCGTTGTGAGTCTTAGATCCTGGTTTCACGCGGAAAACGGTCCATGTGTGAAACCGTGAGATCTAGCAACTCGTTCGTATCTCAACAGGGAGACCACCACACACTTATCTCCAAATTACGTTGTCTCCCGCCTCTCCGACCCCAAGCCAAGAGGACATGGAAGATGATCGACGGACAATCCATCGATCCGGTTTCACGAGGTCTTTGGCGCGCGCCGGTTTGGTCTCGCCGTGCCACAGTTGGACCTTCCATGGAACAGCCCATGGATGTCTCTGGGGAACGGCATCTTTCCGGAAAGTCCTACGCTTTCACACGCGGCTCTCTGACGCGTATGGCATTCGTTTGGCCCTCAACGCTTGCACGCGCAGCATCGTCGAGCGCGTCAACGTCTATTGCAGACTGGCCTTCAGATAGGCACTCGCCATTCTCGCGTTCCACGGTCGAGGTCGGTGGAATGATAATGCTGTCTTTCAAAAACTCGCTCATGTTTCGTTCCTTCAATAGCTGCAGGTGACAAGGTCGTTCCGCGCAATGCCCACGAAAGCGTGGCGTGCTTCCGCCACGTCACTGATAAATCCCTGCTAGACCTCGTCCTTCAGCGTCTCCTTCTGGGTAATAAGGCGGGCAGAGTGGTGTCCGGAGGTAAATGCCCAAAGCCAGCTCAGCGCGACCGCCATGCGGCTCCGTGTTCCGATCAAAAAGTAGATGTGGGCAAAGCCCCAGATCCACCAGGCGATGGAGCCCTTGAGCCGAAGCCTGCCGAAATCGATCACCGCGGAGCTTGGCCCTATGGTGGCAAGATTACCAAGATGCCTGTACTTGAAGGGAAGCGGCGCTGAGCGCTGCTTAAGGCGGGCCTTGATCACCTGGGCGACGTATTTTCCCTGCTGCTTTGCGGCAGGAGCGATACCAGGAACCGGCATTCCCTCGCCGGTCTTAACGCTCGCGGTATCGCCGACAACGAAGATCTCCGGGTGTTCTGAGATCGTGAGGTCGGGCTGCACGATAGCCCGCCCTGCTCGATCTGTCTCCGCCCCGACCCATACGGCGGCCTTGGATGCCTGCACGCCCGCCGCCCATATGACCGTACGGCTCGGGACGAACTCGTCCCCGATCGATATACCTTCCTCGGTGCAGTCGGTTACCGGCCGTCCCGTGCGAACCTCGACGCCCATCGACGCAAGGGATCGCTCGGCGTATTGCGATAACGCCTCGTGGAAAACAGGCAGAACACGCGGTCCTGCCTCTACAAGAAGAATACGCGCCAAAGTCGTATCGATGTTTCTGAATTCCTCGACAAGCGTCCTTTGAGCCAGTTCGGCGATGATCCCGGCCATCTCGACGCCTGTCGGTCCGGCGCCGATTATCGAGAAGGTCAGCATTGCGGCCCGCGCTTGGGGATCGGTTTCCAGCTCCGCCTTTTCGAACGCCAGGAGAAGACGACGGCGGATGGTGGTGGCGTCTTCCAACGCCTTCAGTCCGGGCGCGAAAGGCTCCCATTCATCCCGGCCGAAATACGCGTGACGGGCCCCTGTTGCGAGAACAAGGGTATCGTAGGGAATGGCATGACCGCCCTTGAGCGAGACAAGCCGCTTCTCGACATCGACGCCCACGACCTCGCCAAGAAGCGTTGTGACATCTTTCCTTCCACGGAAGACCGCGCGAATGGGCCAGGCAATCTCGGAGGTTGCCAGGACGGTCGTTGCGACCTGATAGAGCAGCGGCTGGAACAGGTGATGATTGCGTCTGTCGACGATCGTGATCGAAAGGTTTGGACATTTGAGATCCTTGGCCAATTGGAGGCCGGCGAAACCGCCTCCCACGATGACAACTCGATGCTCCATTTCGTCCTCCCGCGAGCCTTTGGAAAAAAACCCGCCTCGGATCGAAGCGCGTCCTTCGGTGTTGCACGATCGCAAGCTCAGTCGCTGATGCGACTGCTCACAATGATGGAAGGGGGGCTTACCAGCAACGGAAGCAGCGGTTCGAGAACACGCTTGACGTTCGCAGATTCTCCGTGACGCGCGGCTGCCTCCTCGTTTGCCCAACCATCGAGAATGAAGAACGTATTCGGCTCGTCGGAGCGCTGGTAGAGATTGTAGTAAAGGCAGCCCTCTTCCTCGCGGGCAGGGCCGACAAACTCCTGGAGCAGTGTGTTGACACGGTCCCGGTTACGCGTCGATGTTTTAAACTCAACGATGAGATGCTGTTCGTCGGACTTGCTCGATGGCATGTGGGAAGCTCCTATTGAAGACGATGACGGGCTTGATCACGCGGCCAGCTTCGGCATCGGCGATGGCCTCGTTGATTTTCTCGAACGGGTACTTTGTGATCAGCTTCTGGAACGGAAACAGGCCGGCCTGGTTTAGTTCGACCAGTTGGGGGATGAAGAGCTGCGGGATCTGATCCCCGAGGATGGCACCCTGAATTTTCCGGTTGAAGACCATGAGGTCCAGCGGGATTGGAATATCCTTGCCGAGCGCGTCGAGCCCGAGGAGGACGACATGACCCCCTGCCCGCGTGCATTTGATCGTGTTCAGGATGACGGGAACGATACCCACGGCGTCGATCGCAAAATCGGCACCGCCGCCCGTCAAGGCGTGGATCTGCTCCACGACGTCTGGGTCCCTGCCGTTGATAGCGTGGGTCGCGCCCAACGTCTCAGCCATGGCCAAACGCTGCTCGTTCAGGTCGATGATGATGATCTTGCTGCACCGCCGGACCTTGGCGGCCATCACCGCAGCCATGCCGACCGCTCCCGCGCCGAACACGGCAATGGTTTGACCGATCTCCGGCTTCATGGCGTTGATGACGGTACCTGCTCCCGTTGCCATGCCGCAACCGAGCGGGGCCGCATTCGTCAGGTCGAAATCCTTGGGAAGCTGCGCGGCGTTGTTTTCAGTCGCCAGGACATGGGTCGCGAAGGATGACTGGCCGACAAAGTTGCTGCCGATGCCGACTTCATCACACAGCAAGGCCTTCTTGCCGTTCGGACGAAGCCCCGTCAGATTGTACTGGGTGTAGTTCTGGCAGTTCATCGGGTGAGAGCGCCGGCAATCGCCGCAGAAGCCACATGAACTCTGGCTGAGCGCAACGTGGTCGCCCACCCTTAAACCTTGGACGTCCGCCCCGATGGCCTCGACGATACCAACACCTTCATGTCCTGGTATGACCGGGGCGGGAGGCCCAAATATCCCATCACGGAGCAACAGGTCGGTATGGCAGATCCCCGTGGCGACCGTCCGCACGAGAATTTCATTGCCTTCTGGATCCGCCAGCTCAAGTTCACGAAACTCAAGCGGAGCTTTCGGTTTTGCGGCCACGGCCGCCGTTATCTTCACCATTCTTATCTCCTGCATTCTCCCGCGTTGACACCGGGAATGACCTGTTTGGCAGATCCTTGCGGCTAGACGCGACCGACGCGTGCTCCGTAAATGATCGCAGCAAGCGCGATGATCCCGCCCTGGACGATCAGCTTGCCGGGCTCCTGGATGCCGAACACCGTCAACATCGCGAAGAGGAAACTGAAGGCGACGACCGCCACGAAAGGCCCCGCGACGCCACCGCGGTCGACGCCGAACGTCACCCCACCGAGGATCGTCGCGGCGAGAGCGTTCATGAAGGTGTCGAAGCCGGGCTTGATCGTGCCAACGGCCAGAGCCGACACCTGAACCAGGGCGGCGATGCCTGTCAGCGTGCCCGCAAGTGTATGGGAGACAAAAATCGTGCGGGCCAGAGGTATGCCTGTTATCTCCGCCGCCCTCGGATTGTCGCCGACAGCGCGGAAGTAGCGCCCGAGGATCAAGAAGCGGAACGCTAATGCGACGAGAACGGAAATCCCGATCCAGACGATCACGGAGTAAGACAGGCCGTAGATGTTCCCGCTCGTCAGGACGCGAAGCCAGCTTGGTGTCGAACCCGGTGCACGGCCCGAACTCATGAATTGGATGATCCCGATGAGGATCGCCGATACGCTCAGCGTCGCGATGACCGCGGAGGCGCGGACATAGGCCACGAGGGCGCCGTTGATCAGACCGACGGCAAGGCCGATGACGATCGGCATCAGGACCGTGACGAAGGGCGGGTAACTGTTGAGGAGCCCGGAGCTGGCGAGATAGATCGAAAAAGCAAACACGCCACTGACCGAGAGATCAATAGAACGCACCCGCATGACAAGAGATTGCGCCAGCACCGCGATCCCAAGCGGCGCTGACTGTTTCAGGATCACGAACCAATAGTTTGGATTGATCAGCGTCGCGCTTACAGCGGGGGCCACAGCGATCAGGATTGCGAGCACGTAATATGCCGGGGGCAAACCGAGCACCCAGGAAAGTATGCGCCTGGCGGTGAGAGTGCGCGATGGCGTCTCAATTTTCGCATCCGTTGTGGTCATCGAGAGGTCCATCTCTTTCAAAGTCCGATCGTTTTGCGACGCTGTGAGACGACGAGTGCTAGCAGCAGAAGGCCCTTCACGACCGACTGGAGGAATGCCGAGACGTTAGCGAGGTTCATCACGTTGTTGACGATGCCGAGGATAGCCGCGCCGGCTACAGTGCCGAGGATGCTGCCGATACCGCCAGCCAGGTGAACACCCCCGAGCGCTGCTGCGGTAACGGATTCAATTCCGAATGTGGCGCCCCCCTTGGGATCGCCCGAGGCAAGGCGACCTGCGAGGAACATCCCGGCAGCGCAAGCAAATAGCGCCGACAGGATGTAGGCCTTGATGACTGTGCGCTCGACCGGGACGCCATTCATGCGGGCATTGAAGTCGTTACCACCCGAAGCGAACAGGTAAAGGCCAAACGGTCTGCGATAAAGCAACCAGGCAGCAACGAACGTGGCGACGATCAGCCAGAGCAGCGAGTTTGGCACGGGCCCAACGGAACCCGCGACTGACGCCGAAAGCCATTCGGGCACCTTCCCGCCGGGGATAGGAAGAATGATAAGCGCCAATCCCTGGCCGATACCCATGGTTGCCAGGGTCATGATGATCGGATGGACGTTGAGCCTGGCTACGCCGTAGCCATTCGACAATCCGAATGCGATCGCAACCGCAATGCAAAGCATGACACGGACAACCTCGGGCATGTCGAGTGTCATGATCGTAGTCGTCACGCTGATGATCGAACCAACGGAAACGTCTAGGCCGCCCGTCAGGATCACAAAGGTCTGGCCTAGCGCAGAAATAACAAGAACAGTGGATTGGGCCAGCAGGTTCGACAGATTCTCCGGCGCCAGAAATTGTGGAAGCAGGATAACCGAGGCGACCACCAGCACGAATAGCGTCCCGATCGACAGCCGGATCGCACCCGCCCTATAGGGTGCCTTCAGGAACTTTGCGACGGTATTCATGTATCCTCCTCAATGAACAGCGGCGCGCGGATCGTGCGCGGAGTTCGAACCGAGTGCGGTTCCCAGGATGGTTTCCTCTGTGGCATCAAGCGCGGGCATCTGTCCGACGATCTTTTTGTCGTGAACGACCAGGATGTTGTCACAGAGCCCGATCAGTTCGGGGTGCTCGCGTGACGAGACGATCACTGCACCGCCACGATCGGCAAAATCGCGAAGGAGCTTATAGATTTCCGCTTTAGCGCCGACATCGACGCCACGTGTCGGCTCCTCGATGACAAGGATATCAACCCCCGAAAGCAGCCAGCGGCCAAGAAGGACCTTTTGCTGGTTTCCGCCCGAAAGTTTGCCGACGGGCGAGGCTGGGTCGGCAGCCGCAACACGGAGCGACTTTATGACATCGTGAACCCTGGAGATGGAACGCCATGCAACGCTCGCCATGTTCCGGTTCAACTGCTTGCCAAGTGCGATGTTATCGTAGATCGGAAGCCGAAGAAATAAGCCTTCCTGCTTGCGGTCTTCAGGAATGAAACCAATGCCGGCTGAGATCGCACTCGAAAAGCCGGAGGATACGTTCACACCGATCATGCTATCGTCGCGGCGACGCCGGACGGTCACAACTGCGGCGGTTTCGACCCCGACGACCGCACGCATGATTTCGCGCTGCCCCTGGCCTTCCAGCCCGGCCAGTCCGATGATCTCGCCCGTGCGTACGGAAAAACCGACTGGCGGGCCATGGTCATTGAGACGAAGCCCTGCCACGTCGAGCATCGGCGACCCAATGGTCTGCGCCCTCGGCGGAAAGAAATTCTGAAGCTCGCGTCCAACCATGTTTGCCACAAGCGTTTGGAGATTGAAGTCTTCTGCCCTGGCTGTCTTTACCCAAGCCCCATCCTTCATGACGGTGATGGTGTCGCACAGTTCGAACACCTCGTTCATCCGATGCGAGATGTAGACGACAGCCTTCCCTTGCGCCTTCAGATCGCGGATGACCTTGAAGAGATGAGCGACGTCCGTCGAGTTTAGTGCCGCGGTCGGTTCATCGAAAATGAAGACATCGGCATTGGATGTCAGACCTTTGGCGATTTCCACTGCCTGCTGCTGGGCAACCGTCAGCGTTTCCACAATCGCCGTGGCGTCCAGTTGAGGGAAAACGTCGACAAGCAGCTTGCGGGATCGCTCGACGACCTCGGCGGTGTCTATCGACCCGTCGGCACGCCGCGGTTCGTGTCCAAGAAACATGTTTTCGGCGACCGTGAGATTGGGGATGAGGGTGAACTCCTGAAACACTGTCGACACCCCGGCGAGACGCGCTTCCTTGGGGGAACGGAAGGTCACCTCTTCTCCTCGCAGACGGATGCGTCCAGCGGTCTGTTGATAGACGCCGGCCAGAATTCGCATCAGCGTGGATTTTCCCGCCCCGTTCTCGCCCATCAATGCGTGGACGGAGCCGCGTTCAAGCGAAAATTGAACATTCGACAGGACTTTGGCCGCACCAAAGGACTTGTTTATGCCGACCATCTCGACAAGCATACTCATGAACACTTCCATCTGCGAGGGTGAAGAGGGCGCGCTTTGTCCGCGCCCTCCATGCGTCAGGCCTTGAAGTACTCGAGGAGCTTCTCATTCGGCATTTCTGTCGGAGCCCAGTAAGCGTCCGTGAGATCGGAGCGGTAAAACTGTGCAAGATTGTCGTCGACGATCGGCTTGGGCCGGTTGGTCCAGTTGCGCTGGATCGGCTTGCCTTCGAGAAGCGCGAAGGCCGCACGCAGGGCTGCCGTCGAAAGAGCCGGAGGGCAAATGGGCCCAATCGAAGAGAGCTTTTCGTCATTCCAACGACGCATCCAACCGTTGAGCGCTTCTCCCGTGATCGGTGGAATGGTGGAAGCCCCGGCTTCCTGCAGCGCGTCCAAGACCCCGAGCGACATGTTCGCGCCGTCAGTCCAGACCCCGGCGACATCCGGATCAGACAGATAGAGGCTTTCGGCTATCTTCTTTGAGTCCTCGTAGGACCAGCTGCCGTGCTGGGTTGAGGTGATTTGGAGACCGGACTTGCTGAAGACCTCGATCGCCCCGGCGTAACGATCAGCATCGATCGGATGTCCGGCGACGCCACGCAGCACCCACACTTTTCCCTTGTTGCCGAGCTTATCGACCAGGAACTGCGCCATCACCCGGCCAAAGTAGAAGTCGTCGCCTTGGACCTGCACCGTGAATTCGTCGGTGTCGACGCGACCGAGATAGACGACCGTCGGAATGCCGGCAGCCTTCGCCTTCCTGATGCCTTCCACGGCCGAGCCTGTCGTAAGCGGCGCAATGATGATTGCATCTACCTTTTGTGCGATCAGATCCTCGATGTCGGCGACCTGTTTTGAGGCGTTGAGGTCGGCGCTTCGGAATTGATAGTCGCCGACACGGGCCTTGTTCCTGCTGATTTCGTATTCGGCCTCGAATGCGGTTTGATAGGTGTGCGTCGAACCGGCCAGGCCATAGTGGCTGTGACCAATCTTCCAGGGACCTGACTTGGCAAACTTACCAGCGTCGACGACGGGGTTTTCCCCTTCGGACGGCCAAGTGTCGGGCAGCAGGGTGATCGTATCCTCTGCCCGCAGGATGCCCGGTATTCCGAACGCGCCAGCTGCAATCAAGGCACTGCCCGTCTGTAGGAATGTACGTCTTTTCATCGAAATTCTCCTCCTCTTGCCACCCAACGTGGTCATTTTGTCTGCGATCTGGAGCGCCGCTATCCTCCAGACATCGCTGAATTCTCCCCACAAACGGCAGATCGCATCATTATGAATAAGCAGACAATCTGTCAATAAACTATATTGAATTTCAGCTTTTTGACGTGTCTTCTGTGTTATCATACTGATTTTTTTATTCTTTTATTGCTGCTTGGTTCGATATAGCAATAAGACAAAGCAGCCGCCCGTCACCTCACCCACGAGCACGCCAACAGGAACCAGAGGAGACCGCGCCTCGCCGGCGAGGTTCATAAAAAGGAAGTTGGGAGCCATAATCGCTACCATCACCCGGAAAGCGAGGCCGCGAGGCAGGAAATACGGGCACCACCGTCAGCCGGCGCGTTCGATGAATGCCACTTCTGAATCAGTCAATCTGTCAAGCGAATTCCAGTTTTAAGACAGCCAACAATTCGGACCAAGATCTAGATCGGCCGAATACCCTGAGGAAGCAATTGATATTACATCGATTTTTCTCTTTACATGTCCGTGTAGCGGGCTGGGATGGCCTCAGCGACCATTTTGGTTCACTGAAGATAATTGACTGATTGTCTGCGAACGCCTACAAGTGTCACCTACCGGCCGAGCGCGCACTGATGGAGTCATTTTATGAAAGAAGCATACGCTGCAATTTCGCGCGAAAAGGCAAAGCCTCTTGTTCTGGAGTGCATCGGTATCGATCAACCTCGCCCCGACGAAATCCTCGTCCGGATCGTGGCGAGCGGTGTCTGCCACACCGACATGGTTGTTCGCGACCAAGGATATGACGTACCGCAGCCCGTGGTTCTCGGCCATGAAGGCTCCGGCGTCGTGGAAGTGGTCGGGGCCGATGTAAAAGAGCTTTCGCCCGGCGACCACGTGGCTCTAAGCTACGCATATTGCGGGAAATGCGAGAAGTGCCGGGGAGGCACGCCTTATTATTGTGAAGACTTTTTCGGCAGAAATTTCCGTGGCACCCGGCCGGATGGCAGTTGCCCGCTACATGATTCACACGGTACCCAGATCAGCGGGTGCTTCTTCGAGCAGTCTTCTTTCGCCACCTATGCCATCGCCAGCGAGCGCAATGCGGTCAGGGTTTCCAAAGATGTTCCCCTCGAACTCATGGGACCGCTGGGCTGCGGGCTGCAAACTGGCGCCGGAGCGGTTCTCAACTGCCTCAAGCCCCAACCGGGATCTTCCATTGCAGTGTTCGGCGCGGGTGCGGTCGGCATGGCAGCCGTCATGGCGGCGAAGATTGCCGGATGCTCGACCATTATCGTGATCGACCTTAACGATGAACGTCTCGAACTGGCGATTGAACTGGGTGCAACCCACATCATAAACGCCCGCAATAGGGATAGCGTCAAGGCGATCAGGGAAATCATTCCCGAAGGCGCAGACTTCAGTCTCGAATGCACGAGCTCGCCGAAGGTGTTTCGCCAGGCGGTCGATTGCCTCGGCACCCCAGGAACCTGTGGACTGGTCGGATCGTCCGCGCTCGGAACGGAAGGGATCGTCGATATCGGCAACTTTCTGTTCGGCCGTACGCTCGTCGGTGTGGTCGAAGGCCAGAGCATTCCCTCCAAATTCATACCCGAGCTCATCGAATACTGGCAGCAGGGACGGTTCCCGTTCGACAAGCTCGTCCAGTTCTACGATCTCAACCAGATCAACGAGGCAATGGCCGATTCCGAGAGCGGCAAGGTCATCAAGCCAATCCTGCGCATGAAGCACTAAGCTCTCGTCACGAACATTGTCCAGAAGTCAGCCTCCCAAGGCAACGTCCGGCGGGGCCGTGGTCGTCACGGTCTCGCCCGGACACTCTGGAACGCAGGTGTGAGGCGCAACCCCGTTTCATCATTGCAACGCGACCAGGTCGCGGTAACGGTAGTGGGCTCTTCCAGGTCAAAATATTAGTCTGCGACGGCGCAATTTCTCGGCGATCCGTGACCCCCTCATCAAGGCCTTGCGGCAGTTGACGACCGCACGTCATTCAACTGATGCTGCCCTTGGGCCATAAGAGCACTCGGGCCGGCAGGCCGAGCGTCCCCCGACACGTGCGCCTTGCGTCGACGTGCCACCAGCAAAATGCCAGACAATCGGCGATGATCTTGCCAGCGAGTGGCCAGTGGCGCGCTTTCTCCGTCCCGTCGAAAAATACCAACGAAACTTTCGAGATGGGTCATCAGGCGTTGGGCCAACGGAAGCCTTAAGCAGACAGACCCACGACAAAGGCGAGTCTCGCCCCTGCCTCTCTCCGCACGTTCCGACGTTCCATTGCCGTTCTGCCCTCGACGTTCGCCTGGGCAGCGTGATCGGCCGGGTCCTGCTCGCGGTCGGCCGCCTCGTTTTGAAGGCTGTCGGCGCGGTCTTGACCAAGACTCTCCCCGCCTTCTGCAGAATGTGTCATCGGGCTTCCGTGACGAGCTCAAACCTTGCTGGTGGCGAGCCTTAAGACCCACCACCAGCCGTTGGACTATGACTGTATGCCGCCCATGCAGACGTATTTCATGGAAAGGAAGTCATCCATGCCGTATTTCGAGCCCTCGCGGCCGAACCCCGACTGCTTGACGCCGCCGAACGGTGCAACCTCCGTGGAGATCAGGCCCGTGTTGACGCCGACCATCCCGTACTCCAGGGCCTCCGTAACCTTCCAGACGTTTCGAAGGTCGTTGGCGTAGAAGTAGGCGGCGAGACCGAACTCTGTGTCGTTGGCCAGTTCAATGACCTCTTCCGTCGTTTTGAACCTGAAGACAGGAGCGAGCGGCGCAAAGGTCTCCTCTCGTGCGACCTTCATTTCCTTCGTGGCTTCCGAGAGAAGCGTCGGCTGGACGAAGGTGCCACCACGCTCGTCCCTTGCGCCGCCCACAACGATCTTCGCACCCTTACCGACCGCGTCATCGATGTGACTATAGAGCTTCGCCACCGCATCGTCGTTGATCAGCGGACCGATGGTGGCTCCATCCTCGAACCCGTCAAGGACCTTGAGCGCGGAAACCCGCGCCGCGAGTTTCTCTATGAAGCGGTCGTAGACCCCGCTCTGGACGTAGAGACGGTTGGCGCAAACGCAGGTCTGGCCGGCATTGCGGAACTTGGACAGCATCGCTCCTTCCACGGCCTCGTCGAGGTCGGCATCGTCGAAGACGATGAAGGGAGCGTTGCCGCCGAGTTCGAGGCTGAGCTTCATGATCTTTTGTGCGCCCTGCGCCATCAGGATGCGGCCGACCTCGGTAGACCCTGTGAAGGTCAGCTTCTTGACGACGGGGTTCGAGCAGACTTCTTCACCGAACATCCGGGCGTTGTCTGTCGGCAGGACGCTGAACAGGCCGCCGGGTATTCCCGCGCGCTCAGCGAGTATGGCAAGAGCAAGGGCCGACAATGGGGTTTCGGCGGCCGGCTTGAAGATGATGGCGCAGCCGGATGCCAGCGCCGGGGCGATCTTGCGGCAGACCATGGCGGAAGGAAAGTTCCAGGGCGCGATGGCCGCCACCACGCCGACGGGCTGTTTGATGACTATCAGGCGCTTGTCGGCCTGATGCCCCGGAATGGTGTCGCCGTAAACGCGCTTGGCTTCTTCCCCGAACCATTCAATGTAGGAAGCGCCGTAGGCGACCTCTCCGCGTGCCTCGGCTAGAGGCTTGCCCATCTCGGACGTCAGGATGATCGCGAGGTCCTCGGTGTTGGCCGTGACGAGGTCGAAGAACTTCCGCATGACGCCGGCACGTTCCTTGCCCGATCGTGCGGCCCACTTTTTCTGGGCGAGTTTGGCGACGTCGATGGCTTCGCGGACGTCCTGGAGTCCTGCGCTCGGGAGGCTCGCAATCACGTCCCCGGTCGAGGGATTGTGGACCTGGATCGTCTTGCCGCTCGCGCCCTCTTTTCGCCAGTCGCCTCCTACCAGCATTTCCTCGCGTACCAGGGAGGGGTCTTTCAGGCGATCCAGTAGAGCGGTGGAGATAGCCATTGGTATTCCTTTCGATGCAACGTTCAAATCTGATTACGGATGTGTGGTGAGCGGGCGTAGATCGCGACCATGGGGACGATCAGCAGCCCTACGACGGCCTGTTGTGCCGGGAAACTGAGCCCCAGGCCGACGAGAAGCGAGGTCAGGACAGTAAGGACGAGGACGCCGAGGACCGTCGCTCCATACCCGCCGGCACCGCCTAGAAGAGACGTTCCGCCGATAACGACCGCCGCCACGGTGGTGAACAGATAGGGATCACCGACCCCGACAAAACCGCCGCCGGAGAAACCGAGGAGCAGCATTCCGGTGAGTGCCGACATCGCCCCGCTGACGCTGTGAATCACTGTCCAGATCTTGAATTCCGAGATTCCGAGGCGGGCGGCGGCCGTGCGGCTCCCGCCAACAGCATAGAGGCTCCGGCCAAACCAGGTGTTGTGCATTATCCAGCCCAGAGCGACGGCGATGAAAGCCCATATGACGATAACCGGTGGAAACGGCAGACCGAAGAACCTGCCATTGAACGCCGAAAGGTTGCGAAGCCATCCGGGGACGGGCGCAAAGACGGTACCGCCGAACTGCGATCCGAGCGAGGTGTAGATCTGGACCGCCCCGACGGCGGCAAAACCAAGACCGAGCGACATGATCAGCGCCTGACCCTGCAGCCGGAAGCTGAGGGCGCCGTTGCAAGCCCCGACCAAAATGCCAAGGAGAAGCACGACGATCATGGCGACGGGGGCGGGAAGACCCGCCACCATGAGGCTTGGAAGCAGGATATTGGCGCCACCGATGATGTATGGGATGGAAAGATCCAGCGCTCCAACGAGCGCGCAGAGCGTCTGCCCAACAGACGCCAGCCCAAGGAAGGCGGCGAGAAGGAGGATCGATCGCGCGTTCTGCGGCGACACGAAGCCCGGCACGAGCAGGGCTCCAAGAATGAGCAGACACGCAAGGAGACAGAAGCCGATCGAAATACTCTTGTGCTTGCGCAAAGGGCTGGCGCCACGGGTCGCGCCGATTTCTGTGTTCAAGACAGTGGAGATCATTTCCTTACTCCTCACGCGACAGTGCGGCGGCTGATGACGAAGACGTTCACGAGAAGTGACCCAACGAGGATCAGGCCAAAGGCCATTTGCGTGACGAAGCCGGAAACCGTCCCGAAGTTGAAAGTGGACAGAAGATACGAGATGAGGAACATGTTGATCGCGCCGAGCGTCGAGCCGAGCGCACCGCCGCGGCCCCCGGAGAGACTAGCTCCGCCAAGGACCAGCGCCGTCACCGCTTGCAGCGTGTAGGTGCTGCCCTGGGTCGGGTCGCCGGATGAGATCAGCGCGGTGTAGCTCAATGCGGCCAGCCCGGCAAAAACGCCGCCGACCGTATGGGCGATGATGCGCACGACGTCGACCTGCACACCGCTGGTATAGGCCATCCGCTCGTCAGCGCCTGTCATCCGCAGGTTGCGGTAAAACATCGTGCCCCTCAGGACGCCCCAGATTGCGAAAGCGCCGAGCAGAAGCAACAGGACAGGCGAAAATATGCTCGTTCCCGCGCCCCAGCTTAGCATCCAGTCTGGAGCGACACCGCCGGGACGCGACATGACCATCAGGTTGACGCCCGACAGAACGAGGAAACCGGAGAGCGTGACGATGATGGGCGCGACGCGCACATAGATGATCACAAGTGCTTGCACCAGCTGGAACGCTGCTCCCAATCCCACCGCCCAGGCAATGATGGCCAACGGGTGCGTGATGCCGTTGCCGACCAGCCACGTAATGAGCGTGACGTTGACGAAGCCCATGAGCGGGCCCACGGAAAGGTCCACCGCTCCGCGGCCCGCCATGACGATCGGTGTTATCGCGAGCGTGGTCAGGATCAGCGGCGTTGCAACCAGAATGGCTCCGGCCAGACCATTGTTCGTGAACAGACCCTGGCCCCGGAAGGCGACAGCGCAAAGGAGGACGAGGAAAAGCCCGGCCGGAACGAACAACGAGCGGTCCTGCGTGACTTGACGGAAAGCGGTTACGGACATCATGCGGTCCTTTCCAGATCGAAATCAACGGAAGCGTCCCGGGCTTTCCCGAACATAGCGGCGAGGATTGGTGCCTCGGCGATTTCCTCGCCGGTCAGGGATCGAAACAACGTTCCCCCGAAGAACACGTCGACGCGATCGGCAAACCCGATGAACTCCTCGATCTCACTCGAGACGTAGATGACACTGCCGCCTTTTTCAGCGAACAGACGTAACTCCCGGTAGAGGTCACGCTTAGTGCCGAGATCGACACCGCGCGCGGGGTCATTCAGGAGGATGACTTGGGGATCGTTTGCGAAGGCGCGCCCGATAAGCACCTTCTGCTGGTTGCCGCCCGACAGTGAGGTGATCCTGTTCGACGGGCTGCCGATCTTGATGCGCAGACGATCCACTTCGCGCTTAAACATGGATTTCAGCGTGGGCTTGCGGATCACGCCCAGGGGTCCGAGCGTCTTCCTGTAGACACCGATGGCGAGGTTTTCGAAGATGCTTTGTTGCGGGAAGATACCCTCGCGCTTGCGATCCCCGGAGACGTAGGAAACACCGAGCTTCGCCGCATCGTCGAGCGATTGCAGCGCGATCATCTTGTCCGTATCAACCGAGCGGACCTTCACCTCGCCACCGAACGGCTGGATGATGCCGGCCAAGACGCGGATAAAAGCGTCCTGCCCCTGCCCATCAAGCCCGGCTACGCCGACGATGCTCCCCTTGGGAAGGTCGAAATCGAATAGGCGCGCCGACCTGTGCGCGGCGAGACCCGTCGCGGTTAGTATGAGAGGGGCCGATAGCGCCTTCTTTCGGGAGGCGTATTCTGTCGCATCGCTGGCGCGCCGATCTGCCGGCGTCATCATGGACAGCAGGTTTTCCTCGGTAATCTCATCCTTTCCGAGCGTACCGACAGTTATCCCATCACGCAGGATCGTCGCACGGTCGGCGATACGCACGAGTTCCGCGATCCGGTGGGTTACGATGAGGATCGTCGCGCCCTCGGCACGAAGGCGGTCGATTTCCGCGTGGAGCCGGAGGGTCGAGTCGAGGTCGAGCGCGGCCGAAGATTCGTCGAGGATCAGCACCTGCGGCCTGCGAAGAATAGCCCGTGCGATGACGATCCACTGTTTGATGCTGAGCGGCAGGCTGCCTGCCAGTTGATCGAGGTCTACGGATTTTCCAACGAGCCGCGCCAGGATTTCAGCTGCTTCGCTCCGCCGATCGCCGGTCGACTGCGAACGAAAGACACCGTCACGACCGACATAGAGGTTCTCGAATACGCTAGCCTCGTCAGCAACCAGGACTTCTTGGAAGATGGTGGTCAGGCCGGCCCGCTTGGCGTCGACGGGCGAGGCAACCTTTTCACCCAGGATCGTGACCTTGCCTGCGTCCGGGTGCAAAACGCCCGACATGATCTTGGCCATCGTGCTCTTGCCGCTGCCGTTTTCGCCAACGATGGCGTGCACCTCCCCGGCGCGGGCCTCGAAGTCGCACTTCTTGAGTGCCTTCGTCTCCCCGAACGCCTTGGCGACATCTACCATTCTGACTGTTATCTCGCTGCCCATCGCAGACCTCCCACCCGCAACGTCCGCCAAGGCGGCTTTTACGATCTTCCAACGGTCGCCCGGCAGTTAAGCCACCGGGCGGATCCGGCTTACTTGGCTACCGGCTTCCAGGGATCGGCAGGACGCTCGAAGTACTGGTCGGCAATCGCACTTGGGAACCATCCGTCCGCCTTCGGTTCGACGAAATCCGTCGAGTTCACATCGCAATCCTCGGGGATCGAAGCGCGAACGTCATCGATGGTGAACGGCAGGACAGGGCGCAGGAAGGACTGTACCTTCGGCCCCTGCCCTTCGAGCGTGCGAAGCATGATCTCCCACATCTGCTGCATCTCGCGGCGCGGCGGCCAGATATGGAAGCCAGCATCGACCCATTCTGGATTCTGGCGCCAGTAACATGCCGCCGAAGCCTCGCCGCCCAGCGTAATGGGCACCATGTCACGACCCGACTGGAGCATGGCATTCAACACGCCGTTCTCCTGCGCGCCCTGTGTCAGAATACCGTCAATCTGAATGGGGTTCGTCGCCAGAAATTTCTGCACCTCGACCTGTGCTACCTGGTCGGTCCACTTGCCAGCCACTTCGCCGACAATCTTGATGTCGGGATACTTTGCCAGCGCTTCTTTGGCGGCCTTGTCGAAGCTGTCGGATGAGGCGAAGCCAGGGATGCCCGACACGAGAAGCACGTTGCCTTTCTTGCCGATCTTGTCTGCGAGCCAGGTCGCCATCTCGCCGCCGCCCTGCGCGTGATTGGCAGCGCCGTTGATCGCGTAAGGCGACGTCACGTATCCCGAAAACGAGAAAACAGGAACGCCTGCCTTATAGGCGTACTCGATCGTCTGGTTGAGGGCGGTGACGTTCGAGCAGCAGATGATGATGGCATCGACCCCATCATCAACCATCTGGCGCATCTGCTGAATCTGGACGGCGTCCTTGAGGTCGGACTGAGTGACCACGACTTCAGATACAAGCCCCGCTTCCTTGGAGCGCGGCAAGAGGTCATTCATGACGGCATCGAGGGCGGCTGCGCGCCACGTGTTGCCGGCATAGCTACTGGCGTAGCCGATCTTCCACGGCGGTCCTTTCTTTGGCTTGAAGTCCTTATAGGCGCTCGCTCCGAGCGGAACCTGCGGGTCGACGACCTCGTAGATTTTCTTCTCGTTGGGGGGGAGCTGGTCGACGCCGTCAGCCCAAGCAGTGGTCGTCAGGGCGCTGACCGCGATCAGCGCCCCCATGGTTCCGGTTAAACTCCGTCTCATTGGATGCTCCTCCCAAGAGATTGTTTCAGGCGACCTTCGCCCTGGTTGCGGATGCCTGCTGGATTTCCTCGAGGATCGGCAGCAGGTATTTTCTGAACTCGGTGTAGTCTTCAGTGACCGGGAAATGTCCGAGCTTCTCCATCGTCCAGAACTTGCTGCCCTTGACGAGATCGGCGGCGATCTTGGTGTCGGCCGGGGAGGTATTCGGATCGTATTCGCCCGTCAGGAAGTACAGCATGCACTTCGACGTATCGATCTTGCTCGCCTCTTCGGGCGAGACATTGTGGTCATAGTAGTAATAATAGAGGTCACCTGCGAAGACGCCCGGACCGCCGCAGCTATATTCCCATTGGATTTCGCGGACATTGGCTTCTGGTGAGTAGGGCGAGATATTGAGCATCATGGCCGCGCCGATGGAGGTGCGGTTCACGTTTGGGTTGTCGAATTCTTTCCGAATGCCTGCCATGCCGACATCGACATATTCGGCAGCCGAGCGCAGTGCGCCTTCGACGGAGATAGTAGCGCGGAAGTTGTCGGGGTAATTCGATGCGAGATCGATAGCAAGATGTCCGCCCATCGAGCTACCCATATAAACGGGGCGGTCCAGACCAAGGGCCTTAGAGAGTTCCAGTTGGAAATCCATCATGAACTTCTTGGTCATGTTGTACTCTTTCTCCCACCAGCGAACGCCGTGGGGAGGAAGAGACTTCCCGTGATAGGGCAAGTCGAACGCGATGACGCGGAAGTTCTTGGTCACGTCTTCGTCGCAGAGCGTGTGCCGGTACTGGCGGCCGTCGGAGCCCGCCGTGTGACCGACAAGCAAGGGAATGCCCTCTCCGGCTTCCTCGTAATAGACGCGATATTCGATGCCTTCGATCGTCAGGTAGACGTAACGGCCCGTGATTGGATCATGCCTAGTCATGCTGCTACTCCTTCCGGGCGGGCTTCGCGCATCAGGTTCGTCATGCGATTGAGCGCAGGGAGATACGCGAAGGTTTCGTTATTGTTGCTAAGGTACAGACCGTGTTTGATGTTTGACGACTGCAGGCACTGATAAAACGGCCGCGGCTTCTTCTGGAGAAGCGCATCCCACTGTTCACCCGTGCCCCGGATGACGATCTTGCACGTCTCGTCGTCGTAGGCGGCTTCTTCGACCTTCACCATCTTGCCGTCTTCGAAGTGGAGTGCGACGCTGCGGGTCGGAAAATCGCATTTGATAATGCCGTTGAGATAACGGGTTTCGCGCTTGAACTCGAAGTCCTCCAGCGCCAGTTTTTTGAACTTCTCGAGATCGATGGCCAAGTTCGGCTCCTCCCTAGTTAAAACGGCGCGGCCGATCCACGCCCTTCAAAATTTTCCGCCACGCCTAGCGGCGGCGGCTTCAGATGCCCATTTCGTTGAAGACCTCCTGGGCGTTTCGGAAGCTGTCGATGCCCGCCGGTACGCCGGCGTAGATCGCGACCTGCAGGAAAATCTCCTGGATTTCCTCCTTGCTAAGGCCGTTGTTGATCGCGCCGCGCACGTGGCCCTTGAGCTCATGCGGACGATTGAGAACAGAGATCATGCCAAGGTTCAGAATGGACCGCGCGCGCCTGTCGAGGCCTGGTCGATTCCAGATCTCGTTCCAGCAATACTCAGTGACGAGCTGCTGCATAGGCCAGGTGAAGTCGGTCGCCTTACCGAGTGCTGCGTCGACATAGGCATCGCCCATGACTTCACGACGCGTCGCCAGCCCTCGAGCGAACTGTTCCGAAGGGACAGGCCGCTCCTTGCCGTGTGTTTTCACTTTCGTTTCTTTCGTGGCGGTCATTCGACAACGCTCCTAGCTCTACTGTCTACGACAAGATAAACTGATTATCAGACAATCTGTCTGTTTCGCCCGAATTCGCGAGTTTCCGAGGCTAATTGTGATCTTCGACGTATCGGATGATGCGGGTGTGGTCCTCGGATGGGCCTAGCGCCTTCTGTGCAGCATCCCAGGCGTCTGCCGTGCTGGCGAGAGCATCGAGGCGAAGACCAAGCGTCTTGGCGAGATCGGCGGCGATGCGGATATCCTTGGCCATCAGGCCAATGGCAAATCCCGACCCGAACGTCTCAGAGAGGATGAACTGCTTCATCTTCACTTCGGTGGCGTTGTTCTTTCCAGACGACGAGTTGAGAATATCGACGATCGTCGCCGGCTCCAGGCCGAAGGCACGTCCAAGAAGGACACCCTCGATCGCCGCCAGCACACCTGCACCGGATACGAAGTTGTTAATCGCTTTCATCGCGTGACCCGAGCCAACTGGCCCCGTCCGGAACACCTGTTGTCCCACTGCCTTCAGCAGCGGCTCGGCCTCCTCGATATCAGCATCCTCCCCACCGGCCATGATTGTCAAGGTGCCAGAAACGGCGCGCTTGACGCCTCCGGAGACCGGGGCGTCAACCAGCCGAAGGCCACGAGAAGCAAGTTCGAGACCGAGCTCCCTTGTGTCGTTTGGAGCAGACGAACTCATGTCTATGACGACGGCATTCTGCTTCAGGCCGCCACAGGCGTTTTCGCCCAGCAGCGCCTCGCGCACGATCTTGCCGTTCGGAAGCATGGTGATCACGAAACTGGCCCCGACCATGGCGTCAGAAATCGTTTCGGCGGCTCGCCCGCCCGCATCAGCGAGCTTTGTCTTGGCGTCTTTCGAGAGGTCGAAACCGACGACATCGAAGCCCGCCGAAATGAGATGTTGAGCCATAGGTTGGCCCATCGCGCCCAGCCCTATAAAGGCCACGCGCGTTGCGTTGAGTGTCGATGACATTTTTTCCTCCGGACGCGTGCGAGCAATGAAACCCGCCTTCCTTCAGAGAGGATTAAAAAGATTATCAGACAATCTGTCAATCGAAATTTTAAGTTTCTAGCGCTGCGTTCTTCCGGAGGTATTCAAGTGCGACCTTGGCAGCCTGGTCGATATGGAATTTGCAGGCCGCCGCCGCCAACGGCCCGTTGCGATTCTGGATTGCGTTCGCAATATCCTTGATTTCGGCAATGCTGTGCGCAAGGCGTCCCGGTTGCGTCATGGTTGTCATTCGAAGGAGATTGATCCGATTGTGCAGAGCTGTCAGCATTTGCCTTACGAACACGTTTTTGCTGCCGTCCATCAAACAGTTGTAAAATGCGTTTTTCGCATCTATGAGGCGCGCACCGACGCCACTTTCGGCGGCGGCTTCGAATTCGACCACCGCGGCTAGAAGTGTCGCTATGTCGGCGGCAGTGCCATGCTCAGCGAACTGCTGGCCCGCGAATCCTTCAAGAAGAGCCCGAACGGTATAGAGTTGCTGCGCTTCCTCGTAGGTGATCGTACTGACGACCGGTCCCTTATGGGGATAGCTTGTGATAATGCCTTCAGCTTCGAGCTGTCGCATTGCCTCGCGAACCGAGGTCCTGCCGACGCCCAGCATTTCGCAAAGTTCTCGCTCTACCAGTCGCTGGCCGGGCTTAAATCGCCCACTGGCTATCGCCTGACGTAGAGTCTCCTCAACTTTTACGCGCAACGTCGCACTTTGTCTGGATATCTGTAGGTCTGTCTGCATCGCCCGCCAACACCTGTAATCGGCTCACGCCGCGCTAAATCATTCTCTACATATGGAGGCATTCGCTCTTAATATCAATCCAGATTGTCTGAGAGCTGCCAGTCTCAGTTGATCTCTTCGCGACAGCTTTGCCTGCTCGTCGTGTCTGACAGCCATAGACTTGCGGGCTCTTAAGTCGCGGATAGCGCCGCCCGGAGCGCGATCTGACACGGTCCTACAGCTATGGCCTTGAAGTTGTCAGCGCATAGACTGGTGAGAAGGACAGAAGACGGCGCATATCGCGCTCGGTGGCCGCTCCCCTCGCAATCGCAAAAACTTCAAAAAATCTCGAGGCATGGCTAAGAGAAGGTT
The DNA here is from genome assembly GCF_013087515.1 of Rhizobium sophorae. Taxonomy (GTDB): domain Bacteria; phylum Pseudomonadota; class Alphaproteobacteria; order Rhizobiales; family Rhizobiaceae; genus Rhizobium; species Rhizobium sophorae. The sequence continues at coordinate 58,292 of NZ_JABFCN010000021.1, read as the reverse complement.
GGGCATCACGCATATTGCTGTCTCAGCGTTTCAAAGAACGCCGGACGATCTTGCTGCCCGTCAGAGGTTCGATCAGCCTCGCGCCCGCATTTCAGCCGAGGCAGCGTCTTCAAGCCATACGTTTTCCAGCCATTGCTTGAACGCGTTGACCTTTTCTGATCTGAGCCGCGAGCGGACATATGTGAGCGTGTGGCAACGAAGGTTGGGGCCTGTCATCCCGAACGGAAGGACGAGGTTACCTCTTTCCACATCCCGTTCAAGAAGCCGGTAGCTCTCCAGGCACACGCCGCGTCCTTCGACAGCGGTCGCGATCGCCATAAACGCATCGCGAAATCGAGCGCCGCGATTGACGTCAATCGCCAAGCCGTGGTCCTTCGCCCATTGTTGCCAGCTGTAAAGCGTCTGCTCCGACTTGATTAAGGTGTGGCCCACCAGATCCGATGGCTTGCGTATGGGCCGCTCGCCATTCGCCACCTCGGGAGAGCAGGCTACGACGATTGTCTCAAGGGGGAACTCCTCCGCCGCGATAGAGCCCAGTCGAGGAGCGCTGCCGTAGCAGATATCGACATCGACCGAGCCATCGGACAATTTTGCAGGATCCGATGTCGACAGAAGCCTGATTTCGATCGAGGGATACAATTCTTCGAACCGAGGCAATCTTGGCATAAGCCATAGCGAAGCCAGACTTGAAGCACAGCCGACGCTCAGGACGTCGACGCTGTTGCGCCGGCACACCTCATCGGTCGCCTGCTCAATCATCGAAAGCGCTTCTGAAAGATCACGGTGGTATCGCTCGCCAATCTCGGTGAGCGACACGTTCCTTCCAATGCGGTGAAAGAGTTTTTCCCCAAGGTCGTCTTCCATCAGCCTGATTTGGTGGCTGATCGCCGACGGAGTAAGCTGCAGCTGGGCAGCAGCCTCGAGAAATGAACCCTTTCTGCCGGCTGCGACGAACGACTGTATTGCACGAATGGATGGAAGTGACGTCATCACGTTCTCGATCCATAGACATCTGATCTAAGAGCACAGCGGGTCATAGCAATGCTACCTTGCGCGCGGCACGGTGGCCAAACTCGGACCGAATACTCTCACCTGCAGCAATCCGCTTGATGTCTCCGAGAACTTGCGAGAAGTCTGCGAGGCTCGAGGTGCCAAAGCCCATATAGACCTGCTTGAACAGCTGATAGAGGGTCTCATAACGTCCGCGCGTGCTCGGATCAGGCTCAAACTTTCTGTAGCCCACGCACATGGCTGCCTGAGCGCTCTCGATTGATCCATGATCTTTGGCTGCAAGAGCGGCGAATATTCCCGAACCGAGACCGGTCGGAATACCGTCGGGGACCAATATCGGCTTGCCTATAACATTGGCGTAGATCTGGTTGAGGATGTCGTTCCTTTGCGGGATACCTCCCCCATTAATGACGCGGTTCACTGGAACGCCGTGCTGCTCCATCCGCTCCAGGACAACCCGTGTGTGGAAAGCCGTACCTTCAATCGCGGCATACAGTTCGTCCTGCGCTGTATGGCCGAGATGCCAGCCAAGCGTCATTCCACCAAGGTCGGAGCGGACGAGAACCGTCCGGTCCCCGTTGTCCCAGGGGAGACGCATCAGACCGGTCTTTCCGCCTTCGATGCTTTCCAGGCCTTCAGCGAGCCTGGACACCGTCGTGCCGGCACGTCGTGCTATTGCATCGAACAGGTCGCCTGTCGCAGACAGGCCTGCCTCAACTCCCACAAGGTCTGGATGTGCACTCCCTGGGACGACGCCGCAAACACCGGGGATTAGCTTCACACGTTCACTAACGGCAATGATACAGGTCGACGTACCGATCACATTGACGACGTCCCCCAGACGGCAGCCAGCGCCAATTGCATCCCAATGGGCATCAAACGCACCCGTGGGAACTGGTATCCCGGAGGTCAGGCCGAGTCGTTCGCCCCAGTATGTGCTGAGCCCACCTGCGATCGAAGCAGAGGTCTGATATGTTCCGCCAATCTTCTCGCGCACGCCGTCGAAAAGCGGATCGACGCGGGACAAGAAAGCCTGCGAGGGCAAGCCACCCCATTTCGGGTTCCACATCCACTTGTGTCCCATGGCGCAGACGCTGCGCACCATGCGAGCCGTGTCGGTCACTCCGGTGAGGACCGCGGCCGCCATGTCGCAATGTTCCACGGCGGTCCCAAAGCGCTCGCGCTGGTCGGGATTGTGGCGCATCCAGTGGAGAAGCTTGGCAAAGCCCCACTCGTGGGAATAGGTTCCGCCGCACCATTCAATTGCTTCAATGTGCATGTCGTGCGCCATCGCCGTTATCTCTTCGGCTTCCGCTTTGGCGCGGTGATCACACCAGAGGTAGTAGTCCCCCAAAGGCTGCATATTTTTGTCGACAGGCAACACCGAGGACCCCGTCGTGTCGACCGCAATCGCACGGATCTCCTTGGAATCTACGCCGCATTCGTCGATCACTCGATGCATCGCCAGCACAAGCGCTTCCATATGATCTACGTGGGACTGCGTTGCCAGGTCGGGATCGGAACGACGCCGCTCGAGAGGATATTCCGCGACGCAGGTTCCAAGGGAACCCTTCTTGGAATCAGCCAGCGTTACCCGCACGCTCAAAGTTCCGAAATCAACTCCTGCTACAATCGACATGATAATCCTACTTGGAACTGTCTGGCTGGCCGTAGGTCGCCGACTGGCCGTGCTTGCGTTGATAGTGGAGGTCCAGCAAAGCGTCGGAAATTTCTGGATCGTCCTGGTTCAGTTGCCGGGCGTGGAAGGCAATCTTGGCGACAGCCTCGAGCATCTCCGCGTTATGAACGGCGTCGGCTGCGTCCTTGCCCCAGCAGAAGGGACCGTGATCGTTAACCAGGGCTGCGGGGACGGAGAGCGGCGCATTATTTCCGAGTGCCTCGACGATGACCTTGCCCGTGTTGCGGACGTAACCGTCTATGATTTCGTCGTCGCGCAGCTTGCGAGTAACGGGGATCGTTCCGTTGAAATAGTCGGCATGGGTCGTTCCCATGGCAGGGATACCCCGGCCGGATTGGGCCCACACCGTCGCGAAGAACGAGTGCGTGTGGACCACGGCACCGATAGACTTGAAGCTTTTGTAGAGTTCCAGGTGCGTATCGAGATCAGACGATGGTCGCAGCGTGCCCTCTAGGATATTGCCATCGAGGTCGGTTACAACGATATCTGCGACCTGCATTGCCTTATAGGAAACGCCACTCGGTTTGATGGCGACAACACGCTTCTCGCGGTCGATAGCGCTGACGTTACCGAACGTCGAGATGACAAGGCCGCTATCGTAGAGCGCGGCATTTGCATCAAGAACGGACTTGCGGAGCTCGGAATATTTAATCATCGTCTCCTCAGGCCTTTTGGCGGCGACTGAAACGATCGGCTGCCACGGCGATCAGGATGATCGTGCCGATGACGACCTGGTGCCAGAAGGTGTTCACGTTGAGCAGGTTGAGCGCGTTGCGGACGACCGCCATCAAAACGGCACCTACGGCGGTTCCAAAAAGAGTGGCGCGCCCGCCGGACAAACCCGTTCCGCCGATAACCACGGCAGCTATGACATCCAGCTCGTACCCCTGGCCGGCTTCAGGCATGGCGGCTTCAAGGCGCGAGGTGAGCAGAACGCCCGCGAAGGCCGACAGGACCCCGACCAGCACGTAAACGGCGATCTTGACCTTGTCCGTGGGGATGCCGACCAGCCGGGCAGCGTCCGGATTGCTGCCGATCGAGAGAACGAAACGGCCGAAACGCGTGTAATAGAGAAGGTAGAAGGCGATCGCGAAGACGATGGCGGTCAGAATGACCGGAACAGGAACACCGCCGGCATAGCTCTGGCCGATCATTCGGAAGGCGGGGTCGGAGGCTCCGACGATCGGAATACCCTGAGTGTAGACCATCACGATACCGCGGCTGATGACCATGATGGCCATTGTGGCGATAAAGTCCGTGATCCCGACCTTGGTGATCAGGATGCCGTTCACCAGTCCGATCACCGCACCGACCGCAATCCCCCCTGCGCATGCCAGAGGAACGGGATAGCCAAGCACAATCAGGTTTGCGGTCACAAGACCGCTCAGCGCAAGTGTCGAACCGACGGAGAGGTCGATGCCCCGCATCCCGATCACAAAGGTCGCTCCAAACGCGGTCACGGCAATGGGGACCGCCTGACGAAGAACGTCAGTCAAGTTGCCGAAGGTGAAAAACCGCGGAGCGGCAAAGCCGAGCGCCACCAGAAGAACGACGAAGGCCAGATAAACGCCGGCATTGCCGCCGCTGCGTGCGAGCGTAAGGGGCGAGCGCGGGCGTGTAGCTGCAATATCAGCCATGGATACCTCCCTGAAGATGATGGCCTTGCGGCGGCCTCACCGAATGAAGAGCGAGTGTTTCTTCCTTGGAGGTCGCCGCATCGACGACCGCCGAGATCCGTCCTTCGAACATGACCGCGACCCGGTGACACAGTCCAAGAAGTTCCGCGTTGTCGGCGGACACCACGATGACAGCACAGCCGTCCTTCGCAGCAGCCTGGATGAGGGTGTAGACCTCGGCCTTGGCACGCACGTCGACGCCACGCGTTGGCTCCTCAAGCATGAGCACCTTTGGCTGGGTGAGCAGCCAGCGAGCAAGCATGACTTTTTGCTGGTTACCGCCGCTCAGCGATGTGATGTCGGCACCGGGGCCGTCGCATTTCACGCCGAGCTTGGCGATGTAGCCGGAGGCAATCTCGCGCTCCTTTTTCGGCATCAACGTGATTTTGCCGAGCGTTCGAAGGTTGGCGATAGAGAGGTTCCAGGCGACATTGTGTTGTGGAAAAATCCCCTCGGTTTTACGTTCGGCGGGCAAGAAGGCGACGTGTTGACGAATAGCGTCCGTCGGGTCCGAAATCGCCGCTTGCTTTCCGTCGATCAGAATCGAGCCGGTCTCATGCGGGATCTGCCCGAAGATCGCCCGCAGGAGCGCGCTCTTGCCTGATCCTTCGAGACCCGTGACGCCGAGGATTTCACCCTGGGCTACCGAGAAGGTGATGTCTTCGAAGACACCCCTTTTCGTCAAACCGCGAACGTCCAACGAGGGTTCGGACCTTGCCGGGACGCGGGGAGGAAACTGTTTTGCGAGAGAGCCGCCGATCATCGCACTGACGACCTTGTCTACGTCGAGCTCCGATACGGGCAGGTCTGCGACCGCGCTGCCATCGCGCAAGACCATCACGCGGCTGACGATGCCGAGGAGTTCCTGGATCCGGTGAGACACATATATGAGAGCTTTACCGGCCTGCTGAAGCTTCTTGATGATGGCGAACAGCTGTTTGCGTTCGACCTCCTCGAGCGCTTCGGTCGGCTCGTCCATGATGATGATGTCGGCGTTGCTGCTAATGGCTTTGGCGATCTCGATCATCTGCCGATGCGAGAGGCTAAGCTCTCGAACTGGCCTGTCGAGAGGTACGTCGACGCCTAACTCGCCCTTCAGGATACGCGAGGCGGCTGCCCGCATGGCCGAATGGTCAAGCGGTGATGCACTTGCACGCCCGTGCCGCAGCTCCCTGCCCGCGAATATATTTTCGGCGGCGTCAAAGTCCGGAAACAGGCTCAGCTCCTGGTAGATGATCGCGATGCCGGCCCTGGACCCGTCTTTGGGATTGTTCAGATCGACCCCCTTACCTCTGACAGCAATGGTGCCTTCGTCGCGTGCATATGCACCAGAGAGGATTTTCATGAGCGTCGACTTGCCTGCGCCGTTCTCACCGACCAGGCCGAGAACCTCGCCGGGATTGAGTACGAGCTCGATGCCATCAAGCGCCTTCGTGTTGCCGAAGCGTTTGGCAATGCCTTTCATCTCGAGCAGCGGAGCGTTTGTCATTCAGGTCGCCCTTTTTGAGTGGGCGGCCCCGCGCGAGGCGGGGCCGCGTACTGTCACATCTACTTCTGCTGGACGTAGACGTAGTCGTTCTGATCGAAGGTCTTGATGTTCTTCGCATCGTAGGTTTTGGGCGCCACGAAGATCTTCTTCGGCAGGGCGGTGCCCTTCATCACGAACTCATCCACCGCTCGAATGATGTTGCGACCTTCTTCCTTGGCCCCGGTGTCGACCGTTGCTGCAAAGTCGCCGGTGAGGATCGCGTCGTTGGCTTCCTTCATATTTTCGTAGCCGACGATTGCCACCTTGCCGTTCAGCCCCTTAGCCTTGAGGGCCTGCAGACCGCCAAGGGCCATCTCGTCGTAGAGCGCGACGAGGACTTCGATATCGGGGTTGGCGGTGAACATGTTTTCAGTCACCGACAGGCCTTGGGCACGCACCCAGCCAGCCGGCTGCTGAGCGACGATTTTGAAGTTGGGGTGCTTCGAGATGACCTCATTGAAACCCTTCATGCGCTGGCTCGTATGCGGACCGGGCAGGCCCTCCAGGATCCCGAGCTTGACTTCCTTGTCGCCATAGGTGTCAACCAGCCATTGCGCCTGCGCACGACCACCGTCACTCTGGTCGTAGCCGATATCGCTGACATAATATGGGTTGTCGGCGACGGGTGAATTGAAGAGGAAGATCGGAATGCCCGCCTCGGTGGCGCGCCGGATGGAGGGCAGCAACGCGCCTTCGTTGTATAAGGCAACCGCGATCGCATCCACACCGTCGTTGATCCAGGCTTCCATGGTCCTGATCTGGTCGTCCGTGGCAGACTGGCTGCTCGGAGCTTGCACGAGAAGCTGGATAGTGCCGTCGCCACCGCGCTTATCGATTTCTTCTTTCACGCCAGCCAGAACACGCTGATAGTAGGTGTCCATCGCCGTCGGCAGGAAGCCGACCTTGAGCGGGCGGTTATCCTTCTTAGCGGGTTTGACTTCCTGGCCTGTGGGCTTGATGTCCTTGTCCATCAAGATGCCAGGAAACACCTTCGAATAATCCAACTGCTGTGCAAGCGCTGGGCTGAAGGAAAGCGAAGCGGTGAGCCCGAGAGCAGCACCGAAGATTAACGTCCGTCTGAAAATTGTCACATGATCCTCCCTGGTGGTGACAAGACAAAGTTTTCCCAACCGCGGAACGGGTCCGCGGCGAAGCTTGGCAATCTGAGATTCAAATCTTCGGCTTACAGTCCCGGTGCGATCGTGAAGACCATCCGGATCGGGTTGGAGCCGTAGTTTAGGCACTGGTAGCTGATGCCGCCGGGCAGGAAGAAAGACTCGCCGTCACGGATGTGAAAGGTTTCGTCGGTATCCGCCAAATAGAAGGTTGCGGGGCCTTGCAGAACGTAGAAGACTGCGTCCCCTCCATGGCTGTCGGGTTCGCTCGCGCGCGGTCCAACGCCACCCACAGGGATAGTCAGCTCTCCGACGTGCATGTAATCGTTGCTGACGCAGAACTGGACGAGAACGGGATGATCGCGGCCGGAGACGATGTTCAGACGATCGCTTTTTGCGACCTTCACCAGGTCGCCCCTCTTGCGCGCCTGAGCGCCGTCTACTGGATAGGCTCCGAGTTTCTCAAGGCTCATCACGCTCTCCCTTCGTGCTTATAGAGGCGCGTCGGCCCGTCATAGCCGGTCGGAGGGCCATTCTCGTCCCAGATACGCGGTGCGATGCAAAACAGGATAACTGCAGCCTTGTCGCTGAAGTTATAGCCGCGATGCGGAGCGCCCTTGGGGATAAGCACCGCGTCACCGGGTCCGAGTTCCTCTGTCTGCCCGGTTTCGGGGTTTAGGAGATGCACAACACCTTCGAGGACATAGTACACCTCGTCACCCGCGTGAATGTCGGCCGGGTCGAAGTTGCTTCCCGGCGCGAGCTGATAGATGCCAGTGGTCTGCTGGTCCGTGCTGGCGAGCAGGTAGTTGAGGTCGCTCGAGTACGGCTTCGTCCCCGTATAGATGAACATCTTGTAGCTATCGCGCGTCAGATGGACCGGCTTCTTTTCGCTGGGCGGATGTGGGAAATTGCCGAAGTAGCTTGGCAGTTTTGGCATTTTAGTACCTTAGGTCCGGAGTTCGCGGAGCAGCGACTTGAGAAGCCGCCAGGTCGGATCGACTGTCGTGTGGTTGAGGCGCTCGCGCGTGGTGTGGACGTCGAACGCTTCCGGTCCGATCGACAGCATGTCAATGTCAGGAACCTTCTTTCGAAAAAGGCCGAGCTCGAGACTGGAGTGAGAGACTTCCACATGTGGCTGCTCGCCGAACTCGCGCTCGTAAGCGGCTTTGGCGGCGTTGAGCATTCGCGAATGAGGATTGTATGGCCATTCCGGGCAATCCGCGAATGTCTCCACGCTCGCGCCGTTGCCGATGAGTTCTGACAGCTGCCGGATTTTGTCGACGATGTTGTAGCGACGGGAGCTGACGGCGCTTGGGACCGTATTGACGATTTCGATGGCCTCTTTATCGCTTGAAAGCAACGCCACGGTGTTGGAGCTCTCGACGAGGCCCTCGACTTGAAGGCTCTTGCTCTGGACGCCGTTGGGAAGCAGGTTCAGGGCATCGACCAGCGCCCGGGCGGACTGAGCCGAGAAGACTTCAGTAATCTGCCTCCCTGACTCGCTGACTGTGACCTTGAGGTTGGGATCGCTTGCTTTGTACTCAAGCGCAATCGAAGCCGCTTCCGCTTCAATTCTCTGTCTGAGATCGACAATCCGCGAGGCATCGATCGAAATGATCGCCTCCGCCTCACCCGGGATAACGTAACGGTTCACGCCACCCTTGACTTCGGCTACGCTGGCCCCAGCATCCCGGATGGCAATCCGGAGCAGCCGTCCGAGCTGGACGATCGCGTTAGCGCGTTCAAGATGGATGTCGAATTCGGAATGACCGCTGCTCAGGCCGGAGATCCGCAGCGAAAGGGCGGCCTGCCCCGAAACGCGCGGTTCCCACTGAACCGGAATCTTGAAGCGCACTGAAATATCGCCAGCGCAGCCTGCGAAAAGCGACTTGGGATCGTGCCAGTTCATGTCGAGAAGGCGCTTACCGCTAAGCTTTGTGCCGTCGAAGTGTTGTGCGCCGCCCTTGCCGACTTCTTCTTGAACCGTCAGGATGACTTCAAGCGGCGGATGCGAGATATCGTCGGATGCCAGCAACGACATTGCGAAAGCCACACCAACGGTGTTGTCCGCCCCAAGGGTTGTCCCCGTCCCATGGATGAAATCGCCGATAACCTGAAGTTTGATGCCTTCGTTCTCAAAGTCGTGGTCAACACCCTCGTCGCTCTCGCAGACGATGTCGGTATGCCCATGAAGAATGACGGTCGGCGAGTTTTCGTAGCCGGGTGTGCCCGGCTTCTTGATGAGGAGATTGTAGATCTCGTCCTGGTAAACCTCGAAGCCGCGTGCCCGGGCAAAATCGGCGATGTGATCGCTGACCTGCTTTTCGTTGTAAGAACCGCGCGGGATCGCACTCAGCTCTTCGAAAAAGCCAAAGAAGATCGCCGGTTCGAGACCAGCAAGAATAGAATTGTCGCGTTTATCTACAGTTTTTCCAGCGGGGAAACTCATTCGGCCCTCCTCCTAATACGGCATCTGCGCAATACTTCTTCCCTCGCCGAACATAGTCCGGCGACCTCGTAAACCGTATTGCATCTCATCTTACGCGCTAAGGCGATCCAGGTTCAGATGCCCTCCACGCATCGAACCATCTCTGCTTTCAGCTCCTATTTCAAACGCAATATTTCATAAAATAGATGAGCTTTTTTCATCTGAATTCGTTATAGTATAAGCTAACGCATCCATTGAAGCGCAGGCCGAAACCTCTACGAGTTTCGGATACCATGTAGGCATCTGCGTAATTTGGAGCTGGCTCGCGAGGTCGCTTCAATCGTCCGGAAGCGGCGCCTTAAGGTGGTCGAGAAACGTCCGGAGCGCGGACGGCACCTGTCGGTGCGAAACGTAGTATGCATGAAAACCCGGCCCAGTAGACGACCAGTCCGGCAGCACCACTTCGAGCAGACCAGCCGCCAGTTTGTCCTCGACGCGTGCGCGCAGGCAGTAAAAGAGACCGCCCCCCTCCTGCGCCATGCGGATGGACAGTTCTGAATCCCCGAGCGTGAGCAGTCCAGGGACGTCTAGGGTAACCATGCGGTCTCCGTCGCCAAGTTCCCATTTGCAGACGTGGTCTGTACCGGTTCGGATCCGGATGCACTCGTGCGTCAAGAGATCTTCCGGCCGCTCCGGCCGCCCTCGTTCGTTGAGATAGGTTGGAGAGCCGACGACGATCCATTCAAGTTCGGCAGTCAGACGCGACGCGATCATCCCCTCGGGAACTGTTCCTCCATAGCGGATGCCCGCGTCGAAACCCTCGGCGACCATATCGATAAAGCGATCCTCGACGCTGACTTCGATCTCGACATCTGGGTAGTTGCTGCGAAAACTGTGCAGTCGAGGAGCGATCAACAGCTCGGCGGCGTCACGCAGCGTGGTCACTCTCACCCTGCCCGTAGGACCGCTCCTGAAACTGTCCAGGAGATCCATCGCAGCCTGGATGCCGAGGAAACGGGGCTCTAGTTCGGCAAGCAGTACTTCGCCGGCGGCGGTGAGACTGATGCTCCTGCTTGTCCGATGAAACAGACGGACGCCGAGACGGGCCTCCAAACCCCTGATCGAGTGGCTGAGAGCGGAGCCGGAAACGCCGCGAAGCGCGGCCGCCTTTCGGAACCCCCCCGCCCTCGCGATCGCGACGAAAGTTTCAAGGTCGGCCAGATCGGCCCGCGTGGATACCATGAGTTATGGATACTCCCACTTCGACTGAATAAGATCGCCCTGGCCGACGCCGACCTTGCTTCAGACGGCTGGTATCTTCAATCCTTATTCATCTAACCTGGCTTTGGTATGTGATGACCACGGAAGCAGTCAAAAATTTGACATTAGTTGATCCATGTCGGATCCGGGGAGCTACGACGGGAGATGGGCCGGGTCGCTGAATAATAGCACCTCCGGGATTAATCGTCATGCAATGAAGATCATCTTGTCCACAGCCACGAGAGACGGCACCGGTTGGAACGGATACCACCTCCGCGCGGGCGGCCTGACGGTCCCGGAGGTTCAAGTTCTGAGCTTTCGAAAACGCCGGCTACCAGTCCTGCCGGGTTGGATGGACGACAATGTCGTTGATCGTGATCTCCGGGGGCTGATCTAGGGCATAGACCACGGCTTCAGCCACCGACGACGGCGGAATACCTTGCTTGTTGAGCTCTCCGGCGATCTTTCTGCCCGTCTCGTCATGAACCTTGTCGGCCCAGCCGGTATCGATCACGCCAGGGCTGATCATAGACACCTGGATCCCACTTCCCACGCCCACCTCCTTTCTGAGGCTTTCGGTGATACCGCGTATAAAGAACTTCGTGGCTCCATAAACGCCTGCCGCCTCGCCGACATGAACGCCGGCGATAGAGCTCATATTCAGGATGCGGCCGGACCGGCGCTCCAACATCGACGGCAGCACGGCGGCAATCGCATGTAGATAGCCACGCAGGTTGGTATCGATCATCTTGTTCCAATCGCCGACCGCGGCATCCTTCCAATAGGAAAAGAGCATGAGGCCCGCATTGTTGACCAATATATCGACCGGGCCGTACGTCGTCGTGGCGAACGGGACGAGGGCCTTGGTACTCTCAAAATCCGTGGCATCGGCAACCTTGTAGCTGGCAATACCTCCGGAACCGGCGATGTCTTCGACAATCTGACTGAGGCGTTCCTCATTGCGGCCGGCAAGGACGACGCGCGCACCTTTTTCCGCCAATCCTTTGGCGGTCGCTGCTCCAATGCCCGAGGAAGCTCCCGTGACGATTGCGACCTTGTCTTTCAGATGTGCCATGATGTGCTCCTTCACTGCGGTTGGGTCAGTTCGGCTTGCCGGGCGGCTTTAACAGGCTCCGGGGTCGTCCGGTTTTCCAACACCTGCCGCTTGGTTTTCTGGTCTCCGCCGACGACATGGTCGATGTCGTTCATGAGGGCCTCGAAGCCCTGCTTGGCGACGAGCGTCTTGTCGTTTTTCTGCTGGCCACCGAGCTTAGTATCGCCCATCCCAGCGTTCGCGTGGAAGTCGCTGTTGGTGGCGCCCGGAAGGAGTGCCGTCACCGTGACCCCGGTCGAGCGCAACTCCTCGCGCAGAGATTCCGCGAACATGTAACCGAATGCCTTCGACGGGCCGTAGACGGTTTCGTATGGCGTGGGCAGGGTCGCCGAAACCGAGGAGGTGATGAGGATCCTGCCGCGGCCGTTCTTGACCATATGTTGGACGACGCGTTTGGCCATATGGACGGTCCCAGTGACATTGATTGCAAGCAGGCGAAACTCATCCTCGAGATCGTTATCGACGAAGGCGCCGCCGATACCGATACCCACGTTCAGAGCCGCGGCTTCCAGTGGGCGCCCCAGCCCCTGCGTGAAGGTCCAGAACCCCTCAACGCCATCGTATGTCGAGGCATCCGCTTTGAACGGATACGCTTCGGCGTCAAGGCTTCGTAGCGCATCGGCGGCCTCGTTTACCTTGTCGCTTGAGCCTGAAATAGCGACGTCAAATCCATTCTTGGCGAATTGTTTGGCAAGCTCGAAGCCTATTCCAGATGAGCCGCCCGTGACCATTGCGAGTGGTTTATTACCAGTCATGATTTCACTCCTTTGGTTTTATCAGCACCTCGATCGCCTCGAGGCGCTGGTGACCTAATGCCCGTGGAGCCGGTTGGTTACATGAGCAAAATCGATCGGGGCGGTGAGCAAAAATCAACCACCGATCTGGCAGACACCAGAAGTGAGGGACCTTTTGGTCGCGTCCGCAGCCAAATTGACGAGGCATTCCCGACGTCACGAAGGCACCCAAGAGTGAACACGGCTCATCGGTGCGTGCGATCCAGCTCACTTCAAGTGGTCGGCGGAGTGCCCTATGTTGTTAGGGAGGTTGAGCTGTCGTTCGCAGCCAGCAGATATGGTCCGAGCACACAAGCGCCCGCGTAGCGCTGACGCACTTCTTGCGATGGTGCCGTCGGCCGAGAAAATCCACGCGACGGCGTGTCCGGCCCACCTTCCAGCGGTGACGGCCAATGACGGGAAGACAATGATGAGCGAGAGAATGAACAGCATCGTTGCTCCTGGCCGCGTTGCGGTCATCACGGGAGCTGCGAAGGGCATCGGCTTGGCGATCGCGAGGGCTCTCGCGGCCCGCGGCATGAAGCTCGCATTGCTGGATCTCGACGCCGACGCACTTGAGGATGTTGCCTCGGCACTCGATACGGACATCCTGATCGTGAGCGGCGACGTATCAGATCTGTCGGCACTAACTAGGTTGCGGGACAAAACGATTTCGCGGTTTGCTGACGTCGCCGTCCTTGTCAACAACGCGGGCATTACGCAAGGAGCCGGCCCCTGGGATGATCCTGCAAAGTGGCGACGCCAAATCGATGTAAACTTCGGAGGTGTTTTAGCCGCACAACACGTCTTCGTGCCCCACATGATCAAGGCAGCCCGACCATCGGCGGTCGTCAACCTCGGCTCCAAGGAAGGAATTACAACTCCTCCGGGCAATGCCGCCTATTCGGTGGCAAAGGCAGCTGTCAAGGTCCTGACCGAACAGCTGTCGCACGCGCTTTTGAAGGAGACGGGAGGTCGTGTATCGGCTCATCTCCTCGTCCCTGGCTACACGTGGACGCCCATGAACATCGCACTCAAGCCGCATGGCGCTGCCAAGCCCGATGAGGCATGGACCGCTGAGCAGTTGGTGGAATACTTCCTGGCCCGTCTGCTCGAGGAGGACTTTTACATCATTTGTCCCGATAATGCGGTTACGTCGGAGATAGATGCCAGACGGATCCGCTGGGCGGCCGACGACATGATCCTGAACCGGCCGGCGCTTTCACGTTGGCACCCCGACTGGATGGATAAATTCGCAGCCTGGTTGAAGGCAGACCACTGACGGTGGAATGTTTGTAGAGGAGTAATCCAATGCCCAGACCCCATGTAATCTGTCACATGATGTCGCCACTGGACGGTCGATTGATCGTCAATGATTGGGCTGAGGCGACCGGCCATTCGGTGGAGGAACTCGTGAAGGTCTATGACGACCTGCATGAGAAGATTGGTGCCGACGCCTGGCTTTCGGGAAGAGCGACAGGCGAGGAATTCGCAGACGCCGTCGACCGTCCCTATGAAACAACCGGCACAGTACCGCGGCCGATCCATAACGCCAACCCGGATGCCAACGAGTTCGCTGTTATCGTTGATAAGGACGGTCGGCTACGCTGGGACAAGAACGACATTGAGGGTGCTCAACTTATCGTCCTGACAGGATCTGACGTGGATGATGCTTACCTGGCGGGCCTCACCCAGGCTGGCGTTTCCTATATCGTATCCGAGAAAGATGGCGTCGATCTGAAAAACGCGCTCGATGTTCTCGGCACCGAATTCGGTGTGAAGCGCTTGATGCTGGAAGGCGGGGCGCAAACCAATGGCCATTTCTTGAATGAGGGTCTTGTTGACGAGGTCAGCCTAGTCATCTTCCCTGCGATCGGAGGCAAGTCGGATACACCGGCCATATTTGAGGGCGGCGAGGATGGGCTTGCCGGCGGGGCGAGGCTCACGTTTATGAGCGCCGAAGCCGCTGGCCTCGGCTCCGTCCATCTGAGATATCGCGTTGAACGTCCATAGGAGAAGCCCACAGGAGAAGATTGTGGAAGGGCTCCCCCCATCAAGGGCCGAACTTGAGATTCGGGGACGGGTGCCGCCTTGCGCGGCATCTACCCGAAGGATCGTTGGCCATATTCACTTCCTCTCCTGCGATGCCACTCTAAGCTGCACATTGGATCCTTCCAAAGCCGCGCGGACGTCGATTGTCGGTTCCTGGTCGGTGATGATAACTTCGAACTCGTCAATGGTGGCCAGGACATGAAGAGCAGTATGATTGAAGCGCTTATGGTTTAAGAGCAAGCAGCGACGCGCGGCGCTTGCAATCATCGCTCGCTTCGAGCGGACAACGTCATCATCCATATGGTAGACGCGCAATCCAGAAACTGCCGGCGTTGAGATAAAGGCGATGTCGGCGCTGAGACGCGACAATGCCTGTTCGGCGACGACGCCGAAAAAACCATTGAACTTCATCGAATAGCGTCCACCGACCGCAATCAGGTTGATCCCTGATTCCGTCTTGAGCCGATCGATGACCGCCGCATTGTTGGTGATCACCGTCAGCGGTCTCCTCTGTGGCAGCAATTCCCCGAGCACCGACGCCATAGATCCGTCGTTGACCATCACCGTCATGCCGGGCTCGACGAGTTCAAGGGCGGCCTCTGCCATCCGGCGCTTGGCCTCGCCCTCCTGCTGCTGGCGAAACCGGAAATCGCTTTCGAAATGGCCTCCTGCCTCGATCGTTGCCCCGCCGCGGACCTTGCGAAGCATCCCTGCCTGCTCAAGATCATCCAGATCCCGGTGGATGGTCATCTTGGATACAGCGAACCGATCGGATAGGTCGTCCAGATCCACTACCCTCTGCGCGACCAACAGGTCCATAATGGCCTGCCTCCGATCATCTCTCTTCATATTCTAGTCCTCCGGCGCACTAATCCGATCCTTTAACATCAAGATCCGACGCTACAAATCACATGCAAACATCATTTTTCGTTAGTTTGTGTTGCTCTATTCGACAACGCCCCTGACGCTGCTGGCATGATGGGACACGTGAAGACGCATGATGGTGCGATTGCACCACTCCATGCATGGCCGAAGGCGCTCATTTTCTAACGAAACAAGGATGGTTTGGAGGTTCAAGCGCAAATGTCGTCGCCATGGAGAATGGTCCCGCGCGTCAGCCGCGCACGGAAGATGGAGGCCTTGTCCTCCAGGGTGAACATCGCGGACTACCGGGCCGTCATCAAAGCGGGCGCGAATATAGGGCTTCTTCACCGGGCAGATCACCGTAGCGGGCAAGGTGTTTGGAAAAGGCCGGAGTCACTGTGAACTGACACCCGGCCTTTTCTCTGCTTATCGCCTTGGGAGGACGATTGTGAACGATGCAGCTTGGCGTTCGCGCTGCTTCAAATCGATCAAACTCTTGATACGTCTCCGTCGGCCACACAAATCTCGACGAGCATGAGCTGGCGAGCCGTCAGACGCGACGGATAGATTTTTGACAGCTGCTCCTCGTGCATGGGAACAATTCGTCGTTCGTCCATACCAACGATTTTGAGCATCTCCTCGGCGGACTCGATCAGACGTGTCTGGCTGCCATTGGCAAGGCCCGGCGGCACAAAGCAGGGATCGGTGGCGTCCTCACCCGTGAGGTTGCTGTAGGTGTAGATGACGTCGCCGGACAGGATAAACTTGCCGTCTCCACCGCCGGTCTCCACCACCACATATTGCGATCCTGCGGTATGGGTGTCGAATGCCGGATAGACGTGAACGCCTGGCACCAGGTTTTCCCGCTCTCCCTCCACCAGCTCCAGGCGGCCTTCGATATTTGCCTGGGTCAGATAGAGGATATCCGCCGGATTCAGTCCGGCCTGCAATGAACGGAAGCGCCGACCCTTTGCCAGAATCCACATCCAGGATTCCAATTCTTTCTTCTGAATGAAAATCTTAGCATTTGGGAAGAACTTTAGGCCGCCAATGTGATCGAAGTGCGCGTGCGTGAGGATGACATGCGTGACGTCCTGGGGCCTGATCCCGCATTCCCCGAGAACGATTTCCGGAGGCGTCCAACCGGTAACGCCAATCGAATTGGCGATCTGGCCTCCGAAATCGGCGGCGTCGTGACCGGCATCAACCAGAACGACTGCATCTCCTGTCTTGATGAGAATGTATGCGAACGGCAGGTTCATCGTGCCCTGATTATGGGCGCCGTAAAAAACCCCGCTGACCGGGTGCACCGGGCTTCGAGAGTATTCAAGCACCCAGATCGAATGCGTTCCCATGGTCTTCCTCCCCATGTCCAAGGGACCCTCCACAGCATGCTGTCGTGTCGAAGGTCGACGTGCCTAAGATGGCGGCCGATCGTTTCAGCTGGATCGCCGCATTTGAAAGCAGCCCCAGCAGGGATGCATCTGAAACCAGGACACCGCGCTGCAGGTGCTCCTCCGCCTCGACAAGCAGGCCATCTGCCCGTCCAAGATGGTAGACTGCGTGGCCCTGTCCTGCGAGAAAGCGCGAGCCCGCAAGCGAGGAACGGACGGATCGCTTTATCTCTGTGGCGCGATCGGCGAGTTCTCCAATCAAGAGGCGCATGCTCTTCTCCCTCAATGCCATATGCATGAAGGAGTAGATCGCGAGAAGCTCGCCATAAGTCCTGACGAGCGCCTCGAGGCATGCGCGCGCCTCCGGCGATGGAACCGAACCCACGAGCGCTTCGCAGCGGAAGCCGCCGAAAACGGTGCCTCCGCGGGCCATCATCGTACAGCCGTCGGCAGCGGAGCGTTTGACGGAAGAAGGCTCGCTTCAGTCAAAGCGTCCCAAAATGCAGGGGGTATTGTCTCGTTGATCGCCTTGACGTTCTGCTCGACTTCCAATGCGCTCTTTGCACCCATGACCAGCGTGGCCACTGCCGGATGCGCATAAACGAATTGCATCGCCGCTGCAGGCAAGCTCACCGCAAATCTCGAGCAAATGCTCTCGATGGCCTTGACCTTTTCGACGACGGCCGCAGGAACCTTGCCGTAATCGTAAGTGGCCGCGGGACCGCCGACGCCTGTCGCCAGAATTCCGGAATTGAAGATCCCGCCGGCGATCACGGAGACGTTCCGCTGGAGCAACTCGTCGAACGCGGCCTCAAGCGGGGCATGATTCAAAAGGGTGTAGCGGCCGGCGATCAACGAGCAGTCGATCGGAAATTCACGAGCGACACCGACCACGGAGTCGGTTTCGTTGACCCCCAAGCCGATGGCTGAGACGGCTCCGCTGGAGCGAAGCTCGTCCAGTGCCTTATAACCGGAGGCCCGCAGCTGATTCCAATAGAACTCGCTTTGGTCGCCGTGCCATGCCCGACCAACGTCATGCACGAGAAGAACGTCGATATAGTCCAATCCGAGGCGCTGCTGGCTGTCTTCGAATGCGCGCATCACGCCATCATAGGTGTAATCGTAGGTATCGAGAAACGGAAGCGGGTCGATCCACTCGATGCCGTAGACGGTTTCAAGCTTCTTTGTCCTGCTGGCGGGCTTCAATACACGACCAACCTTGGTGCTCACCACCACGTTTTCGCGCAGCTTGTTCGCCCTGAGGGCATGGCCAAGATAATGCTCCGATTTCCCAAAGCCATACATTGGCGCGCAATCGAAGTAGCGGATTCCGACCGCGTAGCCAGCGAGGATCGTCGCTTCGAATTCGCCGTAGGAGACATCGGCGTTGAAGCCAGAGAGCGGCACCGTGCCTAGCCCCAGCGAAGTTACCCGCACTTTGCTTTTTCCGAGCGGTCTAGTTTCAAGTTCGGTCATGTGATCATCCCTAGATGTCGGTAGGAGGCGTCGAAGCGATGTAGCTTCCGCCATGCCGTCATTGTTTGATTAAAGCCCGTGCCCCAATGCGTGCCAGGTCGCGCCGGCGTCTGCCGCCAACCTCACCAGAAGGACCTCCGTGGCCTGACTCCTCAATCAGCAAGGTGTAAGGTATAAGGTCATACCTATAGAGGCAAGCGTTTTTTGCATGCCGCCATCCGCATTTGGCGAATCGCTTAAAAATGCCGCCTACGCGCAACGGGGCGCGGCAGCTCGTCTCAGCCGATCGTTGATTGCCCTGCCAAGGCCAATCAGAGGCACAGGGGCGAATGCAATCACGTCACCCGCGCCGGCCAAGGCGTCGGCTTCACTCATGGCGGTGTAGAGGTTGCGGGCAGCTTCCTGAAGGTCACCGGAAGAAGACAGCGTCATTTGACAGCCCTCGCACCCCGGTCCGAAACCGACCCAGACCATATTGGCGGCAGGACGGTCGACATTCATCTGAACGGCGGCTTCCGGAGCATAATGGCTCTTTAGCTGGCCTGGTGCCGAGACCTTTTGGGGGCCAGTGTCCTCGTCAATCGGGCCGAGTAACGCTTCCAGTGCCTCCCGCGGAACTGACCCGTGGCGTAGAATGATCGGAGATCCGACCAAAGACAGAATAGTCGATTCCAGGCCGTGATCACATATGTCTTCTTCCACGATTCCCGAAATCCGTCCGTCCAACTGGCGGACAACTTCCACGAAGCGGGTCGAGGTGACCTTCCCGGAACGATTGGCTGAAGGCGCTGCCACCGGAAATCCGACGGCCCGGATCAGCCGTTGGGCGACACTCGACGAGGGAAATCGGATTGCGACATTTTTCATGCCCGCGGTAACTGCGGTTGCGAGCCCCGCGTCTTCCCGCTTTGGCAGGAGCAATGTCAGAGGTCCCGGCCAAAAGCTGGCAGCAGCCAACTCTGCCTCCGGATTGAAATGTGCCATCCTGCGCGCCATTTCCACGTCCGAAACGTGGATAATCAGGGGATTATGCCGCGGGCGTCCTTTGGCTTCATAGATGCGCTCGATCCCGGCGGGGCTGCTGGCGTCCGCGCCGAGCCCGTAAACCGTCTCCGTCGGAAACGCGACAACTTCGCCATTTCGCATGAGCCGGGCGGCAGCTTCAATCGCGCTGTCGCTGACGTCAAAATGACGGGTGGTGGTCATCTTTTTCCTCGCGCTGGTTCTGGAAGGGAGCAGAGATCGATAGACCAAAGCCATTGGCTCAGGAGGCCCGGTTCGGCGTGCCTCCTGACAGCCTCAACGTCGTCCCCGCTGAGCCAAACTCAGTTCAAGCCGACTACGCTATGCGGCACGTATGGCTCCTCGAGTTCGCGGACCTCGTCGTCGCTTAGCTTGACGGCCAAGGAAGCGACGGCATCCTTCAGATGCTGTAGCTTCGTTGCGCCGATTATAGGAGCCGTCACGCCCGCCTTTGTGTTAAGCCACGCCATCGCAACGAGGGATCGCGGGACGTTCTTGTCGTCTGCAATCTTTGCGACGACGTCTACGACGCGGCGATCCGCCTCGTCCGCGTGACCGTAGAACCGAGCGGTGACATTGTCGGTCTCGGACCTCAAACTGCTTTCCTCCCAAGGCCGGCTGAGGCGCCCGCGAGCCAGCGGACTGAACGCGATGATCCCCACCCCTTCAGCTTTACAGAGCGGCAACATCTCCCGCTCTTCCTCGCGATAAAGGAGGTTCATCTGAGCTTGCATCGAAACGAAACGCGACCATCCGGCAGCGTCCGACTTGTAGAGCGCGCGCGCAAATTGCCATGCGTAACAATTGCTGGCTCCGATGTAGCGAACCTTGCCGCTTCGAACGAGATCGGTCAGCGCTTCCAGCGTCTCTTCGATCGGGGTCGAATTGTCCCAGAAATGAATTTGGTAGAGGTCGATGTAGTCGGTCGCCAGCCGCTTGAGGCTGGCCTCAGCCTCCGCGATGATTGCCTTGCGGGAAAGTCCGACCGCATTCGCTCCGTTGCGCATCTTGCCGTAGACCTTGGTGGCAATGACAACCTCATCACGCTGCACCATCTCCCTGAGCAGCTTGCCGATGATCTCCTCGCTGGTGCCGTCCGAGTAGGCATTGGCCGTGTCGAAGCAGTTTATGCCCTGTTCGAGTGCCTCTTTGATAAATGGCCTACTGTCGTCTTCGGACAATGTCCAAGCATGGTTGCCGCGATCGGCGACGCCGAAACTCATGCAACCGAGAACCAGTTGCGAAATTTTGAGACCTGACCGGCCAAGCTGACGATATTCCATCTGTCATCTTCCTTCTGATACGGTTTTAGAGCCGAACTTGGCGAGCGACTGCGCCAGCTCTGGATGAGATTTGGCATATTCATGGAGATCGATCCCGGCGACCGCGGCATCCCAGGCCGCACGAACCGCTCTGACACCCGCCGACGGCCCGCCGGGATGGCTGACGACGCCACCACCACAAAGGTAAAGGTGGTCAAGCGTCTGCTCCGTCCTTCGATAGGTCTCAGGCGCCTGTCCACCCCATTGACCCGAACAAACGACCGGTAACGGGCGGTCGGCATCACTGAAGATCGGTTTCTGGAGATCATGGAACGACTGAACGAAAGACGCGTCCGGCTCCCAGTATTTGGCGGCAATGCCGTTGATCTGGAATTGGTCGACGCCGAGAAGTCGCCAAAGCTGTTGGTAGACCGAGAAATCGAACCCAAGACCAGGATGTCGGGTGAGAAGATCCCAGCCGTTGCGATGGGCGTGCAAGACAAGGGACGACCGCCGACGCAGGAACAGAAAAGCGCCCTTGCCGATCGAATTGATGTTGATGACGGCGGCGTTTCCACCCTCGCGCACGACCAGGTCGTGCTTGCGAACCATCTCGTCGGGATCGACGTCGGAAATGCCGAAGGCATACATCACCTTCTTGCCGGTGCGCTGCTCCTGATCCCGGACGATCGGCATGATCGCTTTCACCCGCGCCTCCAACGAGGAGTACGGTGGCGACATCAGTTTCTCGTCGTCCTTGATGAAGTCGACACCGGACGCGACGAGTTCAGCAACCACCTGCGCCGTTTCGTCCGGGGTGAGGCCGAGCGCGGGCTTGATGATCGTGCCGATGATTGGCCTATTGTAGACGCCGGTCAGACGCCGGGAGCCTTCGATCCCAAATTGAGGCCCCGGGTAGACGCCTTCAAACTCTGGAGGCAGCTGCAGGCCGACGACCCTCAGCCCGGTGAATTCCTTGATCGACCAGACCCCGCCCAATGCAACCGTGGTGACTGCCGCGAGGTCAGTTCCGACGGCCTCCAGGGGATAGGCGATTGTTGTCTCCGCTCGGTTGAAGACTTCGCCCGCTGCAGGGAGCGAGGGAACCTCGACAGAGTCCAGTTTCTCGAAAGCGACCACGCGCGCGGCCGCGCGCGCCTTCAGTTGCGGCGTCTCTCCGGGCAGGTCAACAAATGTACCCGTCGACTGGTCGCTTCCGATCTTGACCGCCAAGGCCTCAGCGCTCCCGGCGGTCTCAATCCGATAGGTGACCAGAATGTCCGAGGGCCTGCGCTGAGCCAGATCCATCGCGATCATGCCTCCGGAACTGGCGCGGCTTCAGGGATGAGGCCGGACGACTTCAGGTCGGCCCAGAACGCAGCCGGAACCGGCGTCGAGATCGCGGCGACGTTTGCGACGACGTGTTCGGGCGCCAGCGCTCCCTGTACCACCGCGGTCACTGCAGGATGTGCGTAGACAAATTGTGTCGCTGCAGTCGCAAGCGAGACGCCATGGCGCTCGCAGACGGCTTCGAGCGCCTCGACCTTGCGGACGATCGCTTCAGGCGCGGGCTGGCAATCGTAGGTGCGGGTGGTTGTCATCGACTTGCTACCCTCGGCGAGGATGCCGGAGTTGTAGATGCCAGCCGCAATGATACCGATGCCGCGACGCTGCATTTCTGGATAGAAATGGTCGAGAGCGCCGTGGTTGAGCAGGGTGTAGCGCCCGGCGACCATGGAGCAGTCGAGATCAAATTCCTCTGCCACCTGCAGGACCGACGCGGTTTCATTGACGCCGAGGCCGATGGCCTTCACGGAGCCTGTGCTGCGCAGCTCGTCACACGCCTTGTAACCGCTCGATCTCAGCGCCGAAAGGTGGGTGCTATACGCCTCGCGGTGCCATTCGCCGCTCACGTCGTGGAGATAGAGGATGTCAATGTGGTCCATACCCAGGCGCTGCTGGCTATCTTCGAAAGCGCGCATGATGCCGTCATAGGAATAGTCGTAGTCATCGACGAATGGCAGCGCCTTCACCCAGTCGATGCCGTAAAGGCTCTCGGCGCGCTTTGCGCGGCTTTCCGGCTTGAGTATCCGCCCCGCCTTGGTGCTGACCACGACCTTGCCGATGAGATCGTTGTTGCGAAGGACATGGCCGAGGGAATGCTCGGACTTTCCAAGGCCGTAAAGGGGCGCGGTGTCGAAATAGCGGACACCCAAGTCGTATGCCTTGAGGACGACCGCTTCGAAAGTCTGGAAGCTCACATCGACATTGCACCCACCGAGCGGCGAGGTACCCAGCCCTAGCGAGGTCAGCGTCACATCGGTCTTTCCAACTTTTCTCTTCAACATGATGGTCGATCCTATTTCCCTGGTGTAAGGCGGACGGCCGTACGGGCCGTCCGCCGTTGTCCGATTACATGTACTTCTCGACATTGGTGGAATCGAGCACGAGCCACGGCACGACGTAGTCCTTCTCGGTGCCGCCCTTCCATTCCATCAGCGAGCCCCAGATTTCGGACTGCGGCTTGTAGCTCTCGCCCTTGATCGCCCGCAGTGCGAGGTCGACCGCGCCCTGGCCTTCGGCGCGGGCGTACTTGTAGAGGCTGACCGCCATCTCGCCCTTCTTCACGGCGCGCTTTGCGTCCGGAATGCCGTCGATCGCAAGAACGGGAACGGTCTTGAGATCGATGCCGGCGCTCTTCATGGCTTCGATCGCGCCAAGCGCCATCTCGTCGTTTTCCGCAAGGACGCCGTTGATCTCACCCGGGTGTGCGAGCAACCAGTTCTCCATGAGCGCCTGACCCTCGGCGCGGCTCCAGTTGCCTGTCTTGTCTTCGATGAGCTTGAGGTTCGGGAACTTGGCGAGACCAGCGTCTATGCCTGCGCGGCGCTCGATCTGGGCCGACTGGCCGATCGGACCCTCCATGAGGACGACGTTGCCGCCGTTCGGAAGGCGCTTGGCGAGTTCCTCAGCGATGATCCGGCCGCCTTCGGTATCGTTAACGATGATGGACGCGGTGTATTTCGTCGACTTGGTCTTGAGCGCCGACACGATAAGCGGGATTTTCGCTTCGGCGGCCTTTTCGATCGGCGGCGCCGAGGCCTCGAGGTCGAAGGGTGACATGATGATCGCGTTGAATTGTTGGGTGATCGCTGTGTCGATCTGGTTCGCCTGTGTCAGTGGATCATACTTGCCGTCGAAAACGGTGATCTCGACCTCGCCCGATTTGACGGCGGGATGGTTCTGGATTTCCGTCGACCAAGCCTTCATGTACTCGCCGGACTCACCGAACGAGAGAGCCGCGATCCGAATTTTGTCCTGCGCGAAGGCGAAGTTCCCGCCAGCCAACGTCGCTACGGCGATTGCCATACCCACACCCGCATTGAGCAGGTTCCTCCTAGACATCTGCATTTCATATTCTCCTCTGGTTTAAGATACGTCCGGACGCGACACGCTGGGCCGGACATTGTCGCCGGCCTTCCCCGGCGGCAATTTCGGGATTGGTCTTATTTGCGGATTTGGTCGGCGATGACCGCGACCACGATGATCGTGCCCTTGAGGACCTGCTGGTAGTATGAAGACACGCCCATGAGGTCCATGCCGTTGTTGATCGTGCCGATGATGAGCGCGCCGATCAGTGTGCCGAGCAGCGATCCGCGGCCGCCCGCAAGGCTCGTCCCGCCGATCACGACGGCGGCGATCGCGTCAAGCTCATAACCGATGCCCGCTTGCGGCAGCGCAGCGGTGGTGCGAGCCGTCAGGACAAGCCCCGCAAGACCAGCCAGGAGGCCCGAGATCACATAGGTCGCACCGACGATCACCTTGGTGGAAATGCCGCTCGTGCGAGCCGCCTTCTCGTTGCCGCCAACTGCGTACACATAACGGCCGAAAGTCGTATAGTTTAAAACGGTCCATCCAATCAGGAAGACGACGAACAGGATGACGATCGGTACCGGGATATACATGATCTGCCCGGAGCCGATCCACTTGAAGGGATCCGACAGATTCGGGATGGGGCGTCCTTCCGAAAAGATCAAGGTGAGACCGCGGGCCACGCTCAACATGCCAAGCGTCACTACGAACGGCGGGACCTTGACCGCGGCAACAAGCACGCCGTTCACCAAGCCGAGGCCGGCTCCCGCCGCGAGGCCCGCAAAGATACCGAAAAGCACGAACTGCTCGTTGGTCTCCGTTACGAGGCTGGCGGCGATCATGCCCGCGAGCGCCATTACGGAGCCGACCGATAGGTCGATGCCCTTAGTAAGGATGACGAAGGTCACTCCGATCGCCAGAATGCCGTTGATCGACGACTGGCGAACGAGATTCAGCCAATTCAACCATGTCATGAAGTACTGGTTCGCGAACGCGAAGAACGCGACGATCAGGAAAAACACGAGAACGATGCTGAACTGCCTGATCATTTCCCCGGCGCGGAAGTTTCCGGGCTTCGCCGCAGCGATGGTATTCATTACTCAAGTCCTCCCGTGAATGGGGCTATGACCGCTCATCAGCTCGCCATGTCCATAAGCGTCTGTTGCGTTGCTTCGGCACCGTCGATGATGCTGAGGAGCTGCCCCTGTTTGAAAATCGCGATCCTGTCGCTGAGCTGCATGATCTCCGGTGCCTCCGAGGAGACCACGAGGACGCCGTTGCCCTTTGCCGCGAAGTCTCGCAGGAACGCGTAGATCTCCTGCTTGGAACCTTCGTCGATGCCACGCGTCGGTTCGTCGCAAATGAGAAGCTTTGGATTTGTCAGAAGGCACCGGGCCAGCACGACTTTTTGTTGGTTGCCCCCTGACAGAGTTTCGACGGCAACATCTGGCGACGCCGACTTGATCCTCTGTGAGACGATCATGTCTTGAACTGCGCTGCGCTCTTTGTCCCCGCGGATGAAACCGCTGATGGCCATCAAGGCCAGCGATGAAAGCGTGATGTTGTGGGCGATCGATGCCGAGAGCACGAGACCACTGTCCTTGCGATCCTCGGTCACCATCGCCATTCCACGTTGAATTGCGTCCTTAGGACTGCCTGGCTTGACCTTACCGCCGTTGAAGACAACTTCGCCTCCCGTTGGTGAGTGCAGCCCGAATATTGTCTCGAGGAACTCGGTTCGTCCGGACCCAAGCAGCCCGTAGATTCCGACCACTTCGCCGGACGCCACGTCTAGCGAGATGTCTCGGAAATGAGGCCCGCGCGCCAAGTTCGAGACCGAAAGCAGGATTGGCGCGTCTTCGAGAGGCTTGCCCTTCTCGACCAGCTTGACTTCACGGCCGACGATCTGTGTCACAAGATGACGGCGGTCGATGTCTTTGATGTTTCCAGTCTCGATGAAACGGCCGTCGCGGAAGACTGTGTACTCATCCGCGATCTCGAAGATTTCGGTGAGTTTGTGAGACACGTAGATAATTGCGGAACCGCGCGCGGTGATCTTGCGGAGCGCGTTGAACAAGACATGGACTTCGTGTTCGCCGATAGCAGATGTCGGCTCGTCCATGATGACGATATGTGCCCGATAGCTGAGAGCCTTCGCAATTTCGACGAGCTGAATCTGGGCGAGGCTCAGCTCCCCCATCTTCTTGGCAGCGTCGACTTCAAAGCCGAGTTCATCGAGGAATGCCTGGGCGTCCCTGCGCATCTGGCTAAAATCGACGAGCACGCCAAGTCGCTTCGGCTCGCGGCCAAGGTAAAGGTTCTCGGCGACGGTCATCTCGGGGACGGGGGAAAGCTCCTGCGTGATGATCGCGATGCCGTGACGCAAGGCGTCAGCGGCGCTTTTGAAGTCGACCTGCTCGCCATCGATCTCCACTATCCCTCCATCGCGGCGGAGCAGTCCCATCGTGATGTTGAGGAATGTCGACTTGCCGGCGCCGTTACCGCCGCACAAGGCATGGACGGTCCCGGCCTTTAGAGTTAGTCGGCCATCAACGAGCGCTGGGACGCCGTTGAACGACTTTTCCACGCCCTCGGCCCGCAGAAGCACGCGTGCCGAAGACGACTGCGCGGTTCCCTGAACTGTTATCTTCTCAGTTGCGTTGACCATGATATGACGTCATACCTCGTAAAAATCCAAATCTATGCCTCGTGTGTGCGGATCGCATGCCT
Source organism: Rhizobium sophorae (assembly GCF_013087515.1). Classification (GTDB taxonomy): domain Bacteria; phylum Pseudomonadota; class Alphaproteobacteria; order Rhizobiales; family Rhizobiaceae; genus Rhizobium; species Rhizobium sophorae. Next base: position 31,512 of record NZ_JABFCN010000021.1, on the reverse strand, counting down.
TATTGGATCTACGCGGCGTCCAGTTCGAGGATCGCGCGTGCCTCCTGGGGTGTAGCGGGCTCACGTCCGACCTTTTGGGCAATCTCAACAGCGCGCGATATGACTTCCGCGTTCGTGGGTGTGCCGAACTCGCGATAGGGATAGTCGCCTATTCCAATAGCCATGTGGCCGCCCAGACGGCAGATCGCAGGAGCAATGTTCAACAGATTGCCCCCAAGGCAATTGACCGTCCATTCGATCGGCCGGTCGTCGGGCAGAAATGCAAGATGCGCCATGAGACCCGCCTCGGTCGGCGGATGCCCGGTAATGTATCGCCCTCCCGTTAGGTGCAGGAGAAAGTAGGCGGGCCCCCTCACAAGGCCCGCGTCCATCAGAGCGATCGCGCGGCGCGTGAACCCGACAGACCAGGAAACCAGCTTCGGCTTTACGCCCTTTTCGGCCAAGGTACGCGCGTAGTGCGCGAGACTTTCGGTCGTGTTGAGATACAAACGTTCTGGATTTTCGAACCTGCGCGTCTCGGCATCCCAAAGCTCGAGATTGGCCGAACCGGTATCGATGGGCGCAATATCGGGCTTCGTAGCAGGGTCCAATGCCAGGGTTGCGACCGTGTCGATGCGCTTCATGGCGTCGGCATCATTCGAGATAAAGCCGAGCGTGGGAAGGATGAGTAGATCGGTCGCCTGCCTGACTTCGCGGATGATTTCGGCGTTTGCCTCAACGGTGTTTGTCGCACCGCCGTCGGCTGTCCTGGCATGATAGTGGAGAATCGCCGCTCCCGCCTTGCGGGCTGCAACGGCGGCCTCAACGATCTCGTCGGCGGTGTATGGGATATTAGGGTTGGATGTGCGCGGCGCGTACTCGTTGACCCTGGCTTCGAGGATGATTTTCTTTTGCATCTTTCGCTCCTTACGCCGCCAGATAACCCGAGGTGCCCGCCTTTGCCCGCAGGAAGAAGTCATCGGCACCAATCTGCCCGCCCTTCAGCATGACTTCGAGGCCATCGACTTCGGCGTCGCCCGGCGCATCCAGGCGGCAGACATGGCAATTTTGAACTTCGTCAAAAACGGCGATCTCGAGCGCTTCGGCGCCGATTGTCCGCACCGCATAGCTCGAACTGTCACCGCCCGAAAACACGATCCGCGGCAAGGAAACCGCGCGGCGCACGGCACGCGCAACGTCACAGTAGATGGCGCCCAAGCGTTCCGCGGGAACATCGCCGCCGGCCAGACGGCCGGTTTCCCCGCGAGCCGTGTAGATGATTGTAGATCGACCGCGCACAAGGCTCTCGATCGCCTTCAAAGCAGCCTCCCGCGCAACTGCCTCAGCATCATCATCGGACCGGACTGTCGAGACATCCAAGTGGACAAGGTTCCACCCGGAAGCTTCGGCCACCGCAATCTGGCGCCCGGTTTGCAGGGCGCAACTACCTGATAAGACGAGTAGATTTTCGACGCCGGCAATCTCCGTCTTGACGGGCTCCGCCGACGATAGCAGGCCCAAGCGGGCCCAAAGAGCGCCGAGTTGTTGCGCCAAGCCTTGAGCTGCTAGCGCGAACATCGGACGTGTCGGATACCGCGCCCAGAGCAGATCGGCGACAGCCGCAAGATCCGCATTTTCGAGCCCATCGAAAATGACCCCTGCCCCCTCTTGGAAGGCCTTGAAGACACGCTCCTCCATTGCCGAGCGGTTCCGGATTGCGGGAAGCGTGACGTTGACGAATTCCTTATCTGTCTGCCCAGCCAGATGCATGCGCAGATCCGCCTCGTGCATCGGCGTCCTGGGGTGGCGCGACATGCTCGGGTGCCGGTCGAGCCGCTCAATCCTGTCGGCAAAGCGCGCGAAATGATTTCCGAAACAGGTGTAGCGCCCGAAGTCCGGGGTCGCGGCGAGGACTGGAACGTCCCTCTTGCCGAAGTGAGCCGCAGCGCGCGCCAGAACAGCACCATAGCTTCCAACGGTGGGCGACGAGTCGAACGTCGAACAGATCTTGTATTGGATAAGCGGACTGTTGAGGGTGCGCATGATCGAAAACGCGCTGTCAAGCTCCTCGTCGAGCTCGACGCCGGACAACGCCCTTGCGGTACCGGCGAAGCCAAGCACATCATAAGACAGAGCATCTGTTGACGCCGTCTGTGCTGAAGGGCGTGCGAGATAGAGTTTTCCCTTCACACCACTGCGATGGAACTGCGCCAGGTTTTCGGAAGAACCCGTGAAGTCGTCGCCGTAAAACACGGCCTTGAGCTTGCCAGCTGATGTCATCGGATCCTCCCAATATCCCGGCCGAGGATATCTTCCTCCATACATCAGCCGGGCTTCACTCTTGACAATACTCATAGAAGCAGCTCATAACTCTGTCAAGGTCATACCTTATACCTTATACCTCATATCGAGAAAATTGGAGGACGACGAGATGAGACTTTCTGGACGCACTGCCGTGGTGACGGGCGCTGGCCGGGGCATCGGACTGGCAATCGCTGAAGCCTATGTTCGCGAAGGCGCGAATGTCGTTATCGTCGACCGCGATCTGGAAGTGGCGAACGAAGCCGCCGAGCGGCTTGGGGAGCGGGCTTTGGCCGTCCGCGCCGATATTTCCGTCAACGAAGACGTTGAGACGATCGTTAAGGAAACGATTGGCCGATTCGGCACGGTCGACATACTCGTGAACAACGCGGGCGTGGGCGCAACCACTCTGTTTCTCGAAAGCTCACGGGAGGAATTCGAACGCGTCGTCCGGATCAATCTGACCGGAACATTCCTCGTGGCGCAAGCCTTTGCTCGGATCATGGCCGCCAAAGGCTATGGGCGGATCATCAATATCGCTTCGCTGTCCGGTCAGAAGGGAGGTGTCGGGCGTTCGGCCTATGGAGCCTCAAAGGCCGGCGTCGAACTCCTCACGAAGGTTATGGCGGTCGAACTCGCGGAATCGGGAATCAATGTGAATAACATCGCACCGGGCCCGATATTGACCGAGGTCTCGAAAGTCATGCACACGGTCGAAACGCGTGACGCCTATCATCGGCTCGTTCCGCAACGCCGTTATGGCGAACCATCGGAAATCGCTGATGCCGCGGTGTTCCTGGCGAGCGACGATGCTGCCTATATTACGGGGCACACCCTGAACGTCGACGGCGGCTTCCTGGCCGCTGGCCTCATGTTCCCATTCGATCCAAAAGCCTCGAAGCGGCTGGGACAAATCAGCGAATAACCTGGAGAGGTGGCCAGTTCGACGTTCGGCATTTGTCGCAAGCGGGAAAACGCGGTATGACCTCGTACCTTTTCGATTTCTGATTGGAGCGTGACCAGGAATGCTGTCTGTTGACCCAAAGAAAATCCCAAGCCGGCTGGACATAGCGCTCGACTACATTACGGGCGAAATTGCCAAAGGCAACCTCGGGCCTGGTGACAAACTTCCCAATGAAAAAGAGCTGGCCCAGCTTCTCGGGATCAGTCGCACTCCAATCAGAGAGGCGATCAAAACGCTCGCGGTCTCGGGTCTTGTCGAGACGCGTCATGGCTTTGGAAATTACATCCGTAAGGACGAAGGCCTTCCGGCGATGCCGCTCGCGATGTTTCAGCTCTATCTTCAGAGCTCGACGCCTGAGATGCTGATGGAACTGCGATACATTTTCGACCGCAACTGTTCAGAACTCGCGTCGCTGCGGCGTACGGACGAAGACCTCGCCACGATGAGAGAGTGCATCGACCGACTAAAAAGGCTGTCGGAGGATGCGAACTCCGCGATCGAAGATCTCCTCAAGGCCGATCTCGATTTCCACCGAGCAATATACAAAGCCGCCGGAAACCCGTTGATCGTCGTGATCGCCGACTTCGTGCTGACGATGGTCGCGCCTTGGGTGCAAAAATCGCTAGAGGTCAGTGGCAAATGGCGCGCAGTCGATCTCCACGAACACATGTTTCAGATGATCCGGGACAGAAAGACCGGTGACCTCAGCCGCGAGAGCGTCGAGGAAAACATGGAACACTTCCGCACATCCCTGCTGAAATGACAGCCAGGGCATCACGTCAAGGCGTGGCGCATCTTACATTTCCCGCAGGTCGCACTGCGATCATCACCGGCGGCATCTGAAGGCGGACGCGAAGCCCGGATACCGTATGCCGCCCGGCCTATTCGCCGGGTTCTGAAAATTGCCAGAAAACGATAATGCGCCAGGCTGATTGCGCCTGGCGCATCGACCGCGAGCAATGCATGCCCAGCCTTCCAACTAGCGGGCGTGGTATTTCGTATCGACCTCGTCGATGGCGGCAACATTGCTGGCCGAGCGACCGTTCTCGTCGAACCTCTGGGCGAGGAATGAGTCGACGATCGTCTTCGCAAGTTCCGATCCAATGACGCGGGCGCCCATGGTAATGATCTGGGCGTTGTTCGACAACGCCGCCCGCTCGGCGGAATAAGTATCGTGTGTGAGGGCTGCCCTAATACCCGGCACCTTGTTTGCCGAAATGCAGACGCCGATCCCGGTGCCGCACACCAGGATGGCCTTGTCATAGGTGCCGTCGAGCACGCCGTTGGCGACCCTGTCGGAGAGGTTCGCATAGAAATCGTCGAGACCGGCGTCCGTCCGGGAGACCTCGAACACCTCAAAACGGTCCTTGAGATAATCGGCGAGGACCTTGGCGAGGCCCTCGCCCGCGCTGTCGCCTGCTACTGCAATTTTCATCTTCATCACTCCTCAGATTTTGGCCGCGCACTTTTCGAGGATGTCGAGGTAGCCCTCGATCTTCCAGGCCGAGCGGCCGATGAACAGCCCATCGACATGAGGGCAGGATATGAGCTCTTCGCAGTTGTCTGCGTTGACCGAACCGCCGTAGAGGCAGGGAATGCGCCGGCCGAGCACGGCTTCCGCGAACGCGATGATCTCGGCCTGGCGGGCGTCGGCGTAGTCCGCTGTCGCGGGGATCCCATCGACGCCAATGGCCCAAACAGGCTCGTAGGCAAGCAGTATCGGTTTGTGCTTCTGGTCGGTAGAAAGGCTTCCCAACGCGCCACGAACCTGGCGCTCGAGGACGTCGCGGGCTCGCCCGGCCTCGCGTTCGGAAAGTGTCTCCCCTATGCAGATGAGCGGGATCAAGCCGTGGCGAACCGCCGCCTCGACTTTCAGTCCTACCGTCACGTCCGTCTCACCGAAATGTTCACGCCTCTCGGAGTGACCAAGCTCGACGATGTCGAGGTTGCAGTCTGTAAGCATCAAGGCCGAAATCTCGCCCGTCCAGGCGCCCTCCTCGTCCCAGTGCATGTTCTGCGCGCCGACCTTTACCGACGTGCCCGCCAATGTGGTCTTCACTTCCCGGACAACAGTGAAAGGAGGGATGACAAAGCGCTGGATGCGCGGATGGGACGTGATGTCTGCGGCCCTGAGACCGTGCGCAAATTGCGCGGCATCGGCAAGCGTCTTGTTCATCTTCCAGCTGGTGCCAATCCAGAGGGTTTTCTTCTCGGTCATGTCCCGCTTCACCACGTTTGCGTTCGAACTGCTGTGACCTACCTAGAGCGAGCCGGCTCGATACCGCTTCGCCATTTCCGCGAGTGGCACGACGTTGATAGAGCTTGCGCGCCCTGCCGTTCCGAAAGCTTCGAATCTTTCGCGACAAAGCTTCGAAAGCGCCGTCATTGCGGGCTTCAAATATTTGCGAGGGTCGAATTCTGTCGGATCTTCGGACAGCACTCGGCGCACCTGCCCGGTCATTGCCATGCGGCAATCCGTGTCGATGTTGACCTTTCGCACACCATGCCGAATGCCGCGCAGGATTTCCTCGAGCGGCACGCCCCAGGTGGGCTTCATCCGCCCGCCGAAGCGATTGAAGATTTCCTGCAACTCCTCCGGCACGCTTGACGAACCGTGCATGACGAGATGGGTATTCGGAAGTTTCCGGTGGATCGCCTCGATAACATCCATTGCCAGCACGTCACCGTCCGGCCGGCGTGAGAACTTGTAGGCGCCATGGCTGGTGCCCATTGCGACGGCAAGCGCATCCACCTTGGTCTCCGCGACAAATTTCGCCGCCTCCTCCGGATCGGTCAGAAGCTGATGCGGATCGAGCTTGCCTTCGACGCCGTGACCGTCTTCCGCCTCGCCCGCACCGGTCTCAAGCGAGCCCAGAACGCCAAGCTCCCCTTCCACCGAAACCCCTGCCCAATGGGCCGTGTCGCTGACGCTTCTCGTGACCTTGACGTTGTAGTCCCAATCCGCCGCGGTTTTCCCGTCAGCAAGGATCGATCCGTCCATCATTACGGACGTAAAACCATGCTGGATCGCGGTGACGCAGGTGCTCGGTTCGTTTCCGTGGTCAAGATGGACGCAAACGGGGATATGCGGATAGATTTCCGTCACCGCCTCCATCATGTGCTTGAGCATGATGTCGTTGACATAGGCTCGCGCCCCACGGCTCGCCTGGAGGATGACAGGCGAATCCGTTCCGTCGGCCGCTTCCATGATGGCAAGCGCCTGTTCCATGTTGTTAATGTTGAACGCCGGGACGCCGTAGCCGTGTTCGGCGGCATCATCCAGCAGCTGGCGGAGAGTAATCCTGGCCATGACATGTTACTCGCTGGTTGGATTGGAATTGAGATAGCTTGCGATCACGTCGACCTCCGTCGCCGAACCGAAAACCAGCGGCGTGCGGCAATGGTGAGAGGTCGGGATCTTGTCCAGGATGGCGGTCGTGCCGTCGGTGGCCCGCCCCCCGGCCTGCTCCATCAGGAACGCGATCGGATTCGCTTCATACACCAGTCGAAGGCGCCCATTTTCAAAGCCGGGTCGCTTGTCGCCGGCGTAGAAGAACACACCGCCCCTGATCAGGATCCGGTGGAGCTCTCCGACTGCCGATCCGAGCCAACGCATGTTGAAATCACGGCCGCGCGTTCCCTCCTTGCCGGTCAGACAATCCTGAAGATACAGGCTCATGGCAGGGTGAAGGTGACGGTGGTTGGAAGCGTTATATGCAAGCTCGGACGTGTCGCAAGGTATCAGAACCTGCCTTTTGACGATCAGGAACTCGCCGGTTTGGGGATGCATCGTCGCCAGCAGCACACCCTCACCGACCGAAAAGCCCAAATCGACGGTGTTGCCGAATGAGACATAACCGGCCGCGGCCTGGCGCTTTCCAGGGGTTAAAAAGGGATCTTCAGCTTCGCAGAAAGGCATGATCGAGAAGATCGTGCCGACGGGCGTGCCCAGCCCGACATTGCCTGAACCGTCGATCGGGTCGATTGCGACCGCAAAATGCTGGCCATTGAGCATAACTGGCGCGTCGGCCTCCTCGGACAGGACCCTGGCAGCGCCTGCGCGTGCGAGTATTTCGATGAACAACTCGTGCGACGCGATGTCGATTGCCTTTTGCGCATCACCGTCGGTATTTGATCCGACAAGGTGGGCCAGATCGCCCTCCAGGGAACCGGCTGCGATGCGTGCGGATAAAAGACAGGCGGCATCCAACACACCGTTGATTAGAGCCGCCACCCCCTGACGGGACAAATCTTCACCAGCCCAGGTCGAGAGGTACTCATCGACAGAACCATACTGGACGCCCGCTTCGTCATTTCCGGGTGTCGCCGGCGCGCTCATTGCTTGCCCCTTATCCTTGCTAGGGCGCGCGTGACGATTGCGTCACGCGTGATCCCAAATTGCTCGTACAGCGTCTCGGCCGGCGCAGACGCTCCGAAGCCGGACATCCCGATCACGTCGTCTTCGCTGTCGACATACCTAGTCCAGCCGAACTTCGAGAGCGCTTCCACGGCAATGCGCGGCGCGTTGCCGAGGACCGAGCTGCGGTAATCCTTGGGCTGCTTTTCGAAGAGATCCCAGCTCGGCATCGAGACGACAGCGGCGGGAACGTTTCTCGCCTCAAGCTCGTCGGCAGCCTGGATCGCAAGCGCGACTTCCGTTCCAGTGGCGATGATTGTGACGGCACGTTCGCTGCTCGCTTCCCGCAGCACATAGGCTCCCCGTGCGCAGCGATTGATGCCGTCACGCTGGGCGCGCAGTTGCGGGACATTCTGCCGCGAGAGCGCCAAAACCGACGGCGTGTTCTTGCTGGTTATTGCAAGATCCCAGCATTCCAGCGTCTCGATGGTGTCGGCGGGCCGGAATACATGCAAGTTCGGCATTGCCCTGAGGCTGGCAAGATGCTCGACCGGCTGGTGCGTCGGACCGTCTTCGCCAAGACCGATCGAGTCATGCGTCATCACGAAGATAGAGCGGACGCCCATCAGAGCCGCCACACGAATGGCATTGCGGCAATAATCCGAGAAGACGAGGAACGTGCCACCATAGGGTATGACGCCGCCGTGAGCCGCCATACCGTTCATCGCGGCGGCCATGGCAAACTCTCTAACGCCATAGCTGACATACCGCCCGCTTGCAGCGGCGGTGAAATCGCTGTCGACGGCCGGAACCCGGGTCAAGTTTGAGTGGGTGAGGTCAGCGGACCCGCCGATCATTTCCGGAAGCAGCTCCGTCAGCGCTTCCAGTGCGATCTGGCTTGCCTTACGCGTTGCCACTGATTGCGGCTTGTCGAGCAGCTTTGCCTTGGCGGCGTTGACCGCTTCCTCATATCGCGCTGGCAATGAGCCGGCGGTGCGGCGTTCAAACTCACTTCTGACATCTGCGCCCGCTGCTTCGAGCCGCGCTTGCCAGTCCTTGCGCGCCTTGGCGCCCTTCGCGCCGACTTCGCGCCAAGTTTTGAGGATTGGAGCAGGAATCTCGAAAGTGTCCGCCGTCCAGCCATAGACTGCCTTCGTCGCGGCGGCTTCGCTGGCGCCGAGCGGTGCACCATGTACGGAGCTTGTTCCTGCCCTTGACGGAGAGCCGTATCCAATGATGGTTTTCAGGGCTATGAGGGATGGTCTGGATGCTTCCGCCTTCGCCTGCGAGATCGCCGCGTCGATCGCATCCGGATCATGACCGTCAACGCGCTGCGTGTGCCATCCGTACGCGTCGAACCTCGCGAGCACATCTTCTGAAAACGCGATTGCGGTCGAGCCGTCGATGGTGATGGAGTTGTCGTCGTAAAGGACGATCAACTTGCCGAGCTGCAGGTGGCCGGCCAGCGAAGCAGCTTCCTGACCAACACCTTCCATGAGACACCCATCTCCACAGAAAACGTACGTCCGGTGATCGACAAGCGCTGCGCCAAATTCGGTTGATAGGCGCCGCTCCGCAATAGCCATTCCGACAGCCGACGCGATCCCCTGTCCGAGCGGCCCGGTGGTCGTCTCGACGCCAGCGGTGTGCCCATATTCGGGATGACCTGGCGTTTTGGAGCCCCATTGGCGGAAGTTGCGAACCTGCTCAATGGTCATGTCTTTGTACCCGGTGAGGTGCAGAAGGCTGTAGAGCAGCATCGAGCCATGGCCGTTCGACAGGACGAAACGATCGCGGTCCGGCCAGCCAGGTTCGCTTGAATCGAACTTGAGGTGCCGGCCGAACAGCACCGCCGCCGCATCAGCCATGCCCATGGGCATTCCGGGGTGCCCGGACTTTGCGGCCTCAACCGCGTCGATCGACAGGACACGGATAGCGTTCGCGAGATCGCGGATCGAAACTGCTGCTGTCAATTCTTCCTCCCCATAAACCGCGACCAATGTGGCGCATTTTTCTGGACATCACAATATCAGAACACAAAATAACGCAATACACACGATAAACATAACAATATCACATTCCGCTGCGACTGCGAAGAGTCTGCCCATCGACATCATACCTCATACCTTATACCTCTGTATTTGCGCAATAGCTTTTATTTGGCTACCGCGTCCATCGGGAGCCGGAAGGATCGTCCCGGGTCGCTTTCACGGGGGCGGTCTGCCTCGATCCGTTTGGTGGCAAACGGACAAGACGACCACCGTGATGACTACCGCGTTGGGCACTCACGGGTGGTTGAAACCATTCCAAATGCGGAATGCTCGATGCGGCTCGCCGATGTTTCCCGACATTTCTTCAGTTGACAGCTTTTACAAATGCATTAACGTATACGTTATTGAACTCAATAGGCCTTAAAGGGAGGAACCGAAATGCCTTTGACGATGCGCAAGTCCTTACAGATGATCGCCCTTGCCACTGCCCTCGGCGGTAGCGCTGCCTATGCGCCGAGCGCCTTCGCGGTCGATATCGATAAACAGATCAAGGATATTGAAAGTCACCCGGCAAGCGGGCCCAACGGCGAAAAAGCGACCCTCGCGAGCGACCTGAAGCTATCCGCCGAAGAGATCGAAAAGATCAAGGCGAAGCATGCCAAAGCGGCCATTGTGATGCACTACACGGCGTCTGACTGGGCCAAGGCCCAGATGGCCGGGCAAAAGAAGGCCCTGGAAGAGCTCGGCGTCGAAATCGTTGCGACGACTGATGCTGGATATCGCGCGGAGCAGCAAGTTTCAGACATCGAAAGCGTCATGGCGCTCAAACCTGACGTCATGATTACCGTTCCCGCCGAGCAGTCAGCCACGGCCGCAGCATACAAGAAAGCTGCTGCCGCTGGCATTAAGATCATCTTCCTTGACCAGACCGGCGCCGGGATGAAGGCTGGCAAAGACTATGTGAGCCTCGTCTCTTCCGACAACCGCGGGATGGGAAAGGTCGCCGCACTGCTCATGGCCAAGGCGCTCGACGGCAAGGGCGAAATTGGTCTCATCCCGCATGCGTCCGACCTTTTTGCCACCAAAGAACGCGTGGTCGGCTTCGAGGAAGCGATCAAGGATTATCCGGATATTAAGGTCGTCCAGGAGACCGGTGTCGGAGGCCCTGATTTCTCAAGCGAATCCGAGCGCGTCGCCTCCGCAATGCTGACGGCCCACCCCAACCTCAATGGCATCTGGGCCGTGTGGGACGTGCCAACAGAAGGCGTCCTGTCAGCGGCGCGCGCAGCGGGCGCGTCCAAGAGCCTCGTCATCACCACTTGCGACCTTGGCGTCAACATCTCGATCGACATGGCTAAGAAGGGTTACGTCAAGGGAACCGGATCCCAGCGTCCGTACGGCGCCGGTTATGCCGAGGGCATCCTTGCCGGATACGCCCTTCTCGGAAAGGACGCACCTCCCTACGTCGTGCTCCCGGCCCTTGCGGTGACCCGCGATAACCTGATCGAGGCGTGGCCGCAGTCGAACGGCGACCAGGCACCGAAGATTCTCACCGACGCAATGAACTAACGGTGCGCGGGAGCGGCTCCGACCGCTCCCCGTGCCCCAGCGGCGGACAACGACCATGAACACTCAAGCAGTCACCGAAACCCTCGCCGCCGTCAGGATGAGCAACGTGAGGAAATCGTTTGGCGGCGTGCACGCATTGCGCGGTGTCAGCCTGACGATCCAACCCGGGACAATCCATGCGCTGGTCGGCGAAAATGGCGCCGGCAAGTCTACGCTGTTGAAGATCCTGCAGGGCGTGGTCACACCCACGGAGGGATCCATCGAGGTTTTTGGCGAGCACATGTCGTCCAGCTCTCCGGAGAATTCCCGCAGGCTCGGCATTGAGATGATCTTCCAGGACCTCAGCCTGATCCCCACCCTCTCGGTCGCCCAGAACATTTTCCTGAACCGGGAGCCCCGCCGCCTGTCGATCTTGGTCGACGAACGCAGGGAAATCGCACAGGCAGCCGAGATCATCGGCCAGCTCAACCTCAGGGTTGATCCGAGGACGCCTGTTTTTGAACTCAGCCCCGGCCAGGCCCAGCTGACCGAGATCGCCAAGGCCATCCACCAAGACGCCAGGATCCTTATCCTTGACGAACCAACCTCGTCGCTGAGCGCACAGGAAGCCGACACTCTGTTCGGCATGTTGAAGAAGCTCACTGCGGCGGGAACAGCCGTGATCTACGTTTCCCATCGCATGACCGAGATCATGACGATCGCCGACGAGATTACAATTCTCCGCGACGGTCAGAACGTGACCTCCGGGAAGACATCCGAATTCACGCTCGACTCGATCGTGCAGCACATGGTCGGCAAGCGTGTCACCGGCTTCCAATACCAGGCGCGCGCCATTGATCGCAGCGGCAAACCCGCGCTGAGCGTACGTGGCCTTTCGGGCCCTTCGGGAAAACCCAGCGATGTCAGCTTCGACGTCCACAAGGGCGAGATTGTGGGAATAGCAGGCCTCATGGGCGCTGGCCGGAGCGAGCTTGCCCGCCTTCTTTTCGGCGTCGATAAGAAAACTGCGGGAACCGTAGAACTCGGCGACACTGCCGTTGAGTTCAAGTCACCTTCGGATGCGATCAAGGCAGGCATCGTCCTTGTTCCGGAGAGCCGCCACGAGGAAGGTCTGGTTGTCGAGCACAGCGTCGGCGACAATCTTGGACTGCCGCAGATCGGTCAGCTCGTCCGCGGTCCCTTCATCGATCGTCGACGCGAGGGAACACTGACCTCCGATCTCATCAAGCAACTGAGGATCAAGACGCCGTCCGCTGACAACAAGGTCAGGAACCTTTCCGGCGGCAACCAGCAGAAGATCGTTATTGCCAAATGGCTAGCGATTGATCCTTCGGTTGTCATTCTCGACGAACCGACAGCAGGCGTAGACATCGGTTCAAAGGCCGAGATCGTAGAACTCATTCGGAGCGTCGCCTCCTCCGGAAAGTCCGTCATCGTCATCTCGTCGGAACCAGCCGAGCTTCTGGCAACGAGCGACCGCATCCTGGTCATGAACAACGGACGTCTCGCGCGCGAAATCGAGCGCGACGAAATCGAAAGCTGGGCCACGATTGCCGGCGACGAAACTCAATCTCCGCTGATCCGCACCGAACTCGGTCTGCAGGTCGCGATTCAGAAGGCAACCCAAAATGTCCACTGAAGCCAAGACATTGAACACAGAGACGGATGCAACCCACATGCGGCCGTGGCACAGCAACTGGCGCGACTACGTCGTCTACATCGGCTTCGTCGTCATCTTCATCGTCTTCGCGATCTTGCTGCAGGATCGCGGATTCCTATCTTCAAACAACCTGCTCAACATCCTGCGGCAGACTGCGATCGTCGCCATCGTTTCCATGGCAATGTCGTTCGTACTCTCGGCGGGCGAGATCGACCTCTCGGTCGGAGCCATTGCCGGATTGTCGTCGGTGGTCGCTGGCCTGGTGCTGAGCAAGTACGGTCTATTCCCCGGCATTCTCGCGGGCTTGACCCTCGGGCTGCTGGTAGGCGCCATAAACGGCGGCCTGACTGCCTATCTCAACATCCCGTCGTTCTTGGTGACGCTCGGCATGATGGGGATCGCGCGAGGGGTCGGAATGTGGGTAAGCGGCACTTCGCCTGTTCCAATTATCAACGACCCGTTCATTTTCGTCTTTGGTTCCGGCAACATCGGCCCTGTTCCTGTCCTCGTTGTCTGGGTCGCCGTTCTGGGCATGATCGCCCATATCGCGCTCCGAAAGACACCGTTCGGCCGCAAGGTCATGTCGGCAGGCGGAAACTCGGTCGCAGCTCGCTACAGCGGAGTCGATGTCCGGAAAATCAAGTTCCAGGTGCTGCTACTGACGGGGATGGCCGCTGCGATCGCTGGCATGCTCTATGCTGGACGCCTGCAGTCTGGACGCTTCCAGCTTGGCGAAGGTGATGAGCTGTCTGTCATTGCAGCCGTGGTTCTCGGCGGTACCAGCCTATTCGGCGGACGCGGCACCGTGATCGGTTCCATCGTCGGTGCCCTGCTCATCGGTGTCATCAACAACGGTCTTATTCTTGGCGGCCTCGACTACAGCCAGCAGCTCATCGCGCGCGGAATGCTCATCATCCTGGCTGTGGCGGTCGGCCGAAGCCGCTAACCTGGAAGGTTCTACGGAGGTATTAGGATATGAGAGTTTTAGTCACAGGCGGCAGCGGCAAACTGGGTAGAGCCACGATCAAGCATCTGGTTGAGAGCGGCCACGACGTCATCAACGCGGATACGATCGCTCCGCCAGAAAACCTCTGCCCCTTCGTCAAGGTCGATTTCGAGGATATGCGCGCCACGATCGAGGCGATCAGTGGCTTTGATTGGGACCACAATCGCAACACTGAAGCCGTCGTCCATCTGGCCGCTGTGCCGATGCCGGGGCGCGTTGCTCCTGCGGATGTTTTCCGGGTCAACACCATCTCGACGTTCAATGTTTTCGAGTCATGCCGCTTGCTCGGCATCAAGAACATCGTGTGGGCGTCGAGCGAGACCCTGCTCGGCATTCCTTACGAGATCAAGCCTGACTATCTGCCGGCGGACGAGAATTATCAGTCGCGCCCGGAAACCTCCTATTCCCTCTCGAAGCATCTCGGCGAGGAGATGGCAAAGCAGTATTGCCGCTGGGACAGCGAGCTCAAGATCGTTTGCCTACGCTTCTCCAACGTTATGGACGAGAGCGAGTATGCCGACTTCCCGGCCTTCGAGCAGAACCCGGGCAGCAGACGCTTCAACCTTTGGACCTATATCGACGCCCGCGACGGGGCACAGGCGATCCGTCGCTCGCTCGAGTGGAGCGGCAAAGGTGCCGAGGTGTTCATCATCGCAAACGACGATGGGGTCATGACCACCTCCAACGAGGAACTCGTCAGGAGGTGGTATTCGGGGGTCCCGTTCAAGAAGCAGATCGGGAACAACGAAACCTTGCTGTCAATCGACAAAGCAAAGAGCGTTCTCGGATACCAGCCTGAACATAGCTGGCGAAAATATGTAGGCTCCTGAGAAATCAGCCAGCTTGAAGGGAAAGAAAATGCCGACCAGGAAACAGACAGCACCGGTCTCAGAGATCAAAGAGGACGCCTTCGCGAAAACAATGACCGCGACAGCGCACCTTCGGTTGCGCCAGCTCATCCTGGATAACAAGTGGGCGCCCGGTTACCAGGCGACCGAACAGGAAGTCGCCTCCCAGTTGGGAATGAGTCGGACGCCCGTGAGGGAGGCGCTCATGCGCCTCCAGCAGGACGGACTTGTTTCGGTTATCCCGAGGCATGGAATGCGGGTCCTGCCGATTTCTATTTCTGACATGAAGGAAATTTACGAAATCCTGACGTCGCTGGAGAGTACGGCTGCAGAGCTGGCCGCCAGCCGCCAGCTTTCCGAGGATCAACTCCGGGGTCTCGAAAAGGCTACCGCCGATATGGACCATGCGCTTTCGCAAGATGACTTGGAGCGCTGGGCGCAGGCGGACGCGAGATTTCATGAGCAACTGCTCGAACTTGGCGGCAACCAGATGCTCAAGTCGGTCGTCCTCAATTTCATCGACCGCGCACATCGCGTCAGGATGGTGACGCTGAAGATGCGTCCTAAGCCCGTCAACTCAACCCGCGAACATGCAGAACTCGTGCAAGCAATCCGCGAAGGCGATCGCGAAAAGGCACGAAACATTCACAAGGCGCACCGGGAGCGGGCAGGCAAGGAACTGCTCGACCTCCTCGAGCGCCTCGGCCTCAACCACCTCTAGGACAGGTTTCAAATGTCATCGTTGAACAACACTCTCAAGATCGCAGTCCTTCCCGGCGACGGGATCGGCAGGGAAGTCATGCCTGCCTGCATGGAATTGATCGACGCCGCCGTCGGCCAGGCGGGCGCGCCACCGCTCGTGTTTGAGACGCATCAGGCCGGTGCGCAGCACTACGCGGAGACCGGCCAGGCCCTGCCCGCCGCCGCGCTCGAGGCCTGCCGGACATCCGACGCAATCCTCTTCGGCGCGATGGGCTGGCCCGACATCCGCTTCCCGGACGGGACGGAAAT
Source organism: Rhizobium sophorae (assembly GCF_013087515.1). GTDB lineage: Bacteria > Pseudomonadota > Alphaproteobacteria > Rhizobiales > Rhizobiaceae > Rhizobium > Rhizobium sophorae. The sequence goes on along the minus strand of NZ_JABFCN010000021.1, from coordinate 15,826 downwards.
CATTCCGCAGCTCGACCTGCGCATGGAGTTCGGCCTGTTTGCAGGTGTCCGTCCGATCCGGTGGTTTCCGGGCCTTCCGAAAGTGCTGTCCGATCCTCGCGCCGAAGGAATCGACTTCGTGCTGGTCCGCGAGCAGACAGAAGGCCTGTTTTATGCGCGCGGGCGCGGCGAGGTCCTGAACAACCAGGAGGCCTACGACACGATGCAGATCACGCGGGCCGGCACCGAGCGCGTTACCGAATTCGCTTTCCAGCTCGCCGCCCAGCGCAAACGTCGCGGCAAGCCCGGCACGGTGACCTGCGTCGACAAGGCGAATGTCTTCAGTTCGATGGCTTTCTTCCGCAAGGTCTTCGATGAGATCGCTGCAAAGCACCCTGAGTTGCACAGGGACTATGCCTACGTCGACGCGCTAGCGCTCAACATGGTGAAGAAGCCCTGGACGCTCGACGTGCTGGTGACAGAGAACATGTTCGGCGACATCCTTTCCGACCTTGCGGCCGGCCTGATCGGCGGCATGGGGATGGCCCCTTCGGCGGACATCGGTGATACCCACGGCCTCTTCCAGCCGGCACACGGGACCGCTCCCGATATCGCGGGTAAGGGCGTCGCCAATCCGGGCGCAATGTTCCTGTCAGGAGCGATGATGCTCGACTGGCTAGCGGTAAAGCACGGCGATCAGCGGCTTGCTGACGCCGCCGGGCTGATCGAGGCGGCGGTCGAGCACACCTTGTCGACAAAGATCGCGGTTCCAATGGAGTATGGCGGAAGCGCCAATTGCGCGGAGATGACGCGCAGCGTGATCGGCGCTCTGGGTGCCGTCCGCGAGGAGGTCGCATGAGTTCGGCATCCACAGGCTTCGTCGTGGTCGTTGAGTTCGTCGTTCGGAGCCAGTTCGCCGATAATTTCCATGCGGCGATAATCGAGAATGCGGCGACGTCGCTGCGCGACGAACCAAACTGCGAAGTGTTCGATGTCTGCCGCGATCCTGAGCGGCCGGAGCGCACCTACCTCTATGAAGTCTACGGCTCAAAAGCCGATTTCGACTTCCACCTGAAGACGCCGCACTTCCTGAGCTTTGATGCGATGGTTCGAGACTGGGTGGCCGAAAAGCGAGTGGAAACGTTCGAGCGCGTTTCGTCCCACAAGAAGGAGGGCGCTAGATGACCAATAGCGTCAAGGCCATTGTCTTCGACACGTTCGGCACGGTCGTCGACTGGCGGGGTTCAATCATCCGCGATCTCACCGGCTGGGGCGCGACGGAAGGCGTGGAGATCGACTGGCCCGGCCTCGTCGACCGCTGGCGAGACCGTTACAATCCCCAGAAAGCGCGGGTGCGCAGCGGCGAGTTGCCGTGGACGAACCTGGACGAACTTCACCTCGATGCCTTGAAGGCAGTGTTCGCAGAGATGGGGCTGGCCGAACTAGACCACGACCGGATGATGCACGTCAACAAGGTCTGGCATCGCCTGGACGGCTGGCCCGACGCATCGCGCGGGCTACACCGGCTGAAGTCGAAGTTTATCATCGGCCCGCTGTCCAACGCCAATGTCGCGATTCTCGTCAACATGGCAAAGCTTGCCGACTTGCCGTGGGACAACGTGTTCTCCTGCGAGCTTTTCCAGCACTACAAGCCCGATCCGGAGACCTACCTCGGGGTCTGCAAACTCCTTTATCTGGAGCCCGGGGCCGTCATGATGTGCGCTGCCCACAACTACGATCTTGCCGCCGCGCGCAGCCTTGGCCTTAAAACCGCATTCATCGCACGACCCACCGAATACGGCGAGGGTCAGACGACCGACCTCACAGCCGAGCAGCGCTGGGATTACGTCGCCGACGATCTCGAAGACCTCGCCCGACAACTCGGATGCTAGAAGAGAGAAAGACAATGCAGACATACAAGATGTTCATCGACGGCAAGTGGGAAGACGCTGCCAATGGAGATACGTTCGAGACGAAGAACCCTTTCAACGGGCAGACCTGGGCCGCTATTCCGAAGGGCGGCAGGGAAGATGCGGAACGAGCAGTCGAGGCTGCGCACCGCGCCTTCACGAGCGGTCCGTGGCCGAAGCTCACCGCGAGCGCCCGCGGACACCTTCTTCGGCGTCTTGGCGACCTGATCGCCGAGAAAGCGGAGCATCTCGCGACGATCGAGGTTACGGACAACGGCAAGCTCATCAACGAGATGCTGTTTCAGCTCAAGTACATCCCGCAGTGGTACTACTACTTCGGCGGGCTGGCGGACAAGATCGAAGGAGCGGTCATCCCGATCGATAAGGCGGACACCTTCAACTTCACTCGTAATGAGCCGCTCGGCGTCTGCGTCGGGATTACGCCGTGGAACTCCCCTCTCCTGCTGCTCGCCTACAAGCTGGCACCGGCACTCGCCGCAGGGAACACCTTCGTGGCAAAGCCCTCGGAGTTCACGTCTGCTTCGACCCTTGAGTTCGCAAAGCTCGTCGAACAGGCTGGCTTTCCCGCGGGCGTCTTCAACGTCGTCACAGGGTTCGGCGCGGATGTCGGCGAGACGCTGACGACCCACAAGTACGTCGCCAAGATCGCTTTCACGGGAAGTGAAGGCACCGGGCGCAAGATCGGCGAGCTTGCAGCGCGCAACTTCAAGAAGGTTACGCTTGAACTCGGCGGCAAGAGCCCGCACATCGTCTTCGACGATGCGGAGATCGACAATGCCGTCAACGGGGTGATCTCCGGCATCTTCGCTGCCACCGGTCAGACATGTATCGCGGGCTCACGGTTGCTCGTGCAGCGAAAGATCCACGACCAGTTTCTCGAGAAGATCGTCAACCTCGCAAAAACGGCGAGAATGGGCGATCCGCTATTGACGTCGACGCAGGTTGGCCCCGTGACGACGCCGCCGCAACTCGAGAAGATCCTCGGCTATATCGACATCGCAAAAGGCGAGGGCGCCGAATGCGTTCTCGGTGGGGGGCGGCCGGACAATGCCGAGCTCTCCAGGGGCTGGTTCGTCGAACCTACGATTTTCTCCGGGGTCCGAAACGACATGCGCATCGCGCAGGAGGAGGTCTTCGGCCCGGTTCTGGCGGTCATCCCCTTCGACAGCGATGAGGAAGCCGTGCATATTGCCAATGACACCAATTACGGGCTGGCCGCGGGCTTCTGGACCCAGGACATGCGTCGTATCCTGAAAGTTTCGGCCGCCATCCAGGCTGGCACGGTCTGGGTCAACACTTACCGCGTCATCAGCTATATGTCGCCTCTTGGAGGCTACAAGCACTCCGGCATCGGTCGCGAGAATGGCATCGCGTCGATCCAGAACTACATGCAGACGAAGAGCGTGATGATCTCGACCGCTGACGACGTCGCCAACCCCTTCATCATGAGGTGATCCGTGGTGGCCGCCGGAAAGTTGCTGGTCGGCTGCGTGGCCGACGATTTCACGGGAGCGACCGACGTCGCGAACATCTTCGCGCGCGCCGGCCTCAAAACGACGGTGCTGATCGGCGTTCCTGAAGACGACCGGGACATTGACGCCGACGTGAGCTCGGCTCTAATGGGCTCGCCCGGGCTACGGCACGCTTTGAAGCCGGCGAACGCTGCGAGACATTGTCACTGGATTCCCAGTCTCGCTCGGGCCCCAAGCTCTGATACGGAAACTGAAAGGACGTCTCCCTTTTCCGCGATACGCACCAATAGCGTCATCGCAGAAGCCACCCGAACAACGTCAATCCCGATCCGCGGCGCGGCTGACCGCTTCTCGCTTCGCGATCTCCTGACGGACCTGCTCGAGTTTATTGAGAATGCCGTCATAGCTGATATTGCCAAGCGGCAGTCGCAGAGGCTTGTCCTCGTCATGAGCGACATTGACAATCGCCACGGCCGCCTTTGCCGGATCCCCTGGCTCGTTGCCGACGTTCTGTCGGAAGGACGCGCGCTGGCCACCCGCCGTATTGCCGTAATCGGCGATTTCACCGTCCGGTGGTACTTCATGTGCTGAGTTGCCAGCCCAATCCGTCGCAAACGGGCCGGGCTCGATGAGGACGATGTCAATACCGAGCGGCTGCAATTCCTGCGAGAGCGATTCAGAAATAGCTTCCACAGCGAACTTGGACGCGCAGTACCATCCGACAGCCGGAAAAGCTCGGATGCCTCCGACGGACGAGACGTTTATGATGGTACCTGAGCGCCGCGCCCGCATGGCAGGAAGAAACGCATTGGTGACGTTGACAAGACCAAAAACGTTTATCTCCATCATTCGTCGAATTTCCGCCTCCTGGCTTTCCTCGACCGCAGCGAAATAGCCAATCCCAGCGTTGTTGAAGAGGAGGTCGATGTGGCCAAAGCGTGCTTGGGCAGCGGCTACGCTGTGCTTGATCTCTTCGGAATTGGTGACGTCGAGTTGAATCGCCGCGACGCCTTCGGGAGAAAGTGCCACAAGGTCTTGAAGCGCTTCGACGGAACGAGCGGTTGCGGCGACTTTATCACCGCGGCGAATGGCTTCCTCGGCGACAGCGCGACCGAAACCGCGGGATGCACCTGTGATGAACCATGTTTTCATTTGCTAATACTCCACATTGCTGAGGTGGTGCCGCTACCAGCGACGCATCAGCGATATGGGTTGGATTTCGATTTGGTTGAGATCACATGACATCATCACTGCGTTGAGCTAAGCTCATCTGCAATCCACAAAAGCCGCGCGACGCGTGCGTTGGCCGGCGACAATTCCGCAGACAAGGCAGTCGTCGCACGGCTCTATGACCAGTTCGGCTTCAATAGGAAATGATGTAGATCTTTGGACAATGCGGAACTGTCCGCTGGCGCGCCATATGTTCTACCGCCGGAGTCGGTTATTATGTGCAAATGTCCGTGGATCTGACTGAATCCTGTTGCCCTGTCTGTGGGCTTTTGTGGCCTCTTCTTAATGAATTCCAAAATCGAGAGCAATCCAATGTCCCGACCTCTTTCGCTTCCGCGCGACCGGATTTCCGTACTTCTGCTTGAAGGGATCAGTCAGAGCGCGGTGGACTACTTTTCGTCATCAGGCTACGTCAATCTCACGCATCTGCCGAAGGCTCTGGATGACAAGGATCTTAAAAGTCATATAGCCGAAGCACATATTGTGGGAATTCGCTCACGCACATATCTGACAGAGGAAATCTTCAGATCGGCTAAGAAGCTCATGGCCGTCGGCTGTTTTTCTGTGGGGACAAATCAGGTCGATCTGGATGCGGCCCGCCGACGCGGGATACCCGTGTTCAACGCTCCCTATTCAAATACGCGCTCGGTCGCCGAGCTTGTGATCGGTGAGATCATCATGCTGACCAGGCGGATCTTCCCGCGTTCGGCTTCGGCTCATGAAGGCGGATGGGAAAAATCTGCCGTCGGCAGTCGTGAGGTTCGCGGGAAAACGCTGGGCATCGTTGGCTATGGCAATATCGGTTCGCAGCTTGGCGTTCTTGCGGAAAGTATGGGCATGAACGTGCGCTATTTCGATCCCTCGGACAAGCTTCGCCACGGCAATACAGAATCGATGGCGACGCTCGGGGCACTGCTCGAAATCTCAGATTATGTGACGATGCATGTTCCAGAGACCAGATCAACGCGAAACATGATCACTGAGGCTGAACTGCGCCGAATGAAAAAGGGAGCCGTTTTTATCAACAATTCCCGCGGGACCGTGGTCGATCTTGAGGCGCTTGCGACGGTTTTGAAAGAAGGGCATCTCGCAGGCGCGGCTGTGGACGTGTTCCCGAAAGAGCCGGCATCCAATAAAGAACTTTTCAAGACGCCGCTACAGGGTTTGGACAATGTAATTCTGACGCCACATATCGGCGGCTCAACCGAAGAAGCGCAGGAGCGCATCGGAGGGGAAGTCTCAAGGAAGCTCGTCGAATATTCGGACGTCGGTTCGACGCTGGGCGCGGTCAATTTTCCCCAGGTTCAACTGCCTCCGCGACCGAACGGCACACGTTTCATCCATGTTCATGAAAATCGCCCTGGCATCTTGAACAGTTTGAATATGATTTTTTCGTCCCGCGGACTAAATATCGTCGGCGAATTCCTGCAGACCTACGGCGAGATGGGTTATGTGGTGATTGAGGCCGAGAGCATTGGCCAGAGAGCGGGTGACATCCTTGATGAAATTCGCCAGATTCCGGGAACGATACGCGCTCGATTGCTTTACTAACCCGGTGGATTGCGCGTCATTTCGCTTTGGCCTAAACGTTTGCGAATTTGCGACTTATGCTGGCGCTATGTCCGTTGTCGATTCATTGGTCCGCGATCTCTGGAGGCGGACCGGTGGTCGAAGAAGAACTGGCCGTAAGCAGCGTCCCCTGGCACGTTGGCTGAAACTCGTTGATTGTCGTCGGAGATTTCGGCCATCAACACATCGCAAGTTGCGCCACATGTCATCGTCGCCTTTACATGCACTCCCAGCATCTAGCCCACTATGCAAGTTGACCAGGGTCGAACGCCCATTCAAATGCGTAGAGCAAAATCAACTCGGCCCCACGTTCACCGTTCAAATCGCTCCAGCATTTTTCTTAACTGCGCGTTTTGCAGCGTTAGCTTTCTCGCCAGCTGCCCCCTGAGCACCCTGATCTCTTCATCGAGCCTTATCTCCTCTGCAATGTGTGCGATCTGGGATACGGGCGAAACGTTCGCAACCGCTACCGCTTCCTTGCTGCGACGTCTTTGCTTTCGCGGTGCCACTTTGACAGTTCGCCTGATCTGCGTAGTATCATCATGTGCAGCGGTGACGTCGATACCAGTACCGCCGGATAAAGCCTGATTAGCGGCCTGCCCAATTTTTGCTGCACCGCGTTCGACCCTATCGCGGGCACCGTTTTTGGCTTCATCCGAATGCACCGGCTCTACGGAAATTGCAGCGGCTTGACCATGACGAGGTAGCTCCTCGCTAACCGGTCGATCAGCGCCATTCACGCTCTCCTCGGCAGGCGCTTCAGTCGGACCGGAAATAGGCAACGCCACCGACGTAACCTTCTCGTTCGAGCCGCTTTCTCTTTTTTGTTGGCGTCCAGGTGAGATCAGACGGGCAAGAAATTTCCAGGGAGACGCCATCTATCCGACCTCGCGATTTATCCCGCAAGCAGGCAGTGAGTTTTAGTTCCGGCAACAGCATTCACCGTTGCCAAATTGTATCTCTCGATAAGCATGGAAATGCGGCCGGCGATTGACCAGCCGCTTTTGTCAATCGAGCTTGAGCCGTTTGCGCAGATCGGCATTTTCAGCGCGAAGTTTTTCAGCCAGAAGCTTGCGCAGTCGCTGATTTTCCTCTTCCAACTGCAGGAGATCCGCCATCTCATCGATCGCCGTCATCGGCGCGACCGGCGCTGTCTGCACAGCCTTTGGAGTGCGGCGCACAGGTGCGCGTTTGGCGCTCGCCGTAACTTCGATCACCTTTGCCTTGCGCCTTCTCCTTTTCACACCACCGGCGGCGACCAGAGCAACTGCTGGCTCTGCCGCAGCGTCAGCTGACGGCGTCTCAAGTGCCGCGGTTTTCTTGGCCCGGAGTTTGCGCTGTTTCTTCGGCGCAATAGGCGTTTCGACAACGGTCGGCACATCGGCACTGGTTGCAGTATCAGTCTCGTCGGCCATGCTTATCTCCTGTGTGTCTGATGCAGTTGTCGACGGCCCGAGAGGCGCTGTCAACAACGGCTCGACCTGATCTGCTTTTGGTAAAGACATTTCGCAGTCGGATTTGCCACTCTGAGAGCTACCCGACAGAAACGGCATTGCCTCTTCCTCCAGGTCGCGAGCGACGGATTTCAAATCAACGTTGCCCCAGATCGAGTTTGACCTGGTATCGAGTTTTCGCCTGCCGGTTTTGTACTCGACGGCAAAACTGCGTTGCACTTTTTTCAATACAAGAGGCCTTGGAGAATCCACGGGATGGTTTGCTGATGTTGGTACATCACGAATAGCGCCTACCGGACCACGCGTCTATACCTACCGTCATAATCGGTCCACCCCACCATTTCGGGAGCAGAATATGTGGCCAATCGAATGGGGCTGATGGCGGTCCATACTGAAAGGAAGCGGCGACCTGTAGTTTGTCCGAGACATACATAGGTTCCCGACGATCCATTATGCGATCTTCCTGGCCTAAAACGCGAACTCTATGGCAACAAGCCGGTCGCTGGCCTCGAGAGCTCTGGCCTGCCGGCGACGTTCGACGCCTTGCATAGGCAGCGGGCGCCTTCCTCGATCTTCCCAGAAAGAATACGAACGCGGCAAAAAAATACCAGTATGACACGCGTCGTCTTCCCCTCTCATTGCAAACTGTCAGAAAACTGTATATATTTCTGACAGGAGACATGCCATGCAAAAGCTGACGTCACAAATCATGGGCCATGCTGAACGACTGCCGGAAGGGTCCGCGCTTTCGGCAAAGAGCTTTTTGCATCTCGGAAATCGTGCCGCCCTGGACCAGGCTCTGTCGCGCCTGGCCGAGCGTGGCGAGCTCGTCCGGGCCGGCCGTGGTATCTATATGCGGCCCGTCAAAAGTCGTTTTGGCAGTCGGCTGCCGACGGTCGAACAGGCCGTAGAGGCAGTGGCGCAGCAGCGCGGCGAGGTCATTGTCTCAAACGGCGCCGCCGCTGCGAATTCCCTGGGCCTGACCACCCAGGTCCCGGTCCGCTCCGTCTACCTTACATCCGGCCGCAGCCGGACGATGAACCTTGGACAGCAAACGGTCGAGCTTAGGCATGTCCCTCGCTGGCAACTGGCCTTGGCCGATCGGCCCGCCGGCGTGGCGGTCCGTGCGCTCGCCTGGCTTGGGCCCGAGAAGGCCGATGAAGCACTGTCGCGGATCAAGCGAAAGCTGCCGCCAGACGCGTTCGGCGAGTTAGTGGCGGCGGCTCCGCAGTTCCCGACTTGGCTTGCAAGAAGCGTGGGAAAGGCTGCGCATGGCTGATCAGTTCCTGACCTTGTCAAAGGACGACCGGCGCGAAGCCTTGGCCGTGGCGGCCGACCGCACCGGACGGCCCATTCACCTGCTCGAAAAGGATGTCTGGGTCGTCTGGACGCTGCAGACGCTCTTTTCGTCCAAGCTCGGCGAGCACCTCGTCTTCAAGGGCGGCACTTCGCTTTCGAAAGGCTACGGCGTCATCAAAAGGTTCTCCGAGGACGTCGACCTGACCTATGATATCCGCGCCCTGGCGCCGGACCTGGTCGGCGATAATGATGAGGCGCTGCCGAAAACCCGCAGCGAAGAGAAACGCTGGACCAGCGAAGTACGGAAGCGGCTTCCGGTCTGGGTTTCGGAGTCGGTGGAGCCGGTCATCGCCGGTGCGCTGCGCGATCAATCTCTTCCGGCGGCAATTCGCCTCGAGGATGATACGCTCTATCTGGACTATGACGCGGTGAGCAGCGGATCCGGTTATGTCGCCCGGAGCGTCATGCTCGAATTCGGGGCCCGATCCACCGGCGAGCCAGCCAGTATTCGCGATGTCGACTGCGACGCCGCGGGTCAGGTCGATGGTGTCGAATTTCCGAAGGCGAGCCCCCGCGTCATGCACGCGGAGCGGACGTTCTGGGAGAAGGCGACGGCAATCCATGTCTTCTGCCTGCAGGAGCGCCTCCGCGGCGATCGTTTTGCTCGTCATTGGCATGACGTCGTCCGGTTGAACGATGCTGGTTTCGCCGACAAGGCATTCGCGGATCGGCAGCTCGCCAATGCCGTGGCGAAACACAAATCAATGTTCTTTGCGGAAAAGGCGGCCGACCGCTCGCCCATCGACTACGCCGCAGCCGTCAATGGCAATCTGGTTCTGACACCCTCCGGAGAAGGTCTGCGCGCACTCGGTGAGGATTACGCGCGCATGGTCGACGACGGTCTGCTGCTCGGCGATTCCGAGCCGTTCGAACACCTGATCGAACGATGCACGCAAATTCAGGCGCGCGCCAACAAAGCCGACACGCCGAAATAGCCGAAATTTGAAAGGAACAGGACCGTCGACCCCGCTATTTTCAGTGTCAGTGGCGTAACCGGTATTTATGGAACGACTTTAATGGAAGTTTCGCTACCTCAGTCACCCGACACTATCCTACGCGGCCCCAGGGAATGCCGAACGGTCGAGAGTGTCGGCATTGGTCAGCTGTCTTTCTTCCCCCGGTCGGTGATTAAGGCGCCGCATCTTTTTATTCTTCCTTGAAGGCTCGCGCGACCTGATCCATGAGAGGCTTCGTCAAATATGCCAGCGCCGTTCGTTCGCCGGTCTGTATGAAGGCTTCGACCGGCATGCCGGGAACGGGCGTGACCTGGCCAAGCCTCTGCCATTCGCCATCGGAAACCTTGGTACGGACGACGTAGTAGCTGAGGCCCGAGCGCTGATCGCTCGTCAGGTCTGCTGCAACACTGGTCACGACACCATTCAGCTCCGGCGTGTTCCGCTGGCTGAAGGCAGAAAATCTCAAATGCACCATCTGTCCGATGGACACTTGATCGATATCGGTCGGCATCAGCTTGACTTCGGCAACGAGGGCATCGCGATCCGGAACGATCTGCATGATCGCTTCTCCCGGAGCGATGACGGCGCCGGATGCGTGCACGGCAAGCTGATGCACAATGCCGCCCTGCGGCGCGCGAATGTCGATACGTTGCAAATCATCCTGAGCAGCGACCAGGCGTTCGGAATATTCGCCGATATCTCCCTCGGCCTGTCGAAGCTGGTCGGAGACCTCGCTACGCTGGTCATCATCGATCTGGATGATCTGGAGTTCTGTTTCCGTGACCTTACCCTTCGTCTGTGCTTCGGTCGCGACGAGGTTGCCGAGCTCGCCAGTGAGGCTCGCGGCCTCACGCTGCAACGCATATACCCGGTTGGCGGGAACGAGCCCTTGATCGAACAAGCGCTGAATGCTTTCCAGTTCCTTTTCGATCAGCGCAATCTCCTGGCGCTTGCCGGTTTCCTGGGCGACCAGACCCTCGGCTTCCTGCTTGAGTTGCTCGATCCGCTCACGCAATTGCGCCTTTCGCCCCACCAGCGATGACCGGCGGTTGGCAAAGAGGCGTTTCTCGCCCTCGATCGAGCGCGCGGCCTCTGGATCGCTGGCCTTTGCCAGCAACTCTTCGGAAAAAGCGATCGACTGTGTGCCGTCGCGTTCCGCTACAAGCCGAGCCGTCCTTGCGGAAAGCTCGTTCAGCCGCTTGGTTACGATGGCGAGATTGGCGCGGGTCTGGGTATCGTCCAAATGGATGAGGATCTGGCCGGCTTCCACCAGATCTCCATTCTTGACGAATATCTGGCCGACGGTACCGCCTTTCTGATGCTGTACCGGCTTCACATAAGTGTCAACGACGACCATTCCGGAGGCGATGACCGCGCCTGAAAGGTGGGTGGTGGCAGCGAGACCGCCCATCACACCGCCGAGTAGGACGACGATGCTGAGGGCGGCTACCGTCAGCTTGCGGATGGCGCCTTCCGCCGATGGCGCTCCGACATCGCTCATGTTCCCGTCTCCTCGCCGCCGATCAGCAGGCGCATCGGCTGCGGGGTCGCCGTGGCTGGCCTCGCCGTGGTCTTTTTCAATACTTCGTCCTTCGGACCGAAGGCCTGCATCTGGCCATTGCCCATGACAAGAACCTGATCGACTGCCGTGAGCGCGCTCGGCCGGTGTGCGATCACAATCGCAATCCCTCCCCTCGCGCGAACCCCAGAGATCGCTTTCGTCAGGGCCGCCTCGCCATCGGCATCAAGGTTGGAATTAGGCTCGTCGAGAACCACCAGAAACGGCTCGCCATAGAGTGCGCGAGCAAGCGCTATGCGCTGGCGCTGACCGGCCGAGAGCACCGATCCCTGTTCTCCGACCTTGGTGTCAAACCCATCTGAAAATTGCACGATCATGTCGTAGACGCCAGCTGCCTTCGCTGCGGCGATGACAGTCTCGGAGTCGGCCTTTGGGTCAAACCGTGCAATGTTCTGCGCGATCGACCCATCGAAAAGCGAGACATCCTGTGGCAGATAACCGAGATGGCGGCCGAGTTCGTGCGGATCCCACTGGGTAAGGAGAGCCTGGTCGAGCCTTACCGCGCCGCCCAAGGGCAACCAAAGGCCGGTGATTGCGCGGGCGAGTGTGGATTTTCCTGATGCGCTCGGACCGATAACGCCAACTGCCTCTCCTGCCGAAACCTTGAAGGAGACGCCGCGAAGAATAGGGCTGCGCCCGCCCGGCGCGGCGATCTGCAGGTTCTCGACGATCAGGTTTTCCCGCGGCGCCGGTAGATCGACCTCGCGCTGCTCCGACGACATGAGCGTCATCAGCTTAGTCAGCCGCCCCCAGCTTTGCCGGGCGGCAACGAAGCCTTTCCATTGCCCGATGGCGAGTTCTACGGGCGCCAGGGCGCGGCTCACCAAAATGGAACTAGCAATCATGATGCCGCCAGTTGCCTCCTGACGGATCACCAGAAGGGCGCCGACGGCGAGCACGCCCGACTGCAGCATCATGCGCAGGATTTTCGATGCCGTCGCCAGCCCGCCCGTGACCGTGCTGGCGGCAACGTGGTTTGCCAGATATTTTCGGTTGAGCTCGGTCCAACGCTCACCGATGAAATGGCCGAAGCCCATGGCGAGGACGGCTTCCGAGTTCCGTTTGGTCGCTTCGGCAAGATTGATGCGCTCGGCGGCAAGCTTGGCTGCTTCCTTCGCCGGCTGCCGCGACCGAACCTCGGTAAGCATGGTCAAGGCGATAAGGATCAGTGCACCGGCAAGCGCAGTCACTCCGATCCAAATGTGGAAGAGGAAACAAAGGAAAAGATAGAACGGCATCCAGGGCATGTCGAACAGCGCGGTCGGCCCCGGTCCCGACAGAAAACCGCGGACGGTATCGAGATCCCGCACGCACTGTAGCCCGTCGCCCGGCATCTGCATGCGCGACGGCAATAAGACGAGAGAGCCGTAAACGCGGTCACCGAAACGTTCGTCGACCGCAGTGCCAACCCGGACGAGCAACATCGACCGGATCAATTCCAAGACGCCCTGGAAGACGAACAGCGTTGCGGCGATGATCCCGAGTCCCACCAATGTCGGCAGGCTACGGCCGGGAATGACCCGGTCGTAGACCTGAAGCATGAAAAATGAGCCGGTCAGAGCAAGGATATTGATGACGCAGCTTGTCAGGCCGACTCCGAGGAAGGCCTTTCGAAGCGACGAGAGAACCGCCACAAGGAATACTTGTGACGACTGTTCTGCAGCCTTGTTCAAGACGATTTCCTCTTTCTCACGCTGCAGCCGTGAAGCGGAAATCATCCTGGTGCAGGCTTGTCAGCGCGACGTTCTTCAAAGTGATCGACGTGTTGGCGTCATGAGTAATCAACGTGTCTGCTCCGACCTGGGTGGCGGCCGCCATCACCGATGCAAAATCCGCGAAGAGGTCGTCACTGATGTCGAGGACATCACCAATGCCCGCACCGGCGGAGAAATCTGTCACCGTATCTTTGCCGAAGTCAGCCTTGAACACGAAAGTGTCATTTCCACCCACCCCGCGAAGAGTGTCGTTGCCAGCCCCGCCCTGGATTGTATCGGCGCCATACGTCCCCCAGATGATGTCGTCGCCGGCGGTCTGCTGGTCGGCTACATAGCGTGCCGCGATCTGAGTCTTGTTCCAGACGGTGCCGTCGGCAAAACGAACGAATTCGACACCAGCATCGCCCCAGAGCTGGTTATCGACAACGATGGAGCCTGTCATCCCTTGGAATGACAGCTTCATGTCGTTCACATCGCTCGTGACGTGTGAGAAGACAACGTCTGTTACCGCAATTCCGGCACCAAACTCGAGGACGTTGTTGCGGCTGCTTTGGTAGTCGAAGATAGCGTCGTCGCCATCGCCGACGTTGTACACGTAGACGTCGTTACCGCCGCCGCCGTCCAGGCGGTCGTTGCCCGCCCCGCCGGCTAGACGGTCGTTGCCATCGTAGCCGGCAATCGTGTCATTGCCGGCGCCGCCGACTACATTGTCGGATAGGTTCGTTGCCCAAATGGTGTCATCACCATCCGTCGTTTGACCCGCGACATATCGACGAGCGATCTCGGCATCATCCCAGATCGTGCCGTCGGCGAACCGAATAAACTCGACGCCGGCGTCGCCCCAGTGCTGATTATCGAGCACGATGGAGCCAGCCATCGATTGAAATGTCAGTTTCATATCGGCCGCATCGCTCGCGACACGTGAAAACACTACGTCCGCTGCCGAAATTCCGGCACCGAATTCGAGAACGTTGTTGCGGCTGCTTTGGTAGTCGAAGATAGCGTCGTCGCCATCGCCGCCGTTGTACACGTAGACGTCGTTGCCGCCGCCGCCGTCCAGCCGGTCGTTGCCTGCCTCGCCGATAAGACGGTCGTTGCCGTCGTAGGCTACGATCGTGTCATTGCCGGCGCCGCCGAATACGTTGTCGGATAGGTTCGTTGCCCAAATCGTGTCGTCACCAGCCGTCTTTTGATCTGCAACGTATCTGCGAGCGATCTCGGCATCGTCCCATAGGGTGCCGTCGGCAAACCGAATGAACTCCACACCGGCGTCACCCCAATGCTGATTGTCGAGCACGATCGAGCCGGACAATGAGCGGAACGTCAGCTTTATGTCGGCCGCGTCGCTCGCGACGCGTGAAAACACCACGTCCGCTGAAGAGATCCCCTGCCTGAACTCCAAAACATTGTCGCGACTGCCGGTGTAGTCGAAAATCACGTCGTCCCCATCGCCTGCCTCGTAGACGTAGACGTCGGTACCGCCGCTGCCGTCAAGGCGATCGTTACCTGTCCCGCCGACCAGACGATCGTTGCCGCCAAAGGTAGTCAGGGTGTCATCGCCCGCACCACCCGTTGCCAGGTCGGATAGATTCGTACCCCAGATGATGTCGTTGCCGGACGTCTGCTGGTCCGCAACATACCGACGCAACATCTCTGTTTCGTTCCAGACCGTACCATCGGCGAACTGAATGAACTCAACACCCGCATCGCTCCAAAGCTGACCGTCGAGCGTGATCGATCCAGACATCGAGCGGAAGGCGAGCTTAATATCGTTCGAGTCTGCGGCAACGCGCGCGAAAACAACATCGCTGGCGTCTATTCCAAGTCCAAGTACGAGTCGATTATCACGAGACCCTCGGTAGTCGAAAATGACATCATTTCCGTCGGCGGGTCGATAAATATAGGTGTCGGTGCCTTCCTTGCCTTCAAGTCGGTCGTCGCCCGCACCCGCATCGATGATGTCATTCGCCGTCGTTCCGGCAAGTGTATCGTTACCTGAGGTTCCATAGATTGCCAGCAGCCCCGTGAGCGCAGTATCCAACGCGCCCGCGGCACCACCGAGAACCTCGCCATCCTTGAAGACGATCGACTCGACGCCTCCGGCAGTATCGAATTGGTTCTTCAGCGTAATCGTTTCGCCGGTTGCGAGGACTGTGATGATCAAGTCGCTTGCGGATGTTGTCGACCGAGCAAAGAGAACTTGACTCTTGAGCAAGTCATCCAGCCTGAGAACATCGCTATCGGTTCCCGACGTCGGCTCGTCGATGATGTCGTTGCCATCACCTGCAAGATAGATGTACGCATCACTGCCGGCCCCGCCCTTCAAGGTGTCGTTGCCCAGTCCTGCACGCAACACATCTGCGGCCGAAGATCCGGTGATGATGTCGTTGCCGACGGTGCCTCCAGTATAGGCGATATGTGTCAGCATGTCCGCCCGCGTCCAAATCGTGCCGTCGGCAAAGACGATCTTCTCAAGGCCGCTCTGATAGTACTCGTTGAGATTGCCCTGGAGCAGGATGGAGCCGCCATCGCCCGCACCCGCCGCACTCTCGGCGATGACAAGCGTCACATCGTTGCCGTTG
>NZ_JABFCN010000020.1 GCF_013087515.1 Rhizobium sophorae | reverse complement strand
CGCAATGGCGCCCCTGACTCACTGGATGAACTTAACGATCAAGCCGCCTTCTGCGCTTCGATCTGAGCCGGAGCGACCGATGTTAAGGCAGGAGTGCTCTGGATCGAAATCTTCCTCGGTTTCAGGGCCTCCGGGATCTCCCGGAGTAGATCGATCGACAGAAGACCATTGCTCAGATCCGCGCCGTTCACCCGCACATGGTCGGCAAGCTCGAACCGGTGCTCGAACGGGCGCCCGGCGATGCCGCGATGCAGGTAGGCATCGACAGAGGCCTCCTGCTTCTTGCCGGTGACAGTCAGCAGGTTGGACTGGAAGGTGATGTCGAGGTCGTCCTGGGTGAAGCCCGCCACAGCAATGGAAATTCTATAGCTGTCATCGCCTATCTTGACGATGTCATAGGGCGGCCAGTCGCTGATCGAGCGGGCGCGCTGCGCGTTTTCGAGAAGATTAAAGACCCGATCGAAGCCGACGCTCGAGCGGAACAGCGGTGCATAGTCGTAAGATGTTGCCATAGCCATATCCTCCGTGAAGCAACATGGATACCGAAGCGCCGAAATACGGCGCTTCCAGCAAGGCCAGCTCTATCTTCAGCAACTGGCGAAAAACGATTTGGTTTTTGAAAATTTTGGATTCAAGATCCGTGGCGCGAAAAATTTCGTCCCCAGTAAGATCGGACGATTTTCGGCTTCATCCGCTCGCATTTTTGCAGGTGAAACGCCCCAGCCTATCTACGCGCCGACAAGTCTGCCTCATCGCCCCGTCAGTGGACAGATCGACTGATAACCCGGTGAGGATATGCAGCCTTGAACTGCGCCATCATCGCGCTGGCCTGCTGCAGCACACGTTCGGTCTTTTCAGGATTATCGCGAGCAAGCTCGTCGGCATTGACCCGCATTGCTTCTGCCATGCGGGCGGACATCATTGCGAACTTTCCTTCTCCGTAGACCAGCGCTTCTTTTGAGGCGGTCTCGAGCCACCGGGCAAAGTCGACGATGATCTCTTCGCGTTCATCGATGCCAACGCTCTTGATGATGTCGATATTCTCTTCCATGCAGGTGTCACTCCATACACAAACGGCGCACACACCGAGTTTAACGTCTCGGGCGGTCGATGAGCTAGGAAGCGGAAAAATCAAATTCAAGAGTTCAGTGAAGCTTGAACTCGCCCTCAACACGTCGCAATTCGTTCGGTCCGATCAGACGCTGGTGTGTATAGCGGACGGAGTGCAGCGGTCCGTCGAGGCTGTCGCGCCAGAAGTCCAGGAACTTGCGCATTTCGGGAAAATCAGGAGCGAGATCGTAGTCCTGCCAAACGTATGTTTGCAGGACGGATTCGAAATCGGGAATCCGGTAGAGGATATGCGCTGTGGTGAGACCGTAGCCGTTGAGCTGACACTCCAGATTCGATGAGAATTGCATGCTTCATCTCCGTTTCATGACACTGCCAAAGGTGGCGCAAAATCATGCAGGCAGCAACGATTTTCTAAACCATTCGATGCCGTTTATTGTTCCTTTCCAGCATGTTAGCAGCCAACGGCATCGAGTGCTAATTTTTTCTCCCGCCTCTCTTGAAATCAAAAAATCCCGAAAATAAATTTTCCCCGCGAACGCTCGAGTGAGGTTTCGCACCCGTCCGAATTGGTCGCCCGGTCCGGTAGGGGATTTTGCGTCATCTTTTTTGTCCAATGGAGGAAAACATGTCGTTCCGACCGCTTCATGATCGTATTCTTGTCCGCCGGGTCGAATCCGAAGAAAAGACCAAGGGCGGGATCATCATCCCTGACACTGTCAAGGAAAAGCCGCAGGAAGGCGAAGTCGTCGCCGTCGGCCCCGGCGCCCGCAACGAGGCCGGCCAGATCCAGGCGCTCGACGTCAAGGCTGGCGACCGCATTCTGTTCGGCAAATGGTCCGGCACCGAAATCAAGATCAACGGCGAAGACCTGCTGATCATGAAGGAAAGCGACATCTTGGGCATTATCGAAGCTCAGGCCGAGCAGAAGCGGGCCGCGTAATCACGCATTACCGCGCATCAGTCAAAAAGCTGCCTATTGAAGGAGTGAACAAATGGCTGCGAAAGAAGTCAAATTCAACACCGATGCCCGTGAACGCATGCTGCGTGGGGTCGATGTCCTTGCCAACGCCGTGAAGGTCACGCTCGGCCCAAAGGGCCGCAACGTTGTCATCGACAAGTCCTACGGCGCGCCGCGCATTACCAAGGACGGTGTTTCGGTCGCCAAGGAAATCGAACTGGAAGACAAGTTCGAGAACATGGGGGCACAGATGCTGCGCGAAGTGGCATCGAAGACCAACGATCTTGCCGGCGACGGTACCACCACCGCAACTGTTCTCGCCCAGGCAATCGTAAAGGAGGGCGCCAAGGCCGTTGCATCGGGCATGAACCCGATGGACCTCAAGCGCGGCATCGATATTGCCGTCGACGCTGTCGTCAAAGAATTGAAGACCAACGCGCGCAAGATCACCAGCAATTCCGAAATCGCCCAGGTCGGCACTGTCTCGGCCAACGGCGACGAGGAGATCGGCAAGTATCTCGCTGAAGCGATGGAAAAGGTCGGCAACGAAGGCGTCATCACCGTCGAGGAAGCCAAGACCGCCGAGACCGAGCTCGAAGTCGTCGAGGGCATGCAATTCGACCGCGGCTATCTCTCGCCCTACTTCGTGACCAACCAGGACAAGATGCGGGTCGAGTTCGAGGACCCCTATATCCTCATTCACGAAAAGAAGCTGTCGAACCTGCAGTCCCTGCTGCCGGTCCTCGAAGCGGTTGTTCAGTCGAGCAAGCCGCTCCTCATTATCGCTGAAGATGTCGAAGGCGAGGCGCTGGCGACGCTGGTCGTCAACAAGCTGCGCGGTGGTCTGAAGATCGCTGCCGTCAAGGCGCCGGGTTTCGGCGACCGCCGCAAGGCGATGCTCGAAGACATTGCCATCCTGACCGGCGGCACTGTCATCTCCGAGGACGTCGGCATCAAACTGGAGAATGTCACGCTCAACATGCTTGGCCGCGCCAAGAAGGTGGCGATCGAGAAGGAAAACACGACGATCATCGATGGCGTTGGTTCCAAGGCCGAGATCGACGGCCGTGTTGCCCAGATCCGGGCGCAGATCGAGGAGACCACCTCCGACTACGACCGCGAAAAGCTGCAGGAGCGGCTTGCCAAGCTCGCCGGCGGTGTCGCCGTTATCCGCGTCGGCGGCTCGACGGAAGTCGAGGTCAAGGAAAAGAAAGATCGCGTTGATGACGCCCTTCATGCAACCCGCGCGGCCGTCGAAGAGGGTATCCTGCCCGGCGGTGGCGTTGCGCTATTGCGCGCCGTCAAGGCACTCGACAATCTCAGCGTGGCCAACCAGGACCAGCGCGTCGGCATCGAGATCGTCCGGCGCGCTATCGAAGCCCCCGTGCGCCAGATCGCCGAAAACGCCGGTGCCGAAGGCTCCGTCATCGTCGGCAAGCTGCGTGAGAAGGCCGATTTCTCCTATGGCTGGAACGCCCAGACCGGCGACTATGGTGATCTCTATGCTCAGGGCGTCATCGATCCGGCCAAGGTCGTGCGGACCGCACTCCAGGATGCGGCCTCGGTCGCCGGTCTGCTGGTGACGACCGAGGCGATGATCGCCGAAAAGCCCAAGAAAGATGCCGCTCCCGCCCTGCCGGCTGGTGGCGGCATGGATTTCTAAAAAAGCAATCGGCAAGGCTCGCCCCAACCGCCATGGGGCGAGCCAATTGTGGAGTGTGTATGAGCTTGCCATCGAAAGAAGACGCACGCCTTTGCGCCGGCGTCGTCAAAGAGATTGCCCGAGCCAAAAGGATAACGGGTGACCCGGCCTCCGTCGGAGCGCTGACGACAACAGTCGCCAGATTGTTCAACAGGGGACTGCGAGACCGCGACGTCCTTCTGTCAGAGGCAATGACGATCGCCGACATACCGGCATCCCGTGGAGAGCGGGACGTGCTTTCCGGTGAGCTGCGGAACATCAACCCAGGTGCCATCGATTTATCCATGGAGCCAGAAAATGAGAGGGGACATCAACAGCAGTAACAGCCAGAACGGGGCCGTAGCAGCAATCAGCGCCGCTCATCTGCTGCATCCGGGCAAACATTTTGGTCATCCGCGCGACGTTCTTGCGGCCGACGAAATCGGCGGGGACGAGAAACGCGCCATTCTTGCGTCGTGGGCATCCGACATCTTCGCCATCGAATCCATTCCGGCCCTTCGCCTTTATCCCGGTACGGACAAGGCCGTCTCCTATGACGAGATCATCGAAGCGCTGAAGACGTTGGATCGGTCTGATAGGCTACCCGGAAAGCAGGACGCATCCAGTAACCAAGACAATCACAGGTGCCGTCGTCGCCGAGTTCAATCGCATCGGTTTGGCGGCCTTGGTCTGTGCAGCTATCGGAAAGGAGCCCGTCGCCAACAACCATTCGAGATATAGACGACTTTGCACCTGCCGCGTGCCTCTGGAGGACGCGAACATGATTTTTACCGTCGACTCTTTGCTCAACTGAGGAGGTTTTGCCGATGAAGATCGCTCAGATCGCACCGCTCGCCGAAAGCGTTCCGCCCAAGCTTTATGGTGGAACCGAGCGCATTGTTTCCTATCTCACTGACGCACTCGTCGCCCAAGGTCACGACGTCACACTTTTTGCCAGCGGAGATTCGATCACCGCGGCGAAGCTCGTGTCGTGCTCAGATGTGGCGCTCCGTCTTAATCCTGCCGTCAAAGATCACCTGCCGCATCAGGTTGTGATGCTGGAGGAAATTCGCCGGCGGGCGCACGAATTCGATGTGCTGCACTTCCACATCGATCTATTGCATTTCCCGCTGATCCGGGAGTTTGCCGACCGGACGGTCACGACGCTGCACGGCCGTCTTGACCTGCCGGACCTCAAGCCCTTCTACTCCGCTTTTCCCGATATCCCGCTGGTGTCGATCTCCAATGATCAGCGCCGCCCAATGCCGCCGGTCAACTGGTCAGGGACGGTCTATCATGGCCTCCCTCTCGACCTGCTGCCATTCACGGAAAAGCCCAAGGGCAACTATCTTGCTTTCCTTGGACGGATATCACCGGAAAAGCGGCCGGATCGTGCGATCGAAATCGCAACCAAGGTCGGAATGCCGCTGAAGATGGCCGCCAAGGTCGACAATGCCGACAGGGCCTACTGGGAGACGGTGATCGAGCCGATGGTGAGGCGCCATCCGAATGTCGAATTCATCGGTGAGATCAACGAGCATCAGAAGGCCGATTTCCTCGGCAACGCCGGCGCCTTGCTCTTCCCGATCGACTGGCCCGAGCCGTTCGGACTGGTGATGATCGAAGCGATGGCCTGTGGCACGCCCGTCATCGCGTTCGGATGCGGCTCCGTGCCGGAGGTCATCGACAACGGTGTCTCTGGAATCCTCGTCGACAGCGTGGCAGACGCGGCCGAGAACGTCGAATGGGCGCTCAAGATGGATCGAAAGAAAGTTCGCGCGACATTCGAGGCGCGTTTCAGCGCCGAGCGGATGGCACGGGACTATCTGGACATCTACCGGAATCTTCCCGGCGTGCGTACCAAGGCAGCCCCGCTCCGCCGTGCCAACGGTCAGGACCTTGATCTTCAGGTCGTGGCATAACCAGGAGGCCATCAGCATGTCGATCGCTTCTGTACACGACGCTTCCGCGCCTGCAGGCGGCCAGGCGCCGATCGCGCAGTTTTTTATTCCGGCCACAGCATCGCTGCAGGAGCGACGGCCGCGCACCCTGAAGCACGGCGACACATTCGCCGTCTTCGACCACAATGGTGACGCGCTTTCCGGGCCTGGCAGCCCGGAAGGCATTTTCCATCGGGGCACGCGGTACCTCTCCCATCTCCATCTGACGATCAATGGCAAGCGCCCGATGCTTCTCTCGTCGACGCTGCGCGACGACAATGCGACGCTGACCTGCGATCTCACCAATCCCGACCTCTTTGATGAGACGGGGAAGCTCACACTTGAGCATGATCTCATTCATATGCGCAGGACACGCTTTCTGTGGAATGCCGGTTGTTACGAGCGCTTGGCCGTAAGGAACTACGACGAGCGACGACAACAAGTGCGTATCGAAATTTCGTTCGGGGCGGACTTCGCCGATCTCTTCGAGGTTCGCGGAACCGTCAGGGCGAGGAGGGGCCGCCATCTTCCGTCCGTGATGGAACAGGATCGTGTTCTTCTCTCCTATATCGGCCTCGACGATCAGAAGCGCGTCACGCAGTTGTCCTTCGATCCCCGCCCAGACGAACTTGGGAGTGGTCATGTCATTTATGATCTTGATCTGGCTCCACATGAAACGCGGTCGCTGTTCATCCAGATCTGCTGCGACCAGGCCAACGACCGGCCTCTCGGCTACCAGTCTTTTTTTCTGGGCCTGCGGGATGCGCGCCGTGCATTGCGCTCCTCTTCCTCGCGCGCAGCATCGATCGTCACCTCCAACGAAATATTCAACGAAGCGGCGCGGCGCAGCGTCTCTGACCTCTACATGCTGATGACCGACAAGCCCGAAGGCCCGTACCCGTACGCTGGCATCCCCTGGTTTAGCACCGTTTTTGGCCGCGACGCGCTGATCACCGCGCTCGAAACCTTGTGGCTCGACCCACAGATCGCACGCGGTGTCCTTGGCCATCTGGCGGCAAACCAGGCGACGGAAGTCGATCCGGCTGCAGATGCCGAGCCTGGCAAGATCCTGCACGAAGTGCGCTATGGCGAAATGGCCAAATTGGGCGAGGTTCCCTTCCGCCGTTATTACGGCAGCATCGACTCCACGCCATTGTTTATACTGCTTGCAGGCGAGTACCTGAAGCGTACAGGCGACCTTGCCACAATCAATCGCCTTCTACCGAATATCGAGGCAGCCCTCACCTGGATCGACGAGCACGGCGATCGCGACGGTGATGGTTTCGTCGAATACGGGCGGCTGACGCAAGAAGGCTTAATCAATCAGGCCTGGAAGGACAGTCACGACTCGGTATTCCACGTCGATGGTTCGCTCGCCAAAGGCCCGATCGCTATCGCCGAGGTTCAGGCCTACGTCTACGGCGCCTGGCAGTCCGCAGCCGAGATATTCCGCTGGCTGGGTAGGCCAGAGCGTGCAGCGAAATTTCTGGCAAGGGCGGAAGGCCTTCGTCGGGCTTTCGATACGAGTTTCTTCGATGAGGAACTCGGCACCTTTGTGCTCGCGCTCGATGGGAATAAGCGGCCTTGCAGGGTCCGCTCTTCCAATGCCGGTCATGCCCTGTTTACCGGTATCGCCTATCCCGAGCGAGCCGTCCAGGTTGCCAGGACACTGATGAGCGCCTCGTCCTTCTGCGGTTGGGGCATCCGAACCATCGCCTCCACCGAGGCACGCTACAATCCGATGAGCTACCACAATGGCTCGGTTTGGCCGCATGACAATGCAATGATCGCCAGCGGTCTCGCCCGATATGGCTACCGGGCTGAAGCGGCGCGCATTTTTGAAGGGCTCTTTGCCTCGTCGACATATATCGACCTGCGCCGCCTTCCGGAACTCTTCTGCGGCTTGCCACGCCAGCGGGCTCAGGGACCGACCTTCTATCCTGTTGCTTGCTCTCCGCAGGCGTGGGCGGCCGCAGCACCGCTGCTTCTTCTGCAATCCTGCCTCGGCCTCGACTTCGAACCGAACGCCCTGCTCATCAGCTTCACGGAGCCGCAACTGCCCTCCTTCATGGATGAGGTGATCCTGCGACACCTGCAGGTCGGAAACGGCTCGGCCGACATTGCCTTACGCCGCTCGGGACGCAGCGTCGTGGTAGACACCCTCGGTCGACGGGGCGAGGTTCGCGTACTGACCACCGCTTAGGCAAGCCGCTTCCAGACAGGCGTCTTGCCTAGTCCAGTTCCTCGTCGTCTGAGACCAGAAGATCAACCAACAAGGCGATTCTGCCCGTGGGTGGCGGCCGTCGTTCATTCATCAACGCTTCGTCATTGTTGACCCATGCGAAAGCTTCCGCCAGTTCAGCCTGACTGGCACCAGTCGCCACCACTTCAGCTATCAAAGTTTCGTCGACAGGTCCGAGGATGTCGATGACGTCTTCGGAGGTCATTGTCATACCCATTGCTCCTTTTGTTTCATCGCAGGAATCTGGTGGCCCAAACAAAAAAATCAATTTTTCCACTGGTCAAATCCAAAGTTCTTGAAACTGCAAGCGATTGAATTATATTAATATTGTTCGATCGCCCAATGGGGATCGACAGGTCCAGGAGGCGCCATGTGCTCTTGGCGCCTCCTTGTATCCATGTTGCTTACAAGGAGGATATGGTTATGAGGACAAACCTCGATTTTTCTCCCCTGTTCCGGTCGAGCATCGGCTTCGACCGAATGCTGAACGTGCTCGAGGCTGCAAGCCGCGCCGACACGGTCGACAACTGGCCGCCCTACGACATCGTCAAGTCCGGGTGAGGACGCGTATCGCATTGCCATGGCTGTGGCGGGCTTCACGCAGGACGAACTGACGATCACGCAGGAGCAGAACATGCTCTTCGTGTCGGGCCAGAAGGCAAATGCTGACGATGTTCAGTATATGCATCGCGGCATCGCTGGCCGCTCGTTCCAGCGCCGGTTCGAAATTGCCGACCAGGTCAAGGTCGTCGGTGCTGGCCTCGTCAACGGTCTGCTGACCATCGATCTCAAGCGCGAAATCCCCGAAGAGATGAAACCGCGACAGATCGCGATCAGCACCGGCGAGGCGCTGCCTACGACTGAGACCAAGCAGATCGAAGCCAGCAAGGAAGCGGCTTAAGCCTTCCGTCAGTGCGAATGCCCGCAAAGGGCGCCGGGGATGCTCGGCGCCAGCAGCGAGGCTTTGCCGCCTGAACCACAAGATAAGGAGAAGAAACATGAGTGTTCGTGATTTGATTCCCTGGGGCCGGAGCAATGGCAATCAGGTTCCGGGTCTTCCGCGCGATGACGACCGTGATCCCTTCCTGTCGCTGCATCGCGAGGTAAACCGCCTGTTCGACGATGTCTTCCGCGGCTTCGGCTCCGGGTTGCCGTCGTTTGCGGGCCCCTCTGGCCTCAGTTCCGGCTGGCCGAGCGTCGAGATCTCCGACACTGACAAGGAGATCAGGATTACGGCGGAAGTACCCGGTCTGGAGGAGAAGGACATCGAGATTTTGCTCGATGACGGCGTGCTGACGCTGAAAGGCGAGAAGCGCTCGGAGACCGAAGACAAGGATCGCCAGTTTACTGAGCGCTACTACGGTCGCTTCGAGCGCCGTATCCCGCTCGGTGTCGAAGTCAGGGAAGACGAGGTCGATGCACGCTTCCGAAACGGCGTACTGACCGTAACCTTGCCCAAGGACGAGAAGGCGCAATCACAGGTCAAGCGCATCGCGATCAAACATTAAGGAAAAAGCCGGAGGAAGCCCTCCGGCTTTTTTCTGCGTCAGTCTGTTAGAAACGAAGGAAGAACCATGTCTGCGTTCGTAAGGCTCATCAGGCCATTGATCATCGTCTTTACCGTCTCCCTGCTCATTGGCGGCTTTCCCGCGCAGGCGCAGTTCGTTCCCGGGATCGGCGGCAGCGTGCCGACGCTTGCTCCGATGCTGGAGAAGGTAACGCCGGCAGTCGTCAACATCTCGGTTGTCTCACAGGCGCCCGAAGAGGATAACCCGCTGTACAGTGACCCCTATTTTCGACGGTACTTCAACCTTCCGGATAAGCCTCAGGCGGAACCTCGTCTGAGCGCCGGATCGGGGGTTATTGTCGATGCGACGCGGGGCTACGTGTTGACGAACCACCATGTCGTCGCCAATGCCCGTAAGATCCTCGTGACGCTCAAGGATGGAAGGCGGCTGGATGCAAAGCTTGTCGGCTCCGACAAGGGTACCGATATCGCAGTGCTCCAGATACCGGCTCGCAATCTGACAGCGTTGCCTTTTGGGGATTCAGACGCATTGCGCGTCGGCGATTATGTAGTGGCGATCGGCAATCCGTTCGGCCTCGGGCAGACTGTTACATCGGGCATCGTCAGCGCACTTGGCCGAAGCGGTCTCAGCCGCGAAGGTTATGAGGATTTTATCCAGACGGACGCTTCAATCAATCCAGGCAACTCGGGTGGAGCGCTTGTTACGTTTGACGGGCGGCTTGCCGGTATCAACTCCGCGATCCTCAGCCCGGCTGGCGGTAACATCGGGATCGGCTTTGCCGTGCCGAGTAAGATCGCAAGATTGGTGATGACCCAGCTGATCCAACATGGCGAGGTCGTTCGCGGCAAGCTGGGCGTTGCGATCCAGGATATTGATTCCGATATGGCAGCTTCGCTCGGACTGGATGACGCGGGCGGCGCACTTATTGCGGCGGTAGAGCAGGGATCTCCGGCCGCTGGTGCTGGTTTGAAACCGGGCGACGTGGTGGCGGCTGTCGATGGTCGGCCGGTTCATGGGGCTGCTGATCTGCGCAATCGCATCGGGCTGACGCCCGTTGGCTCGCAAATCGAGCTAACTGTCAGGAGCGGTGGCTTGGAGCGTACGGTTAAGGCACGCGTGAGCGGATCCTAGAAGCCGGTCGTGGCTACCGTGTCTTCGTTGCGGGTCTTCGCTGCGCATGTTTTTACGCCGCGGTCCGGACAAGCCCGCCCGCTAGATTCTGTAAGGTCAGTCGCCGGATTGACGGACGGCTGGCTGCCGGCCCTCTTGCGATGCCGTCGTGCCCGCCACGGCGAGACCACCCCTCCAAACAATGAGCATACCAGGCGAAGGCGCGTCCGCGCCGGCGCCAGTTCGCGCACGGCTTGACCGGTTAAAAGGGTAGCCGCAGGAGGGTTAGCAAAGCGCCGCTCGCAACGAGCGGAACCCGGGACCAACTGCCCCCGGCAAGCCGTTCCGCTTGGGCGCACCCGTGGGCTCCCTCGCCTCACCGACCCGGCCGCGCCAACGACCTCGCGATATCGACGATGTCGTCGCGCGAGGCGGTCGGGTCCTCCTTGTTCCAGGCGACACCAAGCCCGATCCGGAAGTCGATGCCTCTCACCGCCTTCAGCTCGAAGGCCCGGTTCGGCAAGCCCTCGGTCCATTCCGGCGCAAAGCCGATGCCAAGGCCGGCCGAGACCAGCGACACCAGCGAATAGGTGTCGTCGCAGCTATAGGCGATATTGCGGGTCAGATCGTATTCCTCGAACTTCTCGTTGAAGTACCGCTCGGTATAGGAGAGGTTCTGGCGATTGAAGGCGATGATCCTTTCCGGACGCAGATCGTCAATGGAAATCTCCGCCTGATCCGCCAGGCGGTTGGTCCTGGCGACCGCCAGCAGGTAGCGCTCATGGGCGATCGAGGAGAAGCGCAACGAACCGATGTTTTCCACCGGTCTGATGAAGCCGAGATTGATCTGGCCGTTTTCCAGGCCGCGGATGATGTCGCCGGTGTTGCCGCTCGATATATGGATGCGGATATCCGGGTATTTGCGGGCGATCTTTGAAAGAAACGCCGGCAGCACGCCGGTGGTGGCCGGATAGACGGTGCCGATCCTGATCTGCCGGATCGTCTTGCCGGCTACCGCCCTGGTGATCTCGGCCGACAGATCGACCTCGCTCAGGATCCCGACGCAGCGCTCGTGGAAGATCTCCCCTGCCCTGGTCAGTTCCACCCGCCTGGTCGAGCGGATGAACAGCGCACAGCCGAGTTCCCGCTCCAGTGCCTGCACATGATTGCTGAGCGCCGGTTGGGCGATGCGCACCTTGGCGGCCGCCCGGCCGAAGTGCAGTTCCTCGGCCACCGCGACGAAGTAGGAGAGCTGACGTAGTTCCATGGGGTTCCTCGATCGACGTGAGGATTAAGCACATTATCTGAATTTAAGATAACTGGAAATCAGATATAATCGAAGACCCCATCTTAGGCAAGGTGGGTGAACGTGGCGAAGACGCTCGGCACGGAAAGGCATAGAGCGCTGATAGCGCTGCTGGTCGAGAAGCGGGAGGCATCAGGTCTCACGCAGACGGAGCTTGCTGACAAACTTGGCGAATACCAGTCGTTTGTCGCCCGATTGGAGAGCGGCCAACGTCGCGTCGACGTGATCGAGTTCCTCGAGCTGGCGAGAATACTAAACTTTGATCCTTTGGACGCCCTGGGCCGACTTGCTAAGGAGTAGGCCGCTGAATTCTGCTGCGCGAGCACTTGTCTGGGACGATTTGCCAGCTGAACCGCGACTCATTGCGACCTAGCGGTTATCGACGGAGCCTTTAGCAAGAGAATTGGTCTTGAAGAGATGCGCGCCGCAAACCCGTGATCTCATTGGTGCGGCGTAACGGCTATTTATGGAACTCGCTCAATCAATCCGCCCAAGTCGCGCGTCGCTACAAGGCCACTTTTTACACTAGTGTTCGCACTCAGCCACGCTTCCCGAACGTATGCTCTGCCGCCGGAAAGCGCCGCGAGATAAAAAGATAAAAGGGTGGCGAAGCCGAAGCAGCGGTACATGTCTCGAGGCCTCAGATCTCCTCCCTCGGGTGGGAGGTATTCTGCACAGGCGGAGGAAAGCCCTGCATGATTGCCCTTTCCAAAGACTTGACGGGATTGGTGACGTAATATGAGCTTTCAGCCGGCATCGGCCTGCCGCTCGTTCAGCGTGTTTTTCGATGCGTTCGGGAGTAAGAACGAACGCTGGCACGCCTGGTGGAGCACGGCCAGTCCAAGGAGAGTTGTCACGAGAGCTTCTTTGCAGGTCACCGCTTGGCTTCATGCCGGTCGAGGGCTTCGGGCTTCACCGCCTCTAGTCGACGAACGTTACGTCTATGCGACCGCGATGCTGGATGGCTTCCATTCTGGAGCCAGGCGCATATCATGACCAGTTGAGCTAGCTGAAATCTCAATATCTTCCAAACAAACGCGACAAGGTGCATTTTTGTGCGAGTGCCAAATTGCTGTCTTCCGCTTTACGACAAATCCCCGAAGACTTCCCTCATCGCTTTTAGAACCAGAACCGCAGAGGCCGCGCCTGGGTCGACATGGCCAAGTGAGCGCTCGCCCAACCGAGCCGCGCGGCCGCGCACCGCGACCATCGAGCGCGTTGCCGCCGCGCCGGCCTCACCTGCCGCGACAACCTCATGCCAAAATTCCGGAGGCCTGACCTCTCGGGCAAGTGCAATGCTGCCTGCCTCGGCGGCCGGAATCCAGGTGTCGAGCATCGTCTTGTCGCCACGCTGGCCTTTCCCGCGTTCCTGTATGCCAAGCGTTATCGCCTGCAACATGGCGACTTGGCCTGCAGCATCCAAAGACGGGCGGCATTCCAGCGCCTTTGCTGCGCGCAAAAACGCTGTCGCATAAAGAGGGCCGGTCGACGCCCCGACGGCATTGAGGAACACCGAAGCGGCAATCGTCATCACAGCCGAAGGCGTCATGTCGTCGAGATCGGAGCGTGCCAGTTCGCTGGCGACGGCACCAAAGCCAAGCAGCATGGTGATGCCGTGGTCGGCGTCGCCAATCGCGCCGTCAAGCTCGGTCAGGTAATCCTTCTCCGCCGCGATCAGGCTGGACAGCCGGTTGAACATTCGGTTGAGCTTGCGCGCATCGGTTTCTGCCACTGTTTCTCCTGCTCATTCAAAACGCGCCCAGGCCACCGAACGCACTCGTTTTCTACGTTACCTTCAAGACCGCAGTGTCGCAGGGATGATGGAGGAGTTCCGTCAGCTCCTGATCGAGTTCCATGATCGAAATCGAAGCCCCGACCATGTCGAGCGATGTACAATAGTGCCCAACCCAATTGGCTTCGATGACTATGCCCTTTGCGCTTAAGCGCTGCTCGGCGCGTCGGAACAGAATGTAAAGCTCCATCATCGGCGTCGCTCCGAACGAGTTGACGAGGACGGCGACGCGGCTGCCTTTGCCGGCCTTCATCTCGACGAATATCCGGTCCATCACCCTGTCGACGATCTCATCGGCGCTGATCATCTTCTCGCGCATGACGCCCGGCTCGCCATGGATGCCCATGCCGAACTCGATATCCTCCGCGCCGATCTCGAAATTCGGGCGCTGAGTCTGCGGCATGGAGCAAGGCTCGAGCGCCACGCCGACCGTGTAGGTCCGCAGGTTGGCCTTACGGGTCACGGCTTCGCAGACATCGAGCGAAAGACCGCGATCACAGGCGGCGCCAGCAATCTTGAACGTGAAGAAATTGCCGGCCACGCCGCGCCGCCCGTCACGGTCCTCGATCGGCGACGAGGTGATGTCGTCGGTGGTCAGGACCGTTCGAACGGGAATTCCCGCCGTCTCGGCCAGCTCAGCCGCCATCTCGAAATTCATCACGTCTCCGGCATAATTGCCATACACGAAGAGAACGCCTGAGCCGCCGGAGGCAGCCTTCGCGCAGTGCAGGATGGGGATGGGAGGCGGAGAGGAAAAAATGTTGCCGATTGCAACGGCATCGGCCAGACCCTTGCCGACATAGCCTAAAAATCCCGGTTCGTGTCCGGATCCACCGCCGATGACCAGGCCGACCTTGCCCGGTCTCGGGCCATCTCGCGCAACCAGCGCACGATTCGACTTGTCGACCGGCGAGAGATACTTGCGATGCGCGCGGACCACGCCATCCAACATCTCCTCGACCACTTTGTCCGGATCGTTGAGGAATTTCTTCACGCGTGTACGAGCCGCCGACGGCAGCGGTGTCTGGCTGTCCGGCCTCAGGCGCGGCGGCGGCCGTTGATCGATCTCAGTCACGCCGTCGGCATTCAGAATGCCACGGCCTGTCGCTGCGTCCGTGATCAGCACATTGACATAGCCGCCACGCAGGGCCGCAAGAATGGCCGGCACCTTGTCAAAACCGCCGGCGGCGGCGATGCGCAGATCGACATTCTTCAGCATCTCCAGCGAAATGCCGATGGTGCATTCATCAAGAGGTCCCGAGATTGGCCGGCCGTAGCCATCGATGAACCGGCCGGAGACGACACCGACCGCGCCTTTGGCAAGATAGTCCTGCAGCGAGACGGATTCGAAAAAGCCGCTGGTGTGGATCGTGGAATTCGGCCGAAGCGACGAGACACCGAACAGCATCTTGTTGGCGCCCGCAAGCGCCTGAAACTGGCTTTCGATCAGCGGCTCGTGCAGGAATGCCTCGCGGACGATATTGCTTGAGACGATTGCCGGTGCCGACAGGTTGATCAGTTTGCCATGAACGCCATTGGCGAGGGCGGCGGCGCAGAGCTCTGGCGTATAGGCAAAACTTGCACGTGTGCCGCCGGTCGCCTGGACGACCGTCACATCCTGCAAGCCGCCAATCTCGGCACGCTCGGCGATCGCCATCACCGTTCGTCCCCAGGACACGGCGATCGTGTCACCTGATTTGACGAGACGATGCAGCGCCTGGGCTCCGGCAACGCCGATTCGGTCGATCAGCGGCCTCGCTGTATCCTCGCTCGGCACGACAAGACAGTCAGCCAGACCGAAATGGCGCTTCAGCGCCTGCGCCACGGTGAGCGAAGCAAGACGGGCCGGTTCGATGGCAATGTTGACGATGCCGCGCTCGCGGGCTTCGGCCAGGTAGCTGTTCACGGTGGCGCGCGAGATGCCCATGACGTCGGCGATATCGCCTTGGGTCATGCCATCTTCGTAGTAGAGCCAGCAGGCCCAGACATAGGGATCGTCGCCATATCGCAGCGGCATCGCATCGGGCGTAAGCGCGATGTCATTCTTGTTTGCGCCCGCCTTGCGCGCCTGTTGGGTCTTGACCGCCGTCACTCTGAAACGAACTCCCGCTGACTGTTGTCCAGACGATGCCGCCAATGCCGCGCATTTGCAACGGGGCGGCCGAAGGCGCGGCATGCGGCCCGCCGCCATGGGGCGGACCGCATTGTCTTGGGAGACAAGGTTTGCGGCGTGAGGCCGGTCAGGCTGCCTGCAATCTGTCGGCAATGCCGATCGAAAGCGCTGTCAGAATGATGGCGCAGGAGGTCGCGCCCGCATCCAGCACGCCGAGAGAGCGATCGCCTAGACGGCTCGCTCTGCCAATCTTGGCGACCAGATTGATGGTCGAATCGCGGCCTTTTTCCGCGGCCTCCGAGAGAGTGGACAGCGCTTCCGCAAAAGACTTCCCCTCGGCCGTCGCACCGTCGAAAGCCTCGACGGCAGGTACGAAGGCGTCGATCAGCGTCTTGTCGCCGACCTTTGCCGAGCCGATCGACTGGATGCCCTCGAGTCCCGCATGCAGCATCCGGCTGAACAGGGCAGCGTCGACGACATCCTTGCCCTCGATGGTCTCACCGAATTCGGTGAACATGACGCCGTAGAGCGGCCCCATCGACCCGCCGATTTCGGTCATCAGCAATGTGCCGAGAAGCTCGAACGCCGCGGCGAGCGAGGCATCCTGGCCCTTCAGCCGCTCCGCTGCCATGCCGAAACCCTTGGCCATGTTCACCCCGTGATCGCCATCGCCGATCTTGCCGTCGATCTCGCTCAGATAGGCGCGGTTCTCGACGATGCGGTCGGCGATGGACAGCACGATCACGCCCGACGAACTGTTCTTGAAAGTCTGCATGGCGGCACTCCTCACAGCAAAATGGTGCAGGCAACGTCGAGGTCGAGAAGCGGCTTGGTCTCTGTATCGAGCGCAAATACAGTCAAGGTCGCGCCAACCATCTCGAGCGAAGTGAAATAGTTGCCGACGTAGGTCTTGTAGACGACAAGGCCGCGCTTGGTGATTTCGCTCTCGATCGTGTCGTTGAGAATATAGAGCTCGTTCAACGGCGTGGCGCCGAGGCCCGAAACCAGAACGGCAACCTCGGTGCCTTCTGGAAGATCATGGTCGTCGAGCACGATCTTGCACATGTCCTTTGCGACCTCCTCGGCCCTCTTCAGCGGCTCGACGCGTACGCCGGGCTCGCCGTGGTGGCCGATGCCGACTTCCATCGTGCCGGGCTCGATCTGGAAGTTCGGATGGCCGACGGCCGGGAGTGTGCAGGGGCCGAGACCCACGCCGATCGAGCGGCAATTATCGATCGCCTTCTGCGCAGCCGCCTGGACTTCCTGAAGCGTTCCGCCCTGCGTCGCCCTGGCGCTGCCGATCTTCCACATGAATATCTCGCCGGCCACACCACGGCGCTTTTCGCGCTCGGAAAATGGTGCCGAGCACACGTCATCGTTTGCGACCACGGTCGCGACGTCGATGCCGTCCTTGGCGGCGAGCTTTGTCGCCATCTTCACGTTCATGTTGTCGCCGGCATAATTGCCGTAGAGGCAGACGACGCCGGCGCCGCCATCGGCCGCCCGGATGGCGTCATGGAAGCTCTTGGCCGTCGGCGATGAAAACAGCTCCCCGACCGCGACCGCATCCAGCATGTTCTTGCCGGTATAGCCCATGAAACCGGGCTCATGGCCCGAGCCGCCGCCGGTGACGATGCCGACCTTGCCTTTGACCGGCGCGTTCTTGGCGACGACGACGCGCGGATTTTCGGCAATCCGGAGGATATCGGAATGAGCCTTGACGAAGCCCTTGAGTGTATCCTCGACGACGAGGTCAGGATTATTGACGAACCTCTGCATGGAATTTCCTTTTAGTATCCGGGCGTTTTAGCTCAGAGAATGGTGTAACCGCCGTCGATCAGGAGATCGGCTCCGTTGATCATGTTCGCGCCATCTGACACGAGGAAGACGGCAGCGGCTGCGATTTCTTCGGGATAGGCAAAACGGCCGGTCGGGATGCGCTTTTTGGCGGCCTCGCCCTTTTCGCCGGCCCAGGCCTTCTTGCCGAGCTCGGTGAGGACGACCGTCGGCGAGACCGTGTTGACCGTGATGCCATGCTTGCCCCATTCGGCTGCAAAGGTCTTCGACATGCCGATGACACCGAATTTCGAGGCGCAATAGGCGACATGCTCCTCGATGGCGACAGTGCCCGCCTGAGATGCCAGATTGAGAATCTTGCCGCCTCTGCCGACGGCGATCATCGCGCGGCCGACGGCCTGCGTGACGAGGAAGGTGCCCGTGAGATTAATGTTGATCGTCTTGTGCCAATAATCGAGCGGCAGGTCTTCGGCCGGCGCAAGGAAGACGACACCGGCGCTGTTGACCGCGATATCGATACTGCCGAAAGCGGCGATCACATCGTCGATGGCACGGTTGACGGAGTCAGGCTGCGAGACGTCGCAGACGAATGCCTTGGCGCCGCCGCCCAGTGACGCAGCCTTGGCGCTGGCGATCTCGGCATTGATATCGAGCACGGCAACTGTCGCGCCCTTGGCGGTCAGGGCATCGCAGATCGCCGAACCGATGCCGGATGCAGCGCCCGTCACGACGGCGATCCTGCCGGTCAGGGGAAAATTCAAATCGATCTGAGGGGCAATATCAGTCATCTTTTCATGCCTTCTGGTTGGTGTGGCGAGGGCGGCGCAAAGCCGCCCTGGCCTCGTCGATGTTACTTGCGCGATTCCAGCAACTTATCGGCATTTTCGGCAGTGACCGGAGTCCAGGGAACCAGATAGTCCTTCTCGGCACCGTCGGCCCACTTCATGTCAGGATACTGCGTCCAGATCGGCGATTCCGGCTTGTAGTCCTTCTTCGCAGCCTTGATGGCGACGTCGAGCGCACCCTGAGCCTGCGCATTGGCGTCCTGGAGGATCGAGGCCATCTCACCGCGCTTGACGGAGTTGATCGCGTCGGTCACGCCATCGACGCCGGCAATGGCGAAATCGCTGAGCTTCATGTTCGCAGCCTTGATGGCTTCGATCGCGCCGAGCGCCATTTCATCGTTCTGACCGATGACGCCGTTGATCTGACCCGGATGAGATGTCAGCCAGTTTTCCATCAGCGTCTGGGCTTCGGCGCGCGACCAATTGGCGGTCTGCTTTTCCAGAACCTTGACGTCGGGGCATGCCTTCAGGGCCTTTTCGTTGCCTTCGAGGCGCTGGATCTGGCCGGACTGGCCGATCGGGCCTTCGAGAATGACGAGATTGCCCTTGCAACCCATCTTGTCGAGAACGGCCTTGGCTTCGAGCTCGCCGGCTTCGACGTCGTTTGACCCGACATACGAGGTCAGCAGATCGGAGTTAACACGGGCGTTGGAGCCAACAACCGGGATGCCGGCGTCGTGTGCAGCCTGAACAGCGGCAGCTCCTGCCTCGACATCCATCGGCACGAATATGATGGCGTCGAACTTCTGCGTGATCATCGTATTGAACTGTTCCTGCTGGACCAGCGCATCATAACGGCCGTCGAAAACAGTCAGGTCAACTTCGCCGCTCTTGACAGCCGGGTGCTGCTTCAGGGCAGCCGACCAGATCTGCATGAACTCGGCGTTGAGACCGTAGGTCGTCGCACCGATTTTCAGCTTCTTGTCCTGCGCCATGGCTGGCACCAACAGGATCGCCACGCTGGCGATGAGTGCGAGCACGAGTTTCTTCATGTGTTTCTCCTCCATAGAGATTGTCCGGTCGTCGTTTTGACGCGCGGTGGCTGCACGGATCACCTCCTGTGATCCGAATAGTTTGGTCAAAGACCCTGATTTCGCTTCTGATCCAGCATGACGGCGCCGACGATGAGCGCGCCTTTGAGCACCTGCTGGTAGTAGGATTGGATGCCGAGCAGATCGAGGCCATTGTTCATGACGCCGATGATCAGGGCGCCGATCAGCGTGCCGGTCACGCGGCCGACACCACCAGAAAGGCTCGTTCCGCCGATGACGACGGCTGCGATCGCGTCCAGTTCGTAGGCGATGCCGGCCTGTGGCAGGGCGGAGCCGGTGCGCGCCGAGAGCATCATGCCAGCCAGGCCCGCCAGCGCGCCCGAAATGCAGTAAACGACGAAGCGGATGCGGGTGACATTGATGCCCGAAGTCTTTGCCGCATGTGGATTACCGCCCACAGCATAGATATAGCGGCCGAAGCGCGTACGGTTGAGAATCCACCAGGATACGATGAAGACCACGGCCAGGATGACAACTGGCATCGGCACGCCGAGGATATTGCCGGTGCCGATCCAGCGGAATTCGGGCGTCAGCGCAGGAACCGGCTTTCCGCCGCCATAGATCAGCGTCAGGCCGCGCGCGGCTGAGAGCATGCCCAGTGTTGCGACGAAGGCTGGTACCGCGAAACGCGAGACGATGAAGCCGACGACGACACCGCAGGCGAGACCGACGGCAAAGCCGGCCGCAAGGGCAATCAGAGCCGGATAAGGCGCGCCGGGCACGCCTGCCGTCGCCGATGTTGTTGCGAGACTTGCGCTGACGATGCCAGCGAAGGCAACGACCGAGCCAACCGAAAGGTCGATGCCGCGGGTCAGGATGACGAAGGTCATGCCGATCGCCAGCACGCCGTTGATCGAGGTCTGCAACAGCACGTTGGAAATATTGCCGGCCGTTAGGAAATATTCGTTTGAGACGGAGAGGATCACCGACAGCAGCAGGAAGGCGAGAAAGATGCCGTATTCCTGGATGAGCAGTCTGCGGCGATCCGAACTGAACCAGCCCGTCGTCGGTTTGTTATCTGTGAGGGACACTGTTTCTAACCTCTTCCCATGCCGATCCGTATTTAAGAAATTTGCCGCCTGCCGATCACGTCGACAGATGCACGAGCGCCTGGGCGTCGGTGTCTGACCGCGGATAGACGCCGGCGGACCGGCCATTGCGCATGACGAGGATGCGATCGGACATACCGAGCACCTCGTCGATCTCCGATGAAATCATCACCACGGTGCCGCCCTGGGCCGCGAATTCACAGATGATCCGATAGATCTCGCGCTTGGCGCCGACATCGACGCCGCGTGTCGGCTCGTCGAGCAGCAACACCTTCGGATTGCGCAGGAACCACTTGCCGAGCACGACCTTCTGCTGGTTGCCGCCGGACAGGCCAGACACCGACATCGTGTCACGGGCAGCCTTGATGCCGAAATGCTGGATCATCTGCTGGCTTGCGGACTGCTCGTTGCGCCGCTGCATGACGAAGCCCGGGCTGAATTCCGGCAAGCTCGCCATCGCAATATTGCCCCTGACGCTGTCGCTGAGATTGAGTCCGGTCAGCTTGCGGTCTTCCGTGACGAAGGCAAGCCCGTGCGCCATCGCTTCCGCCGGCTTGGTCACGGAAATCGCCTGGCCGTCGAGCCTGATCTCGCCCTCATCCATCCGGTCAAGCCCGAAGAGGCAGTTGAAGATCTCGGAACGTCCGGAGCCCATCAGGCCGTAGATGCCGAAGATCTCGCCCTTGTTGACGGAAAAGGAGATGTCCTCGACCTTGCCTGCTGCTGTCAGGCCAGAAACTTCGAAGCCTGTGACCTCGGTCGGTACATTCGTCTTGATATACTCTTCCGCCAGCTCGCGCCCGACGATCATGCGAATGAGGCTCGGGCGATCGATATCGGCAAGATTGCCGCTGTCGATATAGGAGCCATCGCGAAACACGGTGTAGGCATCGGCGATCTGGAAGATCTCCGACAGGCGGTGCGAGACGTAGACCACGCCCTTGCCCGCAACCTTGAGTCGCTTGATCGTCTTGAAGAGTTGCTGGGCTTCCTTCTCGCCGATCGCGGAGGTCGGTTCGTCCATGAAGATGACTTCGGCGTCATGGCTGAGCGCCTTGGCAATCTCGACCAGTTGCATCTGCGCAACCGAGAGATTCATCATGAACTGCGTCGGGCGAATGTTGAACTCAAGCTGCTCCAGGAGCCGCTGTGCATTCTGGTTCATCGTCTTGAAGTCGATGCCGCCGAAACGGCCTGACGGCTCCCGCCCGAGATAGATGTTCTCGGCGACCGTCATGTGCGGGATCGGGCTGAGTTCCTGCTCGATAATGGCAATGCCCGAAGCGAGCGCGGCGGCGGGGCTGGAAAACTCCACCTCTTCGCCGCGCCGGCGGATCGAGCCGGCATCGCGGTCGTGAATGCCCATGAGGATTTTCAGGAACGTGGACTTGCCGGCGCCGTTTCCGCCGCAAAGGGCATGCACCGAGCCTGCTTTCAGCTGAAAGCGTCCGTCGCGCAGCGCCGCAACGCCTCCGAACGATTTCTTGAGCCCTTCGACATTGAGAAGATATTCCACATCAACTCCTCCCGCGATCGGCCACTTTATCATGGCTTGATCCTACACCCACGCCACCTCCGGTGACGCGAACTCGACAAGTGTCAATTAGGTTTCGACAAATGTCAATCATACTCACATTTTTCTCGGAGTCTGCTCCACTTGATCGGGCTAAATGTTGATTTGGATGGCCCGCCGCTCGGTATTTTCACATCTTTGCACGTCGGAAACGAGCCTCGGATCGGCGAGATCCAAGCCGATCTGAAGACGTGGGGTTTGCAGTGCCAGTCAGCAAAAGGCCGCCGGGGAAAGACGGGTTTCCCAGCGTTGAAAATACACAGTCTTCGCCCGAGGTGGCCGCTTTAACGACGATTGACCGAAACCGCCAGGATGATGATCGCCCCTTTGATCACCTCTTGAATGCTCGTCGATAGCCCCATGACGAGCAACCCGAAGCCGAGAATACCGATAAAGATCGCACCCACTACCGAGCCGACAATCGATCCGTAGCCCCCAAAAAGGCTCGTCCCGCCGATGATGACGGCGGCGATCACGTCCAGGTCAAGACCGGCGCCCAGGCTTGGATTACCCGCTGTCGAGCGGGCCGCAAGCATCATTCGACATTCGGCGGCCCGCGCCGCAACCGCCTTTTCATCGCAGCCACGAAGTCACTCAATTCCGTCTATGTCGGCGCCGTAGGCGTTCAGCGGCCATGACTTTCAATGGTGACGTTTGTTCGTCCACCGCAAATAACAGGATGCGTCGCTGGGAGGAATGCTACGTTGGTGAAAGGCATGTCCATCCGCCGATGGATGCCGCATAATGACGGAGAGTTCCCGTGATCGAAGCCGCATCCTTCGGGTTTTGCGCCGTTGCGGCCTCACGCCATCGTCAGTCTTGTGCAATATTGCTAAGTGCTTTCAGGACTACGTCCTGAACCCGGATCGCGGCAGCCGATTGTTTCGATCAGTGCTTTCGCGCATTACGACCTCAAAACCGAGATCGACAATCTTCTCGCCGCTATTGTCGTCATCCAGCCGGCGGCGGAGCCTCGTGACCGCCTCGTAGCCGGATTCCCAGCGCGGGGTATGCACGCTGGTGATCGCCGGATAGGCGGCCTCCATGACCTCGAAATCGTTGAACCCGGCAATGCCCATGTCCTGAGGTACGCGCCGGCCCTGCTGCATGCACTCGAACAGCGAACCGAGCGCCATGACATCGTTGTTGCAGAACACCGCATCGATTTCCGGTTCCGCTTCGATCATGTCCGCCAGCAGTCGGCGCGCGGCGAGCGGCGTGACGAAGCGGCGCGCTTCGGAACTTGCACCGCCACGTGGCTGATGGGTCGTGTCGATTGGTGTGATGAGACGGGGATTGAAGAGGCCCGCTTCCGTCAGCACGTCGCGAAGGCCGGCAAGGCGCGACAGCGATCGGCCATTCATCCAGCCGGCGACGAAGCCGATATTGCGATAGCCGGATTCTAGAAGATGCTCAGTGATCGCACGGCCGGCCTGATAATGGGAGAAGCCGATGATCGTGTCGATCGGATCCTCGCTCAGATCCATGATCTGGATGACCGGGCAGCCTGCCTCTTTCAGCATAAGTCGCGAGGCCTCGTTCTGGTCGGTACCGGAGATGATCATGCCGGCCGGCTTCTGACGCAGCATCTGGGCGATCAGCCGCTCCTCTTCCTCCGGATAGTATCGGGTGTTGCCGATCTGCACATGAAGGTCGGTGCCTTCGACGCCATCATAGATGCCGCGCAACACATCCGAGAAGATGTTTTGCGTCAGCGAGGGAACGAGCACGCCGATCACGTCCGTTCGGATCGAGGCAAGCGCGCGGGCGCTGAGGTTGGGAATGTAGTTCAACTGGCGGACCGCATTGTCGATGCTTTCCCGCAAGGATGCCGATACCAGCGACGGATCGCGCAGCGCACGCGAGACCGTGATCGCGCCGACGCCGGCGAGGCGTGCGACATCGGCGATCGTGGGACGTCCGTCGGTCCGGCGGCTGCGCAAGATATCTCCCCCCGTGACGTGAAGTCGACGGCCTGATCGCTCCTTCCCAAGAAAGCCTGGCGGAGTCAACCGGAAGGGCAGGAGCAGTCCACGCACTTTTCCGCATCGCGGAATTCTCGCCGAAGAGCCGAGACGTGAGCCGAAAATTCTCTAACCTGTCGGCAGATCAATCGAAGAGAAAGCATTTATCGTATGGGATCGGAACCTTGGTACCGCACGGCCAGACGTTGGGGCCAGACCAACTTGGTGGAGATCGACCCGGCACGCTACGATGGCGACTGGTGGCGGGAACACTGGCGCCGCACGCGTATCAACGGCGTGATCGTCAATGCCGGCGGTATTGTCAGCTATTATCCGACGAAATTCCCGCTGCATCACCGTGCCGAGGCGCTCGGCGAACGCGACCTCTATGGCGAGATCGTCGCAGCGGCCCGCGAGGAGGACCTGAATGTCATCGCCCGCATGGATTCCAATCGCGTGGCCGAGGATTTCTACCGCGCCCATCCGGACTGGATCTGCCTCGACATCGAGGGTAAGCCATATCGACAGGCCGACAAATACGTCACCTGCATAAACTCGCCATACTACAGCGAATATCTTCCGTTGATCATGGAAGAGATCATCGAGCGAAGCCGGCCAGATGGTTTCGCCG
The DNA here is from genome assembly GCF_013087515.1 of Rhizobium sophorae. GTDB lineage: Bacteria > Pseudomonadota > Alphaproteobacteria > Rhizobiales > Rhizobiaceae > Rhizobium > Rhizobium sophorae. Next base: position 25,816 of record NZ_JABFCN010000020.1, on the reverse strand, counting down.
ACAACAGCTGGGCAGGGATTCCGCGCAAGAACATCTGCTATTGCCGGTATTGCGAGGAGAAGTTCTTCACCTGGTCGGGTGTCGATCTGCCGCGCCGCCACGACTGGGGCGACGAGAATTACCGGCTTTGGATCCGCTGGAACTTCCAGCGACGCACAGATCTCTGGGAGCTGAACAACCGGGTCACGACCAAGGCCGGCGGCAGGGACTGCCATTGGATGGGCATGATCAGCGGCGACGTGCTCAACAATTGCAATCGCTTCATCGACCTGCCGGCTATCCTCAGCCGCAGTCCGATCGTGATGCTCGACCATCAGCGCCGGAACGGCGTCGATGGCTTCGAAGACAACACAGAAGCTGGCAAACGGCTCCACGAGGTCGGCGGTTGGGACAAACTCATCCCGGAAAGCACGCCGCAATATCAACTTGGTTCGCCTGCTTTCCGGCTTGCCAGCATGCCGGTTGCCGAAGTCAGGCTCTGGTCATCGGCAGCTTTTGCAGGTGGTATCCAGCCATGGTGGCACCATATCGGCTCTTCGCATGAAGATCGCCGGCAATACACGACCGCCGAACCGATCTTCACCTGGCACGAAGCGAACGAAGACGTTCTCTTCAACCGCCGGCCGGAAGCTGATGTCGGCGTCGTCTGGTCACAGACGAACCACGACTTCCACGGACGCGACCATGCCAACGACCGGACGATGAACCCCTATCGCGGCGCGTTGAGGGCACTCGACCGAGCCGGCATCCCTCATCTTCCGGTGCATGCCGACGATATTACCAAGGCGGCCGGTCGCTTCCGCGTCTTGATCCTGCCCAATCTCGCCGCCATCTCAGACGAACAGGCCGATGCCATCAGGGCCTTTGCCGCGCAGGGCGGGTCGGTGATCGCTTCGTCGGAAACCAGCCTCTACAGCCAGTATGGCGACAAGCGCCCTGATTTTGCGCTTGCCGATCTGTTCGGCCTGCATAGCAAGGGCTCCAGCCTTGGCGGACAGGAACTGGCCAATGCCGATATCGAGACCAGCGCCCGTCATACCTATCTGCGGCTTTCACCTGAGCTTCGCGCCGGCGTGCACGGACCGAAAGACGAAACGGCGCCGAAGGCCTCAGGCGAGCGGCATCCGGTTCTCGCCGGTTTCGAGGAGACCGATACCCTGCCCTTCGGAGGCTTCCTGCCGGTCGTCGCTGCCGAAAGCGATGTAAAGGTACTTGCGACCTATATCCCGGATTTCCCGATCTATCCGCCGGAAACATCCTGGATGCGCAAGCCGCATACCGACCTGCCGGCGATTACCGTCCGAGAGGGTGCGAATGGAAGCAGTTTCGTCTGTTTCGTCGCCGATCTCGATCGGTGCTTCGCACGCGACGAGCAGTTCGAGCATGGCCAGCTGATTGCCAATGCAGTCAAGTGGATCCTGGCCGATCGCGCGTTTCTCACGCTGGAGGGTGGCCATGGATTCATCACAGCCACGGCCTATCGACAGGGTGAACGACAGATTGTCCATCTCAACAACCGCATCCTCACCTCGCGTATCCCCGGCCGGCAGGCGGACCTGCTGCTCATCGGCCCGGTAACGTTGCGGCTGCGGCGAAAGGCAGCCTCGCGCGCCGCGCCTGACGTCGCCCTGCGGGTCAGTGGTCTTCAGCCGAAGGTCAAGATCGAAGGCGAGGAATTGGTGATCGAGATCAGCCAGGTGCTCGATCATGAGGTCATCGTCGTAGGTTGATCGCCGACGCGAAAGGATCGGCCCGTTTCGCCACCGGGGCGGGCGATGCGGGCCGTCCACCATCCGAAAGGGTAACGGCACCGAAGACGGCGTCACTCACTCGGCCGCAATGTGACCAGGCAGAATTCCACCGAGACCGAGCGTCAAGCGGCCGGCGGCCTCGGCGACCAGCGACCCGAGCACTGCAATGCGATCCCCGGTGATCCGCGTGGCAAGACCCGAGACCGAAATGGCGCATAGCGCTTCTCCCTGGTGATCGTAGACGGTGGCGCCGACGCAACGCAATCCTGGTTGGCACTCTTCATCGTCCACGGCGTGACCGTTCCGGCGGACCGTCTCAAGCTCTGCAACGAGGCCGGCACGGCGCGTGAGCGTATTTGCTGTCAGGCGCCGCAAGCCGTGGCACGCGAGGATCGCCGTGACGTCTTCATCTGCATAGGTTGCGAGAATGGCTTTGCCCATGGCAGAGGCTGCCATCGGCACGCTGCCCCCGACATGGGTGACGGCACGGGCGATCTCGCGGCTTTCAATCTGGCTCACCACCAGCATCTCGCCTTCATCGGCAATGCCGAGATTGACGGTCTCGCGGCTCTGATCTCGCAGACGGCGCAGAAACGGCAGAGCCGTGGCGGCAATATTGCGCTGGCGCGCGAAGGCGGAACCGACAGCGAAGGCCTGTCGACCGATATGCCAGAGACGGCCGGCGGGATCGAACCGGATGAACTGGCGTTGCTCGAGCGTCGTCAGCAGGCGGTGAACCGTCGAAGGTGCCAGTCCGGTGCGGCTGGCGAGGTCGCTGAGGCGGTTGCCCTCCTCATCTTCGCCCAACACTTCGAGCAACATCATCGCGCGATCGACGGACTGGACGCGGCCATGAAAATCCTTCTCTTCCACGGGTTTCAATCTCCTGTGTCAGACCGAGCTCAAGGATTTTGATGTCGTTACTAATAACGACGGCAAGCGGCGCATCCGCCGTCTCACGCCGGCACCGGAATCGGTTTGGGCTTGGCGAAATGGCAAGAGGCAAACTGGGCGGCAGCGACCTCGCGAAGCGGTGGGCGCTCGACCTTGCAGATATCCTGTGCAATCGGACAGCGGGTGTGGAAACTGCAGCCCGCGGGGATGCGCGTCGGGCTTGGCACATCCCCTTGGAGCACGATGCGGCTGGCCTTGCGATCCGGGTCGGGCTCGGGAGCTGCCGAAAGCAACGCCTGCGTATAGGGATGCTGGGGAGCGTTGTACACGGAGCGCTTCGGGCCGATCTCGACGATACGGCCGAGATACATGACGGCGACACGATCGGCGATATGACGCACCACGGCAAGATCATGGGCGATGAAGAGAAAGGAAAAGCCCTTCTTCTTCTGCAGATCCTGCATCAGGTTGATGATCTGCGCCTGCACGGAAACGTCGAGCGCGGAGACCGGCTCATCGGCGACGATGAAGCTTGGTTCAAGCGAGATTGCCCGGGCAATGCCGATCCGTTGGCGCTGGCCGCCGGAAAACTGGCGCGGATAGCGGTCCATGGCGCTCGGTGACAGACCGACCTGGTTCAGGAGGTCGGCGACACGCTCCCGCTTCTCCCGCTTGGAGCGGGTAAGACCGAAAGCATCGAGAGGCTCGCCGATGATATCGGCAACGCTGCGGCGGGGGCTGAGCGAGCCATAGGGGTCCTGAAAGATCATCTGCAGCTTCTGCCGCATCGCCCGCATCTTCTCATGCGAGAGCGTGGTCAGGTCGATCCCGTCGAAAACGATACGTCCGGCGCTCGGCTCGATCAGCCGCAACAGCAGGCGGCCGAAGGTGGATTTTCCGCAGCCGGATTCGCCGACGAGCGCCAACGTCTCGCCCTTCATCACTTCCAGGCTGATGTCGTCAACGGCCCTCACCTCTTGCTTCAGCTGCCCGAATGAGAGACCTCCGCCACTCGAGAAGACCTTCTGGATATTGTCGGCGCGTAGGATAGCCGTCATCACATTTTCTCCCCGATGGCTTGCAAGGGCGCCACTGCTTCTCCGGTGACCCAGCAGGCGGCCTTGTGCGAGGCGCCGAAGGAATACATCGGCGGCATCTCGCGCGAGCATTTCTCGACGCGAAGTGGGCAGCGCGTATAGAAGGGACACCCCACTTTCACCGAGCCGGCGGCCGGGACCGAGCCAGGAATCTGGTAGAGTTGGCCGCCGTCCTCGTCGCTAAGGCGCGGTATCGATCGCAGCAATCCCCGGGTGTAGGGATGGCTGGGATTGGCGAAGATCGAACGGACGTCGCCGTTTTCGACGACATGACCGGCATACATGACGATTACCCGGTCGCAGACCTCGGCAATGACCCCTAGGTCGTGCGAGATCAGCAGCACGGCGGTGTTCAGCGTGCGGCGGATCTTCTGCATCAGGTCGAGCACCTGCGCCTGGATCGTGACGTCGAGAGCGGTGGTCGGCTCATCGGCGATCAGCAGCTTCGGATTGCACGCGATTGCCATGGCGATCATCACCCGTTGGCGCATGCCGCCTGAAAACTGGTGCGGATAGGCACCGAGGCGACCTTCCGCATCGGGTATGCCGACGAGTTTCAGGAGCTCGATCACGCGGGCGCGGCGCTGCTCCCGGCTCATGTTTTCGTGGAGCTTGATCGCTTCGCCAATCTGGTCGCCGATCGTCATGACCGGATTGAGCGAGCTCATCGGCTCCTGGAAGATCATGGCGATGTCGCGGCCGCGGATCTGCGGCATGCTGCGCGCAGGCAGCGTCAGGAGATTGGTGCCGTTGAACTCCACGCTGCCGGCGGAAATCCGGCAGATCTCCGGCAGCAGGCGCATGATGGCAAGCGAGGTGACCGACTTGCCCGACCCGGATTCGCCGACGATGCCGACCGCGCCACCAGCCTCGACCTCCAGGCTGACGCCGTTGACAACGCGAATGGGGTTGGCCGGGGGACCGAAATCGACCGTCAGGTTTTGGATTTTCAGCAAGGGTGCAGTCATTGGGCGGTCTCCGGGTCCAGTACGTCCCGCACGGCATCGCCCAGCAGGTTGAAGGCTAGCACGACGCAGGTGATGGCGATGCCCGCACCGATGACCGGCCAGGAGGAGCCGAACAGGTTGTTGAGGCCATCACGGATGATATTGCCCCAGCTCGGGTTCGGGGGCTGTGTGCCGATGCCGAGAAAGCTAAGCGAGGCTTCGAGGCGGATGGCAGAGGCAACCCAGAGCGTCATCAGCACGACGATCGGCGCGGCAATATTTGGGATGATGTGACGGAAGATGATGACCGGCGTACGCACGCCGACGGCGATCGCGGCCTCGACATAGGGCTCCTGCTTGACAGCGAGCGTCGATGCGCGTGCCACGCGCGCAAAACCCGGAATGAAGGCGACGGTGATAACGGTGATGATGTTCCAGAAGCCGCCGCCGAGCACGGCCGCGATGATGATTGCGAGCAGCAATTCCGGAAAGGCAAGAAGCAGGTCGATGACGCGCGAGATGATGCGGTCTGTAATACCGCCGAAATAGCCCGCGACGACGCCGAGAATCGTGCCAAAAATCGCCGCCAGGATCGGCGAGGTGATGCCGAAGATCAGCGAATTTCGCGAACCGTAGATCATGCGAGAGAGTACGTCGCGGCCGAACTGGTCGGTGCCGAGCCAATGCTGCATGGACGGCGTCTTGTTGATCGCGAGGATGCTTTGGGCCAGCGGGTCGTAGGGCGCCAGCCACGGCGCAAAGACCGCCACGAAGATAAAGCAGACAACGATGACAAGAGCAAAGCTTGTGGAGATTCGGCCGTAGAGAATCCATTTTATAGCATCCGCCAGACGATGATCATCTGCAATGACAGGGGGAGTTGGTTCAAATGTCGTAGTCATCACTTCACCCGAATTCGCGGATCGACAACGATGTAGAGGAGGTCCATCAGCAGGTTGACCAGCACCACGAGCATGGCGAAGACCACCACGCCGCCTTGGATCACGGCATAGTCGCGCTCGGCGATGGCGCTGATGAGAAGCTTGCCGATGCCTGGGCGGTTGAAGACCAATTCGATGGCAACCGAGCCGGAGAGCGTCGCCAGCATGCTCAGTCCCATGCCTGTCGTCAGCGGCAGCAAGGCATTGCGCAAACCGTGGCGATAGATCACGCGCGTCTCGCGTGCACCCTTGGCACGGGCGGTACGCACGTAGTCGCGACCGAGCACCTCGAGCAGCGATGTTCGTGTCAGGCGGCCCATGAAGGCGGCTTTGACAAAGGCGAGCGTGAGTGCCGGCAGGAAGACATGGTGCATCCGATCGACGAAACCCGTGCCGCCGCCGTTGATCGGGAACCAGCCGAGATTGAGCGAGAAGACGATCAAAAGCAGCGCGCCGAGATAGAAGTCCGGTATGGCATAGCCGACCAGCGAGAAGGCACGCATGGCCGAGTCCGGCGTCTTGTTGCGGTTCGTCGCGGCATAGACGCCGAAGGGAACGCCGACGGCAAGACCCATCACCATGGCGACGATTGTAAGCTCGATCGTATAGGGCAGATTGTAGGCGATCAGGCCGAGGACGCTCTGGCCCGTCATCAGCGACTTGCCAAGATCGAGCGTGAAGACCCCGATGACGAAGTTGATATATTGGTGCCAGAGGGGCACGTTGAGGCCCATCTTTTCGCGGAACAGAGCCAGCTGGTCGGCCGTCGCCATGTCGCCGAGCGCCGCAATCGCCGGGTCGCCCGGCAGGATGCGCATGGCAATGAAGACCAGGGTCAGCACCAACAGTATCGTCGGGATGGCATCAGCCAGCCTGAGCAACAGGTATCGGGCCATGTAGAGCTCTCCTCCGTTTCCGCCGCGATCGGCGGCGTCATTTCGTTTTCTCCACGTCTGCTGCTTCAGGCTGTAGACGTGGAGAGGTGAAGGCGCGGCCACCTGGCCGCGAACCTCAGCTTTGCAGGACCGTGTAGTATGGCTCGTTGGCCAGCTTGCCATCGAGACCAGGCGTCAGCACGGCCTGTCCGTTCTTCTTCGAGCTGACAAAATATTGCAGGTGGAACACGGACTGGGTGTAGTCGCCGGAAATTGAGGCCGCGTAACCTTCGCCGGTTCGCGACATCTTCGTCGATTGCCACCGTTCGGCCTGGTTGACGTGGCGATAGTGCAGGACCGGCTCATCGTCCATTTCGCCGCTGACGCGGACATCGAACCCGGCGCCGGCATTGAAGGATGCGGCCGCCTCGACTTCCAGACTGCCCGCGACGACGGCTCGACGTGCCTTGATGGCATCGATCGCCGCTTGAACCGTCTCGTCGGCTTTGACGGATTCATACTTTCCGCCGCCGCGCAGCGATTCAAGATCGAGAAGCTCGGCCTGGATCTGCGGCAGACGCATGTGCCACGAGCCGCGTAGCCAGGATTGGGGCCCATAGGTCAAATCGTCCTGGTACAAATCGCGCGAGATGTCGGCGACCCGTTCCCAGGCCATGACGGAGCGGCGCGCGTGATCGAGAAGCGGCTCCACCAGCGATGAGACCTTGGTGGCGACGAAGAGTTCCGCCCAGCAGGCAGCCCGGAACTTTTCGGCAAAGAAGCGCGCAAGGCCGCCGCAGATTTCGACATCGACAACGATGCGCTGCACGGCCGGGGTCGCGAAGCTGGCCGTCTTCTTGGCGTCGAGCACGGCCTGGTCGCAGCCTTCTGCAAGCTCTTCCAGCCAGTCGGCGATGTCGAGCGGCGTATAGCGGTGCGACGCCTTGCCGGCCAGGAGCAATTCCGCATATTCGCGCGCCGTCACGAAGAGGGCGGAATCGAAGGTCGGCGCATTGCCGAAACGAACCGGTCCGTCCATGTCGAAGCCATAAGCGCGCTGCCCCGTACCCTCGATCAGCGGCAGGTTGGTATAGACCTCCGGCCAGTAGTGATTGTTCGAGACCGAGGGGCCGTGGGTGAGGCTGACGAGCGGCAGCACCTTGCCGGCAAAAGACAGGCCCTTTTCGCAATATTCGGCCGCATCGCCGCATTCATGCGCGAGGTAGCGCATCCAGCTATCGCGCGGGGCTTCCGGATAATAAAGCAGGCGGCCCCAGACGCGGTACTGGTAGTCGTATTTCTGCCAGTCATAGCGCGTCGCCATGCCTTGTTTCTGGTAATTGAAACGGCCGCCGGGGATACCGGTGCCCATACGGCCTTTGAAACTTTGCGGCTCGCACCACTCCACGCCATCGGAGCCGGCGAACATCGAGCTGCGACCGTAACCCGCGGCAAGATCGGGATCGCCCCAGAGGAGCACGCGCTGCGTGCCGGCCCAGATGCGGTAGATGACCTTGTAGTCCTTGTCCTTGGTCAGGAGGTCGCCGTAGCTGTAGCGCAGGAACTTGCGGGAACCTTCGCTCAGCTTCTCGCGCTCGCTACGCGCCACTTCCGGCGGATATTCGCGGTCGCGGATAGCGGACTGGTGATAGGGCAGCCCCATATGCTCGGCCAGATATTTGGGCGAAGCGGCGAAAGGCATGCCCGTTTCGCGGGCAATCTGCAGCATCGTGTGGTCGAGGCCCTTGCCGTGCATGTCGATCTCGATCGGCCGCCCGGCGGCGGCAACACCCGCAAAAGCTTCCTTCCAGAAGCCATAGTCGCCTTCTGCAATGCCGCCTTCCACATGGACGCGGAAAGTCAGACCGGTGATCTCCGGAACCTCAGTCAGCAGCTGCGTCAGCGCCGCCCGGCAATACGGTGCCAGATTGGCGTCGGTCACGCCCGCCACGGTGTAGTTGGCGCGTGGCACATCGTCGAAGTCATACCGCTGGGTCCATAGCGCGAGCTGGAATTCCAGTCCGCGCTTCGCCGCCTCGCGGGCGATGAACTTCAGCATCTCCAGATTGGTGTCGCGCTCCTCTTCGGAAAGCTCGACGATCTCGACCTCGAAGCCCGGCACCTTCATGAGGAAGGGATAGGGGAAGTAGAAGTAGACGTCTGTGATCCACGGATTGTGATAGGGGTAGTTGTATCCCATGCCGAGCGTCAGCGAGAAGCGGTTGAAGCGGTTCGAAGCGAGCATGGTGAGATAGTCGCGCCATTGCTGCTTGTCGTAGAACCAGGCCTTGTCCTCCTCCTCGCTGCAAAAGAGACGTGCCATGCTGCGGATGCCCGCCGAGGGCTTTTCAACCAGTGGAAAGGTTCCCTCGAAAACGTCCTCGCCTTGCGCATAGCGGGCCCGGTCGGCGAGCTCCGTCAGAGCGAAGACGAGACCACGATCATCGCGGCCCCAGGCGACAACATGCGCGCCCTCGCGATAGAGCGAAAAGGACTCTTCCTTCTCCGGCAATTCGACCGGCGACTTCAGCGACGGCCTACCATTTCCCCTAACCACCTCGACCAGCGTGCCCCCGTTGGTCGCGCGGCCTTCGGTCGAAGAAACGCCGCGGCGTTTCAGGACCGCCCTCAATTCCGAGGCGGCCCAGCGGACAGAATCTGATGCTCCTGTCGGGAGGGCGATGGTGACCGATGCATAAGTCATTGCCTGCAAATCCTTTGCGATTAGACCTGATGGAGGCCTGGCGCCTCCGTTCAATTCGAGCCGGCTTGACCCTCGGGCAAAGCCTCGCCCCCGCCGCGAGCGGGAGTGACACGACCACCCTCCCCCGGAACAAACAGCCCCGGGGATCTTTCAGAGCGGCGGATGAAAGGCGCGGATGACCGCTAGTCGCGTCTCAAACGAACTTTGCCTTGGTAAGGCGCCAATGCGCATAACCCGACTTCAGCTCGTAGCCGAGATCGACCGAAGGCGAACGAACGACCAGATAGCCGTTGTCCGAGATCGGCAGCAGCGGCATGTCGCTGAGGAACTTCACCTCGATCTCCTGCACCAGCTTGATGCGCTTACCGAGATCGGGCTCGTCCATGGCTTTGCCGAGAAGATCGTCAATGCCAGGGATCGCGACGCCGTAATGACTGAAGTTCGGGCCCCCTGATCCATCCGACTTGACCTCGGCATTGGCCGACAGCTGTTCGATGATCGCCTGAGTCGGAACCGGCGGATAGGCCGCCGAACGCTGGTAAATGGTATTGGTGCCCTTGCCCTGGTCGGCATGAAAGGCCGTGTGGTCCTTGATGTTCAGCTTCATGTCGATGCCGCCGGCGCGAAGCTGCTGCTGAATGATCAGCATCACCGAGGAATAGTCCTCGCGCTGAGAGGTGTCGGCCGTGAAGCTGAAGCCGTTCGGGAAGCCCGCTTCGCCGAGAAGCTGCTTGGCCTTCTCCGGATTGTAGTCGTAGCGAACTTCTTCGGGGATGCTGTCCTTCGTAAAGCCGCCCAGATAGGAGGGCGGATTGATGCCGTAAGTCCGCTGGCTGACCGGCGACATCGCAGCGGCGATTTCGTCGCGGTTGATGAGATAGGCGACGGCATGGCGGACACGGATATCGTCGAAGGGCTTTACCTGCAGGTTCATCTGGATGGTGAAGAAGCTTCCAGGCGATGCGACGTCGAAGAGAAGCGCGGAATTGCGCTGCTGCATGGAGGGAACCCAGCCCGGAGAGCGCACGCCCTCGATCATGTGGACGTCATCCGAAAGCAAGGCCAGTGTGCGCGCCGTCGTATCGGCGATATACATGACCTGCATGTTCGGGATGTTCGGCGCGCCGCCAAAATAATCCGCATTGGCCTTGAGCTTGACGCCCTGAGACGGGTCGCTCTCGACGCTTTCGAGCTGGTAAGGCCCCGTGCCGATCGGATCCTTCTCGATCGCTTCCTTGCCCTTTTCCTTGTAAGCCTTGGCCGAAATGACGCTGGCCGAATAGTGGCTGAGCGGCCCGATCGGGAATAGCGGATCCGGCTGCGATAGCGTGAAGGTTACCTTATACGGCCCGTCTGTCTTCACATCGGCGATGTTGTCGAAAAGGACGCGGTTGGCGCTGATCTCCTTGCTATCGCGTAGCCGGTCAAACGTGAACTTCACGTCGTCGGCGGTCATCTCACCATAGCCCTTGTGGAACTGGACGCCCTTGCGAAGCTGGAAGGTCCAAACCTTTGCATCGGGGGACATGGTCCAGCTTTCGGCAAGGCTCGGCTGAACCTCGCTGATGTTTTCAGGGAAATGGCCGAGCGGCAGCTCCACCAGCAGGTCGTGAATATGGATGATTGCCCATTCGTCGGCGCCCTGGATCGATTTCGCCGGGTCGATCGTCCTCACGCCGCGGGCGGCAAAAGCGAGCCTTAGCGTATCCTGGCTTTGCGCGAAGGCCTTTGTGCCCAGCGTCGTCATCAGGCCTGCGCCGACCATCGCGGCGGCGGAATTTCCAATGAATCTGCGTCTGCTAATCGCCATGCTTCGATCCTCCCTTATCGAGCCGCCTTGCCTATTCCAGCGTGCTCCCAATATCCGGAACGGCTGGACATTGCCCAAATATGGTAGCGCTACCACCTACCCTTGGTCAAGTTTTGGCAAGGCAGTTATTCTTGTGAAACTGGAACTTCACTTGTGCAAAAATTGATGCGGCAGCCCGCAAACTCAAAGGGCGGATAAAGCCAACCGCCAGCCGTTTTCCGTGCTGCCACAACGATTTCATCGCCGTTACGCCGTCTTCGCGGCACGATGGAACCGCCAGCGTGCATAGCCGCTCTGCACCTTGTAGCCGAGGTCGAGACGAGCGTTGCGCGCCACCGTGAAGGACAGGCTCGCCAAGCCGATCAGCGGCAGGTCGCGCAGGACCTGAAGCTCGATCTTCTTGCAATTGTCCACATAGGTGTTGAAGTCGGTCGACTGCAGCGCCTTGTCCAGGATGTCGTCGATGCCGGGTATCGCTACACCGTAATGGCTGTAGTTCAGGCCACCGGAACTATCAGATTTCACTTCGGACTTCACCGAAAGCTGCTGGAAATAGAGCTGCGTCGGGATCGGGGGATAGCTCGACGAATGCAGGGCAAGCGTATTCTTGTCCATCTTGTTGTCTGCGTGATAGGCCGTATGGTCGCCGATCTTCAGGTTCATCCGCATGCCCACGGCGCGCAGTTGCTCCTGCACGATCAGCATGATCGAGGAATAATCCTCGCGCTGGCTGCAATTGCTGTCGAAGTCGAAACCATCCGGGAATCCCGCCTCCGCCAAAAGCGCCTTCGCCTTCTCCGGATCCGGCTTGTATTGCAGTTCCGGTGGCAGGTCTTCGGTCTTGAACCCGGCCGGGAAGAAATCGGGCTGCAGTCCGGCTGTAAAACCGCCCATCGGCTTCAGCGCGTCGGCGATCGCATGCCGGTCGATCGCATACATCAGCGCCTGGCGCACCTTCAGATTATCGAAAGGCTTGCGGTTCAGGTTGACATGCAGCGTGTTGAAGGAGCCCGGCGATGTCATGTCGATGATCAGGGTCGGATCACGCTGCAACATGGAATCCACCCACCCCGGCGCGCGTACAGCCTCGATCATGTCGACGTCACCGGACAGAAGCGCAAGCGTGCGCGACGTCGTGTCCGCCATATAGACGCATTCGACATTTGGCGTCTTTGCCTTGTCTCCCCAATAGGCTTCGTGGCGCTTCATCGCGGTCCCCCATTGGGGATCGAAACGTGTCATCTCGTAGGGTCCGGTGCCGACGGCATCGGTCTGGAATTTTTCAGCGCCAATCGCATCGACGGCCTTCTTGGAAACGATCGAGGTGTTGTTGGAGAAGATGGTCGTGCCGAGCAAGTTCACATCGGCCGTCTTCAGCGAGACCGTCACACTATAGGGGCCGTCAGCGACGACGTCGGCGATATTGCTAAGGATCGCCATGTTGGTGCCGCCGGCGATCGCCCGCTTGTACGAGAAGACCACATCATCGGCGGTCATCTCGCCGTAACCCTTGTGAAACTGCACGCCTTCGCGCAGCTTGAAAGTCCAGCTCTTGGCGTCCGGAGACATCTTCCATTCGGTGGCGAGCGTCGGCAGGTACTGGTCGGGAGCCGTCGCGAAAGTGCCGTCAGCGGGACGAACGAGCTGCTCGTACATCTGCTCCGTCGCCCAGTTGTCGCCGCCCTGGGTCGTCAGGTTCGGGTCGCTGGTGCGCGGTCCGCCGGCGGCGATGCCGATGCGGATTACACTGGGATCGCTGGCAGCGCGCGCGCCCTTAATGCCGATCATCGTTAGCGCAGTGGAAGCCACCGCAACTTCAAGAAACTGGCGTCTCTTCAGGTTCATTTCCTTTTCCTCCCGGGGGTCGGCGTTACACGCGCCGTCTGTCAAGTTCAGCATCGATGACGGAAAGGCCGAGACCGGGGCCGGACGGCACCGTGAACTTGCCGTTTGACGGTTTCGGCGGATTGGCGAAGGCGACATGCATACGCGTTGACGGATCGGCAAATTCAGCCGGCTTCGTCATATGCATGATGGTCGCAAGCACATGCAGGTTGGCGGCATGGCCGATGGTCGGCTGCGTCTGGTGCGGCACCAGCTCGACACCGTGCGCGGAGCAGATCGCGGCGCATTGCATGAGGCCGGTGATGCCGCCCATCTTGATGATATCAGGCTGCACCATGCGCACGCCGGCATTGATCATGTCGACAACAGCCTGGGTTGTGTAGCACTGTTCGGCGGCCGAAACGGTGATATCCAGTCGTTGCGCCACCTCACCCATGGCCCGGACATTGTAATGCTGTACCGGCTCTTCGAACCAGATATAGCCCAAGTCTTCCAGCGCTCGTCCGACACGGATCGCGCCGCCAACCGAATATTGGTTGTTGGCGTCGAACGCGAGCGGGAAATCGTCGCCGACGAGCTCGCGCACGGCCCGTGCTTTGGCGATATCGCCGGGGATATCATAGTCTTGACGGGTGCGATCCCCATCCCAGCGGATTTTGATGGCCGCCGGCGTCTCGGCCTTTAGCCGCGCCTCGACAACCCGCACAGTCTCCTCGACGGTTCGGCCAAAATTGTTTCCGATCGAGGCGTAAAAAGGAATTTCGGTTCGCCACGCGCCGCCAAGCAGCTTGTAGATCGGCAGGTTGAAATACTTACCCTTGATGTCCCAAAGAGCAATGTCGAGCGCGGCGAGTGCGCCGGTTACAGCACCTTCCGGACCGAGCTTGACGTATTTGTGCAGAAGCCGGTCGTAGAGGATTGAATGATCGAGCGCATCGGAGCCGATTAGCGATGGGGCGAAATCTCTGATCACACCCAGGGAGTGCTCGCCGCCCATCATTGGTGAAGCCTCGCCGTGGCCGACGATGCCGTCTTCGGTCACCACACGAATGAACGCCGTGCGCCGTCCCGGCGCATCGTTTGCTTCCCAGCTGACTTGAAAAGCTTCCACGGATTTTATGACGGTCGGCTTGGACACATTCACTCCTTGTCTTCTTGCATGCAGCAGCGGGCTGAGCGCCAACTACCGGCGGCTTTAACGCCGCGCCTTGCGAAGGACATGCGAAAGGGATCGGAGCCACGCCTCCGCGCAACATCTATCCTCGCGATATCCTCCCAACAGCCGCGGACAGATACGTTCCTCGGGGCCGTTCGAGAGGAGATTACGCATTTTGCATCCGTATGCAACAGAAAATTTAAATATCTCTTTGTGAAGCGAATCACTAACATCAAACTGACGGCTGCGCGGAAGGTGCCTTCAAATTCACGCTATCTCACAGACTTTCTTGCACTTTTGTCCGTCATTTCCCCGCTTTTTACACATCCTCACCATTAGATTGAATCATTGAAAAAGATGAATGCGCATGCAACATCATGGGTGAGACGTGGTCCGTTGAAATATCAGAACGGACAACTTACGGTCTCGGAAGGAAAGCGGTCAGGAGAGATGACACTGCGCAGGCTGGATCGCCGGATGACGGTATGAAACGCAAGCCTATCACGGCGCGCGAGCTTGCTCGCATGATCGGCGTCAGTCAGTCCGCCGTTTCGCGCGCCTTCACGCCAGGCGCCAGCATCGCCGCGGATCTGCGGGAAAAAATTCTGCAGCACGCGGCCGAAATGGATTACCACCCGAATGCCATCGCCAGCATGCTTTCAAAGAGCAGGACGAATATCATCGGCATCGTCGTCTCCGATATGCAGAACCCCTTTTATCCGGCGCTCATCGAAAAGCTTTCACGCGCACTGCAGGAGATCGGGCAACAGAGCCTACTCTTCAACATCGCCAGAGGCTCCAATCTCGAGGATCAGCTTTCGGCGTTGCGCCGCTACAACGTAGACGCTGTCATCGTCATCTCGGCGACGATCCTCTCCGCCCAGACACTCCTCTGGGCGACGGAAGGCCGGGCGGCGATCCTGATCAACAGGATCATCGAAGATGTCGATCTGAGCTGCGTGGCCTGCGACAATGCCCAGGGCGCACGGGCTGTTGCCGATCATTTCCATGCGCTCGGACGCCGTCACGTCGCCTATGTCGCCGGTCTCAGCCATACGAGCACCAACAGCGAACGCCGGAACGCCTTCATCACCCGTGTTGCCGAACTCGGCATGGTTCTTTCGACACAGATCGAAGGCAGCGAATATAGTTATCATGCTGGTCGCCGAGCGGCGATGAAGGTGGTCGAGAACGCGCCGAAGACCGATGCGATCTTCTTCGCGAACGACATTCTTGCCATCGGCGGCATCGACGCGCTGAAAGAACAGGCCGGGCGTCGTGTTCCCGAAGATATTGCCGTTGCAGGCTTTGACGATATCGCCATTGCCGGCTGGCCTCACTATGACCTCACCACCTTCCGCCAACCGGTCGATGAAATGGTCCGGGTCGTTGTCCAGATGGTCGAAGAGGGCTCCTGTGCGCCGGGTAAGCCACCTATCGTCAAGCGCCTGTCCGGCGAGCTTGTTATACGCGGATCGACCGCCCCAGCCCATCATGGCTGCTCTGCAATGCCCGGCTGACCGTAGTGACGGAAATACCGAGATGTACGCGAGCGTGCTTAGCGTCGCTCTAGGCCGTTGTTGGTTCATTGGATGATATCGCGTTTGTTCGTGGTGACACTATTATCGGTTTTATGATCGCAGGGTTGATCTACGCTCGTCGGCGCCATAGGAGAAGAAAAGGCTCCGCCCATCAGGCGTGCATTCTTTTCATCGCGAAAAAACCGACGTAATTCGTGTCTCCTCCCAGCTCAGCCTGCGATCGCGGCGCTATCAAATGTAATGAGCAAAAAGTCGATGTCGATACCTCATAGATGAGAGCGGCAGGGTTTCAAAGTCGTAAAGCCGATGCGGCGCATCAGCTTTGGCATGGGAAACTAAAATCCAAATCATCTCACTAAGCGGCTCCGGTGCCGTGGTCCTATGGTGCCAGTAAGGAAGCTGTAGGCAGGGCATGCCGATCTTATCAAGTCTGGAGCGCAGTCCGTCCGTCAACTCGAACTTGTCAGAGGAAGATTGTCCTTAGGTTTTCCTTCGGTGCGCCCTCAAAGGTAACGGGTGTGATGCTGGTTGGCTCAGAAGACAAGCAAAGTCACCAGCGCCGCGGATGCTCTCCCGCCTCCCTGCCCCACCAATCTCATCGGGTGCATCGGCAATGTCACGTTGTCCTCAAACCCCTGCCAATCATCCTTGGACGTGTCGCGAGCGGCGCTCCCTGGAAACGCCGAGGCAATCCGCCGTCCTAGAGCACGAACGGGAGAGGCCGCCGGAGTGTCCGTCCATTGGGCTGGACGTATTGATGCGGGACGTGGACGTTTGGCCTGGTCGAGCTTGAACTGCGATAGTAATTGATTGAGCAATGTCACTTCGCTGGCCAGCGTGTTACTTGCCGCCGTCGTCTCTTCGACCATGGCAGCATTCTTCTGCGTACCCTGGCCCATCTGGCTGACGGCTGTGTTGATCTGCTGCAGCCCAGCCGATTGCTCCTGCGCGGCATCGACGACTGCGGCAACGTGCAAGTTGATCTCCTGCACTTCCGTAACGATCGTCTCAAGCGCTTTACCGGTCTCTCCAACCAGCTGAACACCCTCTCCGGCCTGCTGCTTGGACGCGGTGATCAGCGCTTTGATCTCACGTGCAGCATTGGCCGACCGCTGCGCCGGTTCGCGGACTTCCTGTGCAACGCCTGAGCGCTGGCGTTGAGGCAGCGCGTGCCGGTGATGCCGGCAAGGGCTTCGCTGTCGCCGGCCTGGATAGATCGTCGCTCAACACCCGCCACGCCTTACTGCTGCTGGGGACCGGTCTTGCGCTCACTATGCCTAGCCTTGTAAGGGCGCAGACGCCGGTCGTTGTTCGTGACCTGCTCGGCCGTGAGGTTTACTTGGCGCGGCCGGCACGCAGGGTCGTGCTTGGTCAAGGGCGTTTTCTGAGCATGATCAGCATGGTGCATCCGGACCCGCTAAGCTTGCTGGTGGGCTGGGCTGATGATCTGAACAGCACCTTTCCAAACGAGGCCAAAGCGTGGATTGATCGTTTCCCGGCGTTAAAGTCTCTCCCCGTCATCGGTGCCCGAGTAGGCAGCGATTATGCAATCGAAAACCTTCTGATGCTTCAGCCTGATCTGGTGCTGATCAGCCGGTTTGCAGCCGGGCCTGTCAACACCGATGGGAGTACCGCTTTTATCGATACCTTGACAGGTTCGGGGCTGACTGTAGCCGTGATTGATTTCGCGCAGGACCCGCTGAACGACACCGTGCCCAGCCTGCGGATCTTGAGCCAACTCCTTGGCCAGCAGTCGAGGGGAGATGAGACGATCTCATTCTATCAGGACACCTTGAAGCGCATCGTGTCACCTTTTGCTGGCAAACCGGTGAACCCGGTGAATGTTCTCTTCCACAGCCACGCCGGCGTGATGCCGTGCTGCGCCAGCATTGGAAAAGGCAGTTTCGCGGATCTGGCGGAGATGGTCGGCGGTCACAGCATCGCTGGGGATGTGTTGAAAAAGGCGGTCGGGCCGCTCAGCCTCGAATATATTTTGACCCGTCAACCCGACGTCTATATAGCGACGGGCGGGCTTCGTGGCGAGGGTGCCGGCGGCATCGTTATAGGCGCGAATGTCGACGAAAGCCGCGCCCGGGAGAGCTTGGCACGGATCGTGTCGGACCAAGGGCTTGCCCAGATGTCGGCGGTCCGCAACAAACGCGTGTACGCCCTGTGGCATGGCCTCAACGAGACGCCGTTGCACCTCGTCGCGCTGGAAGCTTTGGCGGGCTGGCTCAATCCCGGCCTGAAGGGCGAATTCGATGCAGAGCGAACACTGAGCGGCTTCCGCAAGCGGTATCCGTTATTGCCGCAGGATGGAGTATACAGCGTCGCGCTTACCCCCGAGACGTAATTTTGTGAAAGCATTACCGTGACATCAGCTTCCAGACTGCACATTTATTCCACCCGGCACCGGGAGTTTACGCAGCTTATTGCGGATGGTTTCGCGGAGGAAACCGGCGTCGCGGTGGACATCACAGACATCAAGTCGGATGCGCATCCGCGCATGCTGGCGGAAGGCACGGACTGCCTTGCCGATGTCGTTGTCACCCTGGATTTCCGTCGGCTGATGACGTTGGCGCGGCTCAGCCTCGTACAACCTGTCAGATCGGACTGTCTTGAACGGCTGGTACCAGAGCACTTACGCGATCCGCAGGGGCTCTGGTTCGCCCAGTCAATGCGCGCTCGATTGATCTTCGCAGCGAAAGCCTTGGACAAGAGCACCTATACTTACGGCGATCTTGCAGCAGGCGAATGGAAGGACCGCCTGATCATCCGTTCGGCCGATCACATGTTCAACACGGCGCTGATCGCAGCCTATCTAGCGGAACACGGCGATGGCGCAACCGAGGACTGGATGAAGGGAATTGCTGCCAATCGCCCCCTCAGAATGGGTGGCGACCGGAACGTTGCATGCGCGATCGCAGACAAGAGCGCCGAGATTGGGATCGCAAATTCATACTACTACGGAGAGATGCGCTCCGGACTGGGCGGACCAGAGCAGCAAGAGTGGATGAAAAGCCTTAGAGCTTTCATCCCGACATTTGCCAACGGCCGCACCCCCGTCAATATCACTGGATCCGCGGTCGCTCGTCACGCTCGCCATCCGGAGCTCGCCGTTGCATTCCTTGAATTTCTGGCCGGCGAAAAAGGGCAGCGGATTTATGCTGACAAAAGTTATGAATATCCCGTATCGCCAAACGCTCCGCCAAACGACCTGATCCGGGAGGCCGGAGAGCTTCATCCCGATACCACGCCGTTCGGCATTGTCTCTCGCCACAGTGCTCGCGCCATGGAACTCGCTGCGACAATCCCGTGGAACTAGATGACATGGAAAGCCCCAGCGCGAACTACTCCGAACCCGCAGTTCGATCTGAAGGCACTTTGGCACGTCGTTACGCGGCTTTCTTGCGTGTCCGTGTAGCAATCCTCGGCCTGCTTTCGCTATTTCTTGTTGTCGCTTTCACGTTCGACGTTTTTACCGGCCCCGCCGCCTTATCCCCGATTGCCATTCTCAATGGTCTGTTGGACCCGGACAGCCTGCCGGGTCCAGTCCGTTATATTCTACTCAACGTGCGTCTGCCCTATGCCGTCATGGCCGTGCTGGTCGGAGCGTCCCTGGGACTGGCAGGCGCAGAAATGCAAACCGTGCTGAACAACGCCCTTGCCAGCCCCTTCACTCTGGGCGTTTCAGCTGCAGCGACGCTTGGCGCTTCGCTTGTCCTGGTATTCGGTCTCCCGTCAACGGGTCTTCCACAGGAAGTCATCATGCCGGCAAGCGCGTTTGCCTGCGCGGCAATGGCAGCGATGCTCATTCATGTTCTGGCGCAGACCCGTACCAACGGCGCCGATAGCGTCGTGCTGTTCGGGATAGCGCTGGTGTTTGCTATCAACTCCATCGTCGCCCTGTTGCAGTTCGTGGCCGATGCGGACACGCTGCAGCAGATCGTTTTCTGGGGCATGGGCAGCTTCTCCCGCTCGACCTGGCCAAAGATTGCAATTGTTGCGGCCGTACTCGTCATCGCCTTTCCGATCTCGCTGCGCAATGTGTGGAAGCTGACTGCGCTTCGGGCCGGTGATGCACAGGCTGAAAGCCTGGGTATCGATACCAACCGGCTCAGACGAAACGTCATGTTGCGCGCCAGCCTTCTTGCGGCTGTTGCGGTCTCGTTTGTCGGCACAATTGGCTTCGTCGGATTGGTCGGGCCGCACATCGCCCGGCTGCTTCTCGGCGAGGATCATCGCTTTTTCCTTCCGGGCGCGGCGTTGGCGGGCGCTCTCATTCTTTCCTTGGCGTCAGTCGCTTCAAAGACGATCATACCTGGCTTGATCATCCCTGTTGGTATTGTAACGTCGATCGTCGGCGTCCCACTGTTTCTCTCGCTGCTGATGACCAGGGACCGGCGCATATGAGTGGTCTTATCGTCCGCCATCTCTCGGCGGGATATTCCAAGCGGCAAGTCATCCGCGATCTGTCTCTTCCCGCTGTCCCGCCGGGCACGTTACTGGGGTTGCTCGGTCCAAATGCCTCCGGCAAATCAACTCTGTTACGGGCAATCGCTGGACAGGGCCGGAGCTCGGGCCGAATCAGATTGGATGATGAAGATCTAAATCTCTTGTCTCACGCGAAACGTGCGACCCTCGTCGGCTATCTGCCGCAATCCTTGCCGGGAACGACCTCCCTTGTTGCTTACGAGGCAGTCATGGCGGCATGCAGAGCTGTCCAGCCCAATTTCCAGACGGACGCTGTCGAGGACGCAATCGAAAGCACGTTCGACGATCTCGGAATAGGGCATCTCGCTCTAGAGCGCATGAGCCATTTGTCCGGCGGGCAGCGCCAGATGGTCGGCCTGGCACAGGTGCTCGTCCGCAGGCCAAAACTGCTTCTGCTCGATGAACCAACGAGTGCCCTCGACCTTCGCTGGCAACTTTCGGTTATTTCGGCGGTACGACGCATGCTCGAGCAGACCGGCGCCGTGGGAGTGATTGCGATTCACGACATCAATCTGGCGATCCGGACATGCGATCAGCTTGCGGTCCTCGATCGCGGCGAGATCATCGCCAGCGGTCCGGCAGCCAACGTGATTACGCCGGACGTCATCGCGCAAGCATACGGGGTCTCATCACGGGTTGAGACCTGCTCAAGAGGCATCCCATTTGTCCTGGCTGACAGAGCGCTGGGTTGATCTCGATCGTACAACGAGATTTGTGCTTTTCACTTCGAGGTGTCGTCGCTGCGGTCGAGAGACCGGCGGCACCGGCGACGGGATGGCCGGAATAGGTATTGCCGTGAAAAAACTCGATCGCGTTCTGAAGCCCTGCCCTTGGCAGTGGTGGCGGGATCCGGCACGACGCCGAAATAATCCGTCCCGAACGGCATGCCAAGACGGCCAAAGCCGGCGATGACTTCGTCAAAATCAAAAGGATGCCATGTTTGGTGGCTGTTGCCCGGAGCTTTTCGAGATAGCCCTTGGGCGGCAGGATGACCTCCGGCCGTTCAGTGAGCATCAAACTGGAAATTAGGACACCGCACACGTCGTTCGGCGACGCCGAAGTCTGTGCCTACGCCTTGAAAGGAATCGAACCAGCGACCCGGTAGGAAATCGCCAAGGGGGCTGTTCCTCGCTCCTGACGATTCAAGCTTTGCCAACGGAGCCGAAATCTTCGCCGACGGCGGTCAGGCACAGGTCAGAACAGCAAAGGCGGCGGGAAGGTTGTCCCGCCGCCATCCAAGGCTTTTGCCTACGTCGTTTATACGACGGAGAGGACGGCGGGATCGCCTGAGCGCCATACATTGTCGACGGTGTTGTGCGTGATGACCCAGGCGTCGCCGTTTCTTACCAGTTTGACGTCGTAGCGGTTCTTCATCAGATAGTGACGCGATGGATCGCTGCGCGGCACGTGCTGGGCTTCAACGAGGACGTCCATGCGAGCGGTGTCGCCATCGATAGCCACTCGCGGATTGCTAACGGAATGCGTCGTGTCCAACGTAGCGAGCGATGCCGTCAGGGCGGACACGATGACATCCCTGCCCTCAATGACCGGATAATCGAATCCTGCCTTCGCCGCGGCCGGCCGGAAGTCGGAGACCGCGTTTTCCGCCAGCGACGATGCGAGCAAGTTGCTATCGCGAAGATCGATCCCGGCGGTGAAGCGATAGAGGGCTTCGACGACGGCGAGACGGTCTGCGGCGGCCTGTGCGAACGATGGTGTTGTGGTCATGAAGGTTCTCCTTGTCATGCTGGAGGCTCACGAAGTGCAAGCCTTCCCGGCATCTGCGCCGGGGGCGCCGATGGGCGTGATCGATGGGTTGGTGGTAAGGATGCTATTCGAGGTCGGCGTCGATGCGTTCGATCAAGCCTTGTGCGTTGACGGTGATCTTGAGGACGCCGATCTCGTGGCCGAAATCGCCCTTGAAATCGAGGCGGATGGCGGCGTTGAAGTCGTCGAGTCTATCAAGCGACAACAGCTCGCTCTTCGTGTGGTAGCCAACGAAGAACCGTTCGAGGTAATCGCGAACACCATCCCGGCCGACGAAGGCGTCGCCCACCGAAACGTCATCGATGACGGCATCCGAAGAGAACAGGGACAGCGCACCATCGACGTCGAAGGCATTAGCGGCGCGGATGAAGGTTTCAACGATCTTCTGCATGGCGACGTCCTCAGAGATCGATGATCGTGGTGTCGGCGATGGTTTTCGCAAAACCGTTTCCGAACAGGCCAGCCGGGGTCTGGAAGCCGGGGCACGCTTCACCTGCCAGAATACGGCGCCCGGCCTCGACCGCGGCCATGGCTGTGAAGGTGTAGCCGTTGACCGTATCGAGAAGTGATCGGACGATCTGCCCCTGCGCGTCCGTGACCTCGACCAGCGCCTGGTAGCGGTTCGTCAGCCGTTCTTCCTCGCTCGGCCCGTCCGGCAGCAACGAGAGGTCGCCTTGCGGGAACCCGTCGCCGGTCACATGCACGAAAGTCTCGATGTCGGGAACGCCGGTTGCCCGCCAAATCGTGATCAGGTCGGGAAGCGTCACCCGGAAGCAATCGACGGCGCCTCTGCCGAAGTCGAACGCCTGAACGTCAGCCTCCGCCGGGGTCAATGCGCCATGCACCCGCTTCAAGGTCTCTACCGTCAGGTTCTCCGTAGCGCTGATCGCCGATCCGCGTGACAGACCGCCGGCGACATGCAGCACGATTCTGATCTTGCGGGGCTTCGAGACACGCTCGACACCGTGGCCGGCAAGGCTGCCGAGCATGGCGACGCTGCCACCTCCGCCCGGCATCAGCATGACTCCCGCTGCCTTGGCCTCGTCACCGAGCGCTTCGGCCAAGCGGTAGCTGTCGAGTTCTGCGGCAGTGTCGAGATAGTGCACGCCATTGCGGATCGACGCCTTCATCAGCGCATCAGCAGTGCGCATGAACGGACCCGCGCAGTTCAGCAGAACGGAGATGCCGGCGAGGCCCGTGCCGATCGCCGCGTCGTCGTCGAGACCGAACGCGCGATACTCCACTCCGAGTTTCGAGGCGAGCTTCGCCAGGGTCGCTTCGCTGCGTCCGCCAAGGACAATCGGCGTTCCAGCCGCAATTGCGTGCTCGGCCGCCATGCGGCCGGTGTAGCCGGTCGCGCCGTAGATCATCAGTTTGGTCATGTCAGTGCTGCCATTCCTTGTAGACGAATTCGAGGCTGTAGCCGTCGGGGTCGCGCACCTGCGCGGCGTAGTAGCGAGGGTCGTAGTGAAGCTGCGGACCAGGCGGATGGATTTGCGAGGCGCCCACAGCCATCGCCGCGGCGAACGCGGCATCGACCTGGGAGGCGTCGTTCGCGACAAAGCCAACATCAGCCGCGCGACCTTCGACAATCCCCTCCCGAAGCCAGAAGAACACCCGGCCGTTTGCGCCGAACCCCTTCAGGTCAGGATGACCGGGAGGGCCATCTTTTCCGTCGTAGTCATGCGCGTGAACGATCCCGATCGGGGCAAGCGCCTCTTCGTAGAAGGCGACCGATCGGCCGATGTCGCTGACGGATATGAAGACGTGATCGAGCATGGCGCTCTCCTTGTTCAGATGATGTAGCCGCCCGCGACTTCGATGTTCTGGGCGTTGATCCAGCGGTTCTCGTTGGACAGCAGACTGACAACGACGCCACCGATCTCCTCCGGTTCGCCGACACGGCCAAGTGCCGTTTGTCCGGCAAGCATCGCCTCGAAGTCGTCGCTCAGCCCGCCGCCCAGTTCCGTGCGGATTGCGCCGGGTGCGATCGAGTTCGCCCGGATGCCGCGCTCGCCGAACTCCTTGGCCATGTAGCGGGTCAGCACTTCGAGACCACCCTTGAAGGCAGCGTAAGGAGCGACCCCTGATGTCGCCACGCGCGTGGTGGCGCTGGTGATGTTGATGATCTGGCCATTGTCCGCGATCAGCGGCAGCTGGGTCTGGGTGAGGAAGAACGGGCCTTTGAGGTGGACGTTGAACAATCCATCGAACTGGTTTTCGGTCACGGTGGCGATCGTATTGAACAGTCCGTATCCGGCGTTGTTGACGAGATAGTCAAAGTCGCGACGGCCGAAGACGGACTGTAGTTGCGCCGCAACGGCATCGCGGAATGCAACGAACGAACCGGTGTCGCCTACGTCAAGCTTCAGCGGCACGGCCTTCCCACCGCCCTGGGTGATCTCTTTCACCACTCCTTCGGCCTTGTCGGGACTGCTGTTGTAGGTGACGATGACGCCCATGCCTTTGCGGGCGCATTCGATGGCGGCGCTTGCGCCGAGGCCGCGGCTGCTGCCGGTGATGATGACGATCTTCATGGGCCATTCCTTCCGTGTCTTGCATGATCTGACGCTAGGCCGGCATCACACGCGGCGCTCACCCATTCCTCTCAGAAACTTGCCTATTTCTGCTTCCCGCTTGCGGAGATCTCTCCAGCCTGTCAGGGTCGCCGTCATGAAAAAGCAACTTCAGGAATTGCGCGCTCTGGCGTCTTCGGCGGAAAACCGTCGGACAGACACGGGCATCCCGCGCGTCGCCATGGTGCAGGGCGAGATCCCGGAACACAGGCTTTCTGCCGTCTACGAGCCGATGATCAACCTGATCCTGACCGGGGCGAAGACGATGACTGTCGGCGATCGGACATTCGCGTACGATCCGGCCACCTACTTCGTCATGTCGGTCGATCTGCCGGCGGTCGGTGCGGTGCATCCCTCTCCCGCAGGAGAGCCATATCTCGCCGTCAGCCTGACGCTGGACCCGCCGACGGTCGCGGCACTGATCAGCGACCTGCCCGTTCCGGTCTGCAGCAAGCTGTTCGGCTCCGGCTTCTCGATCGCCCCGGTCAACGAGGAGTTTCTCGATGCCTGGGTTCGCATGCTACGTCTGATGGCGAGGCCGGACGAGATCGCGGTGCTTGCACCCGCCTATGAGCGGGAGATTTTGTTTCGCGTGTTGCAGGGGCCGCTGGGCTGGATGCTGCGCGACATCGCCGCTCCCGACGCGGCGCTGTCGCGGATCGGTGTGGCGATCCAGTGGATACGAGAAAACTTCGCAAAACCACTCCGGGTCGAAGCGCTCGCGGAAATGGCGGCGTTGAGCGTTTCGGCCTTCCATCGCCATTTCAAGGCGGTGACAGCGCTTAGCCCAATTCAGTTTCAGAAGCAGGTCCGCCTGCTGCACGCCCGGACGCTCCTCATGGCCGGAGAAGGAAACGCGACATCCGTGGCCTTCGGCGTCGGATATGAAAGCCCCAATCAGTTCAGCCGGGAATATGCGCGGCAGTTCGGGCTCCCACCATCGAAGGATGTTGTGCGGTTGAAGGGCCAAGCCGCATAACCTCGCGCGACCCACATCACTTTCCGGCGCAGAAAGCATCTCGGTTTGCTCTTGAAGGGATCAGAACTGGCGACCCCCCTTTTTGACCACGCGATAACAACGATTTGTCGGTCTTGCGCTCAGGTAATCTCGCCTCCGTCCAAACATCATTCGTTCAGACGATCAACCAAACGCTTCATGAGATCCATTCGTTCATGAAGAATCGCCACGATGAGGGCGGGCGCATCCTCTCGAGGCAGACAAAAGACGTAGTGGTGTTGGCATCGCGCCATTCGTAACTCCGGATAAAGCGCGCTCATATCCTTGAAAGGACCTTTGCCCTCGGCAAGGTTTGCGATACCTCGCTCCAAACCCGAGACGTAGCGGCGTACCTGGGCAGCACCCCATTGCGCACGTGTATAGCGGATTACCGAACGTAGATCCGATTCCGCCTCCGCGG
>NZ_JABFCN010000002.1 GCF_013087515.1 Rhizobium sophorae | reverse complement strand
CGTATCGAAAACCGCCGAGGCTCTAATCGCCGTTGGATGAAGATTCAGAGGCAGGTCAAGCGCTATAGCCATGCTCCGTCGGCTCCGTTTACACTCTCTAAAATATATTACTCTAATTTTTTAGGTATCGGGGCGACGTTCTCCAGGACTGTCACCTCCGCCATGATGGCGGGCCGGGCACCCGAATTTCGCATGAAATCGGCTTCTATTGCTTTGACGGATGTCCCGTTTCTCAAGCGCGATTCCGGGCACAGGGTGCCCGTCGGATGCACTCGAAGACAACGAGGCTCTGCCTTCGAATGAGATATGACAAGCAATCCTGGCTGCCGAGACATCCTTCCAACAAAGCTCACCGCGGGGGAGAGTGCATATGAAGAATATCATGAGTTTCGGGGTTGTTGCGCGCCTGGCGCTTGGCTTCGGCGTTCTCCTCTTGCTGATGGTCGGCTTGACCATCTATTCGACGGAAGAAGTTGCGCAGATCAACGATAAACTTGGAGCCATCAACGACGTCAACAGCGTGAAGCAGCGGTTTGCCATCAACTATCGCGGCAGCGTGCATGATCGGGCGATTGCCATCCGCGACGTCACTCTGGTGACGTCTCCCGATGAACGGAAGACGGCCGAGGCATTGATCGAAAAGCTCGCGGCCTCCTACGCCGAGAATGAAAAGCGCATGGCGGATATGGTTGCATCTCCGGCCGGTGCGACGGAACAGGAAAAGACCATTCTCAGCGAGATCGCCGACATCCAGGCGAAAACCAATCCGCTGGTTGCCCAGATCATTGCGCTGCAGGAAAAGGGCGACGGCGAGGCCGCCCGCAAGATCCTGCTCGAACAGGCTCGACCGGCCTTCGTTGCCTGGCTTGGCGCCATCAACAAATTCATCGACTACCAGGAAGCGCTGAACAAATCGATTGGCGGCGAGGTTCGCAGCATGGCAAGCGGCTTCAAGCCGTTGGCCCTGACCGCGCTTGGCATTGCGGCCGTTCTTTCGCTCGTTGCCGCCGCCGTGACCGCACGCACGATCGTCGGTCCGCTGGCAAAACTTCAGCTATCGCTGAAAGCGATGGCCGACGGCAATCTTGACGGCGACCGCCGCCTCGAAGCGCGCGCCGATGAGATCGGCAAGCTCGCACGGGCTGTGGCAGGGCTGCGCGATGCAATTTCGGCAAAGGCGGAACGGGAAGCCGACGCCGAGGCGAAGCGAGCCGTGTCGGAGCGGCATCGGCTCGAGCAGGATGCCGATGAACGCCGCACCCTTGCCCAGCAGACGGACAAGGCTGTCGGCCAGCTTGGCGATGCGCTGCAGGCGCTGGCAGACGGCGACCTGACACAGCAGATCGGTACTCCGTTCATTCCGTCTCTGGAAAAGCTCAGAGCCGACTTCAATTCTGCGGTCGAAAAGCTCCGTGCCGCCATGCAGAAGGTTGCGCAGAACGCCAGCGCCATCGCGGCCGGTGCACAGGAGATCCGCTCCGCCTCGGACGATCTCGCCAAGCGGACCGAACAGCAAGCAGCCTCGGTCGAGGAAACCGCCGCTGCCCTGGAAGAGATTACGACCACCGTTGCCGACTCGAGCAACAAGGCTCAGGAAGCCGGCCAGCTCGTTCGCAAGACGAAGGACAGTGCCGAGCGCTCGGGCAGCGTCGTTCGGGACGCGGTCGACGCCATGGGCAAGATCGAATCCTCCGCCACCGAAATCGGCAGCATCATCGGTGTCATCGATGAAATCGCCTTCCAGACCAACCTGCTGGCGCTCAATGCCGGCGTCGAAGCCGCACGTGCCGGTGAGGCTGGCAAGGGCTTTGCGGTCGTGGCTCAGGAAGTGCGTGAATTGGCGCAACGTTCCGCCAAGGCGGCCAAGGAAATCAAGGAACTCATCAACGCCTCGAACGGCCACGTCAAAAGCGGTGTGGCCCTGGTTGGCGAGACCGGAAAGGCGCTGAAGGAGATTGCCGAGCAGGTGCAGCAGGTCGACGGCAATGTGGGGGCCATCGTCGGCGCTTCGCAAGAGCAGGCGACGGGACTGAAAGAGATCAATACCGCCGTCAACAGGATGGATCAGGGGACGCAGCAGAACGCCGCCATGGTGGAAGAAGCCACAGCGGCCGCCCACAACCTCGCCAAGGAAGCCGACGCGCTGTTCCAGCTTCTGGGCCAGTTCAACATTGGCGGAGTGGTGGCACCGAAGCGCGCATCGCAGCCCGCCGCCGCGGCGCCGCATGCTCAACCGGCGGCCTCGCCTGCGCGCCAAATGATTGCCAAAGTGGGCAAATCGTTCCAGACGAACGGGAATGCAGCAGTGGCCGGCGATTGGGAAGAGTTTTAAGTCGCTCTGATCTCTCTGCAGCTTATGCTGGAACGCCAAAGCGGCATAATTTCGCGAAGGGCAGCGTTTGCTGCCCTTCGCATTTTCGGATCAAAGAGGGTGAGCGTGATGTCGTCCGAAAACCGCTCACACATTTCGGCATCGTGCTCTAGGCCCGGGCCGGAGCCTTGGCCGGAAGCAGGGCGTTGACCACGACCGCAACGGCGATGTTGGCCGCAAGCGCCAGCAGTCCCGTGTAGACGGTGAAGGGTTCGCCGCCGAGGCTGATCAAATGCAGGGGCTTCCAACCGGCATCCCAGACGAGGAAAGTGCCGCCGCCGAAGCCGACGAACCAGCCGGCAAGAAGCCCGGGTGCACGGAACCAGTTGGTGTACAGGCCGAAGACCAGGGCCGGAAGCGTCTGCAGGATCCAGATGCCACCGAGCAGCTGCAGGTCGAGTGCGAATTGCGTCGGCAGGAAGATGATGACGAGAAGCGCGCCGACCTTCACCACCAGCGAGGTGACCTTTGCGACCTTGGCCTCGCCCGCATCGCTGACATCAGGATCGACATAGGCTTTCCAGAAGTTGCGGGTGAAGAGGTTGGCTGCGCCGATGCTCATCACCGCTGCCGGCACCAGCGCGCCGATGGCGATCGCCGCAAAGGCGAAACCGGAGAACCAGCCCGAAAACAGCGTCTTGAACAGCGTCGGAACGACATCATTGGCGCTGTCGAGCTTCAGGTTGGCGGCATGCCCCATATAGCCGAGCAGCGCCAGAAGGCCGAGCAGCAGCGTATAGGCGGGCAACATGATCGCATTCTTGCGGATCGTCTTGCCGCTGTTGGAGGCAAAGATGCCGGTCAGCGTATGCGGATACATGAAGGCCGCGAGCGCCGAACCCAAGGCGAGCGTGGCATAGGCGACATACTGGTTGCCGCCGAGCAGCAGGTTACCGGAACCCTTGGCCTGGAAGGCCGCATCGGCCGAGGCAAAGACGTTGGCGTAACCTCCGAGTTTCGACGGGATCAGCGCGACGGCCGCGATCACGACGATATAGATCATGATGTCCTTGACGAAGGCGATCAGAGCCGGGGCGCGCAGGCCCGCGGAATAGGTGTAGAGCGCCAGCACGATAAAGGCGATCGCCAGCGGCAGTTCGCCATGCAGCCCGAGCGCCTTCAGCACCGCCGTCATGCCGACGAGCTGGAGGGCGATATAGGGCATGGTTGCGATGACGCCCGTTGCCGCCACGGCGAGTTCGAGACCGCGCGATCCATATTGACCATGGACGACGTCGCCAGCCGTCACATAGCCGAAATCCTTGGCGCGTTTCCACAGCACAGGCATAACCATGAAGACAAAGGGATAGACGACGATGGTGTAGGGCAGCGCAAAGAAGCCGTAGGCTCCCACGGTATAGACCAGCGCCGGGACGGCGATCACGGTGTAGGCGGTATAGAAATCGCCGCCGACGAGGAACCAGGTGATCCAGGTGCCGAAGTTGCGTCCGCCGAGGCCCCATTCATCGATATGGGCCAGTGTCTCGGGCTTGCGCCAGCGGCTGGCGACGAAGCCCATGACCGTGACCAAAACGAAAAAGAAGATGAAGACGGCAAGCGCCGTGCCGTTGATGTCAGTCGTCATGGCGAGTGCTCCGATAGGCGATCCAGGTCAGCGCTGCGGTGATCGGCACCCAGAGAAGCTGATACCAATAGAAGAAGGGAAAGCCGAAAAGAGATGGCTCGCGGATATTGTAGAATGGCGGCCAGAGCAGACCTAGATAGGGAATGACAAGCAGCCAGAGCGCTGCCTTGCTACGTGGTTTTTCCATGTCGGGATACCTTTCAGGCGCCGCGGGCGGCGGTCGCCATGTTCCAGTTGTCGGCGTGGAAGGCAGGTCTTTCAGCCGGCGGACGCGGCAGGCCCGGCTCGGGTCGCTCTAGGTTTTCCGACCGATCGGAAGCTGATGTAACGCATGTTAATTCCTCCCAACGGCTCGCACTCGGCCAGCCGTGGATGGAGTCCTATGGCGCCGATTTTAAGCTCGCAAGATCGAGGCGGCGGTGAAATGCCGGGGCCTACCCAGAAGTGGGTAGGCGCGAATTCGCGTCGCCTTTCGAGACGATGCCATGATCGAGCGCATAGCGGATGAGGCCCGCCGTGGTGGTGATGCCGAGCTTTCTCTTGAGGTTCTTGCGATGGGTTTCAGCCGTTGCGGAGCTTATCCCGAGCACCTCGGCGATCTCCTTGTTGCTCCTGCCGGCAACGATCAGCCCGAGAATGTCGCGTTCGCGCGGCGTCAGGGGATCGGATCCCTCCTCCGCGCGTTCGCCCATCAGCGCGTCGAACACACCGGACGAGAAATATGTCCCCCCACCTGCAACGGTCTCGATGGCCGAGACGATCTCGTCGGTCGAAACGTCCTTCAGAATGTAGCCGGCAGCGCCATGCATGACCGAGGAGGAAATATACTCGCGGCTGTCATGCATGGAGAGCATCACGACCCGCGCCTGGGGAAGTTCGTTCCTGAACATTTCGATCGCATCGATGCCGCTCAGCTTCGGCATGTTGATGTCCATCAGCACGACCTGCGGCAGGACCTGCCGGCCGATCTCGAGCCCCGCTTGCGCGAGCCCGGCCGTGCCGGCAACTTCGATATGGTCGAATGTTTCGAGCACGGCCTTCAACCCGTCCAGCACCAGCGGGTGGTTGTCGATCAAGAGCACCCTGATTTTCGGGCGTTCCGTCATGCAGCTTCTGCCTGCCGATCGGCGGGACGATTGGCCGATTTCGGCAGCATTGCCTTGAGCGTCGTGCCGGTCTCGCTGCTGTTGATCAGCAACAAGCCGCGGAAGTGGGCCATGCGCTCCTGCATGTTGCGCAGGCCGAGACCGGATCTGCCGGAGACGCCGTCCTTGCTGCCGTCGAAGCCGGTGCCGTTGTCGGCGACCGTCATGCGGGCCCGGCCGCCGTCGCTCCAAAGTTTGACCGCAAGCTCGGAGGCGCCGGAGTGCCGCTCGACATTATTGAAAGCTTCCTGGGCAACGCGATAAAGCGCGGTATTGGCTTCGGGTTTCAGCGTGTCGGTGAAGCCTGATGCATCGATCTTTGTCTCGATCCCCGTCCGCTCGGCAAAATGATAACACAGCGCCTCGAGGGCAGCCGTCAGGCCGAGGTCATCGAGCACGCGCGGGCGCAGATCGTGGGACAGGCGCCTGATTTCCTTGATGGCGCCGTTCAGCGCCTCGACACCGCGGTCGATGGTGACAGCCGCATCGTCGACATTGGTCCTGACCTTGCGGCCGGCAAGATCCATCGCATAGCGCACGCCGACGAGATTTTGGGAAATGCCGTCATGCAATTCGCGTGCAAGCCGCGCGCGCTCTTCTTCCTGGGTATCGATGACCCGCTGTGTCAGCGCCTTGAGCCGGCTGTCGGCCATGCGGCGCTCGTGAAACGTCAGCAGCATGCAGGTCGTGAAAACGACGAGCACCGAAGGTACGGCGATCAGCGCGACGATGATGAAGGTCCGTCTGATGTTGGCCCGCATTCCGGCGTTGGCGGCGGCACTTTGGGCAAAGACGTCGTCCAGGTAAACGCCGGTGCCGACGACCCAGTGCCATTTGTCGAGGCTGACGACGAAAGAGAGCTTGTCGGCGATCTGTCCGGTCGATGGTTTCTGCCATTTGTACTGATGCAGGCCCCCGCCCGCCTTTGCCGTGGCGATCAGTTCGGCAATGACCTTGTCGCCATCCGGGTCGGTAAGGTCGAGCCAGTTATGCCCATGGCGGAAAGTCTGGCGCGGATGGACGATGTTGTTACCGTCGTAATCGTAGACAAAGAAATATCCGTCCTTGCCGTAATCGAGCGACGTCAGGATCGCTGCCACCTGCTGCTTGGCGGCTTCGTCGTCGGCGCCGGCTTTGTCATAGATCGTCTGGATGGCGGACAGGGCAAGGTTGGTCAGATTGAGGATCTCGGCTTCCTTGGTCTTCAGCATGTTCTGCTCGAACGTGTCGATGCTGTTCTTGGCGAGGTTTGCCGATTGCCAGGTGATGAAGGTGGTGATCGCAAGGATCGAAATGACGAGCGGAACGATCGCCAATGCGATGATCTGGTGTCGTAGCGTCAACGATCATTCCTCCCGAGAATATGCGCCGGGAATTATGCCCTTTGCCGAATGCGAGTCCAGCGGCTTGTCGGAGCCCGATCTATGGCAGCCGGAACCACTGCCGGCGGGGCATCGCGTGCGCGCTAGTCCAGGGGCACGAACAGGCCGAGCTTGACATCCCGCAGCACGACATTCGTGTGCATGCGGCGGATCTGCGGGTTTTCTGCCATGATCAGCGCAGCGATATCGTCATAATGCTCGACGTCGCGGGCGGTGACGATCGCGATCAGATCGACCGCGCCTGTGACGTAATAGACCTGCTGTATGTGATCCTGCTTCTCCGCCCAGAGGCGGAATTTCGCCAGCGCGTCGTAATTGTCCCGCTCGATCTCCATCCCGACGATGAACACCATCGCTGTTCCCGTGGCCTTCCGGTCGACGACGGCTACCTCCGCCTTGATGATCCCTTCCTCGCGCAGCCGTTTCAACCGCCGCTGCACGGCCGAGACCGACAGCCCGATCCGTTCGGCGATCGTTTCGGCCTTCAGCTGGCAGTCGCGCTGAACGATATCGAGAATGTCGCGGTCAAAGCGATCCAGTTGTTCCATTGTTCAGTCCAATTCTCGCTGCGGCACTTCACGGTTTCTGCCGCATTCACCGCGTGAGGAAGATTGTTTTGCACAAATTATGCAGAAGAGACGAAAATTGCGCGAAAAAACCGCGTTATTTTGTCATTATCCTTCGCAAATTCAGTTCAGCCGGAACCATGCATGTCGGATCAACCCTTTCCTGCTCTTCGCGTCGAAGATCTTCATAAAAGCTTCGGCTCGCAAGAGGTTCTCAAGGGTATTTCGGCTGAGGCCCACAAGTCTGATGTGATTTCGATCATCGGCTCGTCGGGTTCCGGCAAGAGCACCTTTCTCAGATGCATCAATTTCCTGGAAGCGCCTGATCGTGGTCGCATCGCCGTGAACGGCGAGGAGATCGCGCTGAAGATGGGCCGGGACGGCCGGCTGCAGCCGCGCAGCTGGCGGCAGATCGAACGGCTGCGGACGGGGCTCGGGATGGTCTTCCAGAGTTTCAATCTCTGGGCTCATCGGACGGTGCTGGAAAACGTCATCGAGGCGCCGGTGCATGTCATGGGCATTCCGCGGCGCGAGGCCGTCGAGAAGGCCGAGGCCCTGCTCCACAAGGTCGGGCTCTTCGACAAACGCCATGCCTATCCCGCCTTCCTCTCCGGCGGCCAGCAGCAGCGCGCGGCGATTGCCAGAGCCCTCTGCGTCGATCCCGATGTCATGCTGTTCGACGAACCGACATCGGCGCTTGACCCGGAGTTGGTCGGCGAGGTCCTGAAAGTCATCCGCGATCTGGCGGAAGAAGGCCGGACCATGCTGATCGTCACGCATGAAATGCGCTTCGCCCGCGATGTCTCGAGCCGCGTTCTCTTCCTGCATCAGGGACGGGTCGAGGAAGAAGGCCCGCCGGAGCAGATATTCGGGGCGCCCGTCAGCGCCCGCTGCCGGGAATTCACCGGTCTCAGCACCCACTGATGCCCACATCGCTAAACCAAACCAGGAGAATCCTGCGAATGAAACTGCTCCCCATGCTTTTTGCCGGCGCGGCACTTGCGCTTTCGGCCGTTACCGCACAGGCCGAAGTCCGCTTCGGCGTCATGAACGAATCCTATCCGCCCTTCTTCGCCAAGGACGCTTCCGGTCAGTGGCAGGGATGGGAGATCGATCTCATGAATGCCGTCTGCGCTGAGATGAAGGAGAAATGCTCGATCGTCGACATTTCCTGGGATGGTCTCATTCCGGCTCTGCAGAGCAAGAAGTTCGACGTGATCTGGTCGTCGATGTCGAACACTGCGGAACGCTCGAAGGTGATCGACTTCACCGACAAATATTACAACACGCCGAGCACCCTGATCGGTCCCAAGGACCAGAAGCCGGGCGCTACCGCCGAGGATGTGAAGGGCAAGACCATCGGCATCCAAGTGTCGACGATCCAGTCGGAATATTACAAGAAATATTTCGCCGCCACTGCTGAGGAAAAGACCTACCAGACGCTGGACGAGGCTTTTCAGGACCTCGCCTCCGGCCGTATCGACTATGTTTTTGGCGATTCACTGGCGCTTGACGCTTTCCTGAAAAGCGATGGCGGCAAGGATTGCTGCGCCAAGATGGGCGACGTTGCCGATGACAAGGAAATTCTCGGCGCCGGCGTTTCGGGCGGCCTGCGCAAGGAAGACACTGAGCTGAAGGCCAAGCTGAATGGGGCGATCGCTGCGGTTCGCGCCAACGGCCAGTATGACGCCATCACCAAGAAATACTTCGATTTCGACATCTACGGCGCAAAGTAAGCAGCCGGAACGATGGCGACCACGCAACAAGGTATTCTGGACCTGCTGTCTCCCTATCCTCCGGGATGGGGCGGCGTTCTCTTGACAGGTGCGGTCTCCACGGTCGCCATTTCGGCTTGCGCCTTTGCGATCGGCCTGCTGCTCGGCACGGGCGGCGCACTTGGAAAGCTGTCGGGCAACCGCCTGCTGCGCCTGCTGCTCGATCTCTATACGACGCTGATCCGCGCCGTTCCCGAGCTGATCTTGATCGTCGGGCTCTATTATGCCGGCACCGATGGCCTCAACCGGCTGCTCGCCGTCTTCGACCTGCCACCGGTCAATGTGAACGGCTTTGTCGCGGCCGTCGCGGTGTTGGGCTTCGTGCAGGGTGCCTACATGACGGAGGTGCTGCGCGGCGCGATCCTCGCCATTCCCGTCGGCCAGATCGAAGCCGCCAAGGCCTTCGGCATGGGGCCGGTGCTGCGGTTCCGCCGGGTCCTGTTGCCGGCGCTCTTGCCGAACGCCCTGCCGGGCCTTGCCAATCTGTGGATGTCGGTTACCAAGGACAGCGCGCTGGTGGCGGTCGTCGGCTACCAGGAACTGGCGCTCGCCACCCGTCTTGCCGGGGCAAGCACCAAGCATTACTTCGTCTTTTTCCTTGCTTCGGCCCTTCTCTATCTCGCCATCACGCTCGCTTCCAACGCCGTCTTCAAACTGATCGAGGGACGGGTACGGCGGGGACAGCCGCGCCTTGCCTGAAGAAAGCGCCCCATGAGTTTCGCCTGGATCTCTTCCTATTGGCCGCTGCTTCTGACCGGCGCCTGGCAGACGATTTGCCTGCTGGTGATATCAGTGGTGTTCGGCTTCGTCATCGCCATAGGCCTCGCCTTCGCGCAGGTCAGCGGCGGCAGACTGACGCGGCTGCTCTCCCGCGGCTACTGCACCTTCTTCCGCGGCACGCCGCTGCTGATACAGCTATGGCTTCTCTACTACGGGGTGGGCTCGCTGCTGCCGATGGTCCCCGGCATCCGCCAGAGCCTGTTCTGGCCGATCCTGCGCGAGGGCTTCTTTTTCGCCGCCGTCAGTTTTACCCTGAACTACGCAGCCTATGAGGCGGAGGTGTTGCGCGGCGCGCTGCTCGCCGTTCCCAAGGGCGAGCTCGAAGCCGGCCGCGCCTTCGGCCTTTCACCCTGGATGCTGACCCGCCGCATCTGGCTGCCGCGCGCCATTCGCATCGCCCTGCCGACGATTGCAGGAGAGATCGTCATGCAGCTCAAGGCGACGCCGCTCGCCTTTACGGTGACGGTGATGGATCTCTACGCCGTGGCAAACAAGGTTCGGCAGGACACGCTGCTCGTCTATGAACCGCTGCTGGTCGTTACGCTCTTTTATCTCGCCTTGACCGCAGTCATCGCCCGCGTCTTTCGAGGTTTCGAAGCGCAGGTGCCGGTTCGCCGCTAGGCCGACGGAAAAGGATTGGCCCATGAACTATCTCACGCACAAACCACGCACATCTCGCCCACTTTGTTATGAAAAGCCCGCCGCCGGTGACGGCGCGACAGCCTGAATGGAGACCTCTTCATGAGCACGACACGAATTCTCGATGGCGGCATGAGCCGCGAGCTGCTGCGGCTGGGGGCCGAACTGAAACAGCCGGAATGGTCGGCATTGGCGCTGATCAACGCGCCGGATATCGTCCGTAGAGTACACCAGGAATTCATCGCTGCCGGCTCAGAGGTCATTACGACAAACAGCTATGCGCTGGTGCCCTTTCACATCGGCGAGGACCGGTTCCAGAAGGAAGGAGCGGAGCTGATTCGTCTCGCCGGTCGCTTGGCGCGCGAGGCGGCGGATGCCGCCACGGATCGGAAGGTGCTGGTTGCCGGCTCGCTGCCGCCGATCTTCGGCTCATACGAGCCGCAGAATTTTCAGCCTTCGCGGGTGCAGGATTATCTCGAGGTGCTTGTCGAAAACCTCGGCCCCTTCGTCGATATATGGCTCGGGGAGACGTTGAGTCTGATCGCTGAGGCAGAGGCTGTCCGCAAGGCGGTGGCGAGGTCAGGCAAGCCGTTCTGGATTTCCTTCACATTAGCGGATGACGAGGCAGCCATAGGCGGCGGTGAACCGAAGCTTCGTTCCGAGGAAAGGGTCGAGGCTGCGGCGTCCTGGGTGGTTTCATCGGGTGCCGAAGCCCTCCTGTTCAATTGCAGCAAGCCCGAAGTCATGCAGGCGGCGGTGGAGACGGCAGCACGGGTCTTCCGGAAGATGGATGCTCACATCGAAATCGGCGTCTATGCCAATGCCTTCGAAGGGGAAACAGGCGACGCAGCCGCCAATGAAGGCCTGCACCAGACCCGCAACGATCTGAATGACGATGCTTATTCGCGCTACGCCTGCTCCTGGGCCGAGGCCGGCGCGACCATCATCGGCGGCTGCTGCGGCATCGGCGCGGCCCATATCCATCGCCTGAGGAAGACGCTGTTGCGCTGAATAGCCGAGAGAAAGGCTGCTGCCGAGGATCGCAGTTCTCGGGCTTATTGATCCCCTTGATGAAGTGACACGCCAGCGCTTTCATCCGCCCTTCGGTGCCGTCTTCTGGAGCTCAAGAACAAACTCGATCAGCTTCGGCGCCATTAGTCTGATTTCTGAGAGATGTAGGACGCTCAGCCTCGTTTCGACCGGGCCGGGGCATGCTCCAGGCCGGCGGCGGCTTTCTTCAGGCAGTGAAGGTAGTGGTCGCGGTTCGCGATGCCATCATCGCGTGGCGTGACCAGGCAGAGCGTTGCCGCCGCATAACCCTCCTCGCCCCGCACCGGCACGGCAAAACAATGCGTAAAGCTGTCGACGATGCTGTTGAAGGTGAAGAGGCCTTCGCGCTCGGCTTGGCGGACCTCGACGATGAAATTTTGCGGATCGAGCCAGTCGCCGTTCGGCAGACGAAAATCCTGCGCTGGGATGAAGTTCAGGATCTCCTGATCCGAAAGATGCGCGACGAGCAGGCGGCCCGACGCCGTCCACGGGATGGGCACCGACTGCCCGACATCCGTCGAAATGCGGAAGGGGCGCGCGCCTTCGCGCATGCGGACGACGGTGTATCTGTTTCCATCCAGCATGCAGAACTGCGCCGTCTCCCGCGTCTCGTTGGCAAGCTGTTCCAGCGCCGCCTCGCATTCGCGGGTGAAGTCGAAGTGGTTCTCATAGGCTGCGCCGAGGAAATAGAGTTTGCGGCCGAGATAGACACGCCCCTCGCCGCCGGTGAATTCGAGGATGCCATTCTGCAGCAGCAGGTTGACGAGCTCGTAAACCGAAGAGCGCGGCGCGCCGATCTGCGCGGCGATTTCATTCGGCTTCAAAGCCTGCCGCTTCTGGCGCAGGAAATCGAGGATCTCGAAGGCGCGGTCGAGCCCTCGGGCGCGCTTGCCGGCTGCTTCGTCCTGAACTGCATCCATTGCTATCGACCCCTTTTTATGTGCGGCCAAGCTTTTCAAACCGTCTGCCGCATCTGTCAATCGATCCCGTTTCCTAGCGAAT
Organism: Rhizobium sophorae; assembly: GCF_013087515.1. Classification (GTDB taxonomy): domain Bacteria; phylum Pseudomonadota; class Alphaproteobacteria; order Rhizobiales; family Rhizobiaceae; genus Rhizobium; species Rhizobium sophorae. Next base: position 151,400 of record NZ_JABFCN010000002.1, on the reverse strand, counting down.
GAAATTTTCCCACCCCTCTTGCGAGGTGGGAAAATCGGCATAAGATCACTCCGTCCAATATATAGATCACATGTACGGTATATTGGACACAGATGGCAAGCGGTCAACGCTGCCGCACACAAAAAAGGGGATCGACATGAAGAATCTTGAAAACGGCATTTCCGCTTCGCTACGCCGCCGCCTTCTCACGGGCGCTGCCGCCGCTGCGGCACTCCTCGTCTTTTCGGCCGGTACGGCTTCGGCCGCCGCCAATTGCATCAAGGGTGACAGGAAGGCGCCCTATACGATCGGCTGGGCGAACATCTATTCGGTGCCGACCTGGATGAAGCAGACCGAAGGCACCATCACGGCTGAAGTGGAGGAGCTGAAGAAGGCGGGCCTGGTCAAGGACCTAATGATCACGGACGCGCAGGGCAACGCCCAGACGCAGATCCAGCATATCCAGTCGATGATCGACGCCAATGTCGACGCCATCGTCGTGATCGCCGGTTCCTCCACGGCGCTCGACCGCGTCATATCAGACGCTTGCGACAAGGGCATCGCCGTCGTCAACTTCGACAGCCTCGTCGACACCGATAAGGTGACGGCGAAGATCAACACCGATTCCAACGAATGGGGTGCCACCGCTGCCAAATGGATGGTCAGCCAGCTCGGCGGCAAGGGCAAGATCATCATCATGAACGGCCCGGCCGGCATTTCGGTGAGCGACGACCGCCGCAAGGGCGCCCAGCCGGTCCTCGACGCCAATCCCGGTCTCCAAGTGATCACCGAGACGAACACGGAATATAACGTCGCGCCGGCACAGGAAGCGATGACCAGCCTGCTCTTCGCCAATCCTGAAATCGACGGCGTGCTGTCGCTCGGCGGCGCGCTATCGGCCGGCTCCGTCCTCGCCTTCGAGCGCCAGGGCCGCGAGCAGGTGCCGACAACCGGCGAAAACGCCAGGCAGTTCCTGGAACTCTGGAAGGAGAAGGGACTGAAGGGCTGGGCCACCATGCAGCCCAACTGGCTCGGCGCGCTTTCCGTTTACACCGCCGTGCAGGCGCTGGAAGGCAAGGACGTTCCGGCTTTCGTCAAGGTGCCGCTGCCTGTCATCGACGACAGCACGATCGGCAGCTACCTCGCACGGGCCGACAAGTTCCCGGCTGACGGCTATATCTACTCGGACTACGACAAGGCGCTCTTCGACAAGCTGCTTGCCACCAAGTAATCCCGGGTTGAGGAAAGCCGTCATGACGGAAGAAAGACCCCTGCTGGAAGCCCGGCAGGTGTTCAGGGGATTTTTCGGCAATCCCGTTTTGAAGGGCGTCGATATCGCCCTCCTGCCGGGCAGGGTTCACGCCCTGCTCGGCGAAAACGGCGCCGGCAAGTCCACGCTGATCAACCTCCTGTCCGGCGCTCTCCAGCCGGACGGCGGTTCCATCCTCGTCGACGGCAAGCCGGTCGAACGCTTCAGCCCGGCGGCTGCGCGCGGGGCGGGTATTGCCGTCGTTCAGCAGGAGCTGAGCCTTACGGCCAGTCTCTCGATTGCCGAAAACATCGGGCTCGGCGCCTTTCCGCGCCGGTTCGGTCTCATCGATTACAGAGCGCTTCATCGCGGCGTACGAGACGTCTGCGCCATGGTCGGCCTCACCGAGCCGCTCGACATGCCGGTCGCCGATCTGGCACTCGGCCGCCGTCAGATGGTGGAGATCGCCAAGGCGCTGTTCCGCAGGCCGCGTGTGCTGATCCTGGACGAGCCGACCTCATCGCTTTCGGCGCACGAAGCCGGCATCCTTGCCCGGCTGATCGAGACGCTGAGAGACCGCGGCACGGCACTCCTCTATATTTCCCATCGCCTCAATGAGGTGCAGGCGCTCTGCTCGCATGTCACGGTGCTGAAGGACGGCTTGGTCACTGCCGACCAGTCGCTGTCCGGCATCGACGGCGAAGGGCTGGTACGCCTGATGGTCGGCCGCGAGACCGGCGACCTGTTCCCGCCCCGCTCCGTCACCGCACCCGGTGCGATGCGCATCAGCGTCGAAGGTTTTTCCGCCGGCATGGTGCGTGACATCGGCTTCTCCGCCCGCGCTGGCGAGATCGTCGGCATCGGCGGGCTTGTGGGACAGGGGCAGGAAGACCTGCTGCTCGGCCTCTACGGCGCGATTCCGGCAGCGGCTTCCAGAGCGGAGGTATCCGGCAAACCCGCCCTGCCCGCCCATGTCGGCGAGGCGAATGCCGCCGGCATCGTCTATGTCCCGGCCGACCGCAAGCACGAGGGGCTGGTGCTGCCCCACTCCATCGCGTCCAATCTCATTCTGCCCTCACTCGGACGGCTCGCGCGCAAGGGCTTACGTGACCGACCGGCGGAAAACGGTCTGGTCGCCGATCTCGCGCGCCGGCTGACGATCAAGGGCGACACGGCCCGCCCGGTGCAGGCGCTTTCCGGCGGCAACCAGCAGAAGGTGGCGCTTGCCAAATGGCTGCCACTCGATCCCTCCGTTCTGCTCCTCAACGATCCCACGCGCGGCGTCGACATCGAGACCAAGCGGGAAATCTACCTCATGCTCCGCGCCTTCGCCGCCGAGGGGCGGCTCGTCATTCTGGCCAGTTCCGATACGCCGGAGCTCGTGCATCTCTGCGACCGTGTCGTGGTTCTGCGCGAGGGGCGCGTCGCGGCGGTGCTCTCGCAGGATGAAATCAGCGAAGGAGCGATTGTCGGCGCAGCCATGGGCATCACCACCACGACACAGGGAGAGGCGGCATGAGCACAAGTTCGTCATCCCGGCTCTACGGCTCGATCCAGCTCCGCCGCAACCGCGGCCTTGCTGGCCTCTATCTGGTTGTCGCTGCCTTTCTCATTCTCTATGCGCTGCTCTTTCCCGGCATCCTTTCGATCGGCGGCTTTTCGAAGTTCACGCAGAACTGGTTCCCGCTCGCGCTCGTCACCATGGCGCAGGCGCTGCTCATGCTGAACGGCGGCATCACCCTGGCGATCGGCCCGCTCGTCAGCCTCGGAGCCGTGATTGCCGCGACGACGATGGAAGGAGCGCTCGGCGTGCCGGGAGGCATTCTTGCGGTCTCGCTTGCCGGTCTTTCGATCGGTGCCGTCATCGGCGCCATCGTCACCTATCTGAGGCTGCCTGCAATCATCGTCACGCTCGCCGGCTCCTTCATCATCGGCGGGGTGGCACTCATCCTGCTGCCGCGGCCGGGCGGGTTCATTCCCGATTGGCTGTCGACGGTACTGGCCGGCCACACGCCCGTCGCCTTCCTGCTGCTCGTCGTGATCCTGGTGCTCTGGAAGGTTTTTCTCGCAACGCCGCTCGGCCTCGGCATCTATGCGGCCGGCGACAATCCGGTCGGCGCGTTCCGTTCCGGCGTCCCGGTCGAACGGGTGAAGGTCGCAGCCTTCGCGCTTTCCGGTCTGCTCGCAACGCTGACCGGTTTGTTCGTCGCTGCGCAGACCGGATCGGGTGATCCTGTCATCGGCACGCCCTTCACGCTGAACTCGATCGCCGCCGCTGTGCTCGGTGGCGTGGGTTTCCTCGGCGGCAAGGGCACGATGCGCGGCGCGATCTGCGGCAGCCTGCTGCTCTCGGTCATGATCAACGTCATGTTCTTCCTGGGTTTCCCGCCGGTCGCGCAATATGTCGCGCAAGGATTGATCATCGTCGGCGCGGTCGCCGTGCCGGAACTTCTCGGGCAATGGAGGGCAAGGCGATGAACATCATCAGGTCCGCGTTCCGCAATCCGCCGCTGCTGACCTTCCTTCTGGTCGCGTTCGTCTGGATCGTCGCAAGTTTTACGTTGCGCGGTTTTGGCGCCTATGGCCACCTGCGCTACCTGCTCGAACTCGCTGCTGTGATCGGCATTGCCGCTGCCGGCCAGACGCTCGTTATCCTGATGGGTGGCATCGATCTCTCCGTCGGCGCGGTCATCACCGTCACGGCGATCCTGTTGCCGCTGATTTCGCCCGCCTGGGACCCGACCGGCCTCGCAGGCATCGCGGCGGCCCTTTCCATCGCCACCGGCATCGGCCTGATGAACGGCGCCGGGGCTGCCTATCTTCGCGTGCCGCCGATCATCATGACGCTTGCCATGGCGACCTTCCTGCAGGGCTTGCTCGTCATCGTCGCCGGCGGCAGCGCGGTCACCGTCAGCAACCCGGCGGTCATTCTGCTCGGGCAGGCGCGGCCGTTCGGCATTCCCTCGGGCATCATTCTGTGGCTCGTCGTCTCGATCGTCGTCCTGCTGCTCGTCCACCGCATGCCGATCGGTGCCCGTTTCCTGGCGCTTGGGGCGAACCCGCTGGCGGCCCGGCTTTCCGGCGTCAGCGTCACGCGCAACACGCTGATCGTCCACACTCTGTCGGGCTTTTTCGCAGGCCTCGCCGGTATTCTTGTGCTTGGCATGAACCGGCAAGGTTATGTCGGTATCGGCGACCCCTACCTGCTGACCTCGATCGCCGCTGTCGTGCTCGGTGGCACCTCCATCCTCGGCGGCCGCGGCACCTATGCCGGGACCATTCCGGGGGCGATCCTGCTCGTCACGACGACGGCGCTGATCACCGTCGTCAATGCCTCCCCCGGCTGGCGCTCGATCATGTTCGGCACTTTGATCCTTGCCCTTCTGCTCGTTTCCGGCCGCGAGGCGCGCCGATGACGGAACTCTATGACGGGCCGGTGATCGACCCGCACCATCACCTCTGGGACCTTAAGCTGGAACGTCATCCCTGGCTTCAGAAGGCGCGGGCATCAGGCGAGGAGATGGTTTTTGGAAGCCTCGCACCGATCCTGCGCGACTATGGCATCGACGATTATCGCGCCGATGCTGCCCGCCAGAATGTGGTTGCAACCGTGCATGTGGAGGCCGGCTGGTCCGCTGCCTACCCGCTGGAAGAGAGCCGCTGGCTGGACGGCCTTGACCGCAGCTCCGGCGTGGCGCACCGGTATGTCGCGCGCGTTCTCCTCGACGGGCCAGACGCCACGCGCCTGCTCGAGGCGGAAGCGGCAAATCCGAATGTCGTTGGCATTCGCGATATTCTGAGCTGGCACCCTGAAGCGGCGAAGAGTTTTGCTTCGCGCGCAGAACGCATGAGCGATCCCGCCTGGCGGGCGGGGCTTGCCCATGCCACGCGGCTAGGGCTGGTCTTCGAGCTGATGCTCTATCCCTGGCAGATGAGTGAGGCGCTCGAACTGGTGCGCGCTTTTCCGCAAACGCTTTTCGTGCTCAACCATGGCGGCAGCCCGGCCGACCGGACGCAGGACGGCATGGCGCTCTGGCGCCGCGGCTTGCGGGCGCTCGGCAGCGAGCCGAATCTGCGCCTGAAGATCTCCGACCTCGTCGCCTACGACAACCAATGGACGCTCGAAAGCCTGCGGCCGGTGATCGAGCATTGTGTCGATTGTTTCGGCCCGGCGCGCGCCATGTTCGCGAGCGACTTTCCGGTTGCGGGCCTGCACGCCTCTTTCGACGAGGTCTACCAGGTTTTCCGAACGGTCGCCTCGCAGCTGTCTCTCAACGAGCAGCGTGCCCTGTTCTTTGCCACCGCCAACGACACCTATCGCCTCGGCATTGCCGATCCGGCCGAGATCAGGAGTGGCTACCATGTCTGACCTTCATACCGCGACGGAAAACGTGCTGATCGACGAACGGGTGCGCGGCTTTCCGCCGGGCAATCCGCCGCTCCCGCTGGATGCCATCGGCAAGCAGGGATGGAAGCCCTATGACGGCAGGATGGCCCTGCCGCTGATCTCGCTCGACCGACAGGCCTTCTCCCATAATGTCGAACTGATGATGGCCTATGTGAAGAGCCACGGCGCCTACATCGCCCCACATGCCAAGACACCGATGTCGACGGCGCTGTCGGAGGCACTTCTAGCGGCAGGCGCCTGGGGCACGACGGTTGCCGACATCCGTCAAGCCGCCGTCCTGCTCAGGGCGGGGCAGCGCCGGCTGATCTTTGCCAACGAGATCGGCGGAGCCGCCGCCGCCCGCCGGCTTGCGGCCCTGCTTGGCCACTATCCCGATGCGGAACTCCATGTCTTCGTGGATTCCACAGCACTGGTCGAGGCTCTGCGTTCCGCCTGGCAGGAACGTGCCGATCTGCCGCCGCTTGGCCTGCTGGTGGAGTTCGGCGCCGGCCGCGCCGGTGCCCGCAGCGCCGACGCCGCCGAGGCAATTCTCGAGGCGATCCTTGCCGCGGAGACGCCGACCTTCCGGTTGACCGGCATCGCCGCCTATGAGGGTGCCGCGGCGTCCGCCGATGCGGCAGAGACGATGCGTCGCATCGACTCGCTGATGGCGGTGACATCAGATTTCCTGCCGAAGCTGCGCGCCTGCATCGGCGACGAGCGGCCGCTCCTCGTCACCGCCGGCGGCTCGATCTTTTTCGACCTTGTGGTTGCCAGGCTTTCAGCCGCCGTTGCGGCCGATCCCGCCTGCCGGCTGGTGCTGCGCAGCGGCGCGATCTTCTTCCACGATCACGGCATCTACGAACGCGGCCTTGCCGGCCTCGATGCACGCGGCGGTTTCCGCATCGGCGGCGAGACGGTTTCGGCGGCCGCAGCTTTCCGTCCGGCGCTGCGGGTCTGGGCTGAGATCCTCTCGCGGCCGGAGCCGCGGCTGGCGATCTGCGGCATGGGCATGCGCGACGTGGCGATGGACCAAGGCCTGCCGCGGCCGCTGGCGCTCTATCGCAATGGGGCGTATCTCGCCGATCTCGTGGCCGCCGAAGTGTTTCGCCTCAACGATCAACACGCCTTCGTCGCCCTTGCCGATGGCAGCGACGTTTCTGTCGGCGACGTCATCGAGTACGGCATCTCGCATCCCTGCACCTGCCTTGACCGGCATGCCATCCTCTACGGCCTCGACCCGGACCATTCGGTGACGGCAGCCTATCTGACCAGCTTCGGCTGACCTCTCCCTCCAAAAAGCAAGAAAAGGAAAACCCGCTTATGATCCAGCGTTATCAGAAAGGTTCGCGTATGAGCCAAGCCGTCAGCTATGGCGGTCTCGTCTATATTGCCGGCCAGGTCGCGGAAAATCGCAAGGCGGGCATCGAGGACCAGACCCGCGACGTGCTCGGCAAGATCGACGCCCTGTTGAAGGAGGCCGGCATCGACCGCTCGCGCCTCATCGCCGTCAATGTCTTCCTGCCGGCGATCGTCGATTTCGAGGCGATGAACAGCGTCTATGATGACTGGATCGACATCGACAACCCGCCGGCCCGTGCCTGCACCGAAGCTCGTCTGGCCGATCCCGATCTGCGCGTCGAAATGACCGCGATCGCCGCTCTGTGACTGGAAACATCATGCATAGCGGTCTCGTCAATCCGATCGACTTTTCGCGCGAGGGCCGGCAGGCCGGCCACCTCGCCATTCCCTATTCGATCGATCGGTCGCCCTATTATCAGATCCGCATTCCGATCCTTCGCCTGAAAAATGGCGAGGGGCCGTCTTTGCTGCTGATGGCCGGCAACCATGGTGACGAATATGAGGGCGAACTCCAACTCGGCCGGCTGATGCGGCTGCTTGATGTCGCTGAAATCCGCGGCGCCGTCACCATCCTGCCGATGGCGAACCTGCCGGCGGCGATGGCGGCCAGGCGCTGCTCGCCCTTCGACGGCGGGAACCTCAATCGGGCCTTTCCCGGCGATCCCAACGGCTCGCCGACGGCGCGCCTGGCTCATTTCCTAGAACATGAACTCTTTCCGCGCCATGACGTCATGCTCGACCTGCATTCAGGCGGTACCTCCATGGCGCACCTGCCCTGCACGCTGATCGAGCGGCAGGCCGATGCCGTCCGCTTCGAACGATCCGTTTTGCTGATGCGCGCCATGGGTGCGGCGCATGCCTTCATCGCCGATAACGGGCCGACAGCACCGACATCGATGGGGGCTGCGGCAAGGGCCGGAACCGTCGGTCTTTCCGGCGAATTCGGCGGCGGCGGCACCGTGACGCCTGAGACAATGGGTTTCACGGCGGCGGCGCTCGACCGGCTGCTCGTCACACTCGGCATCGTTGGGCGCCCGGTCCTGTCGCGCGTACCGCTCGCCGAGCCCGGGCCATTGCAGCTGCTGTCGCTCTCCCGGCACAGCCAGGGCATCTATGCGTACCGCAGAGGCTGGTTCGAGCCGGCCGTTGCCCTCGGCGCCACCGTTTCCGCCGGCGACCTTGCCGGATGGTATCATGACCTCGAACGGCTGGAGCAGCCGGAGGAAGAGCTGCGCTTTGCCGAAAGCGGTATCGTCATTTCCCACCGGCTGCATTGCGACAGCCAGGCCGGCGACTGCCTGATCCAGGTCGCCGAACCCATCGCATCCTGAGCAGCGCTGATCCGTTCAAGTGATTGCGTCGACCGCTGTCTTGACCCAGTCGAGGCGCTTTGCGGGTATCAGGCCATAATTGTAGAAGTTCACGCCGTCGGCGCCGGCATCGACGGCGGCCTTGGTGCGTGCGGCCAGGATCTCAGGCCCGCCAACCTCCGGATAGAAGACGCGCAGGCCCACCCCGAGGAATTTTCCCGGCCCGATCGCCGCCCGGCCGGTGCGGATGACATCGCCGACGGCAACCGGTTCCATATCGTAGCAGCAGAGGATTGCCCCGTCGCAGACCTTGCCGACCGCTGCGAGATCGGCGCCGCCGAGCCAGCCGTCCTTCAGGTCGATGAGCACGATGCGAGTCGCCGGGTCGGCGGCCGCCTTGATCTCGCCGATCAGGCTGGTCACCGGTTCGCTGCGCCAGGTGAGATAGGCATGCAGATCGGGATGGTCGCGAAAGGCATAGATACCGGCTGCCGGAAAGTCGGGGAATTGCCGTTCCGGGACTGCCCGTTCGCAGAGTTCGGCGATGAAGCGCGCGACCGACCGGCGCGCGCCGTCGACCGGAACCCCGGCCTTTTCGGCGCGCATCGTGCAATGGTCGCAGAAGCAGAGCGACAGCAGGAAATCATCTTCGGCATTCAGGCCGACGCCGTCTTTTTCGTGATGATATTCATGCGCGAATCCCATGAAGTTCGGGCTTTCGAGTTCCACCATGTCGGGCCGGTAGTTCGTCGTGATGTCGCGCACGAGGGTGACGGCATAGTCCCGCGCCGCCGGGCTGGAGGGGCAAAGATTGTAATAGTTGGGATTGCCGAAGGCGTTCCGCGTCACGTGATCGGGATGCAGCATGCCGAGGCGGGTATTGTGCAGGCAGACCGTCCAGCAGGAGACCTTGAGGCCCGTCGCCTCGCGTCCCTGGACGAGGGCTTCCAGCATGTCGCCACGCTCGGCAACATTCGTGGCCATCAGCGGCCGGATCAGCTTATCCCGCCACAGGCTTTCATCCGGCCGGAAGTAGACGGTCCCGTCCTCGGGGAAATAGGCCTTCTGCCGCGGGCTGCGCGGCTGCAGGAACCGGCCGGCGTGATAGGAGGTCGCCAAGCTGACCGTCGTCAGGCCCGCACGGTCGCGAAGGTCGACGGCGAGTGCTGCAAGCCCCTGGTCCTGGATGTCCCAGGGGTAAGTCCACATGGAAAGATGCATGGCGTGCTCCCGTCGAATTTGTCCATTTTATAGAACATGTGTCCATAATAGTGTCCAGACTGATCTTTTGAGCGCAGGCGTCCGCCGTGTCGCGGGAGCATCCAGGCTGAGAGCCAAGTTCCTGTCTTTCAATCAAACGCGCGTTGATTGGCGGCATTCTGGTTGTAACGCGCGCGCGCCTGATCGAGCCGCTTCGGCCCGCCGACCTGCGGAACGGCAACGTCCCACCAGTGGCCGCCTGCGTCGGTTCCGGGAACCGCATCGGTGTCGATCACCAGAACGCTCGGAATGTTCCGTTGCCGCGCCGCCACGATGCGTGCCTCGAGCTCGGCGATGGACCCTATCTTTTCGGCATGGGCGCCCATCGAGGCGGCATGTGCGACAAAATCGATCTCGGGCTGCACGTCGACATTGCAGTCCTTGTACATGTTGTTGAACTCAGCGCCCCCGCATTCGATCTGAAGACGGTTGATGCAGCCGTAACCGCGGTTGTCGGTCAACACGATGGTGAAGGGCACCCGCCGCATGACGGCGGTTGCGAGTTCCGAGTTGGCCATCATGTAGGAGCCGTCGCCGACGAAGCAGATGACGTCCTTGTCGGGGCGCGCGAGCTTGATGCCCATGGCGCCCGCCACTTCGTAACCCATGCAGGAGAAACCATATTCCATGTGGTATCCGCCCTTGGCAGATTGCCATAGCACCTGCAATGCGCCCGGCATGGTGCCGGCCGCGCACATGACCACGGACTTTTCCGTCGCCACCCGCTGCACGGCGCCGATGACCTGCGCATCGGTGGGCAGGTTTCCAGGCCCGTCCGCTTCCGGCGCCGCTGTCACGCGCTCGACCGTTTTGTGCCAATCGGTCCTGCTCCCGGCATCGACGCCTGGCCCGCGATACGCCTCGAGCGTCGCGGACAGGCGCGCCAGCGTGACCCTGGCATCGCCGACGCAGGGCAGTGCCGAATGCTTGGTCGCGTCGTATCCGGCAAGGTTGATCGAAGCGAGCCGGCGCGAGGGATTGCGGAAAAGCGCCCAACTGCCTGTGGTGAAATCCTGGAAGCGGGTGCCGATGCCGATCACGAGGTCCGCGTCGGCGCAAAGCGCATTGGCCGACGCCGATCCGGTCACACCAGGCGACCCGAAATTCAGCGGGTGCTCCCAGCTGTTGGCGCCCTTCCCGGCTTGTGTTTCGACAAATGGGATATGATGCTTCTCCGCGAATGCAGCGAGTTCGGCCTCGGCCTCAGAATAGATGACGCCGCCGCCTGATATGATGACCGGCCTGCGCGCAGCCCGGATGGCCTCGGCGAGATCTTCGACCTCCCGCGGATCCGGTTCGGGACGGCGGATGCGCCATACCTTCGGTTCGAAAAAGGCTTCCGGGTAGTCATAGAGCTCTGCTTGCACATCCTGGCAGAATGCCAGCGTGACCGGGCCGCAACTGCCGGGATCGGTCATGACGGCCAGGGCTCGCGGCAGGCAGGTCAGGAGATGCTCGGGGCGGGCGATCCGGTCGAAATAGGCCGAGACCGGCCGGAAGCAGTCATTGGTGCTGACGGTTCCGTCGTTCATATCCTCGATCTGCTGCAACACCGGCTCGGGGCGGCGATTGGCGAACACATCGCCGGGTATGAACAGCACGGGCAATCTGTTGACATGAGCAAGCGCGCAAGCCGTGACCATATTGGTGGCGCCGGGGCCGATCGAGGATGTCACGGCCTGGGCGCGCCGGCGCTTCAGTGTCTTCGCATAAGCGATCGCCGCATGCGCCATGGTTTGTTCGTTCTGGCCGCGCCATGTGGGAAGGGCATCGCCAATTCCATGCAGCGCCTCTCCGATGCCGGCGACGTTGCCATGACCGAAGATCGCCCAGACGCCTTCGATGAAGCGTTCGCCATCCTCGGTCATCTGGACCGAGAGCCATTTCATCATGGCCTGCGCGGCGGTCAGTCGTATCGTTGTCATTCTGCTGCCTCCTGCACGCGCGCCCGCGCGCCGTCCCAGATCGTGCAAAGCCGGGAATATCGTTTCGCCATCTCTTCGACGGCCTCTTCATCACTGATCGAGCCCTCGAACCAGCCGCGGGCGACGGAGCCGAAGATTGTCCGGCCGACGGCAAATCCCTTGACGAGCGGGAAGCTCGCGGCAACTTCGAAGCTCGCCTTCAACACGTCCTCCGGCGCATCCAGGCCGAGGACCACGATCCCTCTTGTATGACGATCGTTTTCCTCGATGGCGGCACAGACCTGCGTCCAGGCTTCGGGCTCGTCCATCGGTTCCAGCTTCCACCAGTCAGGATAAATGCCTTCGGCGTAGAAGCGGCGGATCAGCGTCGCGGTCGTGTCCGTGGTGATGCTTGCGACCTTGGAAGGGATGACCTCGAGCAGGAATTCCAGCCTGTTGCGCCGCGAGGCCACGTAAAGCCGCTGCACTTCCGCCAGTTGCCGGGCCCAGGTCGCATCGTCGTCATCGGGGTGGCAGAAGCAGAGCACCTTGACGACGTTCTCGCGCGCCCAATCCGAAAGCCCCCCGCAATCGGGACCGAGTGACGGCTCCAGGCTAAGCGGCCGAGACCCCGGCCATTCGCAGGGTCTGCCGATCCAAAGGCCGCTCCCGGAGGCAGCGTGGAGTGCGCGTCGGCCGATCCGGTCGTCGCAGAGGATTCCGTAGCCGGAACGCCCGTTCTGCACCTTGAGTGCCGCTTCAAGGCAAAGCTCCTTGAAGGCGCCGCCCTTCGACGGCGTGTAGCCCGCCATGCTTTCGAGCTGCATCCGGTGATCGAAGGCGAAGACTCGCATCTCAGACCAGTCGCCATGCCGGTTGGTCGACCAATGTATCTGCTCCAGCTCGGGATCATTGCGCAGATCGGGGCGCGTCATGCCGCGCTCGAGGAAGAAATTCAGCTCCTGAAGTGACGGATAGGCCGGCGTGCAGCCGTGACGAGAGACTGCAAAAGCGCCACAGGCATTGGCGTATCTGAGTGCGGTCGGCCAATCCTCGCCATCAAGCCAGCCCTTCAGCAGCCCGGCAAAAAAGCCGTCTCCGGCACCGAGAACGTTGAAGACTTCGACCGGGAAACCTTCGCCCGAAATGCCCTCGTCCAGATTATCCGGTATCGCATCTTCGAATGCGACCGCCCCCTTGGCGCCGCGTTTACAGACGAGCGTCGCCGCAGTCACGGCGCGCACGGCCCGCAGTGCCGCCACGGTATCGGTCGTCCCGCCGGCGATGTGGAATTCTTCCTCTGTCCCGACAATCAAATCGAACAGATGAAGCGTCGTCTGGAGCTTTTTGGTCACCTGCCCGCTTGCCACATAGCGGCTTTCCCCCTCGCCATGGCCGGCCACCCCCCAAAGATTTGGACGATAGTCGATGTCGAGAGCCGTCCTGGCGCCATGCTTGCGGGCAAAGCCGAGCGCCTTCAGCACGGCGGCTTCCGTGCGCGGATGCGACAGATGCGTTCCCGTCACCAGCACCGAACGAGCGCTGGAAACGAAAGCCTCGTCGATATCCTTCTCGCAAAGCGCCATGTCGGCGCAATTTTCCCGGTAGAATATCAACGGGAAACGTTCTTCGTCCCGGATTCCGAGAATGACGAGTGCCGTCAGCCGCTCGGGATCCGTCACGACGCCCCTGCCATCGACGCCATGCCGGGCAAGCTCCTCGCGAATGAATCGGCCCATATGCTCATCGCCCACCCGGGAGATCAGCGCCGATTTGAGGCCCAGTCGGGCCGTGCCGCAGGCGATGTTGGTCGGACTGCCGCCGATATATTTTTCGAAGGATCCCATATCCTCCAGCCGTCCTCCGACCTGTGCCCCATAGAGGTCGACGCCGGCTCGCCCGATGGTGATCACGTCCAATGTCTTGGTCATGTCGGTTTCCTCGCAATAGTATTGAATTCGGTCATGGTGATCGGGTTGGGCATCGTCGGCCTCTTCAGAAAAAACTGCGAATGCAAGGGCGCGCGGGCGGATGACCGCCCGCGCCTGCCCATCAGCGGCTGATCGTTGCCTGCAACGCGTCGATGGAGGATTGGATGCCCGCCTCGGTCGACATGGTGAAGTCTTCCATCTCGAGGCTGACCCAATCGTTGTAGCCGACCATGCGCACCACCGAGAAGAACTCCTTCCACCATTGCAGGTCATGGCCGGCGCCGACGGCGACATAGTTCCAGGTGCGGTTGGCGACGTCGGTTACGTCCTTGAGCTCGAGCAAGCCGTTGACGTCGGCGAGGCCGCGCTCGATGCGAGTATCTTTGCCATGGCAATGATGGATGGCATCGCCCAGAGCACGGGCGGAGGCGATCGGGTCGGCGCCCTTCCAGAACAGATGGCTGGGGTCGAGGTTCATGCCGACGGACGGGCCGACCTCGTTGCGCAGGCGGAACAGGGTTTCCGGGTTCCAGACCAGCATTGCCGAGAAGTTTTCGAGCGCATATCTCTCGACACCGACCTCCTTCGCGAGCTTCACCAGGTCGTGCCAGAGGGGGAAGGCGCGGTCTTCCCACTGGTAGCGGTCACGCTCCGGCATTTCGTCGGGCCAGCTCTTGGTATAGACGAGCCAGTTCGGCACCGTGTCGCCGGGGGCGGCTTCCGGCAGGCCGGACATCGTCACGATCGTCTTGACGCCGATTTCGCCGGCAAGACGGATCGTCTGCTCCATCTCCTTGCGGTGACGCTTGCCCATCTCGCCCGGATCGAGCGGATTTGCCGAGCAATTGAGGGCGGCAATCTCCAGGCCGCGGGCTTCGATTTCCTTGAGCCTGGTTTTCAGGAGCCCCTTATCGGCAAGCAATTCGTCGGCCCGGAAATGCGGCGCGCGCGACCAGCCGCCACCGGTCATCTCGATGCCCTCGACGCCGAGTTTGACGCATTTGTCGAGCATGTCGGTGAAAGAAAGGTTGCCCATGACATCGGTGCAGATTGAAAGTTTCATCTCGTAGTCTTTCTAAAGAGAGGATTGGGGACGCGCCTTGGGAGGAGGATGGAGGAGATCCGGCGCGCCCCCTGGTGGATCACTTGAACTCGACCCAGGCCGAACCTGCGTCCGCCGAACGGACGCAGTTTTCCAGCCAGCGCACGCCTTCGGTGCCGGCTTCGATGCCGGGATAATGATGGCCCTTGAGGAAGGCCTCGTCGCCGCGGCGTTTTGCGTCGATCGCCTGGGCAATCCAGAGGTAGATGTTCGCCCAGCTGTCGCCCAGGCCTTCGGTGTGCAGCGCGCCCATGCGATCGCAGGCGAGGCTCTCCTCTTCGAGGTAGGGCATGCCGTGATGCAAGGTGCGGTTCGGTTCACCCTGCACTTCGTAAATCAACTGGTCGGGATGGGAATCGGACCATTCGACGGAGGCCTTGGAGCCGACGAAACGGTAGCGCTGCGAACCCATATTGCCGGCATTCACCGAGGACACCCAGAGACGGCCGCGGGCGCCGTTGTCGTAATGCATGAGAACGGTCGCGTGGTCTTCGAGTGGCGCACGGGTCGGAATGAAGGCCTTGCGGTCGCACAGCAGCTTTTCGATCTTCATATGCGGCAGCACCACTTCTGAGAGATAGTAGAGGTGCGTGCCGATATCGCCCAGAACGAAGGTCGGGCCAGCCGTCTTGGGATTGGTGCGCCATTTCACCGCTTCGCCGGCACCGACATCGTCGCCCGCGTTGAAGCCGTGGGAATATTGCATGTCGACGATGCGGATATCGCCGAGCATGCCCTTCTTGACCATGGCCGCCATCTGATGAACCAGCGGATGGCCGGTGAAGCCGTAGGTGACGCCGACGATCAGGCCCTTCTCTTCGGCCAGCTTGGCGACCTCGTCGCATTCGGCGACGGTGAAGAACAGCGGCTTTTCGCAGATGACGTGAAGACCGGCTTCCAGGCACGCCTTGGTGATCTCGTAGTGGGTGAAGTTCGGCGTGGCGATCGAGACGACCTCGACACCGTCCTTACGCCCTGCCTCCTTGGCGATCAGCTCCTTATAGTCGCCATAGCATCTGTCCGCAGCGACGCCGATCTTCGTGCCGAAGTCGCGTCCGCGCTCGGCGTCGAGATCGAAGGCTCCGCAGATGAGCCGGTAGGTGCCGTCCCGCTGGGCGCCGGTTCTATGCTTGTAGCCCACCTGCCCGGTGCGGCCGCCGCCGACCATGCCCCAGCGCAGGGGGCGCTCGATGGATCTTTCTCCGTTGATCATCTTCTGTCCTTCCAGGAATGATGTCTGTGATGTTTAAGCGTTCCGGGCAGACCCCCGGTCGCGGTCGCTCGCGCCAATCGCCTGGCTGCATCGCGAACCGCTAGAGGGGCATCGCGCGTTATTTCGCGGTCCAGTACTTGTCGACGAAGCGCTGCATTTCGGCGCGCATGAACTTGCCGGAGTGGTCGGCCTTGTCCTCCCAGGCGAAAACGCATGCGGTCATGATGCCGTCGAACCCGATCTCCGCCAGCGTGCTGAAGAAATCTTCCCAGGGAACCTCGCCTTGGCCGATGTTCAGGTGCTGATGCACCCTGGCTTGCGTGCCGGGAGGATTGAGGATGTAGCGGAGCCCCGAGGAGGCCTTGTGATTGAAGGTGTCGCCGACATGCACGTGGGCGAGCACGTCCTTTGCTTCCTGGAGCATCGCCTTGGTGTCATCGCCGAAGTAGAAGGTGTGCGGCGCGCAATAGAGGAACTTGACGTTCTTCGAGTTGACCGTCCTGATGATATCGAGCGCCGGCTGCAGGGTTTCGCACCAATCCTCGGGATGCGGTTCGACGTGCAGGTTTATGCCTTCCTTTTCAAAGATCGGCACCAACTCTTCCATCGAGCGCCACCAGGCGTCTTCGCAGGCCTCGATCATGGAGCCGGTATGGCAGCAGTAGCACGAACCCTTGTCCGGATGAGGTCCACGGCCGAATTCCGAGTTCATCGTGTCGACGCCGAGTTCGACACTGATCTCGATGGCGCGCTTCCAGTGCTTGACGGCAGCTTGCCGCTCATTTTCATCGTTCGAGGCCCACCGATACATCGGCAGGATCGAGGCAATGCCGACATTGGCATCGGAAAGCGCTTTCTTGAATGCCTTGGCGCGGGCCGGAAACACGCGCGGCGCCTTGAACCACTCGAGAAAATCGGCCCGCGGGCTGAGCTCTATCCACTCGTATCCGAGTTCAGCCACTTTCGAGGGCAATTCTTCGAGTGAGAGGTGGCGATGCATAAAGGGATCGATTGCAATCTTCATGGCTGTTACCCGTCCGATGATTGTGCTGGGCCATCCCGCCAGGGTAGGCGAGCTCTTTAGAGTTTCTGGAGTTCATCCGCGGCGGCGGTCGATCAGACCGGCGGGGGATGTCCGCTATGCGCCGTCGAGTACGCCTCGATCTCGGCTTCGAGTTCGGCCATGGCCTCGCCTCCTGCCATCAGGTCGGTAATCTCTTCGCGCGTCTTTTCGCCCTTGCGGAAATCGGCCGCCTTCGCACCCTTGATGAGCACCGCGAAGTGATCTCCCACCGTCATGGCGTGAATGACGTTGTGAGTGATGAAAATGACGGCGAGTCCGCGACGGCGCGCTTCCAGGACGATACGCAACACATGCGCCGCCTCCTTGACGCCGAGAGCGGCGGTCGGCTCGTCGAGGATCAGCACCCGGGCGCCGAAGTGGACGGCTCGGGCGATTGCCAGGGATTGCCGCTCCCCGCCCGACAGGCCACCGATCAGGCGATCGCCGTCGTCGATGCGGGTGATGCCGAACTCGCGCACGGCCTTCACCGCGATTTCATTTGCAGCTTTGCGGTCGTAGATTTTGAACGGGCCGAAGCCCTTGGTCAGCTCCCGCCCCACGAAGAACGAACGGCCGATGCTCATCAGCGGAAAGGTGCCGCCGAACTGATGAACCGTTGCGATGCCGAGGTCTGCGGCTTCGCGCGGATTCTGGAAGACGATCGGCCGACCTTCGAACTTCACAGTGCCGCTCGTCGGCTTGTAGACACCGGCAAAGGTCTTGATCAGGGTGGACTTTCCCGCGCCGTTGTCACCCAGCAGGCAAAGTACTTCACCGGGATGAACGCTCAATGTGATGTCGTAGAGCACATCGATCGGGCCGAAGGACTTGTTGACGTTTTCAAGTTCAAGAATTGGGCCAGCCATGTCTCAGCTCTCACTTCTTCTTCTTGGGTGAATAGGTCAGCGCCATCTGGCGGAACGTATTGTTCATCAGGACGGCCACGAGCAGCATCACGCCGATGATCAGGCTCGACCAATTGCGGTCGAAGGTCGTGAAATAGATGCCTTGGTTGACGACGGCGAAGGTGATCGTGCCGAAGAAGATCCCGATCACCGACCCGAACCCTCCGGTCAGCAGCACACCTCCGACGACGACCGAGATGATCGAGTTGAAGATGAATGTCATTCCGCCCGAAACCTGCGCGGAATTGAACAGGATGGCCTGACACATGCCGACGAAGGACGCGCTCATCGCCGAGAGGACGAAGAGGACCATCGTCAGACGGGTCGTCGGAATGCCGGCGTTGCGGGCACTGACCTTGTCTCCGCCCATCGCGAAAATCCAGTTCCCGTAAGGCGAGAAGTGGATGAAGAAGATGAAGATCGCGGTGATGGCCACCCACCACAGAATGATCACCTGAAACGATCCGGCCAGGAATTGCCCGAAAAGGAACTTTGCCCAGGGGGCGGCAGTCAGCGCCACGCTCGTGGTGCCGGTTACGAGAACCGAAGTGCCAAGCATCAGGCCCTGGACAGCAAAGAGGGTGCCGAGCGTTACGATCAGCGAAGGCACGGCCGTGTGCACGACGAGGTAGCCGTTGACCAGCCCGACGATGAGGCCGAAGGCAAGCGCACCGAGCATTCCGACCCATATGGGAAGATCGTAGTAGCCCGAGAGGACCGCGACCGTCATGGAGCCGGCGGGGATCATCGCGCCAATCGAAATGTCGAGATCGCCTGCGATCATCAAAAGTCCGATGGGAAGAGCGATAATGCCGAGATTGGCGGCGACGTTGAGCCAGCTTGCGGCGCCGGCGGGCTCCAGGAACTTGGTGCTGCCGAATACGACGAAGAACACGAGGACGCCGACAAGTCCGAGGAATGCGCCCGCCTCGGGACGGCGCAACAGGTTGCCGAATGAAAGATTGTTCATATGCCTATCCCAGTTTGGGCGTGAATCTCCAGGCGTGCGGACGCGGTGGTCCGCACGCTCGATAAACTTCGACCCGCGGATATCCCGCGGGCCGGAGCCCGTTTTGAACGATTAGCGAGCGCCTTCCTTGACGCCGGCCAGGGTGGCGTCGATGTTCGCGGCATCGACGATGCCCGGGCCGGTCAGCACGGGTGCGGTCGGCAGGTTGGTGCCGTAGTCGATATGCGCGGCGAGAAGCGAAACCCCTAGCAGCGACTGCAGGTAAGGCTGCTGGTCGATCGCAAAGGTCTGCGAACCGTCCTTGATGCGGGCAAGCCCCGAGGCATTCAGGTCGAAGGTGCCATGCGCGACCTTGCCGACTTTATTCGCCTGAGCGATCCCGCTTGCAGCTGCATCAGCGTCAGAAGCCCCAACATTGAGGACGCCGTCGATGGTGTCGTCCTGGAGCAGTGTCGCCTTGACGGCCTCGGCGATTGCCGTCTGATCGCCGAAGCTGGTCGCCGGCAATGGCAGCTGCTTGCCAGCGCCGCCCTTTCCGGTGATGCCGTCGATGACACCCTTGCAACGGGCCTCCTGGTTTGCCGCACCCGGGAGCGTATTGACGCAAATGACATTTTTCGCACCCTTGGACGCGAAATATTCGCCGCCTGCCTTGCCGGCCGTGTATTCATCCGAGCCGACATAGTTGATCGCGCCAAGCTCGCGAGCCTTATCGATGCTGCCGGCATTCATGAGGATGACTTTGATGCCCGCAGCGACGGCAGCCTTGATGGCCTCGTCCTCGGCCTCGGGCACCCAGTCGGGCACCACGATGCCGGTCACGCCCTGGCTGATGGCCGTGCGGACGAGCTGGGCGGCGTCAGGCCCGAGATTGTCGTAGGTCTGCAACTGCAGATAGCTGACGGAGCCGCCATTCTTCTCGACGACGAGCCGGGCGTCATCGACGCCCTTCTTGATACGGCTCCAGAATTCGTCGTCGGTCTTGCCGCCGACGACAGCAATATTCGCGGCCATGACAGAAGAAGCGCCAAGAACGAAAACAGCGCCAGCCAGCAGCCCGCGTACGGCGCGCATTGAAAAACTCATGTGATTTCCTCCCAAAAAGGCGGTCGAGAGTAACAATTCCTCAGAGCAAGGCTCCCAACTCGCTGGAATATTTGTATCAACGGATCGCCGAAAATGGAATGCATATTGCGTTTTAATGAAATTAATGTATCATTTCATTTCATCCATAAATGGAATGAAATATATCATGAAGAGACCGACCATTGCCGATCTTGCCCAGGCCTCCGGTGTCAGCATCGCCACCGTCAACCGCATCCTCGGAGGTACCGGCGCAGTGCGTGCGGAAACGATCGAGAGGGTGCAAAATGCCGCGGAAGAGATTGGATTTTATGGCCGAGGCGTGATCGAGGACCGCAGGCAGCGGCTCCTGCCGAATTACCGTTTCGGCTTTCTTCTCCAGCAATCGAGCCGTGAGCTCTACCGGCTGTTCGGCTCGAAGATCACGGAGGCGGCCGCGAGACGCCAGCACGAGAAAGTCGTGGCTGTGGTCGATTTCGTCGATGTCCTCGAGCCACAAAATATTGCAGATCGTCTCGAAGCGCTTGGCAAACGCTGTGATGCAGTTGCTGTCATTGCGGGTGACCACCCGTTGATCGGACAGACAATCCAATCCCTCAAGGAGAGGGGAAAGCCGGTTGTCGCCTACATAACCGATCAGTCCGCCCGGGATCGCGCCGGCTTCGTCGGCACCGACAATTGGAAACTCGGGCGGACCGCCGCATGGTTTCTCGCTCAGACCACGCCGATGCCCGGCCGGATCGCCGTCTTCATCGGCAATCATCGTTATCAATGCCAGGATGTCTCCGATGCGAGCTTTCGATCCTATATGCGAGAGCACGCGCCCCATCTTCAGGTGGATGACAGCAGACCGACACATGAGGAGCCGAATGAAGCCTACCGGATCGTCAGCCAGCTGCTTTCCGAACTCGATGACCTCAGAGGTATCTTCATCGTTGGAGGGGGAATTTCCGGTGTGCTGCGCGCTCTTCGCGAAGCACCCGTCGAAAAGCGGGATAAGGTCAGGGTCGTCTGCCGCGACATCGGCCCGGAAACGCGCAAGGGCTTGACGGAAGGCCTGATCATGGCGGCATTGTGCCATCCGCTGGATCAGATATCGGACGAATTGATCGCGACGATGATCGCCGCGCTGGAACACCGCGACAGCACGACCATCCTTCAGCGCGTGGTGCCTTTCGAAACGATTACGCCCGAAAGCGTTTGAGCCGCCCGGTTTGCATAAGGCGGCTGGCCGAAAGGGCCAGCCGCCTTATAAAGTGGCAGGGCTGATAGCTATTGCGGTGTCGTGTCAGATGTCGACGACAAGGCCCTTGGCTTTCAGCACCGGTTCGAGATTGCTGACCTCGATGACCGATTTGCCCTGCTTATATGCCGCGATATAGCCGGCCTCGGCATCTTCGCGGGCCTGTGACAGCCTGGCGACTTCCTGCGCTTCCTGGCGGCGCACGATCACTAGGCCGTCGGCATCGCCGGCGATGATGTCGCCGGGATGGATGATTTCACCGCCGACGATGATCGTGTCGTTCACCGCCGCAATGGTTTCTTTCACCGTCCCCTTGATGCAGACGCTGAGCGAGAAGACGGGAAAGCCAAGTTCTCTAAGCTGAAGCGTGTCGCGTACGCCGGTGTCGGTCACGAGACCGCCGATGCCCTTTGCCAGGCAGGCGTTGGCGAGGACATCGCCGAAGGATCCGGCCTCTTCGTATTCGCCCGCCGATACGACGATGATATCGCCCGGCTTTGCGTAGTTGATGGCGAGCTGCAGCATGATGTTGTCACGCGGCGCGCATTTCACCGTAAAGGCCGGGCCGCAGAGTTTCATGCGGTAGTCGACGGGCTTGAGGCGGGAGGACAGGGCTCCGCGGCGCCCTTGGGCCTCGTGGATCGTCGCGGGCGAAAATTTGGAAACGGCGTCGATATCGGCTTTGCTTGGCCGTTCGGCAATATCTTTAATATGGATCATGGATGCCTCCCATCCGTTGGCCGACGGCGGGCATGTCCCGCCGTCTCAATTTGTTTGGACGTTGTCAGTGGATGACGCCGAAGCCGGTCGGCTTACGGGATCGGGTCGAACTTCAGCTCGGAGAGCGATACGACCTTGTCGGTGCGCGTCATTTTATATTCGGTATCCGGGCCGAGCCACTTGTCCCAGATCTTGTTGATCTCGCCCGATGTGTCGAGCTTGCGAAGGATCTCGTTGATCTTGGCGGTCAGCGCCGGCTGATCCTTGGCCATGCCGATGCCGATCGGCTGGTACAGCATCGGCTCCTCGATCATCCGCATTGCCTTGCCCTTGCTCTTCGATTCATTGACGAACTTGGTCGTCGTCATGGTGTTGGCGACCATGCCGCGCGCCTTGCCCTGCTGGACGGCGAGATAGGCCGAGGCGGTATCCTGGAAGGTCAGCGGGTCGGATTTGTTGAGCTTGATCGACATCTCGGAGGTCGAACCCTTGGTCGAAGCGATGCGCTGGCCTGCGTAGTCGGCCTTCTTCTTGCCGGCATCGTCCGCCGGCACGATCAGCATTTCCTTGGCGAGATAATAGGGATCGCTGAACTGGATCTGTTCGGCGCGGCTCAGAGTATAGGCAAGGTTGGCAACGGTGATGTCGACGCGGCCGAGCTTGACCTCAGGCACGCGGGCCTCGACCGAAACCGGCTTGATCTCGGCCTTGACGCCCAATTCCTTGGCGATGGCACCGCAGAGATCGACGTCGAAGCCGGCCATTTCGCGGGTCTTCGGATCGGGTGAAGCGAAGGGGGGCACGTCGGCGAACGTCGCGCAGCGCAGGGTTTTCGCCGACATGATGGTGTCGAGCTGATCGGCTTTTACGGGGGCGGCGGCCGCCATGCCGGCAAATGCGACGGTGAGCGTTAGGCATTTCCAGTTCATTGCTGTTCTCCTTTGTTTTTGGTGATTGGTATCAATGCCTGAGATCAGCGAGGAAACGCTGAGCCCGGGGATGGCGCGGATTGCTGAAGAATTCCTCGGGGGTCGCCATCTCGAGGATCTGGCCGGCATCGATGAACCAGACTCGATCCGCGACGTCGCGCGCGAAACCCATTTCGTGGGTGACGCAGAGCATGGTCATGCCTTCGGACGCCAGGCTCTTCATGACGGCCAGCACTTCGCCGACCATTTCAGGATCGAGCGCGCTGGTCGGCTCGTCGAACAGCATGACCGGCGGTTCCATGGCAAGGGCGCGGGCGATTGCTACCCGCTGCTGCTGGCCGCCTGAGAGTTGACCGGGATAGGCCCGGGCCTTGTCGGCAAGGCCGACCCGATCGAGAAGCTTGAGGGCCTTGTCCTTTGCAACATCAGGCGCCACGCCCTTCACCCGGATCGGCGACATCGAGACGTTTTCGACCACCGAAAGGTGGGGAAACAGGTTGAAGTTCTGAAACACGAAGCCGATCCGGCTGCGCAGTGCATTGAGCTCCTTCGCCCGCATGGCGGCGTGAATATTTTGCCCGTCGAGCGTGATCGATCCGCTGTTGATCTCTTCGAGGCGATTGATCGTGCGGATCAGCGTCGATTTTCCCGAACCGGACGGCCCGCAGATGACCACGACTTCGCCGCGTGTCACCTGCGCATCAATGTCCTTCAGGACCGGATAGTCGCCGTAGCTCTTGCAGACTTGCGAAAGCCGGATCGTCTGCAATTCCTGTGCTGAAACTGACATGGTCATGGCTGCTCCGATATGATTTTCGATGGCGCGACCAAGGCGGCGGCAGGAAGGTTGGAAAGTCCCGCACGCCGCCGCGTGATATTCCGCTCGAGGCGATTTGCGAAGTAGGTGAGCGTCCAGCAGATGGCGAAGTAGACGATCGCCAGAATGAGGAAAACCTGGAAAGGCTGCGTGAGGAGCTGGTTGTTGACCTGGCTTGCGGCAAAGGTCAGGTCCGGCACGTTGATCACGTAGCCGAGCGTCGTGTCCTTGATCGTCGAGACGAAGGTGGAGATGATGCTCGGGATCATGTTGTAGAGCGCCTGCGGCAGGATGATGAAGCGCATCGCACCGAGATAGCCGTGGCCAAGCGCACGCCCCGCGTCCATCTGGCCCGGTCCGAGCGCGACGATGCCGGCGCGGACGACTTCGCTCAGGAACGCGCTCTGATAGACCACGAGCGTCGTCAGCATCGTGACGAAGCTCGGCACATCGGCGCCGGTCAGCAGCGGAACGAGGAAATAGCTCCACAGGATGAGCATCAAGAGCGGCACGCCCCTGGTGAAATAGACGAGCGCGGTGACCGGCCAGCGCAGCAGCGGCGACCTGGAGAGCCGCGCCAGCGCGAACAGGATGCTGATTGGAAAGGCGAGAGCGATGCTGAGCGCCGAAAGGATCAGCGTATTGGCGAGCCCGCCGAGCGACCCGTTCGGATATTGGCCGATCAGCAGCAGCAGCCAGTAGTCTTGGACGATGACGATCATGTCGTGGATCATGCGCGCGCACTCCTGGCAGGATCCGCGCGCATCGACAGATAGGCGCCGATGCTCATGATCACGAGCGAGAAGAAAAGGTAGAGAACCGTGCCGATCAAATAGATCTCGAAGGTCCGGAAGCTGAGGTTTTCGATCTCCTTGACGGCATGCGTCAGTTCCGAAGCTCCGATGACGACGGCGAGACTGCTGTTCTTGAACAGGGAAACGCTGTGATTGATGAGCGGCGGCAGCGCGTTGCGCACGCCCTGCGGCATGATGACGAAACGCATCGCTGAGAGATAACCGTGGCCGAGCGCGCGGGCTGCCTGCATCTGGCCGGGGCTGACCGAGCGTACGCCGGAACGAAGATCTTCGCTGAAATAGGCCGCCTGGCAGAGCCCGAGCCCGATCACCGCGAAGATGGCCTCGGCATTATGGACGGCCAGCCATTCGGCTACCCCGCTCGGCATCAGGGTGAAAATCCCGAAATACCACAGCATCAGCTGAACCAGGGTGGGGACGTTCCGGTGGTAAGAGACGTAAGCGGCAACTAACGGATCGCCGAAGCGAAAGGGCGACAAACGCAACGCCAGCAGCAGAAGCGCCAGCGCCATCGCCATCGACCAGGAGCCTGCATAGATGATGAAGGTCATCTCGATGCCATGCAGCAGCATGGCGGTATATTCCGGATTGCCGAGAATTGCCGAAAGGTCGAAACCGCTCACGGGTTTGGCTCCCCGGATTGATCCGGCTTCGCCGAAGGTTGGGGCTTTGCCGTCTGCAGGCCGCCCATGACCTGCAGCGTCGGCGTAATCTCCATGTGCCCGATGTTGACGGCGATGGGGGCTGCGATGGCGAAGGCAATCGCGTCGGCAATATCGGCCGCCTGCGGCAGTTCGAAGCCGTCGATGAACCGTTCGCGGATGCTGGGGTCATCGCCGTGGACGTGATTGAAAATGTCAGTAGCGACCCGGCCGGGGCAGATTTCCGTGACCCGCACCCGCTTGCCGAAAGCGTCGATGCGCAGCTGGTTGGACAGCATGCTCACGCCTGCCTTGGTGGCGTGATAGGATGAGTTGCCGCCGAAATTATAGGCGCCGGCGATCGACGAGATGTTGATGACATGCCCGCGGTCGCGCGCCACCATGCCGGGCACGACCAGCCGGCAGATGTGCAGGACCGCCCGGAGATTGACGTCGACGATGAGATCGATATCGCCGTCCTCGGCTTCCAGGAATTTCTTCGGCCGGTCGACGCCCGCATTGTTGACGAGAATATCGAACTCCACCCGACGTGTGAGCTCTGCCACGGCCTGACGGTCGGTCACATCGATAGCGTGGGCGATGCAGCCCGTACGCCCGGCCAGCTGCTGCAGCGCTTCGGCACTGCGGGCAACGGCATGGACCTCAATGTTCTCCCGGCGGAGCCGCTCAACCACGGCTGCGCCGATACCGGAGGATGCGCCGGTTACCAGTGCGGTGTTGTAGTCGGAGAATGGCATTGTCGTTCCCTTGTTGTTAATTGAGACAGTAGCGAAGCTTTAACCCCTTGCCTAAGACCGATTATCTCTGGAGCAATAAGCAACGGTTATGGAGCCGAGACGGCTGCTGAAGAAGAGAATGAGCTGCTGTCGGCATCGCGTTGCGGAGTCTGTGCCCCAGGCAGTCCCCGGTCCGGGCGACCGCGTCGCGTTGCAAAAGCAATGCGCGTCTGCAAACATGTAAGCCGCGCAGATCAGAACGGTACCCCGATCCTCATGGACATCAGACGCCTCAAATCTTTCATCGTGATCGTCGACAGCGGCAGCATCACGCGAGCGGCGGACCTTTTGCACATCGCCCAGCCGGCTCTCAGCCAGCAGCTTGCGGCATTGGAGGAGCATTTCGGCCACAAGCTGCTGATCCGCAGCCAGCAGGGCGTCAGCATGACCGATGCGGGGCATGCGGTATATCGCCATGCGCAGATCATCCTTCGGCAGATGGAGCAGGCGCAAGCGGATGCATCGGCAGCTGGCAATTCGCTTGCCGGCCGCGTGTCCGTCGGGCTCGTGCCGTTCAGCAGTGCCGCCACGCTATCGGTTGACCTCCTGGCGGAAACCCGTAAACGCCATCCCGGTATTCTGCTGCACCTGACCGAAAGCGTGGGCCAGACCTATAGCCAGATGATCATGAACGGCCGGCTGGAGATGGCACTTCTCCACGGAACCGGACCGATCAAGGGCGTCCGGTTCGAACCGATCCTCAGCGAGGAGTTTTTCCTTGTGGCGCATCGCGACTTTGCCATCGAAGCGGACGCGAAACCCGTTCCGATCAATGCGCTCGACGGAATACCGCTGCTGTTGCCGCCGGCCTACAATTTCGTCCGCCGCGCAGTCGACACCGCCTTCACGCGCACCCGCACCAATTTGAAAGTCGTTGCGGAAGTCGAAATCGTCCGCACGCTGGCCCGCGCGGTGGGCAGCGGCCTCGGCGCGACGATCATGCCGAAAGCCATCGCCGATCGCATCGTATCGGAATCGAGCGAGCCGCTGATCTGCCGGCTCGTCTCGCCGCGGATCGAAGAAACCCTGTCACTGTGCGTTTCCGACCAGAATCCTCTATCAGAGCCGGCCCTTGCCGTCCGGGACATCCTTCTCGAGCTGACGGCGCGCTTGAAAAACTAATCGGGCGCTTTGCGGACCCCGCGAAATTACGGACGTTGTTGCATTTCTGGCAAGCCCCGACGCCAATATGATCACCGGCACCACCTTACGCTAGACGGCCGCGCAAATGCTTAAGCCAGGCGGCCCGTTAACCCTGTTGCCGCGGACGAGATGCAATCAGCGTCTCAGTCCGCGTTCCCCAAACAGTAACACAGTGTGGCTCTTAACGACACTAGCGTGTCTGAGATCGGGATGAGAGTGTTGCTGCAGGCAGCGCCACTGTGCCCGCCACCAGAAGTCAGCCCCATTCAACAACGTCAAAGGTTTAAAATGAGCTTTCGCAACGGCCTAAACTCGCTTCTTCGTCCCGAAGATTCGGTACTCGTCCTGATCGACCATCAGCCTTTCCAGCTTGCGAACCTCCACAGCCACACCGGTCAGGTTGTGGTCAACAATGCGGCTGGACTGACGAAAGCCGCAAAAGCCTTTCGTGTCCCGACCATTCTTACTAGCGTTGTGGCCGATCGCGGCGGTCTGATCTTCCCACAGATCACCAATGTATTCCCCGACCAGGAAGTGATCGATCGTACCACCCTCAACACCTGGGAGGACAAGAAGGTCGTCGATGCGGTGAAGGCGACGGGCCGCAAGCAACTGATCATCGCGGGCCTCTACACCGAGATATGCGTCGCAATGCCGGTGATCCACGCCCTTGGCGAAGGCTGGGACGTTACGGTGATCACCGATGCATGCGGCGGAGTTTCCGTCGAGGCTCATGAGGTAGCCATTCAGCGCATGATCGCCGCCGGCGCCAATGTGATGACCTGGCTGGCTCTTGCGTCCGAATGGCAGCGCGACCACGCTCGAACCGAGCATGTCGCCGAGTTCGTGGAGGTGCTCAAGGACCATGAACCCGGCAGTGGGATCGCGTTCCTGTGGGAACAGCAGCTTCTCAACACTCCCGTGGAAAAGTTGGAAAACTCCGGCTTCTAATTGGGACGGGGTGACGCGCCGCAAGCAGCGATTTACGGATCTTCGTCACCCTACCGACTGCCGCTGATGATCGCAATCATCGACGGCGCCTTCGAGCGGTTCCGTCCGCTCGTTGACCTCTATCGGGGAGCGGGAGCGCGCGCCGGCCACGATCCCGCCACGTTGAAGGTGGCCGTTCATGCCGTGGGCTTCGTGGCGGACAGCGATGACGACGCACGCGATATCTTCTTCCCCGGCTGGGCGCAGATGATCGGTAAATACGCGCGTGAGCGCGGCTGGTCGCAGCCGACCCGCGCGCAGTTCGACGAAATGGTCAGCCCACAAGGCGCGTTCCTCATCGGCGATCCCGCAACAGTCGCTGCGAAGATCCACCACGCCAGCGAGGTGCTCGGCGGCATATCGCGCATCGCTTTCCAGATGACGTCCGCAGCCTTCGAAACGGCCGCAATGATCCGGTCGATCGAGCTTCTGGGCGCGGAGGTCGCACCCGCGATGCGGGCGTTCCATTCGAATCCATGGGCCCGCTCCGCAGAAAGTCGCTGATGTTCCGCCTATGCGAAGTTAGGGCGACAAGCCATGGTTGAAGCTTCCTTTCATGTGTACGATCGGGGCAGCAGCTTTGCGTGGTGTTCCTCGTGAACGGGTAGCTGAGCGAGCTCATAAATCATGGTTGCACCTTTAAAGTGAATTGTAGCGGTTATGAGCTCGCACGCGCAGAGTTAGCCGACGGGTCGACTGCAATCACGATTTTACCCCGGACACCGTTGTTCGGGCTCTCAAGCCGCGCATGGGCGAGAGGGATGTCAGCGAGCGAATAGACAGCGCCAACGTGCGGTCGTAGCTGACCACGCTCTACCAACGAGCTCAGCTCATCAAGTTTGCCGCGGTTTTGTCTTGTGAAAACGAAGTGAAAACTTGCGTTCTTGCCCCACGCTTCGATGAGGTTCTGTGGCTGTGCGATATCCACGATCGTGACAACTCGGCCAAGTTGTGCGAGCGCGTCCGGGCTGCGGGACAGTGTGTCGCCACCAAGGGTGTCAAACACAACGTCGACGCCGCGGCCACCCGTTTCCCGCATTATAACGCTGACATAGTCTTCTTTCCTGTAGTCGATGACTACGTCCGCGCCAACACTTCGTGCAAATTCGAAGTTATCCTCCCGTACGGTCGTGAACACCTTCGCTCCTATGGCTTTCGCGAGCTGGATCGCAACATGACCGACCCCTCCCGCGCCGCCGTGGATCAGAATGCTTTCCCCAACTCTTAAAGCCGCACGCGCGACCAGGGCCTCCCACGCCGTCCCGCCAACCAGGCTCAGGCTTGCTGCTTCGAGATGGCTTAGCGAGGAGGGTTTCCTTCCGATGATGTTTTCGTTCGCAACGTGGTATTCGGCATAACTTCCCGAACCGTCGAATATTTGCGGGGTGTACCAGACTTCGTCTCCTGGAGAGAATGTCGTCACGCCTGGTCCGACTGCTTCGACGACCCCGGATACGTCATGACCAGTAATGGCCGGAAGTGGTACCAAGTCGCGATAGTCGCCGCGCCGAACCTGGTAATCCAACGGATTGATCGACGTTGCAAATACGCGCACCAGGACTTGTCCCGCATGCGGAACAGGCTTTGGCACGTCGCAAAGCTCGAACGATTCCGGGCCACCAAAAGAGTTAAGTGTCATCGCTTTCATTGCGGATCCTCGCTTCGGTAAAAAGGAATATAGGGAATTCCCGATATATCGCGATAAAGGATCACAGGTCTTTCCCTATGATCTCGGCAAGAGCACTGATAGTCGCCTCGTTCCGCTTGTAGTAAGTCCATTGACCGATGCGTCTGACTTCCACCAGGCCAGCCCGTTGCAGCGTTGCAAGATAATCGGACACTGTCGACTGCGACAGTCCGACACCCTCCTGTATACTACTAACGCAGACCCCCACCGTATGAACGTCACCTTCATCCTGCGGAGGGAAGTTCTTCACGGGATCCTTCAAACCCTGCACGATTTCAAGACGTGTCCGATTTGAGAGGGCTTTGAATATTTCGAGCAATTCCATACCCTAATAATATCGAGATTTACCGATATGTCAATACAATAAAACACGGCCATATCTGCGGCTTCAGTGACGTGTTACCGGATGGCAGCGCAGCGAAGGGCCGGCGTATCTGTAGTCCTCTATGACCTGGCGTCCGGCTGCCATCGGCCGGAAGGCAATGAAGGGCTCATCAACCTCCGCAGCGGTCGCGTTCTAATGCCTCAACCGCTTCACGAAGACGGCGTCATTGTGCCGCTAACCGATTTTTCGCAGGAGAGGCACGGCGAAGTCTATGAATGCGCGTAAGGCGCCACCTTCGAATCGTCGCGATTGGAAGACCCAATGCGCGGGGATCGGATCGGGCTCGTATTCAGAGAGAAGGGCAACACCACCATCCAATCAGTCAGGCGACTCAGTCAAAGTTAGCCCCAATCGCCGCGACAGCGGCTTAGTTCAATCCTGAATGTCGATCCGACCTAGCCTTCCGAGGTCGCGCCATGGTCGAAACACTCGATCAACATTTCAGTCAGCACGCGTACCTTTCTGGCGGGATACTGAGCGGGCGGGCGCACAACGTAAATGCCTGCCGGGGGTGGCGGGTGGCGTGGCATAAGGTTCAAAAGCGCGCCTGACGCAATATATTGATCGGTGATCCCATCAGGGAGCCATGCTATTCCGAGACCCGCTACCGCCGCCGCCACGAGAGCCACGGCATTGTCAGCCTTGAAGCGCCCTCGCGGATTAACATTGACGATTTTCTCACCATCCAAAAACTGCCACGCCTCAGTGCCCTGCATGAGCGCTTGATGAGCAACGAGATCGTCCGGCTTCTCAGGAGCGCCAAACCGTTCTACATAGTCGGGGCTCGCAACCAGCTTTCCATAAAGCGGCCCGACGCGTTTTGCGATCAGATTGGAGTCTTGAAGGTAACCCAATCGTATGGCGCAATCATAGCCTTCCGCGACGAGGTCGACGACCCGATCGCTATAACAGGTCTGGATGTGCACAAGCGGGTGGCGCCTCGCCATTTCCGCTATCACGGGGGCCAGGTGGGTTGGGCCGAATGACAGCGGCGCGGCAATCCGCAAGCGCCCGCGCAGCTCGCCTTCGGGCAGGAGCGTTTCCCTGGCCACGTCAATCTCGGCAGAGACTCTGGCTGCATAATCCCGAAACGTAGTCCCTGCCTCCGTAAGAGAGGCTCCCCGGGTGGTCCTTACCAGCAGCTGGACACCAAGCTCCTCCTCCAGCCGAACAAGCCGTCGGCTCACCATCGACTTCGACACACCAAGCCGCTGCGCCGCGGCTGAAACGCCTCCGGCATCAGCAACTTCGACGAAAGTCCGCAGGTCATCAATGTCCAATTTGCGTTCCTCATTTCGCGACACAGTTAAGCGGGAACGAGGACTACCGCACCATGAACTGAAATGACAGTCTGGGCGGGGTCTGTAGCGGTGCTGTCGCGCGCCTGTAGATCCCAGGAGTAGGAATCTTGAACGCAAAAGCTATGCCCCCAACCCCGACTGGCGGGAGATCGGTATAGAGCTCGTCTTTTATCTGTTTTGGCAATCGGCGGCGGCCTGGTTCTGGTTCGGGTGCAAATTCACCCTGTAGCACTCTGCCTGATTCTCACTGCGCTTCAGGCGTTGGTGGCATGGCTGGTTTCTTCGCGGCTTCCTTGCTCCGAACATTGCTCGGGTGCCATAGCGAACTTGCAGCGTCGGTCGCAGGCAATCGCCCCACAAACTTCTAGGGATCTCATAATGCAAATCGGTATCGACAGTTTTGCGGCCATCCTCCCTGATCCTGCGACAGGCAAGCTTCCGTCGCCCACAGTTCGTATGGCCGAGCTCATCGAGGAAGTGGAAGTCGCAGACCGTGTCGGGCTGGACGTGTTCGGCATAGGCGAGCATCATCGCGGGGAGTTTCTCGACTCCGCGCCGACCGTTATTCTGGCGGCGGCAGCGGCTCGGACCAGCCGGATCAGGTTGACGAGCGCGGTGACCGTTCTAAGCGCCGCCGACCCGGTGCGGGTTTTTCAGGAGTTTGCGACTCTCGATCTGATTTCCAAAGGTCGTGCCGAAGTCGTTGTCGGGCGAGGTTCTTTCGTCGAGGCTTATCCGCTATTCGGCCTCGACACACGGGACTATGACGACCTCTTTGCGGAGAAGCTCGACCTGTTGCTCAGGCTTGGCGAGACGACCGACGTGACTTGGGAAGGTCGCTTTCGCCCGCCGCTTCAGGGGCAAGGTGTCTTTCCGCGTCCGCATCAGCCACAGCTCCCGATATGGATCGGCGCAGGTGGCACGCCGCAATCCTTCGCCCGCGCCGGTACGCTTGGCCTTCCATTGATGGTCGCGATCATCGGCGGGAGCTTCGAGCGCTTCCGACCGCTTGTCGATCTTTACCGTGAAGCTGGCAAGCGCGCGGGACACAGCGCCGAGACGCTGAAGGTTGGCGTTCACGCGATGGGCTTTGTCGGAGAGACCAATGCTGCAGCGAAGGACGCCTTCTTCCCTGGTTGGGCGCATCTGACAACGAATATAGGTCGTGAGCGTGGCTGGTCGCCACCGACGCGGCAGCAGTTCGAAGCCATGGCAGGTCCAGAGGGCGCATTCCTGATCGGTGACCCGAAGACCGTTGCAGCCAAGATGTTGCAGGCCAGTGAGACACTTGGCGGCGTCTCACGCATCACCTTCCAAATGAGCACGGCCTCTCTCGACACTTCAGCGATGAAGACATCGATCGAACTTCTGGGCACGGAGGTTGCGCCAATCGTCAGGGCAACACGACGGGCATAGATCTCAAGCTGTGCCGCCAAACGGGGAACACCGAGTGGACAGCGAAGATCTGCGGACTTTTGTCGAAGTTGCCGATGCCGCGGGCGTTTCCCCAGCAGCACGTCGACCGGGGATCACTAAGTCAATGGGCGGGCTTGCGGAGCACCGCACTGCCTTGCTCGTCCTGTCGCCAAAGAAACTGGCAACGCCATTCCTCAAGAGATCAACAGAATGCTGCAACGCCCTTCCGTCGAACACCATCGCACCGCGCTAACCGTCTTCTCCATAGCCCTCCTTGGCATCGCTTTATCAGGATGCGTGTCGGCTGAAGAGCGGCGGTACGCGGACGCAAATACCTGCCACAGCTTTGGGGCGCCCTATGGCTCACCCGCCTATACCAATTGCATGCTCGAACAGCAGCGTCGGCGCGACAATGAGGAACTGGAGTCGCTCGAGCGGACCCGGCTGACGACCGAGATTGCGAGAGACGCTCAGATTATGGCCGATCGCGCGCGCAGGGAGCGTTGCCATCGGGATCCTGATCGGCGCGAGTGCCGTCGATAAGGAGCAATCGTCCGTTGATGCAACTATATGCCAGCTTCGCGTCAGCTATTATAGCCGCCGACTTTGCCTGTCGGGGCCGTCGGCGGACCGCAGCTCCATCAATGAGGTTGATGCTTGGTCGGACGATGCGAGGTCGCACGGTGGGATCTGGGCGCCGCTGTGTTCCGTTTATTGCGACACAGCTCACCGCGCCGCGCAGCTAGTCGTGACAGCGGCCGCCCTTTAGTGGTCTCGCTCGAGAACCGTCGGGACAATTGCAGTGGCTCCTGCGCACTCCGCGGGTCCCGGATCGCAAGCAGACAGGAAAGGTAAACACGCATGAGCTGGAACCCCGCAATTGAACCAGGTTGTCCCGATAAAGTTGGCTTCGACGCGATCGAAACCCTTATAGTGCCGAGGTCGCGCGACATTGGCGGTTTCGAGGTTCGGCGCGCTTTGCCCGCACCAAAGCGGCAGATGGTCGGGCCGTTCATCTTCTTCGACCAGGCCGGGCCGGCCGAGCTGTTGATCGGGCAGGGCATCGACGTTCGGCCGCACCCGCATATCGGCCTCGGCACGGTCACCTACCTTTATCGCGGTGACTTTCACCACCGCGATAGCACCGGAGCTGACCAGATCATCCGTCCCGGCGAGCTGAACTGGATGGTAGCTGGCCGCGGCGTGTCACATTCGGAGCGCACGACGGCAGCGGCCCGAACCGGGCCTAACAGCTTGTTCGGGATACAGACCTGGCTCGCTCTGCCCGAAAGCCACGAAGACATGGACCCCACCTTTGAGCACCACGGCAAAGAGGTATTGCCGTTCATCGAGGATCAGGGCGTCTCTGTCCGCCTTATCCTCGGAAACGCCTACGGCGAGATCGCGCCCGCCACCTTGTTCTCCGAGACATTTTACGCCGACGTGACCTTGGAACAAAGAAGCCGCCTGCCGTTGCCGGACAATCACGAGGACAGAGGCATCTACATCGTCGAAGGTTCGATCTCGATCGCCGGCCGGGACTACGAGGCACCGCAGATGATGGTGTTCCGCCCCGGCGACAAGATCACAGTCGCAGCGGGTAGCCGAGGCGCGCGTCTCATGATCCTCGGCGGTGCAACGCTTGCAGGGCCACGATACATCTGGTGGAACTTCGTAGCCTCTTCGAAGGAGCGCATCGAAGAAGCCAAAGACGAATGGCGTGCGCAGAACTGGGGCAAGGGACGCTTTGACCTCCCGATCAACGACCGGGATGAGCACATTCCCCTTCCGGAGTGACCGCGCGGGAATTGCTAGAGTGCACGCATGGACTGCGCGGCAAGGTTCGATTGCCGGACGCTGAGCGTCCGAAGAAGGCTGCCCCATCGGCCAGCGAGACGGTTGGACGGGAGGATTGGCCATCGAAGGGGCGATACCGCATCGTCGTCGATGGCGTCGAAGCGGAGATGACCTACAGTCGCGCTGGCAAAGAACTGATCATCATCGACCATACCGACGTTCCTGCCGCTTTGCGTGGCCGGAAGGTCGGTGAACGCCTTGCGCGCCAAGCGGTCGAGGATGCCCGGCGCGAAGGGGTCGCGATCATTCCCCTCTGCCCATTTGCCAAAGCCCAGATCGAGCGTCATCCAGAGTGGCAGGATGTTCTTCGCAAGTGACAACCTGCCGAGCAACGACTGCACCAGCATTTGAGGATAGCATGCAGAAGGAAACCTACCGAATTCAAGAGGCAGATGACGCCCTGTTGGCCGCTGTCGATGAAGCAATTGAGCGCGCCGTTGAGACTGCAGGGCATGAACTTCAGTCGCTCGGTGTCGGCAGATCACCATATGATTACTTTGCGGACGCCGCACTCCGTCACCTGTTCCTGCGTCTGTGCGGCGCCAATCCGGAAACCAACACAGGAGGAGATCCCGAAACAGCATGGAAAATTCTCTATGCGGGGCGCAATGCCGCGCGTCATTGGGCGAGGGAGCGCGGCGGTCAACCGGCGCTTCGGAAGAAGAAGGAACGCCGGGAGGATACCGAGAAGGATGCGAGTGAACGCCAACAACTGGCACTCTCCGCACAGAATTTTGCGTTGAGAACTGTTATTCGCGCATTAGTCGACCACGCGCGCGCCTCAGATCCACAGATCAACGACCGCCTACACGCGGCGATCGACGCTCGCCACGCGGGGCTTGGGAACGTGTCCGACACCGACCGCGAGTTCACGCAGACAGCAAAAAACTATCTGTCGCTTCTCACCACCCCGCCAGAGTAGACGCAGTGGCTGCACAACCGGACACCTTCAAAGATTTACGGAGTTAGTAGTGACAGATAATTGCCCTGTTCTTACACCGGCTGAAAGACAGATCGCCGACGTCATTAAGCGTGCAGACAGGACGTTGGCTTCTGCGGTCTCTCTGGCTTTGGAAGAGGCGGCCAAACAGGTTGCCGAGGACATGCGAGCAATCGGTCAGCACGACGCCACGCCGGTTCTACAATATTTTGCAAGCGTCGTTCATCAGCGAATGTACTGCCTGATGTGCGGTGCAGACCCGGACACTTTTGAAGGAGGCAATCCGGATATCGCCTACCATGTCATCCGCAACAGTCAGAACATCGCCAAGAACTACTGGTCTGCGGATATCGAGCCCTACCCACCCAGGTAAGTGGCTGTCTCGTGGTATCCCGGCGCAGGCTGTTCAAGGGGCGCTAGTTCTGGATGAGCAAGGCGGACAATGATGAGCTGGGGCACAAGTTGAGCACCGAACTGCCGACGGAATAGCGCTGACGCTTTGGGCTCAAGTTTCATAAATAGGCGTTATGCCTCGAGGTCCGATTTATCAAGCACTTGGCTCACCTGACTAAGGCGTCGCCGGTTCAGATCCTTCTAAAAGCTCGCTGCTGATCAGCGCATATCCTTACAGAACTGGGCTATGCGCGCGCAGCCTTCGCCGAGTTTCTCCATGCTGGTCGCGTAGGAAATGCGAAAGAAGGGGCTCATTCCGTAAGCCGCCCCCTGCACGGTCGCGACATGATGCTCTTCGACGAGTGCCATAACGAAGTCGACGTCGGTCTCGATCTTGCGCCCGCCCTTGCTGGTCTTGCCGATCAACCCTGAAATATTCGGGTAGATGTAGAAGGCGCCTTCGGGCCTATGGCAGCGCAGCCCTTCCACCTCCGAAAGTTTGGCGAGGACGAAGTCGCGTCTCTCCTTGTAGATCGTGGCCCGCTCCTTCAAGAGATCCTGAGGACCGTCCAGGGCAGCGGTCGCTGCAGC
This sequence comes from Rhizobium sophorae, assembly GCF_013087515.1. Taxonomy (GTDB): domain Bacteria; phylum Pseudomonadota; class Alphaproteobacteria; order Rhizobiales; family Rhizobiaceae; genus Rhizobium; species Rhizobium sophorae. The sequence goes on along the minus strand of NZ_JABFCN010000002.1, from coordinate 115,017 downwards.
CTGTGTGAGCGTCGCGATTCCGCCGCCATTCTGGCCGTTGACGTTGCTGATGGCGGAGATCAAGTCTTTTGGACCCGCACAAAAGCCGAGGCGCCAGCCTGTCATTGCGTAAGCCTTGGAGACACCGTTCATCGTCAGGACGCGATCATAGAGTCTGGGCTCGACTTCGGCCATCGTGCAGAACTGGAAGTCGTCATAGACCAGGTGTTCGTAGATATCGTCGGTCATGATCCAGACATCGGGATGTCGCAGCATGACCTCGGCGATGGCAGCCATTTCCGCCCGGGAGCAGGCGGCGCCGGTCGGATTGTTCGGGAAATTCAGGAAGAGCCACTTGGTGCGCGGCGTGATCGCCGCCTCCAGATCTTCCGGACGCAGCTTGAAGCCGGCCTGCTCGTGGCAGGGGACGGCGACCGGGACGCCGCCGGCGAATTTGACGATATCGGCGTAGCTGACCCAGGAGGGTGTCGGAATGACGACCTCGTCGCCGGGATTGCAGGTTGCGAGCATCGCATTGAAGATCACCTGCTTGCCGCCGCCCGAGACGACGATCTGGCTGGCATCGTAGTCGAGATTATTGTCCCGTTTGAACTTCCTGATGATGGCGGACTTCAGCGCCGGTGTCCCATCCATCGGAGGATATTTCGTATCGCCTGCAAGGGCCGCCGCATGGGCCGCCTCGATCGCGTGCGCCGGAGAGGGGAAATCCGGCTCGCCGGACGAGAGGCTGACGACTTTGATGCCTTTGGCGGCGAGTTCCCGGGCGCGCTGGGTCATGGCGGCGGATGCGGAGATGGAGACGTTTTTCAGGCGGTCTGCGATGACGGACATCGACATGGTCCTTCGATGAGAGATGGGAACGGGAAACCGCCCGCGGGCGGTCGGGATTGTGTCAGTCGGCGAGTTCGGCGGCAGGCGCGAGCGCAGCACCCGTGGCTTCGATCTCGCCGCGCACGATGCCGGCAAGCTCCAGGGCGCCGGGCGTGTCGCTGTGGACGAGAATCGAGCGGGCCGGCATTACGATGGTAGCGCCGTCGATCGTCTCGACGGTTCCTTCGAGGAGGAATTGTCGCACACGCGCACGCACCGCGGCTTCGCCCTTGATGACGGCACCAGGCAGCCCGCGCGCGACGAGTTTGCCGCCGGCGTCATAGGCCCGGTCCGCAAGGAAAAGCGCCAGCGTCTTCAAACGCGCGCGTCTGGCCGCCTGCTGAATCTCGCTGCCATGGGTCACAAAAACGACGAGACTGGCATCGACGGTAGCGATCGCATCCATCATCAGGTCGGCCAGCACAGGATCACGGTTGACCATATTGCCCATGGCCGCGTGGAAGCTGATATGGGAAACGGTGACACGCTCGGCTTTGGCGATCGCCATCAATGCGCCGAGTTGATAGAGCATCTGCTGGCGAAGCTCATCTGCCGGAAACTGTATTTCGCGCCGGCCGAAACCCGGCCGATCAGGCAAACCGGGATGCGCGCCAATGCCGACGCCGTTCAGCTTCGCAAGCCGGACCATGCGTCCCATCGTATCCGGGTCGCCGCCATGGAAACCGCAGGCGATGTTGGCCGACGAGACGAGTTTCATCATCGCTTCGTCGTCGCACAGCCGGTAGGGACCAAATCCCTCGCCCATGTCGGAATTCAGATCGATCTTCATCGGTTCCTCCTTTTGTCGGCCTTTTGGGCGACATGCATTAGGCCATCGCTTTCAAGGCGCGCTTGACCATTCGGGATGTCTGCCTGACGTCTTCGACATAGCGGGCGACAGCCTGTTCCACCTTGCGCGCCTCGGCATGCGTCGAGCGAACGAAGTTCAGGCGGGCGCCGATGCGGGCTTGCCCGAGCCGCCAGAGGTCGCATTCGATCACGCCGGCGATCTTCGGATATCCGCCGGCGGTGTTGGCATCGCTCATCTGCACGATCGGTTCGCCGCCGGGCGGAACCTGGATCACGCCGGGCACGACACCGTGGGAGCGCATCTCGATGGACGCAGTCGGCGTGATGGGCTCGCCTGATAAGCGGTAGCCCGTCCGGTCGCTGCGGGAGGAAATCCTCCAGGTCTGGCTCCAGAAGGCTTCGCCATCTCCGGCGAAAAGATCATGCTCGCCGGCCGGCAGGGCGCGGATCGGCAGCGTGCCGTCGACCGGAGTTCCGAAGACATCGCGCAATGCCACGGACGGTTCGACGACGGCGAGACCAGAGGCCGGCAGCATGGCGATCTCGGCGTCCTCGCCGACCGCGATCCGATCGCCCTTCGCCAGAGGCCGGCCGGCATTGCCACCGAAACCGCCGCGGAGCGACGTACTTCGCGAACCCATGACAACGGGAATATCCAGCCCGCCTCCGAGCGCTATATAGGAGCGCGCGAGCCGCGGCGGCTGCTTCAGTTCGAGAACCTCTCCGGGCTCTGCCGTATAGGCGCACCAGGGAAGCAGCTCCGATCCGTTGAGATGATGATTGCCGTCGGCACCGGTCACGGCAAAGACGACGCGCTGCGCGAAACGCAGGCTGAAGGGGAAGGTCTGTACCTCTATTGCGGCGGCATTTTCGTCATTGCCGACGAGAATGTTGCCGATCCGGACCGCCAGCGGATCCATGGCGCCGCTCGCCGATACGCCGATGTCGCGATAGCCGGGGCGACCAAGATCCTGCACTGTGTTGAACGGGCCGCTTTCGATGATCTCGATCATAGCTCGATCCTTGCCGGCAGGAACCGCACCCTATCTCCCGGCGCCATCATGGCGGGGCTCGGCGAAGTGGGGTCGAACATCTCAAGCGTTGCGAAGCCGATGGAATTCCAGCCATTCGGACCTGTGAGCATGGCGACGCCGGTCTGCATGCCGCCGATGGTCACGCAGCCCTTCGGCATTTTCAGCGAGGGCACGGTCTTTCGCGGCATGTAGATGCGCGGATCGAGACCATGCAGATAACCGAAGCCGGGAGCGCTGCCCAAGGCGAAGACACGGTAGGTCGCTTCATGATGGATGCGGACGACCTCGCGGTCGCTCAAGCCGGAGAGATCGCAAAGGGCCGGAAGATCCGTCGCATATTCGCCGCCATAATGGACGGGGATCTCGATGGTCTTGCCCTCTAGATCGATGCTGCGGGCATTCTCCCATGCCTCCAGCAGCCGGGCGACCACCGCATCAGGATTCTCGGGCGTCTCCTTGAAGATCACCAGCAGATTGGTCATGCCCGGAATGTTTTCCGCAAGGTCCGCCCAACCTTTCACGGTCTGGGACAGAGCCCAGATCCGCCGCTGCGCGATGAGATCGAAGTCGCCTGGCGCCTCGAGCAGGAAGGATCTGGCGCCGATCGAGGAAACTCGCGCCAGGCTTTTGGTGGCCGGAACGATCTCGCGTTGAGATGCATGTCTGTTCGTCGTGACGATCATGATGGGAGCCCGATTTCGAACAGAGGGTCGCCGAAGCCGACCAGTGCGCCGGGTTCGGCGAGCAGCCTGGTCAAAATACCGGAGCGGCCGGCACGAAGGGGAAGCAGGATATGCCCTACTCCGACGAAGCCGACGATATCGGCTTCGGATACGGAGCGCGGCAGATTCTGCGGCGCGGCGGAGGCGGGATGCCCGACACAGAAGCGGCCGGCCATCGGTGCCTTCACGACGGCCGACGCGGAGCCGGGAGCCAAACCGGGAGCAGGAGGCGTCGCTTCGGTCGAGCTGATCTGGGCGCCGTCTTTTCCGGCGACGACGATGCGAAGCTGTCCGCCCGGCCGGGAGATTTCAAGACCGTCCACACCGGCGGCCGTCAACGCCTCGGTGAGCAATGCGATGGTCGCCGGATCGCTGAAATCGATCGCGCTCATGCCGCCCTCCGCAGCTTCAGCCATTGTTCGAGATAGTGAATGTCCGTCTCGCCGTGCGCGAATGCGCCATCCTCGAACAGGGCACGCAGGAAGGGGATATTGGTGGAAATCCCCTCGACCTCGGTGCCGGCGAGCGCCTCGCGCATTCTTGTCATCGCTTCGGCCCGCGTCGGCGCATGGACGATCAGCTTGGCGATCAGCGAATCGTAGTAGGGCGAGACCTTGTAGCCGGCGTGAATATGCGTATCGACACGGATGCCCGGTCCCGCCGGCAACGCTAGATGGGTGACGACACCCGCCGACGGCAGGAAACTTTCCGGGTCCTCGGCGTTGATGCGGCATTCGAAGGAATGGCCTTTGCATGTCACATCGCTTTGGGTGAGATCCAGAACGTGACCCTGAGCGGCCTTTATCTGCGCCTGGACGATATCGACACCGCTCGTCATCTCGGTGACCGGATGTTCGACCTGAAGTCGGGTGTTCATCTCGATGAAATAGAAGGCGCCGTCCTCGTAGAGGAATTCGAAAGTTCCGACCCCCCGGTAACCGATTTGAAGACAAGCTTCTACGCAAGCCAGGCCGACTGGCTGGATGATGTTGGGCGCAATTCCCGGCGCCGGCGCCTCCTCCACCACTTTCTGATGGCGGCGCTGCATCGAGCAATCCCGGTGTCCGAGCCACACGGCATTGCCGTGATCGTCGCAAATAACCTGGATCTCGATGTGACGCGGATGCTCTAAGAATTTCTCCATGTAGAGCGAGGGGGAACCGAAGGCCTTGCGGGCCTCTTCCCGCGTCAGCGCGGTTGCTTCATGCAGCAGGTCGGCTTTTGGTACGACGCGCATGCCGCGTCCGCCGCCGCCGCCGGCTGCCTTGATGATGACGGGATATCCGATTTCCAGCGCTGTGCGCTCGATCGTGGCAGGGTCATCGGGCAGCGCGGTGTCCGGACCGGGAACGCAGGGGACGCCGGCCGCCATCATCGCGCGCTTTGCCGAGATCTTGTCGCCCATGGTCGCAATCGAGGACGTGGTCGGACCAATGAATATCAGCCCCGCCTTTTCGACGGCGTCGGCGAAGGCGGCGTTTTCAGACAGAAAACCGTAACCTGGATGGATGGCGCCTGCACCGGCAAGACGCGCCGCCAGAAGGATGGCATCCTGATTGAGATAGCTCTTGGCGGCAGTCGACGGGCCGATGCACAGAAATCTGTCTGCGGTTTTGCCGTAAGGCGCTTGCCTGTCGGCTTCGGAGCAGATGGCGACCGTCTTGAGGCCGAGCTCGCGGCAGGCGCGCTGGATTCGAAGTGCGATCTCGCCGCGATTGGCGATCAGGACGGTATCGAAGCGGCCGGTCGCAGATTGTTCAGGTGTTTCCGGCATCACGCAATCTCCGCCAGCAGATCGCCGGTCTCGACCTCGCCGTCGTCGATTGCGGTGAGATGCATGATGCGCCCTGACCGCGGCGCAGCGATCGTGTTGAAGACCTTCATTGCCTCGATGATGAAAAGCGTCTGCCCCTCCTCCACTTTGTCACCGACCGCGACGAACGGCGGTTCCCCAGGCGCCGGGGTCCGATGCAGAACGCCGAAGACAGGCGCCTTCACCGCATAGGAAGTTTTCTCGACGCTTGAAGGCGCATCTGAGCCGGCATCCTGGGCAAGGCTCGTCGTCGATCCTGCCTTTTGCTCGGGCTCGGCAGCCTCCTGACCCTGCGGCGTGCGGAAAATCCGAACCGTCACGTCCTTTTCCGTCACGATCAGCTCGGTAATGTTCGATCGTCCGACAAAGTCGATCAGCGTCTTGATCTTCGAGAGGTCCATGTGCGTGCTCTGAATTTCAGAATTCCACCGCGCAGATCTGACATCTCAAGTCGCTCGGTGTTGTGATTTTTCGTAGCACGACGTGCAGACTGATGGGGTCAGACGAAGTTTTGATGGAGTGCAATCGGCGCCCAATGGGACATCTCGCCAAGCGCTTGCGAATTTCCTTCGACGGCAGCCGGAAGCGGCCAGAATCCTCGGCAATGGATTCAATGAAGGAACCATGCTTGTTCTCACGACCAGCAGTGCTATATGTAGGTAAATACCTACATGAGGCAGCCATGACCATTACGACACTTTCCAGCCGTGAACTCAATCACGACGTCAGCAATGCGAAGAAAGCTGCCAGAAAAGGGCCAGTCATCATCACTGACCGCGGCAAGCCTTCCCATGTCCTTCTGACATATGAGGAATTTCAGCGTCTTTCCGGCAGGCGCGAAAGCCTGGTCGATGGGCTTTCCATGCCGGGCCTGTCGGAAATCGATTTCATGCCACCGCGGGTCGAGATCAAAACCCGCGGAGTTGACCTCTCTTGAGCTATCTGCTGGATACGAATGTCATTTCCGAACTGCGCAAGATTGGTGACGGTAAGGCTGACGTGGAAGTCGTGGCATGGATCCAAACGGCAAACGCTTCTGACTTCTATCTCTCCGCAATTACGATTCTCGAATTGGAAAGGGGCGTACTTGCTGTCCAACGACGAGATGCCCGGCAAGGTTCACGCCTGCGTACATGGCTGGACGATCACGTGCGTCCGCAGTTCGCCGGCCGGATACTGCCGATCGATGATGCCATCGCAACGCGTTGCGCGCATCTGCATATTCCCGACCGGCGCAACGAGGCAGATGCGTTGATTGCCGCTACCGCACTCGTTCACAATCTTACCGTGGTCACGCGAAACGTGAGAGATTTCGACGGCACCGGTGTCGTCATTATCGATCCTTGGCAGGGTTAAGCAACGTGGGCGCCTTGAATGGATGCAAGTTACATCGTCGAAATTGACAGCGCTGGCCCTTCTGTATGGGATCCGCGCCGCTCTGTCGTCGTCAGTTCTTCGGAGCGGCGATGCTCTCCCGCAAGATCAGGCTGCTGCGGATGACGGTACGAACCGTCGCCGTATTCTGCGTCTGACCAATGGCGTCGAGCAGGAGATCCACCGCCGCGCGCCCCATCTCTTCCACCGGCTGCTTGATCGTCGAGAGCGGCGGAGAGCAGAATTCGCAGACGGGGGAGCCGTCGAAGGAGACGACGGACAAATCACCGGGAATGCTTAGGCCCGTCCGCTGGATACGGCTGACAAATGAAATGGCCATGTCATCGCTGGTCGCGATGACGGCTGTCGGTTTCTCAGTCAACTCGGCGAAATCATCCGCCGCCTGGACACCAATGTCGAAGCCATGCTGATAATCGAGATGACCACCCGAGCGATGCACCGAGTCCTCGGACAATCCTGCTGCCTCGAGCGCCTCGAGCACGCCGCCGTAACGCTCGACATCGTGATAATTGCCTTCAGGCCCTGCCAGATAGAAGAACCGTCGATGACCCAATCGGATCAGTTCGGCCGTGACGTCGCGCACGGCTTCGCGGTCGTTCGTAACGACGCTCTGCAGGCCGGCATCGCTCATGTCGAGCAGCATTGACACGATCGGCAGACCGGAATTGGCCAGCGAGCGTCCGTCAACCTCCGGAAGCTTCGATGACAGGATGATGGCGCCGCGCACGCTGCCGCCGAATGCCAGGTCGAGAATATGCCGCTCGGAAACCTCGTCGCGATCGAGGTTGGCGATCATCAGGTTGTAGCCGCCCTGGATCAGCGATTTATTGATACTCTGCAGCACCTGGGGAATGACCTGGGAAGCGCCATAGTAGAGCGATCCCGGCAGAATGATCATGATGATGTTGGATTTGCCGACCCTGAGACCGCGCGCCATCGCGTTCGGGGTGTAGCCCAGTTGCCGGGCTGCGGCATTGATCTTGGCGCGCGTCTTCTCGTTGACCCGCCCGGGATTGGCGAGTGCCCGGCTGACTGTCGATATCGCCACACCGGCGAGCCGCGCCACATCGGCCATCAACGCGCCCGATGATTCCTCTCCAGCCACATCCTTGTTTTTGTTCATGTTTATTTCACTCTCCCGGATGCTTCGATTTGCAACTTTAAGGCAGGCGGCGATTTATAGCAAACGTTTGCCAAAAACCGCTTGCTTAAAAAACCGGCTTGGCTATTATCTAGCCATGGCAAACGATTGCCATTTCTTAATGCGTTGAAAATCCATGACTTATTGGATGCGGAATTACCTTTCTGCACGCGGGTAAGTCATGCCTCGAGAAATGGATAGGTTATGGCTACTGGCGACAGGCTGCGCTTCGGCGTCGATCTTGTGACATTCTTCCACCCCGGCTTCTGGGGCGTCGACAGCCATGATGCGATCGTCGACCATGCACGCACCGAGCCGCGGGCCTTCTGGGACAAGATACTCGACAGCGTCCAGGCCTCCGGCGTTACCGGCGTCGAGCTGACCTTTTCTCCCTTCAACTGGCAGGACGCGATCAAGACCTATGGTTCCGTCGATGCCTTCGCAGCCGAGCTGACAAGACGCGGTCTGACGCTGTGCAGCGGCTTCTTCGCGGAACTTGAGGCGGCCGGCGACTTCGCCGAGCCCGAGGCCCAGCGCGCGCTGATCGACAAGGCGGAACGCTATGCCGACTTCCTGAAAGCCTGCGGCAGCGACATCATGGTGATCGGCGCGCCCTTACGCCAGACGCTCGGCGCCCAGCCGGTGCAGTTCCATGATTTCGACCGCGCCAAGGTGATCGCCGATTTTCTGAACCGGCTCGGCGCGACCCTCTATTCCAGGGGCGTGCGGCTTGCGCTGCACACCGAGGCGCACTCGATCTTTGCCGCCGCGCGCGACGTCGATCTGATGATGCTTTTGACCGACCCGGCCTATGTGCACATGTGCCCGGACACCGCCCACATCATCGTTGCCGGCTCCGATCCCGTCCAGCTCGTCGATCGCCATCACGAGCGCATGATCATCGCCCACTGGAAGGATGCGATCGGCCGGATGCCCGCCGACACGCCGATCGACAAGCACATCCATGAACGCCACCAGCCCTATTTCTGCAGCTTCGGCCTCGGACGGGTCGACTGGCCGGCCTGGATCCGGCTGCTGCGCGACCGGGCCTATGAAGGTTGGGCGATCCTCGAACTCGATGCCGCGCCGGATCCCGTCCGTGACATCGCCAACGGGCTCACGCTCGTCCGGCAGGCGCTCCTGCCGATCTATCGCTGACAGTCATATCCCTAAGACAAAAAACGCCCCGCAAAGAGGGCATTTTCAAGAGGTGGAACAATGAAGAACATGATGAAGCTTTTTCTTGCCGGCGTGGCATTCGCCGGTCTCTTCGCCTCGGCACATGCCGAGGACAAGCCGACGATCGAGATCATGTCGTCCTGGACGTCGGGCGGCGAAGCGGCAGCCCTCAACGTCATCAAGACCGAGTTTGAAAAGCGCGGCGGCGTCTGGAAGGATTCCTCGATCGCCGGCTTCGGAGCGGCCGATGCCGCCTTTCAGAACCGGATCGTCGCCGGTGACGCGCCCGGCGCCAAGCAGGGCGTCATCGGCCTTGCTGCCGCCGATTTTATCAACCAAGGCCTGTTCAATCCGATCGACGATGTGGCCGCTGCGGGCAAATGGGCCGACGCCCTGCCGAAATCGATCCACGATCTCATCTCCTATGACGGCAAGGTCTATCTTGCACCGACCGGCGCCCATGGTGAAAGCTGGCTCTTCTATTCCAAGGAAGCTTTCGAGAAGGCCGGCATCGCGCAAGAGCCCAAGACCTGGGACGAACTCTTTGCCGATCTCGACAAGCTGAAGGCTGCCGGAATGGTGCCTGTCGCCTGGGGTGGCCAGCCCTGGCAGCAAACCAAGGTCTTCAACATGATCCTGCTCTCGCAGGTGGGGATCGACGGCTTCCTGAATATCTATGTCGATAAGGACAAGAGCCAGGCATCCGTCGAGGGGGTGAAGAAGACCCTTGAAATCCTCGGCAAGCTGCGCGGCTATGTCGACGCCGGAGCCGCCGGCCGCAACTGGAACGATGCGACCGCCATGCTGATCACTGCTAAGGCCGGCGTGCAGTTCATGGGCGACTGGGCCAAGGGGGAATTCACCGTCGCCGGCAAAGAGCCGGGCAAGGATTACGGCTGCATGATCGTTCCGGAGTCGAAGGGCATGGTCTATATCGCCGACGCCCTCTGGTTCCCCAAGACCGGCAAGGTCGAGACCGACAAGGCCCAGAAACTGCTCGCCGAAGTCGTCATGGATCCGACCATCCAGGTCGAATTTTCTCTCAAGAAGGGCTCGGTTCCGATGCGCTCCGACGTCGACAAGTCGAAGCTGGACGCCTGCGCGCAGAAGGGTGTCGAGCTGATGGCAGCGGGTGCGATCGTGCCGGACCAGGCGATCGTGCTGACACCCCAACAGGTTGGCGCGCTTGATGACTTCGTCGACGAATACTGGAGCGGCGGCTCGAACGACGCAGGTGCTGCGGCCGAGAACTTCTTCGCCATCTTCGAGTAGGATAGTACCCGTGGCGTCGGCCTCATCCGACCCCACGGCTACCGGCGCCTCACCCGGCGGCGCGGGCCCCGCTTTCCACTCCGTCAACGAGCTGGCCGATGTCCATCAAACGCAAGCCCAATCTCTCTGCCACCATCGCGCTGCTGCCGACATGGTTCGTCGCGGTCGTGGTCTTCATCGGCACCATGGCTTGGTCGATCCGCCTGTCCTTCACCAATTCGACGCTTTTTCCGTCCTCGACCTATGTCGGCTTCGCGCAATATTCGAAACTCTTCTCTTCCGCCAAGTGGCTGGCCTCGCTGCAAAACGTGTTGATCTTTGGCGTCCTCTACGTCGCAGGTTGTTTGCTGCTGGGCTTTCTGCTGGCGGCGGCGCTGGATCGTAAGATCCGCTTCGAAAGCGCCTTCAGGACCATATTCCTCTATCCCTACGCCATGTCCTTCGTGGTGACCGGGCTGATCTGGCAATGGATGCTCAATCCGACGCTCGGCATCCAGGCGAGCGTGCGTTCGCTCGGCTGGGAAAGCTTCGTCCTCGACTGGGTGGTCAATCGCGACATGGCGATCTATGCGCTGGTGCTTGCCGGCGTATGGCAGGGCGCGGGGCTCGTCATGGTCATTGCGCTCGCCGGTATGCGCGGCATTGAAGCCGAGCAATGGAAGGCGGCGCGGATCGACGGCATTCCGGTCTGGCGGATCTATGCCTCGATCATCCTGCCCCAGCTCGGGCCGGCGCTGGCCGCGGCCGGCATGCTGCTCGCCATGGGCGTGATCAAGACCTACGACATCGTCGTTGCCATGACCAATGGCGGCCCCGGCAATGCGACGGAGGTGCCGGCGAAATTCATCATGGACAATCTGTTCGGGCGCCAGAACCTCGGCCTCGCCACAGCAGGCGCGACGGTGCTTGTCCTCGGCGTCATCATCGCAGTCGCCCCGTTCCGCTACGCGATGCACATGCGCGACAAAGCAAAGGGGGCTGCGTGATGGCCCGTCCTCATCCGAATGGCCCGAAGCCGGCACAGATCACAGCCGGGCGCATCGGCCTCTATGCCTTCCTCGTCGTCGCAGCGCTTTTCTTCCTTTTGCCGCTCTACACCATGGTCGTCACCTCGCTGAAGTCCATGGACGAAATCCGGCTCGGGCAGATCTTTGCCCTGCCGGCGACGCTCGATTTCTCTGCCTGGGCCACCGCCTGGTCGGGCGCCTGCATGGGAACCGTCTGCGTCGGCATTCGCAGCGGATTCTGGAATTCGGTGGCGATCACCCTTCCCTCGGTCGCACTGTCGGTCTTCATTGGCGCCGTCAACGGTTATGCGCTGTCGCTCTGGCGGCCGCGCGGGGCAAACCTGCTTTTTGGCCTGCTGATGGCCGGCGGCCTCATCCCCTACCAGATCTTCCTCTATCCGATGGTCCGGGCGATGGCGAATATCGATCTCTACAATTCGCTGGCCGGCATCATTCTCGTGCATGTCATCTTCGGCTTGCCGCTGGTGACGCTGCTCTTCCGCAACTATTTCGTCAGCGTGCCGGAGGAGCTGTGCAAAGCGGCGCGCGTCGACGGCGCGGGCTTCTGGCGCATCTTTTTCGAGATCATGCTGCCGATTGCCGTGCCGATGGTTGTCGTGGTCTCCATGCTGCAATTCACAGGCATCTGGAACGACTTCCTGCTCGGTCTCGTCTTTGCCGGGCGCGACAACCTGCCAATGACCGTGCAGCTCAACAATATCGTCAACACCACGATGGGCGAGCGGACCTACAACGTGAACATGGCGGCGACGATCCTGACCGCCATCGTTCCGCTTGCCATCTATTTCCTGTCCGGCCGCTGGTTCGTGCGCGGCATCGCGGCCGGCGCAGTCAAGGGGTAACGCTTCCATGCAATCTGCCGTCTCCGTCAAGGACCTGAAGATCGCCTATGGTGACCATACGGTGATCGAGAAGATGTCGATCGATATTGCGCCGCGCGAGTTCCTGGTGCTGCTCGGCCCTTCCGGCTGCGGCAAGTCCACGCTTCTGAACGCCATTGCCGGTCTCCAGGATATCACATCAGGTGAGGTCTGGATCTCGGGCAAGAACGTGAGTTGGGAGGAGCCGAAGAACCGTGGCATCGGCATGGTCTTCCAGTCCTACGCGCTCTACCCCCGCATGTCGGTCCGCAAGAACCTCTCCTTCGGACTTCGTGTCGCCGGTCTGCCGAAGGCCGAGATCGAGGCGCGTGTCGCCCGCACCGCCGCCCTTCTCCAGCTCGACAAGCTGCTCGACCGGCGGCCGGCCGAGCTATCGGGCGGCCAGCGCCAGCGCGTCGCCATCGGCCGGGCGCTGGTGCGCGAAGTGGATGTCTTCCTCTTCGACGAGCCGCTGTCGAACCTCGATGCCAAACTGCGCAACGAATTGCGCGTCGAAATCAAGAAGCTGCATCAGCGCCTCGGCAACACGATGATCTACGTCACCCATGACCAGGTCGAGGCCCTGACCCTGGCCGACCGCATCGCCATCATGCGCGACGGCGTCATCCAGCAGCTTGCCTCGCCGGCCGAGATCTATCGTCGTCCGGCCAATCTCTTCGTTGCCGGCTTCATCGGCGCTCCGGCGATGAATTTCATCGAGGGCCGGATCGAGCCCGGCGACGCGGCGCCGGTTTTCCGGGGCAACGGGCTGAGCATCGACCTCTCCGGCTATTCCTTCCGGGCGGCTGCGGCGGAAGGACCGGCGACGCTCGGCTTTCGCCCGGAACACCTCGTGCTCGATGGGGCTACAGCCGGCCTACCTACCATTCCTGGCCGCGTTTCCGTCGTCGAGCCGATGGGGTCGGACGCCGTTATCTGGTTCGACTGGGCGGACCAGAGCCTCTCGCTCCGGCTGATGGGCGACGTGACCCTTGAGCCCGGCGATGCTCTGGCTCCCGGGCTCGATATCGCCAAGGCGTCCCTCTTCGGCGCTGACGGATCGCGGCTGTGACGCACCATCCCTTTGTTTTCCCGCAACTCCGGGTGCGTTTCGCGCCGTTTTGAGGATTGCTCCAGGACAGGATTTGAAAAGACATGTCTGAAATCGTCTATGATGCGCTGGTGATAGGCTCCGGCGCGGCGGGTTCCTTTGCGGTGAAGGAACTGACGGAAGAGGGGCTGTCGGTGCTGCTGCTCGAGGCCGGCCCCGCCGTCGGGCCGAAGGATTTCGATCCCGCGCGCAAGAAGGCGCCGGCAAGCAGCATCAATATCTGGGAGCGCGCGCGTGCCACCCTCAAGGGTCAACCGATCCAGGCGCGCGCGGCGTTTTTTACCGAGCGCTTCAGCCACTTCTTCGTCAACGACCGCAAAAACCCCTATACGACGCCGAAGGGCGAGCCCTTCCTCTGGATCCGCGGACGCCAGGGCGGCGGGCGACTCCACAGTTTCGGCCGGGTGCTGCTGCGCTGGACCGACGACGATTTCAAGATCCGCTCACGCGCCGGAAAGGGTGTGGACTGGCCGGTCTCCTATGACGAGCTGGTGCCTTTCTACGACGAGGTCGAGACCTATCTCGGCCTCTACGGCAACAAGGACAACGTCGCCACGCTGCCGGACGGCGTCTATGCGAAGCCGGCAAGCCTGACGCCCGCCGAAGAAATCTTCAAGCAGGCGGTCGAAAACCGCTGGCCGGAGAGGCGCGTCGTCTCCTGGCGCTACATTGCGCCGGATGCCGACCGCATGCCGCGACCGCTGCGAGAAGCAAAGGCCACCAGCCGGTTGACCGTCCGCTACGACGCCGTCGTTCGCCGTATCACCACGGATGAGAAAACCGGCCGCGCCACCGGCGCGGAGTTCATCGATCGCAACACGGGCGAGGTATCGACCGCCCGTGCCGCGACGGTGGTGCTTTCGGCCTCGCCGATAGAGAGCGTGCGGCTGCTCTTGAATTCGGCTTCGGCGAAACATCCGGATGGGCTCGGCAATAGCTCAGGCGCTCTCGGTCGCTATTTCATGGACCAGCTGCCGTGCCTCGCCTTCGGCTCCTTTTCCAAGGCGAAGGGCTGGGCGCCCGACGAATCCGCGCCGACCGACCCGTTTTACAATCCGTCGGGCGGGATCTTCATTCCCCGCTTCGGCGAGGGCGACGCCGCCCGCGGCGATTTCGACTACCAGGGAAGCGTCGGCCGTGCGCCAGTCTCCGGAGACCGAGATGCACGTCTCGCCTTCTTCGGTTTCGGCCGTATGCTGCCCTATGCCGACAACCGCATCACGCTCGACGTTAGGCGCAAGGATGCCTGGAACATTCCCGTGCCGCATATCCGCTGCGTCATGCAACAGGAGGAGCAGGCGCTGCTCAAAAGGCAGGAGGAGACGCTGATCGCCATGATCAAGGAGATTGGCGGCGACCTCGAATTCATCGGCTCGCCCACCGGCCTCAAGGAAATGGGCAAGGGCGCCTTTCCCGAAGCCGATGCCTTCAGCCGCTTCATGTTCCGCAAATGGTTCCGCAAGACCATGTGCATGGGGGCGGCAATTCATGAGACGGGCGGCGCGCGCATGGGCGAAAACCGGCAAGCTTCGGTGCTCAACCCCTACAACCAGGTCTGGGATGCCCCGAACCTCATCGTCACCGACGCCAGCGCCTTCCCCGGAAGCGGCATCGCCGGCACGACGCTCACCGTCATGGCCCTGACGATCCGCGCCTGCCGGAATCTTGTCGACCAGTACCGGACGGGACGGCTGTAGCAGCGCTTGGAACGACGGACGCGGGTAAACCGTTTCAGCCTTCGATCAGTGTCGTCATATAAACTTCGCACTGACATGCTCCTGTCAACAACAGCAGGAAGGGAAATCCATGTCTCAAACACATCAGGACCAACTCAGCCGCATAAAGGCTGAGATCGCCGACAGCTTCGATGAAGAGCTGGAAATGCAGATGGAAGAAGACCGGCTGGACGATCTGGTCGCCGAAGGAATGTCGGAGCCGGCGGAGCAGACGCTCGAGCGAAAGACCTACTTCCGCGAGCTCTTCCGGCTGCAGCACGAACTCGTGCGGCTGCAGGATTGGGTTCAGCATAAGAAGCTGAAGGTGGTGGTGCTGTTCGAAGGTCGGGATTCGGCCGGCAAGGGAGGCGCGATCAAGCGGGTGACCCAGCGGCTCAATCCGCGCGTTTGCCGGACAGTCGCGCTGCCCGCCCCTACCGAGCGGGAACGTCATCAATGGTATTTCCAGCGTTATGTCCCGCATCTTCCGACCGGTGGCGAAATGGTGCTCTTTGACCGAAGCTGGTACAATCGCGCCGGTGTCGAGCGCGTCATGGGGTTCTGCACCGAGGAAGAACTCGAGGAGTTCTTCCGCTCGGTGCCTGAATTCGAGCGGATGCTGGTCCGTTCCGGTATCGTGCTGATCAAATACTGGTTTTCGATCACCGACGAGGAGCAGGAGTTCCGCTTCAAGATGCGTATCCACGATCCGCTGAAGCAATGGAAGCTGTCACCGATGGATATGGAAAGCCGTGTCCATTGGGAGGAATACACCAAAGCCAAGGAAGAAATGCTGGAGCGTACGCACACGGAGGACGCACCCTGGTGGGTGGTGCAGGCCGTGGATAAGAAACGGGCGCGTTTGAACTGCATCGCCCATCTTCTCGAGCAGATCCCTTACGAGGATGTTCCGAAACCTGAGATCCAGTTGCCGGACCGCATCCGTCACGCAGATTACAACAGGGCGCCGGTTCCACCTGAAATGCTCGTGCCGGAGCGCTATTGAAGCATAACCACAACGGACGCCGGGGGTTGGCGAAATAGCGGGAGCCGCATGCGCCTGATCCGGTCGCTACGCCATGCGAGAGCGTGGCGTAGCGACCGGATCGCCTGCGAACCTTCCGATACCGTCAGGCGGCAAAATCAGCCATCCGGTTCAGTTCTTCGACAGCGTCATCCGGCAGCACGAGCCTGGCGGCGGCGAGGTTCTCCCTGAGATGGCCGACGGACGAAGTGCCGGGGATCAGCAGGATATTTTCCGCGCGACGCAACAGCCAGGCGAGCGCCACCTGCATAGGCGTCGCATTGAGGCGTGCTGCGACATCGGACAGGGTGGAAGACTGCAGCGGGCTGAACCCGCCGAGCGGAAAGAACGGCACATAAGCAATGCCGTGGCGCGCAAGATCGTCGATCAGGGCATCGTCGGCCCGATGCGCCAGATTGTATTGATTCTGCACGCAGACGATCTCGGTGATCCCACGCCCCTCTGCGATTTGTTTGGATGTGACGTTGCTCAGCCCGACCTGCCGGACCAGGCCTTGCCGCTGAAGATCGGCGAGCACCGTAAGGGGCGCTTCGATCGCCCCTTCGGCCGGGCCGTGCACGTCGAACATGATCCTGAGATTGACGACATCAAGCACATCGAGGCCGAGATTGCGGAGGTTGTCGTGCACTGCCTCCGTCAGCTCTTCGCGCGAGAAGGCCGGAATCCAGGATCCGTCTGTGCCGCGCCGCGCGCCGATCTTGGTGACGATGACGAGATCGTCGCGATAGGGATGCAGCGCTTCGCGGATGATCTGGTTGGTGATGTGCGGGCCGTAGAAGTCGCTGGTGTCTATGTGGTTTACGCCGCTCGCGACCGCCTCTCGCAGCACTGCCAAGGCCGCGCCATGATCTTTGGGCGGACCAAATACGCCAGGCCCGGCAAGCTGCATGGCGCCATAGCCGAGCCGCTTTACGCTGCGGCCGCCGAGGTTGAACGTGCTGGACCGATCGAGAGTGGACATGACCTAATTCCTTTCAAGAGATGTCGCCAAGATGAGCCCAAGATAAGGATTGTGGGCGCGCGTGAAAATTGGCTATAATCCGAACGGCCTGTGCGGAGTGGCGAACAATGAAAGCAGATCTGAGTGATCTCAATGCCTTTGTTGCCGTGGCACGTGCCGGGGGTTTCCGCGAGGGGGCGCGCGTCAGCGGCAGCAGCGCCTCCTTCCTCAGCGAAGCGGTGCGCCGCCTGGAGGGCCAGCTCGGTGTCAGGCTGCTCAACCGGACGACACGCAGCGTCGTCCCGACCGAAGCGGGCAAGGGCTTGCTGGAGCGGCTCGGCCCTGCTTTGAGCGAGGTGGAATCTGCCCTCGATGTCGTCAACGGTTTTCGCGACAGGCCGGCCGGTGCCTTGCGCCTCAACGTGCCGGTCAGCGCGGCGCGGCTGGTGCTGCCCGCCATCGTTCCACCCTTCCTCGCAGCGTATCCCGATATTCGGCTGGAGGTGGTCACCGACGAGAGCTTTGTCGACGTGATCGCGGCCGGCTGCGACGCTGGCATACGCTACGACGAGCGACTGGAGCAGGATATGATCGCAATACCGATCGGGCCACGCGTCCAGCGCTTTGCCATCGCAGCCTCCCCCGACTACCTCGATCGCCGTGGCCGGCCGCAACATCCGAGCGAGCTGCTCGGCCATGCCTGTCTATTGGGTCGCTTTGCCAGCGGTGCGATGACGGCGCCGTGGGAGTTCGAGCGTGATGGCGAGATCGTACGGGTCGATCCGACGGGGCCGCTGATCGTGCGGGTCGGCGGAGCGACCGATTTGGCCGTCGATGCAGCGATATCAGGAACAGGGATCGTCTGCCTCTTCGAGGACTGGCTGCGCCCGCATATCGACAGTGGCGCGCTCGAGCCCATCCTCGAACCGTGGTGGCAACGCTTCTCCGGGCCGTTCCTCTACTATCCCGGGCGTCGGCTGGTGCCGGCGCCGCTCCGGGCATTCATCGACTTTGTCAAGGCATCGGCTACTGCATAATTCCTTAAGCCGGACTCGATTTATTGCGTGTCTAAAAGGTGCGTGGCGCTGTGAGCGGGCTTAGTAGCCCACGATGCGCTAGAGCTTGACCTCGGCATTGTCGCCCATATCAGGTTTGGTGTTCGAGACTGCTGCCGCCGCCATCTTGATATAGCTGATGATCGTGCCTGGGCTGTCCCAATATTCGGCCGAAGCCGGCGTCATCTTGAGGATGCGGATGGAAGGATCGTCGGGATTGTCCCACCACGCCTTTGCCGGCGTCGCCCATAATTCCCTGATTCTCTCCCGGTCGTTTTGCACCTCGGCCGTCCCTGATACGGAAACATATTTCTGTCCCTTGGTGTCGGCAAAGGCGAGGCACACGTTTGGCCAGCGAGTGATTTCAACGTCTTTGTGACTGCTTACATCCGTCAGAAAGTAGATCGCATTCTCGAGCTGCGCGGTATAGGCGGACATCGGGCGGGCTCGCAGATCGTCGCCGCTGCGGGTCGTCAGCATGCAAAACCCGATCTTGTCGATCAACTCCCATACCCGTGTCGCGTCGTCTTGATTGGCCATCGTCATCTCCATCTGTGCAAGAGACGAAGTAACCGTCTACCGAAGCCGATGTTCCCAGTCGGCGGGTCTAATGAGCCGATTCCTAAGATGATCGAGGCAGGCGTCGATCAATGGACGCTTGGGGTTTTCATGACCATTGCGAAGTCTTCGGCGACCAGTTCGCTGACGGCGATGAGAACCTCCTCCCGGGAAAAGCCCGATGTCAGAGCGCGTTGAATCAGATCCTGCAGATCCGGCTCCACGATATCGCGGCAATCCTCGAGGCGTTCTTCCGAAACGGTGAGGCTATTGAGTTCGTCCATTGTCTGTCCTTTCAGGGGAATGTACCGCCAAAGCCCGCGAAGGCTGGTGAGGATAAAGCTGCTAACGGGCGGCCACCGCCCGCTTCGGACCGGGCAGCAGGCCTTCACGCTGCATCTGCTTGCGTGCAGCCTTGCGATGTCGGCTGATCGCCTGCGCCTTTTCCCTGACGCGCCGTTCGGACGGCTTCTCGTAGGCGCGCCGTACCTTCATTTCGCGGAACAGCCCTTCGCGCTGCATTTTCTTTTTCAAGACTCTGAGCGCTTGGTCGACATTGTTGTCTCTGACGAGTACCTGCATTTAGAGTTCTCCTTGTTTGGGACGGTGGCCCGATCGCCGCTCAGCCGAGCTGCTCCGCGATCAGAGCCTGCAATTCGCGGCGGGTGAGAAGGCATGGAAACGGCTTCCAGTTCCTGGGAGCATTGCGGACAGCCTCGCCATCCTCACGCGGATTCGCCGCCGCAACCGCGGTGGCTGTATGTGTGTTGTTCAAAAAGAAATCCTTTGCCGACCTTGGCCGGCGTTATCGATTGTTTGTGGGATTGCCCATCACGCAGCCTTAAGGCGCGCGCCGATGCATAAGCGTGTCAATCAGCAGCCGGCAACGGCTTAGATTTCCGCTTGGATCGGGTACATCAGCAACATAAGGCTCGGCGAGCACAATTGCAACGGATAGCCCGGACGTGGCTCGGGCATCGCCAATCGCCTTCAGATATACTCCGCGCCATTTTATTCAAGTTATCCGGGTATAGTTTTTCCAAAATTTTCTTCAATTTTGCGCGAGTGTCACATTATTCCGCCGGAATGGAAGCAACGCGAAGACCGCCACCGAAATTAACCTTCTGTTAAATAGACCATTGACTTGTAGTATTAATAGGTTGTTAAAGGAGCCGCTCGCTGAGGTCGAAATTGACCCGCCAATAAACATTTAGGAGAGAGCCAATGGCTTCGCTGATACATGCAACTGATGATAGTGCAACATTTAAAGAAACCGACGTTATTTCCGGAAATCTGCTTTCCAACGATTCCTCCGACAACGGCCACCTGTTCCTGCGCGCATTTGACCAGCAGAGCGTTGGTGCCAAGCAGGGCAACAGCCAGGTTACCGAAATCCAGGGCGATTACGGCACCTTCTTCGTCAAGCCGGACGGCAGCTACACCTATGTCCTGAGCGACGCCGCCAAGATCGGTTTCGCCAACGGTGAATCGTTCCAGGAGAAGGTTTCCTACAAGATCTCCGACGGCAGCGGTCACACCGACGTCGGCCTGTTCACCCTGAACATCCAGGGCGTAACCCAGGTAAAGCCGATCGCTGTTGACGACCACTACAGCTTCACCGAAGGCGACGCTATCGGCGGCAACGTTCTGGACAACGACATTGCCGGCGACAATGGTCACCTCTTCCTTCGCCAGTTCGACGGCACGAATGTCAGCGCCAAGAGCGGCCCCGACGCTGTTACCGACATCGTCGGCGACTATGGCGTCTTCCACGTCAAGCCGAATGGCGAATTCACCTATGAGCTGACGGATGACCTGGCTGCTGGCCAGACCGTCACGGAAACCGTCCAGTACTACAAGATCTCCGACGGCGAAGGCCACACCGATGTTGGCGTTCTGACGCTCAACATCACCGGCAGCACCGACGCTCTTGTTTGATCAGCAGTTATAGATCAATGAGACACTACGCCCGCCGCGCAATCGGCGGGCGTCTTCGTATATCCGCCTGATTGACGCAAGTCCGCCGGGAGCCGATGATATTCCGATGGTCTGCAAAGCAGTATAATACTTTTTAGCTAGTTCTTATAAATGCCGGCGTGGCGTAGTCTTGATGTTCGGAGGACACGCCGTGACCGAACACATCGAAGCCAGGCAAGTCGAAACAGACGATCTGACGAAAGTCTGGTCCGTGACGGAGTTCTGCGCTCGTCACCGCATAGATGCCGAGGAACAAGCGCTGCTGCTCAAACTCTTCGGGCCGTTCGCGACCGCTTCCGAATTGCTTCACAATGCCAAGCGCGCGCCAAGGTTCAGATGAGGCCGCCTCCATTTCTTCAACGATGTTCTGACAAATCCCGGTAAGTCATTCGGTGAACGAACGGCGCAAGATATCGCCTGATCGGGTGACGCTCGCTATCTTGCCTCTCACACATTTAGGCAGTAATCGAAATGGTGCGATCGTTGCATTTGGCGGAACCATCATCGTGAAAACGAGCGGCGCTGATATGGATCATGTCGATATCGTTGATGCTGTCTATCAGGCGGCGGTCCGTTCAGAATTATGGCCGGATACGCTGTGCGCGATCGTTGATTATGTCGGCGCGGTCGCCGGAAATATTGTCTATCAGGCGCCCGATGGCCACGGCAGCTTTCTGATCCCCGGCCGCATGCGTGAGGATTTGAATGCGCTCTATCTTCAGCATTACACGGGCAACCCCTATGCCCGCGCATTCGAGAAGGTAAAGCCGGGCGAGATCGCAGTCGGCAACAGGTTGATAGATGCAAAGGCCGTAAGGCATTCCGCGTTTTACGCCGATATCTGCGAGCCTCAAAACATCTTCAATCAGCTCTTCCTGCCTCATGCCAGCCTGCACGAGCGAGGAGGTATCGGCGGTGTCGCTCTGTTCCTGTCTCGTCAGCAAGACGAGCAGGCCGGCAAAGCGGCAGCACGCTTAGAGCAGCTGAGCCCGCATATGGCGCGGGCGATCGATCTTTCCTTTCAGGTAAACCGGATCGCCCGCGCACGCGAATTGCCGCAACGGCTGATCGATGCAATCGCTGATGCGGCCGTGCTGATCGATAGTCGGGGTGCCGTCCTTCTCTTGAATGCGGCAGCCGAAACACTGCTCAAGCAAGCCGACGGCATTTTTCTCAGCCGATCCGAGAGGCCCTCGCTTGCCGCCCATATTTCGAAGACATCCACCCGCCTAGTGAACGCCATTCGTCAGGCTTTGCTGATAGCCGATGGCGAAGACACGCCCTTCGACGGGGCATTGTCGATCTCTCGGCCATCGGGTTTGCCGCCCTATCTCGTGATGATCACGCCGCTTGCACCGACAGCGGTTTCGATATGGGATGCGGTGGATAGCGGAGCGCGCGTGCTCATTCATATCGTCGATCCGGAAGCGAAGACGCGTCGGCAAGCGCAACAACTGCAACACATCTTTGGCCTGACCGAAGCCGAAACCCGGGTCGCTGCACTGATCGGCAGCGGAATGAATCTGCCCGAGATTGCCCGGGTTCTTGGAATTTCGTCCAACACGGTAAAAACCCACACCGGCCGATGCTTTGGCAAAACGGGAGTGCGATCCCAGGCGGCTCTCGCCAGGCTGATTGCCTCGATCCCGATCGCCGGAAACAGGCCGGCGACGCCGTCCCGCACGAATGGAAAGAGCCGTCCGCAGCCGTAAATTTCCACAGCGTCGCGCGTCCTTTCGAGAGCTGCAAAGGACGCCAAGCGGCTGCGAGCCACCCTCCCCCATCTCGTGTTCACGTCTCACCGTGTCGTATAACCCCCGTCGATCACCAGCACTTC
This sequence comes from Rhizobium sophorae, assembly GCF_013087515.1. Lineage (GTDB taxonomy): Bacteria > Pseudomonadota > Alphaproteobacteria > Rhizobiales > Rhizobiaceae > Rhizobium > Rhizobium sophorae. The sequence continues at coordinate 92,655 of NZ_JABFCN010000002.1, read as the reverse complement.
GCCGGTGACATAACTTGCTGCCGCCGAGCAGAGGAACAACGCGGCACCCGCCACCTCCTCTGGCTGCCCGACGCGTCCCATCGGGGTCATGCTGCGCCAGGTCGGGAACCACTCGGGATTTTCGATGCCGCCGCGCGACAGATCGGTCTCGATATAGCCGGGGGCGATGGCGTTGACGCGGATATTCTCGGCGGCAACTTCGCTGGCGAGGCTTTTGGTCATCATGTGGACCGCCGCTTTGGAGGTATTATAGGCGACTTGGTTCTGCGGAATGTTGGACACGATGCCCGATATCGAGCCGATATTGAGGATGGCGCCGCTGCCCTGGCGCCGCATCGGTGCGAGTGCGGCGCGGCAGGCGCGAAAGACGGCGTCGACGTTGATGGTCATGATCTCGCGCCAGGTGGCATCGGAAAATTCGCCGCTGTCGCCATGAATGGCGATGCCGGCATTGTTGACGAGGATGTCGAGCCGCCCAGCCCGTGAGAGGGTCTCAGTGACGAGTTCGTCGGCAGCGCTTTTCTTCATCAGGTCGGCGGCGATGAAATCGCAATCGACGCCGGCCTTGGAGAGCCGGTCTTCCGCCGCTGCATTGCGGGTTCGGCCCGTGATGATGACTTTGGCGCCCGCCTCGCCGAGCGCCTCGGCGATGGCAATCCCGATGCCGCGCGTACCGCCGGTCACCAAGGCCACCTGTCCGTTCAGGCGAAATCTGTCGAAGATCATGGCCGTTTCCTCCTAAGTGGGGTTTTCCCGAGTGTTGAAGGCGAGTGCACTTTCGTCAGATGTCGGCGCTCTGCGGCAGGATGACGAGATCACGGATGGTGATGTTGCGTGGACGCGTCAGCATGAAGAGCACGGCTTCGGCCACTTCGTTGGCCTCCATCAGGCCACCTGCGGCGAGCGCCTCTTGCAGCTTCTCCTGCGGCCAATCGCTGAGAAGGGCCGTGACGACAGGGCCCGGAGCGACGGCGCCGACGCGCAAGCCATGCTTGGCCACCTGCCGCCTCAGCGTATGGACGAATGCCTGGACGGCATGTTTCGAGGCGGTGTAGATCGGCTCCCAGACGACGGGGATCATGCCGGCGACGGAACTCGTCAGGATGATATCCCCGGTCTTACGCTCGACCATATGCGGCAGAACGGCATGCACCGAACGGAAGGCGGCGTTGATGTTCAGATTGAGCATCCGGTCCCAGGCATCAGGGTCGCCACCCAATACCTCCCCGCCGATGTAAGAGCCGGCATTGGCGTGGAAGATATCCAGCTGGCCCGCTTTTTCGAGAATTTGCGGCATCATCCGTTCGACGCTTTTCGGATCGGTGAGATCGATGACCAACGGAATGGCGTTGGCGTCGAGTTTCGAGCAGATTTCCTTCAAGGCGTCTTCATTTCGGTCGACCAGCACGACCCGGGCGCCCGCGGCAAGCATGGTCTTGGCGCACTCAAGGCCGATGCCCGACGCCGCCCCGGTGACGGCCGCGACTTTTCCAGACAGATCCTGTCCCATTTTCTTCCTCTGCTTTCTGGTTGCTTTAGGCTCGGCCGTGCGAAATTCGCGATCGGCGTGCCAGCGAGTCGACGATGACGGCAACGGCAAGGACAGCGCCGGTGATCATGTATCGAAGCGATGACGAGAGATCGAGAAGCGTCAGCCCGCTGGCGATCGACTGGATGACGATGATGCCGAGAAGGGCTGAATAGGCACTGCCGCGCCCGCCGAACAGGCTCGTGCCGCCGATGACTGCCGCGGCGATGGCGTTGAGATTGACGTCGCCCGTGCCGGCCTGCTGACTTGCCGTCGCGAGCCGCGCGGCAGAAAGAACGCCGCCGGTTGCCGCAAGCAGGGCGCACATGACGAAGGCGCTCGTATAGATGCGCGAGACGTTGATGCCCGAGCGGCGCGCTGCCTCCCTGTTGCCGCCGACGGCATGCATGGAGCGTCCCCATTTGGTGCGCGTCAGCGCATAGTTCATGGCGACGACGAGCCCAACGAAAAGGCCGAACATCCATGGAATGCCGCGCGACTGGTTGAGATAGAACGCGACAGCTTCCAGGGCGAGTGTGATGATGACAGCGCGGATAAGCAGTCCGCCGGCCGATTTCGCCGACAGACCGGCCGCCCGCCGACGCGCCGAGGTGCGGTAGCTGGAGAAGAAGAAAGCAATGCCGGCAAGTGCCACCAGCAGATAGGCGATCGGGTCCGGCATGACCATGATCTGGCCGAAACTCACGAGCCAGGAACCATAGGGAAGATTGATCGAACCGGTCGCTCCGAGGATATAGAGCTGCAGGCCGAGAACCGCGAGCAGCCCCGACAGCGTCGACACGAAGCTCGGCATGCCGAAGCGGTTGAAGAGAAACGCGTAGAGCGAGCCGATCAGGGCGCCGACGATCATAGCGGCGAGGATCGCGAGAACCACCGGCCAGCCCTGGTTGACCCAGAAGACGCCGACCAGCGCCGAGGCGAAGCCGCTGACGGAGCCGACGGAAAGGTCGATCTCACCTACCATCAGGATGCAGACGATGCCCAGCGAGATGACGCCGACCGTCGAGCAGTCGAACAGCATGTTGACGAGGTTGCTGCTCGAGAGAAACACCGGATTGAGCGCCTGGAATACCGTCCAGATGATCGCCAGGCCGACAATGACCGGCAGCGAACCGAGATCGCCGGAGCGGATGCGATCCCCAAAGGCGCGGATCGAGCCGGCAAGGCTGTCGTCGTGATGCACTCGTTCGTCACGTCGGTCGAGGAGCGCAGGTGCTGCCGGTTCATTCTGGATGGTCTTCATCATGGCCTGCCCTCCTCTGTCTGCTGGCTTTGCGCCTGGCGGCGCGACGCGCGGCGGGAGACGGAATTGTTGGATGCGCCGGTGATGGCGCTGACGAGCTGTTCGTTGGATGCGTCGGGCAGCATGGTGCCGTTGTTGCGGCCGAGCCGAAGGACGACAATACGGTCCGCGACGGCCCGAACGTCCTCCATATTGTGGCTGATCATGATGACCGCGAGGCCGCGCTCCCGCACGCGCTCGATAAGGTCTAGCACCTCGGCGGTCTGGGCGACGCCCAGTGCAGCTGTGGGTTCGTCGAGCATGATCAGTTTCGGCTGGAGCAGCAGCGATCGGGCGATGGCTACCGTCTGGCGCTGTCCGCCGGAGAGTGAGGCGACAGGCTCGCGCACGCTCGGAATGCGGGCCGAAAGCTCGTTCAAGAGCTTCCAGGCGGCGATCTCCATCGCGACTTCATCGAGCTGATAGGGGTTGAGCTCCTTGCCGAGAAAGATATTGGCGACGACGTCGAGATTTTCGCAAAGTGCCAAATCCTGGAAGACGGTTGCGATGCCAAGGTCGAGCGCAGCACTCGGGCTCGACAGGTTGACCGGTTTGTTCTCGAAGATGATCGTGCCCGAGCTTGGCTGGTGCACGCCGGCCAGGATCTTGACCAGCGTCGATTTGCCGGCGCCATTGTCGCCCACCAGCGCCACGACCTCGCCGGCATACACGTCGAGTTCGATATCGGTGAGCGCCGACACCGCCCCGAAGTTCTTCGATATTCCGCGCAGGCTAAGGACAGGCTGACGGGATGGGTCAGGAATATGAGAGGTTTCAGACATCGCCTGGCCTTTCGAAAAAGCGAAAATCGGAAGCGCGGCCGGTGGCCCAGCCGCGCCTTCCCTTGGCTCGATTACTTGGTGATGCCGAGCTTCTTGCAGCCGTCGGCATAGCGGCCGGTGCACAGCTCCTCAGCGGTGTTGATCTTCTTGTCGATGATCTCGGCCTTGAGGTTTTCGGCGGTAACGACGGCAGGGACGAAAAGCTGCGCTGGCGTGTCGTAGAGCGTCATTTCGGCCTTCGGCGTTTCTCCGGCCAGAAGTTTCACGGCGACGTTGGCAGCGGCAGCGGCGACGATTTCGCTCGGCTTGGAGATCGTATTGTACTGGTCCCCCGCGATGATCAACTGCAGCGCAGCGATCGTCGCATCATTGCCGGTCACCGGCGGCACGGGATCGACACCCGCTGCCTTGAAGGCTGCGATGGCGCCACCACCGGTGCCATCATTGGCGGCGACCACGCCGACGATCTGTTTGCCGAAACGGGTGATCTGGCCGCCAGCCCATTGCTGGGCGTTCGAGGGCTGCCAGTTGGGCGTGTCGAATTCGGCTAGCGTCTTGTATCCACCGCTCGCCAGACCCTCGTGAATGCCGTCCTTGATCAGCCCGGCAGCCGCATCGGTCGGCGAGCCGTTGATCTGCAGGATGCCGCCTCCATCGGTCGGCACGTTCTGCGCCTTCAGATGCTGGACGAGCGATTCCGCAATTGCCTTGCCGATCGCCTTGTTGTCGAAGGAGACGTAGAAATCGGCCTTGCCTTTCGGAATAGGACGGTCATAGGCAATGACCTTGACACCCTGGCTCTGCGCGAGTTGGACGAGCGATGCGGCGGCGGCCGAATCCACCGGGTCCAGTACGATGACCTTGGCGCCTTGCGTGATGGCCGAATTGAACTGCTGTTGCTGTTTTGCGATATCGGCGTCGGCGTTCTGGTAGAGAACCTTGCATGACGCGCAGAGTTTCTTCATTTCCGCGACGAAGCCCGGGTGATCGTGCTCCTCGTAGCGGGTCGAGCCTTGGTCGGGCATGAGGAATGCCACTGTCGCATCTGCAACGGCGGTTTGCGCAAAGGCGGAAGTACCGCCCAGCAAGGACAGGACAAATACCGCGGCGCCTGCCGCCTTTGTCGAGAATTTCATCATTTCCATCTCCTCCCATTGGTAAAAATTGTGTACGTTCGTGATTGCACTGTCTGCTGTGGCCGTTCGGCTGAAGGAACGGTCGCGCCTGTCCCGGCGTTTGACGTTTTTGAGGACAAGCATCTCCGATCGCGAGCCGCTCATCGCATGCCCGCGTTCAAGTCAGTGTCAGTTTTCGTTCCTCCTCCTTGTCCTCCCTCGTCTCTTGGACTGTGCTCGTTCGGCTCCTCTAGGCCGCCTTTGCCACGTTGATATTGTCACCCAACAACCGTCGGAAACGGGAAGGCGTCATGCCTTTTTCCGCTAGAAACTGCCGGTTGAAGTTGGACAGATTGTTGAAGCCGACTTCGAAACAGATATCGGTGATCGACGCGTGATCATCGCTCATCAGGATCTGGCAGGCGAGATTGATGCGCAGGCGTTTCACATACTGAACCAGCGACATGCCGGTATGGCGGCGGAATGCGCGCGAAAAGGCGCCGGTTGACTGGTCGGCGATCGCCGCGAGATCGGCTTCGTCGAAGGATTTCGTCAGGTTCTCTCTGATATAGGCAAGCGCCTTGTTGATGCCGGCCGACATATAGCCCGAGGGATCGGGCAGATAGCTCGGGCTGGCGAGAAGCTGGGCATCCTGCGCCCGGCTGAGCAGGCCGATGATCATCATGAAGAGCTCGATGCGGCGCACACCGTGGGCCTGCTGCACCTCATTCATCAGCGGAGCAACCTGCCGGCTGGTATCGGCGCCGAAGAGCACACCGCGGCGGGAGGCTTCGAGAACAGGTTCGAATGGGCCGAGTTCGGCCAGCACCTTCATCGTATCGCTGATGAAATTCTCGCTGAACTGGATGAGTTGGCAGCGAAGCGGAATGCTCGATCCTTTCGGGACATCGCTGATCCAGTTATGGGGAAGATTAGGCCCGGCAAGCACAAGGTTGCCCGGCTCGAACTCGCCGATGAAGTCGCCGACGAAATAGCGTCCCGTTGTCGCCACGACGAGATGAAGTTCGTATTCCGGGTGAAAATGCCAACGAACCGTATGGTAGGGATAGCCATGCGCCTTCGTTGCGAAAGATTCGCCGGGCCGGATCTGAATGACTTCCAAGTCAGGTTCCATTGTCTCCTCCTCCGAGGACGGTTCCAGGCCCGCCAGCCAAATTCCCTTTTGGCTTTGTTGTTGAAGGGGAGTGTAATGGGCTCGTGTCACGCCCGCCACCACGATTCCCGGCTAAAACCGATACTTTTTTGACAATTGACGCCTCACAGCCGGCGTAAAGACGACAGCAATCCGCATTGCACGTCGTTCAAGAGCATTCGTCAGGCCGCCAAGGCAGCGATGACATTTCTAACCAGTGCAGAGGAGGACAGCCGGCTCGTGGCGCAGCTCGGGGTGCCGATCGCGCCGACACGCACCGAAACCCCGCCACGCGCATTGGCGATCGCAAACATCGACTCGTCGGTCAGATCATCGCCGATGGTAATTGGGCAACGGTTCTTGAAGGGGTCGGACTGGAAAAACCGCTCCAGCGCATCGCCCTTGCTCGACCGTGCCGGACGCAGTTCGAATACCATCTTGCCGAGCTGCAATGCCCAGTTCGGCCCGGCGAGCTCCGCATAGTGGTGCATGCGGTCTTCGAGCACCTTTTCATATTCGGGCGCGAGCCGGTAATGGGCGGCAACGGCCGCACCCTTATCCTCGATCAAGACTCCAGGATAGTGCTCAGCCTCCGCGGTCAGTGCATGCTTCAGGGCCTGAAACTCAGCTGTCGCCTCCACCGTCTGCATTCCCGCAGCGTTCCTGATTTCGGCGCCGTGAAGGCCTGCCGTCGGAAATTCAAAGGGCTTGAACAGCTCGTCTGCATAAGCAAGCGATCGGCCCGTGACCAGCGCCAGGGCGCCGCCGAGCTTGTTCGACAGGCGATGAAGTTGTCCGGGAAGCGCCTCTGGGACCTCGATCGCATCCGGCGTGGGCGCAAGATTGAGCAGCGTCCCGTCGATATCGAGAAACATCGCCCAATGATCCGGCTCTTCCAAGACCAGCGAAAGCATTTCCTGAGTAGCGTCGTCGTCCTGCACGGCATTCTCCAAACTCTGCAACCATTGAAGCTAGGTCGCCAGCCGACAAGGACAAGGTCGCTTTTCAGACTCCGGAACATCCAGAGGCCGGTCCGCGTTGTATCTCGCCGCCCGTTTGAGCACTCGCGCCGTAGAAGGTACCTTGATGGCCAAAAGCAGTTCCGATCCCCGTGATGAGGTCAATGCCCCGCTGGCACATGGCGCTTTAAACCTGCCCTTGGTGACGATCGACGACTACAACAACGAACTGCGTGATAAGGATGGTTTCGTTGGCGACAACGCAAACAAAAAGACGTTCCAACAGAAGCTCGACGATTGGAGAAAACGCATCCGCAAGGTCGGAGACGACCCAATCGGCAAGACCGCGACGGAGAAACTCTCCAAGAAAAAAATCGACGCTATTTTGAAGGGCGATGATTTGGCGGCGGCTGCGTTGGTCATGGGGGCAGTGGAGGATTTTGCGCAAGACTTTGCCGATGTGATAGGCAAGTTTCTGAAGGACAAACGCTGGGGAAAGACAGACCGTATCGTCGTTGGCGGCGGCTTCCGTCGGAGCCACTTTGGCGAATTAACAATCGCCAGGACCATGGTCATTCTCAAAGCGGCCGGCGTTGATGTCGAAGTCGTGCCGATCGTTCACCACCCCGATGAGGCCGGACTGATCGGCGCGGTCCACCTGATGCCGCGCTGGATGTTCAAAGGTCACGAGGCGATCCTGGCCGTCGATATCGGCGGCACGAATGTTCGCGCCGGCGTCGTTCAATTCGGAAAGGACGACGTGCCGGATGCAAGCGTCTGGGAGTCCGCCATCTGGCGTCATGCCGACGATGAGCCAAGCCGCACCGCAACCATCGAGAAGTTGGCAGCAATGTTGCGGGATCTGATCGGCAAGGCTGAGAAGGCCAATCTCAAGCCGGCGCCGATCATCGGGATCGCATGCCCCGGCATCATCAAAGCCGATGGCTCCATCGAACGCGGCGGACAGAACCTGCCGGGCGGAAACTGGGAGAGCGACAGCTTCAACCTTCCCGCCGCACTGATGAAAGCCATTCCTGAGATCGGCGACGACAGCACATTCGTGATGATGCACAACGATGCCGTCGTGCAGGGATTGTCGCAGATCCCTTTTATGAACGACGTGTCGAGATGGGCGGTGCTGACCATTGGTACGGGGTTAGGCAACGCGCATTTTACCAATCGCGAGGGAACGAAGCCGCGATAGTGAAATCCTGTCCCACGCGGCGCCCGCTGACAAGGAACGTGAGATCGACCGCGATGCGGGCTCGGCCGGCGCCGTGGAGCAGTATGGTAAATAGCAGGTAAACAAGAAGGAATTTCCGTAGACGGAAGCGAACTCGCCAATAAGTTCCGCTAGGAGGGTTTGCCGCGTTGCGGAACATGGAGTGAGATCTGGCCGATTGGGCTAGCGGCAAAACGTCTGCGATACCAACGCACGATCCTACCAGCACGTCGATCATAGCCGCCGAGACCTGATTCGCCTAGCATGCGCTTTTGTGATCTTCGCGGTTGATGACGCCGCGGGATGTCGGCAACCTATTCGCGCTCAACTGCCGGCATGTGATTGGACTGCTGTCATCGACCGGGCCTGGCCGTTATCGGATCTCCGGACAAACGAACTCCCAACCCCTTTAACGCCCGCTGCCTCCATCATTCAGCCGACTTAGATCGGCGCGAAAATTCAGGCTAGGTCACCGACTCATAAGGCGCATACAGATTTTGGCTGAAGCGAGTTTGACGAGAACAAGGTAATTTTCGCTTCAACGGCAACCACATGTTCCCGATCGTCGACCGGTTCGGCACCGGCTAAGTCACCATGGATCAGGTGCGCCAGCACTACGCCGATCTCGGAAAGTTCAACGGTCACGCCTGACGCGTCGAAGCCCCCCTACCTTCCAACGATTTCGCTGATCTGCACGATGGGCGCGATGTCCGTATAGTTGGCGACGTCCGCGACGAGCTCCGCGCGGTGGGGACCGAACGCCTCCTGGAATGTCTCCAGAGTCGGCGAATAGATGTGGCACGCCGCAACGAACTCCGGCGCGCTTCCAGGTTCGCGACCCGCAAGGCCCGTATCGATCTCGTAGCGCAGGCAGGCATCGCCGAGCCGGTCCTGGATCAGTGGCATGTGGTGGGTGCGGTAGTCGTCGTGATCGAACTTCGAGCCGCCATTGGCCGGATAGTAGACGCTCGTCTTGATCATGGTGGGGCTCCTGCCTGAACGCCTCTCCGAGCGTCCGAGGGGCCTTTCTAGCTCACCGACTCATAAAGCGCATCCAGATTTTGGCTGAAGCGAGTTTGACGAGAGCCGGTCGTCAACCCGAGGCACCCCGCGCGGCTTGCTCGGTAGCAGCGACTCGATCACCGACTACTCGAAATCCGTCAACTCGTAGCGAGGCTGGCCCATCAGCAGCTCCTTTCAAGAAGCTTGAATCAGAACCTTGCAGCTACCGCCAGCAGTTTATGAGTGCGTGACCTAGACGTCCCCTCCCCGATAGCGCGCAGCAGCGGCGCTCTCCAGTTGTAAGACCCGCAGCCGGCAGAGATGCAGCCTTCCGCGTGTAGGGCCCTTGCCTGCGAGGCCCTCCTTGGTCTCTGCGCGCAGAGGCGATCCGGACGTCTAGCGTCGCTGCCGCATCTCGAGGCAGCGCTTGGAAGACGGAGGCCCTCCCCTACCCTACCCCGCCTCGCGTTGGAAAAGATGGTGATAACGCCGCCGGGCCGTTCTCTGCGGCTTCAAATTGCGCTTATCTCTACGGCTTCACGCAAGCCATGCGCAGACGAAAGATGGATCATGAACTTCAAGGGAATAAGCGCTCCGCTCAATGCTGGTCGTCTCGAACAACTGCTCGGCCTTGCTCCGTCACGCCGCGATCCTGAAACCCGGGACGCAAATGACAAGCCTTCCGGCAATGAACCCGTTCGTGGGCTGGAAACCGAAAATCTATACCGTTCGTCCGCCTACAAATGAGAAACGGGATTGCCTGATCGGTCGGTGCCAAGCAGCGGAAGGTGCTCTTCGATGAGCCGGTAACGACGCTGAGTCGCATCGAGAACGTGCCGCGATATTTTAAGGCTGGCTTCGATGGATGCGGATACGGCGGGCATTGTCAGCTGACAATTGAGCTAAGATTCCGGAATTCCACATGATTTTTTTGTCGAATCCGGTTTGTTATCCATTTGCTAACCAAGAATTCGCTTGACGGAATCGGCAGACTCACGATCATTTGCGCAAAATGACACGATTTATCAGGATTTGCGTGAATGCCGACCAAGGCCGCGATTGTTGAGAAAGCCAAGAGAGCGAGTCGAGTCTCGATCGACGAGACGATCGCGCAGGATTCGGCGATGCTCAGCAGCCAATTGCAGGTGCTGTTCGAGCGGTTGTTTTCGCCCGACGCCCGCAAATCGCTAAGGCGGTTCAGCAGCACCGAGACTGCCAAGCTGCTCGGCGTCACCGACAGCTATGTTCGCCACCTCGCCGCCCAGGTGGAAAGCATCAATCCGGAAAAGACTGCTGCCGGTCGACGGGTGTTCTCGCTTGAGGAAATCCATGCAATGCGCCACCATCTCGGGCGCACCAAACCCTCCTATCTGCCGATGCGCCGGCCGGGCGACCATCTCCAGGTGATTGCCGTCACCAATTTCAAAGGCGGCTCCGGCAAGACGACGACATCAATCCACCTGGCGCAGTTCCTGGCGCTTCGCGGCTACCGCGTGCTCGCCGTCGATCTCGACCCGCAGGCCTCGATGTCGGCGATGCTCGGATATCAGCCCGAATTCGACGTCGGCGAAAACGAGACGCTTTACGGTGCCATTAAATATGACGAAACGCGACGCGACGTAGCCGACATCGTCCGCCAGACCTATTTTTCTGGGCTCGATCTCATTCCCGGCAATCTCGAACTGCACGAGTTCGAACACGATACTCCAAAGGCGCTTGCCGACACCAACCGCGACGACAAGGACATGTTCTTCATGCGGGTCGGCAATGCGCTGCATTCGCTGGAGCAGAGCTACGACGTCGTCATCATCGATTGCCCGCCGACCCTCGGCTTTCTGACGCTGTCGGCTCTGTGCGCTGCCACCTCGGTTCTCATCACCGTTCATCCGCAGATGCTCGACGTGGCGTCGATGAACCAGTTCCTGACGATGACCTCCGACCTTCTGGCCGTCGTCAAGCAGGCAGGCGGCAATCTCGATTATGATTGGATGCGCTATCTGATCACCCGTTATGAGTCCAATGATGGACCGCAGGCGCAGATCGTCGCCTTCCTGCGCAGTCTGTTCGGCGAGCGCGTGCTGACATCGATGATGGTCAAGTCGACAGCGGTCTCGGATGCGGGGCTCTCGAAGCAGACAATCTACGAGGCTGGACGCGAGACGATGCATCGCCAGACCTATGACCGCGGGGTTGAATCCGTCGACAGCGTCAATGCCGAGGTCGAGCAACTCATTCGCAGCGCATGGAGCAGGACATGAGCCCAAAAGGACGCGATATCCTGAAGAGCATGGTCGGCGCCGTCGAGCCGACACGGCCGGAAGTGCCAAGCGTGCAACAGCCGCATCGGCCATCGGGAGCTGTCAAGGCGATGAACCTATCGCTTGGACGACTGGGAGAGGAAGCAGCCGCTGCCAAGGCGCTGCGCGAATCGCTGGCCTCCGGCGACAAGGTGCTGGAGATCGATCCGGCGGCCGTCGAAATGTCCTTCATCCGCGACCGTATCCCGGTCGACAAGGATGCCGAGTTCGAGCGATTGAAGCAGTCCATTCAGGAAAGCGGACAGCAGGTTCCAATTCTGGTGCGGCCGGACCCGGCAAGGGCCGGGCACTACCAGGCCGCCTATGGCCACAGGCGCCTGCGGGCGGCCGCAGAGATCGGGGTTCCTGTTAAGGCCGTCGTGCGAAAGCTCACGGATGAAGAGCTGATCCTCGCACAGGGTCAGGAAAATGGCCCCCGTGTCGACTTGAGTTTTATCGAGCGGGCCCTGTTTGCACGCCGTATGGATGAACATGGCTTCAGCCGCGACATGATTGCCAAGGCGCTGGCGACGGACAAGCCGGAAACGTCAAGGCTCCTGCAGGTGGCTCAGACGATCGATCCCGAGATCATTCTCGCCATCGGGCCGGCCCCCAAGGTCGGACGCCCGCGCTGGTTGGCGTTTGCCGAAAAGGTCAGGGAGACGGCCGGACAGAAAAAGGCGCAGGCTGCCATCAGAGCTGCTGGCTTTGTGACGTTGGAGACCAACAGCCGCTTCGATGTCATCTGGAAGGCGGTGGAGGAGAAGAGCGTACCACAGCGGGCCGAGCAGACGCTCCGGACCCAGGGCGGCGCGCCGCTTGCTTTGGTGGCCCGCTCCGGCAAAACCTTTCGCATCACCGTCAAATCGGCGGCGTTTTCGGAATTCCTGGCTCAGCGGTTGATAGGCCTCGCCGCCGAGTTTGAAGAGGAAAATGAAGGAAAATGAGGCAATTAGACCGGTTGTCAGCTGACAATTCGGATAGGAGTTAACGCGCAAAAGAAAAAAGCCCCCGAACGTCACCGTCACGGAAGCTTTCCTCGTAGTCCTGAACACCTCCGAGAATCGCACTTCCGAGAATCGCTGTCAAGAGTTTTTGGCGCCGTTTTGGTGAGCGGATTTTTTTTGCCTCGCTGAGGTGGAAGGTATGGAAACCGGAAGTGTGACGACGCCCTTTGGGCGGCGGTCGATGACGCTTGGCATGCTCGCAAGCCAGGTCATGGCCGGAGAGATCAAACCGGATCAGTCGGTCGATAAGTGGAGACTGTTTCGCGCGCTGTGCGAAGCAAAGCCGCTGCTCGGCATCGGCGATCGGGCGCTTGCCGTGCTCAACGCTCTTTTGAGCTTTTATCCGAAGAATGAGCTGGCGCAGGGAAACGGTCTGATCGTCTTCCCGTCGAATATCCAGCTTTCGCTCAGAACGCATGGCATGGCCGAACAAACCGTGCGGCGTCATCTCGCCGCGCTCGTCGATGCAGGTCTTCTGCTGCGCAAGGACAGCCCCAACGGCAAGCGGTACGTCCGCAGGGACAGGGCAGGGGAGGTCGACGAGGCGTTCGGCTTCTCGCTGGCGCCGCTGCTTGCCCGTGCCGAGGAGATCGAACAGCTCGCGGCCGCGGTGATGGCTGAGCGGCTGCATGTCCAGCGTCTGCGTGAACGCATCACTCTTTGCCGCCGTGACATTGCAAAACTGATCGAAGCGGCCGTTGAAGAAGACATCCCTGGGAATTGGCAAGGCCTCTACAGTGAATTTAGGGACCGGATCGAAGGCCTGCCGCGATCGCCGACGACAGCACAGCTTGAACTGTTGCTGGATGAATTGACGGGCCTGCGCACAAATATTCTTAACCAGCTGGAAATTCAGGTTAAATTAACAAAACAGCGCGGCAATGCCGTTTATATCGAGCGTCACATACAGAATTCAAATCCCGACTCTAATTCTGAACTTGAACCAAGCTTCGAAACGAAGCAGGGCGCGAAAGTCGAGCCAGACAACGACCGAGGGGCCGTGACGGCAGAGAAGGGAAGGGGTGAGGCAGCCCATCCCTTCCATCAGAAGGAGGAAGAGCAAAGTCGACGGCCGGGGGTCCGCAATGATGGTGGCGGACTGAAATCCTTCCCACTCGGCCTAGTTCTACAGGCCTGCCCGGAGATCCTTGCCTATGGGCCAGATGGCGAAATCCGCAACTGGCGCGATCTGATGGCCGCAGCCGTCATTGTTCGATCGATGCTGGGCGTCAGTCCATCGGCCTACGAAGAGGCGGCCAATGTGATGGGTCCGGAAAACGCCGCGACCGTGATGGCATGCATCCTGGAGCGCGGCGGCCACATTAATTCGGCTGGTGGCTATCTTCGTGGCCTGACGCGGCGAAGCGAAAAGGGCGAATTCGCGATCGGCCCGATGCTGATGGCGCTTCTGCGGGCAAATGCGCCGGCCGGGCGGAAAGTTGGATAGGCCTTCGGCTCCGTGCGGGCGGCGCCGGTAGCCAAGCTCGGGCAAAAGTCTGTAGGCTGCTACCAGAAGCTCTGGCGCGAAAACCTTCGAAAGGAGGTCTTTGGTTTTGCGGATCGTATGGTTGCGAGGTTTCGCTTTCGCAGGTAGCTATCGCTGCAAAGAGGTGCAGGCTTCACAACAGGCGTGCAGCGGGCCCATTTCGCCGGTCGGCATTGTTATAATAGCTGGAGGCCTGTTGAACTGAGCGGTGGCGGGATTGCTCCATCGCCTCAAGAAGAGGGATTCTCCGGTTAGCAGCCTCGGTCAGATAACCGGAGCGCAGTCCGTGCGCCGAAAACTCCCCAGGCTCCAACCCAGCTGCTGCCACCCGCCGCTTGACGATATCGTTGACCGCTTTTGGGTCGAGCGCCCGACGGGATACATTGCCCCAGCGATCGATCGCTCGAAACACGCTGCCGCCGTCGACTTTTGCAGCCGTCAGCCAGGCGTTCAGCGCGTCCACCGGCCGGCCGGTCAGATAGACGACCTCGTCCTGGCCGGCACCAGAGTTCTTGGTGCGGCCAAGATGGATGGCGAGCGAGGGGAGGGGGATGTCGTCCTCACCGGTGACCGGCGCTTCGACCGTCACTTGCTCCCGGCGCAGACCCGCGACTTCGCTGCGACGACGACCGCCGGAGGCGAAGGCGACCATCAGGATCGCCCGATCCCGAATGTCGCGCAAACTGTCACTCCTGCAGGTCGCGAGCAGCCGGGCCAGCACGTCGCCGGTGACCGCCTTGGCGCTTTTGCGGCGGCGTGGCCGCGGCACGGCGCGAACCGCCAGCCGGATCGCAGACTTTAGGGCGGGGGAGGCGAAGGCGCCGTCTAGGCCGCGCCATTTGGTTAGCGTCGACCAGTTGGCGAGGCGCCGACGCACCGTGTCGGGTGCGTGCGGCCCCAGAGACCTCAGGAAGCCGCCATTGCGCATGACGTCTTCGACATCGGCCGGCATGCCATGCTCGGGGTCGTTTTCGCGCTGCTGCGGATCCCACAGATGGTGGGCGACAAATTTAAGCAACAGAGCCTCCGGCGCTGGCCAGGGCAGGGCGCTACCCGTCACCGCAAGCGACCAGGCTTCGAGATAGGCGAGGTCGGAGGTCAGTGCCCGCAGCGTGTTGTCGCCCATACCGGCATTGACGAGATGCCGCAGCGTCTCGACGTCCTGGTCGGTCAACAGCTCGGCGAGCTTGTCGCGGCGGTCGATCGGCAGCACGGCTGCGATGGTGTCCAGGGCCTCAGCGCGGCTGGTGACGGATGCCGAGAGCGTGACACTCATCGCGGCGCGCCGTCTGCGTCGTAGAAATCATCGTGCGCGGACGTCAGATCCACGCCTTTTGGCTTGCCTGTCGCAGCAATAGCCCAGACATCATCGAGCGAAGAAGCCTTTCCGGCCTCGGCGATCCTGCTGGCTGAAGCGGCAGGTACCCCGTCGCCAAGGCTCTCCGTAGGCTGGTCGGATCCGAGAAAAGCGCTCGAAGAAAACGCGGTGAGCGTTGCAACAGGTCGTCCGTCCCGGCACACATAGACCTCGTCCTGACGGGCCAATTCGATGAGCTCCTCCAAGCGTTCCGCGGCTTCCTGGACATCGGCGAATATCATCATCACTGGCGATCTCCCTACCAGACCCGTTCGTGCAGCACAGCATCGAAGGCGATGTCGAGCGACACGAAGGCGCAATGTTCCAGCCGCGTCTGGGCGGCGAGAATGCGGTCCCATGGATCGCGGTGATCCCAATCGAAGCTTGCCGCCAGTTCGGAGTGCAGATCGGTGATGGCAAGTGTCTGTAGGCCACTGTCAGAAACGGCAGCGCGCAGTTCCTGCGGCTTCAAGTCGAGCTTCTTCAGGCGCATCTTGTTGTCGAGTTCGAAGAAGGAGACGGCGCTGACGAGGACGCTGTTGGCCTTGTCCTCGATCAGCGACCGGGCCGTCGCCGAAAGCCGGTCGCTACCGGTTGTCCACCAGTAGACAGCGTGGCTGTCGAGCAGAATCTTCATGCCTTGGGCTCGCGGTCGGCTGGACCACCCTGCCAGACGCCGACATCATCGTTCCAGTCGCCGGCGTCGATTGCTGCCTGCTCAGCATCGACCTCGTCGAACAGGCCGTCGGGCAGGCCGCGCTGGCGCAGCAAGCCGAAGGGGCGCTTGCCGCCATCGGCCGGGCCGATGCGGGCATAGATCTCACTGCCCCGCATGATGATGATTTCTTCGCCCTGGTTGGCGCGCTCGAGCACCTCGGCGAAATTTTTCCGCGCTTCGCTGATCTTGTAGGTGGTCTGGGGCATCGTGCGTTCCGATTTTGCCTCTCGAGCTGCACGATAGCACCGCAAAGCCGCGCGTACAATCCATCTGTACACCTCACTTCCGATAAGCGCTACTTATCGATGGTTAGAACGTCGCAGAAAATCCCGAGCGATGACGGAAGTTAGCATGCATATCGCTTCTGGTTAATGGCGTGTTTACCATGATTTCAAGGCGTTAAGATCCGCCAAACTATGCATCTTGCGCTCTCGCGGCCATTTCGGAGGCTGCCATCGTGCTGGCGGGTCTTGACGAGCGTATGGCCCGTTCGCCGGTCGGAAGCGGATGGACCGAACGATCGCATTTTGCCGACGCCTGCGCTTCGCTGTGGATCGATGGCGAACTCGTCCATCTCGAAGACCTCGTCCTCCACGACGCCACCAAGGATATTCGCACCCCCACCCACGAACTCACCATTGCCCGCGACGTGCTGAAAACCCGCCGGCGCATCGCCGCCCAGCCGCTAGGCTGGGCGCTCTCTCCTGACGGACTCCGCTCGCTCCGCGGCCACAGCTTCGCCGCGGGCGTGTCTGCAGTGTTGGACGAGCGGCTCGATGAATGGCGCGAGGTGTTGCGGCAGCGGACTTTTCGGCGGTGATGCTCGATGGCCTGGATGCCGAGGGCTGTCGCGACATGTGTCTTTCCTGTTCCCGGCCCACCGACGAGCACGATATTCTGCGCTCCGTCCATGAACTCGCACCGGTGTAATTGGCGCACCGTCGCTTCGTTGATTTCGCTGGCGGGGAAGTCGTAGCCGGAGATGTCCTTGTAGGCCGGGAAGCGAGCCGCCTTCATGTGGTAGGCGATCGAGCGAACCTCGCGCTCGGCCATCTCGGCTTTCAGCCGTTGGGATAGGATGGGTACGACCGCATCAAAGGTTGGAGCACCTTGCTCGATCAGGTCCGTGACCGCTTGGGCCATGCCATACATCTTCAGGCTACGCAGCATGATGACGACGGCGGCGCTGGCAAGATCATGACGCATTGCGGCCTCCTGCTATCCGGACGCGCAGGCCATCATAGCGCTCTTCGTTTGCCTTGGGTTCATGTGGCGTGTCGATGTCGGGACCGTCGGTGGTCTTGCCGTCGATCAGGCGGTGCAGAAGATTCAGCACATGCGTCTTGGTCGCCACGCCCGCATCCAGGGCAAGTTCCACAGCCTGGACGACGACTCGCTTGTCGTGATGAAGAACGAGAGCAAGAATATCGACCATCTCCCGATCACCGCCGGGCGGCGAAGCATCTGGTCCTGATGACTTGAGCCACGATCAGAACGTGGCGACGGCTGGCGTTGAAGTCGTTGGCAAGCCAGGCCGGCGTTGCGTTGCCCTCCCGGATCATCTGGTCCCACCGTCCGGATGATACGCGCGCCTGCAGTTCCGATCGATCTCCAGCCTGCGCAGAAAGGCTATCCGCTCGGTCAGCCGGACGAGGTTCGACGCAGCCGGCGCTTCTGGCGCCGAGCGCAGCCAATGAAAGCGCGTCTGGCCGATCGACGGGTCAAGCTCTAACAGCCTATCCAGTGATTGAAGCCTATCGAGTGGGATGTCTTCAATCAGGGTTCTTTCTGCCCGGCGCCGGGCTATGGCACGGCCGGCAAGGCCAATGCGTTCGATCGTATCGATCGCCGGCAAAAGAGCACCGCGTTCGCGAAACACGTGCGACAATCGAACTTCACCGTCGTCGGACATGGTCGCCGCTTGAATTGCCGCCAATAGCGCGGCGCGGCGATCTTGCAGCGTCGCGCTTCTCGTATCCAGATACACCATTAGCCGCGCCATATGATCCCGACGGGTTTCTTCACGGCGTGCATAGAGGGCAAATTCGTCTGGAGCGGCGCCGATCCGATCAGCAACATACTTCAGCATGGCGCGAGGCAGAGTTTCTTCTGCTCCCAGCACTCGACCTGGGTATCGCATCAGACATAGCTGGATGGCAAGAACACAGAGATCGGATGTTGTGCATCCGATCTACGGCATAGTTCCCGCTTCGTTCGGCCTTAGCGTACGATTTCGGACTGATCTTGTTCTGAACCCAAAATGCATGAGATAGAAATGAGGCCGGTCCCGGATGGCCGTTGAACGCCATACGGACAACGGCTGCTTCGATCTTTGCATTGTCCGCTCCGCATGTTAGATCTCGCGGCGGAACTTAGGTTTTACGACGGCGATGCTTTTACCTGAACTATATCCGCACAAAACGTAGGTCGATCAGCCGTTGCTGATCCCGTCTCCTTGCCCGATCCTCCCCACAGAATGCTCGACGATGATCAACCGTTTCGAACCGTCCGACCCTCTCCGGCAGATCCTCGACAGCGCCGTCGATACCGGCATAATAACCATGGACACGGAGGGAAGCGTTACGGGGTGGAGCGCCGGCGCCCGCAATCTCCTGGGATGGGCCGAGGAAGAAATGGTTGGTCAGACCTTGGCCAGTGTGTTTCCGTCGGAAGAGGGTGGTTCGACCCTCTTCGAGGCAGAGATTGCCAATGCGCGCTCGCACGGTCGCGGCGGCGGCGAGGGGTGGCGTCTGCGAAAGGACGGCACCCGCATCTGGGCGGTGGGTGAGACGACTCCACTTTACGACGGGCCAGGCAACCTGACTGGATTTGTGAAGATCTTGCGGGATCGAACCGAGCAACGCACAGTGGAACTCAGGCTCATGGAGCAAACGCGGGCGCTTACGATCCTGAACCGCGCGGCCGCCGCTCTCGCCCGCGAAAACGACCTGGAGAAACTCGTCCAGGTGGTCACGGACGCTGGCGTCAGCTGACCGGGGCCCAGTTCGGCGCATTTTTCTACAACGTCACGAATGCCGCCGGCGAAAGTTATATGCTCTACAGCCTGTCGGGGGTGGCAAGGGAACATTTTTCAAAGTTTCCCATGCCTAGGAACACCGCTGTATTTGCCCCAACGTTCGGCGGGCAGGGGATCGTTCGCTCGGATGATATCACCCAGGATGCCCGTTACGGGAACAATTCCCCCCGACATGGTATGCCGGACGGTCACCTTCCCGTACGCAGCTATCTCGCGGTGCCCGTCATCTCCCGTAATGGCGACGTCATTGGCGGGTTATTTTTCGGGCATGAACGCACAAGGGTATTCACAGACCGATCCGAGCAGGCATTGGAGGGGCTTGCCGGCGAAGCGGCGATCGCCATAGACAATGCACGGCTCTTCGAGGCAGCGGAACGCGAACTCAGAGAGCGCCAACGCGCCGAGGATGCACTCAAGGAATTGAATGCCAATCTCGAAGTTCTGGTTCAACATAAGACCGATGAGTTGCAGCAGAGCGCTGAAGCCTTAAGGCAAGCGCAGAAGATGGAAGCGGTCGGCCAGCTGACGGGCGGCGTCGCCCACGACTTCAATAATCTGCTTCAGGTTATCGTCGGTAACCTCGATACCCTATCGCGTAATTTGCCGCCCGAAATGGGCAGACTTCGGCGCGCGACCGCGCAGGCGATGACTGGAGCACGCCGGGCAGCCGCGCTTACGCAGCGCCTGCTGGCGTTCGCGCGCAGGCAACCGCTTGACCCCAAACCAGTGGACTCGAACGCGCTTGTTCGCGGCATGTCGGAACTGCTGCATCGAACGCTGGGCGAGATCATCGACGTAGAGATCGTCCTGGCCGGTGGTCTCTGGAAAACGGAAGCCGATCCGAACGAGCTCGAAAGCGCACTTCTCAACCTCGCAATCAATGCACGTGATGCCATGCCGGAGGGCGGAAAACTCACGATTGAAACCTTTAATGCTCATTTAGACGATGCCTATGCCGCACTTCATGCAGAGGTTATTCCCGGGCAATATGCCGTGATAAGCGTATCAGATACTGGGAGCGGCATGAACGCAGAAACGCTGTCGCGAGTCTTTGAACCGTTCTTTACGACAAAAGCGCAGGGCAAGGGAACCGGCCTCGGTCTCAGCCAGGTCTATGGTTTCGTCAAACAGTCAAAAGGCCACGTCAAGCTCTACTCTGAACCGGGTGAAGGCACGACAGTAAAAATCTACCTGCCGCGACTCATCTCGGACGCGGTGGAGGACGATCTACTCGACGACATGCCTATTCCTGAGGCTGCGACGGGCGAGACAATCCTCGTGGTGGAAGATGATCCAGACGTAAGGGCATATTCCGTCGAGTCTCTGCGCGAATTGGGCTACCAGGTTCTCGAGGCGTTCAACGGTCTGGCAGCAATGGAGATTCTCAAGGAGCACCGGCGGATCGATCTTATCTTCACCGACGTAGTGTTGCCTGGAGGCATGACGGGTGCCGACATCGTCAAGCAGTCGAGAGAAGTGCAACCCGGCATCAAGGCGCTCTTCACGACCGGCTATTCGCGGAACGCTATCGTCCACCACGGTCGTCTTGACAAAGGCGTCCAATTGCTGACGAAGCCGTTTTCGTTTGAAGAACTCGCAGCAAAGGTACGAGACGTCCTGGACCGGCCTGCGAAGTGACAAAACCGAATGCCCCGGGCTGACACGGAACTCACCCATCGGGCCGAGGTCTTAAGACGCGGAATGAAGGTACAACCTAACCGCCGGGGCAAGCAATCCACTTTACCCCCCAAAGGAATGCGTGGAGCACTAGCTGGCGGCGAGCGACTGGCATGAACCGAAAGCGCTAATTGACGCCGCGAAGGCGCGGCATCCCGACGCGACGAAAAAGGAGATCGCACGAGCGGCGTTTCTGAGCGTCATTTTGTCAGCCGAATACAATCCAGAGGATACGCAGGAGCTCCATGACATCGCCATGGACACGCGCGACAAAAACTGACGACACATCCGCCGCCAACGATCCTCTTAGTGGACGCTCTTGGCGATCTCAGCCATTGCCGCGTCCTCATTTTTCGATGGGATCGCTGAAACGGTAGATTCAAGTCTGTTTTTCAGCTCCTGGGAGATGGACGGCGCTGAGCCGTCGTCG
Organism: Rhizobium sophorae; assembly: GCF_013087515.1. Classification (GTDB taxonomy): domain Bacteria; phylum Pseudomonadota; class Alphaproteobacteria; order Rhizobiales; family Rhizobiaceae; genus Rhizobium; species Rhizobium sophorae. Next base: position 71,582 of record NZ_JABFCN010000002.1, on the reverse strand, counting down.
TCATCGACTTCATGGGCATCCTCCTCGACGCCGAGAGCGGACAAACGATACGTGATTGCAAGGGCGTAGATGGCTTCGAGACCGGCCCTATCCTTCACGTCCGGGTCCGAAAGAACAACGAGGCTTTCACGACGCGTTTGCTCGATGTCTTTGGACATTTGGTGACGCGAGCGTAGAGCTCTTCGCCTACGAGCCCGTCAGCCGCCCCATTCAAGAGTGCGTCGTAGACCTTGTTGAGCTTCTTACCCATAGCGATCGCTCCAATTTTCCCCGGCGTATCCATATCCAGCTGACTTGCCGATGGAGGCAACGTGCAGCGGACTAGTTCGATCCCGAGGAGTCCGATCACTTTCGGACGTGGCGTGACCTAAGGCGGATCCCCGCTCTGCCGCCTCGGTATGACTTTGCCCCCTATCGCTCAATTAAACAAGCGCGAGGCATTCGAGTTGTAGCTGCAACAATATGCGTAATGGGAACCTCGAATTAAGTGCACAGGGAGGCCTTAGATATTGGCCTGTATGGCTAGTAATGGCGGAATATCGAATATCGCGAGACCCTTCTGGTTGGTCAAAACTGTCACAATCCCGATATATCGATCCTGTTATCCAACCGTTTAAAGTTGGAGTCTCTATGCGGCAGACCGAGCGCGGAAACACCATACTAATACAGCTGAAGTGCGTCCTTGCACTGACACAGATTACCGGCTGGGGCGCGGTCAGTGTCCTTCCCGTGATAGCCACGTCGGTAGCGGCTGAATTCGGAGCCTCTCTTCCGATAGTGTTCACGGGAACCTCAGTCATGTACGGTGCCCGTTTAAGAACCCATTCGAAACGATGACCATCGCCATTTCGATGATTCCGAAACCGCCATTGCCAGGACTTTAATCCGAGACCTTAAAAAGATGTCCGCCTGTGATCGCAAACCTGGGAGGGAGCTCCCACCTCGAAGGCAGACATCAGCCCAACAAATGCCGACGCGCCGTCGGAGAATTCGAGCTGCATTGAAGCTTGAATTTGATTTGTTCACTTCCTAGCTCATCGACGACCGAGGCTTGATGAGCTCGATCACTTTCCCACGTCTGTATGGAGTGAGACCACATGGAAGAGAACATCAACATCATCAGCAGCGCCAGCATCCCGGAAAGGGAAGAGATCATCGTGGATTTCGCCCGATGGCTTGAGACAGCCTCACAAGAGGCGTTGGTCTATGGTGAGAGGCGCTTTGCGGCGCTGTCCGCGAACATGGCGGAGGCGATCCGCGTCAATGCCGACGAACTCGCGCGGGATCCACCCGAGACGGCCGAGCGAGTGTTGCAGCAGGCGTGTGCAATGATATCACAATTCAAAGCCGCCTATCCCCATCGCGTTCTCAGTCGGTCAGTCCATTGAGCGGATGCAACCCACACGGGGCCGGTTCGTATATAGGATGCCGGAAAAGAGGCCTTTTTCTCGCATGTGGCCTCAGCGTAGCCGGCCGGCGCGGTAAAAGTTGGCCGCCGGTGGAACGGAAAAGGTAGACCGACTTGTGGGTGGCCCAAACGCAAACTATGTGACCGGAAGTTGCGGCGACTCGACATCGCCGCGATCTGGGAGCGCTTGTAAACGAGCCTCGCTTCTCGGCGTGGCACACCAGGCCAAGTTCGCGAAGATCACTGCCAGGTGGCTATTGGATGGCGTCCTCCGGCTTCAAGCCGGAAGTTGACTTAGGATTGTCGCCGCCGAACTTCGGATGGGCAACGTCTCACGCGCGCTCCGCGCTCAAAAGCCGATCGGCAAAGTAACGCGATGGCGTGGCCCCAAGCGCCTTCCTGAACATGACGATGAAGGCCGTCGTGGATTCGTACCCCAGGTCGCCTGCCACCTGTTGGACTGTTGCACCGCCGGCAAGTTCCCGCAGCGCGATGACTAGATGTAGCTGGCGCCGCCAACGGCCGAAGCTCAATCCTGTCTCCTGCACCATAAGCCTCTTCAACGATCGCTCGCTGACGGCGACATGCTCAGCCCATTGGCCGACAGTGCGGCGGTCGCTCGGGTCTGCCAAAAGAGCCGCAGCGATCAGGGCGATCTTTGGATGGTCAGATACGGGTAGCTCCAGCCCCCCACTCGGCATCAGCGCGAGCTCATCGAGCATGACCCGCACGAGGCGATCGACATGAGCGTCGCGCGCATCCCTTTCTGATAGTTCCGCTACCCGGTGTATCATCTCCCGAAGCATCGGCGATACCGAAAGCGTGCAGCATTCATCCGGAAGCATGGCCGCGCCGGGCTCGACAAACAGGTATGTCAGACGAGCATTGGACGTGACCTGATTGCTGTGAGGAACGCCACCGGGTATCCAGACTCCGCAGTCGGGCGGGACGATCCAGACCCCACTTTCTGCTCTGCATGTCACCGCGCCATGGAGCGCCAGGATCATTTGACCCTGCGGGTGTTGGTGCAGCACCCCCTCGGCTTCGTAGTCGGCGAAGTCCATCCTGATTGCCATCGCCGGCCCATACGAAAGGCTCAGATCGCAAGCGGTACTGCAGGGTAGCTTATTCGAAGGTTGGCCCGATTTCGAGATCATATGGCATTATCTCCACTTTTGCTCGTGACGCAAACCTTTAGGATCTTGGTCAAACAACTATAGGAGATTAGCCATGCGTATTGCTGTCGTTGGCGCGACCGGCAGGATCTGTGCCAAACTTACCGAGAACCTCTTGGCCAAAGGCCATTCAGTCAAAGCCCTTTCGAGAGGAGGGCCCGCGCTCGATGCACTCGTCGCGAAAGGAGCAGAACCGTTCCTTGGCAGCTTCGACACTGGTGATGGTGAGCTTAGCGCGTTCTTCGAAGACGCTGACGCTGCATTCCTAATGGTCAAAACCATTTGGGAGGCGGAGGATCTTCATGGTCACTACCCTACGGTAGCGCTTCGGCTTTTCGACGCACTTCGGGATTCCCCGGTGAAATTTGCCGTGAGCCTGACCGGAATGGGATCCGAGGTCAGCGGAAATACTGGCCATTTCCAGGGCTTCCACATTCTGGATCAGATCCTCAACCGACTACACGACATCAATTTGGTGCACCTGCAGGGTGGCTGGTTCATGGAGGACCTGTCCAGGTGGGTCGACCCGATCGCGCAGTACGATAGGATCGGCTGGTCGCTTGACCCCAACGTCAAAGCTCCTTGGGTTGCCATTCAAGACATCGCGGATTTCGCGGCGAAGGAGTTCGACACGCCGACTGACCGGCACCGATCGGTCAAGCAACTGGGCATCGATTACACGATGACCGAGATCGCCGCGATGATCAGCCGCGCACTCGGTAGAGTGGTGGGTTATCGCTTTGTCGATCCGAGCGATCGCGAGGTCGAAACGGTATTCCGGGAGAGGTTCGGAACTCTCGAACGGTGGGTCTATGATAAGGACACCTTGGCTGCTCTTAACGATGGGCGTGTAAAATTTCGCGATGATCGTCCTGCGCTGCGCACGACAATGGAAGAATTCGTCAACGACACCCTCAGGCCGCTTATTGAGAAGGCGCGGACGGATGGCGTCAAAAAAGAGACCTTCCTGACGTGGAGCTCACAAACGTCATCGAGGCCTATAGCCACAAAGGCTCTCCGGATTGATGGGTAGAGAAGGGTAATGCCCGAGCCTCAACCGCACATGGCACCCACCACGCGTCCTGAAACAGGATCGGTCTCGATCGTCACGCGATCCTCCCGGTAGTCATGGGTCACCATCTGGCCAGGTTCGATCTGACGGACGGACTTGGCGTTCGTCCGCTTCATCGCCTCCGCGTCGGTCGGCTTTGGACCGCCGACAAGGCTTGCGGCGGCGCGATCGTCACAAGGTCCTTCTCCGGAAACGGTCGCGGTCGGATCAACGCACGCGGCGAGAATGGACACCAGCCCTGCAATGAGGACGGGATAAAGCGTTTTCGGCGTGAGCATTCGCAACGTCTCCTTTGAATCGGCTCTCACATTTACCGATCACCGGCAAGCTAGCGCAACACAAGCTTCATGCGGGGTGCCCGGTCGGGCCGCAGCGTCACTTTCATGATGGGTTTTGGTGGATGGGGCTCGGCGGCGGCGAGCCTGACCTTCTGCGGGAGCACCGCAAGGATGTAGCGGCTTCCATGACTGCAAAGGCATTGCCGATGCAGACACGCGGACCGGCACCGAAGGGTATGTAGGCATAGCGATGCCGTGCCTTGGCCGCCTCCGGGCTGAAGCGATCCGGGTCGAATGTTTCCGGATTGGACCAGAGGGAGGCGTGATGATGCACCGCGTAGATCGGGACGATCAGCATGGTTCCGACCGGGATACGGTATTCGCCAAGTTGGCTTTGCCAATGTCTGGATCGTCTCGACGTACTGGGCGGTCTATCTCAGCCTTCAGGAAGGCATCGACAATCTAGAAGCAGAGCATCTCGGTTGGGGCCTCAAGCAGGTCACGAGCTTGTTCAAGCCGTACCTGTCGGACGGAGCAAAGGTAGAGCTGGAGACCATGCTTAGGCGCCCCCTTCGCTCAGCCTGAAATGCAGCCGCCGGATCCGGGAGAGGCGCCGACGCATTAGCCTTTGCTTAGGATGCATTTCTCGGCATGGAGCTTCTACCACCAGCTTGCCGCTATTATATCAGATCCACGAGCAGCGGGACTGCGTTGAAGGTGGTGGACGCGGATTTATGCCAGCCGGCCTTATCGCAGCATCTCAAAAGCTTCGTGACGGTTGGACTATGACCACAGGCTGCCTGAACCAACACCTCAATTATATCGTCTCAGGGCCGCAGAAGCTGCAGCGATCGTTCAACCTGATGGCCCAATTTCGGCTCAGGCGCCGTTCCTGTGGGGCTTGTTAGCGATTGGACAGCTCGCCTGCATCGGGCCCGGGTGCAATAGGAGTTCGACAACACTCAGGAAGGGAACCGGCTTGCCGTAGCGGTATCCCTGCCCGAAGGGACATCCCAGTCCGATGAGTGTCCGTTCCTGCTCCTCGGTCTCAATGCCTTCCGCGATCGTCTTGAGCCCCATCTCGCGACTTAGGCCGACAAGTGCGCGCGTGATCGCGATATCCGATGGGTTATCATTGATATGCTGCACGAAGCCTCGGTCAATCTTAAGGGTCGTCAGCGGATAGCGCTGCAACGAGCCTAGCGAAGCGTAGCCCGTGCCGAAGTCGTCAAAGGCAATCCCCACTCCCAGATCACGAAGCGCCGTCATCGCCTCGAACGACTGGTCGTCATTTGCGAGCGTAATGGTTTCCGTCACTTCCAGTTCGAGCCGGTCCGGCTTCAGCGAGTGGCGTTGAAGGGCATTAGCAACCTTATGAATGAGGTTAGGAGCGCGCAGCTGGCCTGGAAAGAGGTTGACGCCCACCTTGATGTCATACCCATTCGCTTGCAAAGCTCCCGCACGTGCGGCAGCTTGATCGAGCGTCCACCAGCCAATTTCCAACGCCAGAGCACTCTGGTCCAAAGCCGGCAGAAACGCGCCCGGGGTAAGCAGGCCTCGCTGCGGATGGTGCCAGCGGAGCAAAGCTTCCAGCCCGACGATCCGCTTATCCAGAAGGTCGACCTGGGGCTGATAAAACAACTCCAGCTCGCCGCCGCGTAGTGCCCGGAGGAGCTCGTCGCGCATTTCCCGGCGTGCAGCGGTTTCACTACGCATCGAAGCATCATAAAGGCGTATGACGTTCCCGCCCTCGGCCTTAGCTCGGTACAATGCAAAATCGGCGCTTGCGATGAGCTCCTCATTATCCTGTCCATGAGCGGGTGCAAGCGCTATGCCGATGCTAGTCCCAAGCTCGAGCACCTGTCCCCCTACGTCGAACGGCTTGCGGAATGCTTCGAGAATGGCTTGCGCCTGCGCGTGTGCCGCTAGTGGGTTGTTGATCCCGGGCAGGAGCACAGCAAACTCATCACCTCCGATACGGGCGATCTCGGCATTTCGGCCGAGCATGTAGGGAAGGCGAACGCCAATCGCCTGTAGCAGTGAATCGCCGACCAGGTGTCCATGGGTATCGTTGACCTCCTTGAACCCATCCAGGTCGAGGAGAATGATGGAAGCCGCGTTACCGGCCGCGAGGGATTCTGCAAGAAGGGTCGAAAAGCGATGGCGATTGGAGAGGCCCGTCAATGTATCCTGACGGGCCAGCCGAAGCAGCTTGCTCTCACGTTCCCGGCGATCGCTGATGTCGGTAATGACAGCGCCCGCGCAAAATCCCCGCTTTCCGTTCCAGACTGAGAGGGTGATTTCGATGGGAAACTCCGTGCCGTCTTTCTTCAGGGCGCAAACCTCGACCGGCCGCCCACCAAGGTGGGGCGCCTGCCCCCCTGCCACCCGCTGCAGCCCCGCCATATGGGCGCCCCGCATTCGCTCAGGGATGATGATCATGATCGGCTGCCCGATCATTTCAGACCGCGTGTAACCAAATAGCTTGCATGCAGACGGGTTGACGAACTCGATGTCGCCTCTGCTATCGATTGAAACCAGAGAAAGGTTCGTCGCCTCCGCGAATTTCGCCACGGTTAAGGCGAGCTGCCTGTTGGTTTTAGGAGGCAGGGTATTTGACATGGGGCCCACGGTGTTGGGATTGGGACTACCTTGCAGTGACGCTGCTGATGCTGCTCTATATGAGTGAAGTTTGATTTAATTTCTGAAACGAAGCTTTGCGATGGGAACCCGCCAGGCGGCCGCTAGCGTGGCACATCGCCTCTCATAATCGAGTTCCCCATGACCAGACCCAAAATCAAGACCTCGCTTATCAACATGTTTCGTTGATGGGCATGATGTCTGCCGGCTTTCCGTCTTTGTCGGTACCGGGATGCAGGCGCTCAATCAGTACACCAGCGATACTCCAGGTCGTTCTCAGTGGTCACGAGGACTCGTCCTGTATGGTCTTCGCCAAACATTGCCCTTGCCGGGGCGGCGCAACTTCCCTGAATGAACTTGGCAACGACGCATTCGGCTTCCACTGGCTTGGCCTCTTCCCTAGCCTCTAGGATGTCGGCGCGAAAAGTCCCTCATTGCTGTGAGAACCGGCATCAGATCACGGCCGGAGGCTGCAAGTTCATATTCAACACGTGGAGGCTGCTCTTCGTAATCGTGTCTCCTCACGAGGCCATCGTCTTCGAGCTCTCGAAGATGTTGCGTTAGCATTTTCTGCGAAACACCTGGAATATCCCGCAATAGCCGCGACGTTCGCATCGACGCACTTTCAAAAAGACGGAACAAGATTGGAAGTTTCCATCGGCCCTCGACCATATTGAGCGTTCTCGTTACGTGAGCGACCGAACCGTCCGGGCCGAGGCAGACGTTTCGATCGTCTTCCAATTCCATAGGCACTTTTAAGTACGTAATTGCCTCATTCACGGTGCTGTCCTTTAGTTGCGTCCTCGTTAGAAGGGAGGTCGTGATGGATCTAAAACTCGACGGTAAGGTGGCCTTGGTGACCGGCAGCAGCAAGGGCATCGGCGAAGGAATTGCTGAAGCGCTCGCTCGCGAAGGGGCAATCGTGATCGTTCATGGTCGAAACAGAGATAAAGCCGAAGAGGTTGCTCACAAGATCTGTAGCGAAGGCGGGCGCGCAGTTGCTGTTGTCGGTGATTTGACGAAAGACGACGAGGTCGAGCACCTTGTCAATGAAGCGCAGACTCTCGTCGGACCTGTAGAAATCCTCATCAACAATGCCGGCGGCTCCGGTCAATCGGAGGACTGGTCGACGACGCGAACCGAGACGTGGGTCAGCGGATATGACCGGAATGTGCTAGCTGCCGTGAGGATGACATCTCACTTGCTGCCCAACATGCGGGCTGCGAAGTGGGGAAGGATTATAAACATCTCGAGCCTCGCGGGTATGATGCCTCCGTCCAAAAAGCCGGACTACGCCGCAGCAAAGGCGGCGATGATTGCAATGACCGCCTCGTTGGCAAAGGCGGTAGCGCATGAAGGCATTACGGCGAATACAGTCTCGCCCGGAACGATTCACAGCGCCAGTCTTGATGAAGCGTTCCGCAAGGCGGCCCTTACGCAAGGGCTTGCGCCAGATGCACCATGGCCCGAAGTCGAAAGGGTCGCACTGCCAATGTTCGCGCAAGTGCCAATTGGGCGGGTTGGCACAGTGGAAGAAATTGCCGATGCTGTCGCCTTCCTCGCGAGCCCGCGTGCGAGCTATATCACCGGGGCTAATCTGCGGCCTGATGGAGGAATGTGGCCCGGCCTCTAGACGGATACGAAAGGAGCGCCACGCCCACGGATCGGCAATCGGTGCGGCTCCAAGTCCAACGAACCGATTGCGGCCTCTAGGACGCGAAACCGCACCAACCTTGAACTGTTGTTGTAGCGTCGGCGAAATCATGTGGCGCCTCCCAGGGCAGATTATGTCCGCACCCGACCACTCGATGCTCGTGTCGTGCTTTGAACATCGGGGCATGATCAGCCGTTCCGCCGGGCTTTAACGGATCTTGCGTCCCGTCGATAGTGATCGCGGGGACGGTTATGGGTGGCTTTTCGGCCAACCGCGTTTCCAGATCAGCCAGAGCGGGATCTCCCACTGCGTTCCCGAAGTCGAAGCGATAGGAGTGGATGACGACATCGACGAAGTCCGGATTGTCGAAAGAGGCCGCTGTCCGGTCAAACGTCGCGTCGTCAAACGCCCAGGTCGGCGACCACTGCTTCCAGAGGATCCTGCACAAATCCCGGCGGTGGAGAGCCAAGCACTCGCGGCCGCGCTCGTGCTGAAACAAATGTTGGTACCAGACAGCCTGTTCCAGGCTGGGCTGGTAGGCGTGGCCGAGCCGGTTCACGTCGATCACGTCGTAGCCCGCATAGGAGACCAGGCCGGCCACTCGATCGGGCCACAGTGCCGATGCAACGCATGAAGCAAGGCCGCCCCAATCATAGCCGGCGAGAACGGCCTTCTCGATATCAAGAGCGTCGAGCAAGTCGATGACATCCTTGCCGAGAGCGGCCTGCTGACCGCTGCGCATCGTGGAGCTGGACCGGAAGCGCGTTGGACCAAAGCCGCGCAGGTACGGGACGATCACCCGCGCTCCCGCTTCCGCTAGGCGAGGGGCCACCTCATCATAGGCGTGGATGTCGTACGGGAATCCATGGCTCAGCACCACAGGCCAACCGTCGGGCGAGCCGTGTTCAAAATAAGCAATTTCGAGTGTTTTGGTTTTGACTGTTCGCATGAAGATCCTCACATCCGGAACTGTTCAGCGACGCACTTCTCTCCGAGCGCCTGCCATGGCGGCGGCTTGGGGTAGCTTCAGGACGCTTAGGAGAGGGCGCGAACGCGGGTTATCATTGCAGTTGCTGTTCAACGACTGCGGCGAAATAGGACGCCCCAAATGGCAGGGCCTCGTCATTGAAGTCAAACCACGCGCTGTGAAGGATGCGGCCATTGTCATCGGGCCCATTACCAATCCATCCATAGCACCCGGGGCGGTCTTCAAGCATGAATGCGAAGTCCTCGACAATCATCGTCTGCGGCGGGTTTGTCTCGACTTTAGTGAATACCGACAAGCCTGCAGCTTCGGCCGCTTGCGCCGCCGGCTCGGAGTTAACGAGGGTCGGATATTGCTGAGCGTACGACACCTTGCAGTGGGCACCTGTCGACAACGCTATACCTTCGACGACGCGGCGAAGCGCCGGTTCCGCTGCCGCGCGTGCTCGGGGAGAGAAAGCTCTCACCGTGCCTCGAATGGTGACTGAGTTCGGCAAGACGTTGTAAGCGTCCCCACCATGGATCTGCGTCGCGCTAAGGACAAGGGCGTCGAGTGGATCAGTGTTTCGCGCGGCAATTTGCTGAAGCGCGACGAGGATATGGCCGGCCGTCAGAACAACATCAGCGCCCTTGTGTGGTTGCGCTGCGTGCATGCCCTTGGACGAAACCTCTATCTCAAAGCTATCGCCTGACGCCATCATCGGGCCGGACTTGACCGCGAAGGCTCCGACGTCCATTCCCGGCCAGTTATGCAAGCCGTAGATCTCGTCGCAGTGAAAATTGTCGAACAACCCTTCGCGGATCATGCGAGCCGCGCCGCCATCCGCGCCTCCCATTTCCTCTGCCGGCTGAAAGATGAAAACAACGCGGCCCGAAAAATTGCGGGTTTCGGCAAGATAGCGCGCGGCACCCAGCAGCATGGCTGTATGCCCATCGTGCCCGCAAGCGTGCATGACCCCGACGTTCCTCGAACGGTGTCCAAAATCGTTGCGCTCCCCGATAGCGAGCGCGTCCATGTCGGCGCGAAGACCGATGGAGCGTTCGCCTCTTCGACCCCCGTACAGGACGCCAACGACGCCGGTTCCGCCAATGCCTTCGCTGACCTCGATCCCGAAGGACCGAAGTTTGTCAGCGACGAACTTTGCTGTTTGATGCTCTTGATAGGAAAGTTCTGGATTGGCATGAAGATGACGCCGCCACTTGCTCATCTCGTCATGGAATTCTGCGATCCTGTTGATGACCGACACAATCAGTACTCCGTGTTCTGAATGTCGCGATAGGCTAGCTGGAGATGCTCCGTCAGGCGGTCAATTGCGCCGTCCGCATCCGCGTTGCGGCAGGCCTGCAGCAGTTCGCGATGCTCGGCAGCCGATTTCTCCGATCTGACAACGATGGACTTCGCAATCGTTTCCGCAAAAGCAGATGCCCTGTTGAGATGCTCGATGGTCCTCATGAGCGTTCGCCGGCCTGAGGGACGGTAGAGCGCATGATGGAATTCCCAATTCAACTGGGAGAGCTTGTAGAGGTCGTGTTCTGCGTCAGCTGCATCGAGCGCCATCTCTGCCTTGGCGAAATCAAGCTTTGTGTGGTGCTCAAGCGCAGACTTGAGTGCAAGCGGTTCCAGCAGAAGGCGCATATCAAACAGATCGCGCACCATTTGCGGATCAGGTTGTGCAACACGTGCTCCCTTGAAGCCGACTGCCTCGACTAACCCTTCCTCGGCGAGTGACTGAAGCGCGTGCCGGAGAGGAGTGCGACTGATACTCAGGTGTCCCGACAAGGCTTCCTGCCTCAGGGGCTGACCGGGACGATATGTCCCACTCAGGATAAGCGTCCTAATCTTGTCGGTTGCCGCTTCCGACCGGGTCTTTTCAGTATCCAAAATCATAATTGTATCCAATAATAGAAATGCTAGGCTGTCAAGCAGCGGTGCGTGCGGGAGAATGAAGTAATGGTCCGGTTGCCCCTCACTCCGACTTTACGTCGCTGGAGCGTGGTATGGGCCCAGTGAACCAACCGCATGCCAATATTAGCTGTTTCCCCAGCGCCTTCGTGAGCTTGCGGTGAAGCTCGGCGAGCGGGTCGTGGAGTGTCGGAGGCTGCGGATAGCCTCACGGGAGTCCGCAGTTAGCTATATTTCTTCCCAGCTAAGCTGGTCGGCAGGACTGAGCATGCGGTCCGCTTAATCACGCGTCGAAAGTTCGAATTGGTTCAAGGCGGGATTTTCGAAACTGTGGTTGTCGGTCAGATCTGGACCAGTATCGTGGCAGGTGCTACCCCAAGCTATTCGCGAGGAAACGCCCCAGGAACTTCGCTTCGTTGGACAGGCTTGCCCGACCTTTCACCAGTGCCAATTCCGACAGCGGTTGTTCCTCGAATCCATCGTTGGGCCCAAGTTGCCGATGTTCGGGAAGCACCGCGTCGGATGGCAACAGGCTGATTCCGAGGCCGGAGGCGACTGCCGCCTGCACACCCATCAGACCCTGGCTCGTATAGGCGATCCGCCATCGGCGACCGCTTTGCTCGATCGCGCGGATCGCACGATCCCGGTAGATGCATCCGACCGGAAACACCGCAAGCGGCACGGGGTCGGCCTCTAGGGAACCGGCGGCGCCTTTCACCCAAACCAGCTTTTCCTTCCAGCTGGCGAGACTTGCTCCAGTGCCGGGCTCACGTTTGATCAGAGCGAGATCGATTTCGCCAGCGTCCAGTTGACGTCGGAGCTCTGTGCTCCAGCCGCTGACAGTGTCGAGCCTGATGTGGGGCGATGCGGCAGAAAATCCCGAGAGGAGGTCGATCAGGCGCCGGCCGGCAAAATCCTCCGGCACCCCGAGGCGCACGGTTCGGGGTGCCGAGGGTCTCCGCATTGCTTCGCTGGCTTCCTCTGCGGTCGCAAGGATTCTGCGGGCGTAGCTCAACAGTCTTTCCCCGGCCTCAGTCGTCTCTACGGTTCCGGACGATTTGTCCCGCAGCAACAGCACGGAGTCGATGTTTTGCTCAAGCTTCTTAACCTGCTGGCTCACCGTCGATTGCGTCAGATGCACCCTTTCGGCAGCCTTAGTGAAGCCGCCGCAATCGACGACGGCAGCAAAGGTTTTCAGAAGATCCAGATCGAAAGCGAAGCTCATTTGATTTCTCGATTGATGGCATTTTGAGATTTAATTTTGCAATGAGCGTTGTGTTTGTCAATCTGCAGAAAATGCAGGAGACGAGACATGACATTGCCAGGCCCCAAATCAACATGGCTGACCTTTGATTGCTACGGCACCCTTATCCAATGGGACGAAGGGCTGCTGGCTGCGATGGATCGGATCCTGTCCGCAAAAGGCGGAAACATTGATCAGAAGAGCTTCATTCGGGTTTACGACGGACACGAACATGCACTGGAAGTGGAGCGTCCTCACCGAACATTTGCCGAGGTTAGCGCTTTTGCTCTGGAACAGGCCATGGTTGAATTCGGCCTTCCGTTCGAGGCGGCGGATGCCGAAATCCTGACCTCCTCCATCGGCAAGATGCCGCCGTTTCCGGAGGTTGTTGCAACGCTAAAGATGTTGAAGGATGCCGGTTTTCGCCTGGCGATCATCTCGAACACAGACGATGCCATCATCGCCGGAAATGTGGCTCAGTTGGGTGGTTCAATCGACCGCGTTATCACTGCTGAGCAGGCCGGTTCCTACAAGCCTTCCAGCCAGACGTTCCATCACGCCTGGAGAACCCTTGGCATTGGAACGGAAGATTTGCTGCACATCTGCGCCAGTCCGCATCTCGATCTTGTCGCAGCGCGTGAGCTTGGATTTCGCACCATCTGGGTTGACCGTGGTACGGGCCGCGAACCACTCTCTAATTACCAGCCAAACGCCGTCGTTCCGACGCTCGACGAGGTGCCGGCCATCCTGGCTGCGGCTGGCTGGATGTAATCCAAGGAGACAGACATGGCGCATGAATTGAAGATTTCGCAGACGAACAATAATCCCCATCACAATCTCCCATTGGATAGCGAAGAGATCTGGCAGGCGCGAGTCGATCTGGCCGCCTGCCTTCGCATGGCGGCCCGTCTTGGCCTTGAAGAGGGGATTTGCAATCATTTCTCCGCCATCGTACCTGGCCATCCCGACCTCTTTATCGTCAACCGGCTTGGCTGGGCCTTCCAGGAGGCGACTGCCTCATCATTACTGATATGCGATTTCGAGGGCAATGTGGTTGCCGGCGACGGTGTGCCGGAAGCGACCGCCTTCTTCATCCACGCGCGTCTGCACAAGATGGCGCCTCGAGTAGGAGCTGCCTTTCATACCATATGCCGAATGCGACGGCGCTCAGCATGGTAGAAGGCGAGCCGCTGGTCTGGGCAGGACAGACGGCACTCAAGTTCTACGGCCGTGTCGCGGTGGATGAGGCCTATAACGGCCTCGCCCTTGACGAAAGCGAAGGCGACAGGATCGCCTCCGTCCTTGGCGAGAAGGATATCCTGTTCATGAAAAACCATGGCGTCATGGTCTGTGCACCCAACATCGCCGAAGCCTGGGACGATCTCTACTACCTCGAGCGGGCCGCCGAAGTTCAGTTGAAGGCGATGGGCTCGGGCCGCAAACTCCTACCGGTCTTGCCTGCTGTCGCGGCTGGTGCGGCGCAGCAGATGCGGGAGGGGGACCCGGAAAGTGCCAGGATGCATCTGGAAAGTATCCGCCGGGTACTCGACCGGCAAGCGCCGGACTATCGAGACTGATCGGATAGGAAAGGTGAGGCGTTTCGAAACACCTTTGCCCATAATCCTCAGGTCAGGTCATCCCATTCAGCAACGGCTGATCAGCCAATGTGACAACCATATGCTCGATGAAGGCGCGGACACGATGGGGCAGGGGACCGCCGCCGACATAGACGGCGTGAACAAGTTCGAGGTCGCCGGGGTTGTAGTCTTCGAGCAGAGGCATCAACCGCCCCGCCTCAATCTCGTCCGCCACATGGAACAGACCCACGCGGGTAATGCCAGCACCCGCCAGCGCCATCTGCTTCATTGTCTCGCCGTTGTTAACGACGATACTGCCTTTGACTGGTTGCGCGATGTCACGGTCATGGTCACGAAACGGCCATGACGGCCGTGCGCGCCGGAAATTGAACGTCAGGCAGTCGTGTCCTCCGAGATCCGCTGGAAATTGCGGCGACCCCCTGCGCTTGAGGTAGTCGGGTGAAGCGCAGACTACGCGCCGGCTCTGCCCGAGCTTGCGGGCGATCAGCCCGCTGTCCGGCAAGTTGCCCATCCGGATGGCGACGTCGGTGTTCTCCGCAACCAGATCGACGATCCCATCCGTGAACGAGAGATCCACGATCAGATCGGGATTGCGTGCAACGAACCCCGGCATGGCCGGCGCGACGAACATCGTGCCGAACGGTATCGTTGTATTGATCCGCAGTCGCCCGCGCACCGCGCCACCCGCGGCCTCCTGATCCGCCTCGTTCAGTTCCTGCAAAATCCGAAGCGCCGCATGATGATAGGCCTCGCCTTCTTGCGTGAGTGTCAGGGCGCGGGTGGTTCGCACCAGCAGGCGAGTCCCGAGCCTTGTTTCGAGGCGTGCGATCAGCTTGCTGACCGCCGATGGCGTAATGTCGAGGTTGCGAGCTGCTGCGGAGAATCCTCCGTCCTGAACGACGCGGGCAAACACTTCCATTTCTCCCGAACGTTCCATTAGAATGCGCGGCATTAATGATCCTCATTCACAGGTGCATGTCCTCTGTGGGCAATAGTACCTCCGGCTTTCAAATCATAAATTGTCTTCAGCATCAATCTGGAGACACGACATGGATTTGCAACTCAACGGAAAGATCGTGCTTGTGACCGGCGCCACCGCCGGCATAGGTTTCGAAATCGCCCGCTCTCTCGCCACGGAAGGCGCGCGGGTTGTCGTCACGGGCCGCGACCGCGCCAAGCTCGACAGCGCAATCGCTTCCGTCAAGGCATCCGGTGGATCGGGTATCACTGGCGTTCTGGCAGACGCTGCCAGCGCCCAAGGCGCCGCGATCATCACAAGGGCCGAACCTTCGGTCGATATCCTCGTCAACAATCTCGGCATCTACGAGAGCAAGGCTTTTGGCGACATCACCGACGCCGACTGGAGCCATCTGTTCGACGTCAATGTCATGAGCGGCGTGCGCCTGTCCCGAACCTATCTTCCCGGTATGCTGGAGCGCAACTGGGGCCGTATCGTCTTTATCTCCAGTGAGTCAGGCCTCGCCATTCCGCAGGATATGATCCACTACGCAACGACCAAGACGGCACAGCTTTCGGTCTCACGCGGCTTGGCGCAACTGACCCGCGGCACCAATGTCACCGTCAATGCCGTGCTGCCGGGGCCGACCCGCTCGGAGGGCATCGAGGCCTTCCTGCGCAGCCAGGCAAGCGACCCGTCCGCACCGATCAAAGAAATCGAGGCCGAATTCTTCGCCACCGCTCGCTCGGCCTCGATCCTTCAGCGCATGGTGGAAGCGGAAGAGGTGGCAAACCTCGTTGCCTATCTCGCCAGCCCCCGCTCATCCGCCACGAACGGCGCAGCCCTTCGTGCCGAAGGCGGTCTCGTCAACACCATCGCCTGAAGGATATCGGCCATGCCAAACACACCGCTGACCATCATCGCCATCACCACGGCAAGGCCCGGTAAGGAAGCGGCGCTTGGCGCCGCTCAGGAAAAGCTCGTTGCCGAGACCTTGGCCGAAGATGGCTGCCTTCGTTACGAGTTGCATCAGTCGCTCGATGATGGGCGGGTCCGCATCTTC
The DNA here is from genome assembly GCF_013087515.1 of Rhizobium sophorae. Taxonomy (GTDB): domain Bacteria; phylum Pseudomonadota; class Alphaproteobacteria; order Rhizobiales; family Rhizobiaceae; genus Rhizobium; species Rhizobium sophorae. The sequence goes on along the minus strand of NZ_JABFCN010000002.1, from coordinate 55,606 downwards.
GTCGAAACCTGGCAAAGTGAAGCCCAATGGCGCGCTCATATGCAGGGTGCCGCCATGCAGTGTTTTCAGGCGAGCGGCGTGGGTGACTATTTCGCCGACTTCGCCCTGTACCGGCTGACCAAGCTCGCTGGCTGAGAAGCAACTGCCTTTGCCTTCCCAAACTTTTGGAGCTAAACCATGAATCTTATGCGAGGCCTCGCCATCGCTCTTGCACTCGGCACCAGCACTCTGAGCGCCCATGCCGGAAACGTCCTGATCGTGCTTTCCGATTCCGACCGCCTCGACCTCAAGGACGGCAAGGTGTTCAAGACCGGTTTCTACCTCAATGAACTGATGCAGCCGGTGCAGGCGCTGCTCGATGCCGGCCATGAGATCACTTTCGCCACGCCGGAAGGCACTGCGCCTTCCGTGGACGACCTCCATCGACAAGATGTATTTCGGTGGTGATGAAGCGGCGATGAAAGCCAGCGAGGCGCAGTTGTCGGAACTGGGCCTGATGTCGAGCGACAGGTCGCCTGTCATCAGCCTCGCGCGGGTCGAGCAGATCGGTTACGAGCATTTCGACGCGGTCTATGTGCCTGGCGGTCACGCACCCATGCAAGATCTTCTGGTGAGTTCAGAACTCGGCAAGCTGCTCACCTGGTTTCATGAGAATGGCAGAACGACCGCGTTGGCCTGCCATGGCCCGATCGCGCTGCTTTCTACGCTGCCGGACGCACAAGGTTTCGTGACCCAGTTCGAAACGGCGGGAACGGCAAAGGCGCAAGCGGGCTGGGTCTATGCCGGCTACAGGTTCACCGTCTTCAGTAACCAGGAAGAGGAAATGGCAAAGGGACTGCTGGGTGGCGGCGAGATGAAGTTCTATCCGCAGGATGCACTCACCCAGGCAGGCGCCCAATTCAGTCAGGCAGAGGTAGCTTTCTCGGCACATATAGTGACCGATCGGGAACTTATTACTGGCCAGAACCCCGCCTCCGCCCCGGCCGTCGCCAGAGAGCTACTGGCCCGATTGAAATAGCATCTGCGGATGGCGCGCACGGGGCGACATCGGCTACAGCTAAGAGGCGAATGTGGATCGGGGCCATGTTTGCTGCGCGCTGCATGCATCATGTTTTCGTGTGTGTGAAATTAGAGAGAAAGTGCGATGTAACATCTTTTCAACCGGAAACTCTGGTTCACGTCCTATCTAGGCCTTTGGCTTAGAAATAACGTGGTCGTCGGTTCCGCTCCCATCAAGAGCTGCGCCATGAATCTCGGACGCCGAGAGGTATTCTACCCATCGTCTCAAGCCAGCTTTATTCCGCCCATGTCGAAATCCTCCTCGCGGTACGGAAACCGATAGAACCCGTGAAACTGGGTCGCCAGAAACGTGACGAATGCTTTGATCTGCGGATTGGAAAACCGATGGGCATGATAGTAGATGCCAACGGAGATCGCGTCGGAACTCCATTCCGGTAAGACAGGAACCAGGATCCCGGCGCGAACCTCTTCAATGGCAAACCACTCAGGGAAAAAGCCGATGCCCATCCCCTGAATCACGGATAGCTTTGCGAGCCAGTTGTCGTTGGTCGATGTTCTTCCACTGGGATGTATCACCACACGTTCATGCTCGCTGGCTATCGACCAGGCTCCAGTCCCGCCCGCGGCGCGATTCTCGACGAGCGGATGACGGCGCAATTCGTCGATATTCGCTGGAGTGCCATTCTCGCGAAGATAAGTCGGCGAGGCGTAGAGACCACTGACATAGCGCGCGATACGGCGGTGGATCAAATTCTTGGCCTCTTCTTCCGGCGGTGGACCAGCGAATATGATGCAATCAAGGCTCGCGTCGCGGTGAAACAAGTCCACCTTGTTGAGGACAGCAAGGTCAAAAGAAACATCGCCATTGCGCCTGATATATTGCAGACACATCGGCGCCATAAGGTTGGTCCCCAGTTCGTCCGTCGTTCCGATGCGCAGTTTGACGACACTGCCAAGACGCGTCGTTCGAACGGCATCTTCAGCCCGCTGGCAGGCGCGAACGACATCCTGAGCATGGTTGAGAAACGCATGGCCCTCATCGGTTAGGATAAGCCGGCTTCCCTTTCGTTCGAACAGCGCGGCCCCCAGTTCGGACTCCAGCCGTCTGAGCCCATGGCTGAGGCTGCTTTTCGGAATGCCGTGCCTGCGTGCTGCGTCGGAAAGCGAACCGCTCGAGGCGATCCGTTCGAAGGCGCGAATGTCATCCAGTTGCATAATACCGCTCGTTCAAAATCTTGGACGGTTGTTTGCATCTCAAAGGGATGACAGCAGGTCAAGCGTCAATAAGAGTCGGCGACGACGCCACCGCTGACCATGGCCATCTTTGATCAATCCCGTTCGTAGGATTGGGCGACAGGAGAAACCCGGATGAAAAGACACCGCATGCGATCCTTTGTTCACCAGCTCGCAGCTTCACTTGCTCTGGGTATGTGCCTTTCGACCGTCGGCCATGCCCAGACCACACCTCCCAAATTCATCCTCGACCAGGATTTCGCGGGACCCGGCGGATCTGACCTGCAGCCGATACTTTTCTTTCTCGACAATCCGAAAGCCGAGCTCCTTGGGTTGACGGGCGTAACAGGCGATGAGTGGATGCCCAAGGGCGTTGCCCAGACGCTTCGTTTTCTGGAGATCGCGCAGCATCCACAGATTCCTGTCTACAAGGGCGCATTGATGCCGCTTATCAATACGCCTGATCGTTTGACCGCCTGGGAGGCGCAATACGGGAAGCTGAGCTGGAAGGGAGCGTGGAATAAGCCGGAGACCGATGGCACGACGCAGAACTTCGATCCAATGAAGGTGCCTGAGCTCAAAGAAGGCATGCCGACGACGAAGGCTCAAACGCAATCGGCCGTCGATTTCATGATCGATCAGGTTCACAAATATCCGGGCCAGGTAACGATCGTCGCCGCTGGGCCCTTGACCAATATTGCGCTGGCTGTCAGAACCGATCCGGGATTTGCCTCACTGGTCAAAACCTTGCTGGTCACTGGGGCACCGAAGGCGGCTTTCGATCCCACATCAGGTAAGGTCCTGTCGGCGGATGCCTTCAATTCCATCTTCGATCCGGAAGCTGCCCATATCGTCATGACAGCGGGGTTTCCATCAATTGTGGCAACCGGCCTAGTGACAGATGCCGTGTCCGTCGATGACGCGCTAATCAAGGACATGAAGGCAAAAGCGCCGGCACTGACGGATTATCTCGTGAACAACGCCTGGAAAGATTTACCGATGTGGGATGAGATCACCACGGCGATCGCTATTGATCCAACGCTTGCAACGAAAACCACCGAGGTGTTCGCTGACGTCGATATCGGCGAAGGTCGCCAACGCGGCCAGTTCATCGTCTTCGACGAAAAATCGGCGCCTGCAAAGGTCGGCAAGATCACCGTCGTTCTTGATATCGACCGCGCGCGGTTTCGGAAAATGTTTCTCGAAGCGGTAGCGCGTTAGATCCAGTGCGAGCGGCAAGCGCGTCGGCCCCTTCTGACGCTCAGCGGGGATTGCTGTTCATCATCGAGCTTCGAAACGAATTGATATGCGTCCTGATTGCCTCAGCCGCTGCATCCGGCGCTCTCTGGTTCATCGCTTTGAGAACCGCTTCGTGTTCTTCAGCAATTTCCTGCAAATGGCCTTCATTTTCAAACGAGAGGGCCCAGAATCGTTGAGCGCGTCCATGGACGACTCAGGCTTTTTCGTTTTCGGAACCTTGTTCCTGCTAGAGGTTGAGATCGAGTTGCGGCTGCCCCTCGGTCGCGTCGCTGGGCTGATCGCTGGTCAGGGACGATAGCATCACACCCAACAGTCGCACGGACCGTTTGAAGGGATAGACGGTTGCCAAAAGTCCTGATGCCGCGTCGAAAACATCAGCCATGTTTGCGGACGCCACAGTGCCGGTCCGACTGCGCATCGCCTGGGTGAAGTCCGAGTATTTGATTTTCACGGTGACCGTCTTGCCGCTGATCCCTTGAGCCTCGGAGTAGCGCGAGACCTTCTCGGCGAGCGGCCTCAGTTCAGCCGTCGCGCGTTCGAGATCATCGATATCCTCGACGAATGTGTCTTCCATCCCATCGATTTCGGACTGTTCTTGTTCTGCCCCCAACTCGTTTGACGGCGAGACCGAGGATGCGAAGTCACCCGCTTTGCCGCCGGCGCGATTTGCCTTATCACGCCGCCCGGATGGACCCGTCTTCATACCGGTCGCCGAAATGCGGATCGGTGTAGGTCCTCAGATCCTGCGGAGGATGACCGAACACGCGCTTGAACGTCTGGCTGCATGACGTCCGCGATCGGTATCCATTGTCCTCTGCGATTGTCGCGAAGGCGAGATCCGTCTCGATCAACGCTCGACGCACGCGCTGCATTCGCCACCGCGTCACGTAGTCGAGAGGTGTAACACCCACGACGGATTTGAATTTTTCCGCGAACGACGACCGTGACATGCCGGCAACCGATGCCATTGATGCAACTGACCAATCTGCGGCCACGTCGTTGTGAAAGCTTCGCATGGCGCGCGCGAGCTTTGGGTCAGCGAGGCCAGCAAGCCAACTCGCCTGGCCCGGACCGCTCTCAGCAAGGTAGGCGCGCAACGCCTGCACGAGAAGGATATCCGCAAGGCGATCGACGATCACATTCTCGCCGGGTGCGCCCCCACCCGCTTCAAGGCCAAGAAGTTCCAGCGTCCTACGCAGCGGGCCGGCCGCCGGCGACGAGGCTTTTATGTGAATGATCGTAGGTAGGGCGCTCCTCAGCCAGGCCGCGCCTTCTTCATCGAATACGAACCGTCCGCCAATCGCCACCTTGTCGATTGGACCTTCGCCGAGCTTGATCGTTCCATCCTCGCCTCTCGCGCCAGCAAAATAGACATTCCCGTCGATTTCCTGCGCGTCCTCAGAGTTCGAAGTCCTGTAGGGCCGTCCATCCGTCAGCAGATAGCAGTCACCGGGACCAAGCTCGATCGGTATCGGGTTCCCCTCGACCCACAGTCTGAGACTGCCGGATAGTATCGCCCCGAATTTGATATGGTCGTATCCCCCGAACCTGAGAGCGTAGGGGCCGGAGGACTCGAACCGGATCGTGGCAACCCGCTGGACGGTGAACATTGTCAAAATATCGGAGAGGGGATCCATCTTGCACCTTCGGACGATTGGATACTCATGACGGACTATAGAAGACGTATCGTCCATAGCGCAAGGTCCCAGGCGGTGTTATCTGTCTATCACCACTGCAGGAGAGACAGATGCAATACAGTCAGCTCGGTACGACAGGCACATTCGTTTCACGGCTCTGCCTCGGAACGATGACGTTTGGAGGTAATGCCAATCCCATCGGCAATCTGTCGTTGCAAGAGGCAGACCAGATTGTCGGCAGGGCGATCGATGCCGGTATTAATTTAATCGATACTGCGGACGTCTACACGGGCGGCGGTTCAGAAACTGTACTTGGAGACGCGCTGACCGGTCGCCGCCAGAACCTGGTTCTGGCTACCAAGGTCAGTAGCCGCGTTGGACCCGGCCCGAACGATGTCGGGCAGTCCCGGACCCATATCATGGCCGGTCTTGAGGCAAGCCTGGGGCGGTTGAAGACCGACTATGTCGATCTCTACCAGCTCCACAATTTCGATCGTGTCACGCCGATGGAAGAGACACTTCGCGCCCTCGACGATGCGGTCCGGCAAGGAAAGGTCCGCTACATCGGTTGCTCGAACTACATGGCCTGGCAGGTCCTGAAGGCGCTTGGCATATCCGATCTGAACCGGTCGGCACGCTTTGTCTCTGTCCAGTCCTATTACTCACTGGCTGGGCGCGACATCGAGCGTGAACTCGTTCCGGCGGTTACTGATCAGGGGCTTGGATTGTTGTGCTGGAGCCCACTGGCAGGGGGCTTGCTCTCGGGCAAATTCGACCGCAACGGCACCGAGGACAAGGAGTCGCGCCGAGTCAAGCTTCAGTTCCCTCCTGTTGACACCGAGCGCGCTTTTGAAGTCGTCGATGTTCTCCGGGACCTTGCTCCGAAGCACGCTGCGACACCGGCTCAGATCGCTTTGGCATGGCTCCTGTCGCGAAAAGCGGTGACGAGCGTCATCGTTGGCGTCAAGCGTGTCGAACAGCTTGACGACAATCTTGGTGCGACCGGCGTCTCTCTCGACGAGGACGACCTACAACGGCTCGACGAGGCGAGCCGACTGCCACCGTCCTATCCCGGGTGGATACAGACTTACCGGGCGAATTCGCGCGTGCCGCAAGGCCACCGGTTTGCTGGTCCGAGCTGGGGACCGGGCGACGCGCCTGTCTGATTTCTCAACAAGACGAACAGATCAAGGAGATGACCGTGAAAGCCTGGCAGATCGACGGGTTCGGAACCCCGTTTCAACTTCGTGAAGTGCCCATGCCGGAAGTCCGGCCGGGCAGCGTCCTCGTCAAGATCGAGACGTCATCGCTGATGTCCTATTTGAAGGAGTATGTAGAGGGCAAGCTCCCCACATACCGGCCACCCCACGGCGCGTTCACGCCCGGCGGCAATGGATTTGGCACCATCGAGGCCGTCGGTCGCGACGTTTGGCATCTGAAGTCCGGGCAGCGCGTCGTGCTGTCCTCCCATCTCGTTACCAGCGAGAACGTGGCCGACAAGACGCAGATTCTGATCGGTGTGACCAATTTCGGCGGGGCTGGCGAAGCGCAGATGGCCGACTGGCCCGACGGCACACTGGCTGAATACGCGCTCTGGCCGGTCTCGGCCGTGACCCCCGCGGATGGTCTCGACCATATTCCCGCCGAGGACTTCTCGATCTTCAGCCGCTGCGTCGTGCCTTACGGTGGCCTGGTGCGCGGCCGCCTGTCGGCCGGCGAAACGGTCGTCATCAACGGCATCACGGGTGCTTATGGGACAGCAGCAGCACTGGTTGCCCTCGCCATGGGTGCCGGCAAGGTCGTTGGATCCGGACGCAACGCCGCCAAGCTCGAGGCGATTTCCAAGGCCACGGGCGGCCGCGTGACGACTGTTGCGATGACAGGCGACGTCAAGGCGGATGCGGAGGCCCTGAGGGCAGCCAGCGGCGGCGGTGCAGAGCTCGCCTTCGACATGGTCGGCCAGGCAAACGATCCGAGCACGACACTTTCGGCCCTCGGCAGCCTTCGCCGCAATGGCAGGCTTGTGCTCATGGGAAGCATGACGGTGCCGGTGCCCGTCAACTACATGCAGATGATGGGCAATAATCTGGAGATCATCGGTCACTTCATGTACGAGGCCGACGCCCATCTCAAGCTCCTCAACCTCCTCCGCATCGGCCGCCTCGACCTGAGCCCAATCAAAGCAAAGGTCTATCCGATGAGCGACCTGCCCAACGCAATGGAAATCGCCCGAAAGGCCGACAGTCTCGAATGCGTTGTCGTTCGAAACGATCTCGGCTGATCTTGGCCGGGAACAATACCTCTACCCAAATTCTGAAAGGAGAACGCGATGAAAGTCGCTGACATGGTATTCCGTCTTTACGTGGAGACGGAAAAGTTCGAAAGCACGATCGCATTCTATGAGACGGCCCAGGCACTCCCGTGCGAGCTGAAGTTCGAAAACACCGAAAAGCGTATCAAGGGCGCCAAAATCGGCAAGGTTCTGATCCTCGCCGGCGCCAAGGAAGATCTGGCGACGGTCAACGACATTTCCGCGATCTTCTATGTGGACTCGCTCGATGCGTTTATTCCTTGGCTCAAGGACAATGGCGCAGAGATCCTGCATGATCCGGTGACCATCCCCTTCGGCCGGAACATGACTGTCCGCAACCCCGATGGCCTCGTCGTCGAATATTTCGAAGCGAAGGCCAACTAACCGGCCGAGGCCAGCCGCAATCGAGCGCTTCCTGGCGACGCCACGCTCAATGAGAGCGAGCTTTAGATCTTACTTGACTGATCGTTCCAAAATTCGTAGCGTTCGGCAATGGCAAGACCAAAAGTGTTCGATCCCGACGCTGCCCTTGATGAGGCGATCGCGATTTTCTCGCAGCACGGATATGAGGGGACCTCGGCAGCGGCGCTGACCGCGGAAATGTGCATTGGTCGCCAGAGCCTCTACGACACCTTCGGCGACAAGTGGCAACTCTATCTCTCGGCGTTGCGGCGGTATGTCGACAGAAGCGTCGCAACTCAGATCCTGGCGCTCCGCGCCGCACCTCGGGCTCTCGATGGAATCGCCGCTCATTTCTCGGTCCTCATTGATGATGCGTGCGCATCGAGCCGACCCGCATACCATCAGGGATTCCGAGCCGCTGAGTGCATTGAGCTCCCCTCGATCTGACGGGGCATCGATGCGAGTTCACTCGAGACAATACGTCACCGGAAAATCACAAAGCCAGCGGCGGGAACCGTCAGCTCGACGACGTGCTTGCCGTCTGGCTTCTCGGTAACTGCAATGGTCTGACCAAGGACTGCCGGATCGCTGGAATAGAGGCACCGCAGCGTTGACCCCGGCTGATGCAGATCGTGATCGACGATCACCGATGTGGTCCTGACCATATCAGCGTCCGTGTTGACCGCCAGGAGGATTTCGGTGCGATCGAGGATGCGTGACCATGGCACGATTGAGCGCATCTCGTCCCCGATCATATGGGGCAAGCCGTAATCCACCCCGTTGCCGGAAATTTCGCGAAGGTATTGTCGGCCGCGACGCAACGCTAGTTGCTCACGGCGGACTTTGAAGACTTTTGCGAGCTCTTGGAACAGCCAAGTGTCCTCGCGGAAGAAATGCCGCTCTCGGCTGCGGAAGGCGCCAAATGTACCGCCGAACATACATTCCCGGAGGTATCTGTCGCTATCGCCGGCCCCGTCGAAGGACTGTTCGCTTCCGTAGTAGATGCAGGGGATACCGAGTGTCGTGGCGTTCAGCGCAAACGCCGCGAGCGCCAGGCTGAGCGGCGGATTGGTGGCCGCGAAGCGAGCCTTCCTGCCGGGATTGCGCACCTGATCATGATCGTCAAGAACGGTTACTACCCGGTCTCTGAACCACGTATGCGATTCCTTGCCAATCAGGATCGAATTGCGGAATAGGTCGAAATATTCGGATGGGTTGCAACGCCCCTTCGGGATCAGTTCGAGTTTGGCGGGAATATCGTCGATGCCGAGCGCCGTGTTGAGCCCTGTCGTCTCGAGCGTGTCGTAGGCACGGTCACGCCCCCCAGCGATCTCAGCAATCAAGTAGAATTTGTGTTTCCCCAAGGTCTGCGCAAATTCGTGGATGACCGAGCCAAATAGCGTGCTGCACCCGGGTCCATGTGCTTGACCGTATCGACTCGGAACCCGTCAACATCGGCAAATGCGATCCAGAACCGGTAGACGTCGCACAAAGCCTTGAGTGCCGCCGACGGCTGATAACTGTCGATAACGCCTTCGCCAAGCCGGATGTCCTTGAGATCGAAGAAGTCTCCCTCCAGATATTCCGGATAATTATCCCAGCCGCTTATCCGTCCGCGCGCCGTGAATGTGGCGGGATCCTGGAACTCCCGCGGCCAGATCGCGTCATCCGTCGGTTCGTCCGGGATCTCCGCCGGCAGTATGTCAAATGGGATCAAGGGCCGGCCGTCGCGGTCATTGAAACCTTCGACGCGATAGGGCCGACCATCCCAGCGCGGGTCAAAGACATCCGGCCTATCTGCCGGATACCGGTCGGCATCATAGGAAAACACGTTGCCACTATGGTTCAGAATAATGTCGAGGATCACCCGAATGCCCATCGCATGCGCCGTTGAAACCAGCGCCCGAAGATCCTCGCGCGTGCCGAAATGCGGGTCAACATCCAGAAAGTCCTGGATCCCGTAGCCGTGATAGGTCTCCTGGAAGGCGACCTGCTTGAAGATGGGGCTGACCCAGATCGCTGTGATCCCGAGGCGCTTGAGATATCCGAGCTTGCTCGTCAACCCTTTCAGCGTTCCGCCGCACCACCCAGCCCCGGCGTCGCGCCAGCGAGCGGCGTCGGCATCGGAAGCGATTGCGTTGTCGCGGTCAGCGTCCGTGAATACCGGCGTCGTAGCGGCCCGGCCGCCTGCGGCGTCCCATCATTGGCGATGTAGTCGCTTTCGCGCCCGTCCGAGAAACGGTCTAGCATCATGAAATAGAGGATCTCGTCCTCCCATGCGGTAGGCGAGGGGTGATAGCTGCGGGCGACTGTCAGAGCTGAAAGATCGATATCCGTTATCCGCGCCTCCACGGGCATGCTCAGGATCTCCTCTGAAATAGGTCTTTGCTTTATCCGGCATGCACTTGCGCGAGGAGGGCGTAGCCTTGTCGGGGCAACAAGCCTCTATCGCGAACGTACCGCTGCGACCGCCCGCTGTGGGGCGTCGAGGATGGCCGAAAGGCGGGTGGGACGCTTGGGCCTCGAGGCCGGTTCGAACTCGGCCATGACGTGCTTGATCGACTGGGTGACATCGATGCCCATGCCCATCGGGAATTCGAGATTGGTGCTGTGCCACGCATGCGGCACTATGAGGTCGGCTGGGATGTCCGGGCGCGAGTTAAGAGCACCGAACCAGTCCCATTCGCCCATGATATCGATGACATCGGCGAAGACGGGCGGCATGCCTACCTTGGCGCTGATCGTGATGATGCGGGACCGAGTTGCAACGTTTTTCAGCGCCTCCGGCCCTTCCTCCGCAATCGCATAGAGAGCTTCGGATAGGACCAGATTTCCCTTGGAATGACCCACGAGGAGGCGGGGAGAAAAGCGCGCGTCTTCAAGAAGCGCAATGACAGTCTCCGTGTCTTTGCTGGTTCGCGTCCACGGGTATCCGCTCTCGAGCTGTTCGGTGCGAGTGAACAGCTTCGTGAAGGCGTCGAGTGGCTCGAAGGCGTGGCGTATACTGTTGAGCGCCCCAAACCAGAAGAATCCGCCGAGCGCTTCCGTCAGCACGTCCGCAAGACCGTAGCCGGAAACCACCGCGACAACCGGCTCGCCGAGACTGTCGGCGACATTGCGCGCAAAGGCAGCCGCACCGAGAGCAGAACTGCCGACGCCGGCGATGGCAAGAGCGGCGACGGCGACGCCCTCCTTCAGAAATTCCTCCGGTGTCAGGAAGACACGCAACGCGCCGCCGCCGGTTGGTGGTACGAAAACGATCGCGCCCTCCCGTGCCAACCAAAAGGCAAGAGCGGGCGTCTCCTCTTTCGTCACGGCGTTCACGTCGTAGAAGACGGCATCCAGAATAGCATTGCGGCGCTGAAGCGTGTCGAGCGCCAACGTCCGAAAGGGATTGTCCGCGAACTTGGCCGGCAACGCCGCAGTTCGCTCCATCTGCAAATGGGCAAGAATTGACTGCATATCCGCCCCCGAGGCTGACGCTGCGCTGCAGCATAAATCAATCCTTGCTGGTAAACAACTCTGGATTCGCGCCTGCACCACTGGCCGGAACACTTCGGATACCTCCGATCCTACGCCACGCGGCTGGCCTACTTCGGCCCGAAATCGCTGACTTTTTTCGATATGTCGACATGGAAGATGGCTATCCATTTAGTGGCACAGGCAATCTTCAGAAGTTGTTCCAGGCCTTGTCGCGCTGCGAAAACAGATCAATGTTGTGGCCGTTTTTGACAATGACGCCGAGGGTGTCGCAACCCAGTGCGAAGACGGCGCAGCTTTACCTTCGTGAGAGCTATCGGGTTTGTCGTCTACCTGACCTCCCTGAGTTCGCTACTCGGGGACCGACAGGCGACGTCGGGTCCGACATAAACGGGCGAGCGGCTGCGATAGAATGCTATCTCGATCTTCCGCGTTTGAATCGGCCAGCGCTTGTTGAATGGGGCGGTTTAATCGCGATGCCGGCCGATAGCGCACATATCGACGCCGCTTGGTATGAGAAGCGGGTTCTGGGATCGCCAGTCCGACTTAGGTCCGTCTTCCCCTCGGCGCGATCCAGCTTAGATTTTCCTGATCCTTGTTAAAAGGACACCAGGGAGGTTTAAGCAATGTTGCCGTCTCCAGTCAGAACCTCCCTGGTGAAGCTTTTGTCGAGAGGTGAAGGCGACACCTAGTGGAGCGCCATCGCCCCACGGTCGGTCATCAGTAAGCGCAGTCCCTCCCGCACCTTGACCACTATGCTTTCTGCGGTTTCGAGGACGCCGCTACGAAGGGGCGGCAGCTTCAAAGGTGGTTAGGTACTGTCAGGCGGCGAGAAGAAACAGTTCACGTCGTCTTCCGTGGGATGAAGGCAGATATGATACCGCCCATCGCCGGAGGGGATTTCGTCCCCATACGGAATGAAGAACAGGTGTGGTTTTGTCACGAGGTGGTGGTCGCCCGCATGCAGAAAGACGGAAAAGCCGTGAGGCCCTCGACTGATGCCCTGAGTGGGAATGGACTCACAATCTCCAAGCAAACACTGAGCCTTGCAGCACGCCGGAGGGTAGGTCCAGCCGCTCTTCGCTTCATGGGCGTCGGTTCGAACGATAGTGGAGACAGAGATCGCCCCAAGTATGATCAGGGATACTGTTGATGTGGCGAGTGTCATAGCATACCTCCTTAGAGGCGGCCCCTCGAAAAACGCCGGGAGGTTGCGCACTGATTACCAAGAACGCGCGATTTTTTCCGATACCTCGATTAGTTGTTTTTGCTACCAACCTGCGCCTGAAGGGCCATCACCGTGATGCGTGGAGGCACATGGGAAGGCGGGTCAAAATTGGCCCTATCAGGATACTCCCCGCTGCGCGGAAGTGAAAGCAAACCTGCTGTGCAGCTCGTTTTTGACCAGCGCCGCCAGGCCATCGTGGCCCTTGCGGAAGTCGACCGGTTTGGTCGCCACCATGATCCGAACCCGGTTCGACGGAAAGATCATGCCGGGACCGCGCAGGCACGGGCTACGGCGGCGATACGGGCGACAGACGCGCCCTCTTCCAGGCGGATCGTGACCGAACCGACAATGATCTCGGGGCGGCTAGTCTTATCCTGCCGATTGATCAGCGGCTCCACCACGGGCGGATCGACGACTACCGCTGCGAACTCCACCGCATCTTCGGGTGCAGGCAGAACCAGCTTGCCCTGCCGCGCCATTGTCCGCCAAGTCGAAAGGCGATTCGCCCGCAATCCAAAGCGTTCGGTGACCTCATTCACCTTCGCGCCGGGCCGGAGGCTCTCCGACACGATCTGTGCCTTGACCTCATCAGGCCAATGCCGGTGAAACTCGCGTCCAGACTTCCTGGTTGTGAGAAACTCCAATGTACTCTCCATGGAGAAACTCCCGTTGCTCGTCCATGGAAAACCGATCACAGATCAGGTCATGAAGGACAACGAGGGAGTGGAACACCGGTTACGATCGATGCTCCATTTCGCCAATCTGGACAAGACACGAAGAGTATAGATGTCCACGAACATCTCAGCGCCGGATCGCACTTAGATGCGCGAAACCCCTCTTGTTCAGGAGAGCTATTTTTTATTGCGGGGATCTGAGAACGCTTGCGTCCGTAAGAACTATTCGGCGGCCTGCCGCATCGGGTATTTCTCCGGGGGTACCACCGGCCCGATGATCTCAAAATCGGACGGCATAGCGTGCTGGTCAGTGCCAGGCAGTGCAAGTGTCCAGTAATTGGGCTCTTCCCCGAAGACAGTCGAGACCTGCACGACGGTGAGCTTCCCGTCGAAGTGCTTTGATGAACGCGCCCAGTAATAGGCTTCCGGTACCAAACTTGCGGTAAACATAACACCCACTCCCGTTCGATCGCGGAAGATATCAGAATTCTTATAAATGAACATGCCTCATGATGCGCGATCCGCAGGCAGTATCTTTGCAGACGAATCTTGATCCATATGCGGCTAATGTCGGGTGTCCAGAAGCGGCTCGTCGTCGTCGAAATTGCCGTTGCAAACGGCATCGTATGAGTTAAGGCTACTGCCTCCACCGCGGGTTCCGTATGCGGTCAACTGCATCATCACGGCCTTAGCTCTTTGACGCTCAGCTCCTGCTCTCGTGGAGCAAGGATTGGCGGGATCGTGTTAGCCATCCGCACGGCCGCGGCTGGAGCGGCACGTATAAGGTAAAAAAACAGATCGGGTGGCGCGGACATCCGGCCTCAGCCGCTTGGAGCGTGCGTGGTCGTCGATCCTCAGAAGTAATAGCCGTCGAGTACGCCAAGTAGAGAGCCTCCTATCAGGGAAAATATCAGCGGCAAGATGATGAACAGGAACATCACGAGGAGCATAAAGCGCATCAGGCACCCCGCCGCTGCTGCCCTTGCAGGTGGCGCTTCCGGAACCGGATAGGTTGACCTTCGAGTGATACGACCGGCGCGGGAGAGGGCTCGAAGCATCTCCAGCATTTTTGTCGTGCGGATGTCGCCCGCTGAGGCGCGGTCGGTCTCCGCTTCAGGGCGGGCAGACCTCCGTCGCTCTCTCCGACCCCATGGCCCGGGACTCGTATCCAGCGGTGGTGGTGGTTCCGCGCGGGGACGTGGGCGAACGGGAGGGGGCACCGACGGTGCCGCAGGACGCGGATCGCCAAACTTTGCGCCGCATTGCGGACATGCGGGTGCATCTAACCAATGCCCCGGGTTATGGTTCGTACAGTAGAAGCGGACTTGTGCCTCGTGGCAGGCCTCGCACTCACCGGAAGTCGCAGTGGAGGTGCCGCAGTTTGGACAACGCAGGATGACCCCTGTCATGGTTGAGGCTCCTGGCTCGGGGGATAGTCGATGCTGTCGGCGGCCGGCTGAGGATAACAGGCACGGATCATTTCCGCGGGAATGTGCAACCGATACACGCTCGGCAGGGCTCCTTCGACATATCGCGCCATAGTTGGAACCCGCTCGTAGGGCCCGAATGCCTCGCGGCTCAACCGACGCGAAAGGGCGACGGTCGTGAGCAGCGGATTAGCCCGATAGGCGGGGAAGCTCGCATACCTTTCTTCCACGTGATCATGGCCGCGTACCATATGTGTGACGGGCCGTCCGAGACCGGAACTCAAAGAGCAGAAAGCAGCGAAGTCCTCGTAGCCGAACTGGCTCCCGCGGGAGAAGCGGTTTGGCAGCTTCCTGCGGGCTTTCGGATGGGCCCTTGTCCATACAAAATCAGACAGGGACATCGGGTTGTTCCAATCCCCCGATTCAGCGAGGCCGGGATGCAAGTCAACCAGCGGAAAGCCTCCGTGGGCGGCAAGCAATCCGTCGGGAAAGAAGAGTGCGCGCGGAGCGTTCGTAAACAGGCGCACGGCAAGCTTACCGGCCCGCTCGATCCATTCGTGGGTGAGGTTGGCGTTGAGGAAGTCGGCAAAGTCCGATGGCGTCACGCTCGAGGAAAATCGGACGCCATCGTAAGACAGTGCTTCGTCGTGATTGCCGGCGATGGCGCACACGCGGTCGGGCGCGTCTACGATCAGTTCAAATACGCGGAGAAGGATTTCGAGGCTAAAACCCTCGTCATCGAAGAGATCGCCAAGAAACAGGATCCGAGGTGGACCTTCTCCGGGCTGCAGGTCCGGCTGCCGCATTGCCGCAAGTGCAGCCTCGAGCGCCAGAAGATCACCATGCAAGTCGCCGATGATCCACAGCGGGATTTCGGCATCGAAGTCAGAAATCTTGATGACTTTGTCGGTGGGATCGGCGCGGAATTTGTCGAACAACATGCCAGGCCCATCGGCAAGGTCAAGCAGACCCTCCATTCTTTCAACCGTCGACCGAATTTCGGAGCGGACGGAAGACGGGCTGGCCCGGTTGAGGACAGCG
The DNA here is from genome assembly GCF_013087515.1 of Rhizobium sophorae. Taxonomy (GTDB): domain Bacteria; phylum Pseudomonadota; class Alphaproteobacteria; order Rhizobiales; family Rhizobiaceae; genus Rhizobium; species Rhizobium sophorae. Next base: position 39,893 of record NZ_JABFCN010000002.1, on the reverse strand, counting down.
TTCCAATCAAGGTCATTCACCTCGACGATTTCTAATGGAGCAAAGGCCGCCACCTTTGAAAGATCCTGGTCAGACGGCAGGCTTTCCGACCTGGACGCAGGCTCTCCATCCAACGGCGCAGGAGGTTCGGGTCCTGCAGCTGGAACATCTGCGGCAAGCGCGCCGAGGGAACTGGAAGGACCCGGCGCTCCTGGTTCATCTTTGGGCACATCGGTCATCACCGGATGAGCCTCTGCTAGCGCCGGCTGCTCGCAGGGAGGATCGGACTCGGGCACTTCACGTCCGCCGGCCGAGGTCATTTGTTGAGCGCCCGCACCGTAAGGGGCATCTTGGCGATGCCTTTGGCTTGGCGGCCGACCGCAATTCGATCACCTTGCCTGAGCGGACGGGGAGCTGTCAGGGTCAGGCCGTTCACGAGTGTTTCATTGGTCGCACCCGCCACGGGAGATACCACCCATTGCCGTGCAGGATTTCGTTCCAGGACACATTGGCGATTATCCCAGAACTCGCTTTCCGGCCCGAACTGCCGCAACAGGGGTTTGCCAAGTTCCGTCATCACCCCGATATGAAGCGAGCGTCCGTCCGCATCAAGCAATTCGATCCTCTCGGAGATGATCAGCTCTGCCGAAGCGGGAGGAGTGATGCCTTTTGTTGTCGATGCAGGAGCTTTCTGTCCGGAGACGGCAGAGCCTGCGCCGCGTCCACTCAAAGCAGCCCGAACTTCCGCGGCCGTCGGTCTCGCAGCTGGATCTGGAGACAGGCATCGGTGGAGGACGGAACTGACCTCGGCATTGCTCGCAGGTGCCGGCATCAACCCGGCAAGTGCCGGAGGTTTGGCGGCATAGCTTTGCACGAGCTTTGCATAATCAGCCTGGTCCTCGGTCCAGTACGGATGATGGCCGGCGAGAAGTTCGTAAAGCATCAGGCCGCAGGTGAAAATATCCGAAGCCAGTCCCGGAATAGCACCGCGCGTCATATGTTCGGGAGATCGATAGTTGTCAGTGCCAACATAACCCTGATGCCCGTGCCAGGGCGCGCGGCGGTCAGCCAACAAGGAGAAGTCCATATCGATCAGCTTAAGCTGGTAGCCGGAGCTGATCGACGGGTCTGTGATCAAATATGCGTTCGCCGGCTTGAGATCTGCGTGGACGACCTTGGATTCGTGCAATGCCGCAATACCCGTCATGAACACCTTGGACCATGTGAGGTGACGTGCCCAAACCGTGGCACGAGTTGCGGCCTCCTCGGTGCGACGATGCTGCTCCCGCTCCTCATCGAGCTTTTGCTGCAGGTCTGCACCATTCTCGACGAACTCGAATGCCTGAAAGTAGCAAGGCCCGCCCCAGATCTCTTCGAATGCATCGACCTGGCGCACCGCAAATTGAGCAGCGCGGCCATTCCGGACGCGTGCACCGAGCTCGTTCTGATAAGCGATGAAATCCCTATACCAGACAACCGTCGGAGCAGGGGACTTGTACTGCTTGAGAAAAACCTTCTCACCGGTAGAAGTCTCAGCTCCATAGGAAATAGCCATCATTCCCGGTCCGAAGACTTTCGTGACGCGATACTGCCGGATGCGGTCGCCGATTTTCAGTTTCTTGGCCATGGCTTTCGGGACAATCGGGCTAAAGCGCCACGGTCGCTGCCGACCGGGATACGCTGGCGGCCAACTGCTTCAAGGTGTTACGGAAGTTAACCGGGTCGGAGGTAAATTTCTGGAGCGCCTCCTGCGGGTTCAGCCCTTCGTATTCCACCACCTCCCATTCCGACTTGTCGATCTGGCTCAGTCTATCGTAGCCCTCGAAATTCGGGGCAAAGAGGCTGAGAATAATTCGGTTGGCCATGACAAGGTTAGCCACGTCCTGCAACGAACCGCCCTTTGCCTCGGCAATGCTCATGGTCTCCTTGAATGAAGCATCGGTGAACACGATGACAACACGCGCCGCATCGCTTCTATAGCGCCATTTCGCCGGATCCTCCGTCTGAGAACCCTTCGGCACAGCCTCCATAGAGGCAACCTTATAAAGAGCATCGAGAAGCGACTCCGGCTCGTCCCCGCCGCCGTTTGCCTGTAGTGTGCCAAGCTGCGCCTTGAGCGCGCTGGCATCGCGCACGAAGTCATTGTCGACGATCCATGGCAGGCCTTCGGCTTCGGCTGCCTCAATGTCACGATAGCCGACAACCTTGCCGCGCCAATCTTTGACAGGGGCGGCGTTGTTCGGGTCGCCTTGGCTCAAAGAGTCAATAAAGGCTTCGATATTTCGCCGCAGTGCGTCGATGCAGGATTCCATGCTGCCGGTAACGTCGACGAGGAAGACAATATCAGCCACGCCTTTGGTTTTTGGACGCTCCTGCAGGGTCTGGCTGTCGGCTGATAATGCCGGCGCGCTGTCTACCGACGCCTCTACCGTCGGCTCATCTGGTGTGGACGAGATCGGCCCGGTTGAGGTTGGTGTCGCGGCGGGAGCTGGGCACCCCGGGGTAGGAGGCGTCTGTTGGTCCGGTTGCTCCGTATCACTCATCAGTCAGCTCCAATAGTTTGGTGTTACGCGGCAGATCTGCCAGCGCCGTAACGACAACACGGCCGCGACATGAAAGTTCCTACTGTCGTCGGATCGGAGAACAACCGGTTTCGGGCGGGACGCCTTGATCATTCCTTCGCCCCCTGTCTTACCTCGACGAAGTCCAGCATACGGGGCTGAAGATTAATCTCGCAGGGAGCATCATGAGCCGGCCGACGCTCTCCGCCCGCGCAGTTATCCTGCGCTATGAGTCGGTCAATGCGTAACCCAGGCCGCAGCCACCAGGCTTGGATTTCCTTCGGCGGCCCGCCCCGCCGCTCCAGCGCCGTCTTGCGGATGGGTCTCCGCGATCTCCGGACTACTGTTCGACAACATCTGGAAATCCACGGCGTAGAGCGGCAGCTGCGATACCTCGGTTGCTGCGGAGCGCGGTTCGCCATTGATTAGCGCCATCTCGCCAATGAAGTTTCCGGCACCGATGTTCTTCATTGTCGAGGGGCGGGTCACCGTGGCGACACCCGACCATCCAGTGGAACTCGCCGCAGGTGCCGTGATCTGCCGCAAGGGCGATATTGGCGATCAGACATGACCTTGAAGGCATCGTCGCCAAGGTTGCGTTTGGGCCCGCCGAAGGGTGAGGTTTGCAACGGTCTGGGCAGCCGGTTCGACGCGGGTATCCGCGTTGGCGCCGTTGTCGGATCGCCATCCTATTTCGCGAAGCGCAAAATCCTGCAAACCCTCGCAATCTCGGTGAGCATCGGGGCGTAAGCTATCGGCAGACTACCGGCGGAGGGCTTTATGCCTGGGAGCTCGAACGCGACGGGGAAGAACTCCAGGTCAGGGTGAACGGCCCTTTGATCATTAACGACGGCGAAATGCTGGAGCCGCTGCCTTGGACGGCTTGGCGCTCGCCTATAGTTCTTGACGATTGGTGTCAGCCGTTCTCCGGCTATAATCTCTATTACCCGAGCCGACGCCAGCATACGGCTGCGTTCGCGCTGCTCGTCGAGGCGCTCCGATTCAAAAGCTAGCGCTCCGCCAGGCTATTCCAGCGCTCGAATGCGCATGAACGAGTCAACACCCATTTTGAACACCGATGCGGCGGCTGCGTTACGACATCAAATAACAATGTTGATACAGGATGATCCGGACCGCTTGGGTCGTGCAAAAATGTCGAGGATTTGATCAGATTTTCCCATTGTCTTGCGCCGAAGCGCTTCGCACGGATACCAAATGATAAAGCGCACTGCTGAAGAGATTGAAAGTCGGCGGGCACGGCGCGCCGAGCGCCGCCAAAAACAGCGCGATGCCAACATTGTGCGCGCCGCTAAAATGCATCTAGCCCGTCTGGCGAGCGATCCGCTGACTGTGATCACCTCCGGTGACAATGTAGCCTGGCGGGTCCATATTGGCTGCTCCGGGTGGTATTACTGGCACTGGAAGGGCCATTTTTACCCGACCGACGCTCCCTCCAATCAATTGTTTTCGATCTACCAGGACAATTTCAAGACCGTCGAGCTCAATGCCCCATTCTATTCCTGGCCGACGGCGGCAACTGTCAAGACATGGAAACGTCAGGCCGAGCCGAGCTTCGTCTATACAATCAAGGTGTGCGAGCTCATCACGCATATCAAACGCTTCGAAGATACCCACGCCCTCATTGAGGATTTCGGATACATCGCAGACGTTCTTGGAGTGCAGATGGGATGTTTTCTGTTTCAGCTTCCACCGAGCGTGCGCTACTCCCCAGACATGTTGCAAATGATCTTGTCGCAGCTGGATCCCCGTCGCAAGAACGTCGTCGAATTCCGTCACAAGAGCTGGTGGAATGAGGATGTTTATAGTGCGTTTAAAGCTGCAGGCGCGATCTTCTGTTCATGCAGTGGTCCCCGGTTGCCGGATGAGCTTGTTCGGACAGCCGACGACATCTACATCCGCTTCCATGGGATCAAACAATGGTACCGCCATGACTACAGCGATGCCGAATTGACGGTGTGGGTGGAGCGAATCAAGCTGTCTGGCGCTAAGATCGTGTGGGCCTATTTCAACAACGATCGCGATGGCTATTCGATCAAGAACGCCAAGCGGCTTTTACAGATGATCGACGCATCGGCCTGATGGCCCCTCTCAAGATCGCTACTTGTTATGTGATGACAGTCGCGTAAATACCGCGTCATCGCTGTCATGCTGCCGCCCTCTACGAAATCAAGCCCGGACACCGACCTCGCTTAGGTTGAAATGGCGAGAAATTTTGGTGCGCCATCGTCGCAGGTCGGGCATTGCGCAGTGCAGCCTCAGCGTGGCGCGGACCAGGCGAGCGTTCCAGCGATGGCCTGTATGAAACCGAGGAACTGCTGCGAGGGAGGAATTAAACCGCCGAGCAGCCACCAGATCGGTTGGACTGATGCTTAAATCGTTAAATGCGTTTCAAGATCATGGGCCTCCCGCGGGACATGGATTCAAAGACGCTGGACTTGCGTGGCTCGGATCACGATTTCCTCCTGATCGAAACGAGCCTCAAGCTGTTTTCGGTATGCCGCCCACCAAGTTAGGTCGAGACTTTCAGTCATGACTTCGGCAACAACGATGACGTCATGCTCAACCATTCCATCAACTTCCCACAAGCCTTCCGCGGGTGAATTCACATATAAGGTGACGCCGCCAAATTTTTCGGTGAGTTCATCACGGACAGTGTCAAGGCTCACCAAGCTAGGGCGCTCGCGCGGGACTGGAAGAAGAAGTTCGATCACGTAGGGCATGTCGCGCGAACTCTGAGCGGCCCGGATTGTTCCGGACCGGTCACCCAATTGCGATGCGCCATCCGTTGATCGCGCGCGGCTTTTAAATGAACCATGGACATTCTTCGGAGGGCGCAGGCGGACCACGCCTCTCCACTACGAGGAACACACTACGCCGCCCGGCGTTCCTTGAGTCCGGAGCATGCTCGATTCCGCCGTCGGAAGATCTGGATCGTTGTGTGAACCACTGTCAGCGACATCGCGACGCTAAAATTCGTGAGGTCACAGCGGCGGTAGGCAAATACGAGAACTTTACATGAGCACGATGAAACAGCATGACCTCTTTGGTGCAGTCCAACCGACCCTGCCCGACGGATTTCGCTATTCGCCGGATGTGGTCCCCGACGATCTGCAGCAGTCCATCCTGGAAGAGATGCTACAGCTGCCGTTCAAGGCTTTCGATTTCCACGGATTCGAAGGCAAACGCAGGACGGTCTCCTACGGCTGGAAATACGACTTCGATACACAGCGTGTCCGAAAGAGCGAAGATATTCCGCTATTTCTTTTGCCGCTTCGCAAAAGCGTATCTGCATTTGCTGGCATTGACCCCGATCGGTTGGAACAGACTTTGGTAACCCAATATAGTCCCGGAGCTCCGATCGGCTGGCACAGGGATAAATTCGTCTTCGGTCGGGTCGTCGGAGTCTCGCTGCTATCTGCATGCACTTTCCGGCTAAGACGGCGGCAGGGCAGCAAGTGGCAGCGTAGCTCGATCACGCTCGAACCGCGATCGGCCTATGTGATGGCGGGCGAAGCCAGAATCCTGTGGGAGCATTCTATCCTGCCAGTCGCCGAGCTGCGTTATTCGATAACTTTCCGTGAACTGAGCCCAGTAAGCTGAGGGGACGTGGCTCATTGTCGCCCAACCTGTTGTCCGCCCATTTGTTCCCGGGAATCTTGATCGCTTCAGCCGATACAAAAGCGCCGGAAATCCATCCGCGGTATGAAACCAACGAGATGGCGCTGAGGGTTGTCCTCGACAGCATCGCGTGGATGTCAACGGCATCGCGAATAGTGTGAGCGGAGAATGGAACCATCGTCGTTTCCCGAGGTTGGCAATGACGTCCAAAATTCGAGTAATCCCGTCGGGGCCAATAGAATGAGAATGGAATGATGACCATCGCATTTGAAGACGAAGTAAAAGACTGCTTGGTCATCGGGGGCGGTCCGGCTGGCCTCACCGCGGCGATTTATCTGGCGCGCTACCATCTTTCGGTGACGGTCTTCCACGATAACTCAAGCCGGGCTTCCATCATCCCTATGTCGCACAACCACGCCGGATTCCCGTGCGGCGTCAGCGGCACTGAGCTGCTGGCGAGGATGAATGCCCAGGCTCAGCGCTACGGGGCAGCAATTCGATGCCGCAAGATCAGGAAGCTGCATAGAGTCGACAACCTGTTCGTGGCAGAATTCGAGAACGGCAGCATCCGCTCTCGGGCCGTACTCTTGGCTACCGGAGTCGTCAACCGACCGCCTGCGATGCCACAGGCAACTCATGATGAAGCTGTGGCTCATGGCCTTCTGCGCTACTGCCCCGTCTGTGACGGTTTTGAGGTGACAGACAAGCCCGTTGGTGTTCTCGGAACTGGAACGAAAGGGTTCAAGGAAGCCGTTTTCCTTCGAAGTTACACGAAGGATCTCACTCTGATATCGCCCGAGGGCGTACATGAGCTGTCCGAAGTCGAGACGTCGTCCTTGACCCATCTCGGAATAAGAATGGAGGTCGGCCCCATAGCCTCGACCTATCTGGGCAATGATGTGATCCTCATCACGACGCCCACGGAAACCTATTCATTCGCTTCCTTATATGCGGCTCTCGGATCTGACATATGTTCGGAACTGGCATCACAAGTTGGCGCAAGGCTATCGGAAGAAGGGTGTGTTACCGTCGATGGTCACCAGAGGACCACAGTGCCAGGATTTTACGCCGCAGGAGACGTGGTCGCCGGTCTTGACCAGATCAGCCACGCCATGGGGCAGGCAGGGGTTGCTGCTACGACTATCCGCAACGACCTTGGCGATCAAGTACCCCTGGTGCGTCGTTAACCTTCGGAAACATCAGTACACTGGCGCATTGAAAGCAGGTAAGCGCGCGGCGATGTGAGAAAGGTCGGCGCGGTCACCCCGGCCTTTCTTGTTACGATGATAGAATTGGAATGAACTCGACTCGCACAGCACTGTAGCGATTTCGCGCGTCGCTGATTCCATTTTCAATTCGATTGGCGATCACTGCCTTGAGTATCCGCCTTGAACGCGTTGACCTCAGTTGCGACTCGCTCCTTAACGGCGTCGTGGGCATCTGACGCCACCGAAGCGGCCTTTTCGTAGAGGTCAGTCGCCACTTCTTTGCTTTGTTCGACCACGTCCAGTGCCCGAGCGCTAAGCTTGTCTGTTGTGGAATCGGAAACCTCGCCGAGCAACTCGTCTTCAGTGTCGGTGTGCGGCAACGCTGCGCCGATAGCGGCTCCGACGGCGAAAGCCAGAGCGCCCCCAACCAGCGGCTGATCGCGGAACTGCGTGAGGATTATCTGGTTGAGCTTGCCGGTTTGCTCTTGGAGACTTGTCGCCGCTGAAGACGATTGGGTAGACAGCGAACTCGCGGCCGCCGACGCACGCGCACTCATCTCGCCTGCAGCGCTTTTTGCCTGCTCCCATCTCTCCGCCGCCCAGCCAGTTGCCGCGTCGAACATTGCACCCGTCTCGTCGGTGATCTGATCGACGTGTCTGCCGGTGGCATCCGCAAACCCGCGATATGTCTTACCTGCCTCATCGACGAAGTGACCCGCACGATGGCCGGTTTCATCCGTCAGCGCCTTAAGCCTCTTGCCAGAGCTGTCTGCGAAATGACTGTAGCGAGTTCCGTTTTCGGTCTCCGGGGGGCCAAGACGGCGGACCGCGCCGTTGGCTGGATAAAGCGGATATTCAGGTTCGGGCTGATGGCTGGCAGGCGGGCTTGCGGAGGTCCCCTTGGCCATCAGCCACGCAAGGCTCACGCCCATCAACGCGACGGGCAGTGGATTTGCCTTCAGCGCTTGGCCGAGGTTGCTAACATACTCTCCCCGCCGCTGCCCTTTGCATAGGCAAGGACCTCATCGACCAACTGGCCTGGCGACATCCGTTCCTGAATGGCGTCGATGCGATCTCCGATGCGCTGGCGATCCTGATCGATCTCTCGCTGAAGTTCGGCGGATGTTTTTTCGGTTGAAGTTTCCATTAGATCTTTTCCTTCACAACGTCGACGTCGCGGCGTAGCGAGGTCGCGGTTCGATCCAGTTTCATGTTGCTGCTACGAAGTGCCGTGAGGCCTCGAGAGACCATCGCCCACGCGATGAGAGCGATGACCACGCCGACGATAAGGGAGGCGAGCGCACCGGCGCTTGTTTCGGTGAAACCTTGAGTGACCAGGAAGGCCGCAACCGCAGCAACCAAGGCGCTCAACAGGACGCCTACAGCGCCCACTGCAAGGACAAGCCCAAAAATAACCACTTCTACGCCATTGAGCGCTTGCGAGAACTTTTCGGACGCCTCCGTCTTTGCGAGATCGATTTCCTTGCGCAACAGGCCCGTGACATCGGCAACAAGACCGCCAATCAGCTCTGAAAGGGGAACACTGTCGGGAGATTTAGCCATTGGTGTAGCCTCCTGCTGCAGATGGCTCCCTGGGCGTAGCCAAGGATGTCCGCCTCGTTGCTTGTGTTGGCGGTCGCTTGGCGGAAGCAGTCAAAAACCTGCTCGCGGTCAATCCCGCAAGCGCTGCAATCCCAAGAAATGCCAGCGGCTGCTTGCGGCCGAATTCTTCAGCCATCGCCGCGATTTCGCCGATGTCTTTGTCTTTCATCTGCGTGGCGAAGCCCTGGACGCTTCGTCCGATCTGCCTGGCATAGCGTCCGACCTCCGGTTGGTCGGATGCTTCCAGTTCAGCGCCAACCTTCTCAAGCGCCGTTGCCACGCCGCCAACCTGGCGGGCAGTGAAGTTCGCTTGATCGGAAACCACCTCTTTGACCTTCTCGACTGCGGTATCGGCGCCTTCTTTTATGGTGTCCTTGGCGGCGGTCACGTCATCAGCCAACTTCTCCTTCAATCCCGCGAGTGACGCGGCAGGTTGCGGTGACGACGTCGCATCCCCAGATTGCAATGATGTCTCGGATGACGGCCGTGGCCTGCCATCGATTTCTGTGAACTCGTTTGACACTGAAGCCTCCCATGACTGAACGAACGGCTACTGCCGCACCCACGAACTTCGAGTGGCCGGCTTTGTTCCCACCTCCCCCTCGCCGGCGCGATTTTCAGCCTCGCCATAGTCGCCCACGCATTGCTGGTTTTGTTTGATGAATGCGCGGGATTTGGCATTTTGGGTCGTTGTCGAGATCTTCGTGAGGCCGTTTCCGATTAGCTTCACTTTCGAGAGCGGTTGCATCGGTCGCCGGCACTCCCGACATGGCAAGATAGGCGCCACTCAGCATCACGAACATGCCAACCACATCCAGTGCGGTGATCTGCTCAGCGAAGACGGCGGCGCCAAGGGCTACAGCGATCACCGGTGACACGAAGGCATAGCTGCCTGCGCGAGAGGCCCCAGTATCCCTCAGCAGGCGCATGAAAGTCGTGTAGCCGATCAGCGAGCCGAAGATCACCAGGAAGAACCAGCCGAGCCAGGCGACTGTCCCCCAGTCGCCGGAGAGGGCGGTAACTGCCCCCGGTTCGAAAGCCACGGCTGCAATCAGCAGCGCGATGCCTCCGACCAAGGTTGTCACGCCTGAAACGAACAAGGCCGGATAGGTTCGTAGAAGTGGACGGGCCAGCACCGAGCCGTAGCCGTAGGTGAAGGCTGCTGATGCTACCGCCAATCCGCCCCATAGGCTCGCGCCTGAGAAGGCTTCAGCAGCGGGCAGACTTACGTAGGCGGAGGCCGGCCAGAACAGGACGACCAGTCCACAGACTCCCAGAGCGATCGCAAGGATGCGACGGCCATCCAGCGTCTCTTCGTTGAGGAGGAGAGCGAACACCAGGAGCGCGATGGGGGTGAGCGACATTTCCAGAACGGCGGCAGTCCCGGAATCGATATATTGCATTCCCCAGAACAGCGGGCCATAGCAGAGCGTGATCATCAGGATGCTGACGACCACGAAGCGAATGCCGTCTTGCACCTTGAACCTCGCAGTCTCGCCTTTGGCCAGTGTATAGAGAAGAAGCAAAATCCCGGCCGCGGTGAAACGCGTGCCGGCAAACAGGAGAGGCGGAACGGCCTCGATGCCCGCCTTCGTTCCGATCCAGGTGCTTCCCCAGATTATGCATAGCATTAGAAAGCGCAGCTGATTTTTGTTGACGCCGGTAAGCATGAGGGCTCCGATCATTGTAACGAGTAAAATTTATTTATCTCGTTACAACCGGCTCTTGTTCAAATCGTTCCGCAGAACAATATTCAAGTCATGGACACGCAAAAAACGATCTATGACATCAGCCTTCTTGGCGGTCATCCGGCCCTCGACTTCGTCAACACGGTCGATAGTCGCGGTGGACGTTGGGGGCCGGATTTCCTGAAAAGCTACGATGACCTCGTGGCCTGGGCCTGTCGTCTCGATGTGATTGACGAGAAGGATCGCGACGCCTTGCTGGCCAAGGCTAACAGATCGCGGTCCCACGCTGAAAAAGAACTCGGCCACGCAAAGGACCTGCGGGAGGCGCTTTGCCGACTGTTCCTGTCCGAGTTTGATGAAAGCCAAATTAGTCCGAATGATCTCAAGCTTGTTGCCGACATGGCCAGACGTGGCCTATCGCAACAAACATTGGGTCAGGTTGGAGGCATCATCGAGTGGCGTCGCTCGGACGCCAAAGACTTGGATGCGATCAGCAATCGTATCGCGGTGTTGGCGGCCGAGTTGCTGACGTCGCGAGACGAACGCCGTCCTGTGCGCGCGTGCCAAGGCCGAAATTGCGGCTGGCTTTTCCTGGACCATTCTCGTGGCGGTCACAGGCGATGGTGCTCGGACAAAACCTGCGGATCAAATGCAAGAGTGCGCAAGTTCCGGGCGGTCCAAGCCGACTGAAGTTCGGTTGCCTGACAACTTTGGGAAGGCGCCGGCTCGTATCGCGCAGTGGTCGCGTGCAAGGAAAGCTGCGTACCTACTGATGCGCGCTCGTCAAGAAAGCCGCCATATTGCCAGACACCGAAACGATGCCGAGGGCAGCGCGCCATGCGACCAGACTGACGATGTAACTTCGCCAATTCAGGGTTCGGATCGCGTCGTCGGCAAAGCGTGGGGCGTGGCTATAAGAATCAGCGATCCGAGTGGAACGGAACAGGTGAGGCGAAGTTCACTCATCAGAGGAGAACCCCCAATGTCCATTGATGATCGTCCAGGTTTTACGGACGCCGAACTGCTTGAAAATATGCCGGCTCTTAGATCTTTCGCCAAACGCTTCAATCATTCGTCGAGCGACATCGATGATCTTGTTCAGGAAACGCTTGCCAAGGCGATCGCGCATTCCGGGAATTATCAGCGCGGCACTCAGCTGCGCTCCTGGCTGTTTACGATCATGCGCAATACATTCTGCACCAAATTCAAAATATCCAAACGAGAACAGGTCGGTGGGATCGAAGATTCCGCCGCTTGGGCGTCGTCGCCGCCCTCGCAGATCTGGGAATTGCGCGGCCGCGAGCTAGAGGTTGCGATATCGTCCTTGCCCATTAACTATCGAACCGCCATCGTCCTCATATTTGTTCAGGGTGTCAGCTACGAGGACGCTGCAGATCGGTGCGGCGTTCCGATCGGGACAATCAAGAGCCGGGTCAACCGGGCTCGCTCTCATCTGACAAAGGCCCTCGACAGCGAATGATCTAGTGGTATTCGGCGGGCCTCTGGCCGAACAAAGCTTCCGCGATCTTTCCCAATTCGGTCGGCTTTGCGCAAAGCGCAAAGCCTGTGAACCTCGTCGGAATTACCGACGGGTCGAAGGCTGTGGCGAAGACAAATGGGATATCGCGGCGCTCAAGCTCGTCAGCGACCGGAAATACGAAATCGCCTTCCAGGTGAACATCCAGGATTGCTGCGTCGATCTCCTCATTCTCGACAAGATCCAGAGCGGCAGTCACACCAGCGACCGGGCCGATAACTGTGGCACCAGCTTTCTCAAGCTTCCGGCGTGTCTCATCCGCCAGAAAATATTCGTCTTCGACGATCAGTACGCGCTTTCCTGCAAAGAGCTCGATGGCCAAATTTTCCAAATCCTCGCTCCTCTGCCCCATTGTGACGGGCTGGTATATGGATGGTATGTCCGCAGACAGACGAGTGTGGTAGCAGGCATGGCGGGGTTATGAAACTAGACGCAATAATTCAACTGTCTTGATTGAACCGGGCCGACCGCATCCACGCGATCTACCACCAACCTGACCCGGGTTACCCTGCCGCGAGCACGGCCGTACTCATCTACTTATCGCCAGCTGAGGTTGTGGACTGTCCGCCTGCGATTCCGCTTCGGCTTTCTGCCATCGTCCATCCGGCGCGCCCTCCGTTTTCATTGGCGAAAGCTAGCCGCCGGGCTCCCGATCGTTTGCCATCGTACGTTTCCTTGATCGGGTTTGAACCAACCAACATGCCGCAGCGACAAATGTTCCCAGCGGTTCCAAAGAGGGTTGGAACATTGGAAGAGCCGTGAGGTTGGCTCTTTGAAAACCAGGAGAATGGCGATGAATGGAACTGAGTGGGCGATGCTTTTCGGGACGCTGACGCTCATGTGCTGGATGGGAGCGGGTCTTGTTGCTGTGATACTCGATACCAGATATGAAGCCCGGCATGAAGAAACACGGAAGGGCTCCGAAGTCGTCAAGCTCGGGCTGACTGCGCTTGGCCTCGTTTCAGCCTTCGCAATGGTCGCGGCAATAGTATTGGTATGACAATGGCGCTACGTTGATGAAAATACCCAGCGTCCGCATCACCCCCACCGTCATTTCAATGTCAGGCCGCGGATTCGCGTCAAATGCATACGAAGGTCTGGCAGGATCTTTGCAGCCGTGCGCTTGAGTTGGCCATCCGGCCCCTGCTTTGAATAGCGGTCGAAGAGGTTCACTGCTTCTTCATGTGCGGTCACTTGAGTGGAAAGATAGGCCTGATCGAGATTGGCGGCGTCGCTTTGCCGGAGGGCGGCCAGCTTCGAAGTATACTCTGCGTCAAGAGCGGCGGGCAGTTCGATGCCGTCCTGTTTCGCGGCATTGTTTAGGACGGGCCCGGCCTTGCCGTGATCCCTGATCATGTCCTGCGCGAACTGTTTGGCGTCGTCAGCCTTTCCGCTCGCAATCTCGATCTTTGCGGCTTCGATCTCGAACATGTTCGACATGGCGGCCTTCGCCGCGAAGTCGGTGGCGTGCTGCTTGGCAGCGTCGTCTGCTGCCATGGCGGAAAATGCAGTCAAGCAGACTAGAAGGGGGGCGAGAACGATTTTCATCGAGGTCTCCATCAGAGGAATTGCCGTCTCCAACCTCAGCGCGCGGCAAATGTTCCGGAGATTTTTGCGCAATCGCGCTGCCCTTCGGCGAAAAGTTTGGAACTTCCGCAACGGGCCACGGTTGGTGCGGTCCACCCCTAGGGAGTTTTTATGATGACGAATTCGAACCACCAGCCGAAGCGCCAGCCCGAACAAGTAACCGAGAACGCGACGGACGCGCGACAGGGGCAATACGGCAAGCCTGTGCTTGCGGTGCTCGTCAGTGCACTCCTGCTGGCGATGGTTGCCTGGGGCGCGGCTGAGATCTGGGGAGAAAGCATCGACACCGATACGAAACCCACGGCATCGACGGTCCCCGATCCAATCAACGCCCAGCCCCATGGCGCCGGAACGTTCGACAACAACCCGGCTGGGGGCGGCAGCCAGCCGCCTGAAGCGACCGATCGCGATCCGACGCCTCAAGGCAATGGCGGCGGTCCGACCATGGTCACGACGCCCAGCGGTACCGAGAAGATCCGCTAATGCTAAGCGCCAGGCCAACGCATCGCGGCGGATTAGAGAGTAGTCGCCGGTCACCTCGACACGACCAGGGCGAAATGCGGTGGCGCGAATAACGACCGGCGAGCGCACGATCGCGCGCAAGGTTTGGCCACATTCTGTCTGGTTCAAGGACGTGCGGCCGGGTTTCCACCTCGCAGCCGCGCCGATCGAGACTGACGCGAGGCTAAGGACGCGCCAATGACATCGGCGCACGCGCGCAACGGGCAGGGGAGCCGGTATCGGAAGGAGAGTGGCATGGACAAGGTGATCGAAGGAGATTTCAGGGTGACATGGTTGGCACCGGTTTTCGTGAGGATAGGCAACGGCTACCGGGAGCGGGTGGATGGACCAGAAGCCGCGCTCGAGGCGCTTGCCCATCGCTGGCCCGAATGCCAAAGCGAGATCTACGGCGAAGCAAAGCTTCGCTGTCTTAAGGCGCTCGTTCAGCATGGTAGTGCAGAGACTGCGCGAAGCCGCTTTATCGACGCGGCCATTGCAGCAGGCGTCTTTGCTTGAGCAGCGTCACGCACGGTGCACAGATGCTGGGATGCTCGGCGGCATTCGGTTCGCTAAAAGCGGTCAGGCCTTAAACCCCCTCAGCGCGTCGATAAGCCGTTTCAGGTCCGTCGGCTTTCCCATATTGGCGACACCGGCAAGCACCGGGTGGGCTGCAAGCTCAGAGGCCTGGACCGCGCTGGCGAGGATGAATGGAACACCCAACGCTTTCAACTGAAGAGCGACGGGCGTGACTTTCTCGCCAACGAGATTGAAATCCAGGACTGCTGCGTGGGGACGCTCCTCGCTGACCAGATCAAGAGCATGATCGACCGATGCAGCCGGCCCCAACACCCTGAACCCTCCGTCGATCAAGGCCGCCGTGAGTTCCATTGCAATCAGCACCTCGTCTTCTACCACCAGAACGCATCGTCTGCCTTCAACATCGATTTCCGCAGGATCGTCCATTTGTCCTCACAACGGGATTTTGATTGTGGCCGCCAAACCATTCGGATCGTATTTTAGTTCCGCCTTTCCGCCGAGATGAGCGGATGTCCCCTCGATCAGGTCGGTGCCGTAGCCGCGCCGTTTAGGCGGGGTGACAGGTAAGCCGTTCTTTTCCTGCCACTCGCAGATAAGATATGCCCGGCCCCTCGGACCAGTCTCGAGTGCCCACGTAACGTGGATCTGCCCATCAGGAACGGACAAGGCGCCGTACTTCACGGCGTTGGTGCCGAGCTCATGGAATATCATGCCGAACGCAAGAACCTTGGAACTGGCAAGGGTCACCGCAGGGCCATCGCAATGAAGACGGTCAAGGCCGGGCTCGCCGACCGATTGCCGCAGCAGTACTTCAAAATCAATAGTCTGGTCGGTAGTTGCCATTTCCTGCGCACGAAGCGTGACCTCAAACCGTCCGAGGAAGATGTCGCGATACTCGGCGGCAGTGCGATCCTCGGTTTGCGTCTGCATGGCGATCGAGCGCGTCACCGCAAGCAGGTTCTTCAGGCGGTGGCGTGTCTCCGCAACGACGAAATCTCTCTCCGCGTCCTGGCGCCGGCTCTCGGTGACGTCATTGAAGAGAATGAGGATGTTGCTGCTGTTATTGTCGGGATGGATGAGACGGCGCGCATCGACAAGAAACGTCCGCTGCCCGATTGCAGGAAAGTCATGTGTCACTTCAAAGCCGATAACGGCGGCGGCTTTTGGGATCACCGACGCGATCAGTTGGTGGAGCTCGGCTATTTCCCATTGACCGTTGCCGAGAGCAAAAAAGCTTTGGCCCAGGATGTCATCCCGTTCGACCTCGAAAGTCCGGACGAACGCGTTGTTGGTATTGGTCACGCAGAGATTGTGGTCCAGTACGACAATCGGCTGGGTCATCGTGTCGACGATGCCCTGAGCCTGTACGTGTCCGCTTTTCAGCAAGCGGTAAAGGTCTTCCAGGATCATCTAGGCCCTGCTCCCTCGGCAGAAAGTTGCACGTCTTGCGCTCGTTTTCGCGTGTTCGACAAAAGAAACTAGCGTGAGAGCCTTGTCGGTCCAGAGCCTGGGCCACTCGATCGGAAAGACGGCGCCGCTGGTCACTCTGCCGAAAAGTTTGGAACATCGCCGGGCGTGCGAAGTTCGAGCCGGTCAACAAGGAGATTTTCGATGTCCGAGAACGAAACCCGAGAAATTTTTATCACTGGCCTTAAGAATGCCCACGCCATGGAAAACCAGGCGCTTTCGATCATGAAACCTCAGCTCTCGCGTATTGAGAATTATCCGGAGATTGCAGCAAAGCTCGACCAACATATTCGAGAGACCGAGGGCCAGATCGTCCGTATCAAAGAGGTGCTCGACAGTCTGAACGAAGACCACTCGTCGCTTAAGGACATGGCACTTTCCCTGACGGGGTCGATGGCCGCGATGGGCCATACCATGGCCGGAGACGAAATCCTGAAGAACGCGTTCGCGAACTTCGCCTTCGAGAATTTCGAAATGGCGGCGTACAAGTCGCTGCTGACCATCGCCGAAGCCGGCGGCTATGGAGCGGCCAGCGCTGCTCTCCAGGCAAACCTTGCCGAAGAGAAGGCGATGGCACAGTGGCTTGATGAAAACATTGTCTCCGTGACAACCAAGTTCCTTTCACTTCGCGAAGCCGGCGAAAAAGCCAAGGTCTGAGGGAACAACGATGGTCCCGCGTGGTTACACACCTGCGGATCGGCCCGGCGCCCCCTGGCGTCGGAATGTCTGGCAGTTTGGCTGATCGGCCTCTCTTCCTTGGCCGGAAAGAGACGGCGCTCCGGCAACGGAGCGCCGGTTAATTTCGGAGAGGAAACAATCAAAACTGCGGCGTTTAACCCCGCGCAAGCCCATGCCACAGGAGGAATAACCATGGCGACTAGCACCACGAAAACCCTTGATGACCTTTTCCTGGATACGCTCAAGGACATCTATTTCGCAGAAAAGCAGATCCTGAAGGCGCTGCCGAAAATGGCCCGCGCCGCCCAGTCTGAGGAAGGCAAGGCAGGTTTCCTGCAGCACCGCGACGAAACTCAGGCGCAGATCGAACGCCTGGATCAGGTATTCGAGCTTTTAGGCAAGCCGGCACGCGGCAAGACCTGCGAGGCAATCCAGGGCATCATCGCCGAGGGTGAAGAGATCATGGAGGAGTTCAAGGGGTCGCCGGCACTTGAAGCCGGTCTCATCTCTTCGGCTCAGGCCGTCGAACACTACGAGATCGCCCGCTACGGCACCCTCATCGCTTGGGCAAACCAGCTCGGCCTCAAGGATGCGGTTCCGCTGCTTCAGGCAAACCTTGCCGAAGAAGTAGCGACGGACAAGAAGTTGACCCAGCTTGCGCAGGCGTCTGCAAACGCCAAGGGCAAGAGGGCGGCCTAGCCGGCTAAACGATCATGCAGAAAAGGCCGTCATCGTTGGCGGCCTTTTCCTATAGTCTGCGGCTGTGATCAGATCATGATTTCCCCGCCGGTCACCGGGATGATTGCTCCGGTCATGTAGCTGCCGAGATCCGAAGCGAGAAGCACGTAGGCGCCGGCAAGCTCCGCAGGCTGTCCAGCCCGCCCGATCAGGGTATTTCCTCCGAACTTCGCAGCTTTTTTGGCCGGCATCGTCGAAGGGATGAGCGGCGTCCAGATGGGGCCGGGCGCGACCGCATTGACGCGAATGCCTCGTTCACCGAGCATCTCGGCAAGTCCCGCCGTAAAGTTGGAAATGGCGCCTTTCGTCGAGGCGTAAGCTAGCAGCTCGGGTGACGGCTGGCGCGACTGGATGGACGTGGTGTTGATGATGGCACTGCCGCGCGCCATATGTGGGATTGCCGCCTTTGCGAGAAAGAACGGTGCGTAGATGTTTGTGCGAAAGGTCTCGTCCCACTCTCCGGCATCGATATCGGCGATGTCGGCATAAGTGCGCTGAAAGGCGGCATTGTTTACCAAAATGTCGATACCGCCCAATTCATCGACGGTGCGCTGCACGAGCATCTTGCAGTGATCCTCCGACTTGATGTCGCCGGGGATGACCACGGCTTTGCGGCCTGCTTGTTTTACCCATTTTGCGGTGTCGTTGGCGTCCTCGTCCTCGCTTAAATACGAGATGACCACATCGGCGCCCTCTCGAGCAAAGGCGATTGCCACAGCTTTGCCAATGCCCGAATCCGCACCCGTAATAAGAGCAGTTTTGCCTTCGAGCTTTCCGTTTCCCCTGTAGGATTTCTCACCATGGTCGGGCACGGGCTGCATGGCCGCTGTCTGGCCCGGCGGCTCCTGTTGTTGGGCAGGATAGGGTGGCGTCGGGCGGCGCGTTTCGTCGGTCATCGTCATGATCTCCTTGGTGGTTGAGAAAGGCAAACATCTCGAAGCGGCAAGGGTTCCCGGAGCCAACTTTTCTTTGAGATGCAGTCGAGGAGTGCCGTGTTCACAGAATGAGGCGGCCTGGCGCGCTTCGATCTTCGGCGCTCAGGTCTCGCCGGCTTCCGCGCCGCCAATATGATGGGGTGCAAAGGTTGCAAACTCTTTTGCTCGTTCGCTTATCGCAGCACCCAGGGGAGCAAATGGCGCCCGTCCTCCTGGAGGGACATCGGCGGAGAGGAGGCCGTTTGCGCAAGGCCGATCGTCATCCCAACCAGGATGATTGACGATCGGATAGAGGCACAAACCTTCCAAGGGCACCCCCGACCGGATCGCATCCAGAGCCTGGTCGGCAACATAGTCAAACCAGGATGCGCGCCGATCATCCTCAATGCCGGTCTCGGCAATAAGCATTGGCTTGCCGTAGCGCGCGAACGTCTCGACCAGAATTTGGCTGAGGGGTTTATAAAGCGGATGATCAAGGTCGATCGGCCGACCGCCGTGAATCCACTGATTATTGGAATAATAATTCACACCGAGAATATCAAGATAGCGTTCGCCGCCTCCGATCTGTGGCCACATCCTTCCGCCAATCAGGTCCCAGGCCTGGAATTGCGATTGGCGATGTCCTTCGGCGGTACGCGCATCGTGAGGACGCGACGGATCCGCGACGACATTGATCACCGGCTCGCAATGGACGAAGCGGGCCCGGGCATCCACGGCGATAATGGCATCCATCGCTGCGATGGCGGCGCGTGCCATCTGCACCTTGAGTTCGAATCCGCGCCCATAGGCAAACGGGTTCAAATAGCCGACGTCACCACCGCCCCATGAGAAAAACGAGATCTCGTTGACAGGGCAATAAAACGGAATGCCGTCGCTCTCCTCGCGGACCAACTCGGCGCATGCACGTGCAAACCGCGCGAAGCGATCGACGAAGCGAGGCGACCAGATGTCGAGATCGTCCGGCCAGCCATAATGCAGGAGATCCCAGACAACTTGGGTCTTTGTTGCCTCGGCCGCCTGGAGCATCGGACGAATGCTCGACCAGTCGTATCGGCCAGCTTTTTCAATCAGGTGCCATCGGAAGCCATCGCGCACGGTGCTGATACCAAAGCCTTGAAGTTGGCGATAGTCGGTCTCGGCATGGTGATCGTGACCAGTCGCGGCGATCAAGTCGAGTCGATCGCCCTGCGTCTCACCGATTTTTGGCCGGAGCCGATGGCTCGAACATTCGAAACCGCCTTGCAGGAATGATTGGAACAGACCTGTAGGCCGCGCTGCCTTTCGCTCTCGATGGACATCTGCCAGAAGCCGCTCCCACTGCGGCAGCACTGCCTCGACGGAGTAGTCCATCTCGACCTTCCGTCGCAGGGCGGTGCCGAGTGCGTGACGGCGCGCAGGGGACTCGATAAGCGCGACGATATTTTTCGCAACGACGCCTGGACTGCGAGGGGGCACGAAGACACCGGACAGCCCGTCATCGATCTGCTGCATAGCACCGTTATCAGGGGTCGCAATCACCGGGAGGGAGGCCGCCCCGGCCTCCGCGATAACGTGCGGCATGCCTTCGCCGGATGACAGCCAGACGAATATATCAAATGCGGCGAGCAGGGACGGGATATCGTTCCGGTCGCCGAGAAACTGAAGCATACCATCGAGCCCGCGCCGGGCGGCCAGGGCTTTGAGCTGCACAGCATATTCCGGCAGGAAGGCGTCCGGCCCGCCGACAATAACGAACCGTGCACTTTTGGTGGTGGCATGAACCAGTGCGGCGGCCTCAATAAAGTCCTCGACATTCTTTTTGGGATCGAGCCGGCCGACCCAACCGATCAGAACCTCATCTGTCGCGATCCCGAGACCCGCTCGCGCCCGGTCGCGGTGTGACGGGTCGAAGGCAGAAAGATCGGTCATAGAGGGGATTTCCAGGGCATGATGGTCGCGCCCGGGCATTCGCGACGCGGCCGCGTCGCGGATCGAGCGGCAGACGCCCACATAACGCGCCGTCAGATGTTTTGGGCCGGCCAAAGCCTCTGAGACCAGCCCGCCATGTTCAATGAGGGGCGGGCGACGATGCAGTCGCTCCAATGCCGGATAGATGTCCGCTACGTTCTGGCAGGAAACGACAATGTCGTAACCTGAGATTTTCCCGGCGAGATATTTTACCGTATCCTCGAAGGACAATTCGTAAGGCGTCGTATCGACATCGATCCCCAGCCCTCGAAGCTGCCGGTGTGTTTGCTCCGGCATGCCGGGTTTTCGGAAGCAGGCCACGACGTCGAGGCGATAGCGACGGCGGTCGAGATTCTTGGCAAGTAGCCGGACTTCCGTTTCCTCGCCCCCGACGACCAGCCAGGCGAAGACGAAGAGGATCCGCAGAGGCGCTGGTTCAATCGTCATTCGCCGGCCTTGAATATAACCTGGAGGAATTCCGGCCGGTTCTCGATCAGATCGGCGAGGAAGGCAGGCGCTTCGTCCATAGGCACGATGTGAGTGATCATGTGCTCTCGGATCGTCGCACCCTCCGTTTTTAAGAGGTC
The DNA here is from genome assembly GCF_013087515.1 of Rhizobium sophorae. Classification (GTDB taxonomy): domain Bacteria; phylum Pseudomonadota; class Alphaproteobacteria; order Rhizobiales; family Rhizobiaceae; genus Rhizobium; species Rhizobium sophorae. The sequence goes on along the minus strand of NZ_JABFCN010000002.1, from coordinate 18,702 downwards.
GAGCGTCACGCGTGCCAGCCGTCGACGGTCCCACCGTGGCGCAAGCCCGCGGGGAACGCGGTTGATTTGCGCGCAACGGATGTTCAGGCCGTTGTGATGGAATTCTTCTCCCAGCCGCAAAGAGTTGGCGCCGTCCTGGTAAAAGGCAAGATCGATCACGGTGCCCTGTGGGCGCAAGGCCTTGAGCGCCGTGTGAAGGCTAGCTGCATGAGCTCGCGTCTGGAACGCCACATCCGCGCCGCGTCCCATGACGCCGTCGTGCCAGCGCGCCTTGGCATGCTGCCAGGCTTGATCCTCGTCCATCGCCATCAATCCCATCGCCTCCGCCTTGCCGCGGCGAAATTCGGAGGGATCTGCGATCAGAATGTCCGACGCGCCGAGCGAACGGGCAAAAAGCGCCGTCATTAAGCCAACGGTCCCTGCACCGAGGACGATTACCGTCCGCCCGCAGACGCCGGCGCCGAGTGCGGGCACGGTTGCGCCAAGTGCTTCCGCGTCGGCATGGAGGATGCCGTTGGCAGCGATCGGTCCCATCTGCGCGACAAAGACGCCGAGCAGCGGATCGAGTTCCGGCGGCATACTGACAAGAAGATCGTGAAAGGGGGCGGCAGTGTGCCCACTTTTGTGCCCGTAGCTTGCTGCGAGCACCTCGCCATCGGCAAAGCCGGGCACGCGGGATTGCGAAACGCGTGCGACCTCCATGTAACCGAGGAAAGGCACGGGATAGCTAAGATCCGGCTCGTTTTCGATGAAGACGCCGCGTTCGCCATCAAAGCGCGCGCGGAAATAGGGGTTGGTGTTCTTTAGGAACGTCAGCTCCGTCCCGGCGGAAAGACCGGTATAGAGCGTGTCGAGCCGCACATGCCCATCGGCAGGCGGGCCTTCCTCGTATTCGAAGAAATAGGCTCGGCCCGGCGCCTCGATGCCGAGCGAGCGAATTTTGCGGTGCCCAGGCTGCAGTTCTTGAGAGATCTCGGCACGTGGTTGTGCCAGCAAGGGCGATAGCTCGCGCCGCTTTAGAACCGGGGAGTCAAGGTGTATCGGCTTCCCGCTGCGTGCCGAAGATACGACGGCCACCGCCAGCCGGTGGGTGATGAGAGCATCACCATACGGGCAGCGGATGCGGTTTTCACCACCACGGACGGCGTCGATGAAATCGCGGTCTTCGCGCCATACCGGATCGCCATCGGCACAACGCACTGGGCGTCCTCTTCCAACATCCACCATGATGTCGCGATCGGTCAATTCTATCGCCAGTCGGTCGGCGAAAATGTGCAGGCCGACGCGGTGGCTCCAGCCGAGAAGGCAGCTCGCGGCGATATTGGCAACTACGCCCGTTTCAAAGGTCAGGCTAGCGGTCGTGACCGTCGGCACATCGAGGCCGGGAAACTCCACCCTTTCCGTGTATCCCGCCCGGCCATATACGTCGGTGACTTCCCCCACGAGGAAGCGCGCGAGATCAAGGAGATGCGTCGCCTGCTCAACCATCTGGCCGCCGGATTGATCCTTCTTCCACCACCACTGCGGAGGCGGTGTGGAATCCAGCCAGTATCCCGACAGCAGTTGCGCTGGATTATCCGCCAGCAGGCTTCGGGCCTCATCGACGATATCGAGATAACGCCAGTGATAGCCAACGCCAGTGACCAGGCTGGCCTTCGACACGCCCGCTGCGATCTCTTCCGCCAGCGCCAGTTCGAGCGTCACAGGCTTTTCGACAAAGAATGGAGTGTTGCGGTCAATGAGGTCCCGTTCCGGCTCGCCATGGGCAAAAGGCGGAATGCAGATGTAGACCGCGTCGAGCCGTTGCGCGTCGAGCATTTCGCGGTGATGGCCGAAAGAGCGGGCGCCAAAACGCATTGCCGCTGCATCCGCACGGGGAAGGTCCGGATCGGCAAAGGCGACGAGGTCGACATCGTCGAAGCCGGCTAGGATATCCAGGTGCCGATGGGCGATGCCGCCCACGCCGATGAAGCCCAGCCGCGTTTTTCGCATCTCGGTATCCCTTTGTTTTTGATCTGCATGTTGGGTGAGGAACCGCTCGTAGACGGCGCCAGTCTCATCAGCCATTCGATAGGCTGAAAAGTTGCGCTCGAAACGCGCGTGGCCGGCTCTGCCGGTGGCCTTAAGATGGGGATCGCTCAATGCCTGATTGACGACAGCGGCGATCGACGTCGGGTTACCGGGCTCCGCAAAATAGGGATGCTCACCGCCTAGCGCCTCGACCGTTCCGCCAATCCTCGTCGCAACCACCGGGACGGCAAGCGACATTGCCTCGAGAACGGCGAGTGGAAGACCTTCGAAGTGCGAAGGAAGCACGAAGAGATCGGCGGTGGCCATGATCTCCGCAATATCTGCGCGGTGCCCCAGGAAGCGAACATGACCGGAGGCTTTCAAATCTCCTGCCAGGGTGCTGACACGATCTTCTTCTGGACCCGATCCGACAAAAAGCAAAACCGCTTGAGGGTGATTTATAAGGATGTTCGGCAAGGCGCGGACAAGCGACGCGTGATCCTTCTGCTCGGTGAAGCGGGCGACCATCAGCAGCACAGTTTTACCCACCAGGTCGAGCGCTTGCCTTAGTTCAGCCGCTGCTCGCGCCGGCGATAGCGGAAAGATGCCGTTGCGCACGACTGTCAAACGCGACGGTGCGACGTTTGCCTCGCAGAAGCTCTGGCGCGAGGCCTCGGAAACCACGATGTGATGCGACAGCCTCCCGGTCTCGCGCCGGTAAAGCTCGATCTGATCAGCGTCGGTGAGCAGATAGGGGAGATGGTCCGTGCGGATGATCGGCATTGCCAGGGCGTCTGCAGCGGCGGCTAGGCCGTGTCCCTCCCATCCGATTCCGGCATGAACGTGCAGAAGATCAATACTGGATCGCGCCAACCACTCCTGAAACGCTGCCGCGTCTTGGCTTAGCTTGATGCCGATTCCGTGGCGCGCAGCACGCGGCAACAAACCGCTCCTGTCCTCGCTCAACAGGGCTATTGTGACTTCCCACCGTTCGCTCAACGCCCGCCCGAGAGCAAGCATATGCTCGCCCATGCCGGACGGTTCAGCACTGTCGGTCGCCAGCAGGATATGAGGCCTTCTACTCATGCCGGGCGCCGGCAAACGCTTTGCCGGCCTCATGCCGGAGCTTCAGGCGCCGGTAGGTCGCCAGTGCTTGACCGACGACTTGGTCCATATTGTAATATTTGTAAGTTCCTAGCCGCCCGACGAAGGTTACGTCGCTCTGTGCGCGGGCGAGGAACTCGTATTGTCTATAAAGTGCCTGGTTCTCAGGACGGGGGATCGGATAATAGGGATCGCCCTCGGCACGGGCATACTCATAGCTGATGCTCGTCTTTGGATGAACCTGGCCGGTCAAATGCTTGTATTCGGTCACGCGAGTGTAACGCACATCCTCGGATGGGAAATTGATAACCCCGACCGGCAGTAGCCGTCGTGCATCGTGCGTTTCATGGTGAAATTCCAGACTGCGATAAGGCAGCCGGCCTAAACAATGGCCGAAATACTCGTCTATGGGCCCGGTAAAGATCGTGTGGCTCGCCAGCCCTTCCTGCTTCAGATCGGCGAAATCCGTGCCGACCATGACCGTTATGTTTTCATGGTCGAGCATGCGTTCGAACATGCGCGTGTATCCGGCAAGCGGCATGGCCTGGAAGCGGTCCAGGAAATAGCGGTCGTCGGTATCTGTGCGGGTAGGCACCCGCGCGGTGACTGATTTGTCGAGCTTCGAGGCATCAAGGCCCCATTGCTTGCGCGTGTAGCCTTCGAAGAAGGTGCGATAAAGCCCGGAACCGATTTGAGATATGACGACGTCTCGCGATGTAGTCACAGGATCGCAGGGTTCCGCCCGGTCGGCCAGGAAGCGTGCGGCCGCTAATTCGTCCTGAAGGTCGAGGCCATAGAGCGCGTTCAGGGTCGTGCGGTTGATGGGGATGGGAAGTCGCAGAGCGCCGACCTGTGCAAGCACGCGATGCTCGTAAGGACGCCATGCCGTGAAGCGCGAAAGGTATGCAACCACATCCTCGCTGTTGGTGTGAAAAATGTGCGGGCCATATTTATGGACGAGGATCCCCGCGTCATCGTAGTGATCATAGGCGTTTCCGCCTATATGAGGCCGCTTGTCGCAAACAAGCACCTTCCTCCCACCATCTGAAGCAAGTCGTTCAGCCAGCACCGATCCGGCAAATCCCGCACCGACGATCAGATAGTCGTAGCTTCCCGGCGCTGGCCGTTGGGTGTGAGCGGAAAATCTTTGGGGCAGGCCACGGGACAGGACTTTCTGCGCTGCAGCCTCTTCGACAAGTGCCGACATCTTACGAAAGGTGCTCTCCCAGGATGATCGGGCCAAAATATCGTCGACGGCTTGCAGCCACGTCTCATCATTGCGGGAAATATGAAGGGCAGCATCGCAGGCCTCCGCAAAGGTTTGTGGGTCATTGGCCAGGAAGACGCCTGGCACATCGCCATACCCGCGGACCACATCGACTATTTTGGTTCCGGCGATCGGCCGGCCTGCGGCGAGGTATTCAGGAGTTTTAGTCGGACTAATGAATCGTGTGGCATCGTTCAGCGCAAATGGCATAAGCGTCGCCTCCCAACCCGAAAGGTAGGCCGGCAGATCGCCATAGGTTTTCTGACCGAGATAATGGATATTGGCTGCGCGCGGCAAATCATCCGGCGAAATCTTCACAACCGGCCCAAGGAAGATGAAGGAATAGCCGGGCCGCGCCGCAGCGGCGCTTTCGATCAGATCCAGATCGAGCCGCTCGTCGATCACGCCGTAATAGCCAAGGCGAGGATGAGGAATATCGACCTGGTCCCAGGGTTCCGGCAAAACGTTCCGCGCTGCGCGGAAGTGATGACTGTCGACACCGGATGGAAATGGGTGGATGTTGTCGTGTTGCTCCCGTTTCGCTTCAAACAGGCTTATGCCACCGGTGAAGACGACGTCGGCGGCAGCAATCAACGTCTGTTCGGATGCCTTGAGATTGGCGGGCGCAAACTTGAAGTTTGCCAGCTCGTCCATGCAGTCGTAGACCACCGCCAGCGCATCGACATGCCGGGCGAAGGCAAACATCAACGGGGTGTAGAACCAAAGTATCGGGCGCTTTCCACCGTAAAGCGTGATGAGTTCGTCAAGCAGCTTGCCAAGAGCGGCTTCACGGTCGGCCTCGCTCCACCCATTTGGAATGCGCGGACGGACCGCCTTGACGCTTGTACCCTCGAACGGATGGATCTCCAGATAGGCAAGAGGATGGTCGGTCGGGATGAATTCTTCGAAGAAGAACACTGGGCGCTCTCGCGAGAATCGCTGCATCAGATGCTGGGGCCTCTGGAGCACAAAGTCCCATCGAAGATGCGAGAAACAAATGAGCGGAGCGTCTTCCAGCAAACCGCTGCCGGACAACGGCACAGAATTCAGCAGATTCATCAACCACCTCGCAATCACAACGGCCCCCGAACCTGCGATTGCGGCGAATGTTCCATTTAATCTGGCTAAGTTATTCCCATAAGGTTCTTGAGCTTCCGAAGGCTATGCGGCCATGTCCAGTTATCCAAGACGACTTGACGGGGATCAAAGCTTTGCAGCCGTCCAAGCATGTCGCGAATACCCGCGTGAAATTCCCCGGCGGAGACAGCGCGGCCCGTCTTCGGCGTGATGTATTGCAGTCCGCAGCTCAGCTCACTGTTTGCAAGCACGGGTATTCCAGCCAGCATATACTCCGTCAAAATGGCCGGTGCGCCGTCATCGACGCCGCAAACGACGCCGATCCGGGCCTGGTTCATAAGCCTGTTCACCTCCGCAAATGGTACCCCGGGCGGATCGATGAAATCGACGTCGATGCCGAGTGCTCCAGCTTGCCGGCGTAGCGCTTCCATCATCTCGCCATAGCCGCAGACGCACAGTGCACGCAGCGAACGGGGCAGTTGGCTCAGCGCGTCGAACAGAATGTCATGCCGCTTGTAAGGCTGAGCAGCAGCGACGTAGATCACGTCATAGATCTTTTCCAGACCCAGGGGCCTGAACGTTACCTCCGAAGCAAACTCCGGTCCAATCGGCATGACAGCGGTGCGCATATCGGGATGTAGAACGCGCACTGCTTCCGACTGCCACGCGGCGCCGGTGAGAATAAGGTCGAAATGGCGGCTCACCTCAGATGGCACGCGCAACGCCGGTGCGTCGATCGAATTGTAAATTTTGAAACTGTCGGGGCACGCCAGCAATATGTCTTCGCTGACGCCAAGGCCCCATACGCACAAGATCGACGGTGGTCCGAAAGCCTCGATATGGCCCAGCATATCATTAGATGCGAATGGCGCGTCAGGCCCATTCATCTGAAACGACCGGCGCAGCAAGAATGGGCTGCCATCGGGCCGATGGATCTGTGGCGATGCACCGCGGCGGTGAGTCCAAATCTCCGCGCGGTCGGCAAGGCCTCCTTTGAGGGCTGCAAGAGGGAGCCGCTCGATGTAGCCACCCACGACCTCGACATTCTGTTTCGGGTCGACGGTCATCGCCGGAACAGGTCCGCGATTGCCCGACAACCACTGCTGCCGAAACCAGGCTACCGTCTCGAATTGGGCGTCACGCCAATCGCCGTCCTGGAAGTCGCTGATCACGACTATTCGGCGTGGTGTGTTTGGTGCTTGCAGCGCAACCATTTCCGTTGAAGGCCCGCGTTTGAAGTCGATCTAAGTTTGCATCTCATTGCCGTGAAGCCCTCACTTAAAATGCGCCTTCTGGTGCGCCCCGCCCGGTATTTCAACTCCGGGTCCTAACGCGCCAAATATGTCCTAAGGGGATATCGTTGCCGAAGCTACTGTGCGGTAAAAAACGTCAGCAGGACTTTTCCTTTGTCGCCGAGTAAGCATACGAACCTGTCCGGCTTTCCGGTCTTTTCCTTTCGGGCGATATAGGCTTCTCCGAGGAGCACGGTCTTTATCGCCACGTCCTCGACCTTGGTGTCGGCTTTGCTGATGGCAAGGCTTTCCATGTCCATGACGAGATCGGTGATATCCGGAGAACGCTCACGGAGGGCGAGCAGGCCGGTATTCTTACAGGCATTGACAGCGGGGTCCTCGACCGCCTGCGCGGAGGCGTTTTCTGTCAGAAGACCGGTAAGGACGGCTGCTGCGGCGATTGCTACGAGCTTCATGGGAAATCTCTTTCGTAAAAAAGCCCGCGACCAGCGCGGGCTTAAGGGGAAACTATGCTGAAAGGCGCGCTAGGCCTTATCGACAACCTTCTTCACGGTATCTTTGGCGTCGGCCTTGGCAGCCAGGGCCTTACCTGTGACTTCCTGGCCGGCGCCCTTGGCCTGCTCCACATGATTGTCGAGCGCTTTTCCCGCTGCCTGCCGTGCCTTGCCGGCAACTTCGTTCGTCCTACCCTTAATCTTGTCTGCAGTACTTCCCAATATTCTCCTCTAATTCGCGCTACCGAACGTCTTGATGCTGCTATTCGTTCCACGCGAACACAGCGCTTCGGACGGAGGGCAATCGACGTAAAACCTGGCGGGCGAGCAACCGGGATATGACACCCGTCTGGATCGACGGAGCAGGGTCGAACGCCCAGGAATTCCGCTCGCTACAAGGGCCTCGAGGACAACCTGTGGGCCTGGAATCTATGTGACATCCTGGTTCTGGCGGCCTTCGATTTCGATGAGCTGAAGCAAAACGGTGTAGGCGATTTGCAATTCGTAACTGACAGTAGATCTTGAATTCGACGTCAAGATCGCGGCCATGATCGCCACGACAACTATGCACCGACGCCTGACGTTGCGGTTTTCGCGTTAGTCCCTATTCTGCGACGAAGCAAAAAATCAGGCTGAAAGCCTGAACAAACATCGGCCATGGGCTCGCTGTTGCCTGGACCAAGAAGATTCAACCGCCTCGCGGTGACATCATCGATGTCTTTGATTTCTCGAGCGCCGGCCTTCCTAGCTTTGCAATCAAATTATTCCTCGGCGTCGGAATAGTTCTTATTTTGCAGTTTTTGAAGCGGCGCTTCCAGCCTCAGGATGAGCCCGGCCGGGGCGTAATCAACAGAAACCTCTCCGAAAGCAGACAGGCTGGAGCTGACGAGCCGTGTGCCGAACCCCTTCTTGCTAGGAGCTTTCACCGCCGGACCTCCAACCTCCTGCCAAGTGAAGTTCAGGCTCGGAGCGCCCACCTCGTCTCGCACGGACCATTCGATTTCGACCGTTCCTGTATCTACCGACAGCGCACCATACTTGCTGGCGTTGGTGACGAGCTCGTGTAGCACGAGGGAGAAGCAAAGGGCCGCCTGTGGACCCAATTCAACTGCAGGACCGCTCGCTTTGAAGCGCCCTGACGTCCCAAATCCGAGATTAATCGCGGTAGCTTCGACGATCGTCGCCATGCTCGTGCCCAGCCAGTTCTGCTGAAGTAAAATGTCGTGCGCTTTCGAGTAAGCATTGATACGTGCCGAGATCGACTGCTCTGCATCTTCCAGAGAACTAGCGTTTCGGAAGGATTGGCTGGTGATAGACGACGGCCAGCGTATTCTTCATGCGGTGCGAGAGTTCATGCATGAGGACGCGCTGTCGCTCCTCATTCTCTCGCTGCTCGGTGCGATCCCTCAGAATCTTTACAAAGCCCTCGACTTCGCCGTCGTCCGACGTCAACGCCATCATCTGGCCGGACGCCCAGAACAACGATCCGTCCTTGCGAACGTGCCAGCGCTCGTCATTGCCATGGCCCTCCGCTAAAGCCGTGGTCATCTCCCGTTGGAGAATCCCCGCCTGCAGGTCTTCCTGCGTGAAAATTACGGCGGCGGGCTTGCCGATAATCTCAGCCTCGTCCCATCCGAGGATCCGTCGCGCGCCCTCATTCCAAGTGGTCACCAGGCCATCCAGATCTGTCGAGATGATCGCATACTCAATCGCACTCTGCAGGATCGCTTCGAGAAAACGCTCTCGGGAGCGGCTGGAGCTGGAAAAGAGTTTCATGATCATATGGTGCGCTCGATCCTTTCAGGGCCTGCAAGGCTGAAAGGCCTCATCCTGATTTTATACCGGACGCCGTCGCGTTGGCAAAGGCCGAAGCCGTGACACGTTGTCCGGCAAGTCCCGGAGGAGCAATCGCTTAAGCCACACAACCTTCTCGGAAACAAAGATACGCAAGCCACGTTATCAGCCGACGTCTTACAGTGAGCGTGGAAGCATGACAGGCCATTCGAGAGAAAAACTTCACGGGGATTTGCCTTCCGCATCTTCAAAAGCAGCTTCAGCCGATCGGAAGGAGTTGGCAGCGATCGCATTTGAACGCACCAGGATGCCAATGGTTGTCACTGACGCCCGTAAGCCCGATCTGCCAATCGCCCTTGCAAACAAGGCATTCCTTGAACTGACAGGTTACGAATCCCAAGAAGTGCTAGGCCGCAACTGTCGTTTCCTGCAGGGTCCCGCGACGTCTCCGATTGCTGTGGCCGAAATTCATGCGGCTATAGCCGGCGAGCGCGAGGTCAGCGTCGAGATCCTCAATTATAAGAAGAGCGGTGAGCAGTTCTGGAATCGCTTGCATCTAAGTCCTATCCATGGGGATGACGGAAGGATCCTGTATTTCTTTGGATCTCAAATCGACATGACGGAATACCGGCGTATCGAGGCATTGGAAGCCTCCGAGCACCGCCTGCTGATGGAAGTCGACCACCGATCCAAGAACGTCCTGGCGATCGTCGATAGCATCGTCCGCTTGAGCAACGCCGATGACCCCGCCCTTTACGCCGCCGCTATCCAACATCGCGTGCAGGCGCTCGCCCGTGCCCATACCTTGCTTGCTGCACGGAGATGGACAAGCATTTCTCTTGAGGAACTCATTCGCCAACAGGTGACACCGTTCGCGACCACTCGCACCTTCTTTAGCGGGCCGGATATCAAAATGCCTGCGCCATTCGTCCAGCCCCTCGCGCTCGTGTTCCATGAGCTCGCCGTCAACGCAGCCCATCACGGTGCACTTGCCGTTGCGCAAGGCAGACTTTCAATCAGTTGGAAGCCCGGACCGTCCGGGGCGGGCTTTAGCATCCGATGGCAAGAGGTGGGCGTCGACGCTCCGCCTAAATCAGCCAAACGAGGTTTTGGCACGGTGATCGTCGGCGCAATGGTCGAAAAGCAGCTTAAAGGGCATCTCGAGAAAACCTGGTCGGATGAAGGGCTCCTTATCGACATTGAGGTCCCATCTGCCCCTCTACCTCTGTATAACGGTGCCTTGGCGGCGCAAACGGTGGAGCCCGGTGATCGCCAAGGGGATTTGTCTGACGGCCCTTGAACGATCGGGACCCCCTACGACACGATTTTATGAGGACCATTTGTAGCACGAACGGGGAAAAGATGCCGCCGAACCACTGCAGCCGGATTCTCACCGGCAGGAACCACGGAATCGTTGCCCGATGTTACCATCACGGTCCATGTGATGCCAATTGCTGACCCGGCGCGAAATTGGCCTCGATGTGGTGTTGCCGATGGCGCCGCCGCCATCCGACCGTTCCCCGATTCTGGAACAACTTCTGCATAACATGGTTGTCGTCCGAAGGCCGGCGCTCAGGCGCCGCCGAAACACTTGATCGGGAGGACGACATGAAGGCACTTACATGGCACGGCAAGCACGACATCCGATGCGAAAGCGTGCCTGATCCGCACATCGAGGATGGTCGCGACGCGATAATCAAGGTCACTGCCTGCGCCATCTGCGGCTCCGACCTGCATCTGTACAATGGCATCATGCCCGACATGCGTAGCGGCGATATCATGGGACACGAGACCATGGGTGAGGTCGTCGAGGTCGGAAAGGACAATCGGAAACTCAAAGTCGGCGACCGTGTCGTCGTTCCCTTCACTATCTCCTGCGGCGAATGCTTCTTTTGTATAAGGGGATATTTCTCGGGCTGCGAGCGCAGCAATCCCGATCCATCAAAAGCAAAGAAACTGTGGGGTAGTGCCCCCGCCGGCCTGTTCGGCTACACGCACTTGCTCGGCGGCTACAGTGGCGGTCAGGCCGAATACCTGCGCGTTCCCTTCGCTGACGTCGGACCAATCAAGGTCCCGAATGATCTTTCCGACGAGCAGGTTCTGTTCCTTTCTGACATCTTCCCAACTGGCTACATGGCGGCGGATTTCTGCAATATCCAGCCTGGCGATACCATCGCCGTCTGGGGCTGTGGACCGGTCGGACAAATGGCGATCAAATCGGCCTTCATCCTCGGAGCCGAACGCGTGATCGCGATCGACACTGTCGCTGAGAGGCTTGCGCTCGCCGAAAGGTCTGGGGCGACCACACTCGATTTCATGGACAAGGACATCTACGACCGGATCATGGAGCTGACCAACGGCCGCGGCGCAGACGCCTGTATCGACGCCGTTGGGACCGAGGCCGAGCCCTCGGCAAGCTGGGATTCGCGCATCGACCGCATCAAGGTCGCGACCTTCATGGGAACGGACCGTCCACACGTGCTTCGCCAGGCGATCCACTGCTGCCGCAATTTCGGCACCGTATCCATCGTCGGTGTGTATGGCGGCTTTCTCGACAAGATTCCGATGGGCTCGGCAATCAATCGCGGCCTGACCTTCCGCATGGCCCAGACGCCTGTCCAGCATTATCTGCCACTGCTGATGGAGCGAATTCAAAATGGGGAGATTGATCCATCCTTCATCATCACCCATCGCGCATCGCTAGAAGAGGGACCGGATCTCTACAAGACCTTCCGTGACAAGCAGGACGGCTGCATCAAGGTCGTTCTCAAACCATAAGGGAAGAAGAGGATGAAATGGGAAGCACAGAAAAGAAGATCGGCTCGCCGTTGTCACAGGCGCATCGAGCGGTATCGGCCTTGAACTCGCCAAGATCGCTGCTTCAAAGGGTTACGATTTGATCATCGCCGCCGACGAGGACGAGATCAACGATGCCGCCGCTAAGCTTCGCCGTATGGGAGCAAATGTCGCCGCGGCGGCATGAACGCCAACGATCACTGTGAATCTTGGCGACCAAGCCGGCTACCTTCGACGATGCGAGGGCAAGCGCGCCGAGGAGGATCGCCCAGTGTTATCCATGACATCCTCGGTTCTCTCAAGCCCGACCCTGGTCGCCGGTCGCCCAATTCTGGCACGGATCTTGCGATCCCCCTCGAAAGTTCTTAGGTCACCGGTGGTCTTTGCATTCTGCAAACTCCGTGTTCGAGAAGACCGACATGATCCTCACCCTCGCAGGCGTTAGAAAGTCCTATCCCACTGCCGAGGGACCGATCGAAATCCTGAAGGGTGTCGATCTGGAAGTCGCTGCGGGCGAAAGTGTTGCGCTCACTGGAGAGTCCGGCAGTGGCAAAAGCACATTGCTGCATCTGGCAGGCGGGCTCGACCGTGCAGACACCGGCTCGGTCGTGATGGATGGCAGCGATCTGGCGCTATTTGCAGAAAACGAACGGGCCCGATACCGGAGAACCAGGGTCGGCCTTGTTTTTCAACAGTTTAACCTCATTCCATCCCTGAGCGTCGCGGCCAACATCTCTCTACACGCCAAGCTTGCAAACCGGTACGATCACGCTTGGGAAGCGCAGCTGGTCGAGAAACTGGGGCTGGAAGAATATACCGCCCGATATCCCGAGCAGCTTTCCGGAGGCCAACAGCAACGCGTTGCAATCGGGCGAACCTTGGCTGCTCGACCTCCTCTCATCCTTGCGGACGAGCCAACGGGCAACCTGGATGAGCAAACAGGCGATACGGTCCTCGATCTGATGCTCAGCCTCGCCCGGACAGTGGGATCGGCTCTGCTTCTCGTCACTCACTCCACGAGGCTAGCAGCTCGTCTTGACCGAACGGTGGTCCTTCGCGGTGGGAAGATTGCCGAATGAACTTCGTTGCATTCGTTGCCCTGCTGTCGCACTGGCGTCGGAGACCTGTCCAGCTTCTGACGCTGGTCATGGGGATTGCGCTTGCGACGGCTCTCTGGTCCGGCGTTCAGGCGATCAACGCCGAGGCTAAGGCGAGCTATGCCCGAGCGGCTTCGGTTCTGGAGCAAGGCAACCTCCGGCAGATCGTCGGCAAGGACGGTGACGGCATAGCGACTGAGGTCTATGGCAGCCTACGTCGAGCGGGTCTGAATGTTTCGCCGGTGATTGAGGGCAACTACCGGTTTGGAAGCACAAGGATAAGATTGGTTGGTATCGAACCTCTGACCATGCCAAGGGACAACCGGAACGAGACCCTCACCAGCAACCCGGACCTATCGGCCTTCTTTTCAGGCCGCGGACAGTTGCTTGTGTCGAGCGCCACTGCCGAGCGGCTCCGTGGCGCCACGGACATGAACATCAAAGTCGATGGCAAGGTTCCCGACGGTGCTGCCTTCGTCGACATAGCGGTCGCTGATCGATTACTCGACAACCGCGGGAAGATCGACCGCTTGGTGGTCGCAGCCGATCAAGAGATTTCCGCCGAAGCAATAGATCAGGCGGGATTGACGATCCGCGAACCGGCTGAACAACCGGACGTCGATCGCCTCACAGACAGCTTCCACCTCAACTTGACCGCCTTCGGCTTCCTTTCGTTCATCGTCGGGCTCTTCATCGTGTATTCGGCCACGGGCCTGACCTTTGAACAGCGTCGAGGCACTTTTCGTACACTCAGGTCGCTTGGTCTCTCGCTTCGAGCATTGACCACGATACTCCTGATCGAGCTTTCGGTGCTGGCGCTGATATCCGGTTTGATCGGCGTCATACTCGGCTACGTCATTGCATTGCTCCTGATGCCGGGCGTCGCCGCGACCCTCAGGGGCCTCTACGGCGCAAATGTGTCAGGCTCGCTATCCATTCGGCCGGAGTGGTGGCTGGCTGGATTGGCGATTGCTCTCGGAGGAACCGCTGTCTCGTCAGCTCAGAGCCTGTGGCGGGTTTGGAAGCTGCCGATTTTGGCCGCCGCCCAGCCGCGAGCCTGGGCAAGAGAGTCGGCCAGATCGCTTGCCTTTCAAGCCGGCGCGGGTGGAATCCTGCTGATCTTGGCTGCTATCCTGGCGATTACCGCGTCCGGGCTGGTGGCGGGTTTTGCGGTACTTGGCTGCCTGCTTCTTGGAACAGCTCTGGTGCTACCTGGACTTCTTGCCGTCATCCTGACCAAAGCGCAGCAATTGGCACGGAGCGTCCTCATGGAATGGTTCTGGGCCGACACCCGCATACAGCTTCCCGGCCTGTCGCTGGCTTTGATGGCTCTGCTGCTGGCATTGTCGGCGAACATCGGTGTTGGCACGATGGTATCCAGTTTCCGGCTGACGTTCGTCGGATGGCTGGATCAGCGCCTAGCCGCCGAGCTTTACGTGACCGCCAAGGATGAGGAGGAAGCTGCGCGGCTTAGGGGATGGCTTCCGCAACGCTCTACGGCGCTCCTTCCCATCTGGAGTGTCGACGGCGAGGTGCATGGCGAACAGATCCAGATCTTTGGTGTCGCAGACGATTCGACCTACCGGGAGCACTGGCCCTTGATCGCTTCCGACAATGACGTTTGGGATAAGATCGCCGCCGGGCAGGGTGCTCTCATCAATGAACAGATGTGGCGTCGCGTCGAAGCAAAGATCGGGCAGCCGTTGTTCATGCCTGGAGGCTGGAGCACAACCGTGGTCGGCGTGTACTCGGACTATGGGAACCCGAATGGACAAGTGATCGTCGGCATCAATAGCCTGGTCGACCACTACCCCGATGTCCCGAAACTTCGCTACGGTGTCCGAGTGGCTCCCGAGCGAGCCCAGGATCTCAAGCGCCAGTTGGTCGAAGAGTTTGGTCTGCCAGATAGCGCAATCGTTGACCAGGCGTCGCTTAAGCGGCAATCGAGAGCCATCTTCGATCAGACATTCAAGGTGACGGGCGCGTTGAACGTCCTTACCCTTGCTGTGGCAGGATTTGCGATGTTCTCAAGTCTCCTGACGCTGTCTGGCATTCGGCTTCCTCAGCTCGCTCCGGTGTGGGCAATGGGTGTGCGGCGACGGGATCTTGCGCTCTATGAGGTTGCCCGGACACTTGCACTCTGGCTGGCAACATTTGTGGCTGCGATCCCCGTCGGTCTTGCCCTGGCATGGGTCCTGCTTGCGATCGTGAACGTGGAGGCCTTTGGTTGGCGATTGCCAATGATGGTGTTTCCAATGGATTGGCTTTGGCTGGGTGCAATTGCTCTCGTCGCTGCATTGCTGTCGGTGCTGGTGCCGGTTCGGCGTTTGGCCTCGATCAATCCTGCCGACCTGCTGAGGGTTTTCGCCAATGAACGGTAGGAAGTCGGTCTCTGTCCTGATAGCGGCGGCTATGATCAGCGTAAGCGGTCAGACATTTGCGCAAGGCTTCGCCGGATTGGGATCGGATGCGCAAGGTTTTGCGGTCCCTGCGCGGGGCTCTTTTCTTTCTTTCCCCGCCGATCACGGCGCTCATCCTGATTATCGCATCGAGTGGTGGTATGTGACCGCCAATCTCACCGGTGACGACGGCAAGCAATATGGAGCGCAGTGGACGCTCTTTCGCTCTGCGCTGGCTCCGGGAGACAAGGCAGGTTTTGCGGATCCGCAGATCTGGATCGGGCACGCAGCGATCACCACTCAAGGCCATCAGTATGTTGCGGAGCGCTTGGGCCGGGGAGGGGTCGGGCAGGCGGGCGTTGCCGCAACGCCATTTCGGGCGTGGATAGACGACTGGCTGATGGAGGGTAGCGCGCGAACCGGCTCTGACGCCTTTGGCAACCTTTCAGTCTCCGCCGGCGGGACAGACTTCAGCTATTCCTTAGACCTCAGGGCCAACGGGCCGCTCGTTCTTCAGGGTGACAACGGCTTTTCCGTGAAGTCCGCGAACGGACAGGCGAGCTACTACTACTCGCAGCCCTTCTATGAGGTGGCGGGGACAATCTCGATGTCCGGAGCGCCGGTCGAAGTCACCGGCAAAGCCTGGCTGGATCGAGAGTGGTCGTCGCAGCCGCTCGCGTCCAATCAGACCGGATGGGACTGGTTCTCACTGCATCTGGATTCGGGTGACAAGCTGATGGCTTTTCGCCTGCGTGATGACAAGGACGGGTTCATCTCCGCGAACTGGATATCCGCGGATGGCCGAACGACACCTTTGTCGAAAGACGACGTTCAACTGGAGCCGACGCGGAAGGCAACGGTCGATGGGCGCCGGATGCCGGTAGAGTGGCGTATACGCGTGCCGGGTAAGTCGCTCGATATCACGACGAAACCGCTGAACGAGCAGTCCTGGATGGCGACCTCTACGCCTTATTGGGAGGGGCCGATTAACTTCACAGGCTCCGCGTCAGGTGTCGGATATCTTGAAATGACCGGCTATTAGCTGCTACGTCTCGCACGTAGCTTCTTCGTCGACCGGTGCGAGCCGGCCAGGCCTGATTCGTGTCGCCACATCGGAGAAGTGTGAACGTCAATGGCGGCTTGACGGGGCGGTTGGGACGTCTGCATTCGGTGGCAAAAACCGCCGTTCTCAATGTAATTGCTTGCTCAACGCGCGCATATTTACGCAACGATATTGCTCGTCGCAGGAGTGTCACCGCTGTGGATCGAAAGCTTGCAGCCATCCTTTCCACCGATGTTGCCGGCTTCAGCCGCCTTACGGCGCTGGACGAGGAGAGCACGGTCCGTGCACTCAATTTGTGCCACAGTCGGATCGCCGAGTTGGTGCGCGAGCATGGTGGCCGTATCTTCGGCAGCGCAGGTGACGGCCTTGTCGCGGAGTTCCTGAGTGCTGTCCAGGCGGTCCGGTGCGCGGTTGAAATCCAGCGTAGCGTGGTCAGCGTCTCGGAAGACCTCCCGATCGATCGGCGCTTGAAATTTCGCATCGGCGTCAATCTTGGTGACGTGGTTGTGTCAGGCGACGATCTGCTAGGCGATGGCGTCAACATCGCGGCGCGCTTGCAGGAGATGGCCGCGCCGTCAGGCATCTGCATATCCGGGTCGGTACGCGAACATCTCGACGGCAAGGTACCGTTCACGCTGACCAGCCTTGGCGATCGGGCCTTGAAGAACATCCCGAGACCGATTTCTGTGTTTCGGGTCGACTGGCCGCAAGCGACGCCTGAGGGGCGTGACGTGGGATCCGGGCCATCACTTGCGATCCGCTTCGGCAGGGACCAGCCGTCGATCGTGGTCATGCCCTTCGACAACCTCAGTGGTCAGAGCGACGGGTACTTTGTGGACGGCGTCGTGGAGGAAATCACCGCCGCCCTCTCCCGTGTTCGGGATTTTTTTGTGATCGCCCGCCAGTCCGCCTTCACCTACAAGGGACGTTTCGTCGACGTGCGTGACGTTGGCAGGGAACTTGGAGTTACTTACGTCGTCGAAGGGACTGTCCGCAGGGGAGGGGATCGGCTGCGTATTTCCGTGCAACTGGTCGATGCGGAGATGCGGACCCAGCTTTGGTCCGAGCGTTATGAAGGCGCGACTGAGGATATCTTCGAGTTCCAGGACAGGATCGCAGCGCAGGTCGCGGGCGCAATCCATCCAGCCATTCGAACCGCGGAAATCGAGCTGTCGAAGCGCAAGCCGCCTAGCAATCTGCGCGCCTATGACCTCGTTATGCGCGCCTACCCGCACCTCTGGGGTCACAACAAAGATGCTGTCAGGCGGGCAATACCGCTACTAGAGGATGCCATCGCGATCGACTCTGCTTACGGCCGGGCCCATGCATTTCTCGCATGGTGTCATGCGCAGAACCTCGGCTATATCTGGACCGAAGAACCGGAGCGGGACCTGGAACGCGCCCTTAGGGCTATCGAGGCTGCGGCGGGCTCCATCGACGATGATCCGGCTGCCCTGACAGCGGCAGGTGGAGCGTTGAGCCACTGCGGCGATCAGGAGCGTGCTTCGGCTTACCTTGAAAGCGCGCTGGCGCTCGATCCGAACAATGCCTGGGCATGGGCGAGATTTGGCTGGGTTGCAAGCTACAAAGGTGAGCCTGATCGCGCCAGGGATCGGTTCGAGCGCGCGTTGACGCTCAGTCCGGCTGACCCGCTTGCGTTCAACATGAGGATGGGGTTCGCCCTTTCATTGGCCATGGCAGGCTGCCTTTCCGACGCTGTTGCCATTGCCCGGGAGGTAGTCAACAAACATCCAGAGGTAACGTGGCCCTACCGAATGATGACTGCCTGGGCGGCGATGAGTGGTGATCTGACGACGGCTCGATGGGCCGCAAGGAAGGTGCTGGCATTCGAGCCAGGCTTCACGATCCAGCGCTATCTGGCGCGGCCCGTGTTTCAAGGGGTACCGCAATGGGCAGATCGAACGGCCGAGGGATTGCGGCAAGCCGGATTGCCCGAACACTGACTGCAGTTCAGAGCCTTGGATCAAGCATATAGGATCCGGCCTCGAAAGGGCTTCAGGTCTCGACCTCGAAATGCCAAGGGGAGGACATAAGCGCTGTTTCGGCAATGCCGCTCTTGTTTTCCCGCAGGCAAGCCGATGGGCGCGAGCGTGCTGACTGAAAACGTCAGAGACTTCGATTTTGTCTTGAGATCGTATGGGACGGGGCGTCATTCTTTGGAGTGTGAAGGTGAAGTGGTTCGGAAATTGCCGACTCTAAAGGATGTAGCCGTGCTCGCGAAAGTGTCGGGTGCAACGGCGCGTGCCCGCAACAGTGATGGCTACGGCCCTAGAGCCTTTCAGGTTTTGACGGAAGCGTATCCGGCATTGGCGAAGTAGTTGCTGCAT
>NZ_JABFCN010000019.1 GCF_013087515.1 Rhizobium sophorae | reverse complement strand
GTAGCTCGTCAGGCTCATAACCTGAAGGCCGCAGGTTCAAATCCTGCCCCCGCAACCAAACAAACAGCCCGCCTCGCGCGGGCTTTTTGTTTGGTAACGGGTCGAGGATTTAACGCCTAATCAGGGGCCCGCAAGGAGGCAAAGCCGACGCAGCGGGACAGAAAACAACAAATCCTGCCCCCGCAACCAAATTCCAAATAGACCACCATAGACACAAACATGAAAAGCCCGCCTCGTGCGGGCTTTTTGATTCCTGAAGGAATTAAGCCAAGGCTTCATCGCGCAGATTCGATCCTCAGTCCAATCCGTTCTGAGCCAGGAAGTCCGCTGCCTGCATTGTGTCCAAGGCGCCGGCCGTCTCCCCGAAGTAAGGCAGGCCTTCCCAGAGGTTGCGATCGCCGACGATATAGAATCGCCGCTGGGCGCGGGTGAGGGCGACGTTCAAGAGGTTTGGCTTCGATGCGGCCCAGCTCGCCGCCCCGTGATGGTCGGGATCGGCGCCGAGCACCATGAAAACGATGTCTTCCTCCTTGCCCTGGAAGGTATGCACCGTGCCGATCCGTTCCTGCAGCCATTTCGATAGTCTCGGTGGAGACGAGCGCGTATTTCCGTTCCAATCACCCCATGCTGCATGGGCCAGAGCCTGCCTCAGACTGTTCTTGATCTCCTTGAACGGCGAAATGATATAGAGATCCGGCAATGCGCCGTCCCGGCGATAAGTGGCAGTGAGGAGATCGACAATGAAACCCGTCTGTTCTGGAACGGCCTGTTTGCCGGACACCCTTCCCCTGACGTCGATCCAGGCGCTGTCGCCATAAAACGGTGGAGCGTCGCCGGCCGGCCGGCGCTCTTCCAGCCCGAAGACCATCTTGTTCTGATAAGCGATCTGGTTGGCAAGACTGAACATCGGGTCGATGCAGCGACGATGGACCCTGAGGGGGCTGCCGATCCAGAGGCCGTCCGCTTCCTCGCCCTGTACAGTCGTTCCATAGCGGTTGGCCGAATCGGCCAGCATCTGCACCGACGCCCTGTTCGGCGAATAATGTCCCGCGGCGGTGTTGGGCGAGAGCGTAGAGGTGGCGGTGATCAGTGCGCTGGGTAGCGTGAAGACCGGTTCAATCTGCTGGGGATCACCGATCACCATAACGCGTCGCGCCCGCAACAGGGCGCCAACGGCCGCTTGCGGCACTGCCTGACCGGCTTCATCGATGAAGACCCAGCCGATCGAACCGGCTTCGAGGCCATGGAACTGCCGAGCAAAGGAGGCAAACGTCGTCGACACGATCGGAACGATCATGAAAAGGCTCTGCCAGATCAACGCAATGTGCTGGCTGTCGGCGGGACCGTTGTTGGAAAGCAGTTTGTTGATGGCGACGATGTTTCCGCCAAAACCTCCGCCCTTCTTGCCAACATCTGCCAGCCACGCTTCCTGCAGCGTCAACGCTGCTTCCAGCAATGCCGAACGCAGACCTGCCAGCTCGTCCTGATGCCAAAGACCGTCAATCTGGAACCGGTCGGTTTCGAGATCGGCGAGACGCACGGGTAGGGTCGGATGACCGAGAATTGTCCCGAGATGATCGAATTCTTCTCTCTTCCGAGACCAGATTTCCCGTTGCGATCTGAGCGCCAGTTCGGCCCGCTGAAGTCCGCGCAACGCCCGTTTCAGCGCAGGTCCATATGTTTTTGCAAGTTGACGCTCGCATTCCGCCAGTGCCTTGCGCAGTTCCAGCTGCCCGCGCGCATTGGCGCCGACATCTTGCCGATGCTGCCGGACAGGAGTGGTCGGCAACACTCTCTCCCACCACGCAGGAGCGCTGCGGTCGAGCAACTGTTCCTCCTCCTTCAGATGAGACAAACCTTCCCTGATACGAAGTATTTCGGCTTTGACCATGTCGCATCTGTGCTGCGCTTGCCGAAATTCGCTTTCGGCTGCTCTGACCCCTTCAAGGGCCTCGCGGCAGAAGGTATCCTGCGAAACCAGGGCGATTTCGTCACAGAGATCGGCATAGCGTGCACATTGGCCGATCTTGCCGCGGACCGCGCCGTCGGCGGCATGAAAAGCCGCCGACGCTTCGGCAAAGGTCGGTCCTTCATAGCTTTTCAGCCATTCCCAAATGGTCTGTGGCTTAGCAGTGCCAGACCAGCCGGGCTTCGGCCTGTCGGCGATCTCCATAAAGCCGAAACGTTCCTTGAAGGCTCGGCGGTTCCTGGAGTTGCCGAGCGCACAGGCGATCAGACCCCACGGGCGGTCGTCGTCGGAGAGCTTGACGGTGGCACCATTGTCCTTCTGGCAAGCGATCTTGTGTGCGACCGTCTGCAGATATTGGAATGAAGACGTCTTCGCGATTGCGCTCTGCTTGGGAAGGTCACGCGAAATATTCTCCACGGCGGCGTTGTTGGAGGAGGCGACGACCATTTCGAATCCTGCCAGGGCCGGGATCAGCGCCGATATCGAGGCCGTGCTCCGGTCCGAGAAAATGACGCGGCGCGGCGCGCCATTGAAGGCATCGCGCGCCGTCTTCAAGGAGGCCAGGATGCGGGCGCGCCGGACGATATTATCCGCGAACATGTCGCGAAGCAGCGTCGTCTTTCCCGTCCCTGGCGGGCCATTGATCGAGAACAGTCCCGTTTCCGACAAGGCGTCGATTGCCGAATTGATCGCGAACTGCTGCATGAGGCTCATGGCGTGGTGAGGCTCGCTGAGCCAGCGCCCGCGGTTGAGTTTTCCAGGATGCAAGGCCCGAACGATCGCCCGGCGCCCCTCCTCCGAGTAGAGGTCGATCCGTTTCTCACGCGCCAGCGGGGTAAGATATTGCCTGAGCGGCGCGGGGATATCGCCATGCGTGACGCGTATCATCGCCCGCTCGATGTCCTCGATGAAGAAGCTGTTCAGGATGCCGATGTCGTCGTCAACGTTTGCACTCTCGTCCTCCTCGTCGTCGGCATCGAGCGCGTTGCCTTCCGGCGGTGGCGGCAAGAAGATGACCTCGGGTTTTTCCACCCGGTCTCGATAACGTATTTCAACGGCGGCGATGGGCTTTTCCTGCTTCGAGGCAAAGCCGGCCCAATCGCAGAGCAATTCATACAATGTCAGGAGTTCAGTGGCATCGATCGGCTGATCGGCCATGTCCTCGGAAGATGAAGATCTCAGATTCCGTTGTGCCCGAAAGTTTTGAAGCAATTCCGAGAGCTGCCGCTTGCTGTCGGCAAATGCCTCGTAGCCGAGCGAGGAGAGGCCGGATTTACGCACCCGTCCCAGAGCCCATGGCAGCGTGGAAACCGAAAATGTTTCGAACATCGGCTGTCCCAAGGGAGAGAGTTGCAGACTGGCAAAGCAGGTATCGCCATCGAGGTCGCTGCGTTCGGCATCGTCATATTCGGCGATATCGGGCGCAACGTTATCGAAGTGTCTGCGGATATCGGCAATTTCCGACTTGCTGAAAACGCCGAGGAACAAGGTAAAACCCGTGATCTGCTTTTCCTGGGGGATCGCTGGACGGCTGAGTGCGGCACCGTCATCCGCGAGCGTTTTCGCATGTAGCCAGAAAACACTTCGGCCTTCACCGGAGACGACGCGACTGGAGAGATCGTAAGGAATGAAGAACTCGATCTTGTGCCAGAAGTCGAGAATGGCCAGAAGCCGTTCCCTTTCGGCGCCGTCTGCATTTGTCTGCATGACTTCTCACTGAGGAGTTGCAAAAATAGGCTAGCACCTTGCTTTTAGCAACGATCGCAGCTCAAAATCAAAGACCATGGTGACTGCGCTTCCCGGAGCCGCCGAACCGCATTTCCGCACCATGGCAAAGCCACGTCAATGCAGACGGGGTCGGCGCCGCTCGCTGAGTTGCCGTCCCCGGTTCCAGCGGGCGATGGTCTCCGGCACGACGTCCGTCTTGCCAACGGCGGGCTCGGCGATCGAGCGCAGGCGCTCGAGGGCAACACCCGCCTTGGCGGCATAATCGATCGAGGTCGGATCGTCCGAATGCACGTCCTGGATCGCGGCGAAGACGGCCTCCGCCTCGGCCAGCCGTTTGCTGGCCGCAAGGGCGATACCGCGCTTGTAATGTGCCTGGATAAGATGCGGCCCGATCTCGCCGGCCCGGCGGAAGGTCTCTGCGGCCTGCTCATATTGCTGCAGGGCAAGCTGCGTGTCGCCAAGCCGCATTTGGATCGGTGTCGGATCGGGCGCTTGCTCGACGAGAGCCTTGTAGGCAGCCAGTGCCTCCGTCAGTTTGCCGCGGTCGAATAGCAGATTGGCGAGCCCGAATTCCGCGCCGGTATGGCCTGGAGCCGATTGCAGGACCTGGTTGAAGGCGATCTCCGCTTTACCACGGGCGCCGTTGCGGTACATGTCGAGCGCCTGCTCGTAGACGAAACGAATGCTGCGCGGATTGAGCACGCCATGTAGATTCTGGCCGTTGCGAGTGCGGAATAGGGTGCAGCTGATCCGCCTTTCCTCCACCCCGAACATATATTTATAGGGTTCGTTTCCGCGCAGGAAGTCATAGGTCTTGAAGCCGTGCTCGATCGCCCGCCGGATGCCGTAACCATGCAGGATGAGACCGGGGGACGGCGTCTTCCAGTTCTCGTCGCGGCCGGTGATATAAAAGAGGATCGCCTTCTTCTGCCGGTCGACGATATTCGCCAGCGCGCCGAGCGGCTGATCGCCATACCAAAGGACTGGCACTTCGAGATTGCCGCTGTTGAAACAGTCCATCAGCATTTCGCGCGTGGTGATGATCAGCCGTTCGGTCCGCTCCGTGCCTTTGCGGGCACTCCACTTGATCCGCCAGAGATTGAAGAGGATGTCCAAGTCCCGATCGATGGTCTCGGCGGTTGCCATCGTGATCCGGTAAATATCGTTGCCTTCGACCTTGCGCAGGAAGCGCCGGAGCTTCTGGCGCGTCTGGCTGCTCATGCGCTGTTCGAGATAGTCGTCGAAGCTCGCCGGTAGGGGGACGATCGGGCAGATCGTATTGTCGACATTCTCGCTGTTCTTGGGTGAGCTGTCGCGAAACATCACCTCCGGCCCCTGCAGCGCCTCGATCATCTTCTCGCGCCGGCGGGCAGGACCGCTGAAATATTCGAGCTTCAGTTCTGTCCAGTTCTGATGTTTGAGAAACGAAGCAAAGCCGGCAATGGCGTGATGCTCGAAATCCGGTCTGGCGATGAAGCCGGTATAATCGGCCGCAAAATTCCCGGCCATGATGATCTCGTCGTAGAAGAGCCCGGTCTTCTCGTTCAGATGCGTGATCAGGCGCAGCGGAAAGAAGGCGACATAGGCTGCTTCGGGATCGCGTTCGCGAAGGGCGAGAATGAACCAGCGGCGCCGGCGGCAGAGATAATTCTTCAGCCATATCCAGGAGAGGAAATGCTGCGCGTCGGGATCTTCCATGAAGACCTGATCCCAGTTCTCGCGTACCGCCTCGAACCCCGCAATGGTGTCGATGATATCAATGCGCATGTCCGCCCCCATACCCCATACGTCACTCGGGAGGCTTCATTCTAATGGGAAACACCGATCTTCAAATAAACCGTCCGGATAATTTACGGGGCCTAAATGGGATTAGTCCTGAGCCGGCGCACAACCCAAAATCACATCCGGTTTTGGTGAAAATTATGCGCAGATTCAAAGTGATAGAGCGAAACTTGTCCTGAAGGATGCTGCGCTTCAACGGACCTCGCCCGAAAGTGTGCATCGGTTTTGAGGCCTCCATACATAAGGATTAGATCAGAGCTCGCCGGAGATCTGCGGGCTCGCATGGATGAAGGCCCAGAGCGTCCGGCTGATGGCGACGATCTCGGCGATCGACTTTTCGAGAAGGTCGATCTCGCGCGCGTCCATCTGTTCGATCTTGCCGTAGCGGATCTGTTTGTCGTCCTCGACGAGCCGCATCAACTGCGTGCTCGAGATCTCTCCCTTTTCGTCGAAGGAATAGATACAGTGATTGTATTTGTTGCGGACCTTGGATTCCTTCTTCAGCCGCGACATGGCTGAAAGGATCGCCTTCCGGTCGGAAGGGGAGGTCGAAGCGAGCTTGGACAGCCGTTCGATGAGATCTATCCGGGCGCGCGTGGTGTTGAGCGTCAGGAACACGACGATTGCTGCATCCTTTTCGACCCGGAGAAGATGGGCGATGATGTAGATCAGCAGGCTTTCGGTGTTCGTCCAGACATAGTTCAGGCGACCGACCCGCAGCAGGACATCGGACATTGCCGCCATGCTTGACCCTTTCTCCCCGGAGGGGATCATCCCTCAAGGGATGACATGTGGACATTGCATCAGAACAACGGGCAAGTCCGTCATGTTTACCGGACCGCCCATGCCGGATCGTCAGCGATCAGCGCTCCTTGAAAGCCCGGGACATGCTGTCGGTGATCGGTTTGCTTAGATATTCGAAGAAGGTGCGTTCCGACGTCTGAATCAGCACTTCGGCTGGCATGCCGGGAACGGGATGGAAATTGTGCACCCGCGCAATCTCGGAATCGGGTATTGCGACGCGGACGATATAGACGTCCTTGACCGACGCTCCCGAATTTTCCTCGATCGAATCGGCTGAGACGTAGAAGACCTTGCCCTGCAGAACAGGGGTCGTGCGCCGGTTGAGCGCCGTGAGGCGGATCGAGGCCGTTTCTCCCTCATGCAGCTGATCGATCGAGGTGCGCAGTACCTGCGCTTCCAGGATCAGCGGCACATGCGACGGCAGGATCTCCATGATCGGCTTTCCTGTCGTGATGACACCGCCGGCTGTGTGAAAATAGGAGCGCACCACCGTGCCCGACACCGGCGAACGGATGGTGGTGCGTTCGAGCACCCCGGCGGCCTCGCGCATCTGTTCGCGCACACTGTCAAGATCGGTTTCGGCCGTCTCGAGCGCATCGAGTGCCGCCTGCTTGTTGGAGTTGACGGCGATGACGGCTTCCTGGCGGAATTTGGCGATCTCCGCCTCGCTCTCGTTGAGCTCGCCGTTCAGTCGAGCAATGTCGCCCATCGCATCGGCGATCGCCCGCTCGATTGCCAGCAGATCCGTCTTGCGCATATAGCCGACCTTGACCAGCCGAGCCTTGGAGTCGCGTTCCTCGATCAGCAGCGACAGCTGCCTTTCGAAGGATTCTCGCTGGCCCCTATAGCCGGCGAACCGGAATTCGAGCGATGCGATGTTCTTCCCGATCAGATTGAGCTGCTCCTCGAGCTTGATCTGCTTGCTGTGGAAGACGACGTTCTGGCTCTGGATGATTGCGTTGATGTCGGGATCACCGGCCTCCTTCGTCACGATATCGGGAAGCTGGAATTCGCGCAGGCCCTGCGCTTCGGCACGGAGCCTTGCGACAACGGCTTCCAGGCGCAGGCGGCGAAGCTGGAGCATCCGCTCGTTTGAGCGGGATGCTGTGGGATCGAGGGTCAGCAGGATGTCGCCTTCCTTGACCGTATCGCCTTCGCTGACGCGCATCTCCTTGATGATGCCGCCTTCCAGATGCTGGACGATCTTGTTGTTGCCTGTTGCGACGAAGCTTCCCTGTGCGATAACGGCGGAGGCAAGCGGCGCCGTCGCCGCCCAGAAGCCGAAGCCGCCGAAAGACGTGAAGAGAACCGTCAGGCCGACGATGCTGTGCACACGAATCGAGCGCGGCACATCGCTATACCATTCGAGCTGCGCCGGACCGGTTGTCTCCCGATTTTTCCGTCCCATGTCGTTCATCCCTCAATGCGCGGTGCTTGTTGACCGCTATTGCCGTTGTTCTTGGAAAGCGCCTGCAGCACCTCGATCCTTTCACCGAACATGGCGACAGTGCCCTCCTTGAGCACGAGGATCTTGTCGACGCATTGGAGAAGAGCCGGGCGCTGGGTAATGGTGACGGTGGTGATGCCCTGCTTCTTGGCGTGGATCAGCGCCTTGGCAAGTGCTGCCTCGCCCTGGGTATCGAGGTTTGAATTCGGCTCGTCGAGGACGACGAATTTGGGATTGCCGAAGAAGGCGCGGGCCAGCGCGATGCGCTGCTTCTGGCCGCCCGAAAGCGGAGCGCCATCGGCCGCCACGATGGTTTCGTAGCCCTGCGGGAAGCCTGCGATGAGTTCGTGCACGTCGGCCAGCACCGCGGCCTCGTAGATCTGGTGATCGTCGACGTCGTCGCGCATGCGGCAGATATTGGCCTTGATCGTGCCGGGAAAGAGCTGCACGTCCTGTGGCAGATAGCCGATGCTTTCGCCGAACTGGCGCTGGTCCCAGTTGCGCAGATCCATCAGGTCGAGGCGCACATTTCCCGATGTCGGGACGATCGAGCCGACGAGCATCTTGCCGAGCGTCGTCTTGCCGGACCCGGAATTACCGATGATCGCAAGGGATTCCCCCTTCCGGAGCGAGAAGGAGATGCCGTTGAGAATGACCTTCTTTTGCGGTGGCGGCACGAAGAGAATGCGTTCGACATCGAGCCGGCCTTCGGGATTGGGAAGACGCAGGCGCGGGAAGTTCAATGGGGAATTCAACAGCAGTCCCTTGATCCTGCCATAGGCGGCCGCCGACCGGTTGAACTGGTTCCAGCCTTCGATGGCGCCTTCGATTGGCGCCAGCGCGCGTCCTGAGATAATCGAGGCCGCAATCACCATGCCGCCCGTCAACTCGCCAGAGAGCGACAGATGCGCGCCCCAGCCGAGCAGGGCAACCTGGGTGATCATGCGGCAAGCCTTCGATATGCCGGAGAAGATGATGTTGCGGTCCTGTGCCTCGACTTGCGATTTCAGCGAACCCGCCGTTTCCCGGCCCCACATCTTCACGGCCTCGGGGATCATCGCCATTGCGTTGATGATCTGCGAATTGCGCGACATGGAATCGAGATGGAAATTCGCCCGGCTGAGATAACCGTTGGATTCGGCGAATTGCCGGGCGGTGAATTTCTGGTTCAGATAGGCGATGACGAAAAGCACCGCGCAGCAGACCATGATGATGATGCCGAGATGCGGATGTACGAAATAGACGACGACCACGAAGAACGGCATCAGCGGGGCATCGAGAAATGCGATCAGCGTGCCTGATGTCAGGAAGCCGCGCAGCAGCTGCAGATCCTGCAGCGTCTGATAGTCCTTGCCGCTGCCATGCAGCGATGCCCGCGCTGCAGCGCTGAGAATCGGCGCGCCGAGCTGCACTTCGAGCTCCACCGCGGTGCGCATCAGGATGAAGCGCCGCACCGAATCCATGAAGGCCTGCAGCAGCACGGCACCAAGCACGGCGATCGAGAGCATGACGAGCGTGTCGATGGAGCGGCTTGTCAGCACCCGGTCGGATATCTGGAAGAGATAAAGCGGTATCGCCAGCAGAAGGACGTTGATGGCGATCGTGAACATCATGACGACCACCATATTGCGTCGTACCGCCGCCATGCCGCGCGAGAGGCTGGCGGCGAAATTCACAGGCTCGCTGCGCTTGTGAAAACCGCCGCCACTTCCCCCGCCCCCGCCCCCGCCGCCCCCGGGATCGGAATCCTTGCCGTTTCCGCCGCCGCCGGTGCGCAGCCGCCTGTCGTTCTCGCTGATCGGACCGCTTTCACCTTCGATGGTCTTGCCGAAAGGCATCGTCGGGCTCGATTTGAGCTCGGTCTTCTCTTTCGGCAGTTCGGGAGTCACCCGCGCTTCGATCTGCGGTGGGGCCGGCGCTTCCGCCGGTTTTGCTGTCGCCAGGCCCTGCGCCACCGCGACAGGAGGTGCTGTTTCCACTTTAGCTTCCGGCACCGCCGTCTTTTCCGGGAGGGGCGCCTGCGTTGCGCTTGCGCGTCCGGTATCGGCAGCCTCGTTTGCCGCAGCTTCGGACGTCTCCTTGCGCTTATCGGGAGACGAAGCAGCGGCGCCGCTCAGCCTGCGAAGGTTCTCGACCGCCTCGTCGATCGCGGAGATGCACACATCGGCCATCGCCGTTTCCGAAGGGGCAGCGGAAGGAATACTGCCCGACCTCAGATCGAGGGCGCTGCCTGCCGCAAAGACTTGTTTCGAAATCTGGTTCATCGTGGTTCCCTCGCAATACTCAAGGTCAGGCGACCATGGCTTGCATTACGTCGGCGGGATGCGTCGACGACCATGAAAAGTCATGCCCGGCATTCATGACGCCGTCCGCAGAATCGCTGCCTGCCGGATCGTCGTTGTCGAGAAAGGCGATGACCTCGTTGGCGAGCCTGCCGTCGGCCGGGTGCGGCAGTGTCGTGTCATGCTCCACCAGCCCGCCCTGAATGAGGATGGCGTCTGAATAGAGCTGGCCTGCCAGATAGGTCGTCTGGCCGAAACTGTCGTAGTCGACGATCTCGGCGATGTTGATGACCGCATTGCTGCCCGTGTCGATCGTAACCGTTGCATCGGGATTATTGTCGAGGAGCGTCGATGCCGCCTGGGTGACATCGTCGGAATCGCCGAGGATGCTGACCTGCTTTATGATCGTCATGTCATAGAGATTGCCGGTGATGTAGAGCACGTTCAGCCCGGCATATCCTTGGAAATTCGCATCGAAGGACAGCCCCTCCGGCATATTGGGATCGCGATCTTCGACCGCCTTCTGCGCGTCGACCATGTAGTCGGGCATGGCCTCGAACGGGCCGCCGGTCCCCACATTGTGGATCGAGGCGAAATTCCAGATCAGGTTGTTGCCCGTTTGTATGTCGGCGCCGGGATCGAGGTCGCCCTCTGCCCGCACCCAGTCATTGTCGTAGAGCAGCGAGACCTGGGTGATGCTGTTGATATCGAGCACATTGCCGCCGATGATCACCAGATCATATTGCAGGCCCATCTGGAAAAAGGAGGAGAAATTGATCGAAGTATTGCCGCCCGTCAGAACCGTGGTTTCGGACCCTGAGGTGGTGACCGTCATCGTGTCGTTGTCGGTGACGAAGTGATACTGCTCGATCCACTGGACGAAGGATACGTCGCCGTCGATGACGCTGACGCGCCAGCTGTTGGGGAACGTCGGCTCGGCAGGATCGGGTTCGGCATAGCTCGATGCTTCGAAGGTGCTTTGTTCGAAGACGGCGATATTCTTGGCGATCGTTCCGGCTTCCTCGGCCGAGTGACCGGATGAGCGCAGCGCCGAGGCGATCTCGTCATTGTCGCTGTAGACGAAGGCCTGGGAGACCGCGTCGATCTGATGATAGTCGCCCATGACGGCGGTGACCGACGCAATGACGCCGGTATGGATCACGGAGGCGACGTTGACGACGACGTTCGAACCGGCGGTCACCTCAAGGCTGTTGCCGCTGGGGTCGGTCTGCTCGACGGATGTTTGGGTGTCGTCGGGCTCTTCCGGGAGCTTGGCGAGACCGCGATCGGGCAGGAAGTCGTCGAGGACCGGTATATCGGTCTCGGCCTTGCCGTTGATGTAGACGGTGTCGTTGACCTCGGGGTCGAGGCGGACAAAATCATGCGTCGCGTCGGTGCCGAGCGAGGTTGCGCCGCTATCCTCGGTATTCTGGGCATTCTGGATATAGCTTTTGAGATCCTCGGCGATCTTCAGGGCACCATCATACGTATCGGTGCGGTGGAGGCTTGCAAAAGGCGTGAAGATCTCGGCCTTGGTACTGAAATCCGCCAGCCGCTCGATGACGAAACTCGTGTCTCGAGGCGCATGGACGCCGTCCGTCATATCGAGATAGTCGTCGTCATAGAGGGCGTTGACCTGCAGGACATGACTGATCGCCGAACCAGGCCCGGCAAAGACTGTCAGTTCCGGCTCCTCCGTGAGCACGATATCGGTAGGATCGCCGAAATGCGGTAACGGGATGTCCTTTCCGGCAATCGCCGCCAGCTTCTCGATGCTCTCTTCGAAGACGCGGCCGAAATGGCGCGCCGGGCCAAATTCGATTTCGTAGCTGCCGCTTTTGTAATTGATGCCCGGATCGTAATCCTTGAGCTGGAGATCGGAAGCGAAGGCGGCGGTAAAGGCATCCTGATCCGGCAGAGCCGTTCCATCCGCGCCCGGCCCTGCGCCTTCGGCATAGTTGGTGCGCAACCTCATCTCGTCGGTCGTCATCTCGAAGAGACCGATGAAGTGCGCAATGATTTCCGAAATTTTCTCGATATGCATGGTTCGGCCCTCCCATTCGAGATGACGATCGGCCTAAGGGGCGCCCGCCGGGAGCCGTGGTGTGGTCGTCAAATCGTTTTCAAGCAGTCAAACTGCACCGGCGGAGCCGGTGCAGTTCCTCTTGGTCGTTGGAGGTCAGTATCAGGTGCCGGTATCCTCGCCGACGTCGGAGGCGTGAGAATTGCCGCCGATGACGCTGGAGTCGACCGTATTGCTGAGCAGGTTCGCACCCTGAACGAGCTCGAGGTGGAAGCCGGAATTGGCAAGGATCGCCGAAGCATCGGCCGCGCTCGAACCAGCGGCGTCGTCGCCGGCCTTGAGATCCCAGCCTTTGCCGTCCATGTCCAGGCCTTCTGCACTATTGGCGGTGCCGCCATTGGCATTCAGGTGGTTCTGGGCTCCTTCGTTCTCCATCTTGATGTTCCAGGCGCTATCCTGGTCGGCCAGATGGTTCGCCTGGACGGCGCTGAAGCCGCTGTCATTGCCTTCGCCGGTCAGCGAATTGTTCAGAATGCTGTCGACGTCGAGAGTGAAGGAGAAGTCGTCCCCGAGGTTGAAGGTGAGGTCGTGTCCGGCAACGCCGAGATTGGAGTCCTTGACGTCCTCGATGACGGCGAAGTCTGTGTCCGTCTTGTTGAAGCTGTCGGAGGTGTTGTTGCTGTCGGTAACCGTCTTCGTATCCGTATCCGTCTCGGTAACGGTCTTGATGTCGGTATCGGTCACGGTCTTCGTATCGGTGTCCGTGATCGTCTTGGTGTCGTTGTCGCTGTACGACTTGCTGTCATAGCTCCAGTCGTAGTCGGTCTTGGTGTCGGTATCGGTGATCGTCGTGGTCTTGGTGCTCGTATCGTCGTCGGACTTGTAGCTCCAGTCGTATTCGTTGTCGCGGTTGTCGCCATTGTTGGTAGCGACATCGATTTCCGCCTTGACGTCGACGTCGACGCTGTTGTCGGTATTGTCGCGATTGTCGCCATTGGCGAGGCCGCCGACATAACCGGTCGAACCGTCGTCGATTTCAGTCGAATTGATGGCACTGTTGGCAAAGCCGTCGGCGAGCGCCCCGACCTTTGTGATTTCGGTTTCGTCGCCCGAGGATTTCGGGTCGTGCTTGTAGTCGTCAGACATTGCACTCTCTCCAGAAAAAAACCGGAGCAGCTTTTCGAAATCCCTCTCATCTCAAATGGGATTTTACGCGCGCTAGCTCCGATGCGGTTAACATCGGCAGATGTATTCGATACTATTCATCTGCAGCTTCCTCGCGATTTGTTGATCAAACCGTTGGTATTGGGAACGTACGTACTCAGTACAAGGCCGCACATATCCGGCTCCGAATCCTGCAAAGGATGGGAGTAGTCAGGTTTTCTTTTCGTTGAGTTGCCCTATAATGGAGGCCAGCATCAAGAACGCATAACGATGCCTGGCTTTTCCATGTCGCCACTTGGACGACGATCACAGGATGCTGGAAAAAATGCGGATCCGATAGACACCAATTCGGGCTAAGGAGGATCTGCCCTGCCCGAATAGCCCTCGGAAAGCTCCTGTCGTCGGAGCGCTAAGATCTGTCGGCGGCGGCGTCGGCGAGCAGCGATAATCCGGGGCTCCCGGCATTCGCCGCAGGGTTGAGGGGCACCTTTCGTCCTTTCCCTGTCTCATATCCGGCTCGTCCTGCATGACGGAAATATGACAATTTGTACTGAAATATTACACTCAACTGTTCTTCTATAGTCGGAGAAAATATAGCCTTGAAGTATCTATTGCGGTGAAAATACAACCGAAGATTTGTATCGTGTCGTTTTTCGTCCGCCAAAACTAATTACTTTGGGCCATTTCCTTCCTTCTCAATCCGTATTAACATAATTAAGAAATGTCTAAAAAATAAGGCGATGACATTCGGGGCCGGCATTTCATACTATCTAATACCCGCCATCGCTCCACGTTTGAGTAAAGTGTAACGCTAGGGGAGGCGTATATGTTCATGACAGGCTCAGGAATGGAGAATGCGGACCAAGGGAGGAAGTTGAGTTCGTCCGGAGATACTATACTAGTGGTAGCCAAGGCGGATCTGTTTTCAGAATGCATGGTAGAAGCACTGGCAAAGAAATTTCCGAACTGTGAAGTGGCAAGCATAACGAGTACAAAGCCGATACTGGAAAAAGATGCCAGCGATCTGAAACTCGTTTTATTCTATCATATACCCGGCCCGGAGCTTCATGAAGCGCTGCAGGCTGCCCGCGAAAACCACCCTGAAACCTCGATCGGACTTGTCGTCGAAGCTATCGACATGCTCGAGCCCTATGTCAGCCGGCTGGTAGAAGCGCGGATCATCGATGGCGTCCTGCCACTCAACCTGCGGCTTGATGTCTTCATGGCTGCAGTGGACCTGCTGATGAAGGGCGGCGAACATTTTCCGTCAGCACTTCTCAATCGTCTCACCAACAAAAACGCCCAGCTGGAGCCTTCGCTCTATCAGACAAAATCGGTCGATGCGGCCCGCAGCAATGCGCTCAAGCTGAGACGCGACAGCATCTCCGCTTTGACCACCCGGGAGGTTCAGATCCTGGATCTCATATGCAAGGGCACGCAGAACAAGATCATCGCCGACAAGCTACATCTTTCCGAAAATACCGTGAAGGTTCACGTCCGCAACATCTACAAGAAGATGAATGTCCGAAACCGCACGGAAGCTGCGTCCCGTTTCTTCAATGAGCATCCCGGCGGTGAAGACGATATGTCCGGCCGTTGGCGCAATTGACCTGACGCTTTTGCTTCAGATCGAGGGGCGTGCAAAGCAGCGTGACTTCTGTCCGAAGCCGCTTGGAGAGCAGATATAGGGCGCCGAGCCATGATAGGCTACGGTGCGGACCGTTGCCCCCGCCGGGCGCTCGGCCCGATTTGCCGGATAGGCATAGGCCTTGGAAACGCGCGGCGCCTCGACCACGGCGATATTCTTCTTCGCGACGACCGCGATATCGTCGCCGACGACCGTGCAGGCCGTCGGTCCGATCGCAAGAAGCGCCGTTCCCCAGGCAAACATCGCCGAGCGGATACGCCGGCCTTTCATCTGCGCTGCATCTTGTTTTTTCAACATGCCAAAACCCCTCGCATATGGCGCTTCCGGATGCAAGACCGGCGGTGCAGCTGAGCGCAGCCAATCTCCCGTCTTCCCTTTTATATTAGCTGCGTTGAGTGAAGCTTGAGCGCGGGCGAGAGCATTGTCGCGGAGAAGGGTTAAGTGTGATTAAT
The DNA here is from genome assembly GCF_013087515.1 of Rhizobium sophorae. Taxonomy (GTDB): domain Bacteria; phylum Pseudomonadota; class Alphaproteobacteria; order Rhizobiales; family Rhizobiaceae; genus Rhizobium; species Rhizobium sophorae. The sequence goes on along the minus strand of NZ_JABFCN010000019.1, from coordinate 155,232 downwards.
CATCCGTTATCTTGAAGAATACTTGTGTAATTATTTTGGATACTAGAACTTTTTAAAGTTGATCTTCACGCTAATCGTCTTATCATTTGAGTAGTAAATCAGTTATGTGAAGAATAACTATAAAGTTATTCATGTCTTGATAGGGGGTTCACGAACATCCAGACGGATAAGGAAGACTTGATGTGCATAAATAAATCAAAAGACTAAATACATGGGAAGGAGTTTGTAATGCGTAGTTTCGTTCCCAGCGAAAGCTATTCTGAAGTGTCAGGCATACCGGTCGCGCAAGCGTTGCGCACCGTTCTTGTGAATGGCGGGGGAGGTTTCCTCGGTTCACATCTCTGCGAGAGGCTTCTGCAGCGCGGCCACCGTGTCATATGCCTCGATAACTTTTCCACCGGCCGCCGCGCGAATGTCGATCACCTTGCGTCGAACACTCGCTTCCACATCGTCGAGCATGATGTTCGCCAGCCCTTCGACATCGAAGCGTCGCTTATCTTCAATTTCGCCTCTCCGGCCTCTCCGCCCGACTATCAGCGGGATCCTGTGGGAACGCTGCTCACCAATGTGCTCGGCGCCGTCAACACCCTGGATTGTGCGCGAAAGACCGGTGCGATCGTCGTCCAGTCGTCGACGTCGGAGGTTTATGGCGACCCGATCCACAGCCCGCAGCACGAATCCTATTGCGGTTATGTCAACCAGATCGGACCGCGCGGCTGCTACGACGAGGGCAAGCGCAGCGCCGAAACCCTGTTTTTCGATTATCACAGGACTTATGGCGTCGACATCAAGGTCGGCCGCATCTTCAACACCTATGGACCGCGCATGCGCCTGGACGACGGGCGGGTGGTTTCCAATTTCATCGTGCAGGCCCTGCGCAACGCGGATCTGACGATCTATGGCGATGGTCAGCAGACCCGTTCTTTCTGCTACGTCGACGATCTCGTCGAAGCTTTCCTGCGTTTTTCGGTTGCCGGCAGCGCCTGCAACGGCCCGATCAACCTCGGCAATCCTGCCGAAATGACCGTTCGGCGCCTGGCGGAAGTCATCCGGGACCTGACGAACTCGCGTTCCCGGATCGTCCACCTGCCTGCGGTCACCGACGACCCCCGTCAGCGGCGGCCGGATATTTCCCGGGCCATGGCCGAGCTGGGCTGGCAGCCCCGCATCGGGCTCGAAACCGGCTTGGCTCGCACCGTCGACTATTTCGACGGACTGCTCGCCGGCACAGAGAAGGCTGAGGTCGTATGAGATGCCCCGCTACATTCTCGTCACCGGCGGCGCCGGTTTCATAGGCAGTCATATCTGCAAAGCGCTGTCGCGCGCCGGCATGATCCCGGTTACCTACGATAATCTCTCGACGGGACATGCCGACAGTGTCCGCTGGGGGCCGCTCATCCGGGCGGAACTTGCCGATGCAGCCACGCTGCGCCGGACTCTTGAGGAGTTTTCGCCCGATTGCGTCATCCATTGTGGCGCCAATGCCTATGTCGGCGAATCCGTCGACATGCCCAGGAAATATTACCGGAATAACGTCGTCGGCAGTCTGACACTGCTCGAGGCCTGCCTCGATCAGGATATCGACCGGATCGTCTTTTCGAGCAGCTGCGCCACCTATGGCGTTCCCGCCTCGCTGCCGATACGGGAGGAAAGCCCGCAGCACCCGGTCAATCCCTATGGGCGCACCAAACTGATCTTCGAAATGGCGCTCGAGGATTTTGCCGCCGCCTACGGCATCCGCTTCGCCGCACTGCGTTATTTCAATGCGGCCGGAGCAGATCCAGACGGCGAGCTCGCCGAGCGTCATCACCCCGAGACCCATCTCATCCCGCGCGCTCTTCTCGCCGCCGCCGGCAGGCTGGAGCGGCTCGATATCTTCGGCACCGATTATGCGACCGAGGACGGAACCTGTGTTCGCGACTATATTCATGTCAGCGATCTCGCGCAGGCGCATCTCGCCGCCGTCAATCATCTCTTGGCGGACGGCGGCTCGCTCAGCGTCAATCTCGGCTCCGGCCGGGGCACCTCGGTGCGCGAGATTCTCGAGGCGATCCATCGCGCCAGCGGCCGCGAAGTCCCCGTTCGTTATCGCTCCCGCCGCGCCGGCGATCCGCCGATCCTCTTTGCCAATACCGCAAGGGCGAAAGCGGAACTCGGCTTCGCGCCGGTTTTCTCGGATATCGATACGATCATCCGCACCGCCGGTCCCACCTTCGGACTGGAGATGACGGCATGAGCGACGCTTCGCAAATCGGCCACGGCGTCGGGATGGCGAAAGCCGCTACCGCGGCCGATGCATTCGATCCTGTTTTCACCGGCTGGAACCGGGTCGCCTATGGCTTCGGCATCCTCTGCTGGCTGACGGCACTCGGCTATTTCTGGATCTGGTGGTGCCAGTTCGCCCATATCATTTCCTGGGCCGCCTTCGTGCTCATCACCCTCGTGCTTGCCTGGATAACGCTCGTGCCGGCCTATTTTATCCTGATCTTCCTCGATGCAAGGACGGTCAGCCCTCGCGCGCAGCTGCCGGAAGGGCGGGTGGCTATGGTCGTCACCAAGGCGCCGTCCGAGCCCTTCGCCGTCGTCCGCGCCACGCTGCAGGCGATGCTCGACCAGATCGGCGTCGATTTCGATGTCTGGCTCGCCGACGAGGACCCCTCGGAGGAAACCAGGCGCTGGTGTGCGGCGCACGGCGTGCTGATCTCCAGCCGAAAGGATGTGGCGGAGTATCATCGCACCACCTGGCCGCGCCGGACGCGTTGCAAGGAAGGCAACCTTGCCTATTTCTATGACCACTTCGGCTATGCGCGCTACGATTTCGTCGCCCAGTTCGATGCCGACCATGTGCCGACGCCGACCTACCTCCGTGAAGTTCTGCGCCCCTTCGCCGATCCTGAGATCGGCTATGTCTCCGCTCCGAGCATTTGCGATGCCAATGCCGGGACAAGCTGGGCGGCGCGTGGCAGGCTCTATGCGGAGGCAAGCCTGCATGGTTCGCTGCAGACGGGTTACAATAATGGCTGGGCGCCCCTTTGCATCGGCTCCCATTATGCGGTCCGCACCGCCGCCCTTCGTCAGATCGGCGGCCTCGGCCCGGAACTTGCGGAAGACCATTCGACGACGCTGATGATGAATGCCGGCGGCTGGCGTGGCGTGCATGCCGTCGATGCGATCGCGCATGGCGACGGACCGGCGAATTTCACCGACCTCGTCGTCCAGGAATTTCAGTGGTCGCGCAGCCTGGTCACCATTCTGTTGCAGCATTCGCACCGCCACATCATGCGCCTGCCCTGGCGGCTGAGGTTCCAGTTCGTGTTCTCGCAACTCTGGTACCCGCTCTTTTCCGCCTTCATGGCCATGATGTTCCTGCTGCCGGTTGCCGCGCTGCTGACGGGCCGTGTCTTCGTCAATGTCACCTATCCGGATTTCCTGCTGCATTTCGTGCCGATGTCGATCGTGGTGACGCTGTTTGCCTTCTTCTGGCGGGCAACGGCAACCTTCAGGCCGCACAATGCGAAACTGCTCGGCTGGGAAGGGCTTGCCTTCATCTTTCTGCGCTGGCCATGGTCGCTCGCCGGCAGCCTTGCCGCTGTTCGCGACCATATCTCCGGCTCCTTCGTCGATTTCCGCATCACGCCGAAGGGAAGGCAGCAGCAGCGGTCTTTGCCGCTGCGCGTCATCGCGCCCTATATCGGGCTCGCCGGCCTTTCCGCCGCCGCAATGATGTTTGCGACCGATGCCGCGGCCGCCCAGGGTTTTTATGTTTTCGCCATGATCAACCTCTCGGTCTACCTGTCGCTGACGGTACTGATCGTCGTGCGCCATGCGGTCGAAAACGATCTGCCGCGGCTGCCGCAATCGCGCGGGCTGTGGCTTGCTACAGCCACCGGGCTTGCGATTTTTGTCGCCGGCGGCACGCAGGCGGGGAGCCACGGCCTGCGCGGCCTCGAAGCTCTTTCGCATGGCCAGACGTTCGTCAGTTTCACCGAAACGCAATTTGCCGTGGCCGGCGCCGGCCTCGGCGGCGGCAAGACCAGGATCGTGAAATTCCACCTGAGATGGAATGGTTTCGGCAGAACCGGCCGAGACGAACAGGGTGCGTGAGCCGGCGGAACCGGCAAGTGTCGAGTATGGAGGAAGTAATGAGTATCGGATCGAGACTATGGGGAGCAGCGCTTGCTCTCAGCCTGTGCCTGCCGGTGGCAGCGCACGGCGTCGAGGTGGCCAAAAAGAAGGCGCCGACGCCGCTCAGCGCCTATGAGCTCTATCGGATCTACGGCGACAAGACCTGGACCTGGAACACCGGCGGCGGCCGTTTCTTCGATGACGGCCGGCGGTTCGTCGCCTGGAGCAACGACAAGGGGAATCCATCCTTTGCTGAAGGCAGATGGGTGGTCGACGATCTCGGCCAGCTCTGCATGCGCGCCACCTGGACGAATGCCGAGGGTGCGGCCCGCGCCAGCACCTGTTTCGGACATCGCAAGATCGGCAACACGATCTACCAGCGGCGCCAGCCGAACGGCGAATGGTATGTCTTCCGCCACGCATCGGTCCGTCAGGATGATGAATTCCAGAAGCTTGTTCCCGCCGATACCGTGAGCGCGAAGGCAAGCGAAGTGAAGCAGATCCTGCTGAGCCAGGAAGTAGCCCGAAAAGGAGGGTGAGCCGTGAAGAAGCTGATAAAAAACCACCTCTCGACCGCCGCGATAGCGCTGCTGCTACTGTGTGTCGCGGATCTGCCGGGCCGAAGCGAAGTGCAATATGCCGGCATTGCCCCGAACCCGGCCGCGGCCGTGCGGACGATCATCGACAAGCGCCCCGTGCTTCACGCCGGCGGCATCAAGTTCGGTGCCTACGATCCCCACGGCGATTTCGGCGCGCAGGCGAATGTCGCGACCGAAGCCCTGTTCCTGCCATGGGAGGACGTCGACCTCGAGACGTTGCGCGTCGCCGATGCCTATGCGCAGGCCAGAGGCCGCAACCTGCTGATCACCGTGGAGCCCTGGTCCTGGGACGTCGATTGGCGGCTGACCTCCGCTGAGCTCCGCGCAAAGGTCCTGCGCGGCGACTACGATGTCAACATGCGTGCGATCGCACAGATGATATCTGAGCTGGAAAGCCCGGTGATCGTCCGCTGGGGGCAGGAGATGGAAGACAAGTCGGGGCGGTTTTCGTGGTCCGGCTGGAGCCCGCAGGACTATATCACGGCCTATAAGCGGATGATGGATATCGTCCGCGAGGAGGCGCCCGGCACAGAGATCATGTGGTCGCCGAAGGGAGAGCCTGGCCTTGAGGCCTATTATCCCGGCGACGATTATGTCGATCTCGTCGGACTCTCGGTCTTCGGCCTGCAGCGCTATGACGAGCTTGCCTATAATGAGCACCGGACGTTCTCGGAAGCGTTGAAGCAGGGCTATGGTCTCGTTGCCGGCTACGGAAAGCCCATCTGGGTAGCGGAACTCGGTTATGAAGGCGGCGACGCCTATATGAAGCCTTGGATCGAAACCGCCACGTTGAAGCAGAGCGCCTTCCCGAATCTGCAGGAAGTGGTCTATTTCAACGACCGGGATGTGCATGCCTGGCCCTTCAATCTCGGCCGGCCGGACTGGCGCGTGGTCGAAAGCCTGGGCAACTGACATTCTGAAAAAAGAGAGGTCCGCCGGGGTGTTGCGGGCCTCTCCTCTCATGTCCGGCGACCGATCATCCCTTGATCGTTGCCTTACCCTCTTCGATCAGCCGGGTTGCCGCATCGGCGGGCGAGACCCGTTCGAAGGCGAGTTCGTCACAAATCGGGCGCAGCACGCGCTGATCGAACTGCGTCGATCCCATCGGCGCCGGCGCCGGATACTCGCCGACCTGATCCTTGAGGAGATTGACGTATTTGACCGTTTCCTGCTCCGTCGGGTTGAGCTGGGGCAGGATGGCTTCGCGCACCGTCGGCGACATCGGCACGCCGCGCTCGACGCCGAGGATCTTGCCGGCCTCGACATCGTTGACGAAGAAATTGATGAATTTCGCCGCCTCTTCGGCGTGTTTGGTCGTGGCCCCGATGCTCCAGATCAGCGCCGGACGGTAATAGTGGCCAGACGGCCCGCCTTTCTTTTCGCGCGGAAGGGTGGTGATGCCGATCTTGTTCTTCATGATCAGCTGGTAGCCGACCATCTGGTTGGAATAGGCCATGCCGATCGCCGATTTGCCGAGGGCCAGGCAATTCGTGTCGATTGTGTTCTGGTCGAGCGTCTGCACGTCGGCGGCGACAGTGCCGCCTTTCTTGCGCAGCTCTTCCCAGTAACTGAACCATTCCTTGGCGTCTTCGGCATTGAAGCCGAGGGCGCCGCCTTGGTAGAGGCTCTTGCCGCGCTGGCGCAGCCAGGCGTCGAAAACATAGGCGTAGCGGGCCGCGTACGGTCCGCCGGCAAAACCTTCCTTGCCGGCTGCCTGCGTCAGTTCGACGGCAAGCTTGGCGTATTCTTCCCAGGTGAGATCGGGCGTCGGCAACGGCAGGCCGGCCTTTTCGAAGGCAACGGTGTCGAAGAACATCGAGAAGGAGTTGAGACCGAGACCGACGCCGTAGAGCTTGCCGTCGACGGTGGTGAGCTTCAGCATGTCGGCGCCGAAACTATCGACCTTCAGCGTCGCGGGCACGAATTCGTCGAGCGCCAGGCTGGCGCCGCGCCTCGAATAGTCCGAAATCGTGCTGGGCTCCAGCTGGAAGACGTCGGCGACGGCGCGGCCGGCCATCTGGGTGGCGAGCTTCGTCCAGTAGCCGTCGCCGGAGAGCGATTCACCCACCACGGTCACGCCAGGCGTTTTCGTCTGGTAGAGCTTGGCGACATCAAGCGTGCGCTTGGCGCGGTCGTTGGACCCCCACCACATGGCGCGTAGCTGTGCGTCTTCGGCAAAGGCCGGAATGGCGCTTCCGGCGCCGAAGGCGAGGCCGGCGGCCGCACCGGCAGAACCCATCAGGAATGAACGGCGATTGACCTGCATGATATCCTCCTTGTTCCAATATGCCCGGAGCCATCCTCCAATGGCCTTACCGGACATTTCAGCAAACAGAGTACGCAAAAAAAATTCTATTGCAAGAACCAACCATTTTCTTGCAAATTTGCATTATTTGCATAATGTTTGTTGTATGAACGACCAAAAAATCAGACGGCCGCGTCAGGCCGATATAGCCACATTGGCCGGCGTCTCGGTCTCCACAGTGTCACGCGTGCTCGCCAACGAACCTGGCATCAGCGAAAGCGTGCGCCGGCAGATATTGAAAGTGGCAGCCGAGAACGGTTATCCCGTCAAGCCTGCTTCCGAAGCCGTTGCGGGGGGACTGGCACTGATCGCCAGCGACGGCGTCACCGGCACTCTCAGCGTCTTTTATGAAGCGATCGTCGACGGCCTGCGTGCCGGCGCTGCCGAAGCGGGCATGCCTTTCGAAGTCCGGCTGGTCCGCGAGGATCGAACCACGCCGGATGCCGTGCGCGACTATATGCAGACCGCGAGCGCTGAAGGTCTCTTTCTCGTCGGTATCGATCCGAACGACATGTTGCGCGGCTGGCTGCAGGCTAGCATGACTCCCACCGTTCTCGTCAACGGCACCGACCCGAGGATGCAGTTTGATGGCGTTTCGCCGGCTAATTTCTTTGGTGCCTATGAGGCGACCAGCCGGCTGATAAAGGCCGGCCATCGCCGCATCCTGCATTTGAGCGGCTCTCACCGCCATACGATCCGGGAGCGAGTGCGCGGTTTCGAGGCGGCCATCGCCGCCGTCGCCGGCGCCGAGGGCCGCCTCGTGTCCCTGGCCCTTCAAGGCAGCGCCAGCCGGGAGGCGCATGAACGCACGGCAGAAGCACTTGCCGAGAATGCCGGTTTTACCGCCGCCTTCTGCATGAATGATTTCATCGCCGTCGGCGTGCTCGAGGCCGTCACCGAGGCCGGGCTGCGTGTGCCGGAGGATTTTGCGATTGTCGGCTTCGACGATCTGCCCTGCGCGCTGATGACCAATCCGGCGCTCTCCACCATGCGTGTCGACCGCGCCGCCCTCGGGCGCGAAGCCGTTTTGTTGATGCTGTCCCGTTTCCGCAACAGGACGGCCTTGGCGCGCCATATCTGCCAGGCGGTCGTTCCCATTCCGGGAGGAACCGTTCCGAACATCGAAAACCCGTGAGTGATGCCGATGACCTATGATCCCGCCAGCGCCAACCCGCTCGCAGGCAATCCGCTGGAAACCCGCGCCGATATGAGCCGTGCTCTGCTTGCGCTCTTCGATCCGCTGCTTGCCTGTTTCTCGAAGGGCAATGCCCGCGTTAGGCTCAATGGCGGCGGCGCCCATTTCGACCGGGCGGCGGCCGATCTCGAAGGGTTCGCCCGCCCGCTGTGGGGATTGGCGCCGTTTGGCGCCGGCAATGGCGACTTCGCCGATTGGCATCGTTTTGCCGAAGGCCTCGCAAACGGCACGGACCCCGCCCATCCCGAATATTGGGGAGCGGTCAATGGCCGCGATCAGCGGATGGTCGAGCTTGCCGCTCTCGGTTTTGCCCTGGCACTGGTGCCGGAAAAGATCTGGGAGCCGCTCGATGCCCGCGCTCGCAGCAATGTCGTCGCCTATCTCAAACATGTAAGGCAGTTCGATTATGCCGACAACAATTGGAAATTCTTCCGGATCTTCGTCGATATCGCGCTCGATCGCCTCGACGCCGATTTCGACCGCAGCCTGACACGGCAATATCTCGAGGAGCTTGAAGGCTTCTATATCGGCGACGGCTGGTATCGCGATGGAAACGTGCGCCGTATCGACCACTACATTCCCTTCGCCATGCATTTCTATGGCCTGATCTATTCGAAACTCGTCGACGACGATTATGCAAAGCGCTACCGCGAGCGCGCGGTCCTCTTCGCCCGGGATTTCCGGCATTGGTTTGCCGCTGACGGGGCGACGATCCCCTTCGGCCGCAGCCTGACCTATCGTTTCGCCTGCGCCGGCTTCTGGTCGGCGCTTGCCTTTGCCGATCTCGAGGCTCTGCCCTGGGGCGAGGTCAAGCATCTCTGCCTGCAGCATCTGCGCTGGTGGAAGGATAAGCCGATTGCAGATCGAGACGGCGTGCTGTCGATCGGTTTCGGTTATCCGAACCTACTGATGTCGGAGAGTTACAATTCCGCCGGCTCGCCCTACTGGGCCTTCAAGGCCTTCCTGCCGCTGGCGATCGCTGAGGATCACCCGTTCTGGACGGCGAAGGAAAAAGTGCCGGAGCAAGCACCTGACATCGTCTCCCAGCGTCATCCCGGCATGGTGATCATGCGGGCAGGCGGCGATGTCGTGGCGCTGTCTTCCGGCCAGGAAAACCTGCAGATGCGGTGCGGCACGGAAAAATACGCGAAGTTCGCTTATTCCGCCCGCTACGGCTTCAGCGTCGAGGCCGATGAGCGCGCCTTTGCGCTTGCCGCCTTCGATTCAGCGCTTGCCTTCAGCGATGACGGCCTGCACTACCGCGTGCGCGAAACGAATGAAGAAGCCAAGCTCGCAGGCGAGGTGCTGTTTGCGAAATGGTCGCCTTTTGCCGATGTCGACGTCGAAACCTGGCTCGTGCCCGCCGCACCCTGGCATATCCGCCTCCACCGGATCAGGACAAGCCGATCGCTACGGATTGCCGAAGGCGGATTTGCCATCGGCCGCCGGGACTTCGAGCTGGATACGCTGTCGGCTTCGGATGGGATTGCCTATGCGGTCGGCGAAGCCGATTTCACCGGCATTCTCGATCTCGGCTCTTCGGTCAAACGTGCGGGCCTCGTCCAGAAGGCAATGCCCAACACCAATGTGATCGTCGCGAAAACGCTGGTGCCGCAGCTGCGCGGGCAGATTCCGCCCGGTGAAACCATCCTGATGACGGCGGTGCTGGCGCTCGACGATCCCGCTGCCGTCTCGTCTGCCTGGGCGACACCGCCGAAAGCGCCTGACATCGCAACGCTGGAAGCCTTGGTGAGGGAAAAGGGCGTGACAGTCAGCGCCATCGAAGCGCCTGGGCAAATGCCATGAGCCAGCCGGCCATTATCCTTGCCATGCAACCGTCGCGCACGCAGCATGTCCTGCCGGATGAAGTCCTGCGCCGGCTGGACGACATCGGTCGCCTGCTGGATTCCAAGCCGCTGCAGCGCTTCGACGACGAGCGTGCGAGACGTCTGCTGGCCCAAGCCGAAATCCTGATCACCGGCTGGGGCGGGCCTTATGTCGGGCCTGAAATCCCCGCCGCGGCGCCGCATCTCAAGTTGATCGTCCATGCGGCGGGTACGGTCAAGGGCGTCATCGACGACGCCATCTTCGAAGCGGGTATCCCGGTCAGCCATGCGGCCGAGGCCAACGCCGTGCCAGTGGCCGAATTCACGCTGGCGGCGATCATCTTCGCCGGCAAGCGTGTTTTCCGTTTCCGCGATCTCTACGTCGCCGATCGAAACCGCAACCGGACCTATCCGATGCAGCGCGAAGCGATCGGAAACTACCGCCGCACTGTCGGCATCGTCGGCGCTTCGCGCATCGGGCGGCGCGTGATCGAGCTCTTGAAACCGTTTGACTACAGGCTGTTGCTCTCCGATCCGACGCTTGATGCCGCCGAGGCCGCCGGCCTCGGAACGGAAAAGGTCGATCTCGACGAATTGATGCGGCAATCGGATATCGTTTCCCTGCATGCGCCATCGCTGCCGTCGACACAGCATATGATCGATGCGCGAAGGCTGTCGCTGATGAAGGACGGCGCGACGCTCATCAACACGGCGCGCGGCATTCTCATCGATGAGGCCGCCTTGCTTTCGGCACTGAAGACCGGCCGTATCGACGCGGTCCTCGATGTTACCGATCCGGAGATCCCGGAGGCGGGTTCTGCTTTCTATGATTTGCCGAACGTCTTTCTAACGCCGCATATCGCTGGCGCCATCGGGCTGGAACGGGCGCGCCTCGGCGAGATGGCGGTGGACGAGATAGAGCGCTTCGTGACCGGCCAGCCGCTGCTCTATCAGATCCATCAGGCAAATCTCGAAAACATCGCCTGAGTCGCGTCGAGGGCTTAGGCGAAGGGTATCAGCGCGACGTCCTCAGCGAATTTGGCGAACCGTCATTGGCAAGTTCAGGCATGAGATCGGCAATGTTGACCACCTTGCCGGTGCGCGAACTCGTCAGTGCCGCAATGCCGCAGAGCACCGACATGGCGCCGGCCCGCGTACCGGCGCGCTGGGCAAGCTTGTCTTCCATTTCGGGCTTGAAGATCATGTTGCGCATCCGGTCGTCGCCGCCGTAATGGCCGCCCGTGAAATGAGGAACGACGATGCGCTCCACCGCCTCCTTACCATCAGGGAAATTGCGGATGAGCTGGATCGTGTCCTCCTTCGGCTCTTCCCAGGGCTGAGCCTCATATTGACGAAGCTCGATCCGCCCTTTGGTGCCGTTGAAGGCAAGGTGATGGCCTTCGATCGGCTGGAAGGTGTTCAGCGAATAGGAGACATGGACATTGTTGCGATAACGGAGCGACACCACCATCGTATCGGGAATGTCGATGTCCTCGCGGAAGACGCAGCCGTCTCGGAAGTAGCCGTCGATCTTCGAGGGATCCTCGTAGAGTGAATCGAGAAAGGGATCAGCCTCGAGATCGAGATAGTAGTCGCATTCATGCGCATGCGGACAGAGTTTGCAGCGCGGGCCGCGGAACGGGCCCTTGCGGCCGTAATTCTGCAGGTCGGCGAAGGAGGTAACGGCTTCGGGATCGCTATCGAGATACCAGTTCAGCAGATCGAAGTGATGCGTCGCCTTGTGGACGAACAGGCTGCCGGAATTTTCCGTATAGGCATGCCAGCGGCGGAAGTAGTCGGCACCGTGCTTGGTGTTCAGATACCAGTGAAAATCGACCGAGGTGACCCGGCCGATCTCGCCGGCATTCAGCAATTCCTTGATCTTCGCAGCCGTCGGCGCATAGCGATAGTTGAAGGACACGTCGACCCGGCGACCAGTGCGCTTTTCGGCATCCAGAATCCGGCGAATTTTTTCGACCGAGGTCGTCATTGGCTTTTCGGTAATGACGTCGATACCGGACTCCAGCGCCCGCACGACGATATCATCATGCGTATGGTCGGGCGTACAGACGATGACGAGATCCGGCTTCTGCTCGGCAAGCATAGATTCGATGTCTTCATAGAGCGGCGCATTGCTGCCGATCATGTTGCGGGCGCGCTCGCCGCGCAGCGAATTCTTCTCGACGATCGCGGTCAGGTCGACATGTTCGCGCCAGCCGGCAAGCAGATCCTTGCCCCACATGGTGGTGCCGCGGTTTCCCGTACCGATCAGGGCAAAACGGCGTTTCTCCATCGAATGATCCTCCTGCATGCGTGATGAAACAAATACTGAAAATCAGATCTGGCAGCTGCTCCGGAAGCGTTCGACGCAGGTGGCGATCACTTCATCGGCCGGGCGTTTCCACCAGGTCTCGGCCGAAAAGATCTCCACCTCCTGTGCGCCGAAGAAGCCGGCAGCCTCGATCATCCGTCTTATGCCTTTGAGGTCGATGATGCCATCGCCCATCATGCCGCGGTCGAGCAGCATGTCCTTTGTCGGCACCAGCCAGTCGCAGATGTGATGGGCAAAGATGCGTTTCATGCGGCCGGCGCGGGCGATCTGATTGGCAAGATCGGGATCCCACCAGACATGATAGACATCGACCGCAACGCCGACATCCTCCCCGAGCTGTTCACACATGTCGAGCGCCTGACCGAGCGTGTTCACGCAGGCACGGTCGGCGGCATACATTGGATGCAGCGGTTCGATGGCGAGCTTCACGCCCGCAGCCTGGGCATGCGGCAAAACGGCGGCAATGCCGTCGAACACCATCTGGCGAGCCGCGACGATATCCTTCGAACTATCAGGCAGGCCGCCAACGACGAGCACGAGGCAGTCGGCCGACAATGCGGCCGCCTCGTCGATGGCGCGCCTGTTGTCGTCGAGATTTTTCTGCCAGTCGGCATCGTTTGCCGCCGGGAAGAAACCGCCGCGGCAAAGCCCGGTCAGCTTGATGCCGTTCGATTTGACGATCCGCACCGCCTCGTCGAGACCGACCTTGGCGACCTGGTCGCGCCAGGGGGCGATCGCGGTGATGCCGTGTTTCAGGCAGATATCGACGGCCTCGGCAAAGCCGCATTGCTCGCGGATCGTCGCCAGGTTGATCGAAAGTCCTTCGACGTGCATGTCATTCTCCTCCCATCACTACAGCGCCGCGCGTCTCTTCAGATGCGCAAAGGACGCTGTAGCACTTTGAATTGCTGCATAATTTTGTCCTCAAATCGGTTCCCACTTAAGGGCAAAATTATGCAGCAGCTCGTGCTTCAGTTGACGCCGTGGACGGCAAGCACCTGTTTCATGCGCGTCGTTGCGAGTTCCGGATCGGCGAGAACCCGGGCCTTGTCGGCCAGGCGGAAGAGTTCGGCCAGATGCGTCAGCGAGCGGGTACTCTGCTGGCCGCCGACCATCACGAAATGGTCCTGCAGGCCGTTGAGATAGGCGAGGAAGACGACGCCGGTTTTATAGAAGCGGGTCGGCGCCTTGAAGATGTGGCGCGACAGCGGCACGGTCGGCTCCAGCAGATCGAAGAATTCATGGTTGCTCTTGCGGCCGAGCGCTTCGAGGGCTGCCGAGGCAGCCGGAGCGATCGCATCGAAGATGCCGAGCAGCGCGTCGGAATGGCCCTCTTCATCGCCGGCGATCAGTTCGGCATAGTTGAAATCATCGCCGGTATACATGCGCACGCCTTTCGGCAACCGGCGGCGCATCGCCACTTCCTTCTCCTTGGAAAGCAGCGAGATCTTGATGCCGTCGACCTTGTCGGCATGGGCCTCGATCACCTCGAGGCAGGTGGACATGGCCTCGATATGATCACTGTTGCCCCAATAACCCTCAAGCGCCGGATCGAACATTTCGCCGAGCCAATGGATGATGACGGGTTCCTTGACCTGGCGAAGGATCCGGTCATAGACGCGGATATAGTCGTCCGGCCCCTTGGCGGCGGCGGCAAGCGCCCGGCTCGCCATCAGGATAATGCGGCCGCCGGCCGCCTCCACCGTTTCGATCTGCTCCTCATAGGCCCTGAGGATCGTGTCGACGGTGACGTCGGGTCCCGGCGTCAGATGGTCGGTGCCGGCACCGCAGGCGATCAGCGCGTCCTTGCGGCCGGCCGCCTCACTGAGCGCCCGGCGGATGAGGTCGCGCGCTTCCGGCCAGCCGAGCCCCATGCCGCGCTGCGCCGTATCCATCGCTTCGGCAACGCCGAGGCCGAGATCCCAGAGGCGGTGGCGGAAGGCGAGGGTGCGCTCCCAATCGATCGCCGGCGTCAGCCAGGGATCGTTGTCGGCGAGCGGATCGGCGACGACATGGGCGGCGGCAAAGGCGATGCGCGGAAAGGCCTTGGCGTCGCGCTTGGCGAGCGCGATCGGCGTGCTGGTCAGCGTGTAGGGAACGATCTTGCCGTCGAGAGGGAGATTGATCGTCGTCACGGCTCAGAACTCCAGTGCGGGAACGTCGAGCCAGCGCCGCTCGACCCAGGATTTCAGGCCGAGTTCGGCAAGCTGCACACCCTTGGCGCCGGCTTCCAGGCCATAGGGCCACGGCGCATTTTCGACGACATGGCGGATGAACATTTCCCACTGCGCCTTGAAGCCGTTGTCGAAGGCCTGCGTGTCCGGAACCTCGTCCCAGGTCTTGTAGAAGTCGATCGTCTGCGGTTGGTCCGGGTTCCACACCGGCTTCGGCGTGTTGACGCGGTGCTGGCTCCAGCATTTCGTCAGGCCGGCGACGGCCGAACCATGTGTGCCGTCGACCTGGAAGGTGACGAGGTCGTCGCGGCGGACGCGAACGGCCCAGGAGGAATTGATCTGCGCGATAGCGCCGCCTTCGAGCTCGAAGGTCGCATAGGCCGCATCGTCGGTGTCGCAATCATAGGGCTCGCCCTGCTCGTCGATGCGCCGGCCGATATGAGTGGCGCCGAGGCAGGAGACAGCCTTGACCTCCCCGAACAGATTGTCGAGCACGTAGCGCCAGTGGCAGAGCATGTCGAGGATGATGCCGCCGCCGTCGCACTTGCGGTAGTTCCAGGACGGGCGCTGCGCGGGCACGCCCCAATCGCCTTCGAAAACCCAGTAGCCGAATTCGCCGCGCACCGAGAGGATCTTGCCGAAGAAGCCGGAATCCCTGAGCAGCGCCAGCTTACGCAGGCCGGGCAGGAAGAGTTTGTCCTGCACGACGCCATGCTTGAGGCCGGAGCCGCGCGCCTTGCGGGCAAGTTCGAGTGCCACCTGCAGATCGTCGGAAATCGGCTTCTCGCAATAGACATGCTTGCCGGCATCGAGCGCCTTGGACAGAAGTTCGGCGCGCATCAGCGTCGTGCCAGCGTCGAAGAAGATCGTGTCGTCGGGATTGGCGAGCGCGGCATCCAGATCGGTCGACCAGCGCTTGATGTTATGCTTCTTCGCCAGCTCTTCCATCTTGGCGCCGTTGCGGCCGACGATGATCGGGTCGATCTCGAGTTTCTCACCCGATTTCAGCGCGATGCCGCCTTGGTCGCGGAAGGCGAGAATCGAGCGCACCAGGTGTTGATTGTAACCCATGCGGCCCGTGACGCCGTGCAAGATGATCCCCAAGCGTGCCATTTTTTCCTCCCAGCAAATTTTTGCGGCGGGAGCGGGCATCCTCGTCCGGTCCTCCCGAGCCGGTAACTAAACAGTTACTTGATGGCAGAAGAGCGGCGCGGCTGTCAATAGTCAAATCCGATTTTAGAAATTCAGCGCTTGATCGAGGCGAGCGTGACGTGGACGATATGTCTTTCCCAGGCATTGAGATGGGTCGGCTCGATCAGGTCGCGGCCGAAGATCGTCGAAAGCGTGTACTGGTTGGACAGGTAGAAATAACCGAGCGAGGCGATCGTCAGGTAGACATGCAGGGGATCGGCGGTCTCGATGAAGACCCCCTGCTTCTTTCCCCGCTCGAGCACGTCGGAAAGCTCGCCGATCAGATGCGAATGCAATTCCTTGAGCCGGACGGACTGGCGCAGCCAGCGGGCGCGATGCAGATTTTCCGTGCCGAGCAGGCTGAGGAATTCCGGGTGCTGCAGAAAGTAACGCCATGTGAAGAGCGCCAGTTCGCCAATGCCTTCCTCGGGGCTGCGGTCGCCGATATGCAGCGCGCGTTCGGCGGTGCGGATGCCGACATAAGCCTCTTCGAGCACTTTGAGGTAGAGCTGCTCCTTGTCGCCGAAATAGTGATAGAGCATCCGCTTGTTGGTGCCGGCGCGCTCTGCAATGGCGTCGACACGAGCTCCGCCCATGCCGTTTTCGGCAAATTCCCGGGTTGCCGCGTCAAGGATAGCGGCGCGCGTCCGCTCCGGATCGCGTTGGGTCGTCCGTTCCGCGGGTGGGCGCCGAGACCTTTTCTTGTCCCCGTTCTCGCCGCTGTCGTTCATTTCTCCGCCTCCGCCTTCATATGTTGCGCTCATAAGCCTTCGGTGCGAAATTGTAAAAACCGAATTTGAAAGCCCCGCGAGCGACACCGCTTGACACGCTCGCCGCTTTGCCCGTAGCTTGTAACCAATTAGTTATTTATGCAAGGGTAACTAGGTTTCGGAAGCGTGTGGAGGCGCTTCCCTTTGGAGGAGGAAAAAATGAGCCTACGTGTAAGCAGACGTAATTTCGTTGCGGGAGGAGCGACGCTTCTTTCGCTCTCGGCGTTGGGAACCAGCGCTTTGGCACAGGAAACGCGCCTGCGTCTCCTGTGGTGGGGCTCGCAGCCGCGCGCGGATCGCACCAATAAGGTCTCGGAACTTTACAAGGCGAAAAATGCCGGCACCACCATCAACGGTGAGTTTCTCGGATGGGCCGATTATTGGCCACGACTTGCGACTCAGGTCGCCGGCCGCAACGCCCCCGACATCATCCAGATGGACTACCGCTATATTGTCGAATATGCCCGGCGCGGCGCCCTTGCCCCTCTGGAATCCTATATGCCGTCGAAGCTGCAGCTCGAGGATTTCGATCCTGCGCAGATCGAAGGCGGCAAGGTCGATGGCCATTTGTATGGTGTCAGTCTCGGCGCCAACTCGGCCGCAACCGTGGTGAACGCCGCGGCCTTCAAGGAAGCCGGCATCGATATGCCGACGCAGAAGACGACCTGGGAAGAATTCGGCAAGATCGGTGCTGAGATGACCAAGGCCGGTAAACGCAAGGGTTACTTCGGTTTTGCCGACGGCAGCGGTGTCGAACCGGCCCTTGAAAACTACCTCCGCCAACGCGGCAAGGCGCTCTATACGGCGGACTCGAAGATCGCTTTCGGTCCTGAGGAAGCTTCTGAATGGTTCGATATGTGGGCTAAGTTCCGCGAAGCCGGCGCTTGCGTCACCCCTGATATCCAAGCCCTATACAAGGATACGATCGATACCAGCCCCCTCACCGTAGGCAAGGCTGCTTGCGACTACGCACACAGCAACCAGTTCGTAGGCTATCAAGCCATGGTCAAGGATAAGTTGGCCCTGACCAACTACATGCGCATCACGCCGGACTCAAAGGGCGGTCATTACCGGAAGCCATCGATGTTCTTCTCCGTCTCGGCGCAGTCGAAGGTGATGGATCTGGCGGTCGACTACGTCAACTTCTTCGTCAAGAATCCGGATGCCGCGGTGATCCTCGACGTCGAGCGCGGCATTCCGGAATCGAAGGCAATGCGCGATGTCGTCGCCACCAAGCTCGACGAAACCGGCAAAGTTCCGCTCGACTATGTCGCCGGCCTCGGTGATCTTGCCGGCCCACTGCCGCCCCCGCCGCCAACCGGCGCAGGCGAAGGCCAGCTCATTCTGCGCAACATCGCCGAACAGGTAGCCTTCGGACAGCTGACTCCTTCGGATGGCGGTAAGCAGCTTGTCACCGAAATTACGCAGATTCTCGCTCGAGGCTGATCCCGTATGAGCAATGCGATGCGCACGCCCGCAGGGGCCATCAATGTGGAAAGATATCAGGGGGCCGTGGCCGAAGGACGCTTCCGGCGCCTTTGGAATGCCAATGCTCCCGGTTATCTCTTCCTTCTGCCATGGCTCGTCGGCTTTTTCGGGTTGACGCTCGGGCCGGCCCTGATGTCGCTTTACCTCTCCTTCACCGACTTCGACATGCTCCAGTCGCCGCGGTGGGTGGGAATGGCGAATTACGTGCGCATCGCCACGGCGGATCCGAAATTTTCGGCCGCCATGCACGTCACTTTGACCTATGTCGTCTTCTCGGTCCCGTTCAAGCTGACCTTCGCATTGCTGGTCGCCATGGCGCTGAATCGCGGCCTCCGCGGGTTGCCGATCTACCGCGCCATCTTCTATCTGCCGTCATTGCTGGGCGGCAGCGTGGCGATCGCCGTGCTCTGGCGTCAGCTTTTCGCCAGCGATGGCCTCGTCAATGCCGCGCTCTCGCATTTCGGCATCGAAGGTCCGAGCTGGATCTCGCATCCGAGCTATTCGATCTATACGCTGGTGGCTCTGTCCGTCTGGCAGTTCGGCTCGCCGATGATTATTTTCCTGGCCGGCCTGCGCCAGATCCCGCAGGATATGTATGAGGCGGCCAGCCTCGACGGCGCCTCCAAGTTCCGGCAATTCTACAAGATCACCCTGCCGCTTCTGACGCCGGTGATCTTCTTCAATGCCGTCGTCCAGACGATCGAAGCCTTCAAGGCCTTCACGCCGGCCTTCATCATATCAGGCGGAACCGGCGGTCCGATCAACTCGACGCTCTTCTACACGCTCTACCTCTATCAGGAAGCCTTCGGCAATTTCCGCATGGGCTATGCCTCGGCGCTCGCCTGGATCCTGGTGGTGATCATCGCGATCTTCACCGCCTTCTCCTTCCTGACCTCGCGTTACTGGGTGCACTACGATGACTGAGATGACCGCTTCCGTCACTGCGGCCAGGCCGCCATCTGATATCACCAAACGCAGCCTGCCGGCGTCGCTCATCATCCATGCGCTGCTGATCGCCGCTTCGCTTCTCATGCTTTATCCGCTGTTGTGGATGGTTTCGGCATCGGTCAGGCCGGAAAACGAGATCTTCTCGTCGACCTCGCTCATCCCGTCGTCGATCGATCTCTCCTCCTATGTCCGCGGCTGGAATGGCCTCGATATCAGCTTCGGCCGGTTCTTCTGGAATTCGCTCGTCATCTCGCTGCTGGTGGTGACCGGCAATGTCATCGCCTGTTCGCTGACGGCTTTCGCCTTTGCGCGGCTGCGTTTTGCCGGCCGGAATTTCTGGTTCGCGATCATGCTCGGCACGCTGATGATCCCCTATCACGTGACGCTGATCCCGCAATATGTGCTCTTTCTCGATCTCGGCTGGGTCAACACCATCCTGCCGCTTGTCGTGCCGAAGTTCCTGGCAAGCGATGCCTTCTTCATCTTCCTCATGGTGCAGTTCTTCCGAGGTATCCCGCGCGAATTGGACGAGGCGGCGATGATGGATGGCTGCAGCGCTTGGCGCATCTACTGGAAGATCATGCTGCCGCTGTCGCTGCCGGTGCTGGCAACAGCCGCGATCTTCTCCTTCATCTGGACCTGGGACGATTTCTTCGGCCCGCTGATCTACCTAAACGACATGAACACCTATACGATCCAGCTCGGCCTGCGCACCTTCGTGGATTCCACCAGCGCATCGGATTGGGGCGGTTTGTTCGCCATGTCGACCCTGACGCTCGTGCCGGTGTTCTTCTTCTTCCTGTTCTTCCAGCGCCTGCTGATCGAGGGCATCGCCACGACGGGCATGAAGCGTTGATGGCGATGACGGGAAAGAGCGACATGAGCATCAGGACGGTCGCGATCGTTGGCTGCGGCATCGGCCGCTCCCATATCGTCGAGGGTTACCTGCCGCATTCCGACAAGTTCAAGGTCGTGGCGGTCTGCGACCTGAACGAGCAACGCATGGCAGCGGTCGGCGACGAGTTCGGCATCGAACGACGCACGACTTCCTTCGCGGAATTGCTGGCCGACGACACGATCGACATCATCGATATCTGCACCCCTCCCGGTATCCATCTGGAACAGGTGGTCGCAGCACTTGCCGCCGGTAAACATGTCGTCTGCGAAAAGCCGCTGACGGGCTCGCTTGCTGCCGTCGATACCATCATGGCAGCGGAAAAGGCCGCCAAAGGCGTGCTGATGCCGATCTTCCAGTACCGTTACGGCGACGGCATCCAGAAGGCCAAGCGGATCATCGACGCCGGTATTGCCGGCAAGCCCTATACCGCTTCGGTCGAAACCTTCTGGCTGCGCAAGCCGGAATATTACGCCGTTCCTTGGCGCGGCAAATGGGCGACGGAACTCGGCGGCGTTCTCGTCACCCATGCGCTGCACCTGCACGACATGCTGATGCATCTGATGGGTCCGGCGGCAAGGGTCTTCGGCCGCGTCGCCACCCGCGTCAACGATATCGAGGTCGAGGATTGTGCCTCCGCCAGCCTGCTGATGGAAAGCGGCGCCTTTGTCTCGCTGTCCTGCACGCTTGGTTCGCAGGAACAGTTGAGCCGGCTCAGGCTGCACTTCGAGAATGTCACTTTCGAGAGCAGCCACGAGCCCTATACGCCCGGCAAGGATCCCTGGA
Source organism: Rhizobium sophorae (assembly GCF_013087515.1). Classification (GTDB taxonomy): domain Bacteria; phylum Pseudomonadota; class Alphaproteobacteria; order Rhizobiales; family Rhizobiaceae; genus Rhizobium; species Rhizobium sophorae. The sequence continues at coordinate 134,598 of NZ_JABFCN010000019.1, read as the reverse complement.
AGATCATCGCCGCGAATGACGACGTGCGGGAGCAGATCGACAAGGTGGTTGGCGACTGGCAGCCGGTCGCGCCGCGTTTCACCACGCAGATGGGCCAGTTCCACGCTTTCCTTAGCGGCCATGCGCCGCTGCCGGTGACGACAAAGGACGCCCGCCGCGCGCTGGAACTCGTCACCGCCATCTACCAGTCTTCCGACAGCGGCGCCGACGTGCCGCTGCCGGTCGGTCCCGATAGTCCGAAATACGCCGATTGGCGCGCAAGAACGAAGTAACCGACAAAATAAAAAGAGAGGGTTTTGAGAAGATGGCAACCAGTGTCGTTCTTCAGAAGGTCGAGAAGCGCTACGGCGCGATGGATGTGATCCATGGCATCGACCTGACGATCGATCCCGGCGAATTCGTCGTTTTCGTCGGCCCCTCCGGCTGCGGAAAATCGACCCTTCTGCGCATGATTGCCGGCCTCGAGGAGATTTCGGGCGGCGCGCTGCTGCTCGACAGCGAGCGCATGAACGAGGTGGCGCCGGCCAAGCGCGGCATCGCCATGGTTTTCCAGTCCTACGCGCTCTATCCGCATATGTCGGTTTACAAGAACCTCGCCTTCGGCCTGGAGACGGCGGGTTACAAGAAGGCCGAGATCCAGCCGAAGGTGAAGCGCGCCGCCGAAATCCTGCAGATCGAGAAGCTGTTGGAGCGCAAGCCGAAGGCGCTCTCCGGCGGCCAGCGCCAGCGTGTCGCCATCGGCCGGGCCATCGTGCGTGAGCCGCGCATCTTCCTGTTCGACGAGCCGTTGTCGAACCTCGATGCCGAACTGCGCGTGCAGATGCGCGTCGAGATCTCCCGCCTGCACCGCAGCCTCGGCAATACGATGATCTATGTCACCCATGACCAGGTCGAAGCCATGACGATGGCGGACAAGATCGTGGTGTTGAATTCCGGCCGTATCGAGCAGGTCGGCGCGCCGCTCGATCTCTACAACAACCCGGCCAACCGCTTCGTCGCCGGCTTCATCGGCAGTCCGAAGATGAATTTCCTGAAGGCGCGCATCGAGCAGGTCGGCGAGACCGAAACCAGCATCCATGTCTGCGGCAATTCTGTCCGCCTGCCGCGCCGGCTGAGAGGCGAGGCGGGAGAGGAGGTCACCTTCGGCATCCGTCCCGAGCATCTTTCGCTGGCCGAAGGCGCAATCACGCTCTCGACCGTCAACGTCGATCTCGTCGAAAATCTCGGCGGCGCCACCATGCTCTACACCACGACGCCGGATAACCAGCTTCTGACCGTCGCGCTCGACGGCCAGCAGAAGGTGGAGCGCGGCGCCAATGTGAAGACCTTCTTCGATCCGGCCCGCTGCCACGTCTTCGATGCCGCCGGCAAGACGATCTAATCCCGCTGCTTGACAGCCGATCCCTCTCTGCCCCATCATTTCCACAGGGCAAGGGGGATAGCATGACGCCTGAAGATAGGATTCATGCGCTCGGCATCTGGCAGGGCCCGATCGACATTTCGCCGATAGCAGGCGGCATCACCAATCGGAACTATCTGGTCAGCGATGCCGTCGCGCGTTGCGTGGTGAGACTCGGCACCGATATCCCGATCCATCACATCAACAGGCAGAACGAGCTTGCCGCAAGCCGTGCGGCCCATGCCGCCGGCATTTCGCCTGCCGTCATCCACCATTCGCCGGGCGTGCTGGTGCTCGAATATATCGAGGCGCGATCGCTTTCGCCGGAGGATATCAGGGCGCCACAAATGCTCGCCCGGGTCTTGCCGCTGGTGCGTGCCTGCCATCGCGACATCGCCCGGCATTTCCGAGGTCAGGCGATGATCTTCTGGGTCTTCCACGTCATCCGCGATTACGCCGCCAATCTGAAGGCGTCGGAGAGCGCCTATCTTCCTCTGCTGCCGGGGCTCGTCGGCCGGGCAGAGACGCTGGAAGAGGTGGCAGGGCCTTTCGAGATCGCCTTCGGCCACAACGACCTGCTGGCCGCCAACTTTCTCGATGACGGCAAGCGGCTCTGGCTGATCGACTGGGACTATGCCGGTTTCAATACACCGCTTTTCGATCTTGGCGGATTGGCCTCCAACAATGAACTCTCGCAAGCGGCCGAGCGCACGATGCTGGAGACCTATTTCGACCGGCCGCTGACCGATGATCTCGCCACGCGCTATGCCGCGATGAAATGCGCCTCGCTACTGCGCGAGACGCTCTGGAGCATGATTTCGGAAATTCATTCCAGCATCGATTTCGATTACGTCGGCTACACGGCCGAAAATCTCGCGCGCTTCGAACGCGCTTATCAAGCCTTTGAACGGGATCATAAATGACGAAGGAATTACCGAAGACGGCGAAAGCCGTGGTCATCGGCGGCGGCATCATCGGCTGCTCGACAGCCTATCATCTCGGCAAGCTCGGCTGGACCGATACCGTGCTGCTGGAGCGCAAGAAGCTTACCTCGGGCACCACCTTCCATGCCGCCGGCCTTGTCGGCCAACTGCGCACCAGCGCCAACATCACCCAGCTTCTCGGCTATTCCGTCGATCTCTACAAGGGGCTGGAGGAGGAAACGGGTCTCGGCACCGGCTGGAAGATGAATGGCGGCCTGCGCCTTGCCTGCAACGAGGAACGCTGGACCGAGGTCAGGCGCCAGGCGACCACCGCCCAGTCCTTCGGCCTCGAAATGCAGTTGCTGACCCCGCAGGAAGCCTTCGATCTCTGGCCGCTGATGACGGTCGACGATCTCGTCGGCGCTGCCTTCCTCCCGACCGACGGCCAGGCCAATCCCTCCGACATCACCCAGGCGCTGGCAAAGGGCGCCCGCATGTCGGGCGTTTCGATCTTCGAGGATACCGAAGTCCTCGACCTTGAAATCGACAGGGGGAAGATTCGTGCCGTCGTTACGGCGCAAGGGCGCATCGAATGCGAGCGCGTCGTCGTCTGTGCCGGCCAATGGACGCGCGCCTTCGCCGCCCGCTTCGGCGTCAACGTGCCGCTGGTCTCCGTCGAGCACCAATACATCATCACCGAATCTTTCGGCGTGCCCTCTAACCTGCCGACGCTGCGCGATCCCGATCGCCTGACCTATTACAAGGAAGAGGTCGGCGGCATCGTCATGGGCGGCTACGAGCCGAACCCCATCCTCTGGGCGAAAAACGGTATCCCCGACGGTTTCCACTACACGCTGCTGGACAGTAATTTCGACCATTTCGAGCAGATTATGGAACAGGCGCTCGGGCGCGTTCCGGCGCTGGAAAATGTCGGCGTCAAGCAGCTGCTGAACGGCCCGGAAAGCTTTACGCCGGATGGCAACTTCATTCTTGGCGAGGCGCCGGAGCTGAGGAATTTCTTCATCGGCGCCGGTTTCAACGCCTTCGGCATCGCTTCGGCCGGCGGAGCCGGCATGGCGCTGGCCGAATGGGTGACGAAGGGCGAGCCGCCCTATGATCTCTGGCCGGTCGATATCCGCCGTTTCGGCCGGCCGCATTTCGATACCGACTGGGTGCGGACACGCACGCTTGAAGCCTATGGCAAACATTACACCATGGCCTGGCCGTTCGAGGAACATTCGAGTGGCCGCCCCTGCCGCAAATCGCCGCTCTATGACCGGCTGAAGGCGCAGGGCGCCTGTTTCGGCGAAAAGCTCGGCTGGGAACGGCCGAACTGGTTTGCCGATCTCTTCGCCAACGAGGAGCCGAAGGATATCTACAGCTACGGCCGCCAGAATTGGTTCGACGCCGTTGGCCGCGAACACAAGGCGGTGCGCGAAGCGGCCGTCATCTTCGACCAGACGTCCTTTGCCAAATTCGTGCTGAAGGGCAGGGATGCCGAGGCAGCCTTGTCCTGGATCGCCTCCAACGATGTCGCAAGGCCTGTGGGATCGCTCGTTTACACACAGATGCTCAACGACAAGGGCGGCATCGAATGTGATGTGACGGTCGCCCGCATCGCCGAGAACGAATATTACATCGTCACCGGTACCGGCTTCGCCACCCATGACTTCGATTGGATCGCACGTAATATCCCGGCGGCGATGCATGCCGAACTGGTCGACGTCACCTCCGCCTATTCCGTGCTGTCGCTGATGGGACCGAATTCCCGTGCCGTGCTGGAAAAGGTGACGGGCAGCGACGTCTCGAATGCGGCCTTCCCCTTCGGCAAGGTCAGGACCATCGGCATTGCAGGCTGCCCGGTGCGGGCGCTGCGCATCACCTATGTCGGGGAGCTCGGCTACGAACTGCATGTTCCCGTTGAATATGCGACCACGGTCTACGACGTGCTGATGGCATCAGGCGGCGAGCTCGGCCTCGTCAATGCCGGCTACCGCGCGATCGAGAGCTGCCGCCTGGAAAAGGGTTATCGCGCCTGGGGGTCGGATATCGGTCCCGACCATACGCCGGTCGAGGCCGGTCTCGGCTGGGCGGTGAAGACGCGGAAGAATATTCCCTTCCGCGGCCGTGAGGCGATCGAGCAGCAGCTTTCGGGAGGCGTCAAGAAGCGCCTCGCCTGCTTCATTCCCGAGGATGCGGATGCCGTGCTGCTCGGCCGCGAAACGATCTATCGCGACGGCAAGCGCGTCGGCTGGCTGTCGAGCGGCGGCTTCGGTTATACGCTGGGCAAGCCGATCGGTTACGGCTACGTCCGCAATCCCGACGGCGTGACGGAAGATTTCGTCCTCTCCGGCACCTATGAGCTTGATGTCGCGCGGGAACGCATCCCCTGCAAGGTATCGCTGTCGCCGCTCTACGATCCCGATATGGCGCGGGTGAAGGCCTGACAACACAGGTGACCCGGGAGAGGGCGTACAGTGTGGTACCCCCCTCTGCCCTGCCGGGCATCTCCCCCACAGGTGGGGAGATCGGCAGGAGGTTGGATCATCGTTTCCTCTCTACCGTATTGGGAATCGTCCTACCTTCATTGTTTGGGGAAGCCATCTCGCCCATCCGATCTCCCCCCTTGTGGGGGAGATGCCCGGCAGGGCAGAGGGGGGTACCGCATGACACACCCTCTCTTTCGCCAGCAAGCTCCAAATCTCAGAACAGCGGCAACCGGTCGTCCTGGATCAGGATCTCCAGTTTGTCAGCCACATCCTGCGTCCACGCCCGGTGGCCTGTCAAAGCCGCCGGGAAAAGTCCGGGAAGGGTAAAGAGAGCCGCCGAGATCGCAAGGCCAGTGCGCGGGACATCGGCGATGAGGGCGGCGATTTCGCCAGCCCTGGGATCGCGCAGTTCGTAGCGCTCGCCGTTGCCGTGTTCGCCGATCGCATAGCGCATCCACGCCGCTACGGCGATCGCATAGGTCTCCGCCCTGTCGCCATGCGCCAGCGCCTCGCTTGCCGGCTCCAGCAGCCGCTGCGGCAGTTTCTGCGTTCCGTCCATGGCGATCTGATAGGTGCGATGGGCGATCGCCTTGTTTGCAAAGCGTGCTATCAATTCATTGGCGTAGGCATCGAGATCGATGCCGGGCACCGCGTCGAGCGTTCTGGCGGCCGCATGCATGTGCCGGTAGGCCAGTGCTGCCAGGGCTGCATCGTCCATCACGTCGCGGATGAATTCATAGCCGCCGATATAACCGAGATAGGCAAGCAGCGAATGCGCGCCATTCAGCATCCGCAGCTTCATCTTCTCGTAGGCCGAGACCTCCTCGACCATCAGTGCGCCGCGGACCTTTTCCCAGGCCGGCCGGCCATTGGCGAAATGGTCTTCGATGACCCATTGCGTAAAGGGTTCGGTCTCGATCGCCGCCATATCCGTGCGGCCCGTCAGCCGTTCGGCATCGGCATAGGTCGCCTCGGTGCTGGCCGGCGTGATGCGGTCGACCATCGTCGACGGGAAGGGCACATTCGCTTCGATCCAGCGATGCAGGTCGGGATCTATGCGGGAGGTGAATTCCAGCACCAGGCGCTTCAGCACAGCGCCGTTGCTCGGCAAGTTGTCGCAGCTCAGCGGCGTAAAGGGTGCGATCCCCTTCTGCCGGCGGCGCGCAAGGCCTTCGACGAGGTAGCCGATGACGCCGCGCGGCGCATGCCGGCTGGCGAGGTCGGCGACGATATCGGGGTGCTTCAGGTCGAGGCCGCCGGTTGCCGGATCGAAACCATAGGCCTTTTCCGTCACCGTCATGCTGACGATGCGGATAGCGGGATCTTCGAGCCGCGCCAGCAGGCCAGCCGGATCGCGCGGCGCCACATGTGCCTTCAGGATCGAGCCGACCACCTCAGCCGTCGTGCCTGAGGTATCGCGGATCAACGTCGTATAGAGCCCGTTCTGGGCGCTCAGATTGTCGGCGACATCGGGCGTGCGCAGGCTTGCCACCTCGATGCCCCAGTCTCCGCCTGCGGCTGCGAGCGCGCCGTCCGTGAAGGGCGCGAAATGGGCGCGGAAGAAGGCGCCCGGGCCGAGATGCAGGATGCCGGCCTTCAGCGCATTCCTGTCATAGGCGGGAAGTTTCGCCGTCGGCGCAAGGCCGGTCAGGTTTTGTAGTCTGTCGCTCACAGCTTGTAGGCCTTCTTTGCATTGCCATAGGAGAGCTCGCCTGCGACGATCTCGGCTTCCCGCTTGGAAATCCGGTGCTCGGCGGCGAGCTGGGCAAGGAAGCGGCAGACTTCGCGGCGCCAGACGTCATGCCGCGCCGGGATCGAAAGCAGCGCCCGAGTATCGTCGTTGAAACCCGCCATATTGGCAAAACCCGCCGTCTCCACAACCTGGTCGAGGTAACGGCGGATGCCGAGCGGGCTGTCGTGGAACCACCATGGCGGGCCGATCATCAGGCAGGGCCAATGGCCAGCCATCGGCGCCAGCTCGCGTGCATAGGTCGTCTCGTCGAGCGTGAAGAGCAGCACACGCAAACCCGGTGCGTGACCATACTTTGATAGCAGCGCATTCAAGCCGCCGACCCAGTCCGTGGGTGTGGGGATATCGGCGCCCATATTCGGGCCGCGGGTCGCAAACAGCCCGCTGTCGGTATTGCGTCGCGAGCCGGCATGGATCTGCATTACCATGCCGTCCTCGGCCGAAAGTCCGGCCATCTCGGTCATCATCTGGCCGCGGAAGAGCTCGGCATCCTCGGCCGAAAGCGGACCCTTCAGCGCCTTGTCGAGCAGCGCTTGTTTTTCCGCAAGCGGCAGATCTGATGTAAAGGCGGTAGGCACGCCGTGATCGGTCGCGGTGGCGCCGAACTGGCGGAAATAGGCGCGCCGGCGCCGATGCGCCTCGATAAGACCGTCCCAGCGTGTTACCTCAGTGCCGGTGATCTCTCCGAACTTGATGAGATTGTCGCGGAAGCCGACGGCATCGGGATCGGTGACGCTGTCCGGCCTGTAGGTGGTGCGCACCTTGCCGATCCAGCCGTCGGCCGCCATCTTCTGGTGATGCGCCAGAGGATCGAGCGCTCCATCCGTCGTCGCGATCGTTTCGATGCCGAATCGCTGATGCAGCGCCCGCGGGCGGAATTCCGGAAGGGCAAGCTGGGCATTGATATGATCGTAGAGCGCATCGGCATTGTCTGATGTCAGCGGCTCGGTGCAGCCGAGCACGGCCGACATGGCGTGGTCGACCCAGAGGCTCGAAGGCGTCCCGCGGAAAAGGCGGTAGTGTGCGGCAAAAGTCCGCCAGATCGCCCGTCCCGTTGCCACCGGCTTGCCGTCGAGCCGCGGCACGCCGAGCTCGTCCAATGTGACGCCGACGCTGTGCAGCATGCGGAAGAGATAGTGATCGGGAATGACCAGCAGCGAGGCCGCGTCTTCAAAGGGCTTGTCGTCGGCGAACCAGGAGGGTTCGGTATGCCCGTGCGGACTGACGATCGGAAGATTGCGCACCGTCTCGTAGAGGTCGCGCGCGATGGTCCGTGTTGCCGGATCAGCCGGAAAAAGCCGGTCCGGATGAAGAAAGCCGTTTCCTGCATCCATCAGTATTCCTCCCTGATGGATAACGGCCTACCCCACAACATCAGGCACGGCAAGGTCTTTTAGTAACCAAACGGTACAGTTTTGCGCATGGCCGCGCCGGGCATGGAAAGCATTGACGAGGCGACCTATTTCCGCTTTGCAGAACCATCTGTTCTGCCGGTTTCGGCAAAGGAGGATGTAGAGCCTTTCCGGGTTAGATTGTAGCATTCTGTTGGCTCAAACGGAGTCGGATGGTCGACCGGCCGGCGCGCGTGGTAGCCCGGTTCTACGGCCAAGCCGGCCGGTCGAGCAGGCGGCCCGTTTCAGCCAACCCGAAGGGCCGGGCATCTTTTCGCCAGGGCAAAGGCGATCGGCTCGGACGTACCAAGAGGTATGCCCTTCGCCAATCGCCTTTGCCCTGACGAAAATCTGCTCCGGCAGAATGCTGCAATCTAACCCGGAAAGGCTCTCATGTCCGACGAGACGAACCGCATCACCCGGCTGGAAGAAATGCTGGCCTACCAGGCAAAGACGATCGAAGAGCTTTCCGATCAGCTCGCCGAGCAATGGAAAACGGTCGAGCAGATGCGCACCAAGCTCGACCGGCTGACCGAACGCTTCCTGTCGCTGGAGGAGCAGTCGCTGGACGCGCCAGCGATCACCCGCCCGCCGCATTATTGACGACACGCGGCTGAATGCCGCGTGCCCTTCTCACTAGGATGGTGAATCAAACGCCGCCGATGCAGAGATATTTCATTTCCAGATAGTCGTTGGCGCCGTGCCGCGAGCCTTCGCGGCCGAGACCGGATTGCTTGATGCCGCCGAAGGGTGCCGTCTCGGATGACATCAGGCCGGTATTGATGCCGATCATGCCGTATTCCAGCGCTTCCGCCACCCGCCAGACCTTCTTCAGATCGCCGGCGTAGAAATAGGCGGCGAGGCCGAACTCCGTGTCGTTGGCCTGTTGAATGACATCCTCGACCGTGTCGAAGCGAAAGAGCGGCGCCACCGGCCCGAAGGTCTCCTCGCGCGCCACCTTCATGCCGCGTGCAACGCCTGTCAGCACCGTCGGCGTGAAGAAAGTGCCGGCGCCGTCGATGCGCTTGCCGCCGGTCAGCACCTTGGCGCCCTTGGCAAGCGCGTCGCTGACATGATCTTCCACCTTGGCAAGGCCTTGCTCGTCGATCAGCGGCCCGATCACGACACCCGGCTTGAAACCGTCGCCGACCGACATCTCGGCGACCTTGCCGGCAAGCTTGGCCGCGAAGGCGTCATAGACGTTCGACTGGACATAGAGGCGGTTGGCGCAGACGCAGGTCTGACCGGCATTGCGGTATTTCGAAGCGATCGCGCCCTCGACGGCAGCGTCGAGATCGGCATCGTCGAAGACGATGAAGGGCGCGTTGCCGCCGAGCTCCAGGCTCACCTTCTTGATCTGGTCGGCGCACTGCCGCATCAGGATGCGGCCGACCTCCGTCGAACCGGTGAAGCTGATCTTGCGCACCTTTTCGTTGCCGCAGAGCTCGCGGCCGATTGCCGGACCGTCGACCCCGACGATGACGTTGAAGACGCCGGCCGGAATGCCGGCCTGCTCGGCGAGCACGGCAAGCGCGATCGCCGTCAGCGGCGTCTGCTCGGCGGGCTTCGAGACCACGGTGCAGCCGACGGCAAGCGCTGGGGCGATCTTGCGGGTGATCATCGCCGCCGGGAAATTCCACGGCGTAATCGTGCCGACGACGCCGACCGGCTGCTTGATGACGATCATCCGTTTATCGTCGGAAGGCGCGGGGATCGTCTCGCCGTAGATGCGCTTTGCTTCCTCCGCATACCATTCGATATAGGCCGCGGCGTAAAGGATCTCGCCGCGCGCTTCCGGGAACGGCTTGCCCATTTCGGCGGTCAGGATTGCCGCGAGTTCGTCAGCATTGGCAACCATCAGGTCGAACCATTTGCGCAGGATCGCGCTGCGCTCCTTGGCCGGGCGGGCAGCCCAGCCCGGCTGGGCGGCATGGGCTGCGTCGATCGCCGCCCGCGTCTCTGCCGCACCCATATCGGGCAGCGAGGCGAGCAATTCGCCGGTTGCCGGGTTCAGCACGTCGAAAGTCCTCGTGGCATCGCCTGATGTCCAGACGCCGTCGATATAGCCGGCATCGCGCAGCAAGGGCGAGGAGAAGGGAACGTGTCTGGTCAGTGCAGTGGTGAAAGCCATGTCATATCCTCCTTGGGAGTGCGGCTGCCGGTTGCCGGCAGCCATTGAAATCCGGTTCGGGTGCGCTTAACGGCCCGCGCTTGCTTCCAGCATCGAAGCTTCGAGGATATCGAGCGCTTCGCCGAGGATCTCGTCCTGGATGGTGATCGGCGCGAGGAAGCGGATGACGTTTCCGTGGACGCCGCAGGTGAGCAGGATCAGGCCCTTGTCGAGCGCGATCAGCCGCACCCGGTTGGCGAATTCCGCGCTCGGCAGTCCCGTCGTCCGGTCGTTGAATTCGACGGCGTTCATGAAGCCCGGTCCGCGGATATCGACGATCTCCGGCACCGTCTCGCGCAACGATTCCAGCCGCTGCTTCAGCCGTCCGCCAAGCTGGTTGGCGCGGTTGCAGAGATCTTCGTCAGCAATGACGTCGAGCACGGCGTGGGCAGCGGCGATCCCGAGCGGATTGCCGCCATAGGTGCCGCCGAGCCCGCCCGGTCCTGGCGCATCCATGATTGCGGCGCGGCCGGTGACGGCGGCGAGCGGAAAACCGCCGGCAAGGCTCTTTGCCATCGTCGTCAGGTCGGGCGCTACCTCGTGGTGATCCATTGCGAACATCCTGCCGGTGCGGGCAAAACCGGTCTGCACCTCGTCGGCGATCAGCAGGATGCCGTGCTGGTCGCAGAGCTCGCGCAGCGCCTTCATGAAGGCGGCGGGTGCGGAGTAGAATCCGCCTTCGCCTTGTACCGGCTCGATGATGATGGCCGCGACGCGCTGCGGATCGACATCGGCGGCGAAGAGCTTCTTCAGCGCCGCCAGCGACTGGTCGGCGGTGACGCCATGCAGCTCGACTGGGAAGGGAATATGGAAGACATCGCCGGGCATCGCGCCGAAACCGACTTTGTAAGGCACGACCTTGCCGGTCAGCGCCATGCCCATGAAGGTGCGGCCATGGAAGCCGCCGCCAAAGGCGATGACGGCCGAGCGGCCGGTTGCGGCGCGCGCGATCTTGACGGCGTTCTCGACAGCCTCGGCGCCCGTCGTGACGAAGATCGTCTTCTTCTCGAAATCACCAGGCAGCAGCGCGTTCAGCCGTTCGGCAAGGTGGACGTAGCTTTCGTAGGGCACCACCTGATGGCAGGTATGGGTGAAGCGGTCGAGCTGATCCTTGACCGCTGCGATGACCCGAGGATGGCGGTGGCCGGTGTTGAGAACGGCGATGCCGGCGGCAAAATCGATGTAACGGCGGCCTTCCTTGTCCCAGATCTCCGCATTCTCTGCACGATCGGCATAGATCTGAGTGGTCATGCCGACGCCGCGTGAAATAGCGGCGTTCTTCCGGTCGGTAAGGCTTGTCGCGTTCATTGGTGGCTCCTGCGCGGAAAGGGTTTGAAAGTTATCTTGTATAATTTCTGCAAGATGCATATAAAACTCCTACATTTTTCCTGCAAGAAAACAAGAGGCATTTTTTGCTTCAAACATCACGCTTTTTGATGGAGGCTCTGGGCGATTGGAATCGGGGATAGTTTCGGATGAATGATATTGGGCCTGTACGCTACAAGGTGGCGGAAGCCGCGCGGCTGGCGGGTGTTTCGGCCTCGACGCTGCGCCTCTGGGAAAGCCAGGGTCTGGTGGTTCCCGGTCGTTCGGAAACCGGCCATCGGCAATACAGCGCCGACGATGTGGCGCGGCTGAAGCGCATCTCCTGGTATCGTGTCGAGCGCGGCCTCAATCCCGCGGCAATCCGCGAGGCGCTGGAGAGTGAGGAACCTTCCGCCGACGGCGCCGAGGCAAGCCAGGATACCGGCCTCGGCCGCAAGCTGCGCAGCCTGCGCCATGCGAGCGGCAAGACACTCGATCAGGTGGCCGGCGACATCGGCGTCACCTCGTCGACGCTCTCGACGCTGGAGCGCACCTCGCAGGGCGTCAGCTTCAAGACGCTGCACGATCTGGCAGAGTATTACGGAACCACCGTCTCGCGCCTCTCAGGTGAGAAAAGCGGGGACGTGTCAGAGCTGGTGCGCGCCGGCGAATGGCGCGCTTGGCCGGAAACGACGCCGGGTGTCGCGGTGCAGCTCCTCGCCGAAGGCCGCCGGATGATGGATTGCCATCGTTTCGTGCTGGCGCCGGGTGCTGCCAGCGAGGGCGCTTATCGCCACGAGGGCGAGGAATTCATGCATGTTCTGTCCGGCCGGCTCGAACTGGTGCTCGACGGCGATCAATTCTTCGATCTCGGACCCGGCGATTCACTCTATTTCGAAAGCCGCCGCGATCATTCCTGGCGCAACCGCCACGATGGCGAAACCGTGCTTCTCTGGATCAATACGCCGCCGACATTCTGAACCGCAGCGCCTCGGCCCGAAAAAATCGAAATCGATTTCCGGAAAGCGCGATGCAGAGATTAAAAAAGGTAGAGCGTCCTTTGTGCGTCCAGAGGACACATGGCGCTCTACCGCAGCAAAGCGGTTTCGCACTCTGCGCCTTTGCGCTATAGCCCAAAGAGATGCATTCGTACGAAAGACAGTCTCATGGCAGCGACCATACGTTATCACGAAGGCGATATTTCCGCGGTCGATGCCGCCCGCTACACCGGCGCGATTGCGATCGACACCGAAACGCTCGGTCTGGTGCCGCGCCGCGATCGGCTCTGCGTCGTCCAGCTTTCGCCGGGTGACGGCACCGCCGATATCATCCGCATCGCCGCCGGTCAGAAAGAGGCGCCCAATCTCGTCGCCCTGCTTGAAGACCCCACCCATCAGAAGATCTTTCATTACGGCCGCTTCGATATTGCCGTGCTCTTCCATACCTTCGGCGTCACCACGACACCGGTATTCTGCACCAAGATCGCCTCGCGCCTGATCCGGACCTATACGGATCGCCACGGCCTCAAGGACAATCTCAAGGAGATGCTCGACGTCGATGTCTCCAAGGCGCAGCAATCTTCCGATTGGGCGGCCGAGACGCTGTCTCCGGCCCAGCTCGAATATGCCGCCTCCGACGTGCTCTATCTGCATGCGTTGCGCGATAAGCTGACGGAACGGTTGATCCGCGACGGCCGCTACGATCATGCGACGGCCTGCTTCGAATTCCTGCCGACCCGCGCCAAGCTCGACCTGCTCGGCTGGGAAGAGGCCGATATCTTCGCCCACAGCTGAGCGAATTGCTTTCATTCTACGGTTGCGAATAGCCGTGCGGCAGGCTTGCCGGCGGCCGTTAGCGATTCGTTAACGCCTGTTCATTAATATTCCTGTTAATTTTTATGCATTTCGATGACGCCGGAACTGCGTCATGCGGACAGGAGGATCTGCTGGGATGCAAGGGGACCGGATGAGCGCGGTCCTTTTCTAGAGCCTGCTTTCATCGTCACTTTGCGAAAGGAGCATGCCATGTTGACTCCCGTTCGTGCAGCGTCCAATGCAAGCTTTTCGTCCCAGGGTCAGACAGCGGCGATCGTCGCCGGTGGTATCGGCCACTCGGTGATCGCCCCAGCACCTGTCAACGCCGTCGAAGCAGCCGACCTCAATTCCGCCATTGCCGGCAAGCTCAATATTCTGCTCCTTGCCGCGCGCGAGCGCATGGTCGAAGCGCTTTTCGATGTCATCGATGCGGCAGGCCGCTCGATCTCGCTGGATCGTGGCGAGGACGAGAGCAATCTTGCTTTCGCCTCCCGGCTTGCCGATGCCATCCGGCGGCTGCCAGCAGCCAGGATCGATGAGGTCGAGCGCCAGCTCACCGAGCAGGGGCATAGCGTGCCGCTCCGGACGATCGCCGAAGCCCTGAAGAACCCGACAGGCCCTGAAGCCGCCCGCATCGTCGCCTATCTGGAAATCGTCCGCTACAAGGATCGCGATCTCGCCGCCCGCGCCGTCGTCCGCTCCTATGGCCAGAACGATGCATCGCCGATGCGCGCCGAAGCTCGCCCCGAGATCCAGCTACATGAGGACAGCCTGCCTGCCGCCATTCGCCAGTCGGCAGACAAGCTGCCCATGCCCGCCGATTCGCTGATCGAGGTCGCAACACCGGTGACTGTCGAGGAAGCGGTCATCGCCGAAGCCGTGGAAGCTGCCGATCCGGAAATGCCGAAGGGTGAAAACCGGGCTCAATCCGCCCCGGCGACGGCAAAGGAGATCGCCCCGGAAAAATTTGCGTCGCAGGAGATCGAAACCGCGCAACCCTTGCCGACGGAAGCCGCAGCGGCAGACGAAACGCCGGAGCCGCCTGTCATCCAACCCAGCGCGACGCCGGAAAAGGTCGATCCTGTCATTCCCAGGAACTGGGCAGGAATTGTCGCCTCCATGACGGAAGAAGTCTCCGAGATAATCGCCACCATCATCCGCGAGCAGGACGTCGAAACCGTGCTGGAGGATGTTCCCGTCGAGGCGGCGGTGGAGATCGATACGATCCTCGACGACGCCGTCATCAGCGATGCGACCGAGACCTTGACCAGGCAGCCGGCCGAATTCACCGCACCCGATGCGCGCCAGTCCGCAGCACTCCGCCCATCGCAGATGGATATCGAGACCGTGGCTGCGGCTGTCCGTCAGCCGAAAGAAATCTCCGCGCAACCGCAGCTGATGCCGGTTCCTGAGACGGCCGAGGCTTCCTATGTGCCGCTGGTGGCAAGGATGCCGGAAGGACTTGCCTATACCCAGCTGCCTTATCAGTTCGCCAAGGATACGCCGTCGAAAGAGAAGGCGGGCGAAACGCACCACCAGCATCAGCATCACCGCGACGACGCTCAGCAGGACGAGCAGCAGGCGCAGTCCGGGGGCGAGGATGCCGAGCCCGATGCCGAAGAAACCGTCGCCACACCCGAGCGTAGGACGCCGAGGATGATCGATACCGAACCATCGGCCTATCAGCCAGGCGCGGCCGCCGATCCGGTCTATGCGCTCTATCAGCGCATGGTTGGTTGGGAATAACACATTTCATCGCCTGAAAATGAAGAACCCGCCGGATCGCTCCGGCGGGTTCTTCAATTCAAAGGCGGATGCGAGGATTATTCGCCGCCGCGGTTCTTCAGGGCTGCGCCCAGGATGTCGCCGAGCGAAGCGCCGCTGTCGGACGAACCGAACTGGGCAACGGCTTCCTTCTCTTCCGCAATCTCCAGAGCCTTGATGGACAGCATGATCTTGCGGTCCTTCTTGGAGAAGTTGGTGACGCGGGCGTCGAACACCTGGCCGACCGAGAAGCGCTCAGGGCGCTGCTCGTCGCGGTCGCGGGCGAGGTCGGCGCGACGGATGAAGGAAGTGATGTCTTCGTGGTTGACGAGCTTCACTTCGACGCCGCCGTCGTTGACCGCGATCACTTCGCAGGAAACGACTGCATTCTTGCGCAGGTCGCCAGAAGCAGCGGCGTCGCCGACTGCATCCTTGCCGAGCTGCTTGATGCCGAGCGAGATGCGTTCCTTCTCGACATCGACGTCGAGAACGACGGCCTTGACGACGTCACCCTTGTTGAACTCCTCGATGACCTGTTCGCCCGGACGGTTCCAGTCGAGGTCGGAGAGGTGCACCATGCCGTCGACATCGCCGTCGAGGCCGATGAACAGGCCGAATTCGGTCTTGTTCTTGACTTCGCCTTCGACTTCAGTGCCGGCCGGATGGCTGCGGGCGAATGCTGCCCACGGGTTTTCCAGCGTCTGCTTGAGGCCGAGCGAAATACGGCGCTTGGACGGATCGACTTCGAGAACGACGACTTCGACTTCCTGGCTCGTGGACAGGATCTTGCCGGGGTGAACGTTCTTCTTGGTCCAGGACATTTCCGAGATGTGGATCAGGCCTTCGATGCCCGGCTCCAGCTCGACGAACGCACCGTAGTCGGTGATGTTCGTGACGGTACCGGAAATCTTCTTGCCTTCCGGATACTTGGCCTGGATGCCATCCCACGGATCGCTCTCGAGCTGCTTCATGCCGAGCGAGATACGGTGGGTTTCCTGGTTGATGCGGATGATCTGGACCTTGACCTGCTGGCCGATGTTCAGGATTTCCGACGGATGGTTCACACGGCGCCATGCCATGTCGGTGACGTGCAGCAGGCCGTCGATGCCGCCGAGGTCAACGAACGCACCGTAATCGGTGATGTTCTTGACGACGCCGTCGACAACCTGGCCTTCTTCGAGGTTCTGAACGATTTCAGAACGCTGCTCGGCACGGGATTCTTCCAGAACCGTACGGCGCGAAACCACGATGTTGCCGCGGCGCTTGTCCATCTTGAGGATTTCGAAGGGCTGCGGGTTGTGCATCAGCGGGGTCACGTCGCGGATCGGGCGAATATCGACCTGAGAGCGCGGCAGGAAGGCGATCGCACCGTCGAGGTCGACCGTGAAGCCGCCCTTGACCTGGTTGAAGATCACGCCTTCGACGCGCTCGCCAGCTTCGAACTTGGCTTCGAGCTTGACCCAGCTTTCTTCGCGGCGAGCCTTCTCGCGCGACAGAACGGCTTCGCCAAGCGCGTTTTCGATGCGCTCGACATAAACTTCGACTTCGTCGCCGACCTTCAACAGGCCGTCCTTGGCGCGCGCGCCGAATTCCTTGAGCGCGATGCGGCCTTCAACCTTCAGGCCGACGTCGACAACGGCGACGTCCTTCTCGATGCCCGTGACGATGCCCTTGGTGACATAGCCTTCGGCCAGGTCGTTCTTGGCAAAGGACTCTTCGAGAAGAGCCGCGAAATCCTCGCGGGAGGGGGTGGCTACTGACATAAAATCTCCTGCGTGTCCTGAAACGGAAGCGGACACGTATGCGCCGGTTGGTTTGCGTTGAACGGGCCTGAACCCAGTCCGCCCTCTCTGACGAAGGCAATCCGGCGCTTGGACGGAATTTCAGGCTTGCTGTATTAGAAGCGATCCATGCTCAGAGCACGCAAAATCGCTTGAATTTAGGCATTTCGGCTCAAGACCGCATCGATGATCGATTGAGCAGCTTGAAACGCGGCCTCTATACTCATTTCCGACGTATCAAGCAAGTGCGCATCGTCAGCTGGTTTCAAAGGGCTGTCGGCCCGTCCCATGTCGCGTTCGTCGCGCCGCTTGACGTCCTCGAAAATCGCATCGAAATCCGCCGTCAGGCCTTTGCCGAGGATCTCGTCATAACGGCGTCTTGCGCGGACCTCCGGCGACGCCGTTACATAGAGCTTCACCGGCGCATCCGGGCAGACAACCGTGCCGATATCGCGCCCGTCGAGCACGGTTCCCGGCGCTTTCGCCGAAAACCGGCGTTGCGCCTCGACCAGGGCCCGGCGCACCGCCGGCATGACGGCAATCTTCGAGGCAGCTTCGCCGATCTCATGTTTGGAAAGTATATCGCGATCCAATCCAGCGAGTTCAACCTCTCTTGCGATCTTTTCCGCCACCGCCTCGTCGTCGAGCGGCAGGCCGGCATCGAGCACCGCCTTGGCCGTGGCGCGATAGGTCAGGCCGGTATCCAGATGATGGAAGCCGTAGCGCTCTGCGATGAGGCGCGAGAGCGTGCCCTTGCCCGCTGCCGCCGGGCCGTCGATGGCGATGGTGAAGGTCTCGTTCGTCATCAAATCAATCCTGCGGCAGCGCACGATCGCGGCGAAGGAGATCGTCTTTGCGGAAACTCGGCAGCTGGTACCATTATTCCGGCACCTCTTCGATCCTTGCCCCGAGACCCTTCATCAACGTCATGAATTCGGGAAAGCTGGTCGCGATCATCGCCGCGTCGTCGATCGTGACAGCATGCTCCGAGGCAAGCCCCATGACAAGGAAGCTCATGGCGATGCGATGGTCGAGATGTGTGCTGACCCTGCCGTCGGCAGCGTTGCCGAGGCCCTTGCCGTCTGGCCGGCCGCGCACGATGAGAAAATCCTCGCCCTCGTCGCAATCGACACCATTGAGTTTTAGCCCGTCGGCGACGGCGGAAAGACGGTCGGACTCCTTGACGCGCAATTCCTCAAGCCCCTTCATGGTGGTCACGCCCTCGGCGAAACAGGCAGCGACGGCGAGAATAGGATATTCATCGATCATCGACGGCGCGCGGTCTTCGGGAACGGTCACGCCCCTGAGCTCGGAATGGCGCACGCGCAGATCCGCCACGTCCTCGCCGCCGGCAAGACGTGCATTCAGCACCTCGATATCGGCCCCCATCTCCTGCAGCGTCAGGATCAGCCCGGTGCGGGTCGGGTTCATCAGCACGTTGACGATGGTGATGTCGGAGCCGGGGACAAGCAGCGCTGCAACCAGCGGGAAGGCGGTGGAAGAGGGATCGCCCGGAACGTCGATCACCTGGCCCGTCAGCTTGCCGCGCCCTTCGAGCCGGATTGTGCGTACACCCTCGCTATCCGTCTCGACGGAAAGGGCAGCACCAAAGCCCTGCAGCATCTTTTCGGTATGGTCGCGTGTCATCACCGGCTCGATGACCGTGGTGACACCCGGCGTATTGAGGCCGGCAAGCAGCACGGCCGATTTCACCTGGGCGGATGCCATCGGCACGCGATAACGGATCGGGCTCGGTGTTCCCGGGCCTCTGAGCGTCACCGGCAGCCTGTCGCCCTCGGAGGCGCTGACCTGGACGCCCATTTCGCGCAGCGGATTGAGCACGCGGCCCATCGGCCGTTTCGAAAGCGAGGCGTCGCCTGTGAAGATGGAGTGAAAGTCGTAGGTGCCGACCAGGCCCATGGTCAGCCGCACGCCGGTGCCGGCATTGCCGAAGTCGAGCGGCGCGTCGGGCGCAAGCAGCGCACCGTTGCCGGTGCCGTCGATCACCCACTGCGCGCCCTCCTTGCGAATCCTGGCGCCCATCGCCTGCATCGCCCGGCCGGTATTGATCACGTCCTCGCCTTCGAGCAGGCCGGTGATCCGCGTTTGCCCGGAAGCAAGCCCGCCGAACATGAAGGAACGATGCGAGATCGACTTGTCGCCCGGAATACGGACGCTGCCGGTAAGACCGGCGGATTTGCGGGCGGTGGCGGGCCTGGGCGCGGAGCCGTGCAGCATGCGTAATCCTTTGCAAATGCAGTCTATTTTTGCCGCAAGATAGGCTTGGCCGGTCGCAACTCCCGTCCGCTTCTGCAGCTGTTGCGGCTCGTTAACATAAACCCGCCGGGCGGTCATCCGCCGGCTTGCCAAAAACCCGGCGCTCGGATCGCAAAGTTTGGCTTTGACATGGGAAGCCACAGCGATTAAGGGGACCGGCTTATAAATTCCGATGGAACGCCGGCTTGAACGGCATCTGCCGAATCTCATATTCGGCTATTCACACGAGGCTTATAGTGGCGAAAGCGGAACTTGGAACCAAGCGTACCGATCCGGAAACCGGCAAGAAGTTTTATGATCTGAACCGGGATCCGATCGTCTCTCCTTATACCGGCAAGTCCTACCCTCTGTCCTTCTTCGAAGAAACCTCGGCGATCGCCGAAGTTGCCGAGGAAGACGAGGTCGCGGAAGTCGATACTGAAAACACCGAAGTCGAACTGGTTTCGCTCGAGGATGCTGATGACGCCGCCTCTGGCGACGACATCCCCGATATCGGCGACGACGATGTTGAAATCGAAGGCGATGACGACGACGATACCTTCCTTACACCCGACGAAGACGATGACGACGACGACATGAGCGATATCATCGGCGTGACCGGCGACGAAGACGAAGTCTGAGACTGCATTTCGGCCCGGCGAGGAAAAAATTCTCCGGGCCGCATTTTTTTAGGCTTGCTATCTCCGGAATCCGGAAGTAAGAAGCCGCCACTCCGAAGGGCACGCGCCTTGAGGAACATCCCAGGACCGGCCAGACCGGACCACCTTGATGGGGCTATAGCTCAGCTGGGAGAGCGCTTGCATGGCATGCAAGAGGTCAGCGGTTCGATCCCGCTTAGCTCCACCACGCTTCGCCCTTACGGGCTTCGCGTGGCGCAGCCGCGGGAAACCGTTAGGCCGAAGCAGTGCCCGGCATAGCCCGAAGGGCGACGACGGGCTGAAGCGCTGATGTGGTACGTCTATATTCTCCGCAGCATCGAATTTCCCGATCAGGAATACACCGGGTCTACCGCAGATCTGAAACAGCGGCTTGCGGCCCACAATGCTGGAAAATCCACCCACACCGCCAAATTCGCACCATGGAATTTGCTTTGGTATTGCGCCTTTCCTGACAAGCACAAAGCGCTTGAATTCGAAAAATGCCTGAAATCGCATTCCGGCAGAGCTTTTGCCAGCAAGAGATTGGTCCAGTCGAATCTGGATCCGGGTCGCCTCGCCAATTGGAAGGACTGATTCCGATTAAGTGCCGCCTACCGCCGTGCAAAGTGTTCCGCAACGCCGACCAGCAGGTCGCGCGTTGATTGAAGTAAACGCTCCCATCCAGCTTCCAATCGCCTTTGCCAATTCCTCAATAGGACGATGTATGTTTGTTGCCGCAATCTCAGTGATTCGGCTTCAGGACCTTCAGCCAATGACCAGAGCAAGACGCCGCCGCATCATCCGGACCCGACGAACCCTGACCGGGCTCGCCCTTGTCGGCTCGATCTCGTTTCTGGCCGGCATGACCGATGCCACCGGTCTTCTGCTGACCGGCGACTTTGTCTCCTTCATGACGGGGAACACGACGCGGGCGGCACTGGCCTTGAGCGAGGGCAATCTTTATCACGCCGCAGTCCTGATCTCTGCCATCGTCGTTTTCGTGCTTGGCAATGCGGCAGGCATCGTCATTTCCCATGTCTCGCAACGCCGCATTTTCGTGGTGCTTGGCTGCGTCGGGCTGGTTCTGGCGCTCGCCTCGATGATGACGGTGCAGAACATGCTGTTCGTGCGGTTCTATATGATCGTTTTTTCCATGGGGATGGTGAACGCCGCCGTCGAGCATATCGAAGGCCTGCCGATCGGCCTGACCTATGTGACCGGCGCCCTGTCGCGCTTCGGCCGCGGCATCGGTCGCTGGATCATCGGCGATCGTGATGTCGAATGGACGATCCAGATCGTGCCCTGGGGCGGCATGGTGCTCGGCGCGATCGTCGGCGCCGTGCTGACGCGGCTGACGGGCGCGCATGCATTGTGGCTGGTCTCCCTCTTCGCCATGGTGCTTGCGCTTGCCGCGATGCTTATCCCGCGGCCGCTTCAGCGGCGCTTTAACCAAAGATTGCGCCGCATCGATCCGCCGTTGCGCGGATGAAATAGAACCGTCGCATTCCTGTTACCGTCGAATCGGATAGGAAGGACCGCCGCCAATCCTCGAGGAGTAGGTCTTGTTCGTCATTTCGAAGCTTGTCTGGATTTTCGCTCAGCCGCTGTCGCTGGCATTCTTCCTCGTCTTCTTGGCCCTCATTGCCGGCCTTCTGCGCTGGCGGATCTTAAGCATCCTCGGCGCGACTGGTTCGGCCCTCATCCTCTTCGTCACGCTCTACACCACGGTCGGCAACCTGCTGATGCAGGGCCTGGAGCAGCGCTTCGCAAAGCCGGCTGCCGATCCCGATAGCCTGCAGTGCATGATCGTGCTCGGCGGCGCCTTCGAAAACGAGGTGAACACGGTCCGCCACGGCATAGAATTCAACGCCGCGGCCGACCGCTTCGTCGAAGCCCTGCGGCTCGCGCAGAAATTTCCGCAGTCGCGCATTCTGGTATCGGGCGGCGACGGCTCCCTCTCCGGCATCTATGAAGGCGATGCGGCGGCATCCGAGCGTTTCTTCCCGCTCTTCGGCGTTGGCAAGGATCGCCTGATCGAAGAGAGACAATCGCGCACGACCTTCGAAAACGCCGTCAACACCAAGGAATTCCTGGCAAGCCAGGGGCTTTCCAATTGCCTGCTGATCACCTCGGGTTTTCATATGCCGCGATCCGTCGGCATTTTCCGCAAGCTCGGCATCGATATCGTGCCCTGGCCGACCGATTATCGTACCGACGGTGAGGTGCGGCCACGGCTCGATTTCACACAGCCGAACCTCAATGCGCAGAACTTGGCAACCGCGATCCGCGAATGGTACGGCCTGGTCGGCTACTATCTCGCCGGCCGCACGTCGGAACTCTATCCAGGCTGAGAGCTATTTCTTCGAGATCGTGACGAATTTCGTGCCGCGGACACGCGCCGTCACGATACAGGGATCACCTTCGGTGCGGTCGCAGAAGCGCGGATGCATCTTCATCGCCAGCACCATGTTGCCAAAGCGCTGGACGAAATCGTAGCCATAGATCTGCGCCGTCGCGATCATGAAATAACCGCCCTCGGCGACCTGCAGATAGAAATTATAGGTGCAGCCGTCGTCATTGCATTGCGGCCCCTTCTGCCCGTCGCAGGTCAGCTGGCCCTCGTTGACCACCGCGTCGATCAGGCCGTCATTGTTGATGTCCTGCCGGGTGACGAAGCCGTCGGCAAACTCGGCCGTCTTGCACTGCTCCTGGAAATGTTTCTTCTCGTAGATCTCAGGGTCGGAGATCAGCGATTGCTGACCGAAGGCGGCAGCCGGCATGGCAAGCAGCAGGACGATATTCAGAACGGCGAGCACCAGCGTTTTCACGGCTTTCCTCTTTCGGATAAAGGTCCCCAATGCATGTCGCCCAAAGTGTGCAGCGGTTTTGGGACAACGACATGCAGCAAACAAAGACTTCACCTTTATGGCCGCGCCGCCTTGCGCCGCCCTTGCCGCCGTGGTTCTTTCCGGAAATTGTTCGCCGGTTCCGGGGGGCCGCATGTCCTTGCTCGTCTATCTCGATTATGCCGGCATTGCGCTGTTTGCCGCGACAGGCGCGCTCGCCGCCTCGCGCAAGCAACTGGACCTGATCGGTTTTTTGTTTTTCGCCATGGTGACGGGAACGGGCGGCGGCACCGTGCGCGATATCGTGCTCGGCCGCGTGCCGGTCTTCTGGGTGCTGAACCCCGCCTATATCCTCGTCTGCTGCATCGTGGGCGTCATTGTCTTCTTCACCGCCCACCTGCTGGAATCGCGCTATCGCCTGCTGATATGGCTGGATGCGATCGGCCTTGCCGCCTATTGCGTGATCGGCGCCGCCAAGGGCCTCGCCGCCACCGGTTCGCCCACGATTGCAATCGTCACCGGCACGCTGACGGCGACCTTCGGCGGCATCCTGCGCGATCTGATGGCAAACGAGCCTTCGGTGCTGTTGCGGCCGGAAATTTACGTGACCGCAGCCCTTATCGGCGCCGGTGTGTTCACGGCCGCCAATGCGCTCGGAATGCAGCTCTATCTGGCGTCTGCCTGCGGCGTCGCGGCGGCCTTTGCGGTGCGCGGTGGAGCCCTGTGGTTCGGCTGGACCTTCCCGACCTACAGGCACAAGCCCGGCCGACATCCCGACGATGTCATGTGAGGCCTATAATTTAGAAGTGTCGTCAGGCCTGCTTCGCCCGCAGGCGGATCACCACGTCGACATGGGCGATCTCCATGCCCTCAGGCGGTTCCGGCAGATTGGCGATCGTCAGGTTGCTGACGGGAATGTCGAGCACCTCGTTCTCGCCTTCGACGAAGAAATGGTGATGATCGGAAACATTGGTGTCGAAATAGGTCTTGGCGCTCTCGACGGCGAGAACGCGGATGAGACCGGCTTCCGTGAATTGGTGCAGCGTGTTGTAGACGGTTGCCAAGGACACCGGCACGCCGGCGGCAACCGCCTCTTCATGCAGTTCCTCGACGGTCAAATGCCGGTCGCCCTTGGCAAACAGGAGATCGCCGAGCGCGACGCGCTGGCGGGTGGGGCGCAGGCCTGCACCGCGCAGCCTTACCTCTATTGCGATCGGGAATGCACCCGTCATCAAAACCAACTCCGGTTATTCTGGCATAAAGCAATCATGTTTCTTTAAGCGGTATAACTTTTGCATCGGAGCCTTTCAATAGTTCAATGGGGACGGGAGCCCGATAAACGCGGCAAAAACGGGCTTTTGACGCAAATAGGTCTGGTCCCAGCCCTAGCCTTCCTGTATGCGACCACCAAATAATGGCGCAAGCCTGGTCCGGGGCGATGAATGAAGCTGCCTTGCTTGTGCTTCATTTTCTGAAGAACTTGGACTACACGTTCACATCCATCGGCTTGACGCGGGGGGAAAAAGAAACTTTATGACGACCAGACAGTCCAGCTTCTCGTATGAAGAACTCATCGCTTGCGCACATGGCGAGCTGTTCGGCCCCGGCAATGCGCAGTTGCCCCTGCCGCCCATGCTGATGGTTCACCGCATCACGGACATTTCCGAAACGGGCGGCACCTTCGATAAGGGCTACCTCAGAGCGGAATACGACGTACGCCCGGACGACTGGTATTTCCCGTGCCATTTCGAAGGCAATCCGATCATGCCGGGCTGCCTCGGTCTCGACGGCATGTGGCAGCTGACCGGTTTCTTTCTGGGTTGGCTCGGCGAAGAAGGCCGCGGCATGGCGCTTTCGACCGGCGAAGTGAAATTCAAGGGCATGGTCCGGCCACAGACGAAGCTGATCGAATATGGCATCGACTTCAAGCGTGTCATGCGCGGCCGTCTGGTCCTCGGCACTGCCGACGGCTGGTTAAAGGCGGACGGCGAGACCATATATCAGGCGGCCGATCTTCGCGTCGGTCTATCGAAAGACAAGACGGCCTGAAACCGCATTTCGAGCGGCTGACGAAAACAACAAAGGTTTGATCAGATGAGACGGGTAGTTGTCACAGGTCTGGGTGTCGTGTCCTCGATCGGAAACGACGCGGCCGAAGTCACCGAATCCTTGCGGCAGGCAAAGTCGGGTATCTCCTTTTCGAGCGATTTCGCCGAACATGGGTTCAAGTGCCAGGTCTGGGGCAGTCCGAAGCTCGGTTCGGCGGAGCTTGCCGAACTGGTCGACCGCCGCGCCATGCGTTTCCTGTCGCAGGGCGGCGCCTGGAACCATGTCGCCATGAAACAGGCGATCGCCGATTCCGGCCTGGAAGAGAAAGACTACGCTCAGAACGAGCGTACTGGCATCATCATGGGCTCTGGCGGTCCGTCCACTCGCACCCTGATCGAGGCCGCCGAAATCACCGTCAAGAACAACAGCCCGAAGCGCATCGGCCCCTTTGCCGTGCCGAAGGCGATGTCCTCGACTGCATCGGCCACGCTCGCCACCTGGTTCAAGATCCATGGCGTCAATTATTCGATCTCGTCGGCATGCTCGACGTCGGCGCATTGTATCGGCAATGCCACCGAAATGATCCAGTGGGGCAAGCAGGACGTGATGTTCGCCGGCGGCCACGAAGATCTCGACTGGACGATGTCCAACCTCTTCGACGCCATGGGCGCCATGTCCTCCAAGTACAACGACACGCCGGACAGCGCCTCGCGCGCCTATGACGTCAACCGCGACGGATTCGTCATCGCCGGCGGCGCCGGTGTGCTGGTGCTCGAGGAGCTGGAGCGCGCCAAGGCCCGCGGTGCCAAGATCTATGCCGAAGTCGTCGGCTACGGCGCAACCTCCGATGGATACGACATGGTCGCCCCCTCGGGTGAAGGCGCTATCCGCTGCATGCGCCAGGCGCTCGCCACCGTCAAAGGTGATGTCGACTACGTCAATACCCACGGAACCTCGACGCCGGTCGGCGACAGCAAGGAAATCGGCGCCATCCGCGAAGTATTCGGCTCAAAGATCCCGCATATCCAATCGACCAAGTCGCTGACCGGCCATTCGCTGGGCGCTGCAGGTGTGCAGGAATCGATCTATTCCCTACTGATGATGCAGCAAGGCTTCATCGGCGAAAGCGCCCATATCACCGAGCTCGATCCCGAATTCGAAGGCGTGCCGATCGTGCGCAAGCGTATCGACGACGCGAAGATCGACATTGCCCTCTCCAATTCCTTCGGCTTCGGCGGCACCAACGCCACGCTCGTCTTCCAGCGCTATAACGGATAATAACAATATGACGGGAATCATGCAGGGTAAGCGCGGGCTCGTCATGGGCGTCGCCAACAACCACTCGATCGCCTGGGGGATTTCAAAAGCTCTCGCCGCACAGGGTGCGGAACTCGCCTTCACCTATCAGGGCGATGCGCTCGGCAAGCGCGTCAAGCCGCTTGCTGCCGAGGTGAACTCGGATTTCGTCCTGCCCTGCGACGTCGAGGACATCGCCTCGATCGATGCCGTCGTCGACGCCATAAGCGAGCGCTGGGGCAAGCTCGATTTCATCGTCCATGCCATCGGCTTTTCCGACAAGAACGAGCTGAAGGGTCTCTACGCCGATACGACGCGGGAGAATTTCAGCCGCACCATGGTCATTTCCTGTTTCTCCTTCACCGAGATCGCCAAGCGCTGCGCTCCGTTGATGGAAGATGGTGGTGCGATGCTGACGCTGACCTATAATGGCTCGACGCGCGTCATCCCGAATTACAACGTCATGGGGGTTGCCAAGGCAGCGCTCGAGGCGTCGGTGCGTTATCTCGCCGCCGACTACGGCCCGCGCGGCATCCGCGTCAATGCCATTTCCGCCGGCCCGATCCGCACGCTTGCCGGCGCCGGCATCTCCGATGCGCGCGCGATCCTCTCCTGGAACCAGCGCAATGCGCCGCTACGCAAGACCGTGACCATTGATCAGGTCGGCAACTCGGCTCTCTACCTGCTTTCCGACCTTTCCGCCGGCGTCACCGGCGAAATCCACTTCGTCGACGCCGGCTTCAACGTCACCTCCATGCCGACGCTGGAAACGCTGCGCAAAGCGGACGTCGAGTAAACACTAGTCGATTGAAACTCAAAGGCTGTGCGCAGATGATGCGCACAACCTTTTTCTATCGGCAAAAATGATCGTATCGCGGCCGCTTGAGCCTTATTTCTTCGCCCAGAGAACCTTGAACCGGGCGTTGCGGCAGGTTTCGCCGCTTTCCCTGAAATTCGCCGCCAGAACCGGCTCGTAAGGCAGGCCGCGATTGGCGACAAGCATCAGGCGGCCGCCGCCGCGAAGGGCGGATGCGGCAGTCTTGATCATTGCCTGGCCGAGCGCCGGCTCGGCCGCGTGCCCCTCATGGAAGGGCGGGTTCATGATGACGAGATCGTATTTATCCTTGACCGGCTCACCCGCCAGATCGTGCCAGAAGAAGCGCACAGGCGCGTTCGGGCAGTTTTGAGCCAGATTATCCCTGGCAGCCTCCAGAGCCGCGTGATCGGCCTCGTAGAGGTCGAGGCGCGTTAGTCCACGCGACTTCCGCGCCATCTCGACGGAGAGATAGCCCCATCCGGCACCGAAATCCGCCACGTCGCCGGTGAAATCCTCAGGCAGGCGCGAGGCGAGCAGCTCCGATCCGGCATCGATGCGGTCATGCGAGAACATGCCGGCGGTTGCATTGAAACGGCCGTCGACGCGGACCGGCGCCTTTGCCAGCTTGGAGATAATCTCGTCTGCATCCGCCGGCCGGCCGAACCAGAAGGCGACGCCGTGATATTTCGGCATATGGTCGACTGCGAGATTGAAACCTTCCATCCGCTTGCGCAGCGGCTGGATGCCGTCCTCCTTGGCGCCGGCAACGACGATCAGGCCGCCGAGCCGCGTACGGGCGATAGCGGCAGCAAGATTGGCCTCGTTCTCACCCTTGTGCTTGGTACAGAGCACCAGAGCCGCATCGTAGTCCTCGCCGTCGATCTCCGGCCTCGCGTCGATCCGCTGGGCCAGCAGCTGCCGATAGAGCGGCCGGAAGCCCTGGACGGCGCTGAGCGAGGCGGCAAAGCCGTCCGGCAGCGCAAAGCCTGCCTCGGCGCCGAGGAAGAGCACGCGCTCGCCCTCGCCGGGCGCCGCGACTGTGCCGCTGGCAAAGGGATGGAACAGGGTCTTCAGCGTCTCGCTGCTCATGGTCTCGTCTCGTCTTCTCATACAAAAAAGGGCGCGGAAGCATTCCCGCGCCCGGTATTGAATCTGGAAGGCGGCTTATTCGGCCGCTTCTTCCTTCTTCTTCTCGTTCGGGATTTCCTGGCCGGTGGCCTGGTCGACGACCTTCATCGACAGGCGAACCTTGCCGCGTTCGTCGAAGCCGAGCAGCTTGACCCAGACCTTGTCGCCTTCCTTGACGACGTCCTGCGTCTTGGCAACACGCTCGGAAGCAAGCTGCGAGATGTGGACGAGACCGTCACGGGCGCCGAAGAAGTTGACGAAGGCGCCGAAGTCGGCGGTCTTGACGACCGTGCCTTCGTAGACCTGGCCGATCTCAGGTTCGGCAACGATCGAGTGGATCCACTTGCGGGCCGCTTCGATCTCCTTGCCGGAGGAGGAGGCGATCTTGACGGTGCCGTCATCCTCGATGTTGATCTTCGCGCCGGTCTTTTCGACAATTTCGCGAATGACCTTGCCGCCGGAGCCGATGACTTCACGGATCTTGTCGACCGGGATGTTCATGACTTCGATGCGTGGAGCGAATTCGCCGAGTTGGCCGCGGCTTTCGGTGATGGCCTTGGACATTTCGCCGAGGATGTGGGCACGACCGCCCTGGGCCTGGCCAAGGGCGACCTTCATGATCTCTTCGGTGATACCGGCGATCTTGATGTCCATCTGCAGCGAGGTGATGCCGTCGGCGGTACCGGCGACCTTGAAGTCCATGTCGCCGAGGTGGTCTTCGTCACCGAGAATGTCGGAGAGGACAGCGAAGCGATCGCCTTCCAGGATCAGACCCATGGCGATACCGGCAACCGGCTTTGCCAGCGGAACGCCGGCGTCCATCAGAGCGAGCGAGGTGCCGCAGACGGTCGCCATCGAGGACGAGCCATTCGACTCGGTGATCTCGGAGACGACGCGCAGCGTGTAGGGGAACTGCTCGGGCGTCGGCAGCATCGGACGGATCGCGCGCCATGCGAGCTTGCCGTGGCCGATTTCGCGGCGACCCGGGGAGCCCATACGGCCGGTCTCGCCAACCGAGTAGGGAGGGAAGTTGTAATGGAGCAGGAAGCGCTCCTTGTACATGCCCGTCAGGCTGTCGACATACTGCTCGTCTTCGCCGGTGCCAAGGGTGGCAACGACGATCGCCTGGGTTTCACCACGGGTGAAGAGCGCCGAACCGTGGGTGCGCGGCAGAAGACCGACTTCCGAAACGATCGGACGAACGGTTTCGAGGTCGCGGCCGTCGATGCGGCTCTTGGTGTCGAGGATGTTCCAGCGGACGATCTTTGCCTGCAGGTGCTTGAAGATCGCGCCGACTTCCTCGGGCGTGTACCGGGCTTCGCCTTCCTCGGGGAGGAAGTGTGCCTTCACCTTCGCCTTGACGGCGTCGACGGCGGCGTAACGGTCAGCCTTCTGGGTGATCTTGTAGGCTTCGCGAAGTTCACCTTCGGCAAGGCCGAGCATCTCGGTTTCGAGAGCGGAGTAGTCTTCCGGCTGGAAGTCGCGCGGCTCCTTGGCGGCCACTTCGGCGAGCTTGATGATCGCGTCGAGAACCGGCTGGAAGCCCTTGTGGCCGAACATGACGGCGCCGAGCATGACGTCTTCGTTAAGTTCCTTGGCTTCGGATTCCACCATCAGCACGGCGTCGTAGGTGCCGGCGACGACGAGGTCGAGGCTCGATTCGTCCATCTCGTCGAGATGCGGGTTGAGAACGTATTCGCCGTTGATGTAGCCGACACGCGCACCACCGACCGGGCCCATGAAGGGAACGCCGGACAGCGTCAGTGCTGCCGAGGTGGCAACCATCGACAGCACGTCGGGATTGTTTTCAAGGTCGTGCTGGATGACGGTAACGACGACCTGCGTGTCGTTCTTGTAGCCTTCCGGGAAGAGCGGGCGGATCGGGCGGTCGATCAGGCGGGAAACGAGGGTCTCGTTCTCGCTCGGACGGCCTTCACGCTTGAAATAGCCGCCGGGGATCTTGCCGGCCGCGTAGGTCTTTTCCTGGTAGTTGACGGTGAGTGGGAAGAAGTCCTGGCCGGCCTTCGGCGCCTTGGCCGAGACGACGGTGGCGAGAACGACGGTTTCGCCGTAGGTGGCGAGAACCGCGCCGTCGGCCTGACGGGCGATCTTGCCGGTTTCGAGCTTCAGTGGGCGGCCGGCCCACTCGATTTCCACTGTGTGTGTATCAAACATGTCTTGTCCTTCAATGCGGGAGCACGCGCCATCGCCGATTGTCAGGCGCAGCGCACAGTCGACCGCAATCAATGTGACGTATCACGGGCAAGACAACGGGAGGCTTTTCATCCTCAGTTTCCTCGGGCGAGAAACCGGGCCAAAGCTCATTGACAAGCCCTGGCCGAAAGCATCCGGCAATCCTGCCCCATGACAGGTCAACGGTTGGTTTGGCAGATACGGCCCATCCGGGTCTGCCGGTCGTTCCACCGCTAAAAGATAGGGCGCGGCTGGAACATTTCATCGGGAGCCTTGTCCCGAAACAGATGCGGCGGGCGCTCGGAAAGCGCCCGCCGGACAATCTTAGCGGCGGATACCCAGGCTGGTGATCAGCTTGGAATAGCGGCCTTCATCCTTCTTCTTGAGATAATCAAGAAGCGAGCGGCGGCTCGAAACCATCGTCAGCAGGCCACGGCGGGAATGGTTATCCTTCTTGTGGTCCTTGAAGTGTTCGGTCAGGTTGTTGATGCGTTCGGTCAGGATCGCGACCTGGACTTCCGGAGAACCGGTATCGCCTTCAACGGTCGCATATTCCTTGATCAGCGCAGACTTGCGCTCAGCAGTGATCGACATCGGGTGATCCTTTCTAAGAGGAGGAGATTAAAGTCGCCAAAAGCCGGGATGTCGTCCAGCTTTGGCCGTGAATGCAAACAGGCGTACCCGATGCTGGCGCTGCCTATAAACCAAATATGGATCGATGGAAAGAGGGGTCGTCCTTGGCGGCTTCAACGGCCCGCCATGGCGCCCCGGATCATCCCGTCATAGGCTGCAGGATCCTGCAGCATGGCGAAATGGCTCACATCTTTCAGGATGACGAGTTTGGCGCCCGGAATCTGTTTTGCCATCATTTCCGTATGGTCGAGCTTTACGGCTTCATCATGATCGCCGATGGCAAGTGTGACCGGCACCGAGATCTTGCCAAGATCGGCGGCCGTCCAGGTCGGCTGGGTTGCCCACATTTCGGAGATCTGCTTGACGAAGGCGTCGTATTCGTTCGGCGTCGGCGAAAGCTTCCGGTACTGCTCGCCGGCGACGTCGATGTAGTCGTTGAAGGTCTTATTGTCCATGACGTCAGCCTTGACGCCGTCTGTCGTGACGTTGGCTGCCTGGGCAATGACGCGAGTCAATTTTTCCGGGTGTTTCATCGCCATGTCGATGCCGATGATGCCGCCGTCCGACCATCCGACAAGCGTCACCTTGTCGATCTTCAGATAGTCGAGAAGTGCCACATAATCCGATGTCATCAGGTCATAGCCGAAGGGCTGCTGGCTGCGCGTCGAACGTCCATGGCCGCGGCTGTCGGCAACGATGACCAAGTGGTCCTTGGCAAAATCGGCGACCTGATGACCCCAGACCTCGGCATTTCCAAGTCCGCCGTGAATGAACAGGATGGGGTCGCCTTCGCCGTATTCGGCATAATACATCTTGATGTCGTTCACTTCGGCCATGCCGCTCGTCTTTGCCGCCGGCATCGAAGGAAAGGCCGGGAGCTCGGCCCAGCGCTCGGCGGATCGAGCGCCGGCGACGGCGAGAAACATCGAAAAGAACGTCAGGATTCCGATAGCAGTTCCACGCATGATCTTTCCCTCTGTCTGGCCCCCATGGCCCCTCGGGCCGCTATGGCCCGACAGGGAAGATATCGCATCGCTACCGGCTGACAATCGCTGTCGTTGTCAGAAAGCAAGATAGGCTCAGGCGAAAACCCGCTTCGGGCGAAACTCGCCCTGGCCGATCTCGCCGATCGCGATCAGCTTGCCGCGGGCCGTCGCATAGGCTTCGCTTTCGGCAACCGGCGCATCGCGGCCACGCACCAGGATCGGGTTGCCCATCTTCAGCCGGTGCGCCTGGTCGTCGTTGATGACGAGATGGGGCAGGGAGGATAGCGCTTCGCAGGTGTCGATCAGCAGCGCGTCGAGGGCCGCCAGGCGCTCGTCCATATCCTCAATCGCCTCCAGTGCCACGAGATCCGCGAGCGGCACCATGGCCTCTTCCGCGAACGGCGCGACGAAGGTGCGCCGCAGCCCGGACACATGGCCGTAGCAGCCGAGCTCGCGGCCGAAATCGCGCGCCAGCGCCCTAACATAGGTACCCTTGCCGCATTCCACTTCGAAATGCGCGCTGTCGGCGTCCGGGCAGGCGAGCAAGGTCAGCCGGAAGATATCGACCTCACGCGAGGGGATTTCGACGGTTTCGCCTTCGCGCGCCAGATCATAGGCGCGTTCACCCGATATCTTGATAGCGGAGAACTGCGGCGGCACCTGGCTGATGGTGCCGATATATCCAGGCAGGATATCGCGAATCTGCTGTTCGCTCGGGCGATTGTCCGAACTCTTGGTCACCTCGCCCTCGAGATCGTCGGTCGCGCGCTCCTCGCCCCAGCTCACCGTGAATTCATAGATCTTGCGGCCGTCCATCACGTAGGGAACGGTCTTCGTCGCGTCGCCGAGCGCGATCGGCAGCATGCCGGAGGCGAGCGGGTCGAGCGTGCCGGCATGACCGGCCTTCTCAGCCTTATAGAGCCACTTGATCTTGGAAACGGCTTCCGTCGAGCCGAAATCCACCGGCTTGTCGAGGATCAGCCAGCCGGAAATCGGCCGGCCCTTGGGTTTGCGTGGTTTGGACATGCGTCTCTTCTGTTTATTGTTCGTCATTATCGCCGTCGAGGTCGCGGCTCACCTCGGGCGAACGCAGCAGCTCGTCGATCTTCTTGTAGTTGTCGAAGCTGGTATCGTCGCGGAAGCGCACCTCCGGCATGTATTTCATCTGCCGGAGCTGCGGCCCGAGCCGGCCGCGGATGAACCTCGCATGGCGGTTCAGGGCCTCGATGACGATGCTGTGGTCGGAAACGCCGAGCGGCGTCACATAGGCGGTGGCGATCTTGAGGTCCGGCGACATGCGCACTTCCGAGATCGAGATCACGGTCGCCTCGATGACGTCGTCACGCACTTCGCCGCGCTGCAGCACCTGGGTGATAGCGGCGCGAACCTGTTCGCCAATGCGCAGCATGCGCTGTGAAGGCGCGGAAGAAGTTGCTCTGGTCATTGTTATCTCTATTTGCCGATGCGGCTGGGAATCGAACCCGTCAAAGGAGAGCGTCCATGACTCTTTTGGTCGAAAAGGTCAAGTCGGCAGATGCCCGAAAGCCATCCGCCGGTGGCGGATGGCTTTCGGAAAAGTTCAGGCGCAGTTGTTTAGAGCGTGCGCGTGATATGCTCGACGCGGAAGCACTCGATGACGTCGCCGGCGCGCATGTCCTCGTAGTTTTCGAAGGCCATGCCGCATTCCTGACCCATCGGCACTTCGGACACTTCGTCCTTGAAGCGCTTGAGCGTCTTGAGCTTGCCTTCGTGAACGACGACGTCGTTGCGGATGAGGCGGACGCCGGCACCACGTTCGACCTTGCCTTCGACGACACGGCAGCCCGCGACCTTGCCGACCTTGGTGATGTTGAACACCTCGAGGATCTCGGCATTGCCGATGAACGTTTCGCGCCGCTCCGGAGACAAGAGGCCTGACATCGCTGCCTTCACGTCATCCACGAGGTCGTAGATGATGTTGTAGTAGCGGATCTCGATGCCTTCGCGCTCGGCGAACTGGCGTGCTTGCGTATTCGCACGAACGTTGAAGCCGATGATGGCCGCGTTCGAGGCTTCGGCGAGCGAGATATCCGACTCGGTGATGCCGCCGGCGCCCGAATGGACGATGCGGGCACGGACTTCGTCGGTGCCGAGCTTCTCCAGCGCGCCGGCAATCGCTTCGATCGAACCCTGCACGTCGCCCTTGATGACCAGCGGGAACTCCTTGATGCCGACGCTCTGGCGCTGCATCATCATCTGTTCCAGCGAACCGCGCTGTCCCGACTGGCGGGCAGCCGCCTTGTCGCGGGCCAGACGCTGACGATATTCCGAGATTTCGCGGGCGCGGCTTTCGCTTTCCACCACGGCGAACTTGTCGCCCGCCTGCGGCGTGCCGGACAGGCCGAGAACCTCGACCGGCGTTGCCGGACCTGCTTCCTTCACATGGTCGCCCTTGTCGGTGACGAGAGCGCGCACGCGGCCCCAGACGTCGCCGGCGACGATGATCTGACCCGGACGCAGCGTACCCTTCTGGACGAGCACGGTCGCGACCGAACCACGGCCACGATCGAGCTGGGCTTCGATGACAGTGCCTTCCGCGGTTCGGTTCGCATTGGCCTTGAGATCGAGAATTTCTGCCTGCAGCAGGATCGCCTCGAGCAGCTTGTCGAGGTTCTTGCCGGTCTTAGCCGAAACCTCGACGTCAAGCACTTCACCGCCCATGGATTCCACGAAGACTTCGTGCTGCAGCAGCTGGTTGCGGACCTTCTGCGGATCAGCCTCGTGCTTGTCGACCTTGTTGATCGCCACGATGATCGGAACACCGGCCGCCTTGGCGTGGTTGATCGATTCGATCGTCTGCGGCATCACGCTGTCGTCGGCTGCGACGACCAGGATCGCGATGTCGGTCGCCTGCGCACCGCGGGCACGCATTGCCGTGAAGGCGGCGTGGCCGGGCGTATCGATGAAGGTGATCTTCTGACCGTTCTGCTCCACCTGATAGGCGCCGATATGCTGCGTGATGCCACCGGCTTCGCCGGAGACCACGTTGGCATGGCGGATGGCGTCGAGCAGGGAGGTCTTGCCGTGGTCGACATGGCCCATGATGGTAACGACGGGTGGGCGCGAAACCAGTTCGCCATCGTCGTCGGACACGTTGAAGATGCCGAGTTCGACGTCGGATTCCGACACGCGCCTGACCGTATGGCCGAATTCGCCGGCGATGAGTTCGGCAAGGTCGGCGTCGATGACGTCGCCCGGCTTCATCATCTGGCCTTCCTTCATCAGGTACTTGATGACATCGACGGCGCGTTCGGACATGCGCTGCGACAGTTCCTGAATGGTGATGGTCTCGGGCAGAACCACCTCGCGGGAGATCTTCTCGCGGGTTTCCTGCATCTGGCCGCGGCGGAACTTCTCCTGCCGGCGACGCATTGCCGAGAGCGAACGACCGCGGGCATTGTCCTCGCCGTCGACGTTGGCAGTGGTGATCGTCAACTTGCCGCGACGACGCTCTTCATCCGTCTTCGGACGAGTCGTGACCGGTTTTGCGGGTTCCGGGCGAACAACGCGGCCACGGACCGGACCGCCGCGCGCTGCGCCACGATCGTCGTCTTCCTTTTCCTCGCGACGGCCGCGAACGGCGCCGGGAACAGCAGCGCCGGGTGCCGGACGGGCAGCAGGCGCTCCGGCCGCATCGGGCCGGCGTGCGACCGGTGCCGACGATGCGGGCTGCGGCGGCCGTGGCGCGTCGGAGCGTGCTTCGGCCGGAGCCAGTTCTGCGGCTGCGGGTTCGGCAACAGCAGGTGCTTCAGCCTGCCGGATAGCCTCTTCAGCGGCCCTGCGGGCAGCTTCTTCTGCTTCGGCGGCCTTGCGGATCACCTCTTCGGCGGCACGGCGCTTTTCTTCCTCGGCGCGGCGGATCGCATCCTGGGCGTCACGCGCCTGGGAGTCGGCAAGCGCGCGGCGGCGGGCGTCCATCTCTTCCGGCGACAGATGGTTCAGCACCACCGGGCGCGGACGATCGTTCTGGCGCGGCGGCTGGTGAGACTGCTGCGGCGGACGTTGGTTCGTCTGGTTGTTGTTGCCCTGCTGAACCCGCGGTGCCGGCGTCGGCTGTTGCGGACGCGCCTGCACGGGTGCGGGCGCCGGTTCGGCTGCGCGGACGGGGGCCGCCGGAGAGACGGGCGTGATCGGCTTTTCATCTTCCGGGCGCATCGGGCGCCGCTTACGGGTCTCGACGACGACCGCCTTGGTGCGACCTCGACCCATATCCTGGCGAACGGTGCCCTGGCTCATCCCCGATGGTTTCAGGGTGAGTGTCTTTTTGCCCGCTACGCTGATTGTCTTGTCGTCGTTACTATCGGTCATTCGTTCCCGTTCCTTCGGACAGGGAGCGATGACTAGATCAGACCCTGTCGTTCAATACTGTCGATCAATGAGGATGGGACCGGCCGATGCCGGTGACCGCCTCATTGTTTTTGCCGGCCAGCGCCGCCCGCTGCCCGGGACTGACCGCCAATACGGTACTGTTCGAGCATCTTTGCGCGCTTCACTACACCTTCACCCGCCTGCCCTGCAAGCACTGCGGCATGGATAAAAGCATTCTGGCCCATCAGGCCTTCCATTTCGCTCTCCGAGAAGAGACGGAAGGAAGGTATCTCCTCCTCGGTCTCCATTCCGAGGTGCCAGGCCTTGCGGGCCTGGTCGATTTTCCGGACGCCGTCGTCCGCTGCGCCAGTCGCGTGGAACACCGCAAGGGCTGCTCCGCTTCTGACCGCGGCATCCACTTTCGCGGACCCGCTGACGAACTGGCCGGCTTTCCGCGCCATGTTCATCATCTGCATCAATTGCGCCGCGAGCAGCCGATCGACGCTCGCGCCGAGATCGTCCGCCGCCTTCACATCCATTTTCAGCGCGCGGGCGAAGAGCTTCTTCGCCACCGCCCTGTCGACCAGCGACCGGTCGATCTTCACCCAGCATCCGCGTCCCGGAAGCTCGCGCTTCAGATCGGCGACAACTGTTCCATCGGGAGCGGCGACGAAGCGGATCAGCTCTTCCGGCGATCCGCTTTCGCGCGTCACGATGCACATGCGTCCGTTCACGTCATAACCTGCAAGATCGTCGTCCTCGAGAGGAGCGTCCGGTTCATGCGCGGTCATCATGCTTCTTGTTCGGCTTCGGTGACCTCTTCTTCGGTCCCCTTCGCCAGGTCCTCTTGGGTGATCCAGCCAGCCGAAAGGCGGGCCTGGACGATCATCTGTTCGGCCTCGACGCGCGAAACGTCGAACTTCGAGAACAGACCCTCGAACTTCTTCGTTTCGCCGTTCTTGCGCTCTGTCCAACCGACGAGATCGTCGGCAGCGCAGCCGGCAAAGTCTTCAATCGTCTTGATGCCGTCTTCGCCGAGCGCCACCATCATCTGGGCGGTCATGCCGTTGATTTCACGCAGTTCGTCCTGGACACCGAGCGCCTTGCGCTTCTCGTCCATCTCGGCTTCGAGACGCTCGAGGAATTCGCGGGCGCGCTGCTGGATTTCCTGCGCCGTCTCCTCGTCGAAACCGTCAATCGAAGAAATTTCGTCGAGATCGACATAAGCCAGTTCTTCAACCGCGGCAAAACCTTCCGAAGCCAGAACCTGGCCGACCATCTCGTCGACATCGAGCGAATCCATGAACAGGTTGGTGCGCTCGTTGAATTCCTTCTGGCGGCGTTCCGATTCCTCGGCCTCCGTCATGATGTCGATATCCCAGCCGGTCAGCTGCGAGGCGAGGCGGACGTTCTGGCCGCGGCGACCGATCGCAAGCGACAGCTGCTCGTCGGGAACGACGACTTCGATACGCTCGGCATCCTCGTCGAGAACGACCTTGGCGACCTCAGCCGGCTGCAGGGCGTTGACGACGAAGGTCGCCGGATCTTGGCTCCACGGAATGATGTCGATCTTTTCGCCCTGGAGCTCGCCGACGACGGCCTGAACGCGTGAGCCGCGCATACCGACGCAGGCGCCGACCGGATCGATCGAGCTGTCGTTCGAGATCACCGCGATCTTGGCACGCGAACCCGGGTCGCGGGCGACCGACTTCACCTGGATGATGCCGTCGTAGATTTCAGGTACTTCCATGGTGAACAGCTTCACCATGAATTGCGGATGCGTGCGCGACAGGAAGATCTGCGGGCCGCGCTGCTCGCGACGGACATCATAAACATAGGCACGGACGCGATCGCCATAGCGGACGTTTTCGCGCGGGATCATTTCGTCGCGGCGGATGATGCCTTCGCCACGGCCGAGATCGACGATGACGTTGCCGTATTCGACGCGCTTGACGGTGCCGTTGACGATTTCGCCGGTGCGATCCTTGAATTCGTCGAACTGGCGGTCGCGCTCGGCTTCACGCACCTTCTGCACGATCACCTGCTTGGCCGACTGTGCGGCGATGCGGCCGAAATCCATCGGCGGCAGCGGATCGGCGATAAAATCGCCGAGTGCGGCGTCCGGGTTGCGATCGCGGGCCAGCTCCAGCGGGATCTGGGTCGAATAATCCTCGGCCTTCTCGACGACTTCGAGCAGGCGCTGCAGGCGGATTTCGCCGGTCTTCGGATTGATGTCGGCCCGGATGTTCGACTCGGTGCCGTAACGGGAGCGTGCCGCCTTCTGGATGGCATCGGCCATTGCGGCCAGCACGATCTCGCGGTCGATGACTTTTTCGCGCGCCACTGCATCTGCGATCTGCAGAAGTTCGAGCCGGTTCGCACTGACTGCCATTGTCTTGTTTCTCCGTCTTTACTCGCCGGGTTCCCGTCCCTGGAGCGGTCTGTTGATCGGTTATTCTTCGTCGTCCGCTTCGTTCTGATTGGCGGCCTGGGCTTTCGCCAGCTTGTCGGCGCGCAACGCGTCGCGGATCAGGTCGTCGGTCAGAATGAGCTTCGCATCGCTAAGCGCCGTGAAGGGAATGGTGACCTTCTGCTCTTCCCCATAGGCGATCTGGTCACGCTCAAGCGTGAAACCATCTGTGCCTGCTTCGACGATCTTGCCGCGGAAGCGTTTGCGATTGTCGATCAAGATCGACGTCTCGCATTTCACAAGGTGGC
Organism: Rhizobium sophorae; assembly: GCF_013087515.1. Classification (GTDB taxonomy): domain Bacteria; phylum Pseudomonadota; class Alphaproteobacteria; order Rhizobiales; family Rhizobiaceae; genus Rhizobium; species Rhizobium sophorae. Next base: position 95,884 of record NZ_JABFCN010000019.1, on the reverse strand, counting down.
CCTGCCAGCGGACGAAATCGGATTTCCGCACCATCGGACGGTCGATGCCGGGCGAAGACACTTCCAGATGATACTCTTTATCGACCGGATCTTCCACATCGAGGACGGGAGAAATCGCCATCGAGACTTCTTCGCAATCCTGAACCGTCATCGTACCGTCGTTGCGTTCGGCCATGACCTGCATCGTCGCGCCGTTCTGGTTCATCATGCGGACGCGGATAAGCCGGAAGCCCAGGTCGACGAGAACGGGTTCGATGATATCGGCAAGACGCTGGTCGAGCCCGGTTTCGGTAATCAGCCGCGGCTCACGTTCATTGTCTGCGTTTGTCAGATCCGACAAGCGGTGCGCTCCTCGCAATTTCATGCTTTTTCGGCGATCGCGCTAATAAAAAAGAGCGGGTCCTTGCGGCCCACTCTTCATCAAGCGATCAAGAATTTGAGAGGCATATAGTCGGGTTTTTCCGAAATTGCAAGGTCTGCGACCGATTCGGCCAATTCGCTTCCGGCGGCGTGAACAGGCCTATGGCCAGCGCCGGTCTTGCGCATATATTGCCGTTGGCGCGCAATAACAAAAGCGGGAGAAATCGTGGCCTACACTTCGTCGACATTGGCGCCTCTGCGGCACGATGCCTACCGCACCATCTGGTTCGCGAGCCTTTCTTCGAATTTCGGCGGCCTGATCCAGGCGGTGGGAGCCGCCTGGATGATGACGACGATCACCGCCTCAGAGGACATGGTAGCGCTGGTGCAGACCGCGACGGCGCTGCCGATCATGCTGTTTTCGCTGATATCGGGTGCGCTGGCCGACAATTATGACCGCCGCCGGGTCATGCTGACGGCGCAGTGCATGATGCTCACGGTCTCGGCGCTGCTGACGGCCTCAGCCCTTCTCGGCTGGATCACGCCCTGGCTGCTGCTCTTCTTCACCTTCCTGATCGGCTGCGGCACCGCGCTCAACAATCCCTCCTGGCAGGCCTCGGTCGGCGACATGGTGCCGCGCGCCGATCTGCCGGCCGCGGTCACGCTGAACAGCATGGGTTTCAACATCACCCGCAGCGTCGGCCCGGCGATCGGCGGCGTCATCGTCGCCGCTGCTGGCGCGGCCGCGGCCTTCGCGGTGAATACGCTGAGTTACCTCGCCCTGATCTATGCCCTGCTGCGCTGGCGGCCAGCCGCGCCCGTCTCGACCCTGCCGCGAGAGGCGCTCGGCAGCGCCATCTTTGCCGGCCTGCGTTATGTCTCGATGTCGCCCAATCTCGAAAAGGTCCTCGTCAGAGGGCTGCTCTTCGGCATCGGCGCCAGCTCGATCCTGGCGCTGCTGCCGGTCGTCGCCCTCGATCTCGTTGCCGGCGGCCCGCTGACCTATGGTTTCATGCTCGGCGCCTTCGGTATCGGCGCGATTGGCGGCGCGGTGCTGAATGCGAGGCTTCGCCAGGTGCTTTCCAGCGAGGTGATCATCCGCCTCTCCTTTGCCGGCTTCGCATTGAGCGCGGTCATCGCAGCCGTGAGCCCGAGTGCCGTCCTCACCTCTGCCGGGCTGCTTGTTTCCGGCGCCTGCTGGGTCTCTGCACTATCGCTGTTCAACACCATCGTCCAGCTTTCGACGCCGCGCTGGGTGGTCGGCCGGGCGCTGTCGCTCTACCAGACCGTCACCTTCGGCGGCATCGCCGGCGGCAGCTGGCTGTGGGGCGTTGCCGCCGATCGCTACGGCGTCGCCGATGCGCTGCTGATGTCATCCGTCGTCATGCTGCTCGGCATCGCGATCGGCCTGCGTTTTTCGATGCCGGCCTTCGCCTCGCTCAATCTCGATCCGTTGAACCGCTTCACCGAACCGGCCCTCAGTCTCGACATCACGCCGCGCAGCGGCCCGATCGTCATCCAGGTCGATTACGAGATTGCCGATGATAACCTTGCCGAGTTCATGGAACTGATGGGCGAGCGCCGCCGCATCCGCATCCGCGACGGCGCCCGAAACTGGGCACTGATGCGTGATCTCGAAAATCCCAGCCTGTGGACGGAAACCTATCACACGCCGACCTGGGTCGAATACATAAGACACAACCAGCGGCGCACGCAGGCCGATGCCGAAAACACCGACAGGCTTCGTGCGCTTCATCGCGGCGAAGGTCCGCTGCATGTCCACCGCATGATCGAACGCCAGGCCATTCCACCGGGCGACGACGTCTTCCACAAGGCGCCGATCGATCTGCATCATTGAGACCAGGTGTGCAGAGGTTAAACATGTATAGATTCAGGCTCGCCCGCCAATCCGATCTGGCCGCCATCATCCGGCTTCTGGCCGATGACGATCTTGGCACCACCAGGGAGATCGTTTCGGATCCAGTCGACGCGCGTTATCTCTCGGCCTTCGCCGCGATCGAGGCGGACGCCAATCAGCTTCTGGCCGTCGCCAACGACGCTGCCGATCGGGTCGTCGGCTGCCTGCAGGTGAGTTTTGTTCCCGGTCTTTCGAGGACGGGCATGTGGCGCGGCCAGATCGAAAGCGTGCGTATCGCAAGCGATCTTCGCGGTTCTGGCCTCGGCGCACAATTCATCGAATGGGCGATCGCCCAATGCGCCGAGCGCGGCTGCGGATTGGTGCAGCTGACATCGGACAAGAGGCGAGGGGATGCGATCCGCTTCTACGAGAGGCTCGGTTTCGTCGCCAGCCATGAAGGTTTGAAACGCAATCTCTGAATCTGCTTACTTCAGCTTGCCCTTCATCGCAGCCTCCGGAAAGCATGTCGGCTTCATGCCGTTCTTTGCCTGCCACTGGCCGATCGAACGCCGGGTCTTGTAGCCCGGCAGACCGTCGGAACCGCCGACATCATAGCCCTGCCGTTCCAGCGCCTTCTGCATGGCGGCGACATCCGAGCGCAGCATCTTGCCGACATCGCCCCATCTGCCCTGGAAGGCGCCGCCGTTATAGGCGATCCGGTCGGCAAGATTGCCGATATAGAGCGCATAGAGATCGGAATTATTGTATTCCTTGATGATGTAGAAATTCGGCGTGACGATGAATTCCGGTCCGTCGCGGCCGGCCGGAACCAGCATCATGGCCTCAGCCTTCATTTCGCCGGAGGGAAAGCCCTTGCCGGAGATGCGGTCGATGCCGAGCGAGGCCCAGTGCGACAGTGGCTTTGCCAGATCAGGTCCCTCCTGCGCGCAGGAGACGGCCTCCGGTATCGACACCTCGAAGCCCCAGTCGCGGTTGCGCTGCCAGCCTTTCTTGACCAGGTAATTGGCGATCGAGGCGAGCGTGTCGGGCACCGAGGTCCAGATATTGCGGTGGCCGTCACCATCGAAATCCACGGCATATTTCAGATAGCTGGTCGGCATGAATTGCGGCTGGCCGAGTGCGCCCGCCCACGAACCCTTGAAGTTGGCAGGCGTGACGTCGCCGCCGTCGAGAATATGGAGTGCGGCCATCAGCTCGGTGCGGAACATCTCCTTGCGCGTCGACATGAAGGCCTTGGTCGCCAGCACCTCGATCGCCGAATTCGGGATCTTCGCCGCACCGAAGCCCGTCTCCCGGCCCCAGATGGCAAGCACGATCGAGCCCGGCACGCCATAGGTCTTTTCGATCCGCTTTAGCGTCGAGCCATATTGGGCGGCAAAGCCGCGTCCCGTTGCGGCAAGCTTCTTCAGTTGGTCTTCGTTGAAATAGGGAGCGGGCGAGGAAAATTCGGCCTGCGTCTGCTTCTGTTCCTTCGGCGGCGGGAAACCGGGCGGGGCGAGATCGGGCAGGTTCCAGTTCAGCGTGATGCCGGAGAAAGCGGCTTGAAAGACCTTCTCCGAAATGCCGTTCGCCTTCGCCTCCGGCCAGAGGTCGCTCTGCACCCATTTCTCGAACTGCACCTCGACATCGGCTTTCGAAGGAGCCGCGTATGAGGGGAGGGGGAGGAGAGCGGCGGTTATAGCGAGTGCGAATATCCGGAGCCGCCGTGGAACACCCCCCTCTGCCCTGCCGGGCATCTCCCCCACAAGGGGGGAGATCGGCAAGACGCGGCGGCCTGGCCAAATATTGATCGTGTGCCAAGCGGCTTCGGCCACTTGTGATCTTTGATCCGGGCGAGCGGGCGCTCCCAGCCAATCTCCCCCCTTGTGGGGGAGATGCCCGGCAGGGCAGAGGGGGGTGTGGTGCAACATACGAAAGCCTCTCATATCACCGTCCGCGCTCGAAGCGCGGCCGCAAGCGTGCCCTCGTCGAGATAGTCGAGCTCGCCGCCGACGGGCACGCCATGCGCCAGCCGCGTGATCTTCACGTCGAGCCCCTGCAACTGGTCGGTGATGTAATGCGCCGTCGTCTGCCCCTCGACCGTGGCATTGACAGCAATGATCAGTTCCCGGATGCCGCCTTCGCCGATCCGGTCGATCAGGCCGCGAATGTTGAGATCGTCGGGCCCGATCCCGTCGAGCGGCGACAGCGTGCCGCCGAGCACGTGATAGGCGGCGTTCATCGCGCCTGCCCGCTCCAGCGCCCAGAGATCCGATACGTCCTCGACGACGATGATGACGGATTGATCGCGTTGCGTGTCGGTGCAGACGATGCAGGGATCGACCGTATCGACATTGCCGCAGCGCGAGCAGATCTTCACCTTGTCATAGGCCTCGCCCATTGCATTCGACAGCGGGCCAAGCAGCTGGTCCTTCTTCTTGATCAGATGCAGTGCCGCCCGGCGCGCCGATCGCGGCCCGAGGCCCGGCACCTTCGCCAGAAGCTGGATGAGTTTTTCGATTTCGGGTCCGGTGACTCGTTTTGCCATGCGCCGTTCTTAACTGATATGGAACGAAAACGGAATCGCGGAAGGATCGGTCATCCCATGAAAATCCTGGCCTTGTGCACCGGCAATCCGGAAAGACTGCCGGGCAAGAGTTACAAGACCGGCATCTTCAAGCACCCCGTCAACGGCGCTGTGATGATCGACGCCGAAGGTCTTGTCGGCGATGCGATCTGCAACCGTAAACACCATGGAGGCGTCGATCAGGCGGTCTATGTCGAGGGATCGCTGACGCTCGACTGGTGGGCGCAGGAGCTGGGCCGACCCTACGAGGCCGGTACTTTCGGCGAGAACATGGTGATATCAGATCTGGACAATCGCGACGTCGCCGTCGGCGACCGCTTCGCCGCTGGCGATCTCATCCTCGAGGTCACAGCATGCCGTATGCCCTGCGCCACCTTCGCCGCCAGGATGGCCGATCCGAAATTCGTCAAGCGTTACACCGCCGCCGCCCGTCCCGGCATCTATTGCCGCGTCATCCGGGGCGGCGTGGTCGAGCCCGGGATGCCGATGGAATACACGCCTTTTTCGGGCGACAAGATTGCGATGCCCGAGCTAATGGAGACCTTCGGCCGAAGGCTTCAAGGCGCAGATCGGGCGCGATATCTCGCGGCCCCAATTCACTACAAGCTTCGGACCATGCTGGAATCCCAAGCCGACGAAGCGTACTAGAGCGGTTCAGCTTTTCATGGAAACGCAGAACCGCTCTAACCTTTTGTTTTCACGCAATTCCGGACGGAAAACCGCTTCGCACTTTTCCTGGAATTGCTCTAGATCACGCATTACACCTTGATATGTGGGCCGCCTCAGAACGGCAGCTTGAAGCCGGGCGGGATCGGCAGGCCGGCCGTCAGCGCCTTGGTCTTCTCGGCGGCCAGCGCCTCGGCCTTGTCCTTGGCGTCCTTGTGAGCGGCGACGATCAGGTCCTCGAGGATCTCGACATCGTCTTCCTTGAACAGCGACGGATCGATCTTCAGGCTCTTCAGCTCGCCCTTGCCTGATATGACGACGGCGACGAGCCCGCCGCCCGCCTTGCCTTCGGCCGTGAGCTCGGCGATTTCCGCCTGCATCTGCTCCATCTTGGCCTGCATTTCCTTGACTTTGCCCATCATGCCCATGATGTCGCGCATCGTCTCGCTCCTTGTTGAAACTTTAGAATTCTATGTCATCGCCCGGCAGGATGTCACCTTCCTCGGATTCGGCGGCGGCCGGCGGCGTCGCCTCGCCCTCCTCCTCCGCTTCGGGCGCCCGCACGCGCACGTCGATGATCTTAGCACCGGGGAAATGCGCAAGGATTGCCGCCACGTCAGGATCCTGGCGCGCGTCGATCACATGCTGTTCCCGAGTCCTGGCCTCCGCCTCCACCTGCGTCGGCTGGCCCTCGTCGCGGCTGAGGCTGACGATCCAATGGATGCCGGTCCATTCCTTCAGCTTGACGGCAAGCTCGTTGAGCAGCGTCGTCGGTGCACCGGGAGCCAGGCTGACGTCGAGCCGGCCGGCTTCGATCCGGACCGGGCGCAGGAAGGTGCGCACCATCGCCTTCAGCTTCGGATCGCGTTTCTCGGTGGCGAGGTTGACGATATCATTGACCGAATTGACCGGGACGAGCGGCTTCAGGGCTTCCGCCGGTTTTGGTTCGATCCGCCCGACAGCCATCGTCTCTGGCTGGCTGCTCGGCACGGCACGCAACATCGCCACCGGCGCCGAAGGCGGCGGCTGGCTCGGTGCGGTTTCCGCGGCGCGCGCCGCGACACTGTTCTGATAGGAAACCCGTGTCCCGTTGCCGCCGCCATTGCCGGACGGCGGAACCGCGGGCCGGGGGCCGGCATTGTCGCCCGAAAATTCGGCAAGCCGCCGCGCGGCATCCTCGGGCGCCGGCAGATGCGCGGCATGCGCAAGCCGGATCAGCACCATCTCGGCTGCCCCTGCCGTCCGCGACGAGCCTTCTGTCTCCGGAATGCCTTTGAGCAGCATCTGCCAGATCCGCGACAGCGTCGTCACTGCAACGCCCTTGGCAAATTCCGCCGCCTTGGTGCGTTCGACCTCGCTGAGCGAAGGATCGTTTGCCGCATTCGGCACATATTTCAGCCGCGTCACCAGATGGGTGAAATCGGCAAGGTCGGTCAGCACCACCACAGGATTGGCGCCGGCTTCGTACTGGTTCTGGAACTCGCCGAGGGCTGAGGCCACATCGCCTTTGACGATATGCTGGAAGAGATCGACGATCCGGGCGCGGTCGGCAAGGCCGAGCATGCCGCGCACGGCTTCCGCCTGCACGACGCCTGCGCCATGAGCGATCGCCTGGTCGAGCAGCGACAGGCCGTCACGCGCCGAGCCTTCGGCCGCACGCGCGATCATCGCCAGCGCTTCCGCTTCCGCCTCGATGCCCTCCTTGGCCGCGATCGTCGTAAACAGCCCGACGAGATCCGACGCACTGATGCGGCGCAGGTCGAAGCGCTGGCAGCGCGACAGCACGGTGATCGGCACCTTGCGGATTTCTGTGGTAGCGAAGATGAACTTCACATGCTCCGGCGGCTCTTCCAGCGTCTTCAACAGGCCGTTGAAGGCCTGCGTCGACAGCATGTGCACTTCGTCGATGATATAGACCTTGTAGCGCGCCGCAACCGGCCGGTAGCGCACCTGCTCGATGATCTCGCGGATATCGTCGATCCCGGTATGCGAAGCGGCATCCATCTCGATCACGTCGACATGCCGGCCTTCCATGATCGCCTGGCAGTGTTCGCCCGGCGTGCGAAGGTCGATCGTCGGCTTGTCGATCTCCGATGTCTTGTAGTTCAGCGCCCGCGCCAGGATGCGCGCCGTCGTCGTCTTGCCCACACCGCGCACACCCGTCAGCATGTAGGCTTGCGCGATGCGGCCGGTTTCGAAGGCGTTGGTGAGGGTCCGGACCATCGGCTCCTGGCCGACCATCAGGTCCGTGAAATCCTTGGGGCGGTATTTGCGAGCCAGCACTCGGTATCCGGTGCCCGTCGAGGCGGCATCTTTTGATTGTCGCTCGGTGTCGCTCATCGCCCTGCTTGTCGCCCGGACTGTCGGGCACTTCGTGGAGAGAAGGTGGGAGGCTGGCACGATGACCCGTGCCGGGCTCGTTAGGGCTGCTTCCTTCCGGACCTGACCCGGTTGGCGAGTGGCTCGTCCACCACCAACCTCCCGGATGCACATATCGGCAATATCGCCATCAAAAGCAAGCCAACATGCAAAAAAACTGCTAGTCATTGGAAAAGACAGGAGGAATGCCCTTTGAACGGTTTCGTGCTCGACCCCAGGCTGGAAAATGACAGCGTCAGCATCATGCTCACCGGCCTCTGCGATCTGAGATTGTCGAAGGACGCCCGCTGGCCCTGGCTCATTCTTGTGCCGCGCCGGGCTGATATAACCGAAATCTTCGAACTGACGCCGCTCGACCAGGTGCTGCTTGCCTTCGAGACGGAGCTGGTCGCCAAGGCGCTGAAGAAGATCACCGGCGCGACAAAAATCAATGTCGGGGCTCTTGGCAACATCGTCCGCCAGCTTCATGTTCATGTCATTGCCCGCTTCGAAGGCGATGCCAACTGGCCGGGTCCCGTCTGGGGCTTCGGGCGCGCGCAGCCCTACGAAGACGGAAAGAGAGACGAATTTACAGCGAAGCTGCGGGAAGCCCTTTCATCATGAGTCATTCGCTTTTCGATTCGGATGTGCCGCATCCGGAACCCAGCAATCTCACGGCCTTTGCCGCCAACGACCTCAACCGCGATTCCGAGCATCGCGACGAACAATCCGTCGAAAAGGCGCTGGCCAAGGAAGGCACCCATATCTTCGCCTTCGCGGGAGATAAGCTGGTGCTGAAGCATGACGGCCAGGTGCTCGATCCGCTCTTTGCCCGCTACGAGCTGCAGGAATTGCAGCCGGATTGGGACGAGACGGTGCTGCTCGGCTACCGCAAGACCGGCGAGCCGCGCCTTGCCGTTCCCGTCAGCATCGACGTCGACGACCTCACCAGCCACTACAAGCCTGCCGACGGCCGCACGCTGTTTCGCGAAATGCTGATCGACGAGGTTTTGCTCGGCGAATTCGCCCAGGCCGCAAGCCTCATCCGCTGGAATGGCGACAACCGCTTCTGCGGCCGCTGCGGCTCGGCGATGGAAATCCATATCGGCGGCTACAAACGTGTTTGCACCGCCTGCGAGCACATGATCTTTCCCCGCACCGACCCCGTCGTCATCATGCTGACGGTTGACGAGCAGCGCGACCTCTGCCTGCTCGGCCGCAGCCCGCATTTCGCGCCCGGCATGTATTCCTGTCTTGCCGGCTTCCTCGAACCCGGCGAGACGATCGAGAACGCCGTGCGCCGCGAAACGCTGGAGGAATCGGGCATCCGCACCGGCCGTATCCGCTACCACGCCTCGCAGCCCTGGCCGATGCCGCATTCCCTGATGATCGGCTGTTACGCCGAGGCGAAATCCACCGAAATCAGCCGCGACGAGACCGAGCTGGAAGATTGCCGCTGGTTCACCCGCGAGGAAACGATCGAGATGCTGGAACGCCCGAGCGCGACAGGCAGGGCTTCGCCGCCGAAAGGGGCGATCGCCCACCGCCTGATGCGCGACTGGGTGGAGTGGAAGCGGTAGCGCCATGCCGGTCGCCCGCTCGGAACGGCTGCTGACGCTGCTCCAGACGCTCCGGCGTTACCGGCGGCCGGTGACCGGCACGGTGCTGGCACAAGAGACCGGGGTCAGTCTGCGCACGCTCTATCGCGATATTGCCAGCCTGCAGGCCCAGGGCGCGATGATCGAAGGCGAAGCCGGCATCGGTTATGTGCTGAAGCCCGGCTTCATGCTGCCGCCGATGATGTTTTCCGAAGAAGAGCTGGAGGCATTGGTCCTCGGCTCGCGCTGGGTGGCTCGCGCCGCCGAGCCGCGCCTTGCCGGCGCCGGTGCCGACGCCTTGGCCAAGATTGCCGCCGTGCTGCCGGCCGATATGCGCGAGATGATCGATTCGGCAGCGCTTTTCGTCGGTCCCAAACGCAGGGACGAGGACAAGGCTGACGTTTCGGCCATCCGCAGGGCGATCCGCCTGGAGCGGATCCTCGAATTGCATTATGGCGACGAGCAGGGCCGTATCTCGCGCCGCCGCGTCTGGCCTTTCGGGCTCGGCTACTACGAGCATGTGCGCGTCCTCATGGCCTGGTGCGAACTGCGCCAGGATTTCCGCCATTTCCGCACCGACCGTATCATCGACATGGCTTTGCACGAGGTGCGTTATCCGCGCCGCCGCACGGTGCTCCTCAAGGAATGGCGCGAGACGCAGGACGTACCGATGGAGAACTGAACGCTGCTGCCATAAACTGTCAGCAGATGGAGTTATTATCGGTACAGTTCACCAGGAAGGAGTACTGATCATGGTAACGCCTCCAGCCATTCATTTCACCAACGACCGTTTTGCAGCCGAGTCCTTTGCCGATGTCATTTCGGCCGAGACTTTTGCCGATGTCCGCCAGTCGGCGCGCTCCGGCCTGCTGCAAGTGGTCATGAGCGTTTTCCGCTTTCGCAGGGGAGATCGCACCAGCCTCGACCTTGAAGCGACACCGGATTATCTGAAGCGCGACCTCGGCTTCATCGACGGACGCGACCCGCACTGCGAGGACCGTTTCCCGCTCTAAAGCATATCGCGCAAAAGCGCAGCGGTTTTGCGACAACGAGATGCGCGACCGCTTTAGGTCGCCTATCCTTATCAACATTCTACTCGACGAGAACGGGCGTTGCGATCGCAACGCCGTCGATTGTCTGCTGCCATGATTTGTCAGCAGACGATCTCTCGCGGCGCCATTCTTAAACAACGGGAGAACCGAAATGACCAGCCCCAATCTCATCATTCTTTACGTCAAGGACCCGGGTGAAAGCGCCAGCTTCTACCGGAATCTGCTGAACCGCGAACCGGCCGTGGAAGCGCCGAATTTCGTCGCTTTTCCGCTTGAGGGCGGTTTCACGCTCGGTCTCTGGCGGCGCAGCAAGGTCGAGCCGCAGCCCTCCGCCATCGGCAATCGCGGCGAAGTGGCGTTCATGGTCGAAGGAGAAAATGCCGTCGCCAGGCATTATGAAGACTGGCGCCAGCGCGGCCTGCCGATCGCCCAGGAACTGACCGAATTGGATTTCGGCCCGACCTTCGTCGTGCTCGATCCGGATGGGCATCGGCTGCGTGTCTGTGAGCCGGATAAATAATTCAGGCGACTTGCGGGGCTTGCCTTGGAGCATGATGCCGAAAAGTGTCAGCGGTTTTCGGACAACATCATGCTCTAACTATTTAATTTAGAACAGGATGACTTCATCCTGTTCTAAAGTAGGCCTCGCATCGCATGCCCCTTGTAGACGCCGAGGATGCGGACTTTCTCGGAAAAGAACCGCAATTCCTCCAACGCCCGGCGCACGTTCGGATCGTTCGGATGGCCTTCGATATCGGCGTAAAACTGCGTCGCCACGAATTTTCCGCCGAGCTGGTAGCTTTCCAGCTTCGTCATGTTGATGTTGTTGGTGGCAAAACCGCCGAGCGCTTTGTAGAGCGCGGCCGGAATGTTGCGGACGTTGAAGACGAAGGTGGTGACGACCTTTTCTTCCGCCGAATTCCGCTGCGCCCATTCCTCGTCGCGGGACAGGACGACGAAGCGGGTGACGTTGTTTTCCGTATCCTCGACATTTTCGGCGATGATCTCGAGCCCGTAGAGATCGGCGGCAAGACGTGGCGCCAAGGCGGCCATCGAGCGGTCGCCGGTTTCCTGCACGAGTTTCGCCGCCCCTGCCGTATCGCCGGCGATCACCGGCTTCCAGCCATTGGCGCGAACGATCTTGCGGCACTGGCCGAGCGCGTGGATATGGCTGTGCACCGTGCGGATCTCGTCCTTGGTAACACCGGGCAGCACCATCAGCTGGAAGCGGATCGGCATGAAATATTCGCCGATGATGTGCAGTCGCGACTCCGGCAGCAGATGGTGGATATCGGCGACGCGCCCGGCGATCGTGTTCTCGATCGGGATCATCCCAATATCGGCATCGCCGTTGTCGACCGCCGTGAACGCATCCTCGAAGGTCTGGCAGGGCAGCGGCTCCATGGTCGGAAACATGTCGCGGCTGGCCATGTCGGAATTGGCGCCGAATTCGCCCTGAAAGGCGATCCTGTTGGTCTTGATGTTCATGATGGTTCCGTCAGTTCGACTTTGCGGAGAGGATGCGCCGCGCTTTTTCGAGGTCGGCGGGAGTATCGACACCGAGCGGAACCGTGTCAACGATCTCGGCGTCGATGCGCATGCCGGCTTCCAGCGCCCGCAGTTGCTCCAGCGATTCGCGCCTTTCGAGCGTTGAGGGGCCGAGCGAGACGAACCGTTCGAGCGCCGCGCGCCGATAGGCATAAAGGCCGATATGATGGTAGAGCGGCCCCTGGCCGTAAGGGGCGGTTGCCCGCGTGAAGTAGAGCGCGTGCAGCCGGGCGGCGGAAATCGGCGAGCCGACGATCTTGACGATGTGCGGCGCGGTCTTGTCCTCCTCATTGTCGATTTCGGTCGTCAGCGTCCCGATATCGACCGCCTCGTTTTCGAGCGGGCGCAAGGCCGCGCGCACTGTTTCTGGATCGATCGTCGGCAGATCGCCCTGGACGTTGACGATGATTTTCGCCTTTCCATCCGGATCGACTTTCGTCAGCGCCTCAAAGATCCGATCGGAACCCGATTGATGATCCGTGCTGGTCATGACGACCTCGAAGCCGGCAGCGGCCACGGCATCGAACACCTGGGTGTCGTCGACGGCGACGACGACGCGGCCGATGGCTGCTTCCCTGGCGCGCATCGCCACCTGCACGATCATCGGCAGGCCGCAAATATCGGCCAGCGGCTTGCCCGGAAGGCGGGTGGAGGCCATGCGCGCCGGGATCAGCACCAGCACGCCATCTAAATTTGAATCACTCATTGTTCAGGCCTTCTATTCCGGGCTGGAAAGTGTCAAAAAGTCTCACGCGCAAGACCATTTAGACAGTTGCAACGAACAGCCAAAAGACATAGGTTCCGCGCGATTTCAAGATGGTCCGGTTTATGATCTGCCGGCTGCAAGGGGAGCATTGCAGATGAATTCATACGTCAATACGGCCGTCGGGGCGCTGCTCGGAACGATTTTCGTTCTGATGTCGGTCTCTATCGCGTCCGAAGGAATCTTCCATTCCGAAGCACCGGAAAAGGAAGGTTTCGCGATCGTTGCCGAAGAGGCGCCCGCTGCTGGCGGCGAGGCTGCGCCTGCCGTTGCCGTTCCGATTGCGCAATTGCTCGCTTCTGCAGATGCCAAGGCCGGCGAGACGGTCTTCAAGAAGTGTCAGGCCTGTCATGACGCCACCAAAGGGGGGCCGAATAAGGTCGGTCCCAACCTCTTTGGTGCCGTTGATCGCCCGATCGCCTCGCATGAAGGCTTTGCCTATTCCGCTGCCATGAAGGATTTCTCCAAGGGCGGCAGCGAGAAGTGGACCTTCGAAAACCTCAACAAGTTCCTGCTGGCGCCAAAGAAGGACATTCCAGGCACCGCAATGGGCTTCGCCGGTCTGGCGAAGGATCAGGACCGCGCCAACGTTATCCTCTACCTGCACACGCTCGCCGATTCGCCGGTGCCGCTGCCGGATCCGAACGCCGCGACGCAGTAGCACGGCAGACATCGCAGGACGTTGAAGCCCGGCCCGCAAGCCGGGCTTTTTCGTTGTGCGGTAACAACATGCGTAAAGCAAAGACCTCAGGCGCCGAGGAAATAGGCCCAGAGCGAAACCGTGATGGCGCCGAGCGCCGTCGTCACCGTGATCGTCGAGGCGGCGAGGCTGTGACCGACGCCGAAGCGATTGGCGATCAGCCAGGCGTTGACGCCTGTTGGGACGGAGGAGGTCAGCACGATCGCTGCCGTCCATTCGGAGCTGAGACCGAGAAGACGGCTCGCCGCCCACACGCAGCCGGGCAGCAGCAGCAGCTTCAGGCTCGAGGTGACGCTGGCGATGCCGAGATTGCCGGAGACGCCGTATCTCTCCAGCGCCATGCCGAGCGATATCAGCGCCGCCGGGCCGGCAATGCCGGCGATCTGCCCGACGACCGTTGCCATCGTTGTCGGCATGGTGAGACCGGAAAGGTGCATGGCCATGCCGGCCGCAAGCCCGATCACCAGCGGGTTGCGTACGAGATTGACTGCGATCTGGCGGAGCACGAGCATCATGCTGCGATCGCTTTTGCCGGCGATCTTGCGCTCGGCATGCTCCATCAGCACCGTGCCGGCGACCATCATCACCGGCAGATGCACGGCAAGCAGGATCGACAGCGCCACCAGCCCTTCGTCGCCGACGGTCCGCTCGACGAGCGGCAGGCCGATGAAGATATTGTTGGCGAAGGCCGAGGACACGCCGGCCAGCACGCCGATCCGTTCGTCGCGGTTAAAGAGGCGTGTGGCGGCGATATGGCCGGCCGTCCAGGTGATGGCGACGCCGGAAAAATAGACGATCCAGAGCCGGAAGGGCGAGGCGCCATGAAAATCCGCCTCGGCGATGGTGCGGAAGAGCAGAAGCGGCACGGCGATCTTGAAGACGAATTCGCTGAGCGCTTCGCCGACATTCGACGCCATCAATCCGCTGCGAACGATCACCCAGCCGATGAGAATCAGGATGAAGATGGGAAGGACGTCGAAAATGATGGCTGACATGCGGGAGGCTGCTCTGCGCGGGGGAGTATACGACTTCTACAGCGCCGCGTCTCTTCCAGAGGCGCAAAGGACGCTGTAGTACTTAGAATTAAGGATTATGCAGTAGCAGCAAACGGCTTGGATTGAAAAGCCAATCGCCGCCCGATCCGGCAGCCCGGGCATCCGAAAGCAAAAAAAGCGGGCACAGCCCGCTTTTCCGCTCCGGCCTTGCCGGATATCCGGATCACGAAGCTGCCAGTTCATCCGTGGTCAGCATCGCGCCGGTAAGATCGAAGGGATCATCCCTCGTAAGCCCGGCTGCAACTGAAAGCTGCTCCATGCCGGTCTTCTTGCGAGTATTTCTAGATATTGAAAATGACAGGGACATGACGAATAGGCGGCACTTTTGCGAAGAAATAGGGAGGCCATCCACCATTTATCCTTCCAAACCGCGGAAATTTCGCTAAGACCAAACCCCGGCTATCACAAACTCCGGGATCCCCCATTTCATGACAAGATTCGATGTTCTGACAGTCGGCAACGCAATCGTGGATATCATTGCCCGTTGCGACGACCAGTTCCTCATTGACAACCAGATCACCAAGGCGGCGATGAACCTCATCGATGCCGAACGCGCCGAACTCTTGTATTCGCGCATGGGACCGGCGCTCGAAGCTTCCGGCGGCAGCGCCGGCAACACGGCGGCGGGCGTTGCCAACCTCGGGGGCAAGGCCGCCTACTTTGGCAATGTCGCCCAGGATCAACTCGGTGACATCTTCACCCACGACATCCGCGCTCAGGGCGTCCACTACCAGACTCGGCCGAAGGGCGCCTTCCCGCCGACGGCGCGTTCGATGATCTTCGTCACCGAAGACGGCGAGCGTTCAATGAACACCTATCTCGGCGCTTGCGTCGAACTCGGCCCGGAAGACGTCGAGACCGACGTCGTGGCCGACGCCAAGGTTACCTATTTCGAAGGTTATCTCTGGGATCCGCCGCGTGCCAAGGAAGCCATCCTCGATTGCGCCCGCATTGCCCATGAAAACGGCCGCGAGATGTCGATGACGTTGTCGGACAGCTTCTGCGTCGACCGCTATCGTGGCGAATTCCTCGATCTGATGCGCTCCGGCAAGGTCGATATCGTCTTCGCCAATCGCCAGGAAGCGCTGTCGCTCTACGAGACCGACGATTTCGAGGAGGCGCTGAACAGGATCGCCGCCGATTGTAAGATCGCCGCCGTGACGATGAGCGAGGATGGCGCCGTCATCCTGAAGGGCCGCGAGCGTTTTTACGTCGATGCGATCAGGATCAGGGAAGTGGTCGATACGACCGGTGCCGGCGATCTTTTCGCCTCCGGCTTCCTTTATGGCTACACGCAGGGACGCTCTCTCGAGGATTGCGGCAAACTCGGTTGCCTGGCCGCAGGCATCGTCATCCAGCAGATCGGTCCGCGCCCGATGACCTCGCTTTCCGAGGCCGCCAAACGGGCAGGGCTTATTTGAAGGCTTCGCCGGGATAGGCGCCCCAGATCTCCGACTGCGCCACCCAGCCCGAGGCGCCGTCGGATTCGGCGCGGCACCAGTCGCCGTTGCATTCGCCGATCGTCAGCATCACGCCGGGTTCGAGCTTGGCGATGATCGAGGCGGAGGGCTGCGCCTCGCGGCGCAGATTGACATAGATGCCCTTGCCCTTGGTCTTCATCCACGGGGCGGCGATCGCCGCGCGCTGGCCTGACAGCAGCGACTGGTTGACCCAGCCTTCGGTGCCGTCGGCATCGCGGATGCGGCGCCAATTGTCGTATTCCTGGATGATCTCCACCGGCAGGCCGGATTTCAGGTACATCCACGACACGGCGTAATCCGTTCCTGGACCGATGCGCAGGTTGACGCGCTTGGATTTCAGCGTGACGAAACGCGGCAATGGCAGTCCGCTTGGCCCCTTGGCCGCCTGCGCATGGGCGAACTCGACGCCTCCCATGGATGCAGCCAGAGCGATGGCAAGGGCGAGGCAGGACTTTAGGACTTTGCTGCGCATGGAAGTTTCCGTTTGCTCGAATTCGCGGGCAGGCCCGGCCTGCTCGCGGTCCGGGCTCTGACATTCCCCGGCTGCACCACGAGTTTTGTTTGTCTTCGCGTGCGGGTCTGGTAGAAAATGCCCGGAATGGGAAAATTATCACCCCTCTTGGTTAAAGACCTCTGAACAAGGCACCACAGGCAGCCATGACAGCGAAGAAAAAACCGAAGGTCTACATCACCCGCAAGCTGCCGGATGCCGTCGAAACCCGGATGCGCGAACTCTTCGACGCCGAGCTGAACATCGACGACGCGCCGCGTTCCGTTCCCGAGCTGATCGCCGCGGTCAAGACCGCCGATGTGCTTGTGCCGACCGTCACCGATCGCATCGACGCAGCGCTGATCGAGCAGGCGGGGCCGCAGATGAAACTGATTGCGAGCTTCTCCAACGGCACCGATCATATCGACGTCGAGGCGGCTGCGCGCAAGGGCATCACCGTCACCAACACGCCGAACGTCCTGACCGAAGACACCGCCGATATGACCATGGCGCTGATTCTCGCAGTTCCGAGAAGGCTCGGCGAAGGTGCGCGCGTACTGACCGACAAGCCGGGCGAATGGGCAGGCTGGTCTCCCACCTGGATGCTCGGCCGGCGCATTCACGGCAAACGCATCGGAATCGTCGGCATGGGCCGCATCGGCACGGCGGTGGCCCGCCGCGCCAAGGCTTTCGGCCTGTCGATCCACTACCACAACCGCAAGCGCGTCAATCCGGCCGTCGAGGACGAGCTGGAGGCGACCTATTGGGAAAGCCTCGACCAGATGCTTGCCCGCGTCGACATCGTTTCGGTCAATTGTCCGTCGACGCCGGCGACCTTCCACCTGATCTCGGCCCGTCGTCTGGCACTGCTGCAGCCGACGGCCTATCTTGTCAACACCGCGCGCGGCGATGTGGTCGACGAAGCTGCGCTGATCAAATGCCTGAGGGAGAGCCGGATTGCCGGCGCCGGCCTCGACGTCTTCGAAAACGAGCCTGCGGTCAACCCGAAGCTCATCAAGCTCGCCAATGAGGGCAAGGTCGTGCTGCTGCCGCATATGAGTTCGGCGACGATCGAAGGGCGCATCGACATGGGCGACAAGGTCATCATCAATATCCGCACCTTCATCGACGGTCACAGGCCGCCGAATCGGGTACTGCCGGGGCGTTGAAGCTCTGTAAATCAGGTGACGTGGATCGGAGCCGCAAGAGCCTTGCGCATCTCGACAAATGTCGTCCTGGCAAAGCCGGGATGGGCCTTTTCGGCGGTTCTGGAAAATCCCCAGGCGGCAAAGACGGCGTGGTTGTCGGTGAGTTCGATGCGCGTTTCCAGCCGCAAGGCGGGAAGGTCGAGCGCCGCAGCGGTCTCCTCGGCAATTGTCAGCAGCCGTTTGCCGAGGCCCTTGCCCTGCACCTCAGGCAGAACGGCGAGCTTGCCGACGTAGAGACAATCGGCTTCCGGCCGCAGGAAGAGGCAACCGACCAGCTTTTCGCCGTCGATGGCGACGTGGCCGATCTCGGTCCCGGCCTTCTCGGCCAGTGATGCCGTCGTCAGCTTGAGCGCCGAAGATGGCGGGTCGATCCGGCCGTTCATGGAGGCGAAGGCGGAAAGGATGAGTGCCAGCAGTTCATCCCAGCGCGTGAAAGTCTGATCAAGCGGAACGATCCTCATCCCGCCTGTCTCTGTGTTGTGCGGCGTCGTTTGTAGCGGATGGTGTCGAAGCGGGCCGAGAGCGCGTCGTAGAGCAGCAACCGTCCGACCAGCGGTTCGCCGGTGCCGGTGACGAGCTTGATCGCCTCCATCGCCATCATCGTGCCGATGACGCCGGTCAGCGCGCCGATGATGCCGGCCTCGGCGCATGCGGGAATCAATCCGGCCGGCGGCGCTTCCGGAAACAGGTCACGATATCTAGGGTTGGGCGTTCCGTCCTCAGCCGTTTCATAGGGCTTGAGAACCGTCAGCGAGCCGTCGAAGCGCCCGACGGCGCCGGTGACGAGCGGAATGCGCGCTTCATCAGCCGCATCGGCTGCGGCATAACGGGTGTCGAAATTGTCGGAGCCGTCGATCAGCAGATCGAAGCCCGAGAGCTGACGGCGGGCGGCCTCCGGGGAGAAGCGTTCCTCGAAGCGGATCAGTCGGACATGCGGATTGAGCCTGGCAATGGCGAAGGCGGCGCTCTCCGTCTTCCATTCGCCGATCGTGCCGGAATCATGGATCACCTGGCGCTGCAGGTTCGACAGCGACACCCGGTCGTCGTCGACGATACCGAGCGTGCCGACACCGGCTGCGGCCAGATATTGCAGGACCGGTGCACCGAGGCCGCCGGCACCGATCACCAGCACGCGGGCGGCTTTCAGTTTCTGCTGGCCGGCGCCGCCAATCTCGGGCAGCAGGATGTGGCGGTGATAGCGCGCGATTTCTTCCGGGCTGAGCGGTTCCATGGCTCCGATGTTATCATGACGCCCAACGCCGGGAAAAGCCGCCTCCGTCATTCGAACACCCTTCCGTCGGCCACCGTGAAAAACTGTGCCCTGTCGCCGAGTGCCGAAAACATCGCGCGATCCGTTCCGGTCATGAAGGCCTGGCCGCCCAGCCCGTCGATGAGGTCGAATAGCGCGGCGCGGCGGCCCTCGTCGAGATGGGCCGCGATCTCGTCGAGCAGCAGGATCGGCGCATGGCCGGTGAGATTGCCGACGAGCCGCGCATGCGCAAGCACCAGGCCGACAAGCAGTGCTTTCTGCTCGCCGGTGGAGCAACGCTCCGCCTCCATCGCCTTTTCGCGGTGATGCACGATGAGATCGGCCCGGTGCGGCCCCTCAAGCGTGCGCCCTGCGCCGGCATCGCGGTAGCGGCTCTCCGCCAGCATCGCCGCGTAGTCGTCCTCGAGATCGACCGAGGGGCGCGAGAACTGACCGTCGATGAAGCCCGAGAGCTGCAGCGATGCCGAAGGGAAGGGCGACGTTTCGCGGGTTTCCTCGATCAGCCGGGTCAGCAGGCCGAGCATCTCCTGCCGGGCGAGCGCCATGGCGATGCCGAGGCTTGCCATCTGCTCCTCGATACCGGCAAGCCAGGAGGGATCGAAGCGCCCTTCATCCAGCAATTTGTTGCGGCTGCGCATGGCGCGCTCGAAATCGCTGGCGCGGCGGCCATGGGCGGGATCGAGCGACAGCACCAGCCGGTCGAGAAAGCGGCGCCGGTCGGAAGAGGCGCCGGTAAAGAGCCCGTCCATCGCCGGTGTCAGCCAGAGAAGGCGCAGATGGTCGGTCAGTTCGTCGGCAGTCTTTGCCGTCGTGCCATTGATGCGCAGCCTGCGGGCGGTGGTCTCCTCGCCCGTTTCGATGCCGGTGCCGATCTCGACGTCGCCCTCCATGCCGTCGAGCGCGGCGAAGATCGAAAAGCCGCCGGCCGCGCCGACGCGGGTAATGTCGCCATAAGCCGCGCGGCGCAGACCGCGGCCAGGCGAAAGCAGCGAGACTGCCTCCATGAGATTGGTCTTGCCGGCGCCGTTGTCTCCCGTCAGCACGGCATGCCGACCGTCAAGGGCAAGGGCCGCCGCCGCATAGTTGCGGAAGTCTGTCAGCTTCAGACGGGAAAGAGAAACCTTGTGCGGCATCGAATGTCCGGAATCGTAAAGCGTGACAGCTAAGCCCAAGCGGCGCTGATGGCAAGGCTGGCAGCTTTTTGGCCGCGGATCGTGTACCGCCGCTGCTGCCGAACGTCCGGACGCGGCGGCTGGCGCCACAGCCATGGACTTTCGAAATTCGGTTAAAAGTACAGCCATCGGAGATGGCCTGACATCGCCAAACCGATCCCGCCGACAGTCATTGCCAATGTCTTCCAGCTCCGGATATTCAGGGTTTGCCGCCATCCTCTAAGGCTACTGACGTTACGTAAAGCCCAAAAAAAGTTGGTTGAATTTTGCAACTGTAGGGTTGAGTTATCCGATGCAAACGATATGGTAAACGGACCGTTTATGTATAAGAGAGTGATGAAGTGCCAGATCCGGTTGATATTATCGTCGGTCGCAACGTCAGACAGTTTCGCGCCCTTCGCCGTGTTTCCCAGCTCGAGCTTGGCGAAGCACTCGGACTGACTTTCCAGCAGATCCAGAAATACGAGAAGGGGGCGAACCGCGTTTCCGCCAGCAAGCTGCATCAGATCGCGGTTTTTCTCGACGTCGACATCTCCGCTCTCTTCGAGGGTGCCGGCATGTCGCCATTCGGCAGCCGTGTCGAACTCAGCCCCGACGCTTATGCGCTTGCGCTGAGCTACGACAAGCTGAACTCACCGGCAGGCAAGGAAGCGGTCAAGACCATCGTCACCCTCATGATGGGCGAAACGGCCGAAACCACCGCCTGATTCCACCGCAGCAATCACGGTTCCCACGGAAAGCACGACCTATTCAAGGTCTGGATGGCTTCCGGGACACCTGCGGGTGTGCAGCAATATTGGGGGATGACCTGCATCAGAACAAAGACCGGAAGCAGACCGCCTGATTGAGGTTTGATGCCGCACGCTTCAGTGAATCTCGCATTCGTGCAGCGCCATCAGCAGATCGTCCTGCGTCTGGTGGCCGGCATGATAGAGGTCGATCGCGATGCTGGCGATGGAAAGGCCTTGCTGGCTGCGAAGCTTGATGTTGCGCTCGGCGCACCATGTGTAGATGGCGCCGGCGAGAACGTCGACGTCTTCGGACTGAGAGGAAAAGGCTGGCGCCATGGTCGATACCCTTGGGTTTGGTTGTCCCTCGCTAGAGCGCCGCGCTAAGGACGCTCTATCACTTTGATGTGGTGCATGACCCCGAAAATCGATTCCGATTCTCGGGGTCATGCACTGACGGCAGAGACTGAATTCATTTGGAAAACTTGCAAGCGGCATCATCTGGCTGCGTTAACGCAAGTCGTCGTCCCGTCCGCCGCCGTATCGATCCGGGACAGATTCGCCGGCGTGGACGGTGAATGTCGCAAATTGGGACTCGCGCAACAAAAAAGCCGGAGACGCTTCCGTCCCCGGCTTTTCGTAATGGGCATGTCGATCACAGCTCAGCCTTCGAAGAATTCCTTCATGCGGGCAAAGAAGCCCGTCGATTCGGGATTGTTCTCCTTGGAGGAAAGCTGCTCGAATTCCTGAAGCAGTTCCCGTTGGCGCTTGGTGAGCTTTTGCGGCGTCTCGATCTGGATCTGGATGTAGAGGTCGCCCGTCTGCACCGAACGCAGCACCGGCATGCCCTTGCCCTTGAGGCGGAACTGTTTGCCGACCTGGGTGCCCTCGGGCACGGTGACGCGCGACTTGGTGCCGTCGAGCGTCGCCACGTCGAAGGTTCCGCCGAGCGCGGCCGTCGTCATCGAGATCGGAACGGCGCAATAGAGATCGGCTCCGTCGCGCTGGTAGAATTCATGCGGTTTGACGGACAGGAAGATATAGAGGTCGCCTGCCGGTCCGCCGCGGGCGCCGGCCTCGCCTTCGCCCTGCAGCCGGATGCGGGTGCCGTCCTCGATGCCGGCGGGAATATTGACCGAGAGCGAACGCTCTTCCGTCACCCGACCCTGGCCATGGCACTTCGGGCAGGGATCGGGAATGATCTGGCCGCGGCCATGGCAGGTCGGGCAGGTCCGCTCGATCGAGAAGAAGCCCTGTGCCGCGCGCACGCGCCCCGTTCCCTGGCAGGTGCCACAGTTCTTCGGCTGCGTGCCGGGCTTGGCGCCCGAGCCCGAACAGACGTCGCAGGTGATCGACGTTGGAACCCGGATCTGCGCCGTCTTGCCGGAGAAAGACTCTTCCAGCGTTATTTCCATGTTGTAGCGAAGATCGGCGCCGCGCTCGCGGCCGCCTGACGAGCGCTGGCGCGCGCGCCCTCCACCCATCATCTCGCCGAAGATGTCCTCGAAAATGTCGGAGAAACCGCCGCCGGCAAATCCGCCAGCGCCGCCGCCCATGCCGCCATGCTCGAAGGCCGCATGACCATACCGGTCATAGGCCGCCCGCTTCTGCGGGTCCTTGAGCATCTCGTAGGCTTCGTTGATTTCCTTGAACTTCCGTTCGGCGTCCTTGTCATCCGGGTTCTTGTCCGGATGGTATTTCATCGCCAGTTTGCGAAAGGCGCTCTTCAGCTCTTTCTCGTCCGCCGACTTGGCTACACCCAGAGTTTCGTAAAAGTCCGCTTTTGCCATTAAGGATTAAACCCCGGAAATGGATTTCCGGCTGCCATGGTGAGCAGCCGGATCAGATGTTGAAGCATAACCACGCCGTCGCGGATTACGCGGACTTCTTGCGGTCGTCGTCCTTGATTTCCTCGTAGTCGGCATCGACGACATTGTCGCCGCCTTCCGCGGAGGCATCGCCAGCAGCGCCGCCTTCGGCCTGCTGTGCTTCATAGATCGCCTGGCCGAGCTTCATCGACACTTCCATCAAAGTCTGGGTCTTGGCCTTGATGTCGTCGGCATCGGGCTCGGATGCTTCCGACGCCGTCTTCAGTGCGGCGATCGCATCCGAGATCGCGGTGCGGTCGGCCTCGGAAACCTTGTCGCCATAATCCTTCAGCGACTTTTCCGTGGAATGGATCAGGCTTTCGGCCTGGTTCCGGGCTTCGACGGCCTCGCGGCGCTTCTTGTCCTCGGTGGCATGGGCTTCGGCATCCTTCACCATCTTCTCGATGTCGGCGTCGGAAAGACCGCCGGAAGCCTGGATACGGATCTGCTGTTCCTTGCCGGTGCCCTTGTCCTTGGCCGAAACCTGCACGATGCCGTTGGCGTCGATGTCGAAGGTGACTTCGATCTGCGGCATGCCGCGCGGCGACGGCGGCAGGCCGACGAGATCGAACTGGCCGAGCAGCTTGTTGTCGGCAGCCATTTCACGCTCGCCCTGCGAAACGCGGATGGTCACGGCCTGCTGGTTGTCTTCGGCGGTCGAAAACGTCTGGCTCTTCTTCGTCGGGATCGTCGTGTTGCGTTCGATCAGGCGGGTGAAGACACCGCCGAGCGTCTCGATGCCGAGCGACAGCGGGGTCACGTCGAGCAGCAGGACGTCCTTGACGTCGCCCTGCAGAACGCCGGCCTGGATGGCGGCACCAAGGGCCACCACTTCATCCGGGTTGACGCCCTTGTGCGGCTCCTTGCCGAACAGTTGCTTGACGACTTCCTGTACCTTCGGCATGCGGCTCATGCCGCCGACGAGAACAACTTCGTCGATTTCGGCAGCGGTGACACCGGCATCCTTGAGCGCTGCCTTGCATGGCGCGATCGTGCGCTGGACGAGATCGTCGACCAGGCTTTCGAGCTTGGCGCGGGTCAGCTTCAGCGTCAGATGCTTCGGACCGGATGCGTCGGCCGTGATGAACGGCAGGTTGATTTCGGTCTGCTGCGAAGAGGAAAGCTCGATCTTTGCCTTTTCCGCAGCTTCCTTGAGGCGCTGCAGGGCAAGCTTGTCGTTCTTCAGGTCGATGCCGTTGTCCCTCTTGAACTCAGCAACGAGATATTCGACAAGACGCATGTCGAAGTCTTCACCGCCGAGGAAGGTATCGCCGTTGGTGGATTTCACTTCGAAGACGCCGTCACCGATCTCGAGGATCGAAATATCGAAGGTGCCGCCGCCAAGGTCGTAGACGGCAATCGTCTTGCCTTCTTTCTTGTCGAGACCGTAAGCGAGCGCTGCCGCAGTCGGCTCGTTGATGATGCGCAGGACTTCAAGACCAGCGATGCGGCCGGCATCCTTGGTTGCCTGGCGCTGCGCGTCGTTGAAGTAGGCGGGAACGGTGATGACGGCCTTCTCGACCTTTTCGCCGAGATAGGATTCGGCGGTTTCCTTCATCTTCTGAAGGATCATCGCGGAAATCTGTGCGGGCGAGTAGCCCTTGCCATTGGCTTCGACCCAGGCGTCGCCATTGTCGCCCTTGACGATGGTGAAGGGAACGAGGTGCTTGTCCTTCTCGACGGTCGGATCTTCGTAGCGGCGGCCGATCAGGCGCTTGACTGCAAAGAGCGTATTCGTCGGGTTGGTGACTGCCTGGCGCTTGGCCGGCTGGCCGACGAGGCGTTCGCCATCATCGGAAAATGCCACCATGGAAGGGGTCGTACGCGCACCTTCCGCATTCTCGATAACCTTCGCGTCCTTGCCGTCCATGACTGCGACGCAGGAATTCGTCGTTCCAAGGTCGATACCAATTACTTTTGCCATGTCATTCTCTCCTTGAAGCAAGCTGTCGGAACCCCGAGAAGGCATTTCCCTGACAGCCCCTTACGGGATGGGTCTACTTAAGATTACGCAATCGTGATTGCGGTGATGCGGCGTATATAAGGAGCGGTTTTCTGGACTGCAAGGCGAGAAATGGCCCGGAATCCAGCAAAACGAATGTGTTGCATTCAATTTTTACAGTCGCCGGGAAAGAGGTCGCCCCATGTCCGGAATGCGGCCGATTTTTAGAGCATGTCGCGCAAAACTGCGCAGCCGTTTTGCGACAACGACATAGGTAAAACGAAGACCTGAAGCGCGAGGCGCGACTCCGAAAGATCGCGATGCGCTTTAGAGCATCGGGCTTGTGTCGGACATGCAGCAAAGATCTCACTGGCCCATGATCAGATCGAGCAGCGTCGTGCGCCGCGGCTGGACGGAAGAGGTTGTCTGCGCCCCTCCGACATCCCCAGGTGGCACCACGCCCTGATAGCCCGAACCGCCGCCTTCGGCAATGTCTGCGGGCGGAACCGGGCCATTGCCGGAGCTTGCCGCCTGCCGCCGGACAGGCGCTTGCGGATAACGATTTGCATTGTCGCTGCCGCCGAAGACGCCGGAAATGATGCCGCCGATCGTCGAAGGCGGCGCCTCGGCCGTCATCGGCTGCCCGCTGCCCAACTGCCCACCGCCCGTTTGTCCATTACCAGGGGCGGCCTCAGCCATCGGCTGACCATTGTTCGGATCGGCGATCAACTGGCCGTTGCCGAAGAGCGGTGCCGGCGAAAGACCCTTGTGGGCGGCGATCATGAATTCCTTCCAGGCCTTGGCGGGCAAGCCGCCGCCGGTCACCTTTTTCATCGGCTTGCCGTCGTCATTGCCGAACCAGACCCCGGTGGTCAGGTTGCTGGTGAAGCCGACGAAGAGCGCGTCGCGCGAATTCTGCGTCGTGCCGGTCTTTCCCGCCGCCTGCCAGCCGGGGATCTTGGCGCTCTTGCCGGTGCCGTTGTCGATGACGCCCATCATCATCGCATCCATCTGGGCGGCGATCTGCTCCGAGAGAACACGAGGCGGGCTGTCATAGGTATTTTCGTAGAGAACCTTGCCCTCGGCCGTCGTCACCCGGCGGATGACGTGCGGCGTCGCCTTGTAGCCGCCGTTCATGAAGGCGGCATAGGAGGCGGTGAGTTCCATCAGCGACACCTCGGACGTGCCGAGCGCGATCGAAGCGTTCGGCTGCAGCTCGCTTTCGATGCCGAGCCGGTGGGCAAGCTTGATCACCTGATCCGGCCCGTCATACATCACCAGCTGGGCGGCCACTGTGTTCAGCGACTTGGCAAGCGCGGTCGCCAGCGTCACTTCGCCATTGTATTTTTTCTCGTAATTTTCGGGCGTCCAGTCGCCGATCCGGATCGGCGCGTCGTTGAACACCGAATAGGGCGTCAGTCCCTTCTCGAGTGCTGCAGCATAGACGAAGGGCTTGAACGAGGAACCAGGCTGGCGTTTGGCCTTGACGGCGCGGTTGAACTGGCTCGTCGCATAGTCCCGGCCGCCGACGAGCGCCCGGATCGCGCCGGTGCCGTCGATCGAGACGAGGGCCGCCTGCGAGGCGTCGAGCTTGCCGCCCTCCTTGTCGAGTACGTCGACCAACGATTGCTCGGCCTTCTTTTCCAGCGACTTGTCGATGGTCGTATCGACGATGACGTCTTCCTTGACGTCGCCGATCAGCCCCGGCAGCTCGTCCATCACCATGTCGGCGACATAGTGCCCGGCGCCGGACCAGTAGCTCTTGGCCGAAGCCGGGGTCTGCGACATCGCCGTCTTGACCTCGGAATCGGTGATGAAGCCCTGTTCGCGCATCGCCGCGAGCACGAGCTGGGCGCGTGCATTCGCAGCTTCCGCATCGCGGGCTGGTGAGAGCCGCGACGGCGCCTTGAGCAGGCCGGCCAGTACCGCGGCCTCGCCAAGGTTTACGTCACGCGCCGATTTGTTGAAGTAGCGGCGTGAGGCTGCCTCGACGCCATAGGCGTTCGATCCGAAGAACACCCGGTTGAGATACATGGCAAGGATCTGGTCCTTGGTATATTTCTGCTCCAGCCAGAGCGAGAGCAGCACCTCCTGCACCTTGCGTTCCAGCGTTCTCTCTGGGGAGAGGAAGAGGTTCTTGGCAAGCTGCTGCGTCAGCGTCGAGCCACCCTGGACCATGTGGCCAGCCGCGAGATTGGTCACGATCGCCCGGCCGAGGCCGAGCGGATCGACGCCGAAATGCGAATAGAAACGCCGATCCTCGATGGCGATGACGGCTTCCGGAATATAGGGAGACATGTTTTCGAGCGACAGCGCCTCGCCGCCGGTGGCGCCGCGATTGGCGATGACGCTGCCGTCGACGGCGGTGATCTTGACGTTCGGCGGCCGCTCCGGGATCGCCCATGTGCTGGCGCTCGGCATGCGCGACCCATAATAGACCACGAGCCCGGCAACGCCGATGCCGGCCCAGATGAAAAGCACGACGCACCAGTAGACCATGCGGCGCATAAAGCCGAAAAACCCGCCGCCTTCACGCTCCCGCGGCTCGCGCCGCCGCCGGGGGGCGGCGCGCTTCGGCGGGGGGGTCGAGCCGCCGCGGCGCTGAGATCGGCCTCCGGCGATGCGATCGTCGGCATCGAGCGAGAATTCGTCATCGTCGCGTGCCGGGCGGCCGCTGAAGGAGGGTTCTATTCTGTCGCCTGATCTGCCTCTGCCTGCCATCGCGGACCGGTCACACCCCATGTTCGATCGCGAAGCCAGCTTCGCATAACGGTGCCCTTCTCCAGCGCCGCGCGTCTTTTCAGACGCGCAAAGGACGCTGGAGCACTTTGAGGGCCGCCGTGATCATCCGACTGAACTGTAAATGCGGCGATTTAACGGGGTGTTAATAATGGAAAGCAAAGCAGATCGCGCCGGGCGACGGCACTATCTTCAGAACTGGCGGGCTTCGTAATCGTCGAGCGTTTCCGGGTCCTGCTTATATTCCCACTCGCCCAGATGAAAGCGCCGCCAGATTTGACCGGAAGGGTTGAGGCTCGCCCCATCGGTGAGACGCACAGGCAGGATGGGGTTGTGTTTATGCCAAACGGTAACATCTGTGGCGGCTGCCCGAGGGCCGAAAAGCCCGAAGAAAGCCAGGTAGCCTTGTGTCATCAGGGTCCAGCCTCGAACGGATCAAGATCGATCCGCAACTTCACAAAAATGCAATAAAGCATCCCGCAAAACAAGAGCATCGCGGTGGCCTCACATCAAATTGTCGGTGACCGTATTCGAGAATCGACGCTTCCCCGGCGGCTCCTGTCTAGCGCTCGCCGGCCAAGCTGCACGCCTCATGAAAAAAAGACCTGAAGTGCGTCACGTGAATCACTGATGATACGACGCATTTTTCAGTGCAGCGCGTCTTTTCGAGAGACATAAAGAAGGCTGTAACACATTGAATTGCCGCATAGTGTTCCTCAAATCAGGTCCGTTTCAAGGAATTATGCAGCAGGCGGAACCAATAGGCTTTGCGATTGTTTATGAAGAAGCGGGACAGCCCCTCACGTCCCGCGAATGATCGGCCGTCTCCCCTCAACGCGTGCCGATCGACATCAGGCCCGGTGCATCCCTCCCAAGGGAGCGCCGGGCTTTTTCTTGGGTGTTTTCCCTTGGCTTCAAGCCTCTGAATGGGACGGCGCTACGTCCCCTTTCCGTTTCATTCGTCGCAGGAGGGATCGCCGGGGCGGCAATCAAAATTCCCGCGGTCCGGCCTGCGATCATCGCCTCTCCGGTCGTCCCTCTGCCGTTCACCTCTTTGCCGATCGTCCCTTTGACGATCGTCCCTTTGATTGTCGTCGCGCCAGTCACGATCGCGGTCGCGCCCATCTCGGCCGCCATCCCGCTCGCGCCAGTTACGGTCGCGATCCCGGTTATCCCGATCGCGATCCCGATTGTCGCGGTCGCGGTAGTAATAATCCGGGCCGCGGCTCCAGCGGTCACGATCGCGATAGAAATCACGGTTGCGGTAATAGCGGTCCCAATAACTGTCGACGCTGAAGCGAATCATCGGAATGCCGAGCGGACGGTAATATTGCGGGCCGACATAGACGCGGCGCTGCTGGTAGAGGGCCTGGACATACTGGCCGGAAACCCAGCCGCGGCCGCCGTAGAATTCGACGTCGCACCAATTGACGTCGGAAAGGCATCCGCGGATCTCGACGGAAGAACCGGCCGGGATGACCGCGACGGCAGGATATCGGGTGCTCGGACCGGCACGCATATTGACGTTCGCCGTCGAGTAGCCCTCGGCAGCCTGCGCCATGGCGGGAGCCAGCATAAGCATGCCGGCGGCTGCGATTTTAACAAAGAGATTTTTCACGCTTCTCAGTCCTTGTTGGCACGTTTTTCAGGCAGCGCTTGGCCGCGTTTCCTTGGCATATGCCATTGAAACAAAAGATAGAGCGATCGCCGAGCTGTGTCAGAGCGTTATCATTCGTCTTATCTTTCAATGGCTTATATGTCGCCCGCGATGAACGCAGCTTGAACGGCGAATGTCTGTCAGCGCCTTGGAGCCGCGCGTGGTGCTGCCGGTTCTGTTAACGGTTCGTTAACCTTTCGGCGGCAATCTCGTTGCAATACCCGCTTGCTCCTTGACCACGGATGAACTGGCACTGAGATGAGCGGATGACGAAAGGCCGGGTCGAACCGGCCTTTTTGTTATTGCGATTTTGCGTGGCGCATCTTGATGGAAGCCGCGCCTTTTCCTTCATGCAGCGAGCGCCTGAAGAATCCGCACCCAGGAGCGAATGCCCTTGTGGTAGGAGGCGAGCTCGTATTTCTCGTTCGGCGAGTGGATGCGATCGTCGCTGAGGCCGAAGCCGACGAGCAACGATTCCATGCCGAGCATCTTCTGGAAATCTCCGACGATCGGGATCGACCCACCCATGCCGATGACGATGGCGGGTTTCGGCCACTCGTCGGAAAGCGCGTTCTTCGCCTTGGTGAGAACAGGCGAATCATAGGAAAGATGAATCGCAGGCGAGCCGCCATGCGGATGGAACTCGACCGAGCAATCAGCGGGAATCTTCGCACTGATATAGCTGCGGAACGCCTCCCGAATGGCAGCCGGATCCTGCGTTCCGACGAGTCGGAACGAAACCTTCGCCGAAGCCTTGGCGGCGATCACCGTCTTGAAGCCTTCGCCGGTATATCCGCCCCAGATGCCGTTGATTTCGGCGGTCGGCCGCGCCCAGGTGAGTTCCAGCACCGAGCGGCCTTTTTCACCCGATGGAATGGAAAGGCCGACTTCGCCGAGGAAGCTCTCCGCGGTCTTGCCGAGCGTCTCCCATGAGGCCTTGATGTTGTCAGGCGTTTCCTCGACGCCATCATAGAAGCCGTCAAGCGTGATGCGGCCCGTCTCGTCATGCAGGCCGGCAAGAGCCTCGACGAGAATATGGATCGGATTGGCGGCCGCGCCGCCGAAGAGACCGGAATGCAGGTCACGGTCGGCGGCCGTCACGACCACTTCCTCGCCGACGAGGCCGCGCAGCGCAGCGGCGATCGCCGGCGTGTCGCGGTCCCACATGCCGGTATCACAGACCAGCGCATAATCGGCCTTGAGTTCGGCGGCATTGGCTTCGAGGAAGGGCTTCAGGGACGGCGAGCCGGATTCCTCCTCGCCCTCGAAGAGGATGGTGACGCGGCAGGGAAGCGCGCCGTTGATCTCCTTATAGGCGCGGCAAGCCTCGACGAAGGTCATCAACTGGCCCTTGTCGTCGGAGGTGCCGCGGCCGGTCAGGATCTTGCGGCCCTCGCCGACATCCTTGATCGATGGCTCGAAGGGATCGTTTTCCCAAAGCTCGATCGGGTCGACCGGCTGAACGTCGTAATGGCCGTAGAAGAGAACATGCGGCGCATCGGCGGAATCGCCGGCATGGTGAGCGACCACCATCGGATGGCCGGGCGTATCGCGCACCGAGGCCGTAAAGCCGAGCGTCCCGAGGTAGGCGACGAGCCATTCGGCAGCCTTTCGGCATTCGGCTTTATAGGCGGGATCGGTGGAAATCGACTGGATACGCAGAAGCTCGAACAGCTTTTCGAGGCTCGATGGAAGGTTCTGGTCCGCGCGCGCAAGCACCTGGCTTACATCGGTCATTTTCGACTCCTTTTTGAAATTCGGCCGGACGATAGACCAAACCAGAAAAGCAGGCGAGGCGGAAAAACAAAAAATCGGCGGCGCGAAAGACTGGCGAGACATGGATTAATATCAGCAAGATTTGCTGGATAATATAGAAGAGAATTCTAATTCAATTTACAGTTATTTAGCATAACCTAAATAACATGACCGAATTCAGCTGTGGGAGGGGCAGATGTTTTCGGTCATTACATGTATTCGCGACAACCACGATTGGCGGCTGGTGCTTGCCGCCGCCGCGGTCTGCCTGGTCGGCGCTATCGCGGCTATGCTGCTGCTTTCCCGCGCCCAGGAATGCGATGCCGGGCGGCGCAAGCTCTGGATCAGTGCCTCGGCTTTCGCTTTCGGCACCGGCGTATGGGCAACGCACTTCATCGCGATGTTGGCCTATGACGGCGGCATGCCGATCGGCTACCAGCTGGGCCTGACGACGCTTTCTTTCCTCCTGTCGGTTGTCGGTTCGTGGGCGGCGATCCTCGTCGCTTCGGAAAGTCGCGGCAGGTTTTCTCGCATCCGCGGCGGCGTCCTGATGGCGCTCGGCATCGCCTCCATGCACCTGACCGGCATGCAGGCGATCGAAACGCAGGCGGCAATCCTTTATGATCCCTTCATGACGCTGAGTGCAGTTCTCGCAGGAGCGCTGTTGTCGAGCGCCGCCTTCCACGCCTTTTTCCAATTGAAGGGACTGAGGCGGTTCCTCGCCTCGTCAATCACTTTCGTCCTCGCGATCTGCGCTCTCCATTTCATCTCGATGGCTAGCATCACGCTCGTGCCGGATCCCGGCAAAGAGGTTCCGGCAACGGTGCTCGACGCCAGCCTGCTTGCTGCGATCGTCGTGGTGGCGGCGACGGCGCTCATTCTGATTGCGCTCGCGGTGGTCTTTATCGAAAGCCACCTGACGGATCTGAGGGGGCTCGCGAATGCCTCACAGGAAGGGCTCCTGATCCTGCGGGAAGGCAGGATCATCGATGCCAATGAACGCTTCCAAGGGCTTTCCGGCTGGAAGCTTGCCGGTCTTGCCGGCAAGGCGCCCTCGGCTGTTTTGACCGCTGTTCAGGGGACTGGGCAGAACAGATCCAGCGAGACTCTGCTCAACACCAGGAACGGCAGGGAGGTCGCCGTCGAAGTGACCGCGAGCAGGATCGTCTATCGCGGGCACAATTGCGAGGTGCTGGCGGTGCGTGATCTCACCGAGCGCAGGCAGGCCGAGGAGATGATCGAGCATCTCGCCCACCACGATGTGCTCACCGATCTGCCGAACCGGTCGCTGTTCGATACCCGCATCCGGCAGGCGCTGCAGATGGCCGAACGAAAGAACAGCGAGGTTGCCCTCTTCTATCTCGACCTCGATCGATTTAAGGCCGTCAACGATATCTTCGGTCATGCCGAAGGCGACCGAATTCTTCGCAAGGTCGCCTCGATCCTGCGCCGCGTGGCCGATGAGAGCGATACGATCGCCCGCCTCGGCGGCGATGAATTCGCCATCATTCAGCCCGCCGGGCAGCAGCCGGCGGCGGCGCAAAAGCTTGCAGTGGCAATCCTCGACGAATTCGCCGCCGAGATGGACACCGCGCGCGACCCGACCGCCGTCGGCGTCAGCGTCGGCATCGCACTCTATCCCGCGGATGGCGCTGCTGCTGAAGAACTCTGCAACAATGCCGATACGGCACTCTACCGCGTCAAGCATGACGGTCGCGGCAAGGTCTGTTTTTTCGACGCGGAAATGGATAAGGCGGCACGGAACCGCCGCCAGATCGAAAGCGAACTGCGCCATGCGATCATCCGCAACCAGATCCATGTCGACTATCAGCCGATCCTCGATGCGCTGAGCGGCGAGATCGGCGGCTATGAGGCCCTGATGCGCTGGAACCGGCCAGGTCACGGCTTGACCGAGCCCGATATCTTCATCCCGATCGCCGAGGAAAGCGGCTCGATCGTCCAACTCGGCGAATGGGTGTTGCAGCAGGCCTGCAGGGAGGCTGTGCGCTGGCCGCTGCCGTTGATGATCGCCGTCAATCTCTCGCCGGTGCAATTCATGCTGCCGAACCTCTGCGAGCGGATCGAGGCGATCCTCGACGAAACCGGGCTTGCGCCGAGCCGGCTGGAACTCGAGATCACCGAGGCGGCGCTCATTCGCGATCGCGACCGGGTGATGACGACGCTGCTGCGGCTGCACAAGCTCGGCGTGCACATCGTCATGGATGATTTCGGCACCGGTTTTTCCTCGCTTTCCAACCTGCGTTCATTCCCTTTCGACAAGATCAAGGTCGACCGCAGTTTCACCGGCGTGCTGGAACATGATGCGGCGGCGCGCTCGATCGTGCGCGCCATCATCGGCCTTGGTCACAGCCTCGGCATGCCTGTCGTGACGGAGGGCGTTGAAACCGAGATGCAGCGCCGGATCGTCGTCGAGGAAGGCTGCGCGCAAGTGCAGGGCCTTTTACTCGGCAAGCCGGATATCGAGCCGAGCATCAAGCGTGCCGCCCAAGAAAACGTCCTGACCGCACAGATCGAAACCGGCGTGTCCTCGTTGCGACGCGCACAGCGTGCCGGCGAGTGATCTTACAGCGCCGCGCGTCTTTCAGACGCGCAAAGGACGCTGGAACACTTTTGGACTGCTGCATAATTTTATCCTTAAATCGATTCCGATTTAAGGAATTATGCAGTGATCAGAGCGCCTTGGCGTTTTCCAGAAGCCGGCGGATATATTCAAGCGTCAGCTCGCGCTCGAAAACCCGAAAACCTTTAAACAGCGCAAGGTCGGCCTCCCGCGCGGTCTCGATCGCCTCGGCCTCCATGGCGCGGGCCTTCGGCGTCAGGAAGAGCAGTTGCGCCCGCTTGTCGGATGGATGCGGCCGGCGTTCGATCAACCCATCGCGGACCATGCGCGAAAGCGTATTGGCCATGGTTGCCTGCTCGATATCGACCCGCTCGAGAAGCTGTTTCTGGGTCAGCCCGTCCTCGGCCCAGAGTTCCAGCAGAATGGGGAACTGCCCTGGAGAAAAACCGAGCCCGACCGCGCGCTGGTGCAGCGAGCGGGCAAAACCCTTCGCCAGCTGGCTGGCAAGGTAGGCTCCCGAATCCATGCGGTTAAATCCCATGATTGCAAGTTAGGCTCAAAACCATGCCGGAGACAATGCAGCAAATCGCATACGATGCTCCTAAACATGCAAGCGGCGATCAGAATTTCGAGTGCCTCGAAAAAACAAAAGCCGCCATGGCCTGGAGGTTGGCCACGGCGACTTTAAAGTGGGGACAAAGGCCCGGAGAGGGGGATAAGGCCTTTGTCCAAGCCTGACGCGGCGGGGGACAAGCCGGTAATCAGACCCGCGACGCAATCAAGCGCCGGTGACATGGATTTGTGGCTCAGAATGTGGTTTTTCAAGGGAGGGCAATCGTTACAAATCGGTAACAGTTTGGTGAGCCGGAATCCCTGCCGCACAATTCCTGAGATCGGAATCGATGGAAGGACAAAATTATGCAGCAACGCCAAGTGCTCAGCGTGCTTTGCACGTCCGAAAAGACGCGCGGCGCTGTGTGACGCTCCGAACGCCACAATCCTTTTTGCGCGCCGAACTTTATGCCGAACTCCGTATGGACCTCGTCCCATGCCCGCGCTATCCATGCACGCATGAAAAAAGGCGATCACCTCTTCCTAGTCGATGGTTCCGGATTCATCTTCCGGGCGTTTCATGCACTGCCGCCGCTGACCCGCAAGACCGACGGCCTGCCGATCGGCGCCGTGTCCGGTTTCTGCAACATGCTGTGGAAGCTGCTGAGGGATGCGCGTAATACTGATGTCGGCGTGACGCCGACGCATCTTGCCGTCATCTTCGATTATTCCGCCAAGACGTTTCGCAAGGATCTTTACGACGCCTACAAGGCGAACCGTTCCGCCCCGCCGGAAGAGCTCATCCCGCAATTCGGCCTTATAAGAGAGGCGACCCGCGCCTTCAATCTGCCCTGCATCGAGACCGAAGGCTTCGAGGCCGACGACATCATCGCCACCTATGCCCGCCAGGCCGAAGCGACCGGCGCCGATGTCACCATCGTCTCCTCCGACAAGGATCTGATGCAGCTCGTCAGCCCCAATGTCCATATGTATGACAGCATGAAGGACAAGCAGATCGGCATTCCCGATGTCATCGAGAAATGGGGCGTGCCGCCGGAAAAGATGATCGACCTGCAGGCGATGACCGGTGATTCCGTCGACAATGTTCCCGGCATTCCCGGCATCGGCCCAAAAACCGCCGCCCAGCTGCTCGAGGAATACGGCGATCTCGATACGCTGCTCGAACGCGCCACCGAAATCAAGCAGGTCAAGCGCCGAGAGACGATCCTCGCCAATATCGACATGGCCAGGCTCTCGCGCGACCTCGTGCGGCTGCGCACCGATGTGCCGCTCGATCTCGATCTCGACGCGCTGGTGCTGGAACCGCAGAACGGCCCGAAGCTGATCGGCTTCCTGAAAACGATGGAATTCACCACGCTGACGCGCCGCGTCGCCGAAGCTTGCGATTGCGATGCCGGCGCCATCGAACCGGCGATCGTCCGCATCGAATGGGGTGAGACGGCCCGCGGACCGGATCTCGATGCGGCCGAACCCGAGCCCGTTGCCGGCGGCATCCCCGACGTCTCGGGCGAATCCGTGCCGGTGCCGCCGCGTGCCAAGGCGAAGACCGTCGTCGAAGGCGCCTTTTCGCCCGCCGATCTTGCCAAGGCGCGGGCCCAGGCCTTCGCGACGCTGCCCTTCGATCATTCGGCCTATGTCACGATCCGCGATCTGGCGACGCTCGACCGCTGGATCGCCGATGCGCGCGCTACCGGCCTCGTTGCTTTCGATACCGAAACCACGTCGCTGGATGCGATGCAGGCCGAACTGGTCGGCTTTTCGCTGGCGATCGCCGACAATACCGCCGATCCCACCGGCACGAAGATCCGTGCCGCCTATGTGCCGCTCGCCCATAAGAACGGCGTCGGCGATCTGCTCGGCGGCGGCCTTGCCGACAACCAGATTCCCATGCGCGATGCCCTGCCGCGGCTGAAGGCATTGCTGGAGGACGAATCCGTTCTCAAGGTCGCCCAGAACCTGAAATACGATTACCTGCTGTTGAAGCGCTTCGGCATCGAGACGAGGAGTTTCGACGACACGATGCTGATCTCCTACGTGCTCGACGCCGGCACCGGCGCGCACGGCATGGACCCGCTCTCGGAAAAATTCCTCGGCCATACCCCGATTCCCTACAAGGACGTGGCGGGCAGCGGCAAGGCGAACGTCACCTTCGATCTGGTCGATATCGACCGCGCCACCCACTATGCCGCCGAAGATGCCGACGTGACACTGCGCCTCTGGCTGGTGCTGAAGCCCCGCCTGGCGGCAGCAGGGCTGACCAGCGTCTATGAACGGCTGGAGCGGCCGCTGTTGCCGGTACTGGCGCGCATGGAAGCGCGCGGCATCACCGTCGACCGGCAGATCCTGTCGCGCCTCTCCGGCGAACTGGCCCAGGGTGCAGCAAGGCTCGAGGACGAGATCTACGTGCTGGCCGGGGAGCGCTTCAATATAGGCTCGCCGAAGCAGTTGGGCGACATCCTGTTCGGCAAGATGGGCCTTGCCGGCGGCAACAAGACGAAAACCGGGCAATGGTCCACCTCCGCGCAGGTGCTCGAGGATCTGGCCGCCGCCGGCTTCGAGCTGCCGCGCAAGATCGTTGATTGGCGTCAAGTCACCAAGCTGAAATCCACCTATACCGACGCGCTTCCCGGCTATGTCCATCCGGAGACCAAGCGGGTCCACACCTCCTATTCGCTGGCATCGACGACCACGGGGCGCCTGTCTTCGTCCGAGCCGAACCTGCAGAACATTCCGGTGCGCACCGCAGAAGGCCGCAAGATCCGCACCGCTTTCATCTCGACGCCTGGGCACAAGCTGATCTCCGCCGACTACAGCCAGATCGAACTGCGCGTGCTTGCCCATGTCGCCGAGATCCCGCAGCTGACCAAGGCCTTCGAAGATGGCGTCGACATCCACGCCATGACGGCGTCGGAAATGTTCGGCGTGCCGGTGGAAGGCATGCCGGGCGAGGTGCGCCGCCGCGCCAAGGCAATCAATTTCGGCATCATCTACGGTATCTCGGCCTTCGGGCTCGCCAATCAGCTTTCGATCGAGCGTTCGGAAGCCGGCGACTACATCAAGAAGTATTTCGAGCGTTTCCCCGGTATCCGCGATTATATGGAAAGCCGAAAGGCCATGGCGCGCGACAAGGGTTATGTCGAAACGATCTTCGGTCGCCGCATCAACTATCCCGAAATCCGCTCTTCCAATCCATCCGTGCGCGCCTTTAACGAGCGTGCGGCGATCAACGCGCCAATCCAGGGCTCGGCTGCCGACGTCATCCGCCGGGCGATGATCAAGATAGAGCCGGCGCTTGTTGAAGTCGGCCTTGCCGACCGTGTCCGCATGCTGCTGCAGGTGCATGACGAACTCATCTTCGAGGTCGAGGACGAGGATGTCGAAAAGGCGATGCCGGTCATCGTCTCGGTCATGGAAAACGCCACCATGCCGGCGCTGGAAATGCGCGTGCCGCTGAGGGTCGATGCCCGCGCCGCCAGCAATTGGGACGAGGCGCACTAAAGCATGTCGCGCAAAACTGCGAAGCGGTTTTGCGGACAACGACATGCGTGCAAATAAAGCCTAAAGCGGCAGCAGCGATCTGAAAGATTGCGATGCGGTCAGAGCGCCTCCCAAAATTGGCAAAGATTTTTCTCGCCGCCAGAACTCATTGAAAGTGCAGCGATTTACCCAAAGGGGCCGTATCGGAACGATACGGCAGGAAGGAACTTATTAACCTTCCTTTTCTATCCCGGTAGGGTCGTAATTTGCAAAGCATGAGTGAGTAGCGGACGCATGCGTTTTCCCAGAACCAATTTGACGGATGCCGGAGATTTTTCCAGCGAGATTGAAACGGACCTTCCGGAGGAAAACCCAGGGGAGAAGCCGGCGGCACCCATCTGGCAGAGCAACTTTTCCCTCGCGCCGAACGTCCGTTTCACCCGCACGCCGGAAACGCTGATCAGCAGGCGGCGCGCGCCGAATGAGCCCGTTCGCGATGATTCGCAGATTGGACAGCAGGCGATACGGATAGAACCGGTTGCCGTCGATGTGCCGTTCGATATCTATCTGCCGGAGCCGGACGAGATTTCCGTAGCACCGCACAGGATCGAACTACAGCAGTCACCTTTGCTTGACGAGCCCGGCGCGCCGGCTTTCCGCGCCAGCGCCGAGCTTTCCTCCATTTCGGATTTCGCCTTCTGGGAAGTCATGGCCTTCGAAGAGGCGGAGCCGGTTCGCGCCCCGCCCTTGATATCCTTCCCGAAGACCGAGACCTCGCCCGAATCGATCACATCGCTGTTCCGGATCATGGAATGGCGCCCCGGCCGGCCGGCCCCCGCTCCCGTCGTCTCCCGCCCGGCCCCGCAGCCCGCTGCGGTCTCCGCGAAGGTTGCCATGCGCCCTGCGGCCGCAATATCCCTCGAAAAGCCCAGGCGCATTCCTGTCGAGGCACCTGTCGTGCCCGCACCTCAGGCGGCGCCAATCTCTCAGCTCGCGGCAGCTCCTCACATTGCATCAGCACCTCAGGCCGCGCCGGTGCCGCAGCGTACGCCCCCCGTCGCCGCGGTCCTGCCGTCGCCGCGCCTGGCCGCGAGGCCCGAAAGGATCGACGCATCCGGCTATGAATTCCCGCCGCGCGCCCTGTTGCAGGAGCCGCCGGAACGCCTCGGCGAGATCATGTCGCAGGAGACGCTGGAGCAGAATGCCGGGCTTCTGGAAAGCGTGCTGGAAGATTTCGGCATCAAGGGCGAGATCATCCATGTCCGTCCCGGCCCCGTCGTCACCCTCTATGAATTCGAGCCGGCGCCAGGCGTGAAATCGTCGCGCGTCATCGGCCTTGCCGATGATATCGCCCGCTCGATGTCGGCGCTCTCGGCCCGTGTTGCCGTGGTCCCCGGCCGCAACGTCATCGGCATCGAATTGCCGAATGTCACGCGTGAAACCGTTTATTTCCGCGAGATGATCGAGAGCCAGGATTTCGAGAAGAGCGGCTACAAGCTGGCGCTCGGCCTCGGCAAGACCATCGGCGGCGAGCCTGTCATTGCCGAACTCGCCAAGATGCCGCATCTGCTCGTCGCCGGCACCACCGGCTCCGGCAAGTCTGTCGCGATCAACACGATGATCCTGTCGCTGCTCTACCGCATGACGCCGGAACAGTGCCGCCTGATCATGGTCGATCCGAAGATGCTCGAGCTGTCCGTCTATGACGGCATCCCGCATCTGCTGACGCCCGTCGTCACCGATCCGAAGAAGGCGGTCATGGCGCTGAAATGGGCCGTGCGCGAAATGGAGGAGCGCTATCGCAAGATGTCGCGCCTCGGCGTGCGCAACATCGACGGTTACAACGACCGCGTGGCCCAGGCCCGCGAAAAGGGCGAGACCATCCATGTCATGGTCCAGGTTGGCTTCGACAAGGGCACCGGCACTCCGATCGAGGAAAGCCAGGCGCTGGACCTGACGCCGATGCCCTATATCGTCGTCATCGTCGACGAGATGGCCGACCTGATGATGGTCGCCGGCAAGGACATCGAAGGTGCGATCCAACGCCTCGCCCAGATGGCGCGCGCCGCCGGCATCCATCTGATCATGGCGACACAGCGTCCGTCGGTCGACGTTATCACCGGCACGATCAAGGCGAACTTCCCGACCCGCATCTCCTTCCAGGTGACCTCGAAGATCGACAGCCGTACCATTCTCGGCGAGCAGGGCGCCGAGCAACTGCTCGGTCAGGGCGATATGCTGCACATGCAGGGCGGCGGGCGGATTTCCCGTGTCCACGGTCCCTTCGTCTCGGATGTCGAGGTCGAAAAGGTCGTTGCTCATCTGAAGACGCAAGGGCGCCCCGAATATCTCGACACCGTCACCGCCGACGAGGAGGAAGAGACGGAAGAGGAAGAAGGCGGCGCCGTCTTCGACAAGAGCGCCATGGCCTCCGAGGATGGCAACGAGCTTTACGAACAGGCGGTCAAGGTCGTCATGCGCGACAAGAAATGCTCGACTTCCTATATCCAGCGCCGCCTCGGCATCGGCTACAACCGCGCCGCCTCATTGGTGGAACGCATGGAAAAAGAAGGCCTCGTCGGCCCGGCCAATCACGTCGGCAAGCGCGAGATCGTATCGGGACGGGGCGACGGCGAGTAATCGCCGCCGGCCAGGGCGTCTGACGGATTCCTTTTTTTACATCATCGAGGCAGCCAGCCGAACCGTCTCGCTGACAAACTCGGTCTTTCCGCCGGTATAAAAATCCCAATCGCCGTCTGCCTCCGCAGCCAGCCGGCGTTTCAGATCGGCATAGGCCTTGGCCCTCTCTCGGGGTGATCCCTGATATAATCGCGAAACAGCATGCGGTCCCGATGCGCGCGATTATTGGGCCCGCAAAGATAGAGCCTGAACCCATAACCGTCATGATCACGGGTGAGGGCCCATCGTTGCTCTCCAGTATCGCCGTGGAAGACGAAGTCGGCAGCGCGCACGATCTCGATCGCCGCTGGCAGGAAGGCGTCTGATATCATCACGGCAGCAAGGTCGATCTTCGGCTTGGCCGGCAGGCCAGGCACCGACGTGCTGCCGATATGATCGATGGAAAGCAGACGGTCACCGAGCAAGGCAGAGACTTCGGTGCTGATCTCGGTAAACAGCCGCGGCCAGGAAGGATCATAGTCGACGACCTTGATGGCGCGCATACCCTTCCTTTCGATCTGTTCAGGGCGCCTTGGCCAGCAATCCGTCCAAAATCTCGATCATCTTCTGCTCGGCCTCTTCGAGCGAGCCGCTATTGTCGAGCTCCACCACGTCATATTCACCACGCACCGTCAGCGGTCCGCGGGCAAGCCGGGCCATGATATCCTCATGCGTCTCGCGTCCGCGCGCCTCCAGCCGGCCGGCAAGCACCTCGGGGCGGGCGGTGACGTTGATGACCTTCAGCCGCGGGAATGCGGCCTGGAAACGGTGAAGCGCCGAGCGTGAACCGTTGGCGACGACAATGTGGCCTCGCGAAAGCGCCACCGAAACCTCGGCCGGAATGCCGTATTTCAGGCCATGCGCTTCCCACCAGACGGCGAAGGAGCCTGACTGCTCCATAGCGGCAAAACCTTCGAGGGAGACGGAAAGATGATCTTCGCCGCCGGCGTCACGGTGACGGGTGATGACGCGGCGGACGAAATGCACCTCGTCGCGGCCCTTGAAACGCCGGGCCGCGAGGTTCATCAGCGTGTCCTTGCCAGCGCCGCTCGGTCCGACGACGACGACCATGATGCCGCGCTCGGCTCCGGCTCCTGCGTGGGGTTCGTGCGACATCATGCGACACGGCGTCCTTGGCGCCAGACCGAGCGCGTCACCGGCACGCCATGCGAACGGTGGACGCGGACAAGATCGGCGCGCAGCCCCGTTGCGACCCGGCCGCGGTCATCGAGGCTGACGGTGCGGGCGGGCGTCGACGTCACCATGGCGATCGCCTTCGGCAGGCTGATGCTGTCGACTTCGTCGGCGAGGATGAAGGGCGCATGCAGCAGGCTGAGCGGCACGTAGTCGGAGGAAAGCACGTCGAGCACCCCCATCTCGGCAAGGTCGCGGGCGGCGATATTGCCGGAATGGGATTTGCCGCGCACGATGTTCGGCGCGCCCATCAGCACGCTCATGCCATGTCCGTGCGACGCCCGGGCGGCGTCGAAGCTGGTGGGAAATTCGGCCAGGCGCACCCCGTTGTCGATCGCCTCGTCGACATGCGAGAGCGTCGCGTCGTCATGGCTTGCCACGGTGATGCCGCGCTCGGCGCAGACCTTGGCGATGGCATTGCGGTGCGGCGTCGAATTGCGCGCCGATTCTGCCTGGCGCTTGGCGACGAAACGGGCGAAGGCCTCGTCGCTCAGGCCGCGCTTCTTCTGGTAGTAGAAAATATATTGATCCATCGTCTGGAACTGACGCTGGCCGGGCGCATGATCCATCAGCGAGACGAGCCGCACATGCCGGTCGTTTTCGAAATCGGCGAAATGTTCGAGCACATTGTCGGCCGAGACCTCGCAGCGCAGGTGGATGAGGTGCTCGGCGCGCAGCCTGCCTTCCGTCTCCGCCGACTGGATGGCATCGGCCATCTCGCGCATCTCGCCGTGTTCGAAGCCGCCGTCTTCGTCCGCCCCCATGCGCAGGCAGTCGAACACTGTGGTGATGCCTGAGGTGACGATCTGAGCGTCATGCGCCTGAACCGCGGCGGTCTTGTTCCAGCGAATGCCGGGACGCGGCTGGTAATGGCCTTCGAGATGATCGGTGTGCAGCTCGACGAGGCCTGGAATAACGTAGTCGCCTTCGAAATCTTCGCCGGCTACCGAGTTGCCCTCGGAGATGTCGGCGATCTTCCCGTCGCGAATGAGGATCGAGCCCGAGAGGATGTCGTCCTCGAGAACGATGCGGGCGTTGGAAAACACGGTCTCTTTGCTCATAGCGTCAGGTCTTTCAGCGTTTGGCGCCGGCAAGCGGCAGCCAGGAATGAACTTTGAACGGGGCGCCGCGCGTCTCCTCGATGAAGACGGCAAGGCCGGAAATCGAAAGCGGCCGGCCGGTAAAATCGGCAAACTGCTCGGTCAGGATCGCCTTCATCACCTCGGCGCGTGTCTCGGGCACCTGGCCGGTCAGCGTCATGTGAAAGCCGAAATCCTCCATGACGTAAGGGTAACCCCAGCGCTGCAGATGGGCGCGCTGGCTGTCGCTGAGTTTCTCCGGGTTGCGCCGCGCCATATCGGCCTCGGAAAGCGCTGCGCGGAACGGTTCGAATGACCTTACCACCTTCGCGGCGAAATCCTGAAGAGGTTGATGATGAGAACCGGGAACGAGGGCAAAAAAACGGCCGAGCTGGCCAAGCACGAGTTCAGGAATCTCGAAGGCTTGCGTGCGCTGGGCAAAATCCTCGGCAACGGTCATGAGATCTTTCTCGGTGACCGAGGAGGCGAGCGAAAACGGCGCCTTGATCGTTGCGTGAAAGCCGTAGCGGCGGGGGTCGGCGGTCAGCTCGAATTGTTCTGCAGCACCCAACTGCTCATGGTCCGGTGCTGGATAGGTCTCGCCGGTGAAGGCATTGCGGCCGAGCCAGAGCGAGGCCGCGCCGGTCAGGGGATCATCCTTCGGCGGCGAGAAATAGAGAGCGTAGCGCAAGGCTTTTATCCTGGGGATCGTCCAAACGGGGAGCGCACAGTGCAGTGATTTGGCGGCGAACCGCAAGCAGGCTCCCGGCTAAAAGATTTCCGTGACAGAATGATGATGGCGTCAATTCGTCAGTGGCCCTTTTTTCCCATCACGCGCGAACGCAGCGCATTCGAGAGATTGTCGAAGGCGAAGACCACGAGGAGGATCAGCAGGACCATATAGGCGACTTTGTCCCAGTCCGAATTGGTCTTCATGGATTCGAGCAGCTTGAGGCCAATGCCGCCCGCACCGACGGCGCCGATGACGGTCGCCGAGCGGGTATTCGATTCCCAGAAATAGAGCGATTGCGAGATGAACACCGGCAGGACCTGGGGGATGACCCCATAACGTTGGACGGCCACCGGTGCCGCACCGACCGATTTCACGCCCTCACGCTGCTTATCGTCGATGTTCTCAAGCGCTTCGGCATAGACCTTTCCGAGCGCGCCCGTATCGGTGAAGAAGATAGCCGCGATGCCCGGAAGCGGCCCTGGGCCGAAGGCACGGGTGAAGAACAACGCCCAGATCAGCATGTCGATCGAGCGCAGGAAGTCGAAGAGCCGCTTCGTGGCCCAGTTCGCAGCGCGGCTCCGCGTGATGTTGCGTGCGGCGACGAAGGCGAGCGGGAAAGCGACCAGCGTGCCGAAGAGCGTACCGACAAAGGCCATGACCAGCGTCTGCATCAACTTCGACAGGATGTCGCCATGCTGCCAGCTTGCGTTGTTCAGGAAGTTGTCCAACGCCAGCGAGGCATTGGACTGGTTCGGATCGAGCCGTTCACCGGAGAACATCAGGCCGACGACCTCAGGCAGGTTGCGGCCCCAGAAGGGCGAACGCGTATCGAAGAAGAAGTTTGCCCAGCCGAGAAAGCGGCGCTGGACGTAGACCTGGCTGGTACGGATTTCCGCCTGTCCAGCGAAGCCGTAATAGACGTTCACCTTGTTGTCGTCCTGCGCCATCTGGGCGGGCGCATCGGACGGCAGGGAGGCTCGATCGCGGGTAATGGTCACGGGATAGAGCTTGCCGTCGATATAGACGTCGACGTGGCTCGGCGTCACTTCCAAGCGGTCGCCGTCGCTGCCGAAGGTGACGGTGTATCGGCTGCCATCGGCATTGGGTTTCAGCCAGTTGATATCGCCGCCCTCGGGATACTGGCGGCGGCTCGTCCATTGGGGGACGACCTGATCGTTCTGGAAACGCAGGCGCGGCTGGGCGCGCCAGGAATACCAGTCCTG
The DNA here is from genome assembly GCF_013087515.1 of Rhizobium sophorae. GTDB lineage: Bacteria > Pseudomonadota > Alphaproteobacteria > Rhizobiales > Rhizobiaceae > Rhizobium > Rhizobium sophorae. The sequence continues at coordinate 51,490 of NZ_JABFCN010000019.1, read as the reverse complement.
GACATAGATCGCCGCGCGGTCCCAGTTGCCGTTCACGAAGGTGGGGATGACGTTGAAGAAGGCGAAGCAGAAGGCTAGGTAAACGAAGACCGCAGCTGAAATGAGGAGCAGACCCCAGCGCTGCATGAAGCTGCGATGGAAGACGTCCGGATAGGCGGACAGCAGGCGGTTGCGCTCGGCAGCGTTGATGGTCGGAACAGAGGACATCACGCCGCTCCCCGGCCAAATTCGAAGGACTGCTTGCCGATCAGCCGGCGGCGCAGCCAGGCCGAGAACTGGTCGACGCAAATGACGGTGATCAGCAGCAGGATGATGATCGCATAGGTCTTGGCAGCATGGTCGCGTCCGATCGACAGGCTGAAGACCTCGCCTATGCCGCCGCCGCCGACGGCGCCGATAATGGTCGAGGCGCGCACGTTGATCTCAGTCCGCAGCAGCGTGTAGGAGACGAAGTTCGGCAACACCTGCGGCAGGATGGCGAAGCGCACGCGCTCCAGCCAGCCGGCGCCGGCGGCGCGCAGGCCTTCATCCGGCTTCATGTCGGCATTCTCGACGACTTCGAAGAACAACTTCCCAAGCGCGCCGACAGTATGGACCCATACCGCGATGATCGCCGAAATCGGACCGATCGACAGGATCGCGGCGAGAAGACCGGCGATGACGATTTCCGGGAAGGCGCGCATGATTTCCATGATGCGCCGCACGACCCAGCGCGTCACGCCTGCACCGACCAGATTGGTGGAAGCGAAAAAGCAGAGCAAGAACGCGCCGCTCGCACCGAGAATGGTGGAGACGATGGCGATGTTGAGCGTGATCGCGAGCTGGTAGAAGAAATTCGGGATGTAGAAACTATCGGTGATCCAGACGCGGTCGCTTGTATAGTCGTATTTGATCGAACCGTCGGAGAAGGGCGACGGCAGGTCGAACATGGCGCGGAAAATCTCCAGCGGACTGTCCGGCACGAAGCTCTTCATGAAGTCGAAGAAATAGGGAAGGCGCTCGAAGAACTTGCCCGAATTGGCGCTGTTGGCGAAATCGAGCGAGGCGCCGAGGATGATCAGGAAGACCACGATTGAAACGACGGTATAGATCCGCCGCGTTCGAACCTGGCTCTGATAATGATCGAGGATGGTGCGGGAGCTCTCCTGCAATCCGCTCAGAGAGTCCGCGCCGGCCGAGTGCGCCATATGTGGCTTCCTTCCTGAAAAACGGCGGCATCATCATGATGCCGCCGCGAGATTGTTCAGACTGAGGATCAGCCGCCGATAACGGCCTTACGGGCGTCGATGATCGTCTGGTAGAAGCTCTGGTCGACCGGCGCCCAGTCAACGTAGCCGCCGCCCGTGAACGATTCGAAGCAGCTCTTGTCTGTCTTCGGCAGTTCGGCGAAGTAGGCGGTAACCTTCTTCTGGAGGTCGGCCGGCAGCTTCTGGGAAACCATCAACGGACCGTTCGGGATGAGCGGCGACTTCCAGACTTCGACGATATCGTCCATGTCGAGCAGGCCCTTGGTGACCATCTGGTGCAGATTTCCGGAGGTGTAGCCCTGCGCCCAGTCGCCCTGACCGGAACCGAAGGTGGTACCGACATCGAACTTCTTATCGAGAACGCCGAGAACGAGGTTCTCGTGGCCGCCGCCAAAGCCGGTTTCAGAGAAGTACTGCTTGACCGGAGCACCGGTGTCCTTCGGAAGGGCAACGTTCGGAACAAGGTAGCCGGAGGTAGAGTCCGGATCGGCGAAGCCGAGCTTCTTGCCCTTGGCGTCGGCAAGTGTCTTGATGCCGGAGTCCTTGCGCGCAACCATGATCGAGTAGTAGCCGGTCGAACCGTCTGCCTGCTTGGTAGTCAGAACCGGGGTGACGGCGTTCGGATCCTTGATATAGACCGCGGCGTAAGAGGCGGCGCCCATGACGGCGAGGTCGATCGTGCCGCCAAGGAGACCCTGGATGACGCCGTTGTAGTTCGGCGACGGGAAGAGCTGGACTTCGGAGACGCCGGTGGCGGCGATCAGGCCCGGCTTGACGCATTCGGTGCGGCGAACCTGGTCGGCTTCGTTTTCACCGCCATCGAGACCGATGCGGAGGACCTTGACGTCCTGGGCAGCGGCATTGCTGGCGAGGGCGGCGACGGCGATGGTTGCCATCAGGATCTTGCGGAATGCAGACATGGAAGTCTCCTTTTGTGACGTGGTTTGTTTGTCAGTTATTTTTCCGACCGTTGTCCCGTCGGCCGGAAACGGTCAGTGCACGGCAGCGGCTTTGGCCACCATGCCGGATGAGAGATCCGCGGCGCGGCGCTTGGATTCGAGGCTGGTCGAGGTCAGCGTTTCGTCGATGCCGGCGCCGTCCTTGTCGGTCCCGTAGATTTCCTTCACCGCTTCGGCGGTCAGCTCCGAGGGCTGGCCGTCGAAGACGACGCGGCCGCCGGCCATGCCGACGATGCGCTCACAATAGCTGCGGGCGGTATCGAGCGTGTGGAGGTTGGTGATGACGGTGATGCCTTCGCGCTCGTTGATGTCGCGCAGCGCATCCATGACGATCTTGGCGTTCAGCGGATCGAGAGAGGCGATCGGCTCGTCGGCGAGAAGCATCTTCGGGTTCTGCATCAGCGCGCGGGCGATCGCCACGCGCTGCTGCTGGCCGCCGGAAAGCGTGCCGGCTGCCTGCAGCGCCGTCTGCTCGATGCCGAGGCGTTCGAGTGCCGCGATGGCATGGACGCGTTCCTCGCGGGTGAAGATGTTGAGCAGGCTCATAAGCGTCGAGCGATGATTGAGGCGGCCGAGCATGACATTGGTGAGAACGTCGAGGCGCGGCACCAGGTTGAACTGCTGGAAGATCATCGCGCAGTCGCGCTGCCAGTTGCGCAATGCCTGGCCGCGAAGCCCGGAGACCTCGACGCCGGCGAAATGAACGGAGCCAGAGCTCGGCTCCTGAAGGCGGTTGATCATGCGTAAGAGCGTCGACTTGCCGGCGCCGGAGCGGCCGATGATGCCGACCATCTGGCCTTGGGGAATGGCGAGCGTGACGGAATCGACAGCGAGCTTTTTTCCGAAACGACGTGTGACATTCTTCAGCTCGAACATCATGCTCTTCCCTTGCGATCCAGGCCTTGTCAGCATCGCATTAGTCCCGCTTGATGAACCTCGCATGTCATATTTGTGTAAGTCCTGTCACAATTCTCCGCCCCCATATCGGAGGTTTTAACCGCCGTAGCGGGACAGGAAATCTTCCGCGTCAAGGTTGCGGAAATCCTGGAGCGCCTGGCGCAGGCGGTCGTGCTCCCAGTCCCACCACGAGAGCCTGTCCATCCGTTCTCCGATCTCTCTTGGAAAGCGCTCGCGGATGAGTTTGGCCGGTACGCCGCCGACGATCGTATAGGGTGCGACGTCCTTCGACACGACGGCGCCGGCCCCAATCACCGCGCCGTTGCCAACGTTGACGCCGGGCAGGATGGTCGCGCCGTGACCGATCCAGACGTCGTTGCCGATCGTCACGCGGTTTGCGCGCCGCCAGGCGAAGAAGTCCGTTTCCATGTCGCCGTCCGGCCAGTAGTCGGCGGCGCGATAGGTGAAATGATGCAGTGTCGCGCGCCAGGTCGGATGGTTGGTGGCGTTGATGCGCACAGCGGCGGCGATATTGACGAACTTGCCAATCGTCGCACACCAGACGGAGCCATCCTGCATGATGTAGGAATAGTCACCGAAGCTGGCCTCGCTGATGCGGCAGCGTTCCGAGACCTCCGTATACCGCCCGAAAGTGGATTCGCTGACGGACGCCGTTTCATGAAAGTAGGGCTCGATGCCCAGCTTGCGGCTCATGCAGCGATCTTTCTGGGTGAGAACTGCTGGACGTCGAGGATGCGGTCGGCGACGGCTTCGCGCACTTCCTCGTCGTGGAAGATGCCGAGAAGGGCTACACCCGCCTTCTTCTTTTCCGCTATCATGCCAACAACGACGGCACGGTTCCTGGCATCGAGCGAAGCTGTGGGCTCGTCGAGAAGCAGAATCGTGTGCTCGGTGATGAAGCCGCGTGCGATGTTGACGCGTTGCTGCTCGCCGCCGGAGAAGGTGGCGGGCGGAAGCTGCCAGAGCGTTTCCGGCAGATTGAGCCTGGCAAGCAGGGCGCCTGCCTTTTCCCGTGCCGTGACAGCGTCCTCTCCGCGTGCCACCAGCGGCTCTGCAACCACGTCGATCGCCGCGACGCGCGGCACGGTGCGCAGGAACTGGCTGACATAACCGAGTGTATTGCGGCGGACGTTGAGCACGGTGCGCGGATCGGTGGAGGCGAGGTCGACGATCCGTCCGTCGTGGCGGATGAGGATCTGGCCGGTATCGACGGCATAATTGCCGTAGATCATCTTAAGCAGCGAACTCTTTCCGATGCCCGATGGGCCACCGAGTACGACGCATTCGCCTGACGCAACCGAAAAGGCGACATCGGAGACGACCGGCAGCTTGATGCCGTCACGCAGATGCATGGTGAAGCTCTTCGAGACTTCGGAAACGACGAGGGGCGTTGCCATGATTTCTTCTTTCTGGTTTCGGGCCGAGGATTAGACCTGCAGGATCGAGGAGACGAGCAACTGGGTATAGGGTTCGCGCGGATCGTCGAGCACGCGATCGGTGAGTCCCTGTTCGATGACGTAGCCGTCCTTCATCACCATCATCCGGTGCGAGAGAAGGCGGGCAACAGCGAGATCGTGGGTGACGATGATGGCCGAGAGGCCGAGATCGTTGACGAGGCCGCGCACGAGATCGAGCAGGCGCGCCTGCACCGAGACGTCGAGGCCGCCGGTCGGCTCGTCCATGAAGACGAGGCGCGGGCCGGTGACGAGGTTGCGGGCGATCTGCAATCGCTGGCGCATGCCGCCCGAAAAGGCGCGCGGCTGGTCGTCGATGCGGTCGGCGTCGATCTCGACGCGTTCGAGCCAGTCGATCGCCGAAGCCCGGATCTTGCCGTAGTGCCGGTCGCCGATCGCCATCAGCCTTTCGCCGACATTGGCCCCGGCAGAGACAGTCATGCGCAGGCCGTCGGCCGGGTTCTGATGCACGAAGCCCCAGTCGGTGCGCATCAGGAAACGCCGCTCGGCTTCGTTCATGCGATAGAGATCGCGGTAGTTTTCGTCGCGCATGTGATATTCGACGCTGCCGGTGCTCGGCAGCAGCCGGGTGGAGAGGCAGTTGAGCAGCGTCGTCTTGCCGGAGCCGGACTCGCCGACGATGGCGAGCACTTCGCCGGGCCAGAGCTCGAAGGAGACGTCGCGGCAGCCGATGCGGTTGCCGTAAAATTTCGAAACGTCGTGGACTTTGAGAAGCGGGGTATCGTTCATTCTGCAGCCTCCCGGGCCAGCATCTCGCCGGCATGGCCGTGCGCGCGGCGGTCTTCGCAATGATCGGTGTCGGAGCAGACGAACATGCGCCCGCCCTTGTCGTCGAGAACCACTTCGTCGAGATAGACGTCCTCGGCGCCGCAAAGGGCGCAGGGTTTATCGAAGCGCTGGATATCGAAGGGGTAATCCTCGAAATCCAGGCTGACGACGTCGGTATAGGGTGGAACCGCATAGATGCGCTTCTCGCGTCCGGCGCCGAAGAGCTGCAGCGCGTCCGACATATGCATCTTCGGATTGTCGAATTTCGGCGTCGGTGACGGGTCCATGACATAGCGGCCATGGACCTTCACCGGATAGGCGTAAGTCCGCGAGATGCGGCCGTTATGGGCGATGTCCTCGTAGAGCTTTACATGCATGAGGCCGTATTCTTCGAGTGCGTGCATCTTGCGGGTCTCGGTCTCGCGCGGCTCGAGAAAGCGCAGCGGCTCGGGGATCGGCACCTGGTAGACGAGCACCTGGCCGGGTCCGAGCTTTTCCTCGGGAATGCGGTGGCGCGTCTGGATGATCGTCGCATCCTTGGTATGCGTCGTCACCGCAACATTGGCGACCTTCTGGAAGAAGGCGCGGATGGAAACGGCGTTGGTCGTGTCGTCGGCACCCTGGTCGATGACTTTCAGCACGTCGTCCGGTCCGATGATCGAGGCCGTCACCTGCACGCCGCCGGTGCCCCAGCCGTAGGGCATCGGCATTTCACGCGAGGCGAAGGGCACCTGGTAACCCGGAATGGCGATTGCCTTCAGGATAGCGCGGCGGATCATCCGCTTGGTCTGTTCGTCGAGATAGGCGAAGTTGTAGCTGGCCAGATCGGTCATTCGGCGGCTTCCTTCATGTCTTCGCCACCGTTGCGGGCGGCTTCGAATTCGCGGCGCATGCGGCGGACGAGATCGAGTTCGGCCTGGAAATCCACGTAGTGCGGAAGCTTCAGGTGCTCGACGAAGCCCGTCGCCTGGACGTTGTCGGAATGCGAGATGACGAATTCCTCATCCTGTGCCGGCGCGGTGATATCCTCACCGAGTTCTTCGGCGCGCAACGCCCGGTCGACCAGCGACATCGCCATCGCCTTGCGCTCGCTCTGGCCGAAGACCAGGCCGTAGCCGCGGGTGAATTGCGGCGGCGCCTTGGCCGAACCCTTGAACTGGTTGACCATCTGGCATTCGGTGATCTGGATCGTGCCGAGCGAGACGGCGAAACCGAGTTCCGGCACATCGAATTCCACTTCGACCTCGCCGATGCGGATTTCGCCGGTAAAGGGGTGGTTGCGGCCATAGCCGCGCTGGGTGGAATAACCGAGCGCCAGCAGGAAGCCCTCGTCGCCGCGGGCAAGCGCCTGCAGGCGGAGATCCCGGGTCATCGGGAATTCCATCGGCTCGCGGGTCAGGTCGCCGATTTCGTGATCTTCCGGCATGTCGCCGTCGGCCTCGATCAGGCCTTCCTCGCCGAGAATCTCGGAGACGCGCATGACACGGCCGGTCTCGGCGGCGCGCTGAGCGGGCGTTTCGACCGCCTCGTCCGAAAGCAGCGAGGGATCGAGCAGGCGGTGGGTATAGTCGAAGGTAGGCCCAAGAAGCTGGCCGCCCGGCAGATCCTTGTAGGTCGCCGAAATGCGGCGTTCGATCGTCATCTCAGCCGTGTCGAGCGGCTTGGAATAGCCGAAACGCGGCAGTGTCGTGCGGTAGGCGCGCAGCAGGAAGATCGCCTCGATCATGTCACCCCGCGATTGGCGGACGGCAAGTGCGGCGAGCGTGCGGTCGAAAAGCGAAGCCTCGGCCATGACCCGGTCGACGGCGAGCGCCAGCTGCGCCACGATCTGGTCGATGCCGATCGCCGGCAGCGAACGGTCGCCGCGGCGGCGGTCGGCCAGCAGGCGGTGGGCATTGGCGATGGCGGTCTCGCCACCCTTGACGGCAACATACATGAGCTCAGATCTCCGTTGCTGTGATCTTGGTGGTGCGCGGCAGGCAGAGGAAACGCTTGCCCGCCGTCAGCACGATGTCGACACCGCGCGGAAAGAGCGCACGGTTCTCGGTCCAGAGCCGCAGGAAGGTCTCCGGCAGGCCGATAGGCGCGATCTCCGTTACGCTCTGGATGCCGGGTCCGATCAGCGCCAATCTGCGGCCGCCCTCGAGGTCCGCGAGCTCGATGACAATAGTCGTCGACCGGTCGGGATATTCCTGCGTACCTGATGCAAAGAGGCCGAAGGAGGAAAGGGCGATGCCGGCCTCGGTGAAGGCAAAACGCGCTTCGGCTTTTTCGCCGGTCAACGGCGCGCCGGTATGGAAGCCGAGCCACTCCGGCACGGCGGATTTCGCCAGTCCCTGGGAAAGCCAGACGGGCGTGTCGTGGTCGCAAAGCGTCAGCGCGATGGTGCCGGCGGCGATGCCGAGCGGTGTCGGCGGAGCGACGTCGGGCTGAACGGTCTGGATCGTGCCGGGGCGGGCCATGCCGTCCATCAGCATCTTGAAGACGCTCTGGGCATGGAAGACCGGCTCGGCAAAGCCGCCGGTCAGAGCTTCTGTCTTCAGGCCCATCAGTTATCTCCCCGCACCATGGTGAAGAAATCGACGCGGGTTGCCGCCGTCTCGTCCGCCTTGCGGCGTTCGGCATCGGCGATCCGCTCGGCAACCGGTAAAAGCAGTGCCTGTTCGACGAAATCCTTCGTCGCCTCCTCCTGCCAGAGCGCGTCGAAGATCGCCGCAAGCCGTGCCTTTTCACGGTCGGTGCCGAGCGCCTGTGCATGGCCGACCGAGCCGGAGTCGAGCCGGACCGTGGCCCGCGTCACGGTCACTTCGCCGAGATTGAAGGGAGCTCCGCCGCCGCCGATGCGTCCGCGCACCATCACCAGCCCGGTCTCCGGTCCGCGCACCTGATGGGCCACAGGCTTTTGCGGCAGCGCATCGAAGACTGCCAAGAGTTCGCTGCGCTCCGCGCGCGCCAGCAGATCGGCGGCGCGTTTGCGCCCGGATACCGTCTGTGACGCAGCGTCTGTCCTGTCCGCTGATATCATCGCCGCTTCCCTTAAAATGTCTATTGATATAGACAACCATACAAGATATACTTAGCTCTAAATCGATGCCGTGACAAGCGTGTGACATCCTACAGCGCCGCGCGTCTTTTCAGACGCGCGGCGCTGTAGCGCTTTGAATTATGCAGAAGGCGTGAAATGGCAGGCAGGGGTGGAATGGCGGGATTGAAACAGGTGCAAAGGCAAACCGGCGTGGCGCTCTGGCGCCAGATCGCCGATCGGATTCGTGAGGCGATCAGCACCGGAGCCTATGACGAAACGGGAATGGTGCCGCCGGAAACCATGCTGGCGCTGCAATTCGGCGTCAACCGGCATACGGTGCGCAGCGCGCTGGCGGCGCTGGCGCAGGAAGGTATCGTGCGTGCGGTACAAGGTCGCGGCACGCTTATCGAGCGCAAGGAGCGGCTGAATTTCCCGATCACAAGGCGCACGCGTTTCACCGCTGGCATCGGCGATCAGGCGCGTGAAATGCGCGGCCTGCTGCTCGATGAGGCGAAGGAGGAGGCGAGTGCCGAGATCGCCCGCTGGCTGGGCCTGAAGCCGGGGGAACAGGTGATCCGCCTGGAAACATTGCGCCAGGCAGACAAGCGGCCGGTTTCAAGGGCGACGAGCTGGTTTCCCGCCAAGCGCTTTGCCGGTATCGGCGCGGCTTACCGGGCGGGGGAATCGATCACCAAGGCTTTCGCCGAACTCGGCCTGCCGGATTATGTGCGCGCCACGACCGAGGTGACGGCCGCCCATGCCAGTGCTGCCGATATGGCCGACCTCGAACTCACCCCCGGCGCCATCCTTCTGATCGCCAAGGCGATGAATACCGATCTTGAGGGTATGCCAGTGCAATATTCGATCAGCCGCTTCGCGGCCGACCGGGTGCAGTTCACGATCGAGAACTGAGCGCCTTTCCCCGCCGAAGCGGGGAAAGATCAGCTGAGATCAATGTGCGCCCGACATGTCGCCGAGCACTTCCTTGGAGGCGACGGTAGAATCCGCCTTCAGCGTGTAGACCATCGGAACGCCGGTCGCGAGGTTGAGGGCGAGCACACCTTCTTTGCTCAGCTTGTCGAGCACCATGACAAGCGAACGCAGCGAATTGCCGTGTGCGGCGACCAGCACCTTCTCGCCTCTGAGCACGCGCGGCAGGATTTCGGTGAGGTAGTAGGGCCAGACGCGGGCGCCGGTGTCGCGCAGGCTTTCACCGCCGGGAGGCGGCACGTCATAGGAACGGCGCCAGATATGCACCTGTTCCTCGCCCCATTTTGCGCGTGCATCGTCCTTGTTGAGGCCGGAGAGATCGCCGTAGTCGCGCTCGTTCAGCGCCTGGTCGCGGATCGTCAGGAGATCGGGCTGGCCGACCTTGTCGAGAATGAGCTTCAGCGTGTGCTGCGCACGCACCAGCACCGAGGTATAGGCGACGTCGAATTTGATACCGTATTCGGCGAGCGCCGCGCCGCCTGCATTGGCTTCCTGGATGCCGAGCTCGGTCAGATCGGGATCCTTCCAGCCGGTAAAGAGATTCTTTAGGTTCCAGTCACTCTGGCCGTGGCGAACGAGGACGAGGGTACCGCTCATGAATATGCCTCCGTAGTATCGTTATGAGGAAGAGAGCCCGAGCACGTCGAGCATGGAATAGAGACCCGGCTTCTTGTCACGCGCCCAGAGGGCCGCCTTGATGGCGCCGCGCGCAAAGATCGAGCGGTCGGCCGCACTGTGCGACAGGGTGACGATTTCACCTTCGCCGGCAAAAAGCACGGAATGCTCGCCGATGACGGAGCCGCCGCGCAGCGTCGCAAAGCCGATCGTACCCGCCTCGCGGGCCCCGGTATGGCCGTCGCGCACCCGGACCGACTTCGAAGCAAGATCGATGCCGCGCCCTTTTGCCGCGGCCTCGCCGAGGAGAAGGGCAGTGCCGGAGGGCGCATCCACCTTGTGCTTGTGGTGCATTTCCAGGATCTCGATGTCCCAGTCGACAGAATCGAGCGCACGCGCTGCCTGCTCTGCGAGCACGCCAAGCAGGTTGACCCCGAGGCTCATATTGCCCGATTTGACGACGCGCGCATGCCGGGCCGCCGCGGCGATCCTGGCATTGTCGTCGTCCGAACAGCCGGTCGTGCCGATCACATGGACGATGCGGGCTTGCGCGGCGAGGCCTGAGAATTCCACCGTTGCGGCAGGCGAGGTGAAGTCGAGCACGCCTTCGGCATGCAGGAAGGCCTGGAGCGGGTCGTCGCCGATGACGACGCCGGTCGGGCCGAGACCGGCGATTTCGCCGGCATCCTTGCCGACGAAGGACGAGCCAGCGCGCTCGACCGCAGCATGCAGCTTGACGCCCTCGATGGAATGGATGAGCCGGATCAACGTCTGCCCCATGCGTCCTGCTGCGCCAACCACCACCAGTTTCATCGCAGCATCGCTCATGTCAGTCTCGCCAGATCAGTTTGAATCGGAGGCCGAAGGCCTCTGCAGGTTGTTGAGGCGAGCGTAAAGACCGTCGCTGACCTTCGCAAGCGTCTCGTGATTGCCTTCCTCGACGACGCGACCCTGCTGCATCACGATGATCTTGTCGGCCCGCACCACGGTCGAAAGCCGGTGGGCGATGACAACGACGGTGCGTCCGCTCATCGCCTCGTCGAGCGCCTTCTGCACGGCCGCTTCGGATTCGGTGTCGAGGGCCGAGGTCGCCTCGTCGAGAAGCAGGATCGGCGCATTGCGCACCAAAGCGCGCGCGATCGATAGTCGCTGGCGTTGGCCGCCCGAAAGCGTCACGCCGTTTTCGCCGACCGGCGTCTCGTAACCCTGCGGCTGTGCCGAGATGAAGTCATGCGCATAGGCAAGCCGGGCGGCCTCTTCCACCTCGCCATCGGTCGCTTCCGGCCGGCCATAGCGGATATTGTCGCGGATCGTGCCCTCGAACAGATAGGGCTGCTGCGAAACATAGGCGAGCTGCTGGCGCAGCGACTTCTTGGTGATGTGGGCGATGTCCTGTCCGTCGATCAGGATTTCGCCCTCGCGCGGATCGTAGAAGCGCGGAATGAGGCTGATGACGGTGGATTTGCCGGCGCCGGAGGGGCCGACCAGCGCTGTGGTCGCGCCGCCCTCGGCGATGAAACTGACGCCGCTGAGCACGCTCTCATTGCCGTAGGCGAAGGACACATTGCGGAATTCGATCCTCGCCTGCGTCACCGTCAGCGGCCGGGCATCCGGCAGGTCGCGCTGGCGCGGTTCCATGTCGAGCAGTTCATAGATCATCCGCGCATTGACGACGGCGCGCTCCATCTGCACCTGCAGGCGGGCAAGTCGGCGGGCCGGGTCATAGGCAAGCAGCAGCGCCGTGACGAAGGAGAAGAAGGCACCCGGGGGTACATTGTAGTAGATCGAGCGGTAGGCGGCATAGGCAAGCACGCTGGCGACGGCAAAACCTGCGAAGCTTTCCGTCAGCGGAGACGTGCGTTCGGAAAGCCTTGCAATCCGGTTCGCCCGGCTTTCGGCGCCTTTGATCAGTTTGTTGACCTTGCGCTCCAGTTCTTCTTCCATCGTGAAGGCTTTCACGATGGCGATGCCCTGGATCGTCTCCTGCATGGCGCCGAGAACGTGGCTGTTCAGATGCACGGCCTCGCGGGTGGCCGAGCGCAGCCGCTTGGAAACATAGCGCAGTGCATAAAGCAGCGGCGGAGCCATGATGAACACGGCAAGGCTGAGCAGCGGATCCTGGATGATCATCACGGCGAGCAGTGACACGAAGGTCAGCAGGTCGCGCACCGTCGAGGTGATCGTCAGGTTGAGCACGTCGCGGATGCCGCTGACATTCTGGCTTACCTGCGCGGCGATATGGGCCGAGCGCGCCTCGCTGAAGAAGCCGACCGAAAGCGTCATCAGATGCGCATAGAGCCGGCGCTGGTAGCGGGCGACGATATCGTTGCCGACCCTGGAAAGCGCCACCGCCTGGCCATAGCTCGCAAAACCGCGCAGCACGAAGGCGATGAAGATCGAAAGACAGATGATCCAGACGACGTCGGCGCGGCGATTGGCGAAGGCCTCGTCGATGATCGCCCGCATGATCCAGGCGGTGAATGCCGTCGAAAGTGCCACCACGATGAGGCAGGCAATCGCAAAGACATAGCCCCAAAGATGATCGCGGCCGTTTTCAGCGATGATGCGCTTCAGGATGCCGGTTACGGTATCGCTGCTGACGCTCTGCGTTCTGCTTTCCGCCGCTTCCAAATAGGGTTTCCTGTCTCGGGCCAAGCGCCCCGTGAGGGCGACACGCACTTTTGCCGGGGTCTATAAAGAGTTGGGATTGGTTTGGCTAGAGCGCCGCGCCTCCGCATAGGATGTGCCAATGACGCTCTATTGTTCTGCGCCGGGCTCAGCGCCGCCAGCGGCGGCCCTCGGTAGAGACGCCGAAATTCGCCGGCATGCGCGCATAGGAGGAAAGTCCGGCGAGCGCTGCCAGCGGGTGCGTCACCACATAGGTCGGGATGGTGCGAAGTAGCGCCGTATGCGGCGCCTTGTCCTCGAAGGCGATGCGGAATTCCGGTCTCTTCAGCGCCGGGAGGATCTTCTGAGAGATGCCGCCGGAGAGATAGACGCCGCCGCGCGCCATGAACACCATCGCCATGTCTCCCGCCACGCGGCCGAGATAGGTGGCAAACAGCGAGACGGTCTCTACCGCCGCCTTGTCGCTGCCGGCAAGCGCGTGCGAGGTGATGTCGGCCGGATCCTTCATCGTCGGCTCGATCCCATCGACCATGCAGATGGCATGGTAGAGGTTGACGAGGCCGCGCCCGCAGAGGATCTGCTCGGCCGAAACGCGGCCTTCAATCGTCTCGATATGCGGGAAGATTTCATAGTCGCGCTTGCTGCGCGGCCCGAGATCGACATGGCCGCCTTCGCCGGGAACCGGGATCCAGCTGTGCTGGGCATGCACGAGCCCGCCGACGCCGAGACCGGTGCCCGGGCCGAGCACGACGCGCGACGCGACCATGTCGCCGGTGGCGTCGCCGATGCGTTCGCGGTTTTCATCCGAAAGCGCGGCGATTGCCAGCGCCTGCGCCTCGAAATCGTTGACGACGAGCACGTCCTCCATGCCGAGGCCCTCGATCATCGTCTTTGGCCGCACCACCCAGTCGCAATTGGTCAGCGGGATTTCGTCATCGTTGATCGGGCCGGCGACGGCAAGGATCGCCGAGCGCGGCTGCACGGCGGTCTTGTCGAGCACGCCTTGCTGGATCGCTTCGTCGATCGTGGCGAAATCCGCCGTGCGTACGTTCGGAAATTGCTTCGGCTCGGCATAGGCATCAGTCAGGATGGAGAAGCGGGCATTGGTGCCGCCGATATCGCCGATCAGGATCGGGAAAGGCAGCGGAGCGGTGCTGTTGTTCGGTTTTGGCATGGCCGGTTCCGTGCTGATCAGGCTTTAAGTGTGGGAAGGAGTTTTATAGCGGTCGCGTGGTTGAGCGCCATCGGAATATCGTAGACGATCGCCAGCCGCATCAGCGCCTTCACGTCGACATCGTGCGGCATCGGAGTCAAGGGGTCGACGAAGAAGATCAGGGCGTCGACCTCGCCGGTCGAAATCAGCGCGCCGATCTGCTGGTCGCCGCCGAGCGGCCCGCTTTTCAGCCTGACGACGTCAAGATCGGGGGCAGCATCGAGCACCCGCCCGCCGGTCGTGCCCGTCGCGACGATCTTCCAGCGCGAGAGAATATCCCGGTTGGCGCGGGCGAACGCCGCCATGTCGTCCTTCTTCTGGTCATGCGCGATCAGCGCAAGGCATTTGCCGCCGGCCATGAAGTGAATCTCCGCCCCACAATTCAATCGATTTGACCGCTGTATACCAAGAGCTTGCGATTTGAAAGACAGCGCATCCGCCCCTTCATTGGATCGCCGGCTTGTCGTTCGGAACCGGGCCGACATCCGGTAACGCCTCATCAGTGTCATCAGCCGACGCGGCTGCCGGAGCGGCGGCGAGCGCGCTTGCGGCGGAGGGTCCACCATAGGTGGCGGCCTGCATCGAAGCAACGGAAGCGGCGTTGAGCACGGCGGCGCAAGCGTTGGGCAGATCGGTGACCATCATCTCACGCGGCGGTTTCGGCGGCTTGGCACCGGGCTTGGGCGGCTTCGGCGGCGCCCAAGGCGCCGGCGTGAACCAATAGGCGAGCGACTTGTCGCAGCCGTCGCCGGCGGGGACAGGAGCTTGCGGCGTGCATCCGGCAGCGCCCGGCGGGCATTTGATGCGGATGTGGAAGTGCGAGTCATGGCCGTATATCGGCCGGAGCTTACCAAGGTTGGTGCGGTCGCCGGCCCAGGTGTCGCACATCTTCTTCTTGATCGCCGGATTGACGAAGATGCGCTCCACTTCGGGATAGCTCGCCGCCAGCATCAAAAGCCGCGCGCGCGATTCTGTCCATACCTTGGGGTTGACGGTGAGGAACTTGTCCTTCTGCAGCATGCTGGTGAAGGGCAGGTCCTCGCGTTCCTGGGCCGTCATGCGGCGCGCCGGCATCGGGCTAAACCAGATATCGGCGTCGAGGCCGATCTGGTGCGAGGAATGGCCGTTGAGCATCGGCCCGCCGCGTGGTTGCGCGATATCGCCGACAAGGATGCCGGGCCAGCCGGCATATTTGACCGCATCCTGCGAAAACCGCTCCAAGAGCGCGATCATCGCCGGATTGCCCCAGCGACGGTTGCGCGAAAGCCGCATCGCCTGCCAGGTCGGGCCATCGGTCGGCAGCGCCACCGCACCCGTCATGCAGCCCTTAGCATAGAAGCCGATCGGCTGCGCTGGCCCCCGCGTCGGCAGGCCGGCGCCGCCGAACAGCGCCTTGGCGCTGCCTGGGCTTGGCGTCTTCTGCTCAGCGCCGACGTCGCCAGCGGCAAGGCCTGCGCCGATCGCGCCGGCGAGCGCCAGTTTGCCTAATGTCCTGAAAGCCTGGGCGAAGCCGAAAGCCATGCTGTTCCCTTAATTCGATGTCGAAGTGATTTGCACTCGAATCTATCCTGAAAAGCGATTTTGGTGAATCGATGATTTGCCGGACGGGCGCAGGAGGGGCCGGTGACGGAAGGCCGCAGCGCCTCAGGCATTGACTGGAGCTGACATTCGACAGGAGCTGGCGGCTCAAAATTTCGCGAGCCCGGCAAAAACCAGACTCTCTCCTGTTTTTCGCCCCTATTTCTCGTATTGTCGTATCCATCAATATTCAGGGGAAAATGGGAATGGCGGCATTGTGGTCGAAAATCGGTCTGTTTCTGTCGCTCGCGGGTGCTCTGGCGCCGCGGACGGCATTGGCTGAGGGCCAGCCGTTTCAGATCGGAAGCTCGGTCATCAGCGAGATGAAGTACAAGCCGGGCTTTGCTCATTTCGACTACGTCAATCCCGATGCTCCAAAAGGCGGAGACCTCCGTCTTTCTGCAAGTGGCGCTTTCGACACCTTCAATCCTCTGCTTGCCAAAGGCCAAGTGGGAGTAGGCCTGACGCTCGTATACGACACCTTGATGAAGGCGGCAGATGACGAACTGCTTGTCTCCTACGGCTTGCTCGCCGAAGGGCTGTCCTTTCCCGCCGATGTCTCGAGCGCGACCTTTCGCCTGCGTAAGGAGGCAAAATGGGCAGATGGTCAGCCGGTAACGCCCGGGGATGTCATCTTCAGCCTGGATAAGACGAAGGAACTGAATCCCATCAGCGCGAACTACTACCGGCACGTGGTGAAGGCCGAGAAGACCGGCGAACGCGACGTGACCTTCACTTTCGACGAAAAGAACAACCGGGAGCTCCCGAATATTCTCGGTCAGTTGGTGGTCGTGCCGAAACATTGGTGGGAGGGGCAGGGACCAGACGGCAAGCCACGCGATATCTCAAAGACGACGCTCGAGCCGGTGATGGGTTCGGGACCTTACAAGATTGCTTCCTTCTCGCCCGGCGCGACGATCCGTTATGAACTGCGTGACGATTATTGGGGTAAGAACCTCAATGTAAATGTCGGCCAGAACAATTTCCGCAACGTCATCTACACCTATTTTGGTGATCGGGACGTCGAGTTCGAAGCCTTTCGCGCCGGCAATAGTGACTACTGGCAGGAGACCACGGCTGCCCGCTGGGCGACGGGATATGATTTCCCCGCGGTGAAGGAAGGACGTGTCAAGAAAGAGGAGGTTGCAAACCCGCTGCGCGCCACCGGCATCATGCAGGCTCTCGTGCCCAACATGCGACGTGACCTCTTCAAGGACATCAGGGTCCGCGAGGCGCTGAACTATGGACTGGATTTTGAGGAGCTGAACCGCACCGTTGCCTTCAACAGCTACAAGCGCATCGACAGTTATTTCTGGAATACCGAACTCGCCTCCTCCGGCCTTCCACAAGGTAGAGAACTGGAAATTCTGCAGGGCATGAAGGATAAGGTTCCGCCCGAAGTCTTTACGACGCCCTATGCCAATCCTGTCGGAGGCGATCCGCAGAAGAGCCGCGACAATCTACGCAAGGCGATTGCGCTTCTGAAAGAAGCCGGCTGGGAGATCAAGGGCAATCGCATGGTCAATACCAAGACTGGCCAGCAGATGAGTTTCGAGATCCTGTTGTCGAGCCCCATACTGGAACGCTGGGCGGTGCCCTATGCCAGCAATCTCAGGAAAATCGGCATAGATGCGCGCGTGCGGACGGTCGATGCCTCGCAAAACGTCAACCGTGAACGCAGTTTCGACTTCGACATGATCTGGAATGTCTGGGCGCAGACGATGAACCCCGGCAACGAACAGGCCGACTATTGGGGATCTGGTTCGGTCAATCAGCAGGGGTCTCAAAATTACGCGGGCATCGCCAATCCGGCCGTCGATGAACTCATCCGCATGATCATCTTCGCGCCGAACCGCGATGAACAGGTCGCGGCGATCAAGGCGATGGACAGGGTACTGCTTGCAAACCATTACGTCATCCCGCTGTTCTACCGCGGTACCCAGAACATCGTCTATTGGAACACGATCACCCATCCCGCCGAATTCCCGGCCTATAGCCTAGGCTTCCCCGATGCCTGGTGGTCGACCTCAGCGAAATGAGCGGGCTTGCATTGAAGGCGGCCTCGGCTCCAAATGGCGCAAGCGAATCACGACAAGCCGGTACGGCCGGCAAGGGAAGGCTGGCGGATTGAGCAGCATCGGACTGGACGGCAGGCAGACAAGAAGAAGATTTCCGGAGGCTGAAGGCTGATGGGCGCCTATGTCATTCGCCGCCTGCTTCTGATGATCCCGACCATCGTCGGCATCATGGCGATTTCCTTCATCGTCATTCAATTCGCACCGGGAGGTCCGGTCGAGCAGGTGATCGCCCAATTGACCGGTCAGGCCGATGGCGCCGATCAGCGCCTGTCCGGTGGCGGTGACCTGATGGGTGACGGAGGAGGGGACGACGGCTCCAGATACCGCGGCGCCCAAGGGCTCGATCCGGAACTGATCGCCAAACTCGAAAAACAGTTCGGCTTCGACAAGCCGCCGCTGACGCGTTTCGGCGAGATGATGTGGAATTACATCCGCTTCGATTTCGGCGAGAGTTTCTTCCGCAACACCTCTGTGCTCGAACTCATCAAGGAGAAGCTTCCGGTATCGATCTCGCTCGGCATCTGGATCCTGATCTTCTCCTATGCCATTTCCATCCCGCTCGGCATCCGCAAGGCGGTCAAGGACGGATCGACCTTCGACGTCTGGACGTCGGGCGTCATCGTCGTCGGCTACGCTGTCCCGAGCTTCCTCTTCGGCATTCTGCTGATCGTGCTTTTCGCCGGCGGCTCCTTCTACGACTGGTTTCCGTTGCGCGGCCTGGTCTCCGACAATTTCGATCAGCTCGCCTGGTGGCAGAAGCCGCTCGATTATTTTTGGCACCTCACCCTGCCACTGATCTCGCTTTCGCTTGCAGCCTTCGCGACGACGACCCTACTGACCAAGAATTCCTTCATCGAGGAAATCAAGAAGCAGTATGTCGTCACCGCCCGCGCCAAGGGTCTGAATGAGCGGCAGGTCCTTTACGGCCATGTTTTCCGCAATGCCATGCTGATCATCATCGCCGGCTTCCCCGGCGCTTTCATTTCCGCCTTCTTCACCGGATCGCTGCTGATCGAAAATATCTTCTCGCTCGATGGCCTCGGCCGTCTCGGTTATCTCTCGGTAGTCAACCGGGATTATCCTATCGTCTTCGCCACGCTCTACATCTTCTCGCTGCTCGGTCTGTTCGTCAGCTTGATTTCCGACTTGATCTACACCTGGATCGATCCGCGCATCGATTTCGAGCGGAGGGATGTCTGATGGACGCCGCCGCAAATCCTGTCACTGCAACCCCCGTCAAGCCGCCGCGCAAGGGGCTGCTATCGCCAACGAACATCCGTCGCTGGAAGAATTTCCGGGCGAACGGCCGCGGCTACTGGTCGCTGTGGCTTTTCCTGCTGCTGTTCGGGCTCAGCCTGTTTGCAGAATTCCTCGCCAACGACCGGCCGGTCATCGCCTCCTACAAGGGCGAAATCCTCTTTCCCGTGCTGATCGACTATCCCGAGGAGAAGTTCGGCGGCTTCCTGGCAGAAACCGACTATCGCTCCTCTGTCATTGCCGACGAGATCAACGCCAATGGCTGGATGATCTGGCCGCCGATCCGTTATTCTTACCGCTCGGTCAATTCGAACATTCCGCATTCGGCGCCGACCGCCCCGTTCTGGCTGATGACGAAAGAGGAGCGTTGCTCCGGCTATCCGCAAGGAATGAACGATCCCGCCTGCACTCTCGGCAATCTCAACTGGCTCGGCACCGACGACCAGGCCCGAGACGTGCTCGCCCGCGTCATCTATGGATTCCGCATATCGGTGCTCTTCGGCTTGGCGCTCACCATCTGCTCGGCGATCATCGGCGTCACGGCAGGTGCGGTGCAGGGCTATTTCGGCGGCTGGACCGACCTCTTGCTGCAGCGTTTCATCGAAATCTGGTCGTCGATGCCAGTGCTTTACATCCTGCTGATCATCGCCGCCATCCTGCCACCAGGCTTTTTCGTGCTGCTCGGCATCATGCTGCTCTTTTCCTGGGTCGGTTTCGTCGGCATCGTGCGCGCCGAATTCCTGCGCGCCCGCAATTTCGAATATGTCCGCGCCGCCCGCGCGCTCGGCGTCAACAACCGCACCATCATGTGGCGGCACATGCTGCCGAACGCCATGGTCGCGACACTGACCTTCCTGCCCTTCATTCTGTCCGGATCGATCACGACGCTGACTTCGCTCGATTTCCTCGGCTTCGGCATGCCACCCGGCTCCCCTTCGCTCGGCGAGATGATCGCCCAGGGCAAGACCAACCTGCAGGCGCCCTGGCTCGGGCTGACGGCCTTCTTCACCATGTCGATCATGCTTTCCCTTTTGATCTTCATCGGCGAAGCCGTGCGTGATGCCTTCGATCCGAGGAAGACGTTTCAATGAGTGACATGACAGAACCGCTTCTTTCCGTCCGCGATCTCTCGGTTGCCTTTCATCAGGGCGGCGAAACTTCGCTCGCCGTCGATCACATTTCTTTCGATATCGCCAAAGGCGAGGTCGTGGCGCTCGTCGGCGAATCCGGCTCCGGCAAATCGGTCTCGGCCAACTCGATCCTGCGGCTTTTGCCTTATCCCTCCGCAAGCCATCCCTCCGGCGAAATCCTGTTCAAGGGCAAGGACCTTCTGCAGGCGTCGGAGCGGGCCCTGCGCGAGGTGCGCGGCAACGACATCACCATGATCTTCCAGGAGCCGATGACCTCGCTCAATCCGCTTCATACGATCGAGAAGCAGATCGCCGAGATCCTCGCCCTGCACCAGGGGCTCACCGGCCAGGGGGCGCGTGAGCGCGTGCTGGAACTGTTGAATCAGGTCGGCATCCGCGAACCGGAAAAGCGGCTGAAGGCCTATCCCCACGAACTGTCAGGCGGCCAGCGCCAGCGCGTCATGATCGCCATGGCGCTCGCCAACCGACCGGAATTGCTGATCGCCGACGAGCCGACCACGGCGCTTGACGTCACCGTGCAGGCCCAGATCCTCGAATTGCTCCGGCAGTTGAAGGCCGTCCACGGCATGTCGCTGCTGTTCATCACCCATGATCTCGGCATCGTGCGCAAATTCGCCGATCGGGTCTGCGTCATGACCAAGGGCAAGATCGTCGAAACCGGGACGGTCGCGGAGGTCTTCGCCAATCCCAAGCACGACTATACCCGCCACCTTCTCGCTTCCGAACCGCGTGGCGAGCCGCCGCTTGCCGATCCGTCGAAACCATTGGTGATGGAAGGTTCGGATATCCGCGTCTGGTTCCCGATCAAAGCAGGGCTGATGCGTCGGGTCGTCGATCACGTCAAGGCGGTCGACGGCATCGATCTTTCGCTGCGCGCCGGCCAGACTCTCGGCGTCGTCGGCGAGTCCGGTTCCGGTAAGACCACGCTTGGCCTGGCACTCACCCGGCTGATCTCCTCGCAAGGGCGAATTGCCTTTGTCGGGAAGGATATAGCCGGCTATTCATTCAGCGAAATGCGGCCGCTGCGCAACCAGCTGCAAGTCGTCTTCCAGGATCCCTATGGGTCGCTCAGCCCCCGCATGTCGGTCGGCGATATCGTCGCCGAAGGGCTGAAGGTGCATGAGCGCTCCCTGACATCGGAAGAGCGTGACCAGCGCGTCTGCTGGGCGCTGGAGGAAGTGGGTCTCGATCCCCTGACCCGCTGGCGTTATCCGCACGAATTCTCCGGCGGCCAGCGCCAGCGTATCGCCATCGCCCGGGCCATGGTGCTGAAACCGCGCTTCGTCATGCTCGACGAGCCGACCTCCGCGCTCGACATGAGCGTGCAGGCGCAGGTGGTCGATCTCCTGCGCGATCTGCAGAAGAAGCATGACCTCGCCTATCTCTTCATCAGCCACGACCTGAAGGTGGTGAAGGCGCTCGCCAACGACGTCATCGTCATGCGTTTCGGCAAGGTGGTGGAGCAGGGACCGTCCTCGGAAATCTTCCGCGCGCCGAAGGACGATTACACCCGGGCGCTTATGGCCGCCGCTTTCAACATCGAGGCGGTGCCGACACCCGCCGTACAGCAATAAAGAAGATCATGCCCGCAAGTTCTCCCGTTCTCGTCGACATCAAGTTTAATCCCGAAGGCGTCGCCCGCGTGCTGAAGACCGCCTTTGCCGACCGCGGCAGCATCAATCTTGCCGATCCGGCCGATCGGGCGCGCGATCTCCGCGAGGTCGAATACGCGCTTCTCTGGAAGCCCGATGCCGATCTTTTCGTGCGGGCGCCGAACCTCAAGGTCATTTTCTCGGGCGGCGCCGGCGTCGACCACATCATCGGCATGGACGGCCTGCCAGAGATCCCGATCGTCCGCTTCGTCGACCGCAGCCTGACGACTCGCATGAGCGAATGGGTGGTCATGCAATGCCTGATGCATCTGCGCGGCCAATACGCCCATGACAGCCACCAGCGGCAGCGTGAATGGGCCAAGCTGATCGCGCCGGAGGCGGCGGAAGTGACGGTCGGCGTCATGGGTCTCGGTATTCTCGGGCAGGATGCCGTCGCCAAGCTGAAAGTGATGGGGTTCAACGTCATCGGCTGGTCGCGCAGCCGCAAGCAGATCGACGGCGTCGAAACCTTCGATGCCAGCGGGTTGGACAGCTTCCTCGCCAGGACCGATATCCTCGTCGGCCTGCTGCCGCTGACGCCTGAAACATCAGGCTTCTATGACGCCGGGCTGTTTGCGAAGCTGCGCCGCAACGGCGCGCTCGGGCAGCCGGTCTTCATCAATGCCGGCCGCGGTAATAGCCAGGTCGAGGCCGATATCGTGTCCGCCATCCGTAACGGCACCCTCGGCGGCGCTTCCCTCGATGTCTTCGAGACCGAGCCGCTTGCCGCCGACAACCCCTTGTGGGAATTGCAGAACGTCTTCATCACGCCGCACGACGCGGCAGTCTCAGAAGAAAACGCGCTGTTCCGTCATGTCGAGACGCAGATCGCCCGCTTCGAGCGCGGCGAGCCGCTACAATTCGTGGTCGACCGCGCCGTCGGCTATTGAGCTTTCGGAACCTTCCAGACAGCCACCCGTTTCCTCTGCGAAAATCGTCGCGGCCGTATCGGCCCGTCAAGACAGCGGAAGGAGACGATGATGGCCCATCAGACCGAAACGCGCTGGGAAAAGTCGGATGGAAAGCTTCACAAGGAAGAGCAGATCCCGCCCGTGAAGGCAAGGCAAGGACGCATGGGTTATCGCATCCTGACGGTTCTGATCGTCGCGCTGGTGCTTGCCTTCGTGGTTTGGATCCCGGTCGAAATCTGGGGTAGTCGTGAGGCCGACGAAGTGGCACCGCAACAGCCGGGTCAGCAGCTCCAGTCGCAGCAGCCTGCTCCGGCTCCCGCGCCGACGCTACAAAACGGTACTGCCGTACCAACCGAAACGCCGAACACCACGCCGGCCGCTCCGAATGTGGCGCCTGCAACTCCGGCCCAATAATCGTAAGCAAATCATGTTCACGTCCCGCCGCCACACTGCGGCGGGACGTTCATCGTTTTGTCTGGACTTTAGCCTCCGATTTTTCGATAAGAAGGCGCACGAGCCGGTTTTGTGCGCCGGCTGGGAACTTGGCAGTGCCCAGGATTTTGGCAGCACCTGACCGGAGTGGACAGGGGCGGGAGTTTGATGGCCAGGACCGATATTGCAAGACGCGTCTACAATCACGCCTGGAAACTCGATCCGATCATCCGCAGCCTGATCGATACCGACTTCTATAAGCTCCTGATGTTGCAGATGATCTGGAAGCTTTATCCGGACGTGAACGCTTCCTTCACCCTCATCAATCGTACCAAGCGGGTACGTCTGGCCGAGGAGATCGACGAAGGCGAGTTGCGCGAGCAACTCGATCATGCCCGCACGCTGAGACTTTCCAAGAAGGAGATGATCTGGCTTGCGGGTAACAGCTTCTATGGTCGCGCGCAGATCTTCGAACCGGAATTCCTTGCGTGGCTTTCCAATTTCCAGCTTCCCGAATACGAGCTGTCG
Organism: Rhizobium sophorae; assembly: GCF_013087515.1. Classification (GTDB taxonomy): domain Bacteria; phylum Pseudomonadota; class Alphaproteobacteria; order Rhizobiales; family Rhizobiaceae; genus Rhizobium; species Rhizobium sophorae. Next base: position 28,065 of record NZ_JABFCN010000019.1, on the reverse strand, counting down.
AAGAAGGACGGGCAATATGTGCTGGATTTCCACGGATCGTGGAAGGAAACCACCATGTGGGAAATCCCGGCGCTCGCCATCGTCAACGAGCTGCGCTCGCGCTCGGCGATGAAGGCGCTCGGTCCCTTCACCCTCGATGTGCTCTATGCGCGCGCCAAGGCGAAGATGTGGTCGAAGGTCGAACGGCTGAAGGAACTGCCGGGCCTACGCATCTCCGACTTCGGCACCCGTCGCCGGCACAGTTTCCTCTGGCAGCGCTGGTGCGTCGAGGCGTTAAAGGAAGGCATCGGCCCGGCCTTTGCCGGTACCAGCAACGTATTGCTGGCTATGGATTCCGATCTCGAGGCCGTCGGCACCAATGCTCACGAGCTGCCGATGGTGGCCGCCGCCCTTGCCGAAACCGATGAGCAGCTGCGCAACGCCCCCTACAAGATCCTGCGCGACTGGAACAAGCTCTATGGCGGCAACCTTCTGATCGTTCTGCCGGATGCCTTCGGCACCGCCGCCTTCCTGCGCGACGCGCCGGAATGGGTGGCCGACTGGACCGGCTTCCGTCCGGACAGTGCTCCGCCGATCGAAGGCGGCGAAAAGATCATCGACTGGTGGAAGAAGATGGGCCGTGATCCGCGCCAGAAGCTGCTGATCTTCTCCGATGGCCTCGATGTCGACGCCATCATCGATACCTACCGGCATTTCGAAGGCCGTGTGCGCATGAGCTTCGGCTGGGGCACGAACCTGACGAACGATTTTTCCGGCTGCGCGCCGATCGAGATTTCCGGCCTAAACCCGATCTCCGTCGTCTGCAAGGTCAGCGACGCCAACGGCCGTCCGGCGGTGAAGCTCTCCGACAACCCGCAGAAGGCGACCGGCGAACCGGCAGAGGTCGAACGCTACCTGAAATTCTTCGGCGCCGAAGACAGGGTCGATCAGACCGTTCTCGTATAGGTCCGGGACAAGGCGCCGCCATCCCGCGGCATATTGATATGCCCCGCCATCGCATCCTCGATCGACCAACCGAAGCGCCAGGCGTCGAACATCGAGTACCATTCCTGGAAATCGGCGATCGGCAGGATATCCGGCTTCGACATCGGATTATCGGCCAGGCTGCGGCCACGCGCACGGTCCCGTGCGCCACGCTCCTGCATCTCAAGCAGATTCTCGAACATCATCACCCCCGATCCTATCCGATAGCTTTATGCAATCATGCTAATAAAGCATTGTCGAGTCCTGATGTAATGATTCGGGTTTTTCACAGGATTAGCCCCAATGCGCTAGTTCACCGGATGGAGACCGGAGCCCGCGGAGCATCATGCGATCTCAATTAAACAAGAGGAGCAGAGGGCATCTGAAACCCACTCATGCGTTTCGCCACTACAACTCCACCAAGCATGCCGTGACGGGGAGGCCCGGCTTCCTGGCTGGGGTCCGCCACCGAGCCTCCCGGCTGGCCGACTTTTAACCAGCCGGCAGCACCGACAAACTGCCGCCTTCCGGCAGGCGTGATCCAACCCAGATGATATCGATGGCTAACAACAAGTTAATATCCACCGGCATCGTCCCGATCTTACGCAATCCTGCAACGTAGGCTGGCGGCATTCCTGGGGTTTCAGGCAGCCAACCTGCGAAACCGGGTTCTGATCCGGTCGAGATAATAATGGCCGGGAGACGGCGCCACCGTCATCGCATGGGCTTCCGAGGAGGGAACGCCTTCAAACAGACGCTCCTCGCCATTCTTGAAACAAATCCTGAGCCGCCCGTCTTCCTGGCTGAAATAGACGGATTTGATGATCTTCGACTGTACCGAAAGTTCTTCCACCTGTTTTACCTCTGTTTTTTTAAATTTGGCAGACGGTAAACCCAAACGTGCAAAGAGGCGGTGAAGCCGCATGGTAAAAATTCAGGAATCTTTCGACGCTTTAGAACTCGCCGCGCCGGAGCGACGGGTTCGATGAGCCTCGAACCCACGCTTGCAAGCGGGCTTTCGTTGCTCCGTCTCGACGCGTCCAGCACAGGCAAAGGCCTGTTTTGGCCGTTTGATCGTGAACTCGAAAACAAGATCAAGCCCGATCAGATTTTGCCAATCCGGCGGAAAACGCCGTCAGCAAGGCTTTTCCCTGGCCCCAGTCCTCAAGTCCGCTTTGCCCGTTGACGTGGCCGAAAGGACCGATCGCGACAAGACCGCTGCCCCACAGATCGGCTCGCGCATGGGAATAGTCGAGCGTGCCGAAGGGATCATCGGCGCTTGCGATGATCAGGGTGGGGAAGCGCATCTTTTGCGACGGAGGATCGGCGAATCCGGCGGCCTCCTCAGGGAATGAAGCGGACTGCGGATCCGGGACCGCCACAAGAAACGCTCCGGCAACGGCAAGCGAAGAAACCTGCTGCCAATGAGCAACCAGCAGACAGGCAAGGCTATGGGCGACCAGCAGGGGAGGGGTTGCCGATGCGCCGACGGCGCGCTCCAGGGCTGAAATCCAGTCCGCCAGATCGGGTTTTTCCCAATCGGCTGGTTGAAAACGTCGCATTTCCGGGTTCGACCGTTCCCAGCGTGTTTGCCAATGAGCCTCGCCCGAACCGCCAATCCCCGGCAATATGATGATGTCCTTCATGTCTTTTCCTCTGATCATCCGCGCAGGTGAAAATGATGCATTTTCATTTGCTTCGGAATGAATGATCATCGGAAAACCGCGCCTCTGTCCGATGATTTTAAGGTGATCCTATGGCTTTTCAGGAAAACAATCGGGTGCTGCTCGATCCAACCGATATCGCCATTATCGAAGCGATGCAGGAAAATGGACGCATTGCGATTTCCGAACTCGGTCGACGGGTCGGGCTCTCTCAGCCGGCGGCATCGGAACGGGTCAAGCGGCTGGAAGACCGCGGCATCATTGTCGGTTACTCCGCCCGTATCGACCCCACCGCTTTGGGAATCGGAATGACGGCTGTGCTTCGCCTGCGCACGACGCATGAGCATATCAAACCCTGTCTGAAACAGTTCGCGGAGATGCCTCAAGTCATGGAAGTACTGCGCCTCACCGGAGAGGACTGTTTCCTCTTAAAGGTGCTGGTTCCGTCGCCGGGGGAGCTGGAAACGATCGTTGACACGATCGCGCGTTTTGGGGCCGTGACGACATCTCTGGTGTTACGCAGCGAGAATCCGAAGCCGATTGGACGCGCCCTGCTTCAGCGCCCTTGAATATGCGGACGACCAGTTTGTTCGAAACGTGCCGCCAAAAACGCTTCCGCGTCCCGCTCTCGGATACGGTTTAAATCAATATTGAAAATGCGGGATATGGCGGACAGGGTGGGATTCGAACCCACGGTACGCTTTCACGTACACACGCGTTCCAGGCGTGCGCCTTAAACCACTCGGCCACCTGTCCTTTTTTTGGCGTTCGCGCCTAGGATAGGAGCAAATCGTCGGAACGGCGCGATATATACCGATGAATTTTTGCCGATCAACCGAAATCTAACAGTTTTTTGACTTCTTCCGATAAAACTCGCCTTGGCCACTCCATTGTGCTTCACCTCATCGATGACTATGTAATTCTCTAAGGTGGAGAATGGCGCGGCCGGCCGGAATTGTCCGGCATATCAAGCGTCGGAGGAATTGATGCGTTTCCTGTTGCGTCTGGCGAGTCTTGTCGCGCTTGCGGCGGCCGTTATTGCCGGAACCATCGATTCGATCCAATCGGTTGCGGCGTCCTCCGTGGTGATGACGCCGATCTCCGATGCCTGGCAGGATGTGAGCCCGACAACGCTGACGTCGCTGCAATCCTCCCTTTCCTATTATATCCACCCGCGTTTCTACACCGTCATCTTCCAGTGGCTGATGCTCCAACCGGCCTTTGCCGTTTTCCTGGTGATAGCGCTACTTCTGTGGATGATCGGCTACAAGAAGCCGCCGGTGGCCGGTCGCTTCACTGCATAGCAAGGTGGTTTTGCCGGCGCGATCCGGCGAGAAATCCGGATGGGCGGCACCCGCTCTTCGACCTCGGTATTTGCCGCCGGATTGGCTAGAAAATCCGCATTCGGATGCAATGAATGTCCAAAAATCAGCCCCGAAGATCTGATTTTCGGCAATCGCTGCAAATCTTTACCAGCTGAAAAATTTCTGGTGAATTTTTCCGTGAGCCATGCAAGGATGCACGCAGCCAGGCCTCCGGGGGGAGGTCGGTGGTTCCGCAGACATGTCCGAAAAGGGCTTGCGGGAGGACCCCTAACGAATAGCAACAACAGGGCTGCACAATGAAAAAATCCCTTCTCACTCTCTTTGCCGTGGCTGCCATGTCGACGACGGCGCTTGCCGCCGATGTCAAGCCGGCGCTGGTTTACGGCACCGGCGGGAAGTTCGATAAGTCCTTCAACGAGGCGGCCTATAACGGTGCCGAGAAGTTCAAGGCCGAAACCGGCATTGCCTATCGCGACTTCGAGCCGACGGGCGACACCCAGGGCGAACAGGCCATCCGCAACTTCGCCAGCCGCGGTTTCAATCCGGTGGTTGCAGTTTCCTTCGCCTGGACCTCGGCCATCGAGAAGGTTGCAGCCGAATTCCCTGATACCAAGTTCATTATCGTCGACTCCGTCGTCGATAAGCCGAACGTCCGCTCGGTGGTCTACAAGGAAGAAGAAGGCTCTTACCTCGTCGGCGTTCTCGCCGGCATGGCCTCCAAGACCGGCAAGGTCGGCTTCGTCGGCGGCATGGACATTCCGCTGATCCGCAAGTTCGAATGCGGCTACGAGCAGGGTGCACGCTCCGTCAAGGCCGATATCGAGGTCTTCCAGAATATGACCGGCACCACGGGCGCTGCCTGGAATGACCCGGTCCGCGGCGGCGAGCTCACCAAGAACCAGATCGACCAGGGCGCTGACGTTGTTTATGCGGCAGCCGGTGCCACCGGTCTCGGCGTTCTGCAGACGGCCGCCGACAACAAGAAGCTGTCGATCGGCGTCGACTCCAACCAGAACTATCTGCATCCCGGTTCGGTCCTGACCTCCATGGTCAAGCGCGTCGACCTCGCCGTCTACAATGCCTACAACGACACCAAGAACGACAAGTTCACCGGCGGCGTCCAGGCGCTCGGCGTCAAGGAAGACGGTGTTGGCGCCGCGATCGATGAGCACAACAAGTCTCTGATCACGCCGGAAATGCAGGCTGCCGTCGACAAGGCCAAGGCCGACATCATCGCGGGAACCGTCAAGGTTCACGATTACACCTCGGACAACGCTTGCCCGAAGTGATCCGCGCCCGAATGTGATCGACGATTGAGATCGGGCGTATGGCGGAGGGGATTTTCGCCATACGCCCTTTTCTTATTTGGAGTCTGCAGTGACAGATAAGCCCGCTATCGAGCTTGTCGGCATCGACAAGAAATTTGGTGCCGTCCATGCCAACAAGGATATCAACCTGACCGTTGCCAAGGGGACGATCCACGGCATCATCGGCGAAAACGGTGCCGGCAAATCGACCCTGATGTCGATCATCTATGGTTTCTACCATGCCGATAGCGGCGAGATCCGCGTCAACGGCAATCCCGTCACCATCCGCGATAGCCAGGCGGCGATCGCCACCGGCATCGGTATGGTGCACCAGCATTTCATGCTGGTCGATAATTTCACCGTTCTTGAGAACATCATGCTTGGCGCCGAAGGCGGCATGCTGCTGGCGAGGGGCGTCGCCTCGGCCCGCGCCGAGCTCAAGCGGCTGGAAACGGAATATGGCCTCGAGGTCGATCCGGACGCACTGATCGAAGAGCTTCCGGTCGGCCTGCAGCAGCGCGTCGAAATCCTGAAAGCCATGTATCGCGGCGCTGAGATCTTGATCCTCGACGAGCCGACGGGCGTATTGACGCCGGCTGAAGCCGATCACCTTTTCCGCATCCTCAAGGTGCTGCGCGACCAAGGCAAGACGATCATCCTCATCACCCACAAGCTGCGCGAGATCATGGCGATCACCGACACCGTCTCGGTCATGCGCCGCGGCGAGATGGTCGCGACCCGCACGACGGCGGAAACGACGGTGGAAGAGCTTGCCGAGTTGATGGTCGGTCGCCGCGTGCTGCTGCGCGTGCAGAAGGGCGAGGCGAACCCTGGGGCCGCCGTGCTGTCTGTCCGCAACCTCACGGTCAAGGACAATCGCGGTGTCACCATGGTCGACAATGTCTCCTTCGACGTGCGCGCCGGTGAGATCGTCGGCATCGCTGGTGTCGCCGGCAATGGCCAGTCCGAATTGCTGGAGGCGATTGCCGGCATCCGAAAACCGACCTCCGGTGAAATTCTTCTCGACGGCCAGACGATCGACAAGGCCGATCCCGCCCGCCTGCGTGATCTCGGCCTCGCTCATATTCCGGAGGATCGCCACCATATGGGCCTGGTGCTGAAATTCGAGGAATATGAAAATTCCGTGCTCGGCTATCATCGCCGCCCGGCCTACAGCAAAGGCCCGCTGCTCGATCTCGAAGCGATCCGCAAGGATGCGATGGAGAAGATCGAGAAATACGACATCCGTCCGCCGAACCCGCGGCTGAAGACGGCGAATTTTTCCGGCGGCAACCAGCAGAAGATCGTCGTTGCCCGTGAGATCGAACGCGATCCGAAGATGCTGATCATCGGCCAGCCGACACGCGGCGTCGATATCGGCGCTATCGAATTCATCCACCGCCGGATCATCGAAATGCGTGATGCGGGCAAGGCGATCCTGCTCGTCTCCGTCGAACTCGATGAAATCCGCTCCCTTTCAGACCGTATCCTTGTCATGTTTGCCGGCCATATCGTCGGCGAGAAGACGCCCGATGCCGGTGAACAGACCCTCGGCCTGATGATGGCCGGCATTGCCGCGTGAGGCCTTTATGAGCACTGCTTCCGTTCCGCTACCAAACTGGATCAACTACGGCCTCATCCCGCTTTTGAACCTTATCGTCGCCTTCCTGATCTCCGGCTTCGTCGTCTGGCTGATCGGCGAGAGCCCGCTCGATGCACTGTCGCTGTTGATCCAGGGCGCGCTCGGCAATGGCGAAGGCATCGGCTTCACGCTATATTATGCGACGAGCTTCATTTTCACCGGCCTCTCCGTCGCGGTGGCGATCCATGCCGGTCTCTTCAACATCGGCTCCGAAGGCCAGGCCTATCTCGGCGGCCTCGGCTGCGCGCTTGTGGCGCTTTCGCTCGACCGCTACGTGCCATGGTATGTAACGATGCCGATCGCGGTTGTCGGCGCCGGCCTGTTCGGCGCAGCCTGGGCCTTCATCCCGGCTTTCCTGCAGGCAAAACGCGGCAGCCACATCGTCATCACGACGATCATGTTCAACTATATCGGCGCAGCACTGATGGTGTACTTGCTGGTGCATGTGCTGATCGTGCCGGGCAAAATGGCGCCGGAAACCCGCACCTTCCTGGAAGGCGGCCAATTACCGAAGCTCGGCTGGGTCATGCAGCTGTTCGGTGCCAAGCTGGGTGCTGCCCCGTTCAACGTCTCCTTCATCATTGCGCTTGTCGTCAGCTACCTCGTCTGGCTGCTTGTCTGGCGCACCAAGCTCGGTTTCGAGATGCGCACGCTGGGCGTCAGCCCAACGGCGGCGGCCTATGCCGGCATCCCCTATGCCCGCACCGTGATCATCGCCATGCTGCTCTCCGGCGCACTCGCCGGCATGATGGCGCTGAACCCCGTCATGGGCTCGTCGGCCCGTCTGCAGGTGGAATTCGTCGGCGGCGCCGGCTTCGTCGGCATCGCGGTCTCGCTGATGGGCCGCAACCATCCACTTGGCATCATCATGGCAGCGATCCTCTTCGGTATCCTCTATCAGGGCGGCGACTGGATTTCCTTCGAAATGCCGAATATCACCCGCGAGATGATCCTCGTCATCCAGGGTCTGGTGATCCTCTTTGCCGGTGCGCTGGAATATATGTTCCGGCCGGCGATGGTCCGCCTCTATCAGCAGTTCAAGCGCGGTTAAGGAGCGGGCGATGGATTATTATGACATCTTCATCAGCGTTCTGAGTTCGACCATCCGCCTGTCGATCCCGCTGATCTTCACTGCCCTTGCTGGTCTGTTTTCGGAACGCGCCGGTATCTTCGATATCGGCCTCGAGGGCAAGATGCTGGGCTCGGCCTTTGCCGCCGCCTGCGTTGCCTATCTCACCGATTCGGCCTGGCTCGGACTTGGTGCCGGCATCGTCTGTTCGGTGGCGCTGAGCCTGGTGCACGGCTTTGCCTCGATCACCAACCGCGGCAACCAGATTGTGTCAGGTGTGGCAATCAACTTCTTCATCGCCGGCATCACCATCGTCCTTGGTCAGGCCTGGTTCGGCCAGGGCGGACGCACGCCGCAGCTGGCGCCGGATTCGCGCTTTGCCCCGATCATCCTGCCGGGTGCCGATGCCGCCCGCGACATACCGATCATCGGCCCGCTTTATGCCAATGTCATATCCGGCAACAATATCCTCACCTACCTCGCCTTCCTCGCCGTGCCGTTTTCCTGGTGGGTGCTTTACCGCACACGTTTCGGCCTGCGGCTGCGCGCCGTCGGCGAAAATCCGGGCGCGGTCGATACGGCCGGTATTTCCGTTGCCTGGCTGCGCTACCGCGCCGTCATGTGCGCCGGTATTCTCTGCGGCTTTGCCGGCACCTATCTGGCCATCGCCCAGTCCGCCGCCTTCATCAAGGACATGTCGGCCGGCAAGGGTTATATCGCGCTCGCAGCTCTCGTCTTTGCCAAGTGGAAGCCGGTGCCTGTCATGTTTGCCTGCCTGCTCTTCGGCTTCCTCGATGCGCTGGCAAACTTCATGCAGGGCAAGCAGGTGCCGCTGATCGGCGAAGTGCCGGTTCAAGTCTTCCAGGCGCTACCCTATGTCCTCACCTGCGTCCTGCTTGCCGGCTTCATCGGCGTCGCAACCCCGCCGAAAGCTGGTGGCGTGCCCTATACGAAGGAGCGTTGATATGTCTCACGATCTGTTCGAAGCCGCCCGCGGCGCAATGGCCTTTGCCCATGCGCCCTATTCGAAATTCCCGGTCGGCGCGGCGATCCGCGCCGAGGACGGCAAGGTCTATACCGGCGCCAACATCGAAAACCTCTCCTTTCCGCAAGGATGGTGCGCCGAGCCGACGGCGATCGGCGCCATGATCATGGGCGGCGCAAGGAAGATCGTCGAAATGGCGGTCATTGCCGAGAAGCTGCCGCTCTGTCCGCCCTGCGGCGGCTGCCGCCAGAAGATCTCCGAATTCGCCTCCAAGGAGACGAAGATCTACCTTTGCGATGAAGCCGGCGTGAAGAAGACCATGACGATGGAAGAGCTTCTTCCCTTCAGCTTCGAGACCGAACTCGGATGAAGGCGACGGTCAACCTGCTCGCCGCATTGCTCGGCAGCATCAAGCCGCGCCACGGCATCGTGCTCGGCTCCGGTCTAGGCTCCCTCGTCGGTGCGCTCGAGGGCGCCGTGCGTGTTCCCTATCGCGACCTGCCGGGCTTTCCCGTCAGCGCCGTCTCCGGCCATGCAGGCGAAGTCGTCGCCGGCCGCTTAGGCGGCGTGCCCGTCGTCATGCTCTCCGGCCGCGTGCATTATTACGAGAAGGGCGATGCCAACGCCATGCGCCTGCCGATCGAGGTGCTGAAGGCACTCGGCGTCGAAGCGCTGATCTTGACCAATTCGGCCGGATCGCTGCGCGATGACCTGCCGCCCGGTTCGGTGATGCAGATCACCGATCACATCAACTATTCCGGCATGAATCCGCTGATCGGCGAGGAAAGCGATCACCGTTTCGTCGGCATGACCAATGCCTATGATGCGGAGCTTGCTGCGGCGATGCAGAGGGCAGCGGCGAAGCTTAGAATCGAGCTGGCGCAGGGCGTCTATATGTGGTTCTCCGGTCCAAGCTTTGAAACGCCGGCGGAAATCCGCATGGCGCGCATCCTCGGTGCTGATGCCGTCGGCATGTCGACGGTGCCCGAGGTCATCATCGCAAGAATGCTGGGCCTGAGGGTTGCGGCCGCCTCCGTCATCACCAACTATGGGGCAGGCATGACCGGCAATGAGCTCAGCCATGAAGAAACCAAGGACATGGCGCCCATCGGCGGCGCCCGTCTCGCCGCCATATTGAAAGATATGATTGCGGCTGGAACAGGATGATTTCAGGCCGGGTCGGCCTAAAATCTGAATCCTGTTCTACATTATAGAGTTGGAACATGATGTCGTCCGAAAACCGCTCATACTTTTCGGCATCATGCTCGAGAGGAAGCGAAGATGAATAGCCATTCCAACCGGGAGACGGCGGCTGTCGCCCTTTCTCTTCTCGATCTCACCAACTTGAAGGATGATTGCACCGAGGCGCAGATCGATGCGCTCTGCGCCCGCGCGCAGACGCCCTACGGCAACAGCGCTGCGATCTGCATCTGGCCGCGATTCGTCGCCCAAGCCCGCAACATCCTCGGCACCGGGCACGCCGTGCGTATCGCGACCGTCGTCAACCTCCCCTCCGGCGATATGGAAGTAGCCGATGTCGCCGCTGAAGCACGCGAGGCGATTGCCGATGGCGCCGATGAGATCGATCTGGTCATCCCCTACCGCAAGCTGCTCGCCGGCAATGAGAAGGCGGTGACCGACATGGTCAAGACCGTGCGCGCCGAATGCGCCGGCCCCGTCCTGCTGAAGGTCATCATCGAGACTGGCGAGCTGAAGGATGCCGCATTGATCCGCCGTGCCTCCGAACTCGCCATCGAAGCCGGCGCCGATTTCATCAAGACCTCGACCGGCAAGGTCGCCGTCAATGCGACGCTCGAAGCCGCCGACATCATGATCCGCGCTATCCGCGAGAGCGGCCGCAAGGTCGGCTTCAAGCCGGCCGGCGGCATCGGCTCGGTGGCCGATGCCGCACTCTATCTGAGCCTTGCCGAAACCATCATGACACCGGACTGGGCGATGCCGTCGACGTTCCGCTTCGGCGCTTCCGACCTACTCGACGATATCCTGGCGGTTCTGAGCGGAACACAGGCGGCACCCGCTGCAGCATCGAGCTACTGAAATGATTCCGCAGGAGATCATTCGGCGCAAGCGCGATGGCGACGAACTTGACGCCGCCGAGATCAGCTCCTTCATTGCTGCGCTCGCTGCCGGTCGATTGTCGGAAGGCCAGATCGGCGCATTCGCCATGGCCGTCTGGTTCAAGGGCATGTCACGGGCCGAAATCGTGGCCTTGACGCTGGCGATGGCCGATTCCGGTGACAGGCTGCAATGGGCCGATATCGATCGCCCGATCGCCGACAAACATTCGACCGGCGGCGTCGGCGACAATGTTTCGCTGATGCTGGCGCCGATCGCCGCCGCCTGCGGCCTCGCCGTTCCGATGATCTCCGGGCGCGGCCTCGGCCATACCGGCGGCACGCTGGATAAGCTCGAATCCATTCCCGGCTATATGATCACCCCGGATGCGAACCTGTTCCACAAGGTCGTGAAGGAGGCGGGATGCGCCATCATCGGCCAGACCGGCACTTTGGCGCCCGCCGACGGCAGGCTCTATGCCGTGCGCGACGTGACCGCCACCGTCGATTCCATTCCCCTCATCACCGCCTCGATCCTCTCGAAGAAACTTGCGGCGGGGCTTCAGACGCTGGTGCTTGACGTCAAGGTCGGCAACGGCGCCTTCATGGCGGATCGCGGCCAGGCAGAGATCCTCGCGAAGTCGCTGGTCGAGGTCGCCAATGGCGCCGGGGTGAAGACTTCGGCCTTGATCACCGACATGAACCAGCCGCTTGCCGATAGTGCCGGCAATGCCGTCGAGATGCGCAACTGCCTGGATTTCCTGGCGGGTAGAAAGGCAGACACGCGGCTTGAGACCGTCGTTCTTGCCTTCGCCGCCGAGATGCTGGTGAAATCCGGCATCGCCGCTTCGCCCGATGAAGCAGAGAGGATGGCGCGTCAGGCCCTGTCATCGGGAAAGGCGGCAGAGGTCTTCGCGCGCATGGTATCGATGCTCGGAGGCCCGGGCGATCTCATCGAAAACCCTGACCGATACCTGGCCAGGGCGCCGGTCGAAAAGCCTGTTCCGGCCGCCCGGTCCGGCTGGCTTGCCGCCTGCGATACGCGTGGTATCGGCGTCAGCGTCATCGACCTCGGCGGCGGAAGACGCCATCCGGCAGACCGGATCGATCATCGCGTCGGCTTTTCCGAACTCCTGCCGCTCGGCACCCGCGTCAATGCCGGCGAACCGATCGCGATGGTTCACGCCGCCGACGAAGCCGCGGCGGAAAGGGCGGCTGCGGGACTTGCCGCGCACTACCGCATTACCGAGGACAAGCCGGAGCTGACACCGGTCATTGCGGGCCTGATCTGACGCGGTTTACTGCTTGAGGCTGAGCGAACCGTCGGCGACGGAATAGGAGGCGAGCTTCTGCAGGAAGCTCATGCCGACCAGCGTCGTCGTCAGCGAATTGTCCTTCAGGACGAAGGCTTCGACCTCACGCACGCGGATGCCGCCGATCTCGACCCGGTCGAGCGTCACGTGTGCTGCCTTCGTCTGGCCGTTCGCGGTATTCACCCCGTAGCGGAAATCGAGCTGGTTGGCGGTGTAGCCGAGCCGGCGGGCGAGCGTCTCGTTGAGCGCCACATAGGTGGCGCCGGTATCGATCAGACCCTGCACCGGCTTGCCGTTGATCTTGAAGCTGCCGGTATAGTGGCCCTGCGAATCGGCCTGCAGACGGATCGCATTGCTGCCGTAGACGGGCTCCGGTGCGACCGGCTGCTCGGTTTCGGTCGATACGAAATTGGCGGAGAGAGCGTCAGCGGGCTGCTGGCTGGTGCTTCCAAAGAAGGAAGGCACCTGTGTGGCGAGCGCTGCGGCGATGCTGGCGAATAGGACGGTACGCACGAGCATGAAACAGAAATCCTTCCTGTATAAACCCGGCTTCATGCAGGGCCTCATGCTCCAAGCTTGCTAAACCTCAAGTGCTGATAAGTTGCTAATGTCGACGCCAAAAGGCCCGGAATGAACCTCCGGGCCGTAAAGTCTTTCGATTTGGTAAAGGAAGGCTGAAACTACTTGGTGCCGTACATGCGGTCGCCAGCATCACCGAGGCCGGGCATGATGTAGCCCTTTTCGTTGAGATGACTGTCGATTGACGCGGTAAAGACCGGAACATCGGGATGCGCGGCGCGGAAGTTGCGGATGCCTTCCGGGGCGGCAAGCAGGCAGAGGAAGCGGATATTGTGGGCGCCGCGTTCCTTGAGCTTGTCGATCGCCGCGATCGAGGAATTGCCGGTCGCAAGCATCGGGTCGACGACGATGATCAGCCGCTCGGCCACGTCTTCCGGCGCCTTGAAGTAATATTCGACCGGCTGCAGCGTCTCGTGGTCGCGGTAGACGCCGATATGCGAGACGCGCGCGGAAGGCACGAGATCGAGCATGCCTTCGAGCAGCCCGTTGCCGGCGCGTAGGATCGAGGCGAAGACCAGCTTCTTGCCCTCGAGGATCGGCGATTCCATCGTTTGCAGCGGCGTCTCGATCGTTTCCATCGTCAGTTCGAGGTCTCGGGTGACCTCGTAACAAAGCAGCGTCGAGATTTCGCGCAGCAAGCGCCGGAAACTTCCCGTCGATGTCTCCTTGCGCCGCATGATGGTGAGCTTGTGCTGCACAAGCGGATGATCGATGACCGTGACGCCGTCCATGGGGAAGCCTTTCATTCTTTCTATCGAATGTTTCTTTCACGGAAATCGGCTGGACCGCAAGAGTGGCGGTCAATTTGCGCCGATCATCCCCAGTCTCTAGCCCTCAAATTCGGGCGAGCAGGGCCTTGCGTGTCTCATCGTCGACGAAGGCCGCTTCAATCGCCGTGCGCGTCATGGCATCGATCTCGGCGTCGCTGAAGCCGAAAGTCCCGGCCGCAAGTTCGTATTCCCGCTTGAGCGAGGTATGAAAGAAAGGCGGATCATCCGAGCTGATCGTCACCCGCACGCCTGCTTCCTTCAGCCGGCGCAGCGGATGGGACGCGAAATCGGGAAAGACCCCGAGCGCGATATTGGAGCCTGGGCAGATCTCGAGCACGGTGCCGAGATCGGCAAGCCGCGTTACCAGATCGAGATCCTCGATGGCGCGTACGCCGTGGCCGATGCGCGAGGGGCGCACGGCATCGAGCGCGTCGGCGACGCTGAAGGCGCCGCAGACCTCGCCGGCATGGATGGTGAGCCCGAGGCCGGCATCGCGGGCGATATCGAAGGCGCGGGCATAATCGGCCACACGGCCCATGCGCTCCTCGCCGGCAAGGTTGAAGCCGGTAATCAAAGGATTGCCGGCCTTTGCCGCATATTCGGCAGCACCTATCACGCTCTCCGGACCGAAATGCCGCTCGCCGGTGACGATCAGCCGGGCCTCGATGCCGCTCTTTTCCCTGGCCCGCCGGATGCCTTCGCAGATACCTGATATGTAGGCATCGGCGCCCAGCCCGATGCGCTTGCCGTGGTCGGGCGAAACGATGAGCTCGCTGTAGATCGTATCGATGCCGGCGAGTTCGTCTAGATAGGTTTCGGTCAGCAGCGCATAGTCCTCCTCGGTCTTGTAGACCTCGGAAACCTTGTCGTAACATTCGAGGAAGCTTGCGAAATCATGCCAGACATAGGCTCCGTCGCGAAGCTCAGCGCTGATGTCGACGCCGTATTTCTGCGCCTGCGCCGCGGTCAGAGCTGGAGGTGCCGCACCCTCCAGATGGCAGTGCAGTTCGACCTTCTTCAAATGCGATGTCACAGAAAACTCCTTCCGTGCGCTCCGGCCGGAATGCCGAGATGCCGGGCGATGCTCTCGCCGATATCGGCATAGCTGCGGCGCACGCCGATCGAACGCGACCGGATGCCAGGTCCATAGGCGATGACAGGCACGCGCTCGCGCGTATGGTCCGTGCCGCGCCAGGTCGGATCGCAGCCGTGATCGGCGGTGAGCACGACAAGATCGCCGGGCTTCAGTTTCCTGTGAACGTCGGGCAAGCGTGCATCGAAAGCTTCGAGTGCCGCGGCATAACCCGGCACGTCGCGGCGATGGCCGTAGATCATGTCGAAATCGACGAAATTGGTGAAAACGAGATCGCCATCCTCAGCCTCATCGATCGTCGAGAGCGACGCATCCATCAGCGCCTCGTTGCCATTTGCCTTGATGACCCTGGAAATGCCCTGATGCGCGAAGATGTCGCCGATCTTTCCCACAGCATGCACCTGCCGGCCGTGCTCGATCAGCCGGTCGAGCAGCGTCGGCTCCGGCGGCAGCACGGAGAAGTCGCGCCGGTTTCCGGTGCGCTGGAAAGTGGAGGCCGACTGGCCTATGAAAGGCCGGGCGATGACGCGGCCGATATTGTAGGGATCGAGCAGCCCCCGGGCCAAACGGCAGAAGGCGAGCAGGCGATCGAGACCGAAATGCACCTCGTGCGCCGCGACCTGGAAGACGGAATCCGAGGAGGTGTAGCAGATCGGCTTGCCGGTGCGGATATGTTCCTCGCCGAGCCGGGCGATGATCTCCGTTCCCGAGGCATGGCAATTGCCGAGAATGCCCGGGACGTCAGCCTCCCTGCACAATGCCTCGATAAATTCCTGAGGAAAGGCGTCTCCCTCCGTCGGGAAATAACCCCAATCGAAACTGACAGGTGTTCCCGCGATCTCCCAATGGCCCGACGGCGTATCCTTGCCGCGGGAAATTTCGGTGGCGGCGCCATAAATGCCGTAAACCTTCTCCGGGACGGGCATTCCGGCCGGAAACCGGCCGGAGGCGGACCGCGCGATCTGCATCAGCCCGAGTTCCGACATGTTGGGCAGGGAAAGCGGCCCTTCGCGCAATCCGGCGCGGTCTGCGGCTCCGGCTGCGCAGAACTCGGCGATATGGCCAAGCGTATCGGCGCCCTCGTCGCCATAGGCCGCCGCATCCGGCGCTCCGCCGACGCCGAAGGAATCCAGAACAAAAAGAAAGGCACGCGCCATTTTACACCCGAGAGAGCCGATCGCCGGCCTCTGCAATATCGGAGGCGGCTGAGATCCAGCCATATAATGCCGCGGCCGGCTTGGCAAATTACAGCGCCGCGCGTCTTTTTCAGACGCGCAAAGGACGCTGTAACACTTTGAATTACCGCATAACTCCCCAATCGATTTCGATTGAGGGAGTTATGCGGCAGAAGAGCGGGAAGGGCCGTCAGCAGTCGCCGCAGGAGATCGAGTCGCCTTGCCGCTGGCGGTAGAAATAACTGCGGCTGATGGTGATCGTGCGCATGCCATCCGGCATGAAGTTCGGGGCGAACAGGAACATCGTATAGGGGATGCTGAGCTCGGTGCGGACCAGGAAACTGTTCGCCGTCTTCATATCAGACGGCAGGTCGCTCACCGCGGCGTTCTTGGCATAGGGCACCGTCCCGTCTTGCGCCCAGGACCAGAGCACTTTCGCATTGGCGCCGGCGTCGATGCTAATCCCGGTGATCTTCATCGTCAGCGACGTCGTGTTGTAGGGCAGGAAGATTGCGTTTGCGACCGATGGCATTTGCGCAAGCGCACTCTTGGTGACGGATTGCTGCTGGGTGACGAGGTCGGCCACCGTTCCTGCGGCGCGTGTCACGCGCTTGCTGACACTAAGGCCGACCGTGATCTCGAAAGCGCCGATATAGAGCATGACCAGCACAGGAAAGAGGATCGCGAATTCGATCGCTCCGGCGCCCTTGCGGTCGCGCGCCAGCCGCCGCACCGTCAGGACAAATCTGGTGAACGGATTGCGCAACGCCATTATGGATACTGCTCGTTCTGGAAGGCCGCGGTCCCGACGATCAGATATTGTCGCGGCATCGAAGCGTCGGCGGGACGTATCGTGGTGATGTAAGGCCGAACCAGATCTGCGGTGATGTCCCAGCGATAGTAGGCGCGCAGCATGTTGATGGTGCCGGCGCCGCCCGGCGTAAATCTGAAGGCCGCCGGGTTGATGTCGGCATATTTGTCGGTGGAAACTTTGGGGATCGTCGTCGGAATGGCCGAGAAGGTGCTGAACGTCTGCACATCCAGGTACAGCTTGCTCGGCGTGGCGACCTCGGTCGCCGAGCAGCGGATCAGGATCGAGATCTCATCGCAGAAAGCCTGGCGGAATTGCGCCTGGTTCATATCGGTCGTGCGGCCGAGATTATAGGTGATCTGCCCGGTTCGCATCCGGCGGCTCATCGTATCGACGGCATTGGAGACGAGTTCCTCGGCGGCGAAGGCGACGAAAGTTTCGAGGATTGCGAAAATCACCAGGAAATAGGGAATGGCGAGCAGGGCGAATTCGATCGCCGCAGCACCCTCGCGCGAGCGGGCGAGAGCGCGAAACCGTAAGAAACGGAACGGCACGAAAGCGCGCCCCTTATCCGTCTGCTGATCAATTACCGTCATTGCCTGGATCCGAGCGACATTTTCCAGTCGTCAGACTAAGGTCCGTTCGTTGATTTTCCGTTTCAACCTGACACGACGATTTTAACGAATGGTCGAGGAAGTTGAAAAGAGAACGTTAGGGTGAGCCCGCGGTCGCTTGCTGCGCATGCTGCTCGCAGTTCGGCGTGCAGGATAGCACGGAGCGCTGGGTCTGCCGGTAGACGCGCACCGTATTGCCCTCGTCGATCGACACCAGGATGCGTTCGTCGAGGATTGCGTTGCCGTCAGCATCGAGGAGAACCAGATTGGTGGTGCCGAAGCTGCGTCCCGTGAGCACGATGGTCTTGGCGTCGGCAACGGTCGCATCGGCGACTGCGGCATTGCCGACAATCACCTTGCTGACAGGGCGATCGAGCTTCAGCACGCGCGCGTGATCCATGTAGACACGCAACATGTCATCGTCTGCGGCTGCGGACACTCCCGAAATACCGAATACGGCGATCATGCCGGCAAAGAAAATGGTTTTGCCGCTCGATGACATTGGGTCCTCTTTCACGATCACAGCGCAATATCCGCATAGAATGGAAAAAATTGGTGAACGAAGCCTTAAGCCTACCACTCTGTTCCGGGATGAGGCGCAATGATCCGATTTGGTACGGCTTCGGCCGGCGCACGCCTCGGTTAGGAACAGGATATGCGCTATTTCCGGATGAATGCAGCGGTTATTCTACGAATATCGTTAAATATTGAACTAAGCTGATAAGAAAATACTGACTCTACAGGGGCATATTGTCTCCTTCACATGCCGTTAACTCTTTTCCTTAAGCCGATGGAAACGGCCATTCGCTAGGTTGCAGTCATCCGATCAACGGCAAACAGTTGGCGGACGTGCTGAACATCAACTGGAGTTAGGAGTTACCATGACCAAGCTTTTTAGCCGTTTTCTGAAGGACGAATCCGGCGCGACCGCAATCGAATACGGCCTGATCGCTGCTCTCATTTCCGTAGCGCTCATCACTGGCGCAACGACCCTCGGCGAAAAGATCGGCAACACGTTTAACGGCTTGAGCACCAAGATGACGGGCGCTCAGACCGCAAGTGGCGGCTAAGTCAAGTATCGTCAGAACGGCATTCGAATGCCGGCCGGATTTGCTCTGGCCGAACTATCGGGCGGGCTCACAGGCTGAACGGCCGTGAGCCTTTTCGCATCAAGTCACGATCGGGTATGAGCATGATCGCAGCCGCAGTTTTCCTGATACTGCCACTCTGCCTTGCGATGGCGGCGTTCTCCGATCTGTTCACCATGACGATCCCGAACCGCATTTCCGTGATCCTGATCGCCTCTTTCCTCGTCCTCGCGCCGTTCTCCGGCTTGGGACTGGAAATGATCGGCATGCATCTTTCCGGCGCCGCCATCGTCTTCAGCGCCTGCTTTGCTCTTTTCGCCTTCAACGTGATGGGCGGCGGCGACGCCAAGCTGTTGAGCGCCACCGCGCTCTGGTTCGGTCTGAACGAATCCCTGCTTTTCCTGATGACCGACGTCGCCATGATCGGCGGCCTCATCACCTTGCTGATCCTGCTGGTGAGAGCGCAATCGGACACCATCCTGGCCATCGGCCTGCCGGTGCCGAACTCGGTCCTGCTCGCCAAGAAGATCCCCTATGGCATTGCCATCGCCATCGGCGGCTACATGGCCTTCCCGTCCTCACCGATCTTCATCGCTGCGCTGGAAAGCCTGAAATAACGGCATTTTAAATGCCCGTTAACTTAAAATGTAAGCATTCCATTAACCATAATTATACCAATTGCTGAGCATCCTACAGGGCGAACATATAGTGCCCTGAGGAATGATCGATGAAACCGGCCCGCCTTATAATCCTAGCTGTCGCCGTGGCGGCAGCCGGCCTTGCCGGCCTCCTGGCAATGCAAATGGCGGGCAGTGGCGGTGTCGTCACCCAGGTCCGCTCGGTCGTCGAGAAGGAACCGACCGTCAACGTCCTCGTCTCGAGCGCCAATCTGGCGGTTGGCGAAAGGCTGAGCGACCAGTCGGTGCATTGGATGGCCTGGCCGCAGGGCGGCGTCGTCCCCGGCCTCATCACCGAAGCCGACAAGCCGGATGCGATCAAGGATCTGCAGGGCGCCGTCGTGCGTCTGCCGATCTTCGAAGGCGAACCGATCCGGCCGGAAAAGGTCGCCGATTCCAGCAGTCGTATCCTCTCCTCGCTGTTACCGGCCGGCAAGCGCGCCGTCGCGACCGAGATATCGGTGGCAACCGGCGCCGGCGGTTTCATCCTGCCGAATGATCGCGTCGACGTCATCATGGTCCGCAAGGGCGCTGAGGCCGACAAGCTCATCACCGAAACCGTGCTAAGCAATGTCCGCGTCCTCGCCATCGACCAGCAGATCCAGGAAAAGGACGACGGCTCGAAATCGGTGGTCGGCACGACCGCGACGCTCGAACTCACGCCCGATCAAACGAAGGTCCTTGCCGTCGCCCAGCAGATGGCGGACCGGCTGTCGCTGGCGCTGCGCTCGGTCGCCGATGCGCAGGAGCAAGACACCAGTGCCGCCGACTATCTGCTGAGCGGCGACAACGGCAGTGCGATCATCCAGGTCATCAAATCGGGCGCCATCGTCACGGATGCCGGCGCCGCGCCGAAGGCGGAGTAAGGGACGTGCAAATGGGCAATTCAACGCGGCGCGCCGGACCTCTCCTGACAGGCTGCCTTTCGCTGGCAGTCGGCCTCTCAGGCATGGCGCCGGCCTCTTTCGCCCCGCTTTTCGGAGCAGGTGAGGCGCGCGCCGATTCCGATAGCCTGGTCCGGATCTCGCAGACCGGTTCCAATGCTCATCGTCGGCTGAAGCTCGGGCTCAATAAGGCCGTCGTCGTCGATCTGCCGGAGGATGCGCATGATATCCTCGTCTCCGATCCGACGATGGCCGATGCCGTGACCCGCACTTCGCGGCGCATCTACCTGTTCGGCAAGAAGGTCGGTCAGACGAATATCTTCGTCTTCGGCGCCGGTGGACAGGAGATCGTCAATCTCGATATCGAGATCGAACGCGACGTCTCCGGCCTCGAAGTCAATCTCCGCCGCTTCATTCGCGACTCCAATATCAACGTCGAAATCGTCTCCGACAACATCGTGCTGACCGGCACGGTGCGCACGCCACAGGATGCCACGCAGGCGGCCGATCTGGCGCAGGTTTTCCTCAAGGGCGGCGAGGCGACGACTAGAACCGAAACGGCATCCGGCACCGGCGGCGACAGCTCGGTGGCGCTCTTTGCCGAAGGTCGCCAGACCTCACAGGTCGTCAACCTCCTGCAGATCGAGGGCGAGGACCAGGTCACCCTCAAGGTAACCATCGCCGAGGTCCGCCGCGAGGTACTGAAGCAGCTCGGCTTCGACAATCTGGTTTCCAATTCCTCCGGTATGACGGTCGCCCAGCTCGGCAGTCCGAGCGCCGACAGCGCAACAGCGACGGTCGGCGGCGGCCTGGCGGCGCTCTTCAAGAGCTCGATCGGCAAATACGACATTTCGACTTACCTCAACGCGCTGGAACAGGCCAAGGTCGTCAAGACGCTCGCCGAACCGACGCTGACGGCGATATCGGGTCAGGCCGCGACCTTCAATTCCGGTGGCCAGCAGCTTTATTCGACGACCGACAGCGACGGCAACGTCACTGTCACGCCATTTAACTACGGTATCAGCCTCGCCTTCAAACCGGTCGTACTGTCATCGGGACGCATTGCTCTTGAAATCAAGACCAATGTTTCGGAGCCAGTGGCCGGCAGCGGCAACGCCACTTATCAGCGCCGGTCGGCCGAGACTTCGGTGGAGCTGCCCTCGGGCGGTTCGATCGCGCTGGCCGGCCTTATCCGCGACAATGTTTCCCAGACGATGGGCGGCACACCCGGCGTTTCGAAGATCCCGCTGCTCGGGACACTTTTCCGCCAGAAGGGGTTCGAGCGTCAGGAAACCGAACTCGTCATCATCGCAACACCCTATCTGGTGCGCCCGGTGGCGCGCAATCAGCTCAACCGGCCGGACGACAATTTCAGCCCTGAGAATGACGGTGCGACCTTCTTCCTCAACCGTGTCAACAAGGTCTATGGCCGCCGCGAGGCGCCCGTCGCCGATGCGCAGTTCCACGGCTCGATCGGGTTCATCTACAAATGAGCGGGGCGCGAGCGGCAGCGATGGCAGAAAACAGAGATCAGGCGATGGCCCATATGAATGCGATGACACCCCGCCTCGGACTCTCGAAGGCGGTTTTTGCCACGGTCGCCATTTCGGTGGCGATACTTTCCGGATGCGCCGGCCCGCATGACCAGCTGACGACCGGCGGCATTCCGGACGATTACCGCGCCCGCCACCCGATTATCGTCACGGAAGCGGAGCAGACGGTGGATATACCCGTCGCCTCCACCGATCGCCGCCTGACCATCGCCCAGCGCGACCTCATCCGCGGCTTTGCCGCAAACTACATCTCGCGCGCCTCGGGGCCGGTTTACGTGCTGTCGCCGCAAGGCTCGCCCAATTCGGCGGCAGCCTATCAGTTGCGCAATCAGGTCCGTGCCGAGCTGACATCGAGGGGGATCGCAAGCTCGAAAATCGTCAACACCTCCTATGTCGCGGTCGGTCCCGGCGATGCGGCCCCGATCCGGCTGAGCTTTACCGGCACCACCGCGGTCACCACGCAATGCGGTCAATGGCCGAAGGACATATCGAACGATTTGACCAACCAGAACTACTATAATTTCGGCTGCGCCTCGCAGAACAACCTTGCCGCCCAGATCGCCAATCCGGAGGATCTGGTGGCGCCCCGCGGCATGACCCCGATCGATGCGCAGCGGCGCAACAATGCGATCCAGGAATACCGGACGACGACGACGACGATCGAAGATGCCGGCGACGGCGGATTCTGAGGCGGAACGGAACGATGAGCGCGATCGAATACGAAATCAGGAATCCCAGCGAGCTTCGCAACGCCGAGGAGGCGGTGCGCATGGCGGATCTGGAAAACATGCGGCCGCTGCCGCGCATCTCTGTCCATGCCTTCTGCGAGAGCGAGGCCTTGCAGCATGTCATGGAACGCTGCGCCAATGATCGGCGCGTGGCGAAAGTCAGCATGCGCATCACCAGCGGCGGCATCGCCGCTGCCGCCAATATGTTTTCCGGCGCCCCGACGCCGAACCTCATCATCCTCGAGACCAAGGCGAATGCCGCGAACCTGCTCGGCGAACTCGCGCCGCTCGCCGCAGTCTGCGATCCGACGACCAAGGTCGTCATTATCGGCTATTACAACGATATCGGGCTTTACCGCGAGCTCATCCGCAACGGCATTTCCGAATATATGGTCCAGCCCGTCGCCATGCCCGATATCCTTACGGCGATGGCCTCGATCTTCGTCGATCCTGACGCCGAGCCGCTCGGCCGCAGCATCGCCTTTATCGGCTCGAAGGGCGGCACCGGCGCCTCGACCATCGCGCATAATTGCGCCTTCGGCATTTCCAATCTCTTCTCCACCGAGACGATCCTCGCCGATCTCGACCTGCCCTATGGCACGGCGAACATCGACTTCGACCAGGATCCGGCCCAGGGCATCGCCGAAGCGGTCTTCGCACCCGATCGTCTGGACGAGGTCTTCCTCGACCGGCTGCTGACGAAATGCTCCGAGCATCTGTCGCTGCTTGCTGCACCCTCGCTGCTCGACCGTGCCTATGATTTCGACGGCCAGGCCTTCCAGCCGGTGCTCGACGTCCTGCAGCGTAGCGCGCCCGTCACCGTGCTCGATGTTCCGCATGCATGGTCGGAATGGACGCGCTCGGTGCTATCGAGCGTCGACGAGGTGGTCATCGCAGCGGTTCCCGATCTCGCCAATCTGCGCAACGCCAAGAACATGCTGGACGCGCTGCGCAAGATGCGGCCGAACGACCGGCCGCCGCATCTCATCCTCAATCAGGTCGGTATGCCGAAACGGCCGGAGATTTCGCCGTCGGATTTTTGTGAGCCGCTGGAGATCGATCCGATCGCGATCATCCCCTTCGACATAAATCTCTTCGGCAACGCCGCCAACAGCGGCCGGATGATCTCCGAAGTCGACCCGAAGTCGCCGACGGCGGAAACCTTTTCGCAGATATCGCACATCGTCACCGGCCGTGTCGCGATCAAGAAGGCGAAGAAGGGCGGCCTGCTGGGCCTCCTGAAGCGCAAGTAGACGATGAGCAATTCCAGCAAAAGCGGGCAGCGGTTTTGCCTCCGGAATTGCGTGAAAACAAAAAGAGAGAGCATTTCCGTGACTCGGAGAGATCGGGAAATGCTCTAGAACGAGCAGATTGGATCGACTGGCATGTTTGGAAAACGCGGAAACGAAGGTTCCGGAAAGGTGGGAGGGGCGATTGCTCCGCCGCCGCCGGTTCCGGCCGCCGCCCCTGCGACCTCTTCCCCCTCCATTCTGGTCGAACCCTCGCGCGAGTCCGCACGCCAGCAGGCGACGCCGCCGCCGATGCAGACGCCGCAGCGCAAGCGCCCGGCCCGCACCGATGAATATTACGACACCAAGGCGCAGGTCTTTTCCGCGCTGATCGACACGATCGATCTCTCGCAGCTCTCCAAGCTCGACGGCGAAAGTGCGCGCGAGGAAATCCGCGACATCGTCAACGACATCATCACCATCAAGAACTTTGCGATGTCGATCTCCGAGCAGGAAGAACTGCTCGAGGATATCTGCAACGACGTCCTCGGCTACGGCCCGCTGGAGCCGCTGCTGGCGCGCGACGACATTGCCGACATCATGGTCAACGGCGCCGGCCAGACTTTCATCGAAGTCGGCGGTAAGACGATCGAATCCGAGATTCGCTTCCGCGACAATGCACAGCTTCTCTCGATCTGCCAGCGCATCGTCAGCCAGGTCGGCCGCCGCGTCGACGAATCGAGCCCGATCTGCGACGCCCGTCTGCCGGATGGTTCGCGCGTCAACGTCATCGCGCCGCCGCTGTCGATCGACGGGCCGGCGCTCACCATCCGCAAGTTCAAGAAGGACAAGCTGACGCTCGATCAACTCGTCCGTTTCGGCGCGATCACGCCGGAAGGCGCAACCGTGCTGCAGATCATCGGGCGCGTGCGCTGCAATGTCGTCATTTCAGGCGGCACCGGCTCGGGCAAAACCACGCTTCTGAACTGCCTCACCAATTATATCGACAGGGACGAGCGCGTCATCACCTGCGAGGATACGGCAGAACTGCAGTTGCAGCAGCCGCATGTCGTCCGTCTCGAAACGCGCCCGCCGAATATCGAAGGCGAGGGCGAGATCACCATGCGCGATCTCGTCAAGAACTGCCTGCGTATGCGTCCCGAGCGCATCATCGTCGGCGAAGTGCGCGGACCGGAGGTCTTCGACCTGCTGCAGGCGATGAATACCGGTCACGACGGCTCGATGGGCACCATCCACGCCAATACGCCGCGCGAATGCCTTAGCCGTATCGAATCGATGATCGCCATGGGTGGTTTCGCCCTGCCGGCAAAGACGGTGCGCGAGATCATCTCCAGCTCGGTCGACGTCGTCATTCAGGCGGCGCGCCTTCGCGACGGTTCGCGCCGCATCACCCAGATCACCGAGGTGATCGGCATGGAAGGCGACGTCATTATCACTCAGGATCTGATGCGCTACGAGATCGAAGGCGAGGATGCGAATGGCCGCCTGATCGGCCGGCATATGTCGACCGGCGTCGGCAAGCCGCATTTCTGGGATCGCGCCCGCTACTTCAATGAGGAAAAGCGTCTTGCCGCCGCCCTCGACGCGATGGAAGCGAAAACGAAGGAATAGGCGATATGTTCGGGTTCGATCCCATAGTCCTGGCAATAGTCGTCCTCGCCGCCGTCTCCGCGGCGGCGGTCGCCTATGCGCTGTTGTTTTCCAAGATCGAGGCCGACAAGAAATCGGCAAGCCGGATCAATCGTGTCAAATCGGCCGAAAGCGACCGGGTCAAGGTCAAGGCTGCCCGTGACCGGGTGCAGGAGCTGTCGAAGCGCCGTAAATCGGTGCAGGACAATCTGAAGGATCTGGAAAAGCGCCAGAAGACCAAGAAGACCGTGTCGATGAAATCGCGGCTGGTGCAGGCCGGCCTGACGATCACGGCGGCGAAATTCTATCTCATCAGTGCCGTCTTCGCCTCTCTTCTGATGCTTGTCGCCTTGGTCGTCGGCGCATCGTGGATGGTCATGGTCGGTATCGCCGTCGTTGCCGGTCTCGGCCTGCCGCGCTGGGTCGTCGGCTTCCTGATCAAGCGTCGCCAGACCAAGTTTTTGAACGAGCTCCCCAATGCGCTTGACGTCATCACGCGCTCGATCAAATCAGGCCTACCGCTCAACGATGCTATCCGCCTTATCGCCACCGAAGGCACCGAGCCTGTCAAGAGCGAGTTCCTGCGGGT
Source organism: Rhizobium sophorae (assembly GCF_013087515.1). Classification (GTDB taxonomy): domain Bacteria; phylum Pseudomonadota; class Alphaproteobacteria; order Rhizobiales; family Rhizobiaceae; genus Rhizobium; species Rhizobium sophorae. The sequence continues at coordinate 2,282 of NZ_JABFCN010000019.1, read as the reverse complement.
GATCGAGGCGCAGCAGGTAGGCCTCAGCATTCCCGACGCCTGCGCCCGCATGACGATCCACATGCCGCTCCAGGAAGTCAACTTCTTCGCCATCGTCATCGCCATCCAGTCGCAGGCCGGCGGCAATTTGTCGGAAGCGATCGGCAACCTCTCCAAGGTGCTGCGCGAGCGCAGGAAGATGAAGGCCAAGGTCCAGGCGCTCTCGATGGAAGCCAAGGCGTCGGCCGTCATCATCGGGGCTCTGCCCTTCATCGTCGCGACCCTCGTCTACATGACGTCGCCGAACTACATGATGATCCTTTTCACCGATCCGCGCGGCCATTTCATCATGGGTGTCTCGGCGATCTGGATGTCGATCGGCATCTTCGTCATGCGCAACATGGTCAATTTTGACATCTAGCCGGAAGGAAGCACCATGTCGCAGGATCTTGCCGCAACGCTGACCAATCCGAGCATGCTGATCGCCCTTCTCGTCGCGATCGCCGTCTTCGCCACTTTTTACACGATTGCCGTTCCTTTCTTCGAGCGCGGCGACCTGAACAAGCGCATGAAGGCTGTTTCCACAGAGCGCGAGCAGATCCGTGCCCGCGAACGCGCCCGTATGAACACGGAAACCGGCGCCGGCAAGGCCTCGCTCAGGAGCCAGAACAATCGCTCGGTACGTCAGATCGTCGAGCGCTTCAACCTGCGCAAGGCGCTGGTCGACGAAAACACGGTCAACAAGCTGCGTGCCGCCGGCTTCCGTTCGGAGAATGCGCTGAATACCTTCCTCGTGGCACGTTTCCTGCTGCCTTTCCTTTTCCTGGCGCTTGCTGCCTTCTGGGTCTTCGGCCTCGGCAATCTCGCCGAAAAGGGCACGCCGATCCGCCTCTTCGCCGTCATCGGCGTCGGTTATCTCGGCTTCTATGCGCCGAACATCTATATCTCCAACCGTATGGGCAAGCGCCAGCACTCGATCAAGCGCGCCTGGCCGGATGCGTTGGACCTGATGCTGATCTGCGTCGAATCCGGCATCTCGATCGAGGCCGCGATGCGCCGTGTGTCGGAAGAACTCGGCGAGCAGTCGCCGGCGCTCGCCGAGGAGATGGTGCTGACCACAGCCGAGCTCTCCTTCCTGCCGGATCGCCGCGTGGCGCTCGAAAATCTCGCCACCCGCACCCAGATCGAGCTGGTGCGTTCGGTGACTCAGGCGCTGATCCAGGCCGATCGCTACGGCACGCCGGTCGCGCAGGCGTTGCGCGTTCTCGCCCAGGAAGGACGCGACGAGCGCATGAACGAAGCGGAAAAGAAGGCGGCCGCGCTGCCGCCGAAACTGACGGTGCCGATGATCCTGTTCTTCCTGCCGGTGCTGATCGCCGTTATTCTCGGTCCGGCCGGCATTCAGGTGGCAGACAAATTCTGAAGGTTGCGCCGGCCCCGGAAAGCGGATGCCGCCTTCGGCAGAGACGATGTTGCCTCGAAGACGGTCCGATCTGCAGCTTCAAACACGCGTGACCGCCGCCGGCATAGCTGGTAAATGGGATGGACGACCATCAGCGCGCGGATGCAAGCGCAGTGCCCTTGGCGCTCGTTCAATCCAAGAGAGAGGTTTCCGATGTCTTCTGCCGGCATTTTCATCAGCATCATGGCAGCCTTGGCCGTCGGCGCGATGAGCCCCGGCCCGAGCTTCGTCGTCGTCTCCAGGATCGCTATCTCGCGTTCCAGGCTGGATGGCCTTGCGGCCGCACTCGGCATGGGCGCCGGCGGTGTCGTTTTTGCCGTGCTGGCGCTGGCCGGGCTGACGGCGCTGCTGTCTCAGTTCGAATGGCTCTATGTCCTGCTAAAGGTCGCAGGCGGCGCCTATCTCGTCTATATCGCGGTCAATATCTGGAGGAGCGCCGGTGAGCCGCTCGAAGTCGCTGACGCCGTCAACGGCAACCGTGCGCTGAGATTGAGCTTCATGACTGCGCTGCTGACCCAGCTCAGCAACCCGAAAACCATCATCGTCTATGCCAGCCTCTTTGCGGCACTTCTGCCGAGAACGGTGCCCCTCGATCTCATCGTCGCGCTGCCGCTCGGCGTCTTTGCCGTGGAGGCGGGGTGGTATTCGATCGTGGCCTTCGCTTTTTCGGCCCGCCATCCGCGGCGCCTCTATCTTGCCGCCAAGGGCTGGATCGACCGGGCCGCCGGTGCCGTCATGGGCGGCCTGGGTTTGCGTCTCATTCTTTCGGGCCTGAGCGCCCGCTAGGAGCTGTGGACACTTATCTGAGCCATAGGATTGTTGCGGCCAAAGCGAGCATGGC